>NZ_CP058954.1:0-2049443 GCF_013423865.1 Limosilactobacillus mucosae | reverse complement strand
GTAAATTCCTCCTCATGCTAATTAAAAATCCAAAGAATATTTTAGCATTGTCTGGTAGTTTTCCACAAGGCTGTGTAAAAACTATTAACAAAATCCACAGACATGTTGATAAGTTTTCCACAAGGCTGTGGATTTGTGGAAAAAGAAAAGACAAAATCAAGTTAATCACTGGTGATCTGTGGATAACTTTAGCGAATTAAAAGCGTACTAGTCATGTTTTCATAATTATCCACAGATATGTTGATAACTTTTTCCACAACCTGTGGGGAACTCTTTTTGCTTTGGATAACTCTGTGGATAAATATAAAAGTCCCCAGTTTTGTTTTGGTACTTGTGGAAAAAACTGGGGATAACTGGCCGCTTCTGTGCAGTAAAAAACGCTAAAATAACGCAAGATAATCATTTATTCTTGGCGTAGGATGTGTTATACTTCAAAAGTATGTTTGAAGAGATTGTCTTTTTGGACTGTAAATAAAATAATAAATACAAGCGAGGAGGTGCACTCAATGAAGCGCACATTTCAACCAAAGAAGCGTCACCGCGCACGCGTTCACGGCTTCCGCAAGCGTATGAGCACGAGCAACGGCCGTAAGGTATTGGCTCGTCGTCGTCAAAAGGGCCGCAAAGTATTATCTGCATAAAATCGGCCACTATTTAATTAGTGGCTTTTTTTCTAAAAGGGGCCGGGGCATTCATCCACTGCATTATGTGCGGTTGTGCCTCAGTCCTTTTTGTATTTTTAAAGGTTGGAGCGAACATGCGAAAGTCATACCGAATAAAAAAGGAAAGTGAATTTCAGCGGGTCTTTGAAACTCATGATTCCGTAGCCAATCGAAAATTTATCATCTATCAAATGCAAAAACCAGGTCAGAAACATTTTCGGGTCGGCATCTCAGTCGGCAAGAAAATCGGTAATGCCGTACACCGCAATTGGCTGAAGCGGCGGATCCGCCAAACGCTGCTGGAGGTTAAGCCGGCAATCAAGCCTGACGTTGACTTCTTGATTATTGCGCGGCCAGCTGCTGATGGCTTGGAAATGGCAGAAGTTAAAAAGAATCTGGTTCATGCACTGAAATTGGCCCATCTGTTAAAAGAAGATTAAGAGAGGATCGCACTTTGAGAAAAGGACACAAGAAAATCCTAAGCCTGGCGGGGATTATGAGTCTGGCAGTCTTTTTGGCTGCTTGTTCCAATTCACCAATTACCAGCCACAGTACCGGCTTTTGGGATCATTACATCATCTATAACTGCTCACGGTTCATAATCTGGCTGTCCAACAATTTTGGCGGCTATGGAATGGGGATCATCATCTTTACGATTATCGTGCGGATTATCATTCTGCCATTGATGGTGTACCAGACCAAGATGTCGGTCAAGATGCAGGAATTAACGCCGCAGCTTAAGGAGATTCAAAAGAAGTATCCTGGACGCGATCGTGAATCACTGGAAAAGATGCAGGCAGCGCAACAAAAGCTTTATAAGGATGCTGGCGTGCACCCGTTTGCTTCGATGCTGCCTCTGCTGGTTCAGCTGCCAGTTATGTGGGCATTGTATCAAGCCATCTGGCGGACGCACGTTTTGCGCAGTGGGAGCTTCTTATGGCTGCAGCTGGGCCACAATGACCCATACTACGTGCTGCCGATTTTGGCGGCCCTGTTTACGTTTATCAGTTCCTGGCTGTCAATGGCTTCAATGCCGGAACAAAATGCCATGACCAAATCAATGACCTGGTTTATGCCGATCATGGTCTTTTTCATGGCACTGGGCTTTAGTTCGGCAATTACGCTTTACTGGGTAGTATCCAACGCTTTCCAGGTTCTGCAGGTACTGATCTTCCAAAATCCGTTCAAGATTCGTCGCGAACGTGAAGAAAAACAGGCTGCTGAACGTCGCCACCGCAACAAGATTGCCAAGGCTAAGCGCAAGGCCTACCGCAGCAAGCGGAAATAATTGAGCAACGAGGGCGGCTTGACCGCTCTTTTTTGATAATGATTGAGGGGGAGCTTTATGGAAACTTTTGAGGCGCAGACAATTGATGAAGCAATCGCAGCCGCATCAGCTGCCTTTAAAGCCGATCGTGATCAATTAGATATTCAGGTTTTGGAGCAGCCGCGGCATGGCTTTCTTGGATTTGGCCGTCGGAACGCCAAAATTCAGGCTGAATTAAAACGGCCGGTGCAGCCGCAAAAGCCAATCGTAAAAAATTCGGCCGTTAAGTCCCAGCCAGCTAAAAAAACGGTCGTGGTCAAAACTGCCAAGCCGACAGACAAAAAACAAAACGTCAAACCGGCAGCAAATGATTCAAATGAGCCAGATGCCTTGGAAATGGAGCATCGTCATCAAGCCAACGTGCAGAAGATGAATCAAGCGGCCCAGGCACTTTGCGGCTATCTGAAAGACGTGCTGGCAGCGCTTGGGGTAACGGCTAAGCCTAAAATCGTCAAGCTGCGGACTCATGAATTGGTCGTTGATCTGCAGGCCGACAATTCAGGACGAGTCATCGGCTTTCATGGGCGACGGATCAATGCCTTGGAACAGTTGGGAACGGCCTTTTTAAGCTATCATGGCGTCGATGATCCGGGGCTGATCCTGGATACGTCGAATTACCGTCAGAAACGGCAGCAGTCATTGGAAAAACTGGCTGCTCGCTGCTTCACCGAGGTAATTGCTACTGGTCAAGCCGTCTTTTTGGACCCAATGCCGGCTCGTGAACGCAAATATCTGCACCATGTCTTGGAAGACAATCCGCGGGTCAAGACCTATTCACATGGTCGTGATCCGTATCGCAGCGTCGTGGTAGCACCAAAGAATTAATTGATTGACAACCAAACGCTGAAAAACTAAAATAGCGATGTTAATTGAATTTACCGTTAGTTAGAGTAGTGAAAGTGCTTTGACCATGTTGATCCCAAAGCGGGGAGAGCGTGGACTCGGCACTTTTTTTATTGCGGCGGAAAGGAGCAGAAAATGGCAAATTCAGAATTTGATACAATTGCAGCCATCTCGACCCCAGTTGGCGAAGGGGGCATCTCGATTATTCGGATCAGCGGCGAGGAGGCCGTTGCCGTTGCCAAAAAGCTGTACCATGGCAGCAAGGATCTGGCAAAGGTGGCAACCAATACCATTAACTATGGGCATATCGTTGATCCCGACAGTGGTGCGGAAGTTGATGAGGTCATGGTTTCAATCATGCGGGCACCTCATACCTACACTAGAGAAGACGTTGTCGAAATCAACTGTCATGGCGGACTGCTGGCTACCAATCGGATTCTGCAGCTGACGCTTAGTCATGGCGCCCGACTGGCAGAACCGGGTGAGTTTACCAAACGAGCCTTTTTAAACGGTCGGCTGGATCTTTCACAGTCGGAAGCCGTGATGGATCTGATCCGCGCCAAAACCGACAAATCAATGAAGGTGGCGCTAAACCAGCTGGATGGCGATCTGTCTCGCTTGATCAAGGCTTTGCGCAAGGATATTCTGGACGTCTTGGCGCAGGTTGAGGTCAACATTGACTACCCAGAATATGACGCGGTTGAAGAAATGACGACCAAGATGCTGAAAGAAAAGGCCCAAGAGGTTCAGCAGCGCATTCAGGCACTTTTAAAAACCGCCAAGCAGGGCAAGGTGTTAAGAGATGGTCTGGCAACGGCAATCATTGGGCGGCCAAACGTCGGCAAGTCCAGCCTGCTCAACACGCTTTTGCATGAGGACAAGGCAATCGTAACCAACGTGGCCGGAACCACGCGTGACGTGATTGAGGAATACGTCAACGTAGAAGGCGTGCCTTTAAAACTGATCGACACGGCTGGGATTCGCCATACTGAGGATACGGTCGAAAAAATCGGCGTTGAGCGCAGTCGTCAGGCGATCGATACGGCTGACTTGGTGCTGCTTTTGATTGACAGTTCCAATGCATTGACCGATGAGGACCGAGAACTGATCAAGCTGACGGCTGGCAAGCCACGCATCGTCATCTTAAACAAAACCGACCTGCCGAACCGAATCGATCTAAATGAGCTGCGTCAGCTGACGGCTGGCGATCGCGTCATCAAGACCTCGATCGTTGAGCATGAGGGAATGGAAGAATTGGGCCGGACGATCAGCCATATGTTCTTTGATGAAGGAATCGAAAGCTCGCAAAGTACCGTTATGGTTACCAACGCCCGGCATATTGGACTGCTTCATCAAGCCAATGACGCCTTGAATGACGTTTTGAGCGGGATTGCAGCTGGAATGCCAGTCGACTTGGTCCAGATCGACATGACGCGGTGCTGGGAACTGTTGGGTGAGATTACCGGCGACAGCTATCAAGATGAGCTGTTGGATCAATTGTTCAGCCAGTTCTGTCTAGGAAAGTAAAGGAGATAAAAATGCAGATTTCACAAGGTAAGCCGTTTGATGCCGGCAGCTTTGACGTAATCATCGTTGGAGCTGGTCATGCGGGATCAGAAGCGGCATTGGCGGCAGCACGCATGGGCAACAAGACGCTGCTTTTGACGATCAGTCTGGAAATGGTTGCCTTTATGCCATGCAATCCATCAGTGGGGGGACCGGCTAAGGGAATCGTAGTTCGTGAGATTGATGCCTTAGGCGGTGAAATGGGCCACAATATCGACAAGACCTATGTTCAGATGCGGATGCTCAACACGGGGAAAGGTCCAGCCGTCCGTGCGTTGCGGGCTCAGGCTGACAAGCACGCCTATCACCGAGCCATGAAGCAGACGATGGAAGAAACGCCTAATCTGACGCTGCGGCAGGCCACCGTTGATCAGCTGGTGGTTGAAGATGGCGTCTGCAAAGGAGTCATTACCAATACCGGGGCCCGCTATTTTGCCAAGGCCGTAGTATTGGCAACGGGAACGGCAGCCCGCGGCAAGATCATTATTGGCGAATTGATGTATGAATCTGGTCCAAACAATACGCAGTCAGCCACTAAGCTGTCTGAGAATCTAGAAGAGCTGGACTTTGATCTGCAGCGATTCAAGACCGGGACGCCGCCACGCATCAACGGCAATACGATTGATTATTCAGTTACCGAAGAGCAGCCTGGTGACGAAAAACCGCATCATTTCAGTTTTGATACGCCGGACAGTCAATATATCGCAGTCACTGATCAGATTTCCTGCTGGCTGACCTACACCAACCCAACCACGCATCAGATCATTCGCGACAACCTTGATCGGGCGCCAATGTTTACTGGGGTGATTGAAGGGGTTGGTCCGCGCTACTGTCCTTCAATTGAAGACAAGATCGTGCGGTTTGCCGATAAGGATCGCCACCAGGTCTTCTTGGAACCAGAAGGCCGCGATACTGACGAATGGTACGTGGACGGTATGTCAACCTCGATGCCTGAAGAAATTCAAGAAAAGATGCTGCATTCTGTAAAAGGGCTGGAAAAAGCCAAGCTGATGCGGCCAGGCTATGCAATCGAGTATGACGTGGTGGCGCCATATCAGCTGCATCCAACCCTGGAAACCAAGCTGGTCAAGAATCTGTTTACGGCTGGCCAGACCAATGGCACCTCGGGTTATGAAGAGGCAGCTGGTCAAGGACTGATCGCGGGCATCAATGCCGGGCTGCGTGCTCAAGGCAAGGGGCCGTTCGTGTTGAAACGCTCGGATGCTTACATTGGCGTAATGATCGATGACTTGGTAACCAAGGGAACCAAAGAACCATATCGGCTGTTGACCAGTCGTGCCGAATACCGGCTGATCCTGCGTCATGACAATGCCGATCTGCGCTTGATGGAAAAAGGACACGCGATTGGATTGGTTTCTGATGAGCGCTTGGCTAAAATGGAGCATAAAAAGGCCTTGGTTGAAGCTGAGATTGCTCGACTCAAGAAGATTCGCATCAAGCCAACCAATGAGGCAGCCAACAACCTGATTGAGGCTCACGGCGACAATCCTTTGAAAGATGCCATCGCGGCCGCTGATTTCTTAAAACGACCATATGTTGACTATCAGACGCTGATGAACCTGATTCCTGATCCAGATGAACCGCTCAGTCGAGAAGTGATCGAACAGGTCGAGATTCAATTGAAGTACGAGGGCTACATTAAAAAAGAAGAGGTCAAGGTTGAACGGCTGAAGCGCATGGAAGCCAAGAAGATCCCGGCTGACCTGGACTATTCGGCAATTGATGGTCTGGCTACTGAAGGCCGTCAGAAGCTGGAGAAGATTCGGCCTGAAACTTTGGCGCAGGCATCGCGGATCAGTGGGGTCAATCCAGCTGACCTGGCGATTTTGAGCGTTTATCTGCGTCAAGGACGTTTAGCTAAGCTTAAGGATTAGAGAATATCTTGAAGGTGCCTTGGGTTTGGATTATCATTAAGGTTTCAGAGGGCGTTTTTTATAATCGCCGTTGACAGTATCACTAGGAAAATATGAGGATGATTTTAAAGTGAATGATCAAATTGATTTCCAGCCAATTCTGCTGGGAACGGACTTTAACTGCTATGGCATGGCACGTTCTTTTTATGAAGCCTATGGAATCAAAAGCATTGCCTATGGAGTTACGCACATGGCGCCAACTCGCTACACCAAGCTGGCTGATGTGCATGTAATTGAAGGCTTTAACGAAGATCCAGGCTTTATCAAGTCGATGCGTGAGATTGCCAAGAACTTAAAGCCGGATAAAAAATACCTGCTGCTGTCCTGTGGGGATGGCTACACGGAACTGATCGCCAAGCACTTAGACGAGCTGAAGCAATGGTTTGTCTGCCCATATGTTGACTATGACATGTTCCAAAAACTGGGGACCAAAGAAACTTTTTACGCTGCTGCGGAAAAGTATGGCCTGCCTTATCCAAAGACCAAGCTGATTGAAGCGGCTGAATTTACGAAGCCAAAAGAAATTGAGCTGCCATTTGATTTTCCGATTGCCTTGAAGCCTTCCGACAGTATCGCCTGGCTGGACATTCATTTTGCTGATCGTAAAAAGGCCTATGTCTTGGACACGCGGGCTCAGTTTGATAAGCTGCTGCCTGAGATTGCTCAAGCTGGCTATACCGGAAAGCTGATCGCCCAGGACTTCATTCCCGGCGATGATTCCAACATGCGCGTGGTAAATGCCTATGTTGGTCAAGATCACAAGGTACGCATGATCTGCCTTGGTCATCCCCTGCTGGAAGATCCATCGCCAGTGGCAGTCGGCAACTATATGGTGATCATTCCAGAAAAGAACATGGAAATCTACCAAACGATTCAAAAGTTCTTGGAAGAAATCAATTACGTCGGGTTTGCGGACTTTGACATGAAGTACGACCGGCGCGATGGCAAATTCAAGATTTTTGAGATCAATCTGCGTCAGGGCCGCAGCAGCTACTACTGCACTTTAAACGGCTACAATCTGGCTAAGTACGTGGTTGATGATGCCATCTACCATCGTCCATATGACCATACCGATTATGCAGACGGCAACAAGCTGTGGCTGAGCGTTCCTAAGAAAGTCTTCTACAAGTACGCTAAGGAAGGCCCAGATAAGGAGCGTGCCAAGCAGATGCTTGAATCAGGCAACTGGGGTACGACGGCCTTTGACAAGCATGATACGCTCAAGCAGCGGCTGCTGATGCACTACGCCTTTTCGTTAATGCCTAAGAAGTACAAGGAATACTTCGTGCAGCGCTAATTTAGTCAAGAACATAGGAGAGTCATTATGTGTGGAATTGTTGCATTTGTGGATAATGAAAAGCCACAAGTCAAAGAAAGCCTGATTCAAAAAATGATGGACCGGATCATCCACCGTGGTCCCGATGATGCCGGCCAATTCGTCGATGAACACGCGGCTTTGGGACATAGGCGTCTAAGTTTCGTTGACGTTAAGAGCGGTAAGCAGCCGATCTTTAATGAAAACGAAAACCTGGCCATTTTATTTAATGGTGAAATCTACAACTTCCAGCCGCTGCGCGAGGAATTGATTGCTGCTGGGCACCATTTCTCAACCAAGACGGACACGGAAGTCATTCTGCATGGCTATGAGCAATGGGGCGATGACGTCTGCAAGAAGCTGCGGGGGATGTTTGCCTTTGTCATCTGGAACCGACAAACCCAAGAAATGTTTGGGGCCCGCGATCACTTCGGCATTAAGCCGCTGTATTACGCCAAGATGAATGGGACGTTCTTTGTCGGCTCAGAAATCAAGGCCTTCTTGGAACACCCGAACTTCGACAAGCAGCTGAACAAAGAAGCCCTCAAGCCATATCTGACGTTCCAATATCCAATTACCCGGGAAACGTTCTTTAAGGGCGTCTACAAACTGCCAGAAGGTCATTCGTTCCACTACACCAAGGATGGTCAGTTCTCAATGACTGAATACTGGGATGAAGACTTTGAACCAGCCGATGAAACCTTTGATCAAGCCGTTGATCGGATCGAGGCTGCCGTTACCGAATCAGTCAAGGCGCACTCTTTTGCTGACCAAGGCATTAAAGTCGGTTCGTTTCTTTCGGCTGGGGTTGACTCCAGCTACGTTACGGCGATGATGCGGCCTGACAACACGTTCTCAATCGGCTTTGACAGCACCTACGATGAAACCAAGGAAGCACGGGAACTGGCAGCTAAGCTGAATCTTAAGAATACGGATGCCAAGCTGACCAACGAGGAAGCCTTCCATACCTTCCCATTGATTCAATACTATCTGGACGAGCCCGACTCCAACCCATCCGTCGTGCCATTGTACTTCTTGACCAAGCTGGCTAAGGACAATGGCTACAAGGCAATGCTTTCTGGTGAAGGCGCCGATGAGCTGTTTGCCGGCTACATTGATTATGGCTTCTACACCAAGTCAAAGCTGATTCGCTGGATTACCGATCAGCTGAAGAAAAAGCCGCGGCAAAAGCGCTATGAGATTGCCGAAAAGATCAAGAACAAGCATTTCCATGGCCAGGCGCATATGTATGCCAACCTGGCGCCAGCTCGCGATACTTTTATCGGTGAGGCCTACATCTTCAGTCCAGAACAGGCTCAAAGCATTCTGCAGCCTGAATTTGACTGTGGTCCAACGGTTAAGCAGATCGTTGACCCATACTACGACAAGGTTGAAGACAAAGATATTGATGAGGTTGCCAAAAAGCAGTACCTGGATCTGCACTGCTTTATGCCAGGCGATATTCTGCTGAAGGCCGATAAGATGAGTATGGCCAACTCGCTGGAACTGCGGGTGCCTTTATTGGATCGGGAAATGATGAAGGTTGCTCAGACCACGCCAACCAAGTACCTGTTCAACGCTAAGGGTACCAAGTGGGCTTTCCGGATGGCGGCCAACCGTCACCTGCCAGAAGAATGGGCAACGCGGCCTAAGATGGGCTTCCCTACGCCAATTCGGGCCTGGCTGCGTGAAGACAAGTATTACCAAGAAGTTCGTGAATTATTCAGCCAGGATTTTGTCAAAGAGTTCTTTGATCAAGACAAGATCCTGAAGATGGCTGAAGACAACTTCCAAGGCAAGACTGACGACCGGCGCAAGATCTGGACCGTCTACACGTTCTTGGTCTGGTACAAGCTGTACTTTATCGACAACTTCAAGCCGGATGAATCTGCAATTGATCAAACCAAGCAAAAGGCGGCGAACTAAATGCTGACGGTTAAACAGACGGTAGCCGCTCTCAAGGAACGGGACCTGTTTAAGGAAATCATCGTTGACGGTCAGTGGCTGTATGATGTACCGGAAAAAATTGCCGATTTGGAGTTCAGACAGCTTTCGTATGACTCGCGTGTAATTGAGCCGCAGACGCTTTTTATCTGCAAGGGACAGCGCTTTAATCCGCAGTATCTGGTGGATGCAGTCAAAAAAGGCGCCACGGCTTGTCTGACTCAGCAGGTGTATGATGAGGAGCTGGCTGGTCAGACCGTCTGGCAGCTTGTCGTTACTGATGTCCAAAAAGCCATGGCGACAGTCGCACGGGCATTTTATGGCGATCCGGAAAAAGAACTGACACTGATCGGCTTTACCGGTACCAAGGGCAAGACGACCTCAGTCTACTTTACGCGGCATATTTTAGCGCATGTCTTTGACAATCAGGTGGCGCAGCTGTCATCGATTGCCGAATGTCTGGATGGTAAAAACTTTATTGAATCGCACCTGACTACGCCCGAATCATTGGATCTGTACCGGATGATGCGTCAAGCCGTTGATAACGGCATGAAGTATCTGGTGATGGAGGTTTCCAGTCAGGCTTATAAGAAGTCGCGCGTTGATGGGCTGCATTTTGACATTGGCGTCTTCTTGAATATTTCGCGTGATCATATCAGTCCCGTTGAGCATCCAAGTTTTGACGACTATCTTTGGTGCAAGAGCCAGCTGGTAAAAAATGCCGATAAAGTAATCATCAACCGCGAGATCCCTTACTTTGAGCTGCTGGCCCAAAAGACGCGTGCATTCGGCAACCAGCTGATTACCTATGGCAGTGATCAATCAGATGCCGATTATCGCTTTACTTTAGGCGAGCATGGTCATTTCCAGGTTGCTTCGTTTAATGACCAGCTGCCGACAGTTGCAGGCGATTTTCGGGTCATGCTGCCGGGATCGTTTAACTGCAGCAATGCAACGGCGGCTTTGGCAGTCGCCGCGCAGCTAAGCGATAAAACCAGTGAGTTTGCGGCGGGACTTTTAGAAACTAAGGTACCGGGCCGCATGGAGATCTTAAAGAACGAAAAAGGCTATGTGGCTTGTGTTGACTATGCTCATAACTACCTGAGCATGAGTGAGAGCTTCAAGTTCTTAAAGCATGAGTATCCAGACGGCCGCTTGATCGTGGTTACCGGTTCAGTGGGCAGCAAAGCTGAGTCACGGCGCCAGGATATCGGTCGCGCACTGTCAGAGTATGCCGACGTGGCCATCCTGACTGAAGATGACAACTACTTTGAGGATCCCAAAAAGATTATTCAGGCAATTCACGATCATATCGTGGATCCCCACGTTGAGGTTCATGAGATTCTTAACCGTGAAGAGGCCATTAAAACAGCCTTTCAGATGGCGCGGCCGGGCGATGTCATGTTTATGGCTGCCAAGGGGCGGGAGCAGTTCCTGCGCGAAAATGGCCATGACAAGCCTTATGTCGGCGATTACCAGCTGACAGAGCAGTTGATGAAAGCGTATAATTAAATATGACTGTTAGGGAAGTCGATACCTTGACAGTTAATTGAAGATAAGGTCCAGTCTGCGGTGCGTTTGCAGACTGGACCTTATTGTCGCTTTTTTAAGACATCTTAAAAGCAAGTTCTTGATGCTTTCGTTGGGATTTCGCATTTTTTTCATAATCTTGTGTCAGAATACGAAACATGATCGAAAGACAATGAACGTTTAAATGAAAGGTGGGGGGAGAAATGCTGACGCTTAATCAAGCTGCCAACATTTTAAAACAGGATCAATTGCTGCGTGAAATCGTAATCGGTGATGATTGGCGCTTCAAGGTTCCAGCCAATCTCAAAGATCGCAGGCTCCAATTCTTATCTTATGATTCGCGCCGTATTGCACCTGATACGCTGTTTATGTGCAAGGGACTGCATTTTAACGAAAAATATCTGGAGGACGCAATTGATAAGGGAGCCGTTGCCTGTGTGACTGAAAACGTCTATGCCGGCAAAGACCAGCATCAAGTCGTGCAGCTGGTGGTCAATGACGTTCAAAAGGCAATGGCTCTATTGGCGCGCGAGTTTTACAACAACCCGCAACAGGAACTGAAAGTGATTGGGTTTACTGGGACCAAGGGAAAAACGACTTCGGTATACTTTGCCCGCCATTTGATGAATGAGGTTTTTGATCATAAGGTAGCCCAATTATCCTCAATTGCTGAATGTCTTGATGGCGAGCATTTTGAAGAAGCTCATTTAACGACGCCAGAGTCACTGGACCTGTTCCGGATGATGCGTCAGGCTGCCGATAATGGCATGAAGTATCTGATTATGGAGGTTTCCAGTCAGGCCTATAAGAAGTCAAGAGTCTATGGTCTGCATTTTGATATTGGTGTCTTTTTAAATATTGCTGCCGACCACATTAGTCCGGTAGAACACCCAAGTTTTGAAGACTATCTGTACTGTAAGAGTCAGCTGATGCTTAACTCATCCAAGGTGATCATCAATCGTGAGTGTCCTTATTATGATCTGCTGGCTCAAAAAGCGCTGGCTGCTGGCAATCAGGTAATCTCATTTGGCAACAGTCAGTCCAATGCCGACTATCGCTATGTAGTTGATTCGCCGCATGAGTTTCACGTAGCTACGTTCAGCAGTCAGCAGCCGCAGTTGACTGGCCGCTTTAAGATCAATATCCCAGGTACGTTCAATGACAGCAATGCCTTGGCCGCGCTGGTCGTAGAACGGCAGTTCAGTGATGATACGGCGGCTTTTGCCAAGGGACTGGAAGAAACCACCGTTCCTGGCCGCATGGAAATGCTGAGCAATCAGCGGGGACTATTGGCCTGCGTTGACTATGCTCATAACTATCTGAGCCTGAATGAAAGCTTCAAATACATGAAAAACACTTATCCCAATGGCCGTTTGATCGTAGTGATCGGTGCGGCTGGCGGTAAGGCTGAGTCGCGCCGTAAGGATATTGGCGAGGCGCTGGCCAAATATGCTGACGTGGCCATTCTAACCAGTGAAGACAATTTCTTTGAGGATCCGTACAAGATCGATGAAGAAATCAAATCACACATTGATAATCCTGATGTTGAGGTACATATCAACGTTGATCGCGCCAAAGCCATTCAAGATGCATTTAACATGGCGCGGCCCGGCGACGTCATGTTTATGGCTGCCAAGGGACGCGAGCAGTTTATGCATGAAAAAGGCCATGACATTCCATATGTTGGCGATTATCAGCTGACCAAAAAATTGATGCGCGAATATGATGAATAAGTTGTTAGTTGCTGGCAAAGTGTATTAAAATTGCCGTTAGAAATCTAATCTGGGAGCAATTTTGATGAAAGCTTTTAAAGAATTAATGAGTTGGATCGTGCCGATTGCGATTGGTCTGCTGCTGGCATTGCTGATCAAGCAGTTTGCTTTTCAGTTTGTCCGAGTTGATGGTCCATCCATGCAGCCTAATCTGCAAAACAACGAGCGCGTGGTCTGCTTAAAGCAAGCCAAGATTCATCGCGGCAGCGTAGTGGTTTTTGATGCCAATGGCGTTGATCCGCAAGTTTCAGTAAAGACTGAGTACGTAAAGCGGGTTATTGGTCTGCCAGGCGATACGGTTGAGGCTAAAAACGGCAATCTTTACGTTAACGGTAAAAAGGTTGATCAAAGCTACATCAGCAAGAGCGAGCGTTCCAGCGGTACCGGAACCTGGACTTTGCACAGTATTTCCCAGGAAAACAGCTGGGTGCTGCATAATGGGGCCTACAAGGTACCAAAAGGCGAGTACTTTGTCTTGGGTGATCACCGCAGCGTCTCTAACGACAGCCGCTACTGGGGATTCGTACCTAAGAGCAAGATCGTCGGCGTCGTCAAGGTAGGTTTCTGGAATCGTACGCAGCCGGCTAAAAACAATATCAATCAGCAATGGAAGCATTTCTTTGCCGATAACTAACAATGAGCAGCGTTCTTTAGCAAGGGCGCTGCTTTTGAGTTGTTGATGATTTTGCTTTAGAATGATTCACAAAAGACTGTAAGTGAGGAAGATTCAACATGTCAGAGTTTGAAAAGTTAACGTCGCAGCAGCTGCAGGGCTACGAAGCCGATTTCAAAAAGCGGCCAGATGCTGCCGTAATCGCGCGGGCCGTGATGAAAAATGGCATCAAGGCAACCAGCGAGGACCAAAACGTCAGTCAGCGCAATCACCGCGTTTTTTCGTATGAAGTCAAGACGGGCAAGGTATCCAATCAGCGGCATAGCGGTCGCTGCTGGTCGTTTGCCACGCTGAACACGCTGCGGCATCTTTTTGCCAGCCAGTACAACTTCAAGGATTTTGAATTATCGCAGAATTATTTGTTTTTCTGGGATCGTGTTGAACGGGCCAATATGTTTTTGCAAAATATCATTGCTACGGCCGCACTGCCATTTCATGATCGGCTGGTCGATTTTTATGTGGCATTTGCGGAAAATGATGGCGGGCAGTGGGCCAATGCTGCCTCGATCATTGAAAAATATGGCGTCGTACCGGAATATGTAATGCCTGACACCTACAATACCAAGAATACTGACGATATTGCCGGGGTAATGAAGGATCTGATGCATAAAGACGCGTTGGTACTGCGGAAGATGATCAATGAGCAGCATGCTGATCGGGCTGCGGTTCAGCAGGTTAAAGAAAAGATGGTCAGTGAGGTCTATCGATTGGCCGTTTATGCTTTTGGGATGCCGCCTAAGCAGTTTGATCTGGAATATCAGGATGACGATCATCAGCTGCATCGGCAGGCCAATCTGTCGCCACTGGAATTCTTTCATCAATATTGGCAGCTGAATCTGCGTGACTATGTAGTTTTGACCAACGCGCCGGATCATAAGCTCAATCAGGTCTACTCAATGCCGCAGCAGGAAAATGTCGTTGGTGGAATCCCGCTGCAATTCGTCAACGTGCCGTTTGAAGAACTGCAGAACAGCGCGGTCAAGCAGCTGAAAGCAGGAGAAACCGTGTGGGTCGGCAATGACGTCTTACAGCAGATGGATCGCAAGCGGGGCATTATGGATGCTGAGCTGTACAAAACAGAAGCGCTTTTGGGCATTGACTACGTTATGAACAAAAAAGAACGGCTGGAAACCAGACAGGCCTGCGTTTCTCATGCCATGACGCTGACTGGATTTAATGAGGCTGACGGTCAGATTGATCGCTGGAAGATTGAGAATTCATGGGGTGAAGAAAATGGCGAAAAAGGCTATTTCGTCATGACGCAAAAATGGTTTGAAGACTATACCTATGAAGCCGTGATCAACAAGCGCTACCTTAGTTCCGAACTGTTGCAGCTGACTAAGCAGCGGCCGGTTCAACTGACGGCTTGGGATTCGCTGCAGTAAAAAACAGCCCTGATCAGAATTTGATCAGGGCTGTTTGCGTGTCAAGAAATGCCTAAAGATTAGGATCCATCTTGAAGGTCAGCTTGGACAGTTCAGCTCCCTTGGTCAGCAGGTCAAACAGGTGCTGCTGTGCACGGGTGTTAAAATGCTTGGCGATATCATGATTCTGCGAGGTCAGATAGCTGGTCAGTCGTTGCCCGTCAAGCTGACTGATCTGGTCATCGACAGCTTTGATCTTGCGTCTTGCCCAGGCCTGCAGCTCATCTTGAAAGTCCAGATTGTCCTTGGCAAATTCAGCATAATGGCTTTCAACGACGCTTGCCAGGGCCTCATTTAGCCAATAGGCATTGTTCAGATCCATTTTTTCTGGAAACTCGCGGTATGAGGCATCGGTATCATCGGCGTTGGCAAAGAAGGGCACATAGGCGCAAAAAGTCGGGACGCCGAACTCAACCCATTGAATGGCTTGAGCGGCACCATATGAATCATTGCGCGCCTGCAGAATATGCGACTGTGCCGTGCGGGAAAGCGCGATGGAACGGTAGCGCCGCCGCTGCTCTAAAGTACCGCTGCCCAAGGGATCATAAGGCGTTTCATTATAGTGTGATTTTAAAACGTACTGGATGTCTTCAACGCTGATTTTATGATCGGGCTTGCGAATAAAAGGCATATCAGCTGACTCGGGCGTTTGATCCTTGGTCAGACTGGGACTCAGATAGTGCTGGGCAAACCAGACGCGGGGCGTATTGTAGTGGTGGTCCTGTTTGGTATTGGTGCCGAAGATATGCCGAAAGTTCCAGCGCTCATCATCGGGATTGAGGTGGTTCTTTTCCACAAATGGTCGAATGCCATCTGCCCAGGCAAAATTCTGGCTGTCGCCAAAGTCAATGTCTTCAATGGCAATCTGATTGGCCGCCACGGCATAGCAGTCATCAGGAATACGCACGGCAACCCAGTAGTGGCCAGTAGCAATTTCCATGTACCAGACCTCATCTTGATCAATGAACTGAATGCCGTTGCCTTCCGCTGAACCGTATTTGGCAATCAATCGTCCCAAATAGTCAACTCCTTCGCGTGCCGAATGGATATAGGGCAAAACCAGGGTTGTCAGTGAATCTTCGGCCAGACCGTTTTTGACGTATGGATCATAGGCCAGCACCTTTGGATTGGCATAGACGGATTCCGTGGCACTTTCGCCAACGCCAGCCTCGTTAAAGCCGTCCTCTTCGTTGGGTCCCTGCGTCTGATCAACGCTTGGCGTAGCCGTATAGCGCATACTGTCAGCTGGCAGCGGCACGGTCAATTGATTATAAGCTGAGACATAGGCTGCCTGGCGATTCTTGACGGCCGGCCGAACCAGGAAGCGTTTGGGCTCAATTGCCTTGACGCGGTCCTCATTGCGCGAGATAAAAGTAGAGCCATCAGTTGAAGCATGCTTGCCGACCATCATTGACGTGCAGGCTGAATTTTTGAAACGATTCCATGGAGACATTTGATTCGCGACCTTTCTGATTTGAAATTTTCCCTATTATAACGCGTTTGATTCTAAAATGATGAAAGATCCATTTTATCATCCAAACGGCGAAAAAAAGCGCTTAATGAGGCTGAGAAGATAATAAAAAGCTGTCTGGCATCTGCCAAACAGCTTTTTTGATTAGTCTTCGCGTGAGTAGGTAGCAATATCGTGCAGAATTTCATCCATGAAGGCATCCACAGTCATGCCGTTTTGATCCTTTTCACCATACTTACGAACGGAAACTGAGTCGTTGGCCATTTCATCTTCACCGACAACCAGCGTGTATGGAACTTTTTGCGTTTGAGCTTCCCGAATCTTGTAGCCCATCTTTTCATTGCGGTGGTCAACCTTAGCCCGAATCTGAGCGGCCTTGAACTTCTTAGCCAGTTCGTCAGCGTAGGCACCGTGCTTTTCATCAGAAACTGGGATGATTACGACTTGTTCAGGTGACAGCCAGGTTGGGAAGGCACCCTTGTAGATTTCCGTCAGGTAGGCTACGAAACGTTCCATCGTGCCGACAACCCCACGGTGAATCATGACTGGCCGGTGCTGCTTGCCGTCTTCACCAACGTAGTGCAGATCAAACTTTTCAGGCAGCATGAAGTCCAGTTGAATCGTGGACATCGTTTCTTCGTTGCCCAGGGCCGTCTTGGTTTGAATATCCAGCTTTGGACCGTAGAAGGCAGCTTCACCCTCAGCTTCGTAGTAGTCCAGACCCAGTGAGTCCATGGCAGCCTTCAGCATGGATTGCGAACGTTCCCACATTTCATCGTTGGCAAAGTACTTTTCCGTGTTCTTAGGGTCACGGTATGACAAACGGAACGTGTAGTCGGTAATGTCAAAGTCTTTGTAGACGTCCATGATCAGTTTCAGAATCTTGGCAAATTCGTCTTGAATCTGTTCCAGAGCAACGAACGTGTGGCCATCATTCAGCGTCATTTCCCGTACCCGCTGCAGACCGGAAAGTGCGCCAGACTTTTCGTAGCGGTGCATCATACCCAGTTCGGCAATCCGCAGTGGCAGTTCACGGTAGGAGCGAATGTGGTGCTTGTAGACTTGAATGTGGCTTGGGCAGTTCATTGGCCGCAGTTCAAGCATTTCGCCATCACCCATGTCCATTGGCGGGAACATGTCTTCGCGGTAGTGAGCCCAGTGACCAGAAGTCTTGTAGGCATCCAGGTTCATCAAGACTGGCGTGTAGACGTGCTCATAGCCGTCAGCCAGTTCCTTGTCAATGATGTAGCGTTCAATCGTCCGGCGAATCGTTGCCCCTTTAGGCATCCAGTATGGCAGACCAGCACCAACCTTAGGATCAACGAAGAACAGGTCCAGTTGGTTCCCAATGACGCGGTGGTCGCGTTCCTTGGCTTCTTGACGAGCCTTCAGATCAGCTTCCAGATCGTCTTTTTTGTAGAAGACCGTTCCATAGATCCGTTGCAGCATTGGGTTGGATGACATACCCTTCCAGTAGGCGCCAGCCACGCTGAGCAGCTTGTAGTTCTTAACCAGGTTGGCATATACCAGAACCGGTGCATTGGCAACAGCCAGCACGCCATCCAGATCGTACATGGCTACCTTGCCGTCCTTAGCGTTTTCGTTGATCAGTTCGGTTGAGAATGGGTCGTCCTTGACGCTGGCCAGGGCTTCTTCAACGCTGAGCTCTTTAAACTCAACCTTGGCTTCGGACTTGGCAATTGCCTTGATGGCAGCTTCCAGTTGTGGCAGTTCGTCAGCGGAAACCTGCTGTTCGTCTTTGTCAGAGTCAACGTAAAAACCGTCTTCTTCAGCAACGTCGGCACCCAGACGAATACCGGCAAATTCCTTTTGCAGAGCCGCTTTCAGCATCAGAGCGGACAGTTGACGCAGGGCGTCCAAACTTTCTTTTGAGTCGCGGTCAATCTTGTTGACTGAGCCATCGACGTTCATAACAGCAACTTGAGCCATGTAAAATCTCTCCTTTGTGGTAATAAAAAAACGTCCCTTTGATTGCCAAAAGCAATCAAAGGGACGTTGGTTGATAACATAATCAGCGTGGTTCCACCCTAATTTACGGCGCACTAATGGCGTCGCCTCATAAGTGTGGTAACGGGCACGACCCGACTGACCTTATCTCGGCCAGTGACAATTCAAAAAGGTGGTACGCTGATGTGCTTGGTCAACGGTACTTCCAGCCAAGGTACCGACTCCCTGGATAACCAGCCGCATCAGGCATGTCCTTTGTCATTAGTTTGAATTATATGCACCTGACAAGAGCGTGTCAAGACCGTTTTATAAATCCTGGCTACTGTGCAGCACTGGATTGAGTCGGGGCACCGGTATTGCTGCTGACAGATTCTGAAGACGTATTGTTGTTGGCAGTAGATGAACCGCCGTTGCCGCTGCCGGTATTGTCAGCGTTGCCGCCTTGATAGCTGCTGTTGCCATTGCCAGCCGTCTGATTATTGTTGTTGATAGTCGTCTGGCTGGATGAGCTGGCTGCTGGAGCAGATGATGAATTCGTCGTAGTGTTTGGTACGTAATAGGAATCCTGATCATTGGTGTCGTAATTGGCTTCATAAGATGAGCTGGAAGAAGAATGCTTCTTTTTGTGACTGCTGGACTTCTTTGAGCTGCTGGATTTTTTCTTAGAAGACGTGGAGACGGTCGTATCACTGGAATTATCGGTTACGGGGTCCTGCTGCTTGACGGCAAAGACGATGACCATGACGACCAAGACTGCCAAAAGGATTCCTAGGGCAATTTTAAATGGGCGATGGCTAGGCTTTTTGTTTTTTGGCTGTTTGTTTTTGCCGGATTTAGCACCTAAGCCAGTTATTTTAGCGGCACTTGCCTGACCATTGCGAGCGCTCAGCCGTTCCTGACTGCGGCTGGAACGCGTACCATTAGTGGTTAGCTGAGCTTTGATATTCGGATCGGCATTGCTCTGTGATGAGCGCTTGGCTTGCTTATCAAGCTTAAACGTTGGCGCAGCTTCTTTTTTAGCCGTACGGTCAGCTTTTTTATCGAAGAAGAAATGCGTCTTTTTTTCTGGGCGCTTGTTTGGTTGATCATATAGTTCAACTCGGGTTGGGCGCCGCTTTTCTTTATTATCGTGGTTGTCCAAAATATTCACCTCAAAGTTATTTTGGCCGCGCAGTCAGCATAACGCGGCTGATGCCTAAACACAGGCTATTATACACCAAAAATATCAAAAACCGCTCGAACCAAGGCGTTCAAACGGTTTTTTATTGATAAATTAAAATATTTGTTTTATTAATCTTGACTGGCTGGTTTTTGACCATCCTTATGTTCCCAAGGATGATGGATACCTTCTGCGATCAAGCGCTGGTTACCCTTGTACATGTCGTAGATCGTCCAGGCCAGTAGCATGATAATGACTACAATGGCAATCCAGGCCAGCAGATCAGACGTACTCTTTTGCCAGATGCCAAAGCTTTCAAAAGTATTTGGCAGGTTGTAGAGGTTTAAGAATGCCAGCGAAATAACTGACAGCCAGCCGCAGACTTTGACCCAGCCGGTATTTCTGAACTCGCCCATCTCGTCTTTACTGTCAGTCATCAAAAGCAGTGGCAGCATTGAGAATGGCAAAGCGAAGGCCAAGAAGACCTGGGAGTTTTCCATCAGCATGTTTAAGGCCGCGTGTTGTTGAATAGCATTGTCTTTTGCAGTAAAGGCCACGCACAGCAGCACGGGAACGACTGAGATCAGACGCGTGACCAGCCGCCGAGCCCACAATGGCATCTTCATGTGCACAAAGCCTTCCATGATAACTTGACCAGTCAAGGTACCGGTAATCGTAGAGTTTTGACCAGAAGCCAGCAGCGCAACCGCGAACAGCGTTGACAGCAGACCGGACTTGGCTACTGAGATCAGAATCGGGTTGCTCAGCATTGACGTGTTGCTCAATGCCTCGTATAGGCCAAAGAAAGAAGTATCCTTAACCGTACCAGACTTAAATACGGCAACCCCCATGATCAAAAGCAGACAGTTGACCAAGAAGGCCGCTGACAGCTGAATGTTGGAGTCCCAAGCCGTAAAGCGAATCGTCTGCTTGATGTCTTCAGCATTGGTGTGGTCGATCTTGCGCGTTTGTGAAATAGCTGAGTGCAGGTAGAGATTGTGAGGCATTACAGTTGCCCCGATGATCCCCAAAGAACCTGACAAAGGAGTAATGCCTAAGCGTTCCGGACTGGTAGCAACGGCCTGAGATGAAGGAAGCAGACCAGCAAAAGCAGCACCCCAGTTTGGATCGGACAAGGCAACCTCATAAACAAAGACGAACAGGATAACCAGGATCAAACAGACGACAATGGCCTCGATCTTGCGGAACCCAATCTTAGTTAAGAGCAGCAGCACCAGAACGTCCAACACCGTGATGAAAACGGCAACGGTCAGTGAAATATGGAATAAAAGATTTAAGGCGATGGCTGCCCCAATAACTTCAGCAATATCGGTTGCCATAATTGCAAGCTCGGTCATAATCCATAAGACAATCCCGAGCGCCTTCCCTGTACGAGCTCGAATGGCTTGCGCCAAGTCCATTTCACTCACGATCCCAAGTTTAGCAGCCATGTATTGAAGCAGCATCGCAATCAAACTTGAAATCAGGATGGTCGTCATTAAAGTATAACCGAATGCCTGACCACCAGTGATCGAAGTAGACCAGTTGCCGGGATCCATATAGCCGACAGCCACTAATGCGCCAGGTCCAGAATAGGCTAAAAGAGTCTTCCAGAAACCTTTACCTTTTGGAACTTCAACGGTGCCGTTGATTTCTTCAAGTGATTTGCCGTTAGCATACTCAATCAGTTTGTGCTTGCGGCGTTGGTCATTCGTGTTGTTATCCACGGTAAACCCACCTTTCTTAATTAAACTTTGCATTACCCAATAAAAAACGTTTAATGCAATAAAACACCTTTGTTAGGCTAACATAAAAATTAAAGTCCCGCAATGTAAGAATGCCTATCTAACGGTATTTTACAGCATTTTTACATTGATAATCAAATGATAGCAGTCTTGATATGCTTAATATTGAAACGCTTACGTTTTTTTGTCGCGAAAACTTCAAAAAAAATTAACCACTGAAAATCAAGCGTTATCATATGGTTAAACGATTGCTGAATGTCAAACGATTATCAAAAAAGATGATAACCGGTTGACACATACTTGAGATCTGGATTATACTATTGGCAAAATTTAAATTAATGTTTTCACAAAGAAAGAGGTATAAATCGATGAAGGCACTTGTATTACAAGGTATTAAAGATCTTGCCGTTCAAGAATATGACGTTCCTGAAATCAAGCCAGATGAAGTTTTGATTCACACGGCCTACGCTGGTATCTGTGGTACTGACAAGGCACTGTACGCTGGTCTGCCAGGCTCTGCTTCAGCCGTTCCACCAATCGTACTAGGTCACGAAAACTCTGGTGTTGTAGCCAAGGTTGGGGATGCCGTTACCAATGTCAAGGTTGGCGACCGTGTGACCGTTGACCCTAACATCTACTGTGGTCAATGCAAGTACTGCCGCACCTCACGTCCAGAACTGTGTGAACACCTGGATGCCGTTGGGGTTACCCGTGACGGTGGTTTTGAGGAATACTTTACTGCTCCTGCCAAGGTTGTCTACCAAGTTCCTGACAACGTTTCTTTAAAGGCCGCTGCCGTTGTTGAACCAATTTCTTGTGCAATGCATGGTGTTGACCTGCTGACGACGCACCCATACCAAAAAGCACTGGTTCTGGGTGATGGCTTTGAAGGTCAGCTGTTTGCACAGATCCTGAAGGCGCGTGGAATTCATGAGGTAACGCTGGCTGGCCGCTCTGATGAAAAGCTGGCTAACAACCGTGAACACTTTGGCGTTAAGACGATCAACACGACCAAGGAAGAAATTCCAGCCGATGCGTTTGACATTGTCGTTGAAGCCGTTGGTCTGCCACAAACGCAGGAACAATGTCTGGCAGCCGCTGCTAAGGGTGCTCAAGTACTGATGTTTGGTGTTGGTAACCCTGACGCTAAGTTCTCCGTCAACACTTATGATGTCTTCAAGAAGCAACTGACGATTCAAGGTGCCTTCATCAACCCATACACGTTTGAAGACTCAATTGCTCTGCTGGCTAGCGGCAAGGTTGATCCATTGCCACTGTTCTCTCACGAACTGGCATTTAATGAAGTTGAAGACTTTGTCAGCGGCAAGTTGGGCAAGGTTTCCAAAGCCGTTGTCAAGGTTGGTGGCGAAGAAGCCTAACTCCTTTAGATAAAATGTTCAAAACGGTCGTCAAAATGACGGCTGTTTTTTTTTGTTCCTCAAAGTTGACACGGTGTCACTATCGCGGTATGATCACATGGTAGATGACACGGTGTCACTCAATAGGGAGGGAAATTCAGATGCCAACCAGTACTTTTGAAAATTTAAATCATGAAAAACGGCAAAAAATTGAGCAGGCGCTGCTGCATGAGTTCAGTGAGCATTCACTGGCAACGGCACAGGTAGCACGGATCGTTAAAGAGGCTGAAATTGCTCGTGGTGCATTCTATAAGTATTTTTCCGATTTAAAAGATGCCTATCAGTATCTGTATGCCAAGGCAATGCGAGATATTCACCAAAACGTGGCAACTACGCCGCATCAGTTGATGAGTGCCCAGGATTATTTTGAACAGACGCGTGAATTCGTCCAAAAGGTCCATGGTAGTCGCTATTATGATCTGATCAAGCTTCATCTGCGGTGCAATGAAGGAATGCTGCCGCTGCGCCCGGTCTCAAGGATTCCGGCTTTGCAGTGGACCATCATGACGATCAATCATGAGGCAATCAAGGAGTGTCTGAATTTTCCCGCTGAACAGACAATGATTTTACAGCGTTTGTTGCAGGCTCTGCAGCGCTTATTAGAAAACGAAGGTGATTAAAATGTTTCTGGCCGTTAAGGAAATTCGTCATGAGAAGTTAAGATATGGTCTGATTATTGGCATGATCGTCTTGATCGGTTATTTGATGTTTATGCTGATGGGCATGATGCTGGGGCTGGCCAATGAAAATACGGCCGCAATCGATTCATGGGATGCCAAGAGCGTGGTTTTAAACAAAAATTCTAATATCAGCCTGAGCCAGTCGCTGATCGCCAAGCAGGATCTGCCTAAGCCGAATAATCACCAGGCATTAGTCGGCCAGACGCCGGCAGTGATTGAAAGAGCCAAGGGAGCGACTGACAAGCAGACGATTCAGTTTGTTGGTCTGGACAGCTCGCAGTTTATCTACCAAAAGAAAATGAAGCTCAGCAGCGGTCACAAGCCGCATGGTAAAAATCAGGTCGTCCTCGATGAAGGATTAAAGAGTAAAGGCTATCGGTTAGGCGATCAGATCACGCTTAACGGCAGCACGCAAAAATATCGGGTCGTGGGTTTTGCCAAAGATGCCAAGCTGAATATCGCCTCAATCGTCTATGGCAGCCTGACAACCTGGCAAACGCTTAAAGGAACGGGTGATCAGTTCGCGGCCAGCGGAATTTTTTCTGATCAGAAGCAGACGGTCGAAAATAAGAATCTCAAGCAATACTCCATCGGTACCTTTATTGAAAAACTGCCCGGCTATGCAGCGCAGAATATGACCTTTGAGTTTATGATCGCCTTTTTGATGGTGATCTCGCTGATCGTTATCACCGTTTTCCTATATATTCTGACGATGCAAAAGATTCCTAACTATGCAGTCTTAAGAGCACAGGGAATTCCGGCAGCTTATCTGATCGGGGCAACGATTGGTCAGGCGGTGATCTTGATGGTCAGCGGTACGCTTGGCGCATTGCTGCTGATGATCGTTTCCAAGGCAGCAATGCCAAGTTCGGTGCCAATGCTGATCAATTGGCCGCTGACTGGGATCTTGAGCCTGGCATTGGTTGTATTAGGCGTTGCCGGTTCATTGCTGCCGGTCCGCATGATCAGTCGAATTGACCCCTTAGATGCAATGAGATAGAGGTGAGCAGGATGACGGCAATTGAATTAAAAAACATTAACAAAGACTATGGAACGGGCATCAGTAAGGTTCAGGTGCTTTCAGACGTCAGCTTCAAGGCGCACAGCGGCGAACTAAGCTTGGTTTTAGGACCTTCTGGATCAGGCAAGAGTACTTTTTTGACGATTGCTGGTGGCTTGCAGCGGCCAACCAGCGGGCAGGTGCTGATTGATGGTCAAGACATCAGTCGATTTTCTGAAAAGCAGCGAGACGAGATTCGCTTAAATCAAATCGGGTTTGTACTGCAGTCTTATAATCTGCTTTCCTACCTGAGCGTTGCGGATCAGTTTGCCCTGGTTGATCGCGTTCACAAAGGAAACCTTAGTCCGGATCGGCTTGAGAAGCTGCTGCAGGAACTGGGGATCGATCAGCTGGTCAACAAATTCCCCGATGAGCTTTCAGGCGGACAGAATCAGCGGGTCGCCATTGCCCGTGCGCTGTATACCGATCCGGCAATTATCCTGGCTGATGAACCAACGGCTGCCTTGGATAGTGAGCGGGTCAAGGTTGTAGGACGCTTGATGAAAGAAATGGCCAAGCAGTATGACAAGGCAGTGGTCGTTGTTACTCACGATTTGCGGTTAAAGGATTTTGCTGATCGCATCTATCAGATTATGGATGGCAAGATGATCGAGCAGCCGTTGAATGCTTAGATAACTGCAGATTTTATATTAAAGCGCATTATACCGGTCAATGACTGGAGTAATGCGCTTTTGACTTTACAGGCTGACAAGAATAATTGCCCGAATAGACTGGATCTTTTACAATTTGAGAGACAGTTTTTGAAGACAGCAGAATGTAAGGAGTTTGTTATGGCATATTTGGAGCTTCATGATATCCATAAGTCATATTTCCTGGGAAAAGAAGAGTTTCCGGTTCTAAAAGGGATCAATCTTGAATTTGAACGGGGAGAATTTGTCTCAATCCTTGGAGAATCTGGGGGCGGAAAATCGACGCTGATGAACATCATTGGCGGACTAGATCGTGAATTTGATGGTGAAGTCATTGTTGATGGTCAAAAGCTGGATCATCGGCAGGAAAAACAGATGGATAACTATCGGCGGGCAACGATTGGCTATATCTACCAAGCCTATAACCTGATCGCGCATCTGACGGTTTTAGAAAACGTACTGATTTCTTTGGATATGACGGACCTAACGGCAGAAGACCGCAAAAAGCGTGCAGTATCGCTGTTAGAAAAAGTTGGCCTGAAAGATCAGCTGCGTAAATATCCGCATCAGCTATCCGGCGGTCAAAAACAGCGCGTTGCCATTGCCCGAGCCTTAGCCAGCGATCCACAGGTCATTATCGCTGATGAGCCGACTGGAGCCCTGGATCGGCAGAATACGCAGGAAGTATTGGAATTGCTGGACAGCATTGCTAAAGACGGCAAGCTCGTGATTGCGGTAACCCACTCTCAAGACGTTGCCAACCACGGGACACGGATCGTTCATTTGGCAGATGGCGTTATTGATGGCGATCAGCGCTTGCGGCCAGCCTATGATCTGCCGCAGGACCCCACGCAGCTTAATTCGCGTCCGTTACCGGCATTGGCCAGCTTTAAGACGGCTTTTAAGCATTTTAAATATAATTTTTGGCGCAACTCGCTGATTATGCTGGGAACGGCGATCGGTTTGTTTGCCGTGCTGCTGTTCAGTGGTCTGGGCAATGGCGTCAACGGCTACATTGAAAATCAGATCAATTCGCTGGCTAATCCACAGGTTATTACGGTTCTGCGCAATACCAACGGCAAAAAGATGAATCAGGATCAGCTGCAGGCTTCAATGCAGAACATGGCAGCCAATCCACAGGCAATGTTTTTGAAAAATCAAGACTTAAACCGCTTGAAAAATATTGCCGACGTAGCAAAGGTTCAGCCGGGGTACTCGATTGCGGCTTATAAGATAAACTATCAAGACAAGGTGCAAAGCGGTACCAACCTTAACAGCTGGAGCAAGGCCTATACCACGAACTCAATCAAAAAAGGCCACGTACCGCATGCCAATCAGATTGTTTTAAATAAGCAGCAGGCGATTCAGCTGGCCGGCGCAAAACATTATCAGCGCTTGTTGAATCAAACCGTGACGATCACGTTTAACTGGGTCAATGCTGACGGCCAACCAACGCAGTCAACGCGGGCCGTGAAGGTAGTCGGCTTTACTTCGGGAGTTTCGGCAACCACGGCGATGAGCTATCAGACAATCAAGAGCATGCTCAATGAAAGCGGCGCGTCAACGCAGCCCAACTATGCTGCCGTCAGTGTGAAATCGCTGGACCGGGTTGATAAGACGGCGACTAAGATCAATAATCTGCGGGATATAAAGACCAACAAGCGAATTTTAGGCGCCATTACGGTTGGTTCGATGCTTAAGACGGTCAACACCTACGTTCAGCTGGCAACGATCGTCTTGGCAGCAATTGCCGGGATCTCCTTATTGGTATCGGCTTTGATGATTATCGTAACCATGTACATGTCGGTTTCAGAACGAACCAAGGAGATCGGCGTGCTGCGGGCATTAGGTGAACGCAAGGTGGACATTAGGCGTCTGTTTACCGCTGAATCACTGTTTATCGGCTTTTTCGCAGCGATTTTGGCTTTGGTCCTGGCGTATGGCGCGCAGCTGATCTTGAATCATGAGCTGTACCACTTGATCAAGTACGATATCGTTCAGATTTCACTGGGCAACGTCTTGTTTGCTTTGGTCAGCGCCTTGCTGATTGCTTTTCTGGCGGCCCTATTGCCAGCCCGGCGTGCCGCAAGATTAAATCCAATCAAGGCTTTGGCGGCTGATTGATTGCATAATATTCAAGCACCAGCTGAAAAAAAGCCGGATAAAAACGGCAGACTGGCTTTTAAGTGCTTTCAATTCATAGTATTATAAAAGCAGTGAATTATTATGCATATTGGAGGGGTACAATGGATCGTAAAGAAAGACGTCAATTGATTCAAGAACTGGTAACGCAGCAGCGGATCAACACGCAGCATGATTTGTTGGCAATGTTGGCTGAGCATGGCATTGATGCTACCCAAGCCACGATTTCTCGCGATATTCACGCTCTGAACATCGTCAAGGTTAGTGATCAGCATGGACATACCTACTATTCAATCCTGCATACCCATGCGGATGAATATCAGCGGCTGTTTGATGGCATCAGTCACAACGTTGAGAAGGTCACCAACGTTCAATTCATCAATGTTATTCAAACGACATTGAACTCCAATTATGCAACCGTACTGGCGGGCCTGTTCGATAATGCGCAGCTTCCGGAAGTCGTTGGTACGCTTGCCGGTAATGATACGCTTTTGACCATCAGCAAAAATAATGAGGATGCTCAGGCAATCAATCGTTTGATTAAAGAGCACATGACCGAAGACTAAAAAAGCGCACTGGATTTTTTCCAGTGCGTTTTTTTATGATGATTTAACGATTTTTTCAGCATGACTGACGACATCGGCAATCAAAGTCATGACTTTAGGATCCTGTAAATGATAGATGATGGTCTTGCCATGCCGAATCTGCTTAACCAGCCCATATTTGCGCAGCAGCTGCAGTTGATGAGAAACAGCTGACTGTTCCCAGTTTAAGGCTTTGCTGATTTCGGAAACGCTCATTGAATGCTGAATCAGCAGATACAGCAGCTGCAGTCGTTTGGGATGTCCTAAGAGCTTGAACAAACGGCTGATTTCATCCAGGTCTTCGATTTCCATTGAACGGTAATTGATCACAACACCACTTACTTTCTTGGTAACGATGTACTAAATGTTATGCTTTCAATAATAGGTCGCTGCCATTTAAAATTCAAGCAGCGTAAACGGCGTGCCAAACGTTAGACATGATTTTGGTAAAACAGCCAGACGGAAGCGAATCCGACTGGCTGTTAAGCTTCAAATACGATGAATTTACAGGCTCAGCTTCTGACCAACGAATATGACGTTTGGATCGCTGATGCCGTTTTGCTTGGCCAACGTCTGCCAGTTTAAGCCATTAGCCAAAGCGATGCCGTAAAGCGTGTCGCCGGACTTGACCGTGTAGCTGCCGTTGCTGCTGGTTGAAGAAGCAGCTTGAGAACTGGCGGCAGTTGCCGTTGCGCTGACCTTGATTACCTGACCCACGTAAATGTCATTCGGGTTGCTGATGCTGTTGGCTGAGGCCAGTGCCTGATAGGTCGTCCCGTATTTGGCAGCGATGGCAGACAATGTGTCGCCAGCCTTGACCGTGTAGGAAGCGGCAGTCGTTACAGTACTGTTTGCTGAAGAACTGGTTGAGCTGTTGGTCGAGGCATTTGAGCTGACTTTAAGGACTTGCCCGACATAAATCAAGTTGGGATTGCTCAATGAGTTCAGTGAAGCCAGCGTGCTGCTGGAGGTACTGTAGCGAGATGCAATGGCAGACAGCGTATCGCCAGCCTTAACGGTATACGTATCGGCAGTCGTTGCAGCAGTCGACGATGATGATGACGATGACAAGTTGGTTGTCTGGCTGTTTTTAAGCTTCAAGACCTGACCAACATAGATCAGATTTGGATTGCTCAGCTGGTTAAGCGAAACGATCTGGTTAACCGTCGTATTATACTGGCTGGCAATTCCAGACAGCGTGTCGCCTGATTTAACGGTGTAGCTGGCAGCTGATGCTTCCGTATTCGTCGTAGTAGAACTGGACTGACCAGAGGAGCTGGAGTTTGAGTTGCTGCTCTGGTTGACCAGCAGGCGCTGTCCGACATAAATCAGGTTCGGATTAGAAATGCTGTTCAACTGTGCCAGCTTGCTGGAAGTCGTGGAGAACTTCAAGGCAATTCCAGACAGCGTGTCGCCGCTTTGAACGGTGTAGTAGCCGTTGGAGCTGTCGGCATTGCCACTGTTGGAGTAGTTGTAGTCATTCTTGTTGTTGATAACGGGCTGCTTGCCAGAAAAGGCGATGTTGTCAAGCTGAGTCAGATTGTACATCTCTACCAGCTTGATCAAAGATGAGGCATATGATGGATCGGTAGCATAGCCGTCTGCCTGCAGCTTGCGCGCTACGCTGGCATAGGACTGATCGCCCAACAGATTGGCGTAGCGGCTGTTGCTGTAAAGGAAGTTGCCGTGATCTTCAACGGATTCAGAGTTGTTGGCGTATTTACGGAAGTTGTCATAGATGTAGTAGCTTTGACCATTGTAGACTTCCCGCGTCTGCATCGTAACATACTGACCGTTATAGCTGCCCTTGATCCCAAACAGGTTGTGAGCTTGAGTGGAAAGTGCTGATTGTCCCCAGCCGCTTTCCAAGATAGCCTGGGCAACGGTAACTGAAGGCAGAACGCCATACTTGGTCCAGCCGTTGATGGCACCTTGCGCTACGCTTTCGATGAAGTTTTGCGACTTGGCATTGCTGCTGAAGTAAAGCGAGCTCAAGTCGACCTGATTGCTGGCAGTGTCGGTATTGGCAGCCGCTACAGTCGTAGTTGCGGCTGCTGCTTGGCTGGCACTGGATGCAGCATCACTGGTCTGAGTGGCAGCCAAGCTTTGAACCGCACTGCTGGAACTAGCAGCGCTGACGCTGGATGCAGCAGCCGTAGCTGATTCAGCAGCTGAGCTGGCTTGAATGGCGGTGCTGGCAACGGCGCTGGCAGCTGAAGCAGAACTTTCAGAAGTCGCTTGAGCACTAGCGGTACTTTCGGCACTGGCCTGGCTGGTGCTGGATGCGGCAGCGCTGGTCTGACTGGCTGCTGAGCTGTCAGCTGCAGAACTGCTGTCAGAATCTTGACTGGCATTCGAGCCATTGGCACTGCCAGAGACCGTAATCTGATGAGTGGTTTGATCAGTCTGATCGGCGTGGGCAACTGAGCCGGCCGCCGTCAGCATGGTTAAAGCGGCGATGCTGGCAAAGACCCATTGCCGGCCGCTCTTGTACATCTTATAATGCTGATGCGTTTCGTCGATGATTGGATTTTTCATACGTGAGCATACTCCTTTAAAAACTAGCTGATCAGTGGTTAAGTCGGCTATATATTTAGAATTTATATTTTTTAATAATTCGTTAAGAATAGCAGCTAATTAAAAAGTAGCATTCACAACGGGTTACGTCAATTGATTTTTAAATGAAAACGACCAAAATCTACTATAAATTAATAGACTTTTATGCTTGAGAAATTTCTTCACTGATCGAACTATTAAACAAAGAATTACTTTTTGACTATTAAAAGTGTGAAAATAAGATTTAAGAGCCGCGAAAGCAATTCAAATCTTTTTGATAAACGATTGACAAAAGAAACTAAAACAAGTTAAAATAATCCTCGATGAAATTGATAAACGTTTATCAAAATGTCTGTTGAGAACGTTAAATACAACTTTTAGGGGAAAACAACATGGACAACAAAAAGTCGATTGTGACGAAACTGGCTTTTCTGTCGGTTTCTTTCATGGTGACCAGTGCATACGCGATTCAGGGATCGCTGCCACAGTTGAAGGCGGCTTTGCATATCACGCAAACGCAGTCTGAATACCTGGTTACCACGCCATCTTTTGCCGTTATGATCTTTGTGGTGCTTTCACCGCTGCTGCAGTCTTGGTTCCACATTTCTGATAAGAAGATCATCATGCTGGGGGTCTTCATCGTTGGCCTGGCTGGGCTGGTACCAATGTTTGTCAACAACTATGGCATCGTCTTGGCATCGCGATTGGTCTTAGGGGCTGGTTATGGTCTCTATAACTCGCAGGCCATTTCAATGATCTCAGTTTGGTATGAAGGCAATGAGCGAGCTCAAATGCTGGGCTGGCGGGCAGCTGCTGAACAGATCGGTCAAGCCACGACCCTGTTTATTGCCGGCCTGCTGCTGAGCTCATTTGGCTGGCGGCAGTCATTCTTGGTCTACGCACTGGCCTTCTTGGTTCTGCTTTTCTTTGCTGCCCGCGTTCCAGACGACAGCAAGGTAGAAGCAGCTGAGAAAAAGGAAGAAAAACAGGAAGCAGAATTGAAAGAAGCTGTTGAAGGCGAAGACAAGGGCAAGATCAGTCCAGTCGTCTATCTGCTCATCTTATTTGCCTTCCTGCTGGTTGTTGACTATGTCGGCATGGAAAATCGTTTCTCTGGGGTAGCGGTTGCCATTAAAGGTGCCAGCTACACTGGATCTTCCAACTTCTTGTCGTTGATGCTGATTGGAGCAACGCTGGGTGGTTTGTTCTACGGCTCAATCAAGAAGGTCATGGGATTTGGGACGGTTTACTTTGGTCTGATTCTGATGGCCATCTCGAACTTCTTGTTTGCCTATGGTGCCAGTCACCGCAGCTTCGTGATGCTGGTCATTGGTCTGCTTTTGATTGGGTTCCCATTACAGCTGGTCTCTCCTTTGATTTTTAACCTGCTGCCTGATCTTGCGCCTGCTAATCGGCAACCGCTGATTACCTCGATGGTTCTGATCGGTTTTAACTTTGGGGCCTTCTTCTCGCCAACGATTGCTGAATGGACCAACCACATTATGGGACAGCCGCAAGCTGGGTTGAGCCTGGCAGCGCCTTTCGTACCATACGGAATCGGCCTGCTGGTGATTGCCTTGGTTATCTTTATTGCTACTCGTCGTCAAGCTAAGAAAAACTAATTTACATTTTTGGAGGATTAAACATGCCAATTAAAAACAAAGCCATGCTGATCACCTACTCTGACTCGCTGGCTAAAAACATCAAGGAAACGCATGAAGTCTTGAACGAATACATCGGTTCAGCAATCGGGGGCGTTCACTTGCTGCCATTCTTCCCATCAACTGGTGACCGTGGCTTTGCACCTTATGACTACACGGTTGTTGATCCAGCTTTTGGTAACTGGGCTGACGTTGAAGCATTGGGTGAAGAATACTACCTGATGTTTGACTTCATGATCAACCACATTTCCAAGAAGTCGGTTATGTACCAAGACTTCAAGAAGAACCATGACGACTCCAAGTACAACGACTTCTTCATTCGTTGGGAAAAGTTCTGGGCAGCTGCTGGTCCAGATCATCCTACCAAGGAAGACGTTGACTTGATCTACAAGCGTAAGGACAAGGCACCAATGCAGGAAATCAAGTTTGACGATGGTTCCGTTGAACACCTGTGGAACACGTTTGGTGAAGAACAGATCGACATCAACGTTAAGAGTAAGGTAGCCCAAGAATTCTTCAAGCAGACGCTGACTGACATGGTTAAGCATGGGGCTGACCTGATTCGTCTGGACGCCTTTGCCTACGCCGTTAAGAAGATCGGTACCAATGACTTCTTCGTTGAACCAGAAATCTGGGATCTGTTGAATGAAGTACGTGAGATCCTGGCTCCTTACAATGCAGAAATTCTGCCAGAAATTCACGAACACTACACGATTCCTGAAAAGATCTCTCAACACGGCTACTTTGTATATGACTTCGCTCTGCCAATGACGACGCTGTACACGCTGTACTCTGGCAAGACCAACCGCCTGGCTAAGTGGCTGAAGATGAGTCCAATGAAGCAGTTCACGACGCTGGACACTCATGATGGGATCGGGGTCGTTGACGCGCGCGACATCTTGACTGATGAAGAAATCGACTACGCTTCCAACGAACTTTACAAGGTTGGTGCCAACGTTAAGCGCAAGTACTCTTCAGCTGCCTACAACAACCTGGACATCTACCAGATCAACTCAACGTACTACTCCGCATTGGGCGATGACGACCGTGCATACCTGCTGGCACGTGCCTTCCAAGTATTTGCCCCAGGTATCCCAATGGTTTACTACGTTGGTCTGTTGGCTGGCTCCAATGACCTGGAACTGTTGGAAAAGACTAAGGAAGGCCGGAACATCAACCGTCACTACTACACTAAAGAAGAAGTGGCCAAGGAAGTTCAGCGTCCAGTCGTTGCCAACCTGCTGAAGCTGCTGAGCTGGCGCAATGAATTTGCTGCCTTTGATCTGGATGGTTCGATCGACATTCAAACACCGACCGAAACGACGATTACGATTACTCGTAAGGACAAGGAAGGCCAAAACGTAGCAGTTCTGGAAGCCGACGCAGCCAACAAGACGTTTACGATTACGGCTAATGGCGAAAAGGTCATGGAACAAAACTAATTAAAGGTCTGTTTCAGCTGATCTGCCGAATAGTTCACAAAAATCGCATGAGCTTAAAGCTGATGCGATTTTTTATTTTAAAAATGACGAATTGTCGTAAATTGGTCTATAATAGTGTGACAATCATTTCAACGAGGTCAAGAATATGGTAGCTAAACTAAAAGATGTCGCCAAGCTGGCGGGCGTTTCAGTCACGACGGTTTCCCGCGTCATCAACAACTATGGATCGCTAAGCGAAAAAACCATTAACAAGGTGCATGAGGCAATGCGTGAGCTGAACTATCAGCCCAATGCTCTGGCGCGAGCGATGCAGGGGAAGCCATCCAAATTTATCGGCCTGATCTTCCCGAACATTATTAACCCGTTCTATGCGGAATTGGTAAATGATCTGGAATATCGTCTGTTTGCTAAGGGCTATAAAACGATTATTGCCTCATCAGCCCAAAATCCAGATATCGAGCATGATTACCTGGCGATGCTGATGGCGAACCAGGTCGATGGCATTATTTCGGGCTCGCATAATCTTGGAATTGAGGAATATCAGCGAATCAAGGCCCCAATCGTATCGTTTGACCGCTATCTGGCCGACAATATTCCAATCGTGTCGGCTGACAGCTATCGTGGCGGAAAGATGGCTGCTGAGTACCTGATTGCTAAAAACGTCAGCCATCCAGCAATTCTGATTGATGAGGATACCTCGGTCTCGCCAACGCTTAATCGAGTCCAAGGGGCAATTGACTGTTTTTCTGCCCACCAAATTGAGTATGTGCCGCTGGATGCCAAGGAAACGAATCTTGAAACGACATTTCCTGGAGAATATGATGGCGTGATGGCAACCAATGACGTTGATGCCTTGAAGATCATGCGCCTAGCGATACGAGCCGGCAAACGAATCAATGAGGACTTCCACGTTACAGGGTATGATGGCTCCAAGATGATTTGCGAGCTGACGCCAGAATTGCCAACGGTTCAGCAGCCGACTGCCGAGTTGGCGGACCTGCTGATCGATACATTGATGGAACGCATCAAGAATCCAGATGCCAAGCTGACGCCTGCGCCATTAGCGGTGGCTTTTCACTATCCAGAAGACCGATAAACGAAAATCAAGGTATAATTGCTCGATTTTGACGTTTTACGGCCGTTCAATGAAGAATTTGATAAATTTATACGCAAATAAAAAACGCGCCTGTTAAGACGCGTTTTTTGTTTGCTAGTGCTTGGCCTGCATGAAACGCCGCAAGAGACTGGCTTCCTCATCAGTAGCGAGATCGCTTTGTGACTTGATATCATGCACGCGCTCAACCGACAATTGGCTGCCAAATGCGACTTGGTTGTCGGTCATTGCATGGACCCGTTCGAATTCGATGATTTCTGCTGCAAGACTGTTGACTGGTTCGCTCATTAAAACTTTCTCCCTTCCTGGTCATCATTCATAATGACGATGGCTGCATACGTACGATATTACAATATTTATTGTAAACTTTTCTTTTCGTAGATGCTAGAAGGCTTGAATAATCTTTACGATTCCAATCACGATCAAGTAGAAAGAAATCAGCCAAACCATGGTGATTGCCGAAAGCACCGGCGAGAAGAGCAGAACTACGCCGATGATCAGTCCCAGAATGTCGAGAATGAACAAAAGCCAGTAGTAACCAACGTTTAGCTGATGGAAGAAACCGGCAATCGTTAATTCATTGGCTGAGCTGATAATGAACCAGAGTGCGAAGATGACGGCAATTACGGTTGTACCAAAGTTTTGATATACCAAAAAGACGATCCCCAAAACAATGTCTAGAATACCGGTACCGAGCAGCCAGCCGGAACGATAGCCGAGCCATTCCTGCATCTTGCTGCGGGCCCAAAGCTCATAGATCCCTAACAGCAGTAAGCCAACGCCAACTAAGATACAGAGCAGGTGCAGCGATTTGTCTGGGTGCATGATTGAAACGCAGCCCAGTACCACCAATACGATTCCCAAAATCAAACTGGCCCAGTCAAAACGCTTTTTGTATCCGTCCATTTCCATAATCATTACCCCCTTAGCGATCGGAATGCAAACACATCATGGATAATTGCAAAAATATAAAGAGACAATAACTAATCAAATGTTAACTACACTAGCCACATCACCACTTTTATGGGTGAAAGCGTTTTTATTTATACTTCTATTGTAACTTATTTTATTAATAACGGCATGAGAAATAAGGAACAATTGCCGCGATGTGTTACAATTTATGTATAGATTTTTATGTTGTCTGACGCACGAATACGGTCATTGATTTAGGAGCAAAAAATTATGAATTGGAACTGGTTGGGATGGCTGCTTTGGATCGCGGCCATTGTTTTTATGATCTGGGTTACTCACTACATCCGCGTCAAGCAACTGATGCTGATTGCCAAGACGAAGCGCCGTTTTGACAAAAAATTGTTTGCACGTTATGTAGTGCTGGTCGTCTTGGCGATTGGATGGCTGGTCGGAATGGCATATCTGTCGTTTTTCCGGCGCGTTTCCTACGACGATACCCAAGCCGTTAAGATAACGACTGAATATGAGGCATTGCAGCTGAACAGTCAAGACAATGATTACTACTATGTGATTGCCAAACATGCTCAGGGTGGTACGCGGCCGATCGTTTCCTACACCTACTGGACGGATAATGCCAAAATGACGACTGACGCGCGGGGCACCACGATCGTTGACAGTGATCGCCTGGTTACTGGTCAGGCAGCCGGCTATCCTTGGAATATGAAAAAGCTGAAGTCCTATGACTCAAAAACGGGTCATGCTTTCGTTGCCGTAATGACGATCAAATATCGCAATACGGTCTTAAACGGGATGGGCGTTCGCTGCGGCAAGCTGGCTGATACGCATACGCTGATCAGAATTCCGGCCGCCAACATGGTTGATCAAAAAAAGTAAATAAATAAGTGGGTTTGTCAAGGCAAATCAACTGATTACATGATATAGTAAAAGGTGGATGCTAAAATTGCGACAGTGCAATGGCGAGCACACGATAAAAGGCGATGAACGACGCCTCGATCGCGAAGATTTGAACGATCAAAAGCTCACGGTACGCGTGGCCAAGTTCAGTAATTAATAAAAGGAGTACTTAGTACAATGATTCAAACGATTGATTTGAAAAAGGGCATGGTTTTTGAACGTGGCGGCAAGCTGCTGAAAGTTTTGCAAATCAACCACCACAAGCCAGGCAAGGGTAACACGTTGATGCAAATGGACATCCAAGACGTTCGGACTGGCTCCATTGTGCACACGACGATGCGTCCTTCCGAAAAGGTTGAACAAGTCAACGTGGACAAGAAGAATGCTCAATACCTGTACGATGAAGGCAACACGGCGGTCTTCATGGACATGGAAACCTACGAACAATACGAAATCAGTGATGAACAGCTGACTGAAGAAAAGAAGTACTTGGTTGAAAACATGCAAGTGCAAATGGACTTTGTTGGCAGCGAACTGGTTGGTATTGAACTGCCAACGACGGTCGTTCTGACGGTTGAACACACGGAACCAATGATCAAGGGTGCAACGATTGATGGCGGTGGCAAGCCTGCTACGATGAGCACTGGTCTGGTTGTCAACGTGCCAGCCTTCATCAAGAACGGTGACCAAATCATCGTCAACACGATGGATGGCAGCTACAAGTCACGGGCCTAACTAATAAAAAACGATTCGTCAAAACGGCGAATCGTTTTTTTTATTGGGCAAAAAAGCGCGGTTAATGACCTTGGCCGCGATTAAAACTAATCCTGATTATCAGCCGGCGCATGCTCATCAATCCAATAAGTTCCCATATCATCGGCAATGACGACGCGACCGGCATGCTGGCGACCTTCGTTTTGGGTAAGCCCGATTTTGTTGAAGGCAAACGTAACGGTTAGATGGGCTTTGACGGCAATTCCCATGACCGCGCCAGTATCAGTGTTGATTCCAGAAGGCATATCAACGGCGACGCGAAAAGCCTTTGTATCATTCATGGCTTTGATAACGTCGACGTAGTGTCCAGCAACCGGCCGATCAATGCCAATACCAAAGATTGCATCCACGATCAGTGAGGCCTCATCCAAAATGCTCAAGTCGCTGGTTTGAGGGATACGATAGTATTGGCAGATATGGGCTTGAACCTGGTGCTCTTGGGAGGCATGATCAGGATTGCCAACGTTGAGAATCGTCACTCGGGCACCGGCAATCTTCAGCAAGCGGGCAACGGCCAGACCATCGCCACCGTTATTGCCGCTGCCGGCGACAACGACAACATGGCTTAAATAGATCGGCAGGGCATTGAGAATCTCATCGCGAACGGCCAGCGCAGCTCGTTCCATCAAAACTAATGAAGGAATGCCGATGTGATTGATGGTGTAGCTGTCGCAGCGTTTCATCTGGGCTGCGGTAACGATTGGTTTTTCCATAAAAACTACCTCCAAAATTGGTTTTCTTTTAGCCTACCACTTTATTGAACCAACCTAAAAGCGGTACACTAAACATACTTAGACAAAAGAGGGTGAGCCTATGGATTTAAATGCATACCTGCCATATTTCAAAAGCATGATTGATCGTAAAATTGGCTGGACCATCAGCAATCCAGAAGATGGTATCGTACGTGTTGGCTATCCGCTGTATGACAAACCGATGCTGGAATTTACGCGCAAGTTCCGTGCCAGTGCGGAATATGACCCCCATTACCGCAAGACTTTAAAGGATAATCGAATTAAGCCACGCGTTGATGAAGCAACGATTGCGCAAGTCTTAAAGTCAGATGATGTCAGCTTGATTGGCGCGATGATTTCTTTAATCGTGGACTGGGAAGAAGTTGAGGAAGGAACCTGGGCTCAGGCGCTGCAGTCCGGTGAATTGTATCGTTTGACCAAGCGTTTGGCAGAACTGACCAGTCAGCGTCCACAGCTAGAAAAGTAGAGGGAATTTGATGAGCAAAAAAGATCAATATCCGGTCAGTCGCTATACGGGGCTGTCGGTTGAAGATGATGGCAATGGCGGCTATCAGCTGCATTATGATGCCAATGGTCAGATCAGGCTGCATACCTGGCGGACGGGGAAACACACCAAAGGAAGATTTCGGCGGATTGGTCAATTGATGCTGACGGAAAACGGCTTGATGGTCATGATCGTTAAAAGCGAACCGATGGCATTCAAGGATCGTCACAGCGAGGTACCGCTGGGACGATTCCTTTCAGCGAATGTTGATTCAGCAACACTAGCCAAGGGACTGGCCATTTTGGATCAGCAGTCATAAGACAAGGCGCAATCGTAACGGCAACGATTGCGCCTTTTATGGTAAACAGCGTTAAAATAGTTATAAATTCAGCTCTTGTTTGATAAGCTCAGCTAAGATGATTCCTTGGTTATGCCGCCGATCTTTTGCGCCATAAAGCAGAATCACGTTATCGGTCGGCAGATGTTTTTTGACGCTTGCCAATAAGTCTAAATAAGCAGGATTGCTGGCTAGTTCCTGCAAGTAGCGTTCCTTGAATTCGGCAAATCTAGCGGGATCATGATTGAACCATTTGCGCAGCTCTTCGCTGGGGGCGGCTTCTTTAGCCCATTCATCCAAGTGGGCGTTAACTTTAGAGATGCCGCGGGGCCAGCGCCGATCGATCAGAATGCGCCAGCCATCCAGATCAGCGGGCTTATCATAGATGCGTTCTAGTTTTAATTTCAATTCCTGTCACCTCTTGGAAAAATAAATCATAAGACTATTAAAGCACTTTTCAAAAGGATGGTTTCGAATGCTTTCAGAATATCAAAAATTTTTTACGGCCCGCCCAACCCCACAGATCGCCAAGGACCTTTTAGGACGGCTTTTGGTTTTCCATGGTCGCAAAGGCGATGTTGGCGGCTGGATCGTTGAAACCGAAGCTTATGTCGGCGAGCAGGATTCGGCATCGCATGCTTTTGGGGGACGGCGAACTGACTATTCAGAGTCGCTTTACGGCATGCCTGGTAATCTTTATATTTATCAGATTCGCTCGCATTACTGTGTCGATATTGTAGTTCAAGACCCAGAAGAGCCGCAGGGCATCTTGATTCGCGCGCTGGAGCCGGCGTTGGGCATTGAGCAGATGGTTGAGAATCGTGGCCGGGATGGCTTTGACTTAACCAATGGACCAGGCAAGCTGATGCAGGCGCTTGGCGTGCAGTCGCGGTCAATGGATGGTCAGCCGATGGAGCATGCCGCGCTGCAGATTGACTTACGCACTGAACGGCGGATTCCTGCAAAAATCATTGCTGGACCACGAATTGGGGTTAATGCGCAAGGAAAGGATGCCTTGAAAGACTACCGCTTTATCGTGGCCGGCAATCCATATGTCTCAAAGATGAAACGCCGTGATGCAGATGATTTAACGCATGGTTGGAGATGATTTGAATGTCGCTTAGCTATCAGCAAATGAAGATTGCAGTACCATTGGTGATCAAGGCTGGCAACGTGCCCAGTATCGTTGGTGAAGCCGGCATCGGCAAGTCGGCGCTGGTTCAGGAAATTGCCGCGTCAATGGGGGCGAAGCTTTATACGACGGTTGTCAGTCTATCAGAAAAAGGGGACCTGGCAATTCCGGTGCCACCGTTGACGGAGCGCTCATTTGTGACCACTCAGCATTATGGCACGCTGGCTAATGTTCAGTTTGGCTATTCAGAGACGCTGGTGGCAATCGTCAAGCAGGCTGAAGCGCACCCTGACCAGCCGATTATCTGGTTTTTGGATGAGTTTAATCGTGGTACGCAGGCCGTGCAAAGCGAATTGATGAACCTGGTTCTGCAGCGACAGGTCAACTCGCTGAAATTGCCGGATCAGGTCCATATCGTTATTGCCGAAAATCCGGACAGTACGATGGAAAATTTTGCTGACAGCGACTATGGCGTAACAGCTGGGGATGCTGCCATTCGCGACCGAACCGTGCGCTTGGTCATGAAAGCCGCGGTTGATGACTGGCTTTTGTGGGCCCGGCAGCTTCAATCAGATGGTCAGCCGCGGATTCATGAATTGGTTGCCAAGTATATTCGGCTGCACCCTAATCTTTTGGCGCCAGTCGATCATGAAAAGGACCTTTATCCAACACCGCGCGCCTGGGCCCGGGTTTCTGGCAATCTACGGCAGCTGGAACAATTAGATGAGGAAACGCAGACAACGCTAGCGGCTGATCTGTTCAGTGGTGATCTGGGATCGGAAGTCGGGGCTGCTTTTGCCAAATTTGTTGCGCAGCATGGTCAGCAGCTATCGGTTGCTGATTTGATCGATCATTCAACGCAGCTGCAGTTTGTTGCCGAAGTGGATCGATTAACAGCAGTAAGACAGTGGGTTAAGGAATTGACCAAGTATCCAATCACGCAGTATCCGGCTCAGTTTAAGAACTGTCTGTACGCACTGAGTCCAGATGGCCGGTTTGCCGTAGTTCAGGATCTGGGGGAACAAGCAGCTGCTGCTGAACAGATTAAGGCACTCTATCAGGCTGCCAATGAAAATCCTGGCGGCGACCAAGAACAGCTGTATCGGCTCTTGGAACAGATTACGGTTGAAGCTGGTGATTAGATGACTGATTTGAATGAAACAGCAAGACAGCGGCTGACTAAGGCCGTCGTCAGTCTGTTGACAACGCAGCGGCTAAGCGGTGAGGTGCTGCTTGAGATGCCGCGGACCAGAAATCAGGATCTGGATGCACCAATTGGCTTGGCATGGCAGCATAATCAGCTGGTCTTGGAATATAATGACCGCCAGTTGAATGAGCTGACAGCCGATCAATTAGGCGTCAGACTGCAGCATGAGGTTCTGCATGCAATCTGGCAGCACCCATTACGATACGTCAGCAGTACGCATCCGCGTAGAGTGGCCTTAGCAACGGATATTGCCGTCAATCAATATTTAAAAACGCCGCCCCAGGGAACCATGACGCTGGCTGACCTGGAAAAACTGCTGCAGCGGCCTTTAGCAGCGCATCGTGATTCCAGGTACTATCTGCGGATCTTGACGCATCTGACGCCGGCTGAGCAGGGACGGATTGAAAAAGTCTGGGGAAAGCTGGATGACAATGATCAAAGCAAACCGCAGCGCAGTGAAAAAAAGGCTGGCAAAGCGCAAAAAGCTGCCGCGAGTCACCAAGGCTGGCAGACAGATCAGTCGGTTGACAATCCAGACCTGCAAAAGGCGCGATTAAAGGCGCTGCTGTCTAAAGCATGGAAAAGTCTCAGTCAGAAGAATCGTGGCCGGTTACCGGGTGAGATTCAAGAAGAGCTTGAGCGTCTAAGCAATCCTGAGCCGTTAAACTGGCGTCAGCTTTTGGTGCGGCTGCTGGGTAGGATCCCAAGCGGCAAACAGGATACCCGCGCCAGGTTTAATCGTCGTCAGCCACTAAGAATGGAGCTGCCAGGACAGATTGATCGCTTAAATGCTGATATCTATGCATTTGTTGATAATTCTGGTTCAATGAGCGATCAAGAAATTGCGGGTGTATTAACCGAACTGCAGTATTTGACTGTTCAGCTGAATTCTCAGGTTGAGATCATTCCTTTTGATGCCAAGGTGCACAGTGAGCAGGCAACCCGTCTGCAGCCCGGAAAAAACGTGTCATACCAGCGAACTGGCGGTGGCGGGACTTGTTTTCAGGCTGTTTTTGACTGGCTGCAAAAACAGCACGTCAGTCGACAGCAGGCAACGGTTGTGATTCTAACGGATGGCTGGGGCGAAAGCGAGCTTGCAGTGCATGGCTATCGCAACGTCTTGTGGCTGCTGAGTACGGAAAGCGAATTATCGGTAAAGAGTCCGGTGATGCGTTCCGTTAAGATTGGAGGAATTTAAAGATGAACGAGTATCCATTGCTTTCGCCAAGCTATCTAATGGCAGCGATGCGACATGATCAAACTTTCCAGCATGCAGCAGCAATGCTTCATGATGACTGGGATCCCAATGAAGGTGGCCTGTTTCGAGAAATGCTGCAGGCACCTGACATTGAAATGGCACGGGCACTGCAGCAAGCCGGCATGGTTAAGGGAAGGTGGCAATTAGATGACTACGGACAGGTAAAAGATCTATTGGCGCTGCATGCTGAGTGGTTCTCGCCAACGGCCCGCAATGCGCTGCTGGCCCCATTTGAGTAGCCAGAATTCTGCCTGGTGATTTTGTTTCACGTGGAACTTAAAAATTGTTATGATTGTTTTCATAAAAACGATGGATGGAGTGATATGATGACGATTGATTTGGCAAAGGCTAAAGATGACCTTTATGAAGCCGTCAATGGCGAATGGCTAAAAACAGCCAAGATTCCTGCAGATCGGTCAGCAACTGGCGGATTTAACAGTTTGGTTGATGATATTGACAAGACGCTGATGGATGATTTTGATGCGTTTTTGAACAACCAAAAAAACAGTTCGGATGCTCGCTTTAACGAGATGATCAAACTGTATGGCTTAGCCAAGGATTTTAAGCGCCGTGATCAAGAAGGCACGGCCCCATTAAAAAAGGCCCTGCTGCCAATTGAGAATCTGCAGAGTTATGCTGACTATCAAGCTCACTGGGCCGAGTTGATGCTTAATGGCGTGGCTTCTCCCGTGACTTTTGATATTGATGCTGATATGAAAAATGCACAGGTTTATGCTTTGTTTGCCGGCGCTCCCAGTTTGATTTTGCCAGAAAAGAACTACTATGATCCTAAAAATCCCCAAGGCCCACAATTAATGCAGCTTTGGACGGCGATGATGACCACGCTGCTGGCTAAGCTGGGCTATGAAACGGCAGCGGCTCAAAAGCTGATTGAAGAGGCCAAGCGGTTTGATGCACTGCTGGTTCCCCATGTCAAGAGCGCGGAAGAATCAGCTGACTACAGCAAGATGTACAATCCACAAACGCTGGCAGAATTTGCCGATCATACCAGTCAATTGAACCTGGCCGCGGTAGTTGAGGAATTGATTGGCGCCAAGCCAGAACAGGTTATCGTAATGGAGCCGCGATATCTGGCCGCGCTTGATGAAATCCTGGCTGGTCATTTTGAATGGTTCAAGAGCTGGCTTTTGGTTAATGAAATCAGTTCAATGGCTGGCCTTTTGACTGATGAGCTGCGTGAGATCAGCGGTCGCTTTAGCCGAGCACTTTCAGGAGCCAAGCAGCCTGCCGACCAGCGTAAATTTGCCTATCGCCTGGCGCGGGGCACGTTTGATCAGGTAGTTGGCGACTATTACGGCAAAACTTATTTTGGACCTCAAGCCAAGGCTGACGTTCATCATATGGTTGAACAGATGGTGAAAATCTATCAGCAGCGACTGGCCCAAAACGACTGGCTTGGCGAAAAAACGCGTGCCAAGGCAATTCTTAAGCTTGATCGGCTGGGAATTCAGGTCGGCTATCCTGATCAGATTCCAGCGCTTTATGATCAATTAAAGGTTGACGAGCAGGCCACGCTTTTGGAAAACATGATTAAATTGGGCAAAACGGCCGCTAAGGAAATGTTCAGTCGTTGGAATCAGCCGGTTGACCGCCTGCGTTGGGAAATGAGCGCCGCTACGGTTAACGCATACTACCACCCGTTTAAGAATATTATCGTTTTTCCAGCGGCGATTCTGCAGGCGCCATTCTACAGCTTAAAGCAGACCAGCAGCGAAAACTATGGCGGGATCGGCGCGGTAATTGCACATGAGATCTCGCATGCCTTTGACAATAACGGGGCTTTGTTTGATGAATATGGCAATCTGAATAATTGGTGGACGGAAGCCGATTTGGCGCACTTTAAACAGCTGGCGCAAAAAATGATTGCTGAGTTTGATGGCCTGCCGTTTGCTGGGCAAAAGGTAAACGGCAAGCTGACTGTTTCGGAAAATATTGCTGATGCGGGTGGCTTGAGCTGTGCCCTGGCCGCTGCCAAAGAAGAAGATAGCTTTGATGCTCGGCAGTTCTTCATCAACTGGGCCCGAATCTGGCGAATGAAGGCAACCGACCAATACATGCAGCTGCTGCTTTCAATTGACGTTCATTCGCCAAACAAGCTGCGTGCCAACGTTCAAGCGCAAAACCAAGCTGAGTTCTACCAAGCCTTTAACGTTCAAGCAGGCGATGGCATGTACCTGGCTCCAGAAAAGCGGGTCAATATCTGGTAGCAGCTTTGAAAGGCGGATAAAATGGCTAAAACGATTAAAGTAGAGCGCGGTGATATTACCAAATATCAGGTTGACGCCATCGTTAATGCTGCTAATACGACACTGATGGGTGGTGGCGGTGTTGATGGCGCTATTCATCGGGCGGCTGGTCCAGCTCTCTATGCAGCCTGTGAAAAATTTTATGGCTGTCCAACGGGGGAGGCTCGGATCACGCCAGGTTTTCAGCTGCCGGCTAAATACATTATCCATACGCCTGGGCCGATTTGGCGTGGTGGTGAGCATGGTGAGGCTGATCTATTGAAAAACTCATACCGCAATAGTCTGCAGCTGGCGGAGCACTATCATTGCCAGACGGTCGCCTTTCCGTCAATCAGCACGGGTGTCTATGGCTTTCCCGTTGAGCAGGCGGCAGTCATTGCGATTAAAACGATTCGTGAATTTTTGACAGCCAGTCGCTGGGTTCAAGAAGTCATTATGGTGGCTTTTGATCCCAAAACCGAGGCTGCCTATCAAAAAGCACTTTAAAAAGACCCCTGGTTGGACAAGCCAGGGGTCTTTTGAAACAGAGTAGAAATCAGATGGTGTAAGTTAGGCAGACTGAATCTGAGCGGACAATTCAGACTCAGTTTGCCACTTATCCACAATATCTTGTGGATAAGTGGCGATATCTGTGGAAAACCCACAATATCTTGTGCTGCCAACCTGCAACGTCATTTAGTATAACGGTATCAAAATCAATTCGCAAGCAGCAAGAATTCAAATTGATCAAGCGACCAACGCAATTCAAGCTATCGTTTAAACCTTTATGCCGATTGAAGAATTTTTGGATTTGGTCAATCTGGCTGGTTTGGCTTAATCGACTTCATCTTGATTTACCCTGACGGAAACGACTTTAACCTGATATTCTCCCTGCGGCGCGGCAACCAAGGCAGAATCTCCCGCACTGAGCCCGGTAATTGCTTTGCCCAGTGGCGAGTCAAATGCCAGCTTGCCTTGCAGAATATCGGCTTCTTGACGACCAACCAGCGTATAGGTCTCAGTTTCATCGTCATCGTCATACTGCAGCTCAACCGTGGACCCCATGCCAACTTTACCAGTATCCTGCGGTGTGATGATTTTGGCATAGGTCAGCTGTTTGTTCAGATAGCGCAGTCGGCTTTCCAAATGTCTTAGATCCCGTTTGGCAGTACTGTATTCAGTATTTTCGGAAAGATCGCCCAAAGCTCGAGCAGCCTTGAGCCGTGCAATCTTTTCAGGCCGTTGTTTCTTGAGGGCCTCAATCTGGTCTTCAATTTGCCGGTAGCCGGCTGCCGTCATTTCTTGATAATAGAAGTCAGGGACTTTGATTTTTTTGGATGGCATTTAAATTCCTCCAATTTTATAGATCGTAAGCGAACGTGTGTACTAAGTAATTATGTTATGATAGTTATTGAAATTCAAGTTGAAGCAACAGGAGTGAAAGTTTTAATGGAGTATCAACAGAATCAAGCCCACGTACAAGCATTCTTAGTCGACGCGGCGTTTGATCGGTTGTCAAAAAATCAGCAGGAACATGCACAAAAAATCTTGCAGCAGGTCAATCAATTGATGGCCGATCGTCATCAGCTTGATGATTGTCACTGGACTGGTGCGGCATTGGCAGCCGTTTTGGATCACGAGCTCTATCAGGATGGGCAGGCGCCATATCGTCAGGTGATTTCGACCATTCCAGTTTTAAAGGCCTATCAAAAGTTTTTAAAAGTTGAGCATGTTAAAGAGCTGGCTCAGGTAATGGATGAGCACCGCAAGACCATGCAGGCAAACTGGAAAGCGGCTGCCGACCAACCAGCTGCTGGAAAGGCACCGCGAGAATGGACGCCAGAAAACTACCTGGCCTGGCAAAAAACAATGGTCGCTGTGGCCCCTAAAGCTGCCCTGCTTAAAAATATCGAGGGCCTTGATGAAACTGATGAGCAGTACCTGATCGATGAGTTTTTGACTCTGATGAACCAAGAAGCGCACCAGTGGCCTGATGGCTGGACTTTTGAGGCGCTGCAGCAGGTGCTGGGGATGACGATGCCATTGGACCCGCACATCAAGCCGTATCAAATCATCAAGATCGTGGCTTTATTTGATGCCTTTTTTGACTATCTGCATCAGCAAGGCGATCTTAACGATGATCAATATGCCATCGCTAAGCGGACGCTGTTGCACATGCAGCCAGCTCAAGAAGCACTGGCCTCGCTTGATCGCAAGGATCGTTTGACGCAGCTGGTATTGTCACTGGCTCAGGCAGAAGGCGTTGATATTAATGATCGTGAAACTGCGCAAAAATGGATGGCAACCCATCGGACGCTTTTGACCAGTTTTGTTGGGACGATCATGCATCCATGGCGTGACTATGATGCTCGTGAACAAAACAACGAGATGGCTAAGCGCGTTGCTGAAAAAAGAACGGCTTCCCAAACGCCAGCGGCTAAAACCGTTAAGGGCAAAAAGCACCCGCCAGTTGGCATTTCATTTCGGAATCGTCGGCAGAAAAGTCGTCGCAAACACTAGAAACCGAGGGGATTTTTATGAGTATTCAAATTCCAGAAAATATGGAAGAAGTTGCAATGAAGATCGCACAGTATCAAGTTCATGGCCAGCATTTGGAAATGGATGACGTCATTAAGGATGCCGTGCGTGATACCTTGCAGGAATTTATGGACGAAGCCTTGGAAGGTCATTATGACGACGTTGCCTGGGTAGGCGAAGATCTAGTGGTAACCGATATCATGGGTGAAAAAGTTGGCTCAGCCTCACCGATTCATGCCAGCTTTATTGAAGATTTTAAGGCTGATGCCGATGAATTGGTGCTGCGCTTAGAACAACAGGCAGCGCAGATTGTCGGCGGCCGCTAAGCTGTTGGAGTCGACCATATCTTGACATGACCTTAAATAATGACGAGGGACCTTGCCAAGCAACGGGGCACTCATTATTAATCGTGACTATTCAATAAAAAACGTCGAATCAGCTTGCTGACTCGGCGTTTTTATTTGACTAGAGATGCTCTTTGACGTCATAAGGCTGGGCTTTGGCGTGATCGGCCGGCAAGGCGTCCTTGGCATAAAAGATGGCATATTCTTCATCATCAGGACCTTTGGCAATGACCAGGTCGTCGATTTTACGCTCTTTTTTAAAAATCTGTCCCTTGCGTACGGCTTCATTGTAGTCATGAATATTGGCAATCGAGTCGCCGGGATTAAAGAAGATTCTTGTCTCCATATTGACACCTCCATCAGCATTAGTTTCCAGAAAACGCTTGCTTTTGGTTTATTATACCATTAGTCGCGGTACTTATGACGCAATGCCTGCAGATCAGAATCAGAAAGCTGCATGACTTCTTTAAGATACTGGTCAACGGAGCCACTGATTTTTTGAATGGCATCCTGGGCCGTCTGCAGGTATTCCCGCTTAACGCTGGCCATATCAAGCGAATTTTGGATGTAGTTTGACGAAAAATGACCAGCAGTCAGTTTCTGCTTGATGTCTTGCTGAACGTCTTTAACGAGCTCATTGGTCAGCAGGTAGTCTTTGATGATGACATCAGGCTGCACTTCTAGGGCGTTTAACAGCAGATAGGCGCCAATACCGGTTCGATCCTTGCCAGCAGTACAGTGAAACAGAACGGGGCGATCAGCCGGCGCGCTTAGCAGCTGTTGGAAAAAGTCGCGGTAGGCCTGTTGTGGACCAGGCTCAGCGACCATTTCATGATAGACGGTGCGCATATGCTGGCGGCCACGGTTCGGATCAGCATTCAATTCATCGCTAAAAGATGAGATTGGCTGCGAGGCTCTGGTTTCGTCGGTTGAAAAGATTGGATTGGCGATGTATTCAGTGGCACCTGGGACTTGGTCAGGCTCTTTTTTGGTTTCTCGCGGTGAGCGCAGATCAATGTCTTTAGCCAGCTTCATATCAGAAAAGTATTGCAGATCCTGACTGGTCAGGCGGTGCAGACTGCCAGACCGCAGCAGTCGGCGCCACTTGATGGTATGGCCGTCAAGTGTTGGATAGCCGCCAAGATCGCGATAGTTGTAACCGCCATTGATTGGCAGCCGACGAGTAGGAATTGGCATGAAAATCTCTCCTTTGTTTGGCTTGGCAGAAGCGTGCTGAAGTGCCCAGATGCTATTGCCGGTTTTGGTTCAGCAGCTCTGCCAAAACCGGCGTTAAATGCTGGGCAATCTGTAAAGAACCTTGCTGATCGGGGTGCAGACCATCAGTAAATGACTGACACCAGTTTTTGGTAGGAACGAATTCAGTATGACATTCCAAAGCGGTTTCTTCAATGATATCGGCATAGGTCTGAGCAAAAGGCACCATTAAGGCCAGTGGAACGTTTGGATAGGCGGCTTTTACCTGTTTGACAAACGCTGAGTAGGCTTTTTGAAACTGCTGGCTGGCAAAACGCCGATCATTGACGCCCAGATTGATCAAAACCAGTTTAGGCATGACGCTGGGGTGCCATGGCGTTTGGGCGTCCAGATGGCTCAAGAACTGGGCGGCCGGGGGGACGTTGCCTACCGCGGCTCTTAAAACGCCGCCTGCTGAATAGGCGATCCGATCGACATCGATTCCCAAGGCGTCACTAACAAGGCCGATATAGCAGCTTTCTGGGCGATAGTCGGTGCTGGGCCGTTTGCCATTTACCCAACAGCCAGCCGTAATTGAATCGCCAATGACAGTCACGCGTTTTTGCGGCTTAGGCGGGGTCATGACGGCTTGATCAGCAATCGAAATCGCGGCCACAGCCAGTCCCTGATTGCTAAGCCAGACATCATCAAGGTCGGTATTGCCAGCCGCGATGATCTCAACTTCAGCATTATCAGGCAGCGACAGCTCAAAAGGAGCATTGCGGGTTGAACAGCGCTGCCAATTTCCATGATTGACTCGCACGGCCCAGTATTGTGGCGGCATTTGCGGATTGCCGTTATCTAAGGCCTCAATTTTCAAAACTGGACTGGCTTGCAGATGGAATTTGATCAGACTGCCAAGATTGGTCGTGTATAAGACGCTTTTCCCATGCAGCTGTTTAATGGTCCAGCGACCGAGCAGCAGAGTCTGTTTTTTTAACTGAGCTGGGAGAATTTTTTTCATAGACGGCCATCCTTTCTCAGATTCTTTTGTTAAGTAAAATTTATTTTAGCATAAAAAATGGCGCAAACAGTTGCTAAATAAGGATTGTTAAAAAAACTACAAACCCCTTAAAAATAATAATGAAAGCGCTTATTGACAAATCGGTAAGGTGAGCGTAAGCTAATATTTAGTAAAAGTTTACTAACCGTTTATGGAGGTAGCTAGAGATGGATAAGCAAGAATTACTGAAAGAATATCAAGATGTTTTTAAGGGTGAAGCTAAGGATGTCTTCTTCTCACCTGGTCGAATCAATGTAATTGGCGAACACACCGATTACAATGGCGGTCATGTTTTCCCATGTGCCATCAGTCTGGGTACGTTTGGCGTCTACGGTCCGCGTGATGATGACAAGGTTCAGCTCTACTCAGCCAACATGGAAGGCAGCACGGTCGTTGAATTCAGTATCAACGACGAAAAGCCAGAAACGGATGCCGACAAGACCTGGACCAACTACTTTAAGGGGATGCTGGTCTACTTAAAGCAGGCTGGCTACCAGATCGACCATGGCTTCAATCTGCTGGTACACGGCAATCTGCCATACGGCGCGGGGCTTTCTTCATCAGCTTCCATTGAACTTTTGATGGGTAATCTGCTGAAGGATGAATTCAATCTGGATATTGACGAAATCTCGCTGGTTAAGCTTGGTCAAAAGACGGAAAACGATTTTGTCGGCCTGAACTCCGGAATTATGGACCAATTTGCCGTTGGGATGGGTAAGAAAGACAACGCCATCTTCTTGGACTGCAGTACTTTGGAATATCAATACCTGCCATTGAAGCTGGGCGACTACGAAATCGTGATCATGAGTACCAACAAGAAGCACTCGCTGGCTGGCTCCAAGTATAACGAACGCGTTGAACAATGTGAAGAAGCCGTTAAGCGCCTGAACCAAAAGCTGAACATCAAGAAACTGGGCGAACTGGACGAAAACACGTTTGACGAATACTCCTATTTGATCAATGACGATGTTTTGATTCGTCGGGCTCGTCATGCAGTTGCCGAAAATCAACGGACGCTGCGGGCGATTGAAGCTATGAAGGCAGGCGACCTTGAAAAGCTGGGCCGTCTGATCAATGCTTCTCACGTTTCGCTGCATTTTGACTACGAGGTAACTGGCAAGGAGCTGGACACGCTGGCAGAAACGGCATGGGAACAACCAGGCTGCCTGGGTGCGCGGATGGTCGGCGGCGGTTTTGCCGGCAGTGCCATCGCAATCGTTAAGAAGGACCAAGCCGATGCATTTAAGGAAAACGTCGGCAAGGTCTACCGGGAAACGATTGGCTACGACGCCAGCTTCTATGATGCCGAAATCGTTGATGGTCCCCACAAGATCTAGTCTTAAGGTCAGTTTTTGAGAAAGAGGTTTGCGACATGGAACTCATTGAAGGATTTGCAGAAAAGGCGATTGCCAGCGGTGCTTTTCAGCCAATGGACAAGATCTATGTGATGAACAAGATTCGGGCGCTGGTGGGTGATGAAGATGCTGAGGCCCAACCGGATACGCCACTGGCCAGTCAGTTGGTGGAACTGGCAGTTCAGCGCGGCAAGATTGAAGATGGCCAGACAGCGCGTGAAATCTTAAACGATCAGCTGTATGATCTGCTGACGCCAACACCGGCCAAGGTTAATGGGACGTTCTGGCAAAAGCATGAACAATCCCCCCAACAAGCTACGGACTGGTTTTATGATCTGTGTACCAGCAATGACTATGTAAAGGTATCCGCAATCAAGAAAAATATTGAGTTTACTAAAAAAGTCAATGATGGCAACGAGCTGGAGATTACGATCAACCTTTCCAAGCCCGAAAAAGATCCTAAGGCGATTGCTGCTGCTGCCCATGATACTCAAAAGAAGTATCCGCAGTGCGCGCTTTGTATGGAAAATGAAGGATATCTGGGACGCTTGGGGCATGCTGCCCGCAGCAACCACCGCATCGTTCGCATGACGATCGGCGGCAAGCAGTGGGGCTTCCAATACTCGCCATATGCCTACTTCCATGAACACTGCATTTTCTTGGATGCCAAGCACGAACCAATGGAGATCAATCAACAGACACTGATCAACTTGATTGAGATCGAAAAGCAGCTGCCACACTACTTTGTGGGCAGCAATGCCGATCTGCCAATCGTTGGCGGCTCCATGCTGGCTCATGAGCACTATCAAGGCGGTCGGCACACCTTCCCAATGATGAAGGCGCCAATCAAACAAGAACTGGACTTTAAAGACTATCCAGACGTCAAGGCCGGCATTGTTGACTGGCCAATGAGCGATCTGCGTTTGATCAGCAAGAACGATCAAGCTTTGATTCAACTAGGGACGCATATCATCAACGTCTGGGACCATTATGACGACCCAGAACTTTCATTGAAAGCTTTCGACGGCAATATCAGACACCACACCGTTACGCCAATTATGCACCGTAATGGCGATGAATTTGTTCTTGACTTGGTTTTGCGAGACAATAATACTAGTAAGGAGTACCCATTGGGCATCTTCCATCCTCATGAAAAGCTCTGGCACATTAAAAAGGAAAACATCGGTCTGATTGAAGTGATGGGCCGGGCCATTCTGCCAGCTCGTTTAAAGAGTGAATTGGAAGAAGTTAAGAAGTACTGGCTCAATGAACCAAACAAGATTGCCGACAGTCATCTGCCATGGGCTAAAGAAGTTCAGGCACGGCATGATGACATTAATGCCGACAACGTTGAAGAGATTTTAGAACAAGAAGTTGCTCAGGTCTTCGGCGATGTTTTGGCGGATGCCGGCGTCTTTAAGCGCGATGCTCAGGGTCAAGCTGGCTGGCAGCGGTTCGTTGAACGACTGTAACCTATTTTGACCAAGGAAAGGATGGTTTTTGATGGCAGTAACGCTAAAGGACATTGCAGATCGTGCGGGGGTTTCACTGGCAACGGTATCGAGAGTTTTAAACAATGACCCTCAGCTGTCGGTTGGTGAAGAGACACGGCGCAAGATTCTAACGATTGCCGAAGAGCTGTCCTATACCAAAAAACATCGACGCAGCGCAGCCACCGGTCACAAGATTGCCGTTATTCAGTGGTATTCGCCAGCTCGCGAACTGGATGATCTTTACTATATGAACATTCGCCTGGGCGTTGAAAAAGAGGCCCAGCAGGTTGGCTATACAACGGCGACAGTTTTTGACACGCATTTGGAACAGATTCCTAATGACGTCAGCGGGATCGTTGCGATCGGCAAGTACAGTCAAAAACAGATCGATCAGCTGCAGCGTTTCAACAAGCCGATCGTGGTGATTGACTATGATGAATTGTCCAATGGCTGTGACTCGGTTTTGCCAGACTTTGATGGCGGCATTAAGCAGGCTGCTGATTTTCTGGCTGCCAGATATGCCAAGATCGGCATGATTGCTGGTCAGGAAAAAACGACTGACCAAAAACCGGTTAGCGATTCACGGCGCGATACTTTCGCCAAGACTTTAAAAGCTAAAAATCTTTACCACTCAGAATGGTTTATGATGGGTGATTACTCAGAAAAGAGCGGCTTTGACCAGATGCAGCGCCTTTTGCAGCTCGATGATCGTCCTCAAGCCGTTTTGGTTGCCAATGATGCGATGGCAGTCGGTGCTTTGCGTGCCCTACACGAAAAACAGATCGACGTGCCACATGAAATGGCGCTGATCAGTTTTGACGACACGTCAATTACTCACTATACCTATCCAACGCTGACCTCAATTCACGTCCCGACCGATCAAATGGCGGCAATGGGACTTGAATTGCTGGGACGCCGCCTGCAGAACCCGGATCTGGCTCCGCAGCGCGTAGTAGTCGGTACTAAGCTGGTTTTGCGGCAAAGTACCGAAAAATGATCAAAAAATCCTAAGTTACACATCAATAATTGCCGACTCCTGCCGTGCCGTTTTGGCCAGCAGGAGTTTTTGTTTGGCTAATACTTACTTTTTATAAGATAAAATCATTTACAAAAAGTAAGTAACAAGTTATAATACAAATAACAAATCTTCAGAAAAAGAGGAACGACTATGACAAATCAATTTAATCAACTTCAAGAAAAACGCCGCTCCATTTATGCATTAGGCAAAAACGTCAAGGAAGACAAGCAGACGTTGGTTGACCTGATCGAAAAGACGATCGAACTGTCGCCATCTGCTTTTAACAGTCAGACGGTACGTGCGGTGATTGCTTTTGGCCAAGATTCCGATCGAATTTGGGATATCGTATTGGCTGAGCTGCGCAAAGTCGTAAAAGATGATGAAGCTTTTGCCAAGACGCAAGCTAAGGTCAACAGCTTTAAGGCGTACGGAACGATTCTGTACTTTACTGAAACGGCGACCGTAAAGCAGTTGGAGGCTGACTTCCCAACGTATGCCGCCAACTTTGCTGGCTGGGCTGAACAGGCAATTGGCGGTGCTCAGCAGGCGGTCTGGGAAGCCTTGGCCGTTCAAGGACTGGGTGCATCGCTGCAGCACTACAACCCGCTGATCGATGAAGCAATTGCCAAGGCGTTTAACATTCCTGAAACTTGGCAGCTGCGGGCTGAAATGCCGTTTGGATCCGTTGAGGCACCAGCTGGCGAAAAAGACGTCCTGCCTGCTGAAAAGCGGTTTAAGGTATTTGGTGCTTAATAATCGAGCGATCCGCGCAATACGGGTCGCTTTTTTGATAGCGTAGGCATATTTTTACGTCAAAACGATGCCAGATGATACAATGACCAAAATCAAAATGCTGAATGACAAGCAATCAATCGTTCAGCAGGTATGAAATGAGGGATTGCGATGACTGATAAAAACAAGCTGACTGAAATGCAGTACCGCGTTACGCAAGAGGCTGCTACCGAACCGCCATTTACCGGCAAATATGATCAGTTTTTCGAAAAAGGCATCTATGTCGATGTTGTGAGTGGCGAGCCGCTGTTTTCTTCACTGGACAAGTTTGATTCGGGCTGCGGCTGGCCGGCATTTACCAAACCAATTACCAAGCTGAAAGAAAAGCGCGACCAGTCATTTGGCATGGAAAGAACCGAGGTGCGCAGTCTGAAGGCTGATTCGCATCTAGGACATGTTTTTTGCGATGGACCGCTGGATCGCGGCGGTCTGCGCTACTGCATCAATTCGGCCGCCCTGCGTTTTATTCCGTTTGATCAGTTGGCAGAAGCTGGTTATGGCGAGTACCGAAAGCTGTTTGTCGACTAATTAACACTGACACTAAATCAAAAACCGCACTGTCATTAGACGGTGCGGTTTATTTGTTTGATGCGGAATCAGTCAACGGCTTTAACGATAAACATGTCAGCGTGGAAATCAGATGGTACCTTTGGCGATTGCAGGCGGTTCATGACGCGTGGCACGAAATACCCAGCATTCATCAATTCAGCGCCCGAGAAGACTTCTGAGCCATCATTGACCGTGTAGCGCCGTTCTGGATCCAGGCCTTTGAAGTAGTAGCGGATGTAGGCGGGGTTGGCTCCGTTTAGAATCTGATAGCGCATGCCAATGGCAGTCTTTTGATCTGGGCTGACGGTTTCCCAGGCGTAGACGTTATCGCTGGTATCCGGAGTTTCCAGCCGGTAGAACGTTCCAAACTGGAAGAGCTTGCGGTATTGCTTATAGAAGGCCACCTGCTGCTTGATGGTAGCCTGTTCTTCATCGCTGAGCTCAGTGACGTCCAGTTCATAGCCGAATGCACCGAAGTAGGCCACTTTAGCCCGTGTGTCGATTGAGGTCAGTCGGCCGACTTGATCGTTTGGCACGGCTGAAACGTGGGCGCCCCACATAGAAGGCGTGTAGCCATATGAGGTGCCGTCTTGAATCTTGATGCGTTCAATAGCATCGGTATCATCGCTGCACCAGGCCTGTGGCGCATAGTACATCATTCCCAGATCGAAGCGGCCGCCACCAGAGGCACATGATTCAAACAAGACGTCTGGGAAGGCTTTGGTCAAGCGGTCATAGAGATCGTATACGCCTAAGATATAGCGGTGCGAGAATTCCAGCTGCTGATCGGCAGGCAGGTCGGCGCCGTACATTTCGGTGATATTCCGATTCATGTCCCATTTGATGTAGTCCAGCTTGGCATCTTGAATAATGTGACTCATCAATTCAAACAGATAGTCAACGACTTCCTTACGGCTCATGTCCAAGACGAATTGATGGCGCCCCGGTGTCTGACCACGATCTGGCGTCTTGATCATCCATTCTGGGTGGGTCTGATAGAGCTTGCTGTCAATTGAGATCATTTCCGGTTCAAACCAGAGCCCAAACTTCATGTCGAGATCGTGAACGCGCTTGGCAAATCCAGCAATGCCATGATTGAACTTCTTTTCGTCAACAAACCAATCACCCAAGCTGGAGCGGTCGTCATCGCGATGTCCAAACCAACCATCGTCAAGCACGAACATTTCAATTCCCAGTTCCTTAGCACGCTTAACGATTGGCATTAACTTGTCTTCGGTAAAGTCCATGAACGTGGCTTCCCAGTTGTTGATCAGAATTGGCCGTTCCTGGTGGGCAAAATGAGGGTTAATCAAGTGCTGAGCATAAAAAGCGCCCAACTGCTGAGAAAGTGCGTTGAAGCCATTGTCGGTATAGCTGAAGATGGCTTCTGGAGTTTGGAAAGAGTCGCCTTTATTAAGCTTCCAGCCGAATTCATCCGGGTTGATGCCAATCAGGACACGCGTGGTATCAAACTGGTCGACCTCGACGGAATCCAAAAAGTTGCCTGAGTAGACAAAGTTAAAGCCGAAAACCGCCCCTTGGTTATTGTCGGTGTGTGGCCGGGCCAGCATAAAGAATGGATTTTCCTGATGACTGGAAGCCGTTCGCAGACTCGAAATACTTTGTGTGCCGGGACGCAGGCGATTGCGGTGCAGGTGCCGTTCCCGCGACCAAGAGCCGGCAAATTGAATGAAGTCGTAATCCGCATCCGGCAGATCCAGCTGCGCGCTCAAGGCTCGGTTTAAAAAGACAGTTTTGCCATGGTTGACAAACGTTGTACTGCGGACAATCACGTCTTCATCAGCAAAAATAGTGTAGTGCAGCTGCAGCTCTAAATCGCCATCCGCCAGTTTAACGGTCAGCGTCTGAGAATCATTGCTGTCATCGGCAAATGTTGAAGGCAGGCCAGTCAGCCGCTCTTTACCGTCCTTAAGCTCATAGTCGCGGTATTGGAATTCAGAGGTCCGTGAGCCGTTTGGATAGGTAATCTGGAAGGCTGGATAACGGTAGTCGCCCTTACCCAGTCCGGCATATTCCTGTTTTAGCAGCTCAGCTTGAAACTCAACGTCTTCATCAGTGCGCGTGTTGGTACAGTCGTGTTCTTCACGTGTGTTGAGGTTGGTGTAGTCGTCTTTGAATGGAATCTTAGGACCATAGTAGAGCTGACCTAGCGAGCCGTCCTCAATAACGTGGAAGACGTAGCTGGTATGCTTGGTCTGCAGGTGAAATAATCGATTGCTGGCATTAACTTGGATATTCATGTTCAAATTCCTCCATGATTAAATGACAAACAAAAAGCCCGACTGCTGCAGCCGAGCTTTTTTAGGCCAACAGACTTTTTGATCATTCAATTAGTCTAATTAGTCTTTCTTGACTTCGATTTGCATAATGGTGTCGCCAACTTTGACTTCACCATCCTGCTTGACATAGGTCAAAGTGTAATCAGGTGCCTTTTCAGACTTGGTAAAGGCAATCATGACCGTATCATCGTGACCCGCCTTCTTGATTGCTGGGGCCCAGAATTCCATCAGCTTTTCGCCGGCTGCCACGTGCTGACCTTTGACGACATAGTTGATGAAGCCAGTCCCGCGCATCTGAACGGTATCAACACCAACGTGAATCAAGACCGGAACGCCATTGTCGGTTTCCAGACCAATTGCGTGACGAGTGGTTGGGAAGTCAGCAACAACGGTCCCGGAGAATGGTGCAAAGACTTGGCCGTCAGATGGCTTGATGGCAATACCTAAGCCCATGGTACCATCAGCAAATGGCTTGGAGCCTACTTGAGACAATGGCATCAAAGTACCACTGACTGGTGCCTTGAAATCGATAACCAGATCCTTGGCCAGGCTGGCGTCTTCAGCCAGTTCTTCACGAACGCTGTCATTGCCTTCCAGGTGTTGGTGCCAGGATTGTTCCAGTTCGTCAACGATTTGAGCGTGCATCTTTTCATCCAGCTTAACCTTGCTCTTAAAGCACAGGACACCCAAAAGAATCAGAATTGCAGGAACGACGAACATCATGAGCTTAAAGATCCCCGCACCGTGAGCAGTAATGTCGGATGCCGTAGCACCAGAGATCATGCCGGCAGCCGTAGCCGTCATCCCAACGACACCACCAGCAACGGCACCACCGAACTTGTCCAGCAGTGGACGAACGGAAAGCGTAACGGCTTCGTCACGGTGACCAAGCTTCAATTGACCATATTCAACCGAGTCAGTGATGATCATCAAAACAACCATGAAAATCAGTGGCTGTGGCAGCATGTAAATGGCACCACCAAGAATAACCATTGGCAGAGATTGACCAGCAAAGGCGAAGATTGCCAAACCGATCAACAGAACCAGGATTGAGTAATAGAAGACCTTCATCCGACTGAACTTCTTAGCCAGAGCAGGGAACAGAGCAACCGTAACGGCACCGATAACGCCGTTGATCAGTGCATACAGCGTGTAGGTGCTTGCCCGACCAAGAATGTAGGTGAAGTAGTACAGTTGGAAGGAATTAACGATCTGAATCCCAGTCGTGTAAACCAGGTAGGTAACAGCAATTGCCATTAATTGGTCATTGTGAAGCAGAACCCCAAAGACCTTCTTGAAAGTCGTGTTTTCCTTGTTTTCACGCAGTTCGTTCTTCTTTTCATGAGTGAAGAGACCAACCCCGCAGGACGTAATTGCTGAAATAGCAGCTACGATTGCGGCAAATGCGAACCAACCGCGACTGTCACCAGAGCCACCGTTTGAACTGATAGAAAATGCCAAGACGATTGGCATTACGACAACACCGACCAGCTGACCGCCAAGCGTTGAACCAACCCTGGCGAAGGTAGCCGTCTTTTCACGTTCTGCCGAGTCAAATGAGATTGCAGGAATCATTGACCAGAAAGCCACGTCGTTAAAGGAATAGAAAATATCCATCGTAATATATAAAATTGCAAATACGACGAGGTACAAAACTGGATTCTTGTAGGTCAGACCCCACAGATTAGTGAACAGCAGGGCAATTGCAACGGCAGAAACGATCCCACCAGCAACGACCCATGGCTTAAAGTGACCCCATTTGGTATCGGTCTTATCGATAACGTTACCGATAAATGGGTCAATTACCAATTCAACGATCCGCAGCACCATGATGGTAATCGTAATGAAAGAAACCATGTGGGCTGCTTGGCCACCACTGTTGCTGTTGAACAGGTGGCCGGTAACAAACATCATAAAGTAAGTCGACAGCATCCCATAGAACATATCATGCCCGAAAGCACCAAATGAATATGCAATCCGAGAAGCCATTGATTGTGACTTAGAACTCGCCTCATTCATAATCTAGCCTTCCTCCTTAGAAAAGACATTTACTTAAAACTCTCTGGAATTATATTAAGCGCTTTCAAAAATTAAATCAATAAAAAATAGTAAAAAATTTAGTTAAAAATACTTGTTAAAAAATGATCAAAACGTTTCCAAGGCGTCCTAATAGCTTTTATACCCTGGATAAAAAATAATAAAAAATTTTGCGAACCTTATTATTTTAAAGTTAAATAATTTTCGGAAATTCTTAAGAAACGGTTTTTAGAAATCGTTTACAATAAACGCAAAATCCGGACTCTATACAACTTGTTACCGAACAAATCGACTTAATCTAAAATTAATTGTTCACTTTTTATAAATAACAGTGTAAAATAAGCTTTCGGATACAGATGAACTTAATTTGTGAGCGAAATAACGATACGAAAACCAAAACTTTTACGTACTTTTGCGACCGCATGCTTTTAATAATTCGTACAAGATGGGATGGGCTTTGCTGGAATTGATTCTGGTACGGCCCATTAATTGGAAATAATTTAAACGCGGCCGGTTATTCAACCATAAACTTATGAATGCATCGTTATGACAATCCAAATAAGCGGAAGGATGGAACATCATATGAAACGTTATCGCTTTGGCCGGCTGTCGCTAGGCTGGCAGATTATGATCGGACTGATTTTAGGGATTATCGTTGGGGCCATGACCTATCAAAATACTGGCGCCATCAAGGTAATGCAAAGCCTCGGTACGATCTTTCTGCGGCTGATCCAGATGATTGTAATGCCGATCGTAATCTCTTGCTTGACGGTAGGGATTGCCAATATCGGCGACATTAAGAAGCTTGGCCGAATCGGGGTTAAGACCTTGATCTACTTTGAGGTTTTGACGACGATTGCGCTGTTGTTGGGGATGATCGTGGGCAATATTTTGCATCCTGGTACCTACATCAACATCCATGATCTGCATGCCTCAGACATCTCTCAATATCTGACCACGGCAAAATCGGCTTCCAAGCACAGCGGTATCTGGGACCTGCTGATCTCAATCGTGCCGACCAACATCTTTAAGTCGATTGCAGACGGCGATATGCTGCCGGTAATCTTCTTCTCAGTCTTCTTTGGGCTGGGGGTTGCCTCGCTGGGTGAAAGCGGCAAGATCATCATCGACTTTATGAATGCCGTTTCGGAAACCATGTTCAAGGTAACCAACTGGGTAATGAAGTTCTCGCCAATTGGGGTCTTTGGCCTGATTGGGATGACGATTGCCGAAATGGGTCTGAAAGCATTGCTGCCATTGGGACTGTTTGTGGTGATCGCCTATGCAACGATGATTATTTTCGTGGTGGTCGTCTTGGGAATCGTCGCCAAGATTTTCCATCTGCGCTATTGGAAGACGATGCACGTAGTAATGGAAGAAATTGCGATTGCCTTTTCAACGGCCAGTTCTGAAGCAACCTTGCCGCGTCTGATGGCTAAAACGCAGAAGATGGGGGTCGACAAAGGGATTGCCTCATTCGTTATTCCAACCGGCTACACGTTCAACCTGGATGGCTCGGCAATCTACCAAGCACTGGCTGCCTTGTTCTTGGCGCAGGCTTATGGCATTCATCTGACGATTGCCCACCAGATTACGCTACTGGTGGTCTTGATGATTACTTCCAAAGGGATGGCTGGGGTGCCAGGGGCTTCGTTTGTCGTGCTGCTGGCTTCGGTCTCAACGATTGGCGTACCGGTTGCCGGGCTGACGTTTATTGCCGGAATTGATCGGTTTGTCGACATGGGCCGGACAGCGGTCAACGTGGTCGGCAACACGATTGCAACTTTGGTAATCGGTCAATCCGAAAAATCATTGGATCACGAAAAATACAACCAATACCTGGATAGCTATCAAGGCTAAAAATAAAGCATCGCTGAGAAACTTAGCGATGCTTTTTTTGTATAATTAAGTTAAATGAGGAAAGGACGGAAGACAATGGAAAAACAGCTTAAACGCAGCGAAGTACCTGAAGCGCTCAAATGGGATCTGACGCTGCTGTATGAATCAGATGAGGCAATGGAACAAGCACTTGCCAAAACGCAGCAGAAGGCCTCTGAACTTGCCAAGACGGCAGGGCATTTTGCCAGTGATGGTCAGACCTTTTTAAGGAATCTCAACGAAAACAAAGCGATTAGCGAGGAACTGGAACGTGAATTTGTCTATGGTATGCTGCGGCGAGACAGTGATACGACGGATTCGACGGCAGTCACGCTCTATGGTCAAGTCGTCAATGCCGCGACGACGATTGAAGCTGAGCTGGCCTTTATTCAACCAGAACTGACAGCCATTGACGATGCGGACTTTGCCAAGCTGATGCAAAGCGAGCCGGGACTGGCCGAGTATCAATATGAGATGACCAAGCTGCGGCGGCAGAAAAAGCACGTGCTCTCTAAAGCCGAAGAAACGCTGCTGGGCCATTTGAACAAGTCGCTGGACAGTGCTGAAGAAATCTACAATACGCTTAACGATGCGGATCTGAAATTCGGCAAGGTTCATGATGAAAAGGGGCAGTTAGTTGAACTGACGCATGGCAATCGCAGCCAGTTCAATGAATCGCAAAATCGTTCCGTGCGCAAGGAAGCCGTTTTGGCATATGAAAAACCGTACCATGAGCTGCGCAATACCTTTGCTCAAACGCTGAACAGCTTTATCGGCACAGAAAATGCACTGGCTAGGATTCGTCACTATCCAAGTGCGCGCGCGGCCGCTTTAGGAGCCAATAATATTCCAGAAAGCGTCTATGATACGCTGGTGGCAACCGTCAATCAGCATCTTGATCTGGTTTATCGCTGGTATGAGCTGAAGAAACGGGTTCTGGGCCTGGACAAGATGTATAAATATGATGTTAATGTCCCATTGGCTGGCGAGGATATGCTGAAGACGACTTTTGAACAAGGTAAGCAGCTGACGTGGGATGCATTGCAGGTGATGGGTCCAGAGTATCTGAAAGGCCTGAAAAACGAGTTTGAGCATCGCTGGATCGACGCGGCTGAAAATCTAGGCAAGCGCTCTGGTGGCTATCAAATAGGCGTCTATACGGCAAATCCATTCATTTTACTTAACTGGACTGATAAACTTTACAGTACGTTTGTTTTGGCACATGAATCTGGTCATGCCATGCACAGTTGGTTTGCTCAACAGGCTCAGCCATCGGAATATGCTGATGCACCGATTTTTTTGGCAGAAGTGGCATCAACGTTTAATGAAAACATCTTAACCGACTATCTGCTGGAAAAATACCAGGATGATCCTAAAAAGCTGATCTTTATCCTGGAACAATATATTACCGGCTTCATTGGTACGATCTATCGGCAGACGCAATTTGCTGAATTTGAAGATGCCGCCTACAAAGCAGAGCAAAAAGGACAGACGCTGACGGCCGACTATCTGGATCAATTAAGCGGTGAGCTGGTTAATAAATACTATGGTCCCGCAGTTGAGGAAACCGGCACGCGAACGCAGAGCTGGGCCTATGTACCGCATTTTTACATGAACTACTATGTCTATCAGTACGCAACTTCCTGGGCGGTCTCAACGGCGCTTTCCGAGGCAGTCTGGCAGCATGAGCCGGGTGCTCTGGAACGCTACCTGGATCTATTGCGGGCAGGGGGCAGTGATGATCCGGTAACACTGTTAAAGCATGCGGGAGTTGACGTTACCGACAGCCAATATCTGGAACGGGCTTTTGCGCTGTTTGAAAAGCGTCTGAATCAGATCGAAAAGCTGCTTTAATTATCATTATCGGTTTTGAAAAACGCCTGCGATCGTCTATGACCGCAGGCGTTTTCTTAGTCTTTAACTTCTTCGGGCTGTGGCAGTTTGACGCCTCGGTGATCGACACTGGTTGAAAAGACGATCTGAGTACTGGTTTTGCCAAAGCGCTGCTGAATTTCATTGATAAAATCATCGAGATCTGAAGTGGAAGGGAAAACAACTTCCATGACCTCGGAAAAATCGCCGGTGACGCAATTGCATTCAATGACGTTGGGAACCTGGGCAATGTAAGGATAAAATTCCTTCTTTTGGCGTGGTTCCAGTTGCAGCTGAACGAAGGCCTTAACGTGATAATCCAGTTTTTCTAGATTTACGCTGGTGTGGAAGCCGGTGATGATGCCAGACTTTTCCAGTTTGTTGATCCGAGCGGCAATAGCTGGTGAAGAGATGTAGCAGGCTGCTGAAAGCTCCTTTAATGATACCCGAGCGTTTTCCTGCAGCATGTTGATAATTTGACGATCGATCTTGTCCAATGAAATCCACTCCTTTTAACTAATCACAAAATAATGTCTTTAAATTGTGAAAAAATACAATGTAAATGGTTTATTGTCAAAATAATTTAACTAATTATTGCTTTTTCACCCATAAAAATCAAATGATTCCGCTGTCATTATGGTACAATAAGAATAACAATTAAGTCGTGTGAATTGGAGGTCATAACTATGAATCAAGAATATCAAAACATTCTCGTCCCTGTTGATGGTTCCAAGCAGGCAGAACGGGCACTGAACAAGGCAATTGCCGTTGCTAAGCGTAACGATGCACACATTGACATCCTTAATGTTATCGACACGCGAGCAATGGCTTACAACTTTGCCGGTATGTCAGACAGCAGTATTGCTTACCAGTTGGTCGACAAGTCAAAGGACTATCTGGATGAACTGTACGACAACGCTAAGCAAAAGCAGGGCTTTGACAACATTGACATTCACATCCGGCTGGGGAACCCGAAGACGGTTATTTCCTTTGATTTCCCACGCGATCACCAAAACGATCTGATCATGATGGGTGCTTGCGGGCTGACTCGTCTGCAGCGGGCAATGGTTGGTTCAGTTACGTCCTTTGTTAAGCGGAATGCTCCCGTTGACGTTTTGGTAGTGCGGACCGACTTAAACAACGAGGTACCAGCTGACGAAAAGGACGCTAAGAAGAAATAAGCTTAATTAAATAAACCATTCAAAGGTCGTAATCCAAGCAATTGGGTTACGGCTTTTTGATATTTTAACACTCATTTTAAAAACTGACGATTAACTTTCTTATAAAACTCTAATTTTTGTTTCATAAGTGCTGTAATATCAATGCTTTCAGCGGTTACAGATCTGTTAAAAAACTGCGAGAGACATTGAAGGGGAAAATCATACGTCAAAACTATTAATCAGACCGCTGTATCGTTCAGCGGTCTTTTTTGTGACATGGAGATAAATCTGGCGCGTAATGGCGGAATCTTTATGACCCAACCGCTTTGAGATCAGCTCAATTGGAACACCTAGCTCAGCTAATTTAGAAGCGTGGGTATGGCGAAAAATATGGGTTGATAACGGTTTGGGCAAATCTAATGCTTTTTGAATTTTTTTAAGCTGATTGTCCATTGAAAGGGGGTGAAGAAAAGCACCGGTTTTGGTTTCAATGCTAAACAAAACGTCATCAGGCTGCTTGTTTAGAGAATACTGGCGATAAATTTTGACTGCCTTATCTGGCAGAAGAATAGTACGGTTGCTGCTTTGAGTTTTGGGGGTATTGCTAATTGTAAACTCGCTTTTGCGTTTGTAAGAGTACTCCAATGTACAGTCAATTTTAACAAACCACTTGCCATTTTCGAGAAATACATTCTTGACTTGTAGAGCAAGAACCTCACCGATCCGCATACCAGTAAGATATTGCCACATGAGGACGTCAGCATGTACTGGATTGATGGCTCGAACAGCTTCTAGCACCTGTTTAACCTCATCATCATCAAGATACTTATCTTCAATGCTTTTCGCTGAGTTATTGCGTTTCCAATTGATCTCAAGCTGACCAATTGGGGCTGCGGTATAGTCATGCCGGTACGCATGGCGCATCAGCTGATTAATCTTAGACTTGATTTGACTAACATAAGCGTTGTTGTATCCGCGCTGATAGATCATGGCTTCTAACGTATTGGTCAGATATTTATTAGTGATTTTGGAAACAAGAATATTTGAATCAAAATTTTTCAGAATACAAGCTTTGAGTCTTTTCCAAGACGCAAACGTTGAAGGCTTAACCGTTTGCTGATAGTAATTATCAAATTCTTCAATCAGCTCACCGAATGTAACACCTTCTTTGATTTGACCGTCTTCAAGATGACGAAGCTTTTCTTCAATCCGCTTATTCAGGGTCTGCTGCGCCAGCTTGCGCGTGGTATTGGTTTCCTTGTCCATCGTGATTGATACGCGCATGTACTTAAGCGTCAGAGGGTTTTTGAATTGTTCGACAAACTTAACTTTGCCGGTTTTTGTGGGTTCAGTCCACATGATTGATCCTTCTTTCTATGAATTTACGGCTGCCGGGCACGCGCATAGCTAAAGGATCAATCAAAATTCTAACGATTTAATCTAATAATACTACTTTTGCCTCAACCTCGTTCCACATTTGGAACGAGGTTAAAGTAAAACAACTTCAGTCCAAATTTGGACCGAAGTTGATCGATGTAATGTGGCGAAACTTGTCTAATGCCAAAATTTATTTAATTTTGAAGAAAAGAAAGGAGGCGTGAAAACATGACACCTGAATATATGAGTTTGACTGATGCTGCGAAGTACCTGGGTTACGGGTCAAAGCACGTTGTTTATGACCTGATTAAAGCAGGCCTTCCTGTAATTAAGGTTGGAAAAACAATGAGAGTTAGCAAGACAGCTATTGATAGCTTTATGAAAGCCCATGAAGAAGTAATTACTGACGAAAAGTAAGTAAAAAGGGCAATAAAAAAAGCCGAGTATGCAAGCACTCGACCAGACATCTAATTATTATCGCCCAGAAAGGAAGGACAACAATATGCAAAGTAATTATAAACAATTTGCTAATGAATTAAAAGAGGATTCAACATTTTTAGGAGGAGTTGATAAAGAACCATACACTGTTAATCAATTAATTGGATTGCTGAAAAAGGCGAAGAAGCAGTATCTGACCGAAAAAAACAGTATGAGTAGCTCGAAAAAGAAAATTTATCGTTTAAGCACGCTTGAGACAGCTTATATATTGTCCAAATACTGCCATTTTTGCTGGTACGACAATAATGATGACGAACGGTTGCACATGTCAACATATGACCCAGAAGCTGGAATCTTTCGTGATGGTGAACGACAACTACGCCAATTTATCTTTGCGGTTGAACCGTCGTTTAATAAAAACCGCGCATCAGACGTTATCTATCAGTTAAACCAAATTCATGGTAGAAAAAAACCAGTAGATCCACTCAGCAATCCGCGTTATGTACCAGTTGGCAACGGTATTGTTGACTTGGAAACAAAGCAGATCCTACCCTACACGCCCGATGCTCACGTTAAAACCAAAATCGAAACACCACTACCAACAGCAGAATATGGTACTGGCCGCGTTTTAAAACCCGTACCATTGATTGAGCCAAAAGAACCAGTATTTAACAATGCTGATGGAACGACTTGGACTTTTGACGAATGGCTTAATTCAATCGCTTGCGGTGATGGCGAGATTGTCGAATTGTTATGGCAAGTATTGCATGCAGCGTGCAATACAAACAAGGCAGTTGCGCTGCACAAAGCTATCTTTTTGCTTGGAAATGCCGCCGGAAACAATGGCAAAGGGACGTTCCAAACCGTCCTGCAAAACCTGGTAGGCCGTCATAATTATGGCCTTAAAAAAGTGGCAGAATTCGAAGAACGCTTCGCCATGGAATCACTGGTCAATAAGTCAGTCGTTATTGGCGACGACAATCCGGCTAACACGGTGATTGCTGACAAGTCAAACTTCAACAGCATCATTACCGGTGATCCAGTGATCGTTGAACAAAAACACCATACAGAATACCCGGCACAGATTCGTGCATTAGTGATTCAATCATGTAACAAAATGCCACGCTTCAGCGACGATGGCGGGGTTTACCGGCGACTGCTGATCGTGCCATTCAATGCTGATTTCAACGGCACGAAAGAAAATCCAGCGATTAAGAACCGTTATCTGGCAGATCCAAAACTGCTGCAATACGTTCTTTACAAAGCGTTGATCGAAAAAGGCAGTTTCAACCATTATCTGAATACTGCTGCTTCAGCAACAGCACTTAATCAATATGAACACACTAACAACAGCGTATGGACGTTCATTGACGACGTGTTCGTTGATGGCGACATTGCATCATGGTTGAAAGATATGGACACCATTCCAACAGCCTACCTATATCAAATTTGGTGTCAGTATGCCAAACAGTACGGCTATCAACCAGGTAGTCAAAATACCTTCAACGAAAAAGCTGTTAATAGGCTGCAGAAAGTTTACCATAAGTGCGAACTGAAAAAATGCTGGTTGCCAAAAGCAGATCGTGAGATTATTGAAAATCACCAAAATACTAATTATGGATATATGCCGAACGAAATCAGTAATACAAACCAATCGATTAAATTTAAAAAAAATCCGTAAAAAGCGGTGAAGCGGTGAGGTTTTCGCCAAAAGCCTTGGGAGAGTAAGCGCTAGGTACATTACCGGCGCGGTGAGGTTTGGTGAGGTAGTGTATTGTTTTGGTGAGGCTTTTCGCCAAAAGCCTTGGGAGAGTAAGTGTTAGGCACATTACTGGAGCGGTGAGGTTGAACATAAAACCTCACCGAATCTTATCAAACATTACCGAACCTCACCGGTAACGGAATGCTTGAAACCCTTGGTGCTGTAAGCATAGAGCCAAAACCTCACCGCATTACCATATTTATCTAGAATTTTTTCAAATATTTACCTACCAAGAGATATTTGGAATCAAAAAAGTTACCTTCTGTAATAAAAATAGTGTCTGATCCGGCGTAGTCGCCGGAATACCACTAAATGAGACCGGTGTTGCATGTTGCAAACCTAACCTCATTTAGTGGTGAGTGATAAGAAAGATAGCACATTATGCTATCCAGAGAGAGGAGGCAGGAAGATGCGAACTGACAATCACCAGGTCAACATACGTGTGAATGAAGCCGAATATGCTAAAATCCAGGCTTCAGCGCGTATTATGGGCTTGTCTGTGCCTAAATACTGCAAGCACTTAGTAATGCAATCCAAATTGAAAGAACCGAAACTTGCTGATGATGAATATCATCATATAATCGTTGATCTGTCACGCATTGGTAACAACATTAATCAGATTGCTAGGCGGCTCAACCAGGCTCAAGACGAATTGGCTGAGGAGGAATGGTTAGCTGTTAAAGACCAGTTGGAAGCACTAGACAAGGAGGTGGCTCATGTTTGGGAACGATTAAAATGAATCGCGCCAAGAGTGCAGCAGCAGCTATCAGTTATGCCTTAGGTCGAAATCGCATGAAGTCAGAGACAAAAGAATGGCTAATAGAGCATGGCTGCCCGCCTGGAGCGTTGAAAAACAATGATCGGGCGGTTGTCAGAAGCGGAATTAACATCAGTCCAACCTATGCCAATGCTGAAATGAAAGCAGTGAGACAGCATGCCAACGGGGACACCATCAAAAATCAGGCTATCAGAATCATACAATCATTCGCAGCTGATGATCTGGACATTACCAACCCAGAGAATTGGCAGATATGCAATGAGATCGGCTATGAATTTGCCCGTCGTGCTTTCGGTGGGCTTGATGATGAAAACCAAGACGGCTATTACCCACCATACCAAATTGCCGTATATACGCACGTTGACGGTAAGGGCCACAAACTGCATAACCATATTATTGTAAACAAGACCAATCTTAATGACGGTAAGCAGTGGATTGTTGACAATCTAAACGAAGAATGGCGTAGTTTTCGAGAGATTAACGATGCTGTCTGTCGTGAATACGGGCTTGAGATCACTCAGGAGCGTTCAAAGAAGGTTAAAAAAACTATTAGCGAGCGTGAGTTGGAGCTAAAGGGCCAATATGTTTGGAAGAATGATCTGAGAGCTAGGATTGACGACGCGTTGGCCGAGATCAAGAAGAAGAATATTAATCTGGAAGATTCGCTAAAAGCAAGAGGTGTTGACGTTAGAAGGCGTGGGCAGAATGGGATAAGCTATGCTTTTGTGGACAAGGAAGGTAAAAAGCGGATCAGCCGTGGGAAGCGGTTGGGCACAATATACGAAAGGAAGAGTGTTGATGAATATGAAGAAGGAATCAAACAACAACGAGCAGAGCGAGCAAGAGAAGCTGCTAGATCAGTTCGTTTTGAGTATAGACAACAAGCAATTACTGCAGTTCGAACACATCAGCAGCAATTGGAACAGAGTATTGGAGCATCAAGAGGAAGAATTGAAAGAGCTGGAGCAAGAAAACAGTCGCTTACTACGCTTGTTAGAAGCCTTCAACAGGCAATTAACCGATCAATTGCCTTAATAAAGCGTCTGAGAGCTGATTTTGAGCGTCGAAAAGCTGAAATGAAACGCTTCCAAGTCAAAATGAGGAAGTTTGACGTGAAAAGCTATCAGGATCTGGTACAACAAATGCGTCTGGTTGCTGAGCATGAGCAAAAATCGAAAAAGACTGCTCCTGAAGCAATCGTGGCGGTAACGCTGAGGGACAAGTTGCCGGAGAACAGTAGTAATCAGCTAATAGCTGCTACGGCCGACATGACGCGATACCTGGTTATGATTGATCAAGGTACATGGTCAGGAGGGCAGTTTGAATTTTCAGCTAAAGAGAAAGAGACCCTGGCGAATGCAACACCTGAGCAATTGAAGAAAATCAACGGTATTGCCAAAAGACAGGCCAGGAGACTATCTGGCGTTGTTGATAAGGCTGTTGAACAACAGAAGAAGAACGCTGAACGGCTTAGAGCTATTAATCAAGGAAAAAAGAGGTACAGAAGATGACATCAAGATATGACATTGCTGCGATCAAAAAGCAATTGGTGGCTGCAGAAAAGCACGATAAAGAAATCTACGGCGAAAAGGTGCGGAAGCTGCTGTTGGAGAAGACGAATCTAGACAGCTTGAAGGACGTTTTGCATGACTATGATATTATTGTTCGACCAAAAAAGAAAAATGACGTACCAGTAAAAACAGAGAAGCCCCATTTGAAGTCTAAAAATGTTCCATCTGTTGATGAATGGAATAATAGGGAAGATATTTCAAAAACAGATTTTGGAACAGAGGAAAGACTTTTCTAACTTTTTAAAAGTACACAATTGTAGTCATTTGTTAAAAATAGGACTTTTAATAATTATTTTGGTCATTATGTGGTACACTTTCGGAATTAAGGAGGTGAGTAATCTTGAAACTGAATAAAATGAGTAAGGCTTGCATTGTTGCCGTTATGGTTGCTGTTTTTGCAGTTGTCCCATTAGTGCAACTTAATGCTGGACAAAACGCTAACTATGCTAGTGCTTCTTCTAAAAAAGTAATGAAGCATTACTGGGACGCAGGTTGGCAATGGTTTCATGGTATTTAGATCTTGTCAGTAAATAAATCTGTACTTAAGCTTATCAAGAATGAAAAGATAAAGTATTTATTCTGGGGAATTGTAACAACAGTATTTTATTTTGTCGTCAGATTATTATTAGATACATTTGTAACACCTGTTCTTTCAGCAACAATCACTGAAATTTTGACTATTTTCTTTGCTTTTTATGTAAATAGGAGATTTGTTTTTACTAAACAAAAATCAAAATCTCTAGTTTACCAGCTAATTACATTTTTTAGCGGACGAATAGTTGTTATGTTTGCTGATATGTTAATTACCTTTTTAGCAATAGAAAAGTACTATGCTTTTTTTATCGCTGTGTTTAAATTAAATACGTTGGCTTATGCTTTGGATTCTATTATAGGTATTAATTATTTGACAGGTTATAGATTGAATAATTTATTTTGGATATGCATAATCCAGATCTTTGCAATAGTGTTCAACTTTATAGTATCAAAATATTTATCATTTAAATGATGACAGAACATAAGAGGCTGAGAAACAGTCTCAAAACAAAAAATGTTAGAAATTACGTTGCTGAAAACGTTGATTTCTAGCGTTTTTTTTTATTCAACTGAAATTATGACGAAACTTTGACGCTAGAATCTCTTTATTCGGGATCATAACACTTCTAATTATCTATTGATTTAAAAGAATACGACGCCTGAACGCTCATTACGCAATCGCGTTCCTGCTTAGCGTTCTAAGCCCTCAGCACTCGCTTTTCGCTCATGCTGCTGGCAAGAACGAAGCACCTTAACGCTCATTATTCAATCGCGTTCTTGTGCTAGTGTTCTTAATCTCCAAGCTTCGCTAACCGCTCGCTTGTCAATAAAGAACACTATATTGAAGGCAAGCACCCTCTTTTGTAGACTATATTACATATAGCTACAAAGATGCTTGCAAGGAGACTGCTTCGCTCCCCTTGACCCCTTAGACAAACTTTTTAACAAAAAGTTTGATCAAAAAGCTCGGCCTAATTGACTCTTCAAGTCAATTACTAGCCTCGCTAACGACAACAATTTGCGCGAAATGATAAAATCATTTCAGCAAAAAAGTTGTCGTTTTTGCCCTGCAACCATGAGCGACTATGCTATACTGGTTGCAGCTGATCAACGAATATCATTGATCAGCAGGACAAAAAAACCGTTACCTGAAATGAAGGTAACGGCCGTGCCCGACAGTTTGATCCATCAATTAAAATTTTTCCTAATAAACTGCCAAGTTTGGCCGTGATCTCTTCAATTTTCTTCATAAGGAATACCGAAGGGGGAAAAAGGGGAAATTTTTGATAAATTATTACATCATTTGATGATTTGGGTGGTTATTAAAAGCCCATAATATCAGCGTTTTGATGATTTTTGATAGTATATGATATTCCCTCTTAAAATACTTATAAATTTTTAATCTTTCCTTGCCAAAAAGTTGGCTTTTCCCATATAATGAGCTTGCATCAAACAAATTTGGAGGGATATTTATTTATACGATTCGCAAGGCCGAGCCTGAAGACGCCGGCCAGATAGTACCGTTAATGTCTTTGATTTATGATGAAATGGAACTGGAGGAATTTGAGTCGGTTCCCGACGAAGACCCCCAGAGGATGATTTATAATGCTTACCGCGACCGAGCCTTACTTGGCTATGTGGCAACCACGTTTGTTGCTGAGGCTGATGGGCAGGTCGTGGGGGTAGCGTTTGGCTATCCAGACAACAACGAAAATGCGGTCAACCGAGTATATCAAGAAGCTGCAGCGCCAATTCCGTCGATTCGCGATGTCGATTTCTTCGCGGACCCCGAATCATTTGCCAATGAGTTTTACCTAGACTCATTGGCGGTTGATGCTGATTATCGCGGAATGGGGATTGCAACGGCTCTGATTGATGCGATTATAAAACATGCTGCTTCCTTGGAATACGAGACGATTGGCTTAAATGTCGATGTCGCCAACCCCAAGGCAGAACGGCTGTATCGTCGCTTAGGATTTGATGACGCGGGTCAGATCATGATAGGCGATCACTGGTATCGTCACCTCCAGCGTTCAACTTCCCAAGTACTGTTAACTGAATAATAAATAAAGCGTCCTGCCAGCCGCGGGACGCTTTTTGAGTTCTTAGATTACGATAATAGTATAAAAAAAAGCGCCGAACACTAAGGATCGACGCTTTGAAATCAAGTCTAACTGATTTTTATTGTTCAACGTACCAGCTGTAGTGGAAGTTGCCTGGGCGGTCAACACGTTCGTACGTGTGAGCACCGAAGTAGTCACGTTGTGCTTGCAGCAGGTTAGCAGGCAGAACTTCAGCACGGTAGGAGTCGTAGTAGTTGATGGCAGCAGCCAGGGATGGTACAGGAATACCAGCGTTGATGGCCATGGATACGACTTCACGCGTAGCCTTTTGGTACTTCTTGGCAATGTCCTTGAAGTAGTCGTCCAACAGCAGGTTCTTCAGTTCAGGATCCTTTTCAAAGGCATCCGTGATCTTTTGCAGGAATTGAGCACGAATAATGCATCCTTCACGCCAGATTTGAGCCAGTTCACCGAACTTCAGGTTCCAGTCGTAGCGTTCGGAGTCGATCCGCATTTGTTCGAAGCCTTGTGCGTAGCTCATAACCTTACCGAAGTAGAGGGCTTCACGAACCTTTTCAACCAGTTCCTTCTTTTGGTCTTCAGAAACAGTTGGCTTTTCAACGTCTTCTGGCAGAACCTTGCTTGCAGCAACACGTTCGTCCTTCAGCATGGAGATGTAACGAGCATAAACGGCTTCCGTGATAACGGATTGTGGAGCACCACCGTCAAGGGCAGTTTCAGAACTCCACTTACCAGTACCCTTGTTGGCACCACGGTCAAGGATCATGTCAACGATTGGCTTGGACTTGTCTTCGCCCAGGTCATCCTTGCGAGTCAGAATGTCGGCAGTGATTTCAACCAGGTAGCTGTCCAGTTCGCCCTTGTTCCATTCAGCAAAGATGTCAGCCATTTCGTCAACGGAAAGACCCAGAACATTACGCATAATGTTGTAGCTTTCGTCGATCAGTTCTTCGTCACCGTATTCGATACCGTTGTGAACCATCTTTACGTAGTGGCCGGCACCGTTAGGACCGATGTAGGAAACACATGGCTTGCCGTCTTCAGCCTTGGCAGCGATTTGCGTCAGGATAGGTTCAACCAGGTCGTAAGCTTCCTTTTGGCCACCAGGCATCAGGGAAGGACCTTGCAGGGCACCCAGTTCACCACCGGAAACACCCATGCCGATGAAGTTGATGCCGGATTCGTCCAGCTTAGCGTTCCGTGCCATCGTGTCGTGGAAGTTGGTGTTACCACCGTCGATCAGCACGTCACCCTTGTCCAGCAATGGCAGGAGTTCTTCAATAACAGCGTCAGTTGGCTTGCCGGCCTTAACCATCATCAGGATTCGACGAGGCTTTTCCAGAGAGTTGACGAATTCTTCAACCGTGTAGCTAGGAATCAGCTTCTTGTCGCTGTGGTCACGCATCATTTCATCGGTACGTGAACGACTACGGTTGTATACACCAACAGTAAAGCCGCGGCTTTCAATGTTCAGTGCCAGGTTCTTGCCCATAACGGCCAAACCAACAACACCAATTTGCGCTTTTTGATCTGACATTGTGTTGTCACACTCCTTAAAAACTTAATTACATCATTTACAGAAACTATTATACCAGAAAGCGCTAAAAGTTGAAGAAATATTTGCTAAGGTTTGCACAATCTTTACAGTAATCTAACTAGTTTAATTCCTAAGAAAATATAAAAATTAACTAAATTTTAGTAATTTAGAAGTAGTTTAACGAAACAGATTTAAGAATGTTAAGAAAAAACTTAATCCACTAAAGATAATTGAGAGGGCTAAAAAATTAAAGCCCCCTCGCTTCAGGATTCTGAAACGAGGGGGCTATCCTTTACCAGATTGGCAAAGGTTTTAAAATTTTAGTGATTCAGATGGTAAACCCATTGACGGCCATCGCGAGCCAGCAGTTCGTCAGAAGCAGCTGGGCCCATTGAACCAGGCGTGTAGTTAGGGAATTGAGGTTCTTCAATGTCCCAAAGCTTGCGAATAACGTCAACGAACTTCCATGCGTAGGCAATTTCAGCCCATGATGCAAAGTTGGTGTGGTTGCCTTCCAGTGCATCGTGGAAGAGACGTTCGTATGGTTCTGGTGATTCATTCTTGGCTTCGTCGCTTTGCAGGTACTTCAGGTCAACTGGTTCAGTCGTGAAGCCTTGGCCGGCGCGCTTAGCGTTCAGACGCAGTGAGAAGCCGGAGTTTGGTTCAACGAAGATCGTCAGAACGTTGGAGTTCAATGATTGTTCGCTCTTCATCCGTGGGTTGGCAAAGATGTCGATCAGCGGCTTCTTGAAGACAACGTCGATACGGGTAAACTTGTCAGCCAGCTTCTTACCAGTCCGTACGTAGAATGGCACGCCAGACCAGCGATAGTTGTCAAACATCAGCTTGGCAGCAACAAAAGTTTCCGTAATGGAGTTTGGATCAACACCGTCTTCATTGCGGTAGGCATGCGTGTCATCGCCAGCACCGTATTGGCCACGAACAAAGTTGGCAGCTGCTTCGGATGGGGTGTAGACTCGCAGTGAACGCAGTGCTTTAATCTTTTCAACCCGAACGTCGGTGTCGGTAAAGGCAACTGGTTGTTCCATTGCCAGTTGAGCAACGATCTGCATGATGTGGTTTTGCAACATGTCACGCAGCGCACCGGATTGGTCGTAGTAGCCGGCACGTTCTTCAACACCCAGTTTTTCACTCAGCGTTACTTGGATGTTGTCGATGTAGCGGTTGTTCCACAGCGATTCGATAATCGTGTTGCCAAAACGCAGTGCTTGAATGTTTTGAACCATTTCCTTACCCAGGTAGTGGTCAATCCGGAAGATTTGGTTTTCGTTGAACGTTTGTGACAGTTCATCGTTCAGCTTCTTAGCGGATTCGTAGTCACGACCAAATGGCTTTTCGATCACCAGACGGTTGAAGCCATCCTTGGTCAGCAGGTCCTGCTTCTTCAAGTTCAAGGCAATCGTGCCAAAGAATTGAGGAGCCATGGACATGTAGAACAGGCGATTGCCTTCAGCACCAAATTGCTTGTCCAGTTCTTCCAGGCGTTGCTTAAGCACAGTGTAGTGTTCAGGCTTGGTAACGTCATGGGATTGGAAGAAGAAGTGCTTGGCAAATGCCTGAGCTTGCCCTTCTTCGTTTTCCATACCGTTGACAGACTTCAAAACCATTTGTTGGAAGTCCTCATCGCTCAGCGGACGCCGAGAAGTACCGAGCAGAGCAAAGTGTTCTGCCAGGTAGCCTTTCTTGTAAAGGTTGAATAATGATGGGTACAGCTTGCGTTGTGCAAGGTCGCCGGCTGCCCCGAACAGCGTAATTAAAGCTTTATTTTCCTTAGCCAAAATGTTCACTCCTTCTGAAAATATCAGAAAATCACTCTAACGCTTAAATTATATACTTTTATGTTCAAAACTGCACTAGAAAGCGTCCCCACTTTTTGCGGAATTCTCAAATGGACCACGCCGAAAAAAAGCGCGTTCTGGGGTTTTGTTAAACGCTTATCAGACAATGGTATAGGCCGAAAATAAAATTTTATTTTAGCGTTTAGCGTTGATCTAACGTTAAAGCAATCGCTTGCACATATCTGATTTTTTAGTAAAAAAACACGCCTGCTTCAAGCACGCGTGTTTTTGATGATCAGTAATTAGTCGACGTAAGGCTTGCGTTCGCTCAAAACGCCAAAAATGGTGAAGACAACGGCAACCAGCATGGTAGTCAGTTCACCGGCAAACCATGAACCGCTGGCAGCCTTAAGATTACCGACGAGCATCGGACCAAATGCGGCCAGCAGATAGCCCAATGATTGAGCCATGCCGGACAGTTTTCCCGTGTTAACCGGCGTCTTGGTCTTTAAACTGAACAGCGTCATGATCAGGGCAAACGTTGCCGAGGTTCCGATTGCCAAGATCAAACTGACAAAGACAAACCAGCCAAAGCTATGAAATGGCATCATCAAGCCAAGATACCCCAGAATCGTGAAGATACCGGCACCGAGAATCAGCGGTGTTCGATTGCTTAGCTTGGTTGCCCATAATGGCGCCAAAAAGGCTCCTGGCATGGAGAACAGCTGGAACAGCCCCGCGATCAGACTTGACTGATTGCTGCTTAAACCGGCACTGATTGCAATTGATGGCAGCCAGGCAACCGTTGTATAAAAGACGAATGATGACAGACCAAAGTAGACCAAAATCAGCCAAGCCGTCTTGTTTTTCCACATGTTGATGCCAGTACTGGTGGCTTCGCTGGTTCCACGCTGGTTGAAACGCAGATTTGGCAGCCATAATACCAATGTCGCCAACACCAGCATGCTGAGGAGCATTACTGAGAACTGCCAGCTGCTGTTTTGCGCAACTGGGGTAATGGCATAAGCACCAATTGCTGAGAAGAGCGCTAATGAAACATTATAAAGACTGGTCATTGAACCGATCTTGTCAGGCAGGTTTTCAGTGATGATGGCAGGCAGGAGCACATTCAAAAAAGTAATCCCAATGCCGACCAGCAGCGTGCCGATCATTAATGAAGCATAGTTGAGAACCCGCAGCCAAGAGCCGGCAAATAAGATCAGCAGGGCAATGGCAATCGTCAATTCATTGCCAAGCTTTTGTCCGATCATTGGTACTACGACCGCGACCAAACCAAAACAGATTAAAGGAATCGTAGTTAAAATCCCCAGACTGGTAGTGGCAACGTGAAATGAGGCGGCAATCTCGCCAACGATTGAAGGGATCGAGGTTACCGGCGTCCGCATGCAGGCGCCCAGCAGGAAAATGCCTAAAACCAGAAAGGCGCTGTGTTTGCGCGTGTTGTTCAAAATATCATTCCTTTCTTGATTAATGAATAGTTGGTTATTTATTTCCGCTTTTTTCTAAGACCACGTCATTGTAACATGAATCTGCACAAAGTTTAACGATTTACATGCAACAAAATCTATATGAACGTCAAAATGCAGTATTCGTCGCAATAAACGACCATTAGCGCTTACCTAGCTCTTTTTTGAATCGAAGTCGTGATTTGACGAATGACCCATGGCTCCCTATAATTTAAAAGAACACTTTATCGGAGGAAAATTATGACGGCAAAAATCTATCCGTATTTGACTTTTGAAAATGCGCGCGAAGCCATGCATTATTACGTGGAACAATTTGGCGCCGAGATCATTTACCGTCAGCCGCTTTCAGCAGAACAAGCTGAAAATCTTGGCTTGGCATTGGATGATCTGGATGCCACGACAGCGCACGGTGAATTTTCAATTGTCGGACAGAAAATCGTCTGTGCCGATGCAACGATGGGCAATCCCCAGACTTCTTCGCTGATTTCCCTGCTTTTGGATTTTGGCGGTGATGAAGCAGGTGCCAAGGAATTATTTGATCGTTTGGCTGCCAGCGACGCACAGCGCGTAACCCTGCCTTTTGGACCGCATGAACTGGGCGGCAATCTGGGACAAATCGTTGATCAGTACGGCATTACCTGGCTGATCAGCGCAGGAATCCCACAAGAATAAATTGACGAAGCAAAAAAGCGAATCTGGTCATTGACGACTGGATTCGCTTTTTACTATTCAAAGCTGGCGGGATCGGCAATCACGTTATCGATGCCATTAGGATTGCCTGACCATTTGAATTTATCGTACCAGATGGCATGTTCTTCGGTATCCAAAGTATCGATCTGCATGCATTCGGCTGGTGACAGTTCAAAATCAAAAAGATCGGCATTTTCCCGCATGCGTTGTGGGTGCGTGGTTTTAGGGATTACGATCAGATCATGCTGCAAAGCCCAGCGCAGTTCAACTTGAGCTGGCGTTTTTTGATGACTTTGCGCAATCTTTTCGATAATCGGTTCGTGAAGGAGCGTACCATTCCCCAGTGGCGACCAGGCTTCCATTTGGATATCATGCTGCTGGCAGAAATTGACGATGGCTGGCTGATGAATCTTGGGATTGAACTCGATTTGATTAATGGCGGGCGTGATTTGGGCATGGTCCAATAGATCACGCATGCGCTCAACATCGAAATTGCAGACACCGATTGCCTTGGCCTGACCATCGGCATAGATTCGTTCCATTGCCTGCCAGGTCTGGTTGTATAAGTCGTTGACCGGCCAGTGCATCAGTAACAGATCAACGTAATCGGTCTGCAGAGCTTGCAGCTGGCCTTCAAATCCTTTGCGTACGCGGTCGTAGTCGCCTTGATCGCCATTGTAGATCTTGGTAGTCAAGAAAACGCTGGCTCGGGTACGCCCGGTAGATTGAAAGGCATCCTGCATTCCTTGACCAACCGCGCTTTCATTGCCATACTGCTTGGCCGTGTCCAGCAGCACATAGTCGTTTGCTAGGGCATCGCAAACCATCTGCCGGGTCGTTTCAAGCGGGGTCTTCCAAACGCCCAGGCCAATCTGCGGCATTAAAAGACCATTGTTTAGCCGAACTTTTGGCTGCAAATTTTGATTCAAAAAATCATCTCCATTACTGCATGAAATCGATACCATTACTAATGCTATTATAAAACTATTTGTTAACGTGAAATATTAAGAATTAAAAAAAGCATGGCTAAAGACTGCCATGCCGAAAATATTGTTGATTAGGCGTTGACCTGTTGCCAGCGCTTGGTCAGAATAGCGTAGATCTGCTCAACATCCTGACTAGTACCACGCAGCTCGTAGTCAGCCAAGAATGGTACCTTGAATTCATAGGCATACTTGCGGGCTGTCAGACAGTACTGTTCGTTGAAATTGCGATTGCCGCTGCCAACCACGCCTAAGCACTTTTTGGCATTATCGTTTTCTGCGATGTATTCACCCAAAGCATTGGTCATCAGTTCTTTAACGCCAGAGTCAAAGCCATTGCCACCGTCCAGATAAGTTGGCACGAAAGCAAAAAATGGTTCGCTTTCGGCTGCCGGCAGTGTTTGATCGGTGATTTCCTTTAGATTGATGGTGGGCAACTGTGGGTTGAAACTGTGCTGCTGTTGGGCGTATGCCTGCAAGCGGGTCAGAAATGAGCGGGTGTTGCCCTCGATAGAGATAAAAAGGATGTTCATGTCGTTTGATTTCCTCTTTCTTATTAATTAATAGTCGATAACTTATATTTTAGCCGATTTTTAGAGCAGTTGACACTGTCTTTTTAGTTTAAAAATGGTTTGGTGCCGCAACCACGTTATAATAAAAGCAAACGACTTAGAAAGGATGATTTTCCATGGTCGAAATAGTCACGCATAATTTGACGATTGAAGCCGATAATGGCAGTCGGTTGTCAAATATCGACCTGACGCTGCAGTCGCCTAACGTAGTAGCTTTTTGCAGTGATGATCCGCTGTTTGGTGAGACGCTGTTTTCATTGCTGCGCAAACATGGTCAGCCAACCAGTGGTATGATTCAGATCAACGACCAGCCTTTAAAGACTTTTCGCCATCCAGAAAAGTCGCTGGTGATGCTGGATGATCTTAGATTTAAGGATCGTTGGACGATTCAGCGTGCGATTCGTCAAGCGCAAAAAGGCAGTGCCAATTCAATTGATGATGAACAGGCCCGTCAGATTCTAAGCCAGTTTGATCTGGATTGGCAGCTTGTAATCAGAGACCTCAATCGAAACCAAAAAATTGAGCTGAGCATAATTCTGCTGCTGGTCAAACAGCCGTCTGTTCTTTTGCTTGACCACGCAACGGATGGCTTGACACCGCGGGAAGCAAAGGCAGTTTGGCAGCTGTTGCGCAGTTATGCTCAAAAGACTGATGCATTGATCTTGATGACCAGCAGCAATATGACGACCATGATGAGCTGCGCTGATGACATTTATTATTTCAGCCGCGGCTATTTGACCTCGACACGCCATTTGCATCCCCAAAGCGGCGTTGACTGCGTAGTCACGGTTTTCGGCACTGGATTTCCGATTGAGACGGCCCAGAAGCTGGGAGCCAGAATTCTGGAAGAAGCGCCGCAAGAAACCCGTTTTTTATACGCGGGCAATATTCAAGCAATTCTGCCGCTGCTGGAGCAAAGCACGATTGCTGACGTTCGGATTGAGGATGCCACGGTAGCAGACGAACTGATGACCTACTAGTAAAATGAGGTGAGATTATGAATCGAATCGTATTGATTGGGCGGCGTAATGATGGTTTGCGCGAGCGCCTGCTGTCATTGCTGCCGGATGCTGTGGTAGAGCCAAGTTTTCATTTTAAGCTGCAAAGCCAAGACGTCTTGTGCTGGCTGCCTAAGCCTGACGATCCGGTTGACCAGGATGTCTATGACCTGGTTGACCTGATTGATGACAGTAACGTAACGCCAGCAAAGATCGTAATGCTCTCAATTGCCGGCACAGCCGATGATGCCACTGATGAACAGCTGCAGAAATGGTATGGCAAATCGGCTTTGGATATGGTATTGGCTCATCAATATGCGATTAAGATGATTGACGAGCTGGAGTTTCCATATGTGATCGTGCGGGCGCTGCCAATTGTTCCACGCGAAACAGCCTTAAAGATTATTGGCGAGGGCCAGCCGCTAACGGGACAGACAGTTGGTTTAGCTCAGGCTGCCAATGTATTGAAGATGGCATTGACGACTGATCAATACCGCAATCAATCTGTGGGCATCGAAGACTAAATTATGAATGCTTTAACGACCAATCAAATGTAGTAATGCTGTATACTGGTTTCAAAGACTATCTAATTACTCGAAATGGAGGAACCAAAATGACGAGTTTTGAACGCTGGCAGGCTAACCTGGGCAAGATTCAGCTGCCACACTGGGATGAGCTGCCAGACTTGGATCTTTATGTCGACCAGGTTGTTGCCTTGGTTAATGATCGCGCTATGGGAATGGGCATCGCGCCGATTACCAAGTCGATGATCAACAACTATGTTAAAAAAGGCATCATCATGGCGCCAGTAAAAAAGAAGTACTCGCGCTACCAGCTGGCCGCGGTGATTATGATTGCCATGCTTAAGGGCAGCTTTTCGATTCCTTCAATTCATGAGGGCATCAAACAGGTTACGATCAATAATTATCCGCAGCAGGCCTATGATCGCTTCGTCGACTTGATGAATGCCCGGCTGCATAATGAATCAGCAGCGGTCGACAATCAGCTTGACCCGGTGAATGACCAGCTGATCAATTACGTTGTGGAAACGCTGTTCAACCGGATGCAGGCTGCCGAGCTGCTAAAGACCATGCAGGAAACTCAACAGCCGCGCGACGTCAAGAAGGGCTAATCAAGTGCTTGAGCCAGTCTGGTTAGATAAGCATGACTCTGCAGCTGTTCTTGGCAGTCTTCCTGGTTGGAGAGATTGATCTCGTAAATGCTGGTAGCATCAGGATTCAAGCATGGCAAGACACCGCGCCAGTCAATCTTGCCGGTTCCCAGTGGCAGACTGTCATGGGTTTGCCCCATTGAATCGACCAAATGATAATGAACGATCTGGTCCTTTAAATGCCGCAGCGATTTTTGCAGGCCTTGATTATTGCCGTGCAGCCAGATGAAGCAATGCGAGGTATCAAAGGCCAGCCGATAATGATGACTTAAAATCTCGTCTTCCATTGCTGGATCGCCATAGGCAAATACCGGCGCGATGGAGTTTTCAAACATGATGTGACTGCCGCCAGCTTTGGCAAAACGATCCAGGCGATCAAATGCAGCTTGCTGGGCGGCCGTCAGATTAGGGTAGCAGTCGATGTATTTGGTGGTTTCCTGAGCATAGGCGCCGTGAATCAGACATTGAACGTCAAGATCCTTAGCCAAATCGATCAGCTGCATTGTGGTTTCTTCAACAAAACGATACAGTTCAGGAAACTGTTTTTCAGGGGCTACGATCTCAGCGTGGGTAGCGCCAAACTTCATTGGATGGTGCAGAACGATCCTGCTGACGCCACGGCTCTGCACGTATTGAACGGCTTCATATAAGTGCTGATAGCCATTGGGCGTGAAGTCGCTTGCGTCGGTGTAGAATTCATAGACGTCGGGATGATGCTGCAGCCGGTCGTCGATCTGAGCGCGTTGGCTGCTGCCCTTTAGTCCAAGCAGTATTTTCATTTTTTAATCGCCATCCTCTAAAACAGATTATCTTAATTATTATAGGGCAATCAGCGTGGAATACACGAGCTGATTGTTTTGCCAAGCCAAAGCACCATTACTAAAATTAAAAAAGTCTAATTTTATATTGAATTTCTAATTTAATGGTTTTATAATGATGCCAATAACTTGGAAAACGGAGATGAAATCATGGTTCAAGCATTTGCTAAGTCAACGTCTTATCAACGCTATCTGTAAATGATAGTGGTTGTGTTCGTTATGGATGCAGGCACGCAACAGCTTGTATCCGCGGAAGCTTGACATGATGCCGCCGCGGGCCGTCCCGTGGCGATTGATGATTCATCAAATTTGCCGTCACGGAGCAGCGTGGCGGTTTTTATTTTGGAAAGGATGAATGGTCAATGGAACAGCGGCATTTGAAAATGACAGAAAGTTTCGGCGTAATCGTCGTTATGTTTTTGATTTTGGGAACTTTAATCATCAAATACAAAATGAGCCCGCAGATTCCGATTCTCTGCGTCTTTACGCTGCTTTTATTTTACGGCAGGTTGCGCGGCTTTACCTGGGAGCAGGTTATCGATGGGATTGCTGAAGGGATCAAACCAGGAATTATTCCGATGATGATCTTTATGATGATTGGGCTGTTGATCAGTACCTGGCTGGCCTCAGGAACGATTGCGACGATCATGGTTATTGGCTTTGATTTGGTTTCGGTCAAATTTTTTATCCCTACTGTCTTTTTGGCTTGCGGCATCGTTGGCATCATCGTGGGTAATGCATTTACGACGATTTCAACGCTGGGCCTGGCCTTTATGGGAATTGGCCACGTTCTAGGCTTTAGCGATGCAATGACGGCTGGGGCCATCGTCGCGGGCGGCTTTTTGGGCAATAATCTATCACCGCTGTCCGATACTTCCAATCTAACCACGAGTCTGATCGGTAATCGCGTTCCGGAACATTTGAAAAACACCGCTAAATCCGCGATCCCCGCAGCAATTGCGGCTGCCGTGATCTACGCGGTAATCGGCTTTAAAAATATCAATGCGGACCTTTCACGTGTTGACGTTATCAGCAGCGCGCTCAAATCCAGTTTTCATGTTGGCGCTTGGTCGCTGCTGCCGATTCTGGTACTTTTGGTTATGTCGTTAAGACAGGTGCCGGCAATTCCTACTTTATTGGCTGGCTCGTTTACGGCCCTGGTCTTGACCAAGATCTGGACGCCATCGCTCTCGTTTGCTCAGATCAGCAGTTTGTTGATGAATGGCTTTCAGATGCATGGGAGTAAGCTACTTGACTCGTTGATGTCTGGTGGCGGCATTACTCATATGCTGAACTCGATTGCGCTGATCCTTTGTGCCTTGTCGATGGGCGGGCTTTTGATGAAGTACGGAGTCGTCGATCAATTGCTGATTGCCTTGCAGAAACTGGTCAATACGCCATTTAAGCTGGTTTTGGCAACGATCGTCAGTGGGGTCGCCGTCAACGTGATGATTGGCGAGGAATACCTTTCTGAAATTCTGCCAGGCACGGCTTTCAAATCAGCTTACGAAGAACAGCAGCTTTCCCAAAACATGCTGACGCGCTCATTAGTAGCTGGCGGGGCCGACATCAATCCACTGGTACCCTGGAGCGTCAGTGGCATCTTCATTGCTGGAACCTTAAGCCTGCATGACTACGGCTACGTTGCCTTTACGCTCTACCCGCTGCTTAATCCATTGGTGACTCTGCTTTTAGCAGCATTGCCAAAATCGAAAAAACAGCAGGCAACGGCTTGATCAAAAACAGTCAAAACCCCCGCATCTCGGCTGAAATGCGGGGGTTTAGTAATGTTAGAGGTTCTTATCCATAATGAAGGTCAGTTTTGAAAGTTCCAGACCGTGCATGATCAGCTGGCTCATCAGCTCTTTGGTGCGTTTAGCCATTTCAGCAACCATTTCATGCGTCTTCTCGCTTAAAACGTCACTAGCTTCATTGTTGTCCATTCCTTCAGCAAGTGGGGCAGTTTCATCGATCCACTTGTAGAAGTATTGGCGGGCGTCTTTGAGGTAGTCAAGATCAGCCTGCAAAAACTCTGCATGATGGCTTTCAACGATCATAGAAAGTGCCCGGTACATCCAGTAGGCGCTCTTCAGATTCATGTTGAGCTCTTTAGGCGTGTTCTTGTAGCTGGCATCGACATCCGCGGCATTGCCAAAGAATGGAACGTATGGCGTGAACGTTGGAATCCCAAAGCTCATCCACATGATCGTTGAGGCCGCTTCTGGCAGATCAGGGCGAACCTGCAGAATGTGCGAGTTTTGGGTTCGATTCAAAGAAATTGGCCGGAACATGTGCTTTTCTTCATCCGTACCGTGGCCCAGCGGATCGTAAGGCGTGTTTTGGTAGTGACTGCTCAAAACTTCTTCAACGTCTTCCAGAGTAATCTTGTGGTCGGCTTTCATAACAAATGGCAGGTCAAAGTCCAGGGGATCCATCTCAACGTCTGGGCTCAGAACCTTGTGACCATACCATTGCCGAGGCGTGTTGTAGTGCTGGTCAAAAACGGTCGCCGTACCAAAAATGTGGCGGAAGTTCCAGCCATCGCGATCCGGATTCAGATGATGTTCTGCCACGAACTCGCGAATCGTGTCATCCCACATAAAGTTATCAGGATCATTGAAATCAACTTCTTGAATGGCGATGCGGTTGCCGGTTACCGCGTAGCAGTCATCAGGAATTCGCTGGGCAACCCAGTGATGACCAGTAATGATTTCCATATACCAGACATCGTTTTTGTCACTGAAGATTACGCCATTGCCTTCTGCAGAGCCGTATTTTTTGATCAATTGTCCCAGGTACTGAACCCCTTCGCGCGCGCTGTTGATAAACGGCAGAGTAGCAGCAACGATCAGATCTTCGTTGATGCCGGTATCTTCAACCAAAGGATCAAAGGCCAGCACCCGTTCATTAGAATAGGTGCTTTCCGTGGCGCTCATGCCAACGTTCTTTTCGTTAAAGCCGCTTTCATCAAAGACGCCTTCCGTTTTGTAGTTGACGTTGGGCGTTCCTTGGTAGCGATAGCCGTTGGCAGGACGATCAACCACGCATTTGTTAAGGTAGGCCTTAACCTGGTTGGGCTGATTATGGTATGCCGGGTAGGTAACGAAGCGCTGTGGAGTCAGGGGACCAAACGTATCATCGTTACGGGCAGCCATGGTTGAGCCATCAATGGTAGCATTTTTACCGACCAAAACCGTGGTGCAGGCAGACAGATTTTTCTTCATTCTTTAGACCTTCTTTTTTCTACAAAGATTCCTAATTGCATTATAAAAACAATTCTAAGCGTATCTGAATAGCAGGTCAATTATCCCAAACGGCTCAGCAGACTCAAAATTCCCAGCATCAGCAGATTGATCAACAGGGCAAATGCCAATGACCAATAAAAAGGAGCCAGCCAGGCTCGCAAAGTCTGGGCAACGACTGGTCCCGTCGTAAACTGACGAAGAATCAATGCCGCTGCCAAAAAGGCAATAAGCAAAGTCATCAGACCAGTGGCGGAGTTTTCCAGATCGGCACTGCTAAGATCAAAACCGCCAATGGCAATGTTGCCGATCAAAATCAGCCATAGAATCGTGCGGCCAGCCGCCAGATGAATCTGCGGCGCCTCAGTCTGAGTAATCAGGGCATGCCAAAGCGTAAAGATTCCAGGAACCAGCCATTGGGTCAGACCAATGATTGCCAGCGTACAGCCAACAACTGGAGCAATCCCGATAAAGACATTGCCAACACGCTGATAAAAACTGCGCTCGTTCCAGGCGTGATTGACATAGCCAAGAGCGTTGTCAGCTGGATTATGCGGATCAGGCACATGCAGCAGCCGAAAACTGACGATCTGATGGCCGAAAAACAATGCCGTCAGCAGATGACTCAGCTCATGAATGACAACGCCAATGCCGCCAAGAAGGATCTGAGCATAAAAGCCGCCGATGACAACAGACAGGGCCTTGTTGCGGCGACTGATCATAACGGTTAATGTCCCTAAGAGTACTGGGATCATTACCAAAAAGAGTCCCAGCGCGCCTAAGACTTTAAAATAGCCGTTCATGATCTTTTAATGCTGCTGCAGGTCGGCAAACTGGGCATGAACCAATTCAGCCAGTGCTTCGGCATTGACGGCGACAGAACGACCAATCTGACCAGATGAGACGTATATCTGCTCGCTGGCTTTGGCATCATTATCGATAAAGATCGGGTACTTATGCTTTTCCCAGATGCCAACGGGGGTATTGGCGCCGTGAACGTAGCCGGTCGTCTTAAGCAGATTTTTCAGCGGCACCATGTCGACTTTTTTGTTGCCGGAAACCCGCGCTAAGGCCTTTTCATCAAGGTGGCTGTCAATTGGCACTACGCCGACTAATGGTCCGGTGGTTGGCCCTTCCAGTACCAGCGTCTTATAGATCAGATGCTCATCGATGCCCAGGTGATCAACTTGCAATGACCGGACATCGCCATCTTCAAATGTTGGAAAGACTATTTGCTGATAGGGGATGTGGTGCTTATCAAGAATCTGTTCGACTTGAGTTTTTTTAATGCGTTGTTTTTTCTTACTCATAAAGGGTCTCCTTAAATAAATTGAAATATCAGCCAGGTAATTAATCAAAAACCGCAAGCCCATTATGACATGAGTTGCCAGAATTGATAAGGCGATGATTAGGTGTCCAATTAAAGATTGGGTATTAAATTTCAAGTTTTTGTCAAATCTGGGACGGACCAATTAACGTAAAAATGGTAACCAATTATCATGAGATTTGATATACTATGAACTGATTTAGATACTACAAGTTAAGACAGGGGTCGATGGACCGACCGAGGGGTAATTACATGGCAGACTTAGTATACCGCTCAGTAATGCGCGATATAAAACATAAGATACTCAATGGCGACTATGCGAATATGAAGCTTCCCGATGAACGCAGCCTTAGCAGCGACTACGGGGTCAGCCGCAGTTCCATCAAGCGGGCATTGGGAATCTTGGCGCAGCAGGGCATCATTTTTAAGAAACGTGGTTCGGGGACCTTTATCAACCCGCTCTATTTAAAAAATCAAGCGATGTTTCGCTATGAGGGCAGTAATCTAGGGATTACCGACAGTTTCAAGCTTGATGGCAAGAAACAGGGCATCAAGCTTTTGAACTATCAAGTCGTGCCGGCCAGCCAAGAAATTCAACAGGATCTTTTTTTAAACGACAATGATTTTGTCTATCAAATCAAACGGCTGCGCTTGATTGACGATCAGCCGTTCATGATTGAAACGGGTTATATTCCAATTAAAATCATGCCGACGCTTTCGCCAGCCATTGTCGAAGGATCGATCTTCAACTATTTGGAAGAATCACAGAATAAAACCGTTACGCGCTCATTTATGACGATTTCGGTTTCGCCTTCCAATGATGAGGACCAAAAAGAGCTGCATCTGAAACCTACCGAGCCAGTCGGTATTATGGAAGGTGTTTTTTTCCTGGATGATGGAACGCCATTTGAAGTCTCAAACATGCGCGTGCATTATCAATACATGAAATACAATACGTTTGTTAATCTAAACCAGGATTAGGGGGATCAATTTGATTAAGGCAATTGCCGTTGATATGGACGGTACTTTTTTAAATTCACAAAGCACGTTTGATCGACCACTGTTTGAAAAAGTCTATGCTAAGCTGCAGGCAAAAGACGTTGAATTTGTCGTCGCCAGCGGCAATCCAATCTATCAGCTGGTTGAAAAACGCTTTCCCAAAGAAGCAGATGGCATGGCTTTCGTTGCTGAAAACGGGGTTGAGCTGATTGATCGTGGTCAAGAGATCTACTGTGGTCAGTTTACTAAAGAACAGGTTGAGACGCTGGTTGCGTTTTTCCGCTCTATCCCAGGCGGCCATTTGATTATTTCGGGACGGCATCATGCCTTTGCATTTGCCGATGAAGACCCATTATTTGTAAAACGCGTTCAGCCGCATTATATCCACATGCAGCAAATCAATTCATTGGCTGATATTGATGATCCGGTAGTTAAGTTTATGATGGATGTGCCACCAAAAGAAACCAGATTTTGGATGGATGAGGTCATCAAGCGGTTTGGCAAGATCGTTCATCCCGTATCAAGCGGCTATGGCAACATGGACTTGATCATTCCTGGGATGGATAAGGCAACCGGCTTGAAGCGGCTTTTGGCAGCTCGTGGTTGGCAGCCCAGTCAGCTGATGGCGTTTGGGGATGGACAAAACGATGCCACCATGCTGAAATTAGCCGGCGAGAGCTATGCCATGGCGCAAAGTGCTCCTGAAGCCATTGCGGCCGCCAAATTCCGCTGCGGCAGCAATGATGAGAACGGCGTGTTAAATAAGATCATTGAACGTTTTGATTTGAACGTTTAAAAGCCGGCCCGATTTGAGGCGGGCTTTTTTGGTTTCTTAGCAAAAATTTAGAGTGAAAAACACGCCTTTTTCGCAGAAATTCTGCTAAAATTTGGGTGTTCAATCAATCGGAGCAGCTTTGGTAAAGCCTTTTATAATAAAGGCTGAAATGGATTTTTGATAATTGGACCGTATCAATTTTCAAAAAGGTTGACTTTTAGAAAAAATCCTATATCATAGATAGCGTAAATTGATTGAGGTTTACGAGACGTTATAGTCAGAACGTAGTTATTTTATTTAAGGAGTGTAATATCGATGGCAGTAAATTACGATTCCAAGGAATACTTGGAAACTGTTGACGCTTACTGGCGGGCAGCCAACTACCTTTCTGTTGGTACGCTGTTCCTGATGCACAACCCACTGCTGCGTCGCGAACTGAAGCCTTCCGACGTTAAGCCAAAGCCAATTGGTCACTGGGGTACGATTGTTCCTCAAAACTTCATTTATGCACACTTGAACCGTGTTATCAAGAAGTACAATGTAAACATGTTCTACATTGAAGGTTCAGGTCACGGTGGCCAAGTTATGGTCAACAACTCTTACCTGGACGGTTCCTACACGGAAATCTACCCAGAAATCACCCAAGACGAAGCTGGTATGGCTAAGCTGTTCAAGCACTTCTCCTTCCCAGGTGGTACTGCTTCACACGCTGCTCCTGAAACGCCAGGTTCACTGCACGAAGGTGGGGAACTGGGTTACTCCCTGTCCCACGGTGTAGGTGCAATTCTGGACAACCCAGACCAAATCGCAGCTGTTGAAATCGGTGACGGTGAAGCCGAAACTGGTCCTCTGGCTGCTTCCTGGTTCTCTGACAAGTTCATCAACCCAATCAAGGATGGTGCCGTTCTGCCTATCCTGCAAATCAACGGTTTCAAGATCTCCAACCCAACGATCCTGGCTCGGATGAGCGATGAAGAACTTACTAAGTACTTCGAAGGTATGGGCTGGAAGCCATACTTCGTTTCCGCTTACAACGGCGAAGGCTTTGATGGCTACAAGGACACCATGGAAGTTCACGAAGAAATGGCTAAGACGATGGATGCTGCTATTGAAGACATCCTGGCTATCCAAAAGCACGCTCGTGAAACTGGTGACGACTCTATGCCACAATGGCCAATGGTAATCCTGCGCGCACCTAAGGGTTGGACTGGTCCTAAGAAGGACTTGGATGGCAATCCAATCGAAAACTCATTCCGTGCTCACCAAATTCCAATTCCAGTCGCACAAGACGACATGGAACACAAGGACATGCTGATCAACTGGCTGAAGTCCTACAAGCCAGAAGAACTGTTCGACGAAAACGGTGCTCCAGTTGCCAAGGTTACGGCTAACACGCCAGAAGGCAACAAGCGGATGGCTATGAACCCAATCACTAACGGTGGTTTGGATCCTAAGCCACTGGTTATGCCAGACTACCGCAAGTACGCTGTTGACGTACAAGGCCATGGTGTTGTTAAGAAGCAAGACATGATCGAATGGGGCAAGTACCTGGACGAAATGTTCAAGCTGAACCCAGACAACTTCCGCGGCTTTGGTCCTGACGAATCCAAGTCCAACCGTCTGTACGCTGTTCTGGACAACGACAAGCGTCAATGGATGGAAGACATTCACGAACCAAACGATGAAGACTTGGCACGTCAAGGTCGGATGATCGACTCACAACTTTCCGAACACCAAGCAGAAGGTTGGCTGGAAGGTTACACGCTGACTGGTCGTCACGGTTTCTTCGCTACTTACGAATCATTCGGTCGTGTCGTTGACTCCATGCTGACTCAACACCTGAAGTGGATGCGTAAGGCTAAGGAACAATACTGGCGTCATGACTACCCAGCATTGAACTTTGTTGACACTTCTACGGTATTCCAACAAGACCACAACGGTTACACTCACCAAGATCCAGGTCTGTTGACTCACCTGTACGAAAAGGAACGTGCTGACCTGGTTAAGGAATACCTGCCAGCCGACACTAACGAACTGCTGGCCGTATCCGACAAGGCCTTCAACGACCGCGAATGCATCAACGTCTTCGTTACGTCCAAGCACCCACGTCTGCAATGGTTCTCCATCGACGAAGCTACTAACATCGTTAACCACGGTCTGGGCTACGTTGACTGGGCATCTACTGACCAAGGCGCAGAACCAGATGTTGTCTTCGTATCTGCTGGTACGGAACCAACTGAAGAAGCTCTGGCAGCTATCGACATTCTGCACGACAACTTCCCAGAACTGAAGATTCGTTACATCAACGTTGTTGAAATCATGAAGCTGATGACGCCTGACAAGAACGCTGAAGGTCTGACTGACGAAGAATTCGACCGTTACTTCACGGCTGACAAGCCAGTTATCTTCGCATGGCACGGTTTCCGTGACATGATCCAAAGCCTGTTCTTTGACCGTCACAACCACAACGTTCACATCCACAGCTACCAAGAAAATGGTGACATCACGACGCCATTTGACATGCGTGTGCTGAACGAACTTGACCGGTTCCACCTGGCTAAGGACGCTATCCTGAGCGTACCTGGCTACGAACAAAAGGCTGCTGCCTTCGTAAACGAAATGGACAACATGGTTGACAAGCACAACCACTACATCCGTACTGAAGGTAAGGACCTGCCAGAAGTTGAAGACTGGACTTGGAAGGGTCTGAAGTAATTTAACTTCGCTCGACTAAAACCTTAATATGAAAGCCGCTCGATTCATTTGAATCGGGCGGCTTTTGTTTTGCGATTTTTTAGGTCGATATCAGTGCAAAGAATGTTTATTGATCTAAATCAATTTTTTGTCGAATCAGCTTCGTTTATACTTGGGATACCAACTTTAAGGGGCGACAATTATGACAAATCACATTCATCATCATCAACAGCATCTTTGTGTTGCGACCGTACCGTTGTTTAATCAGCTGGCTTTATCTGATCAGCAGAAAGTCGAAAGTCTGGTGCGTCATCATCGGTTTAGTCGTGGTGACCAGATTTTAACGCCGGCTCAAGCAGGGAAAATGATTATTGTAGAAAGCGGCGCGGTCAAGATCTATCAACTTTCGCCATCTGGACAGGAACAGATGCAAAGAATGCTGGCAGCCGGTGAACACGACGGCGAGGCCTGGCTGTTTGGAATTGAGAATACCGATACCTTTGCCCAGGCAGAGCAAACTTCTGAGATCTGTACAATATCCTATGAAGACTTTGCTAAGTTACTGAACCAGTACCCTTCGATTGCCATGCGGCTGCTGCAGCTGACTTTAAAAAGGAATCGGCAGCTGGCGATGCAAAATCATCTGTTGGGGATGGATTCGGTTGAAGAACGGCTTAAGGATTATTTGAAAGAACAGATGCAGGCAAAACATTCAAGCGAGTTTATGCTGTCAATGAAGCTAAAAGACCTGGCGACCTATCTTGGTACAACGCCAGAAACGATTTCGCGCAAGCTTAAGGTTCTTGAGCGTCAAGGATTGATCAGGCATTCAGCCCGTAAGATTGAAATCTTGACCGAGTTTTAAGATTCGGTGCTGCAGTAACGCCTATGCAAACGCTTAAATAATGGTGGAAATGAAAATGATAACGGTTTATAATATACGAAGTTAATATATGTCAAACGGTTGACATTTAGAGAATTGATGAGGGGGACAAAAATTATGCCACAAATCATTAAAGGAATTGCCGCCAGTGACGGTATTGGAATTGCTAAAGCATATCTGCTGATTGATCCGGATCTGAGCTTTGAAAAGAAAACGATTGATGATCCGGCTGCGGAATATGAGCGAGTTGAAAAAGCCTTCAGCGCCTCGATTGCTGATTTGGCGACCATCAAGCAGAACGCCAAGAGCCGCTTGAGCGATGAGGAATTGGAAGTCTTTGACGCGCACATTGCCATTTTGTCCGACCCGGAAATGAAGAGTCAGATCAAAGATGAAATCGAAAGCCAGCACGTTTCCGCCGAAGAAGCCATGACGGACGTAACGACCAATTTTGCCAATGTTCTGGCCGCCATGACCGACAACAAGTACATGCAGGAGCGGGCCGCTGACGTTAAAGACGTTGCCAAGCGGGCGCTGAGCCATCTGCTGGGCAAGCAGCTGCCAGACATCGCCTCCATCAGTGAGCCAGTCGTAATCATTGCTAAGGAGATCACGCCATCCGATACCTCACAGATGGATGCCAAGTTCGTCAAGGGGCTGGCAACCGATCTGGGCGGCCGGACCAGCCACGCGGCAATCATGGCGCGGACATTGCGGATCCCAGCCGTGGTTGGTGCCGAAGACGTTACGAGCACGATCAAGAACGGCGATATGGTCATCGTAGATGGGCTGCACGGCGATATCATCGTTGATCCAAGCCAGGCTCAGATCGATGAGTATCAAGCCAAGGCGGACTCATTTGAAAAAGAGCGGGCTGAATGGGCCAAACTGGTGGACGCGCCATCTGTTTCCAAGGACGGCCAGCATTTTGAGATTGCGGCCAATATCGGCACGCCCGATGACGTAGCTGATGCCCTCAAGCAGGGGGCTGATGGCGTCGGCCTGTTTAGGTCTGAATTCCTGTACATGAGCAGCGATCACCTGCCAACCGAAGACGAGCAGTTTGAAGCCTACAAAAAAGCAGTCGTGGGCATGCAGGGCAAGCCGGTCGTCGTGCGGACGCTGGACATCGGTGGCGACAAACCGCTGAACTACCTGCCGCTGCCCGAAGAGATGAACCCGTTCTTGGGCTACCGGGCGATTCGAATCTGCCTGCACCGGCCTGACATCTTCAAGACGCAGCTGCGCGCCTTGATTCGGGCCTCTGAATTTGGTCCCGTTGAGATCATGTTCCCAATGATCGCGACCCTGGCTGAGCTGCGTCAGGCCAAGGCAATCTACCAGGAATGCAAGGATGAGCTGCAAAAGGATCACCCGGGTCTAGGCGACAACGTCAAGATCGGAATGATGATCGAAGTACCGCTGGCGGCGCTGTATGCTGATCAATTAGCTAAGGAGGTCGACTTCTTCAGTATCGGGACCAATGACCTGATTCAGTACTGCTTTGCGGCCGACCGGGGCAATGACGCGGTTTCCTACCTGTATCAGCCGCTCAACCCAGCCTTTTTGCGGCTGATCAAGCACGTGATTGACGCCGCTCATGCCAACAACACCAAGGCGGCCATGTGTGGCGAAATGGCCGGTGATCAGCTGGCTATGCCATTATTGCTGGGCATGGGACTGGACGAGTATTCCATGAGTGCCAGCTCGATTCTGCGGACGCGGAGCATGATGAAGAATCTGGATACCAAGGAATGTGCCAAGTGGGCCAGCGATGCCATCAACCTGTGCTACACGGCTGATGAAGTGGAAAAGATGGTTAAGACACGGCTGGGCTTAGACTAAGCGCCTGTTTTCCGCTAAAATGCAAAAAAGAAGGACATGCATCCAATTCCAAATGGGGCATGTCCTTTTATGATTAATTGAATAATTGCTATTTTTGCGTCCGAGCAACCATGACGTCGGGTTTGGCAACACGAATTACATAGCCGGTTACTGAGCCTAAGACGATGCGTTCAAAAGCTGATAAGCCCGTTGAGCCGATTACGATCAAATCGTTGTTGTGGTCTTTGGGAAAGTCGCGGCCGATAACCTGCTTAGGATTGCCAAACCGCACGTGAATGTCGACTTTGGCAACGCCAGCATCGATTGCCCTTTGCTTAAGGTCTTCCAGGCGTTCTTGAGTCGTCTTAACCAAGTCATAGGTTTGGTCGGGTGAAAGCGAGCTGGCAGGCGCGTAACCATCGGAAAGCTGCGTAACCTGAACGACATTTAAAATATCCAGGTGAGCATCGCAAGCCTTAGCCATCGCAATGCCTTTTTCCAAAACCTGAGCCGTGACCTTTGATCCATCGACTGGTACTAAAATGTTGTGATATTGTCCATCTGCCATTGTTGATCCCTCCCGATTTCTATAAATTTAGTATACAATATTTTTGGCCAGCAATCGGCAGAGTAATTGAGGTTTACAGCGCTTTCTAGTAGAATGGTGATGTTGCCAAGCAAATTATGAGGAGATTTTTTTAAAATGAAGAAAGTGTCGAACAACGTCATCAAAGTGATTGCCATTTCCACGGTTACGATGCTGATTGCACTGACTTTGGAACTGCTGATGTATCATCAACACGGCACGTCGCTGGTCAGCAGCACGGTTTTATGGCGTGCCGGACTGATCGTTGCGCTTTCAGTAGTCGTTGATTTTTTGGCGGCACTGGACTGGCGTTTTGATGGTTATGTAACGGTATTGGTAATGCTGTATTATGCCGCCGCAGATTGGGGAGCTTTTGAGGTGGTGCGGCCTAAAGCTTCCGTCTACGGGATGTTCGTACAGGTGCTGGCAATCCTGGGGATCATTCTTTGTATTGCCGGAATCTGGTATGGCATAAAACAGCGTCACTATTACTCAATCCAGGAAATCAACAAAATGGGGCGATAAGCGATGGAATTAACGGTTAATGATTATCTGACCCAGCTGGATAAGGCAAAAACGCAGACGGATACTGCCGATGCAGCTCAGATTCAACAAGCTGCGACTTTGACAAAAGGGCTGCAGTTCGTAATCGATCAGCTGGATGCCGGCTATCTGGCTCGTTATGTGTGGCAAGTCGCCATGCCAAGCGGTGATTCGCTTGAAGTAGCTCTAGAAACGAACTTGATCAATATTCCAATGCAGGAGGCCATGCGTCTTGACCCTAAGCTATTAGAAGGTGCCGATGCCAAACCAGTTAATCTGTATCTGGTGGCTACAGGAACCGATTTGAATGCTTCGGGCTTACGAATTGATGAGTTGGCTGCTGCTGACGAGCTAAACGGCTCAACCACGGCCCTGACTGAAAAAATGCAGGCCTGGGTGACGAAGCAGCTGGCACAGACTAATGAGAATCGCGCGGCCAAGGCGGCTGAATAGTTTGCATGAAAGCTTTAAGTGTGCTATTCTAGCCATTGCGATGAGTCGAGAGGTCAGGCAGCCGACCCTTGTTTGGCTGCCCCGCGCGAGCGGAAATGACATTTCGAGCGGGGCCCGTTAACTTGCCGGATTGCAAGGGGCCTGGCAATGGCGAAAGTGGACGTTCGTCACTAGCCTGAGATAATATCAATACGCAGAAAGACCACCGGAGGATTTTTCCTCCGGTGGTCTTTTGTTTACTGAGCCAAATAGATCTGTTCGTCAATCAAGTCAAATGAGTGGAGCTGTTCATTAACTTTTTTCAGCTCGTCATCCTGGGTTAGATGAGCATTTTGCCAGAATTTAGCTGAATCAGTAGCACCGTTTTTCTCACCAATGACCAATAATTTGACTTCTGGATAGTCTTTACGCAGCAGCTGCAAGACTTCCCAATCAATTTCCAGCTTGTCGGGCGACCATGACATGATGACATAATCGACTTGACTGCCATACTTTTTAATTGCGGCCAAGGCATCCAGAGGCTCAATCGTGGTGACGGGATGCTTGCCGGTCTCGTTTTCCTTGGTCCAATCGGTACTGTCGGTGGCAAAGATCGTCTGTGCTGGCCGCAGATTCCGCAAGCCGCTGGAAATATAGCCATTGCCAGCCATGATCTCAAGCGTTGGCCGTCCATGCAGGTATTCTGAAAGGGCCTTGATGTAAGGCGCGTTGACGTAGGACCACATGCCATAGGTCGCTTCCAGATAGTCGCGATAATTACGCAGAAGCCGGTCCAGTTTTGGCAAGGTATCCACGTAGCGATTCCAGAGCCGGTCGCCTTCTGGGTTGCCTTGTGGGTACTGCTCGTTGACTTTTTTAAAGATGATGTCTTGAATATTGTCGGGCAGCAGCAGTTTAGGTAATGGCTGCGGTAAAAGACCATTTTTGATCAGCCGATCGCTTTCCAAGACGTTATTGATCAGAAATTTAATCTGCGGAAAATCGTCGAATAGATCACGATAGGTCATCAATTGCTCGATATATGGCTGCTTTTTAACGACTTGATGGGCTTTTTTAACTTGTTTTTTGAGTTTCTTTAACTGCTTGGGGTTCATCGTTTACTCCTTAAAATCAAGATTCAGTTCTTCCTGCTTGCCATAAAAGGTGTCAGTTTCACTGCGCTGGCTGCGTCCCTTTAAGTAGCCATTGATTAATTGAAAAATTTCATAGCGATCCTGGCTGGTTAGGACGGTACCTTCAAACAGCAGGTCTTGATTTGAGAAGAAAAGTTTTGCCAAGTCGTGACCATCACGTTCGGTTCGGCCGCATAGATAATCCATGCTGACGTCAAAAAATTCGGCTACTTTACGAACCTCAACGAATGAGGGATTGCGGATGCCACGTTCCCAGTTGCCGATCTGAGTTGGCGTGTTGGGTCTTTCGCCAGGTCCCAGATGCTCGTTCAACGCTTGGGCAAGTTCATTTAGGGTGAGGTTTTGGCCTTTTCTTAAAGCACGCAGACGTTCTGGAAACATACGCTCACTTCCTTAATTAGTTTGTTACGATTATTTTATCATTATTTGAGCAACAGAGCGTGTAAAAAGAATTTCGACAATCAAAATAAAATCTGCTAAACTGGTAGTCATTGTGAATTTGAGAAAAAGAGGGATAATTTTGCATAATCAATCTAGGAAGCATCGGTGGCTGCGCTGGCTGATCGGCGTGGCGGCAACGCTTTTGATCATGATTTTTGCTGCTGGCGGCTACTTTTTTCACGTGGCAATGGTACCGGGGCACAAAGACTTTATCAATAACAATACGAAAATCGTTAAGAGCGATCCCTTGTATCAGCAGAAAAAGTGGTATCAAGACGTTCATAAAACGCGCTGGACGATCAAATCCGCAACCGGCAACTATCGGCTGGATGCCTGGTACGTCCCAGCCGCAAAAAAGACTAATAAGAGCGTCTTGATCGCGCATGGCTTTATGGGCAATAAGGATCAGATGGGGGCCTATGCCGCGCTGTTTCATCAGCTGGGCTATAACGTTCTGGTTCCCGATGCCCGCGCGCAGGGACAAAGCGAGGGTAAATATATTGGCTACGGCTGGCCGGAACGTTATGACGAGCGCAAATGGATCAACAAGCTGATCAAGTATAATGGTCAAGACAGCCAGATCGTGATGTTTGGCGTCAGTATGGGTGGAGCAACGACCATGATGACCAGCGGCATTCAGCTTCCGCGTCAGGTTAAGGCTTTTGTTGAAGACTGCGGCTATTCCAGTCTGGCTGCTGAGATCGACTATGAGGCACAGAATCTCTATCATCTGCCATGGCTGGTCCGTAAGCCGCTGGAAGGATCATTGAGCATCATCAACCGCATTGCCAATGGCTTTTATCTGCATGATGCCAGCTCAACGGCAATGCTGAAGCAAAATCATCGCCCAATGCTGTTTATTCATGGAGCTGATGATGATTTCGTGCCAACGCGGATGGTATATCAAAACTATCAAGCAACTCGTGGTCCCAAGCAGCTTTGGGTCGTTAAAGGCGCAGCCCATGCCAAGTCGTTTGCTACGAATCCTAAAGCCTATCAAAAACACGTCCAGAAATTCTTGGACCAATACGTAAAATAGGAAAACCCTAATGATCATCAACGATCATTGGGGTTTTTGGGAGTTTGAGGATAGGGAGTTGGTTGCAGGTTGAACGATTATTCCATGTTGCTGTGTTCTTTGGCTGCCTGATCATTAGAGGTATGGTCGCGGCGGCTTAGTTTCAGGCACAAAACATCTAAAACGATATGGACGGTCTGGTCAAAAAGGGTGCTTAAGAGTTGGATGGATTTAACCCCATCGCCAGCTTTGGTAGCACCTGGAACGACGATGACGCCATCGCCAAGTTCACTTAGTTTTGAGTTGGCGTTGCTGGTAACGGCGATGATTTCAGCACCGTTTTGCTTGGCTTTTTCTGCCAGTTCAACGATGCTCTTGGTATTGCCAGAACCTGATACGGCAACTAAGACATCCCCAGCCTGCACAGAAGGAGTGATGGTTTCACCGATGACATAGGGCGTATAGCCGATGTGCATCAGCCGCATGGCAAAGGCACGCGCCATTAAACCAGACCGGCCAGCACCCAGGACAAAGATGCGCTTTTCTTTGGTCAGCAAAGGTGCAACGGCATCCAGCTGAGTTTCGTCAACTAAATCTAAAACGGTATCGATTTCTTGTTTGACTTGTGCAATTAAGCTCATGTTATTTAACCTCTTTCATAAATTCCTTAGCAGCGGCCACCGGATCAGCAGCCTTGACGATCTTAGAGCCAACGATTACGGTTTCCGCAATTCCCTGTGCCTTGAGTTTTCGTGCCTGATTCAGGTCAATGCCGCCAGCCACGTTGATGCGCTTGATCTGCGGATATTTTTGATGGAAGCTGGCAACTGAGTCAGCGGCATCAAAGGCACCGGTATCATCTTTGGCATGATGCAGGCCATAGATTGCATTTTCAAATTGATCAATGGCTGCCAGTTTTTGATCATTGACTTCCATTAGGTCGATAAACATTTGCCGACCGTACCGTTCGGCAACCTTATAAGTAGTTTCCAGCGTTCCTTGCGAAGCCGCGCCCATAACGGTTAGAATGTCGGCTCCGGTTTCAAAGCCCTTTTCAAACTCGTACTGTCCCTCATCAATCGTTTTGGCGTCCAACAGCAGCTCGGCATGCTGCAGTCCTAATGCTTCTTTATTCAATGCGTAAAAGTCGTAATCCTTGATCAATGACGTTCCCATTTCAATGATGTCAACGATTGGATCAAGCTGACGCGCTAAATCCTTAGCCTGTTCTAAGGTAACGCGGTCAATTGCTGCCTGTAGTTTCATTAGTCTTCAGCAACTCCTTCCTGAGTATAAAATGCTTTTAGCTCATCAGGAGTTGGGTAGCCATCGTTGTCGCCGGGCGTTTGAATCTGGAGTGCGCCAACGGCATTGCCCCGCATTACTGCAGAGCGGAGCGATTTGCCTTCAAGCAGGGCAGTAATGACACCCAGGGCGAAACCATCACCAGCGCCAACCGTGTCGACGATATGGTCAACGTGGAAGCCCTTGACCGTGTACTTGTCGCCATTGCTGGTTTTTACGAACGCGCCTTCTGCACCGATCTTAACGATCACCGTATTGGTTCGTTCTCCCTTGAGGTAGAAGTCGGCAATTGCTTCTGGATCATCAGAGCCCATCAAGATCTTGCCTTCCTCGACGCCAGGCAGCACGATATCAGCGTAGCCGGCCAGTTCATTGATCGTCTTGACCATATAGTCGTGACTCTTCCAAAGCGGCCGCAGATTAGGATCAAAGGTAGTAAGAATATTGTTTTCATTCAGTCGTTTAAACAGCGCGCGGAACGTTTCTTCTGCGGTGTCAGAGATGCCGGGGAAAATTCCTGACATGTGGGCGATTTTGACGTCGCTTAAGTCAACTTTTTCAATGACTTCCTTGCTGAGATGGCAGGCTGCGGAGTTCTTCCGGTAGTTGAAGGTTTTAGGGTCGCCCTTGGTAACGAGCTCTTTTAGCTGATGACCGGTCCAGTAGTCGGGGTCAGAAGAAACGTAGCGGGTACCGACCTGATGACTGGCAATCGTCTTTTTGGTGTATTCGCCAAATGGATCCTCGCCGACACGCGAGATGTATTCAACCGAATGGCCAAGACGCTTGACGCCAATTGCTACGTTAAGCTCAGCACCGCCAAGGATTTTGTGCCATTCTAAGGCATCAGCCATTGAAACATCGGGTTCTTTGGAACAAAAAGTGACGATTGGTTCACCGATAGTAATTACTTCACTCATGATTCATATACCTCTTTTTAAATTAGTTTAGCCGAAGAAATGGAATACCAGCAGCTCATTAATGATACTTACAATCCACATAACGGGTACGCCATTCTTCAAGAATTTCTTAGAATCAACCTTCATGTAGTCCAGGCCCCAGACGTTCCATGACTGAGTAATATCAGTTGAAACGGCTAATAACGTTGGCACGTACATTAAAGGCAGCAACAATGCATCCGAGAACAGACCGATTCCTGAAAGAACGGCTGCGGTTGCGGCGCCGGCACCCCAGACATGGAGCGGACCACGGAACAATGCTAATGGTGCCAGGATTCCCATTGCCAGACACAGAATTAAGGTGTTGTGCGGCAGAATGGCAGCAAAGATTGGACGGAAACGAACGGCATTCATTGAAGCGGCACCGCTAAACATGGTCAGTGCCATCAAGAACATAATCAATCCGGCAATATCGCTGATAGCAGTTTTGATCGTGTCATTCATAAATTGAATCGAGTGCTTGTAATCTTTAAACTGTCCCGTCAGCAGCATTGCAATTAAAGTACCAAGCGTTAGGGCCGGAACCGCATCCCATTTGAAAAGCATGTTCATGACAACTGGGATGATCGGCACAAGATATGAAATCACCGGTACCGACTTGACTTCATCAGCGTTGTCAGCCGCGCCGATAATTGCCAGATTTTCATCTGCTTTGGCAGGGTCAATCTGTTTGCGATGAACGAATAAAAAGATCAATACAGCAACCATCTGAACGATCATGGCAGCAATGCCGAATTCAAGGTATTTGCCACCGTAGACCGCCTTTGGGAAGAATGCTTTCATTTGGTTGTACAAGACAACGTTCAGATACATAGGAGCACCGATCGACAAAACGAATACCGAGAGGGCCAGATCACGGGGTAAACCGACCGACAGCAGGATTGGCAACAGGATAACGCCGATTGCGATTACCGAGCCAACCCCATAGGCACTGACAAAAATCAGGCATGTGACCAAGGCAACCAACACCGCGGCCAAAAGCGGCTTTTTCTTACCGACTTTATTGGTAGCGGCTGAGATGGCTGGTGCGATGCCACTGTCAACCAAGACGCGTCCGAACCAAGAACCAAAAACAATGTAGATGATCGTTGGGCCGTAGTTTAGGGCTGGCTCAGCGAAGATTTTTTTAATGGCAACATTGAATGGCACTAATCCAATCACGGCCCATAAAATAGCCATGATGAAAAAACCAATCATCAAATTGCCGCCTTTAAGAATATAGACAATAAAACCAATAAATGTGATCAAAAGCAAGATCGCAATGATAGTAGAAGACATAATTGCTCACCCTAGACTTTCTGATGAATTAAATATTTTCTTGAAACAGTTTGATTTGTGCGGCAACGTCTTGGTCGGAAGCCATTGGGAATTCCAAAGCAAATTGAACGTCATGCGGCAGATAGCTGCAGATGATCTTCCAATTGAACATGCCCTTATCCAAATCATCGGTGGTGATCATATGACCTTCGCTGTCCAGCATGGAGTTTTTAAGATGGATGTAGTCGCAATAAGGTGCAAGCTGCTTGGCGGCCAAAACGGCATCGAAGCCGGTAAAGGCCCAGTTGCCAAGATCGTAAACGTAGCCGATGCTGTTGAGGCCAGCGTTTCTTGCTGCAGTCAGGAATTTAATGATTGCATCAGGAGTTCCTGAGACTGGTGTTTGGTCATTTTCAACATTCATTTTGATTTCAGCCAATGGCAGTTTGCTTAAATCTTTTGCCAGGTCGCCATGGTAGCTTGAGAAGTTGCCAGTGTTGAACTTGATTTTGGCGATGCCCATCTGCTTGCCTTCCGCAAAGTATTGTGGCAGCTTAGGATTGATCGTGCCATCAGCTTCAAAGATCACATCCGGCACACTGTAGTTGACGATCAAATCATTTTCGCGGGCGGCTTTGGCAACGGCGGCTAATTCAACATCAAAGTCTTTGAAGTATTCGCGACGAACTTCGATGCCATCTGCACCCAAAGCGGCAACCCGCTTAACCAGGTCAACTTGACTGACACCTTTCTTAACATCATTTTCAAAAATCCAAGTGTTTAAGATTAAAGTCATTTTTTTCGTCCCCTTTTTAAAATGTCTCAGTACTTGTTTAATGATTTGACTCGATTCAGCAATTCTTCAAAAGTCAGATCTTGAAATTTTTTCTCATCAACCCGCTTGAAATTGGTTCTTTCAATGGCGTTAAAATCGTCAACCAGATAATAGGCGGTTAGATAGCTCAGTAGAAACTTCTTAGCGGCAATGGCCAGGTCTTTGTCTGCGATTGCTTCCGTTTGGGCGGTTTGGGCAAACTTCAAGGCAAAGGCTTCTGGATCGATTAGTGTTCTTTCGTTCAAGATCGCACCTCCAAAAATGATTTCGCTTTCAACGATTTATAGTGTAACCTGTTAACCTAAAATATTCAATACTATTTTTAGCTTGCAAATCCCTTTTGCTTCATGTGGTTAACCTGTTACCTGTTGATATTAAAGGGTTTATAAAGGTTAACCCGTTACCTTAAATTTATCAAAAAAATTTAAGGGCTTACAAAAAGAGAGATGAATTAGGGCTAAATTGTCATCAACAGTCGCCATTGTTATAATTAAGTGTTTAGAGGATTAGCGAAAGAGTGAATTTTATGTCGATAAAAGATGCAAGTAAAAAACGCCCTACGATTAGAGATGTTGCTAAAGTTGCTGATGTTTCAGTGGCAACGGTTTCGCGATTTTTAAATGGCAAAACGCAAAAAATGTCAGACCAGACTGCTGAGCGAATTCGGGTTGCCATTAAAAAAATGAATTACGTTCCCAACTCAGCAGCACGAGAGATGGCGCGCAATAGCAGTCGAATTATTGCGGTTCTGGCGGCTAATATTGCAGATTATTTTTCAGTTGAAATCTATCGTGGCATATCAAGTCGGGTTGAAGAGGCAGGATACATATCGGTCCTTTTAAATTCCGGCTCAAGTCTGACTCATGAACGTCAGCTGCTGCATTCAATCAACCAGCATGGCTTTGATGGCTTGGTTTTTCAGCCATTAACCAGCGATACGGAGCAGGTCGCTGGTGAGCTAACGCGTGATTTTCCAGTCGTAGTTGTGGATCGTGACTTACCACGCTCAACATGGCCCAAAGTAGTAACTGACAACTATGAGGCTGCGCGCAGTACGACGGAATATTTCGCTGATCAAGGCTTTCAAAGGGTTGTAGTTTTGACTTCGACGATTGAGTTGGCTTCAACGCGAATTCAGCGTTTTCAAGGAATCAGTCAAGCAGCGTCGACCATTGAGACGATTGAAATTGATGAGAACAACTTTCAGCCGGATGCAGTCTATGGTGCACTCAAAAAAGCCTTGAGTCGACCAGGTAAATGTCTTTTGTTTGCCCTCAAAGAACGCTGGTTGCTGGAATTTCTGCCGCGATTGATGAAAGAGCATGTCATTGACGAAGCAAGAACCGCGGTAACTGGCTTTGCCGATACTGCGTTGATTGGCAGTATCTGTCCTTATGCCAAGGTAGTTTCGCAAAATCCTTTTTTGATGGGGCAGCGTGCCGGTGAGATTTTGCTGCAGATGCTGAAGGGTGAAAAGAACATTCCAGAAGAATCAGTCATCAAAGCTCAATTCAAGCACTAAATAAACGTAATCAAAAAAACAGCACTATGCTAAGCACGACAAAGCTTGGCATAGTGCTGTTTTTGCTTAATTAGTATGCTAATAATCTGTTTTTACAAATATGCCAAAATAAAAAATCCCTGCCTCAGTGCTGAGACAAGGATTACTGACTTGTAAACTAGAATTCCTGGTGATGATCTTGTGGCTTGCGTCCCAACAAAACCGCGATTCCCATCGCAACGTTGTAGATCAAAAGTATTAAGGCCAGCAGCAATGCAAAAGCTGCCAGAATGCTGAACAAGCCGCCTAAATGAGCCAGATTCTGCATGTTGGCTGCGCCAATGATTACAAAGATGGCAATCATGTACAGCAAGGGGAAAATCTGGCTCCAGAAGGCCTTAACAGCGTTTTTACGCACCTCGTTGAAGCCTTGGTATTTTGCGATAATCCAGACGATCAATGGGAAGATGACCGGTAAAAAGAAAATGCTGAAGTAGGCTAGCGCGCTAACGATTCGCTGACCGAATTTGTTATCCATGAATTGGAATCCTCCAAATATTTTCTTTAATTATATCGAATCTGCTATGGTAGGGCAAATGTGATAATCTGTATTAAAATAATACTTATTATCAATATCGACCAATCGCGAGCCGTTAATGTAATCTGATGAACGCTGGTCCGCGCGCGATCCTCAACGTAGCCGTGTGATTCCATAGCCTGCGCCAGTTGGTCCGACCAGGTGATGGCATGCAGGATTGCCTTGAAATAAAGCGTTGGTGACCACCAAGACAGATTGATGCCTCGCATTTGACCAGCCGCGCGAATCGTTTTAACCGCCATTTTAATCCGTGGAATCAGATTGACGGCCGCCAGCGTTCCATAAGCAAACTTGCTGGGCAGATGCAGATTTTGTTCCAAAGAGCGGGTGAGCTCCAGTGGACTGGTAGTCTGCGTAATAGCCGCGCCGGTAAAAACGTAGACATAGATTCGTGAAAACAGCACCCAGGCATAAAAATAGTCATGGCCGGGACTGAACCAGGCAATCGTGATAAATACCGCGACTGCTGGAAATAGCGGCATTAAAAACAGCCAGCCAAACAAGCGGGGCCGAATGCGCTTAGTCAAAAGATAGATTATGGCAACGGCAACTAAGACCAGATTGATCGTTAAATGGCGCGTAAACGAGACTTCTAAGGCAATGATCAGCACCAACAACAGTTTAAAACTTGGATTCATTTAAAATTCCTCCCGATAGCTGAGCTGACAGTCTGTCAGTTTTACGTGCCGATCAATCAGCTTTTCCAGGCCCTCCAACTGATGGCTGATAATGATCATTGTTTGCGGGTAGACTTTTTGGCTGGCCTTGATCAGATCAACGACATTGTGCAGCGAATGAAGGTCAAGGCCGCTAAAAGGCTCATCCAACAGCAGAACCGGCTGCCCCATAATCAGCATTAAAAGCAGCTGCAGCTTTTTTTGCTGACCGCCAGAAAGCGAGTAGACTACGCGATCCTGCAATTTATTCAAATCAAGCAGCTTAAGTGCCGCGGCTAGGTGATCCTCGTCAAAGTAGGGATTACGGCCTTTTTTAAGACTCAGCGCCAACTCCTCTTTAACCGTTACGCTAAGAAACTGGTCGACGGCATGCTGGAAGACGTAGCCGACCTGTTGAGCATAACGGCGCGGTTTGATTTTTTGGGTGTCCTGGTCATTATAGATGATCGTTCCCTGGTAGGCCGCCAAGTGTGTAATAGCCTTAAACAATGAGGATTTCCCGGTTCCCGTGGCGCCGGTCAGCAGCGTCGTTTGATTTTTGAAAAATGAAAAGTCATTTGCCATGATCAGCTTTTGATCCCCATGTTCAATCACTACTTTTTTGAGCGTTAGAATCGGCTGGTCGCTGGCAGTCGGCAGTTTGACATGGTGGACTGTGGCGGCCAGCTGATCGGCAGACTGAAGCAGTGCATCACTGGCAGCGGCATCAAGCAATTGGGCCCGCTGATTTTCAAAGTGAATGATCTGTTTAGCCAAACCGCGATAGCCATGCAGATCATGATCAGCAACGATAATCGTTTTGTGATACTTTTGCTGCAGTAAGGTCAGCTGCTGAATCAACAAAGTCCGATTATGGTTGTCGATGCTGGCAAATGGCTCGTCCAACAGCAGAATATCAGTATCCATCGCGACTAAAACGGCCAAGGCGGCCCGCTGCTGCTCGCCACCTGACATCGTGGCCAGCTGACGATCGCGCAGGTGCTCAATGCCGCAGAATTTTAAGGCATGCTCAATGCGGGCGGGCATCTCGTTGGCAGGCAGCTGCAGGTTTTCCAAGGCAAATTCCAATTCATGCTGCGGCGTATCAAGCGCGAACTGCATCCCGGGATCCTGAAACATCATCGCAACGGTTAAAACATTCGGCAGCTCGATGTTTCCCTGCAGAATCCGGCCGCCGTATTTAGGCAGCAGACCGGCTAAAAGGCGCATCAGCGTGGACTTGCCACTGCCGGAAGCACCATAAAAGAGCGTCCAGGAATCAACCGGAATTTTCAGCGCAACGTCTTTTAACGTCGGGTGCTTTGGCGTATATGCAAAAGTCAGATTGTCAATTGCCAAATGATTCATTAGTCGTTAAATTCCTCGCGTTTCATGACGTGCGAGCGTTCCAGCAGCCGTTCGATCAGCATTACCAAAACGCCGCAGAAGAAGAACATTGAAAGCAGCCGGCCGCTAAAGTAGTAAACGTTTTTGAAGCCAAACTTGTTATAGCCATTGCGGAACCAATCCCAGGCAAACGTTACGATCGTCGTGGTAATGGTTGTTGAAACGGCCCCTAGCCAGTCGTAGTGCTTGTAGCCGGTGAATGTAAAACCCAGTTCGCTGGCAATCCCTTGAACGGCACCAGAAATCAGATTGGCCGCGCCCCATTGATCACCAATCAAGGCTTCACCAGCGGCACCTAAAAACTCGCCAAGGAAAGGTGCACCAGGTTTTTTCAGCATAAATCCCGCCATCGGACCGGCCATGCACCAAAGCCCCATGGTTAGATCGTTACCCATCATTGGCAGTTTGAGCGGTGTAAAGACAATGGTCAGCGCGTTGTACATAAAGGCAGCTGCCCAGTAGATCACCCCAAAGATAATGCCGACCAGTGCCAGCAGGATGATGTCGCGCAGATGAAACTTGTTATTTTTTTTGGCCATGAAAGACCCTCCTAATGATTGAAATTTTCAATCACCTGTCCAAAAGAAAACCCACTATGGAAAAGATCCACAGTGGGGCTGATTACAACAGATTATTTACCGTATCTCCCTTCGCTGGAATTATCCAGAGCAGGTTCAATGGGTATTATCTCAGCCGTATGGCACCCCAGACATGAATGATTGATCGTTTTCATCTTACAAAATAACTTGGCATAGTGCAAGCCAGCAGAAATTTTATCGAAGTTTAATTTGAAATAAAAAAGAATTTAAGCAGAGAAATTGATTTGAATCAAGCTGGGTTTAAATTTATTGAGATTCACTGATAATCATTTGATCAGCCTGGACACAATATATGGCGTTTAATCTCTAAAATATCTACTAGATGTCGTGGTAGAATGGTCCTATTGAATTTCAAACAAGAGTAAGAGGCAAGACCATGAAGAAAAATCAAAAAGGCATCCTGCTGGTTAATCTTGGAACGCCAAGTGATCCCAGCGTTCCAGCGGTTATCAGATTTTTACGGCGGTTCTTAAGCAATCGGCGGGTCATTCATATGCCGCCATTGATCTGGCAGCCAATTCTAAACATGATGGTGCTGCCTAAACATGCTCCCAAGTCGGCCGCCAATTATGAGCAGCTGTGGTCATCAGAGATTGGCTCGCCTTTGCTGCATTATACCCAGCGCCAAGCCCAGCTGCTGCAAAAGCGACTGCCGGATTATACGGTTCGCTATGCCATGAGCTACAGTCAGCCGCTGATTGGTGCGGTCTTAAAAGAATTTGAGTTTCAAGGAATCACCGATTTAACGATCATTCCAATGTATCCGCAGTATTCAACTACAACCACGGCTTCGGTTCAAGATGACGTCGCTCGGTTTTACCAGGATCGCAAAACGGTTCCAGAAATTAGATTCGTCAGTGACTACAGCAGTTTTTGGCCGTATGTCAAAGCATTATCGAATAAACTGCAAAAAGCGGTTGCTAAAATGAATCCAGATGCAATCGTCTTTTCATATCATGGCATTCCGCTCAGTTATCAAAAGGCCGGTGATCCTTACGCCCAGTGCTGCCGGCAAACGACCATGGCGGTAATTGAGCGTTTGGGGCTGCAGATTCCCTGTTTTCAAGCCTATCAGTCGCGCTTTGGACCGGCAAAGTGGCTGACGCCGGCCACCAAAGATCTTTTGACCGCGCTGCCTAAGCAAGGCTATCGCAAGGTACTGGTCATCGCGCCTAGTTTTACCGCTGACTGTCTGGAGACGATTCAAGAATTGGGCGAGGAGAACCGGGATGTCTTTTTAGCTGCTGGCGGAAATGAATATCAATTGCTGCCAGCTTTAAATGATGATGCTGAGTGGGTTGAGGCCTTAGCGCAATTAACGCTTCTAAACGCTGTTATGCCGGCTCAGAACGCAGCTATGGATCTGCCGTCAGCCAATCTGCAGACTGAATAGGATCAAAAAACCTCATCGGCAAGCACCGATGAGGTTTTTTGATTAGTAATTAGTGTTCTTTCAAGACGCTGTTCAAACGTTCCATGAATACCTTCAAGTAACGTTCCTTGTCAACGTTAACGGCAACCTTAACGTTTGGATTAGGATCGTTCAAGCGTGAGTTGTCACCAATCGTCCGGCCGTAGTTGTGTTCTTCGTAGTTAACCTTCATAAACAGGCTGATCGTTTGAACAAAGGTAGGGTCGATGGAGACACCGACTGCCAGTGGGTCGTGCAGGGCACAGCCGTTCTTGTCGATATCCAGGTTGTAGTAGGCATCGATGTAGAAGTCGGTAATGTCAGCGTAGGCCTTACCAGCTTTCGTACCCAGGTCGCGCCATTGCTGCGTTTCCTTCTTAGTCAAAAGCGTGCGCAGCGTAACGTCCAGGCCAACCATCGTCAATGGCAGGTCGCTTTGCAGAACCGTGTTGGCAGCCTTGGCGTCTTGGTTGATGTTGGCTTCAGCAACGTCAGTAACGTTACCTTCAACCGTCAATGCACCACCCATGAACGTAACGTTGCCGATCAGGTGAGCAATTTCAGGATCCTTTTCCAGGGCAGCGGCCAGGTTGGTCATTGGGCCAGTAGGAATGATGATCAGATCCTTGCCATACTTGTGAGCTGCTTCGATATAGAAGTCGACACCGGATTCAGCTTCAACGGCACGCTTAGGGGTTGGCAGCTCAACATCGCCGATCCCGTTGTTACCGTGAATGTCTTTAGAAACCTGCATAACTTCAAAGCTGTCGGTCGTGCTGGAGTGTGGCAGACCTTTGTAGACAGGCACATCGGTTTGGCCGAGCAGTTCCAAAAGCTTCAGACTGTTTTCAGCACAAACGTCCAGCAGGTTGTTACCGTATGAAGCCACGATCCCAATCAAATCGACTTCTGGATCAGCAACCGCGTAAGCCAGAGCCAAAGCGTCGTCAACACCAGTGTCCAAGTCTAAAATCATTTTCTTTTTAGCCATTGATTGATTTCCTCCGAATGAATATTGTTAGATAACGTTTACAATTACATAATAACCAAAAACCAATTAAAACTCAAACATTGTTTTGACAACAATTAAACCGTTTTATCAAAATTAAGGCGCCAAGCCGTGGTACAATGGCTTTTGTCGTAGAAAAGATTTTTTTAAAACGAGGTAAAGATGATGGAACAGACATATGACGTAACGATTGTTGGTGGCGGTCCCGCCGGAATGTTTGCTGCTTTTTACGCTGGTCTGCATGAATTAAAGGCGCAGCTGATTGAAAGCCTGCCTCAGCTGGGAGGACAGGTTGCCACACTCTATCCGGAAAAACAAATCTGGGACGTAGCTGGTGAGGCTGGCGTGCAGGGGCGCGAGTTGATTGCTGATCTCAAAAAACAGATGGCCATTGCGCCGGTTGATCAATTTTTAGGCGAGCAGGTTACCAACGTCGTCAAGCTGGCTGATGGGACCTTTAAGATTGAATCAGCACAGCGAACGTCTTATTCCAAAGCCGTGGTGATTGCATTGGGCAACGGCGCCTTTTCACCACGCAGACTGGCATTGGATGGCGCAGACCAGCTGGAGGGACGACAGGTGCGCTATTTTGTCAGTGATCAGTCTGATTTTGCCGATCAGCGCGTGGCAGTGCTGGGCGGCGGTGATTCGGCGATTGATATGGCACTGATGCTGGAGCCGATTGCCAAAGAGGTTCACTTGATTCATCGCCGGGATGCCTTTCGTGCTTTGGAGCATACCGTCTCCCAGCTGAAAAAATCTCAGGTTCAGGTTGAAACGCCATACCTGCCTAAGGAACTGCAAGTGAACGAAGATGATTCGATTGATTTGACGCTTAAAAAGATGCGCTCAGATGAAGAAAAACATCTGGCAGTAGACAAAATCTTGGTTAACTATGGCTTTACCTCCAACAACGCCGCGCTTAATGAGTGGGAACTGCCATTGGCAAGCGAGCGGGGGTTGATCAAGGTTGACTCCAAAATGGAAACCAGCGTCCCTGGCGTCTATGCAATTGGTGATGGCGTTACCTACCCAGGCAAGGCCGCGCTGATTGCAGTTGGCTTTGGCGAGGCGCCGATTGCGATTACGGCTTTGGCCAAGGCGCTTTACCCTCAAAAACGAATGGCCACGCACAGCTCATCGATGCACATCGATTCGCGGCATAAGTAAAAATAAAAGATCCAGGCGATATGTTCAGCCTGGATCTTTTTTTATTCAGTAAATTTTACGGCCGTGCCATAAGCAACCACTGACTGCATGTCGGTTCCGATTGAGCCGGAGTCAAAGCGCATCATGACCACGGCATCAGCACCTTTGGCCTCGGCATCCTCGCGCAGTCTGGCAATTGCGACCTCACGCGATTCATGCAGCATTTTGGTATAGGCTTTGATCTCGCCGCCAACCACGTTTTTCAGTCCAGCGCCGATATTGGAAAAAACGTTTTTGGATTGGGTGGTAACGCCAAAGACCTCGCCTAAAACTTCATAGTTATGGCCCGGAATCTTTTCAGTCGTCGTAACCAGCATTTCTTTAGCCATGTTCTTGCTCCTTATCTATTTGATCGTGCGGTAGATGTCAGAAATAGCCTGCCGTGATTTGGGCTTGATTGGCTCATCGCGATAGCCGAAACTTACCATCACGGCCAATCCCCAGTGCTGACGGTCTAAGACGCCTTTTTCAGCTAGATAGGATTCGACTTTTTCACGATTAAAGCCTTCGATTGGACAAGAATCAATCTTTAGCGCAGCTGCTGCCGTCATCATATTAGCCATGGCAATGTAGCACTGCTTGGCTGCCCAGTCGAAACGGGTGCGCTCGTCGTTGATGTCCATGTCGGTTTCTTGAAAATGCTTAAAGGCCTGTGATGATTTGGAATTGGGATCGTATTCGCGGCGCTTGACGTCTTGGACCATGTATTTTACGTAGTCGCTGTCGTAGGTGATGTCTTTTCTGGCAAAAATCAAGAGCAGCTTGTCAGCGCCATTGATGCTGTTGACGGCTCCCCAGGCGATTGGCTTAAGGTCTTGACGCATCTGCGGATTATCAAGCTCAACGAACTGCCACGGCTCATAGCCAAACGAACTGGGCGACAGGCGGCCGACTTCTAGAATCGTGCGCCAGTCATCGTCATCGACTTTGCGGTCAGGATCAAACTTTTTGGTAGCATAGCGGCGGTTGGCAACTTCAATCAGTTTTTCTTGAATCTCTTCATGTTCTCGCATAATGCAGCTCACGCCTTTCTAAATCAATTTTCTTTAATTTTATCACGAATTTTGGGACCAATTAAGCAGGGAACTGAGCGAAATAGTAAAAGCCCCAGAACTGACTTAACAGCCCTGGGACTTAAATTAGATTAACGAAACATTAATTGCCATTGCCATCAGGATTGGTGATCTTGATTCGGTTGGAACTCGTAGCAGAATGTCCCTGTTCTGGGGCATTGGTGCTATAGCTGTCGGTAGTGGTCTTGTCGTTATTCTTGGAGAAGATGCTGGTTGATTGAATGCCCTTGGACTTTTCAATCTTCTTTTCCTTCTTTAATCCGTTAGCATAGTTGTAGTCTTTTGGATTGACGGTCTTAAAGCCTTTTGGATGATAGAAGCGCAGCAGATTCTTTTCGTTAAGCGAATCTGACAGGGCCAGTTCTTCAGAGACCTTCTTTTGATCGGCCCGCAGCTGTTTTTTCTCCTGCTTGGTCAGCTTGGCCAGCTTGCCGGTCGAGTTGAGGTAGATCTTGCCGCTGATACTGGTGTACTTTGGTGTCACAAAGTCTTGATTGCGCAGGGCAACGACTTGATCATGCTGTGAGCTGAACAGATCAGTTCCAAACTGGATATAGCGTTTGGTGCTGATTCCCAACAGATGCAGCAGCGTTGGCAAGACGTCGATCTCGCCGCCATAAGTACTGTAGATGCCGCCGTGACCACCAGATCCTGGAATAACGAACATCAGCGGCACCCGCTGCATCTGAACGTTGTCAAAATCGGTCCAGTCGTCAGCATTCTTGCCTAAGACGCTGGCCAGGTTCTTGTTTTCTGAATTAGAGATTCCATAATGGTCACCATAGATCATGATAATTGATTTCTTGGCCAGCCCCGTCTTATCAAGATAGCTAAAGAACTCCTGCAGCGACTGATCAAGATAGTGCGCGGTAACGAAGTAGTTGTCGACAGTTGATGATCCAGTATTCGTCGTCGTGAAATTGGAGTCTTTATCCTCATCGTCAAGATCAAATGGGAAGTGGTTGGTAACCGTTAAGTACTTGACATAGAACGGCTGCTGCAGGTGCTGCAGATACTTGATCGAATCAGCAAACAGCAGCTTGTCCTTTAAGCCATAGCCGGTTGCCTTGTCGCCGGACGTGTCGAAATAGCTGGCGTCAAAGAAGTATTGATAGCCGAGGTTCTTGTAGACGTTGTTGCGGTTCCAGAAGCTGGCGACGTTGCCATGGAAAACAGCTGAGGTATAGCCAGCCCGCTGCTTCAAAATAGCGGGAGCAGCCTGGAAGGTATTGTCATTGCCCAGCGTTGCAAACAGTGAACCCTGCGAAAGTCCATACGTGCTGGTTTCCAACATGTTTTCCGCGTCTGAGGTCTTGCCTTGGCCAACCTGATTAAAGAAATTAGAGAAGGCATAGGTGTCTTGACCGTGATACAGCGAATTTAAAAATGGCGTAACTTCTTGACCATTGATTTTTTTATCGATCAAGAACTGTTGGAAGCTTTCCAGGTGAATAACGATTACGTTGCGGCCCTTGGCAATCCCAAACAGCTTTTTGTTCGGCGCGGCATAATGCTCCTTGGTAAACTTCTCAACGGTCTTGAGCTGTGATTTGGTGGCACTCTTACGCATTTGACTGACGTGCTCTGATTTAACCAGGTCGTAACCGGTAAAGGCATCCAGCCCCAGGTACTTAACGATGTAGACGCGGTCAAACGTCCGCCCTAAAAGCTGTGGCCGATCCATTTCTGCCACCATCAGATTCAAGCCGCAGACGACCAATGAAACTGAGGTGAAGGCAAATGCCAGCCGGTGCGAAAAAGCGCGGGGATCAAACTTAATCTTTCTAAAAAGCATCAAGAGCAGGATGACGACAATATCGAGCCAATAAAAAACGTCATGCAGATTGGTCAATGCCAAAGAACTGCCGCTAAGCCCCTGGTTGACTTTAGAATAGCCGGTCATGGTGGCAATCGTCATAAAGTCCGTAAACTCACGGTAGTAGATAACGTTTAAATATAATAGCAGCGTATTGGCAATGTCGATTCCCATTAAAACGGGATAGAAAAAGCGCGATCGCTTAAAGTAAAATGCCAGACCAAACAATAGCAGGGTGGTTCCCAGTGGATTGATCAGGACGATTAGATATTGAACCAAGCCTTGAGCGCCTAATTTAAAGTCAGTGAAGTAGGCAATCAAGGTTTTAATCCAAAAAAGGAACACCAAGAGTGCAAAAAAGCCAATCCTGGTGTTCACGAGTTTGCTTAATCGTTTCATGTCGAAAAATATCCTCGCAGTTATATGATTCTTAACGTACTCATAAAAGAGCTTAACGTCAATCATTCTAGCACAAATTCAGCCTGTGTAAGTGTATTGTGGAAAAACGTTGAGGAAACTTAATCAGATTTATGCTTTGACTGGAGCTGGATCGAGCAGCCAATCATAATGGAACAGTCTTTTGAGCTGGCGGTTGACAGGGATCCAGATTTGCGCGTGCCAGATGTCTTTTAATGATGCCAAAAAGATCTGGTCATGCTGATGCTTAGCAGTTAATGGCAGCCGCAGAATCTGGCCGGTTTCGGTTTTGACGGTAACGGTCTTGCCATTCATCCCAACGATCTGGGCAGCGACGATATCTTGTTCAGAATGTGGATTACGTAGTTTCAAGCAACATCCCTTCTTTCGATGCTTTTAATATTAAAGGGAATGTTTGAAGAATCTATGATGGGCGCCTTATGTTATCCTTAAGTTCAAGAAAGCATTACAATCGTTTTAGATTCAAAGGGGGTAACGAGATTGAAAAAATTGAATGTCTATCTGGTACGGCATGGTCAGACGTACTACAACATCTATAACAAGCTGCAGGGCTGGAGCAATTCGCCGTTGACGCAAAAAGGGATGCAGGATGCGCACAATGCCGGAGAAAAGCTGGCTAAGATTCATTTTGATGCAGCTTTTTGCAGTGACACCACCCGCGCCGAAGCAACGATCCAGACGATCCTGGATATGAATCAGGCTGACTCGGTCAAGCAGCCAATAACGGCACCATTCTTTAGAGAAGAGTTCTATGGCTATTTTGAAGGTGCCAATATGGATGAGGCCTGGTATCTGGCAGGAGCGCCGCATGGTCTGCCAACTTTTAAGGCAATCGTTGAAAAATATAGTATCGGTCAGGCCAAAGACTGGCTAAAGGATGCCGATCCATTCCACCATGCCGAAAACAATGCTGAATACTGGGCCCGCGTTGATCAGGGAATTGACCTGATTCGGCACTCAGAGGTACCAGATGACGCCAATATTCTCTGGGTCAGTCATGGCAATACGCTGCTTAGCTTGATGGAGCGTTTTGGCCAGGGTAAGTACGATCTGACGGTGCGTCCGGAAAACGGCAGTCTGACTAAGCTGATTCTGACTGACGATGATGTTGAGGTTGAATACTATAACCGCAAATAACTGCAGACAAATGAAAAAATCGCGTGTAATCGGACTTAATGCTGACGGCACGCGATTATTTGTTTTAGTAGCTCTTTATAGATTATCGCCAAGCTCAAACTGATACTTGGAGTCAAGCAGCGATTGTTTGATCAGACTGCTGAGCAGCGAGTGGGTTCGCTTGGTAACCTCGGCGGCCGTTTGCAGATTGGCTTTGGTAAGGAAGTTGTTCAGCTCATCTACTTCAAGTTCAGCCGCCTGTTGGTCAATCTGGTCAATTCGCTGCAGGCCAAAGCTTTGACAGCCATCGCGATATTCGTTGACCTCATTGATAAATTTGTGATAGCGCGGTTCAACGACAACGGCCAGCGTTTTGTACATCCAATAGGCACTGTTGGTATCGACCTCGGCGCCAGCTTTTTGGTAGTTGGCTGGCGTGTCGGAAATGTTGGTATAAAACGGTACGTATGGACTGTAGCAGTAGAAACCGAAATTGATCCATTGAATGGCAGCAAATTCTTTTGGTACGTGATTGCGAATCTGTAGAATGCAGGAGCTTTGATTGCGATCAAGTGAGATTGAGCGGAATTTGCGCTGCTCTTCCTTGGTTCCCGAGGCAAAAGTTCCCATCGGATCATATGGCGTGCCATTGTAATGAGAAGAAAGAAAGGCTTCCACGTCTTCAATCGCGATCTTCTTTTCTGGCCGCCGCAGGAATGGCATGTTTTGACTGGTTGGATCCTGTTCAATGGATGGATTGAACAGCTTTTGTCCATACCAGGTTCGAGGCGTGTTATAGTAGCTGTCAGCCTCGCTTTGCGTCCCGAAGATGTTGCGATAGTTAAAGGTCGTTGGGTCAGGATTCAGATGATTTTTTTCAACGAATGACTTTAAAGATGATGCAAACATGAAATTGTCGGGATCGTTAAAGTCGATTTCCTCAATCACCATGATGTTGGGACAGATGGCATAACAGTCATCTGGAATGCGTTGAGCGGCCCATTGATGACCAGCACCGGTTTCAAAGTACCAGACCTCATCTTGATCGGCAAAGGCAATACCATTGCACTCGCCGGTTCCATATTGTTCGATCAGCTTACCAAGCCGGGCCACGCCTTCTCTGGCAGTTTTGATAAATGGCAGTACCAGATACAGCATGGAATCCTCGTCGATGCCGTTTTTAACCAACGGATCGTGGCCTAGGCAGCGAGCGTTGGTACCTTCAGTTTCGGTAGCACTCATTGCCACGTTGTATTCATTGATGCCCTGTTCGTCCCAGCGCCCTTTGATCTCATTTTCCTGAGCGTTTGGTGTAGCAGTAAAGCGACAGCCATGACCATGGAGCGGGATTCTAACGCCTGAGTATTCAGAAATGAACTCCTCATCATAGTCGCGAGCCGGAAAGACTTTGAAAGTTTTTTGGTTAATGCCGCTTTCGCCGTCTTCATCGCGGGCAATTATGGTTGAGCCGTCAATCGTTGCCTTTTTGCCAACCAGCATTGCCGTGCATGAAGAATGAAATGAACCAAAATGTTCCATATGAAACAAAACCCCTTTCAAGTTAGATCTGGCTTTATTTTACAACTAAAAAGGCACCAGTGAAGCGATCACCGATGCCTTAATTTTAATTTTCATTCATAATTGGATCAGCAGTTCTTGGGTTGTTCTTAATTTTGCTTTGAACCGGCTTTTTGAAGTCCTGCCAGTTAAAGATCAGATTTAAGATTACGGCTGCCAGACTGCCAACGACCACCCCGTTGCCCAGAATGATCTGTGCTTCGGTTGCCAGATGCTGGAAAATCTGTGGATAAACAGTTACGCCAAGCCCCAGTCCAATTGACATCGAGGCAACCAGTAGATTGCTGTTCTTGTTCAGATCCGCTTTTTGCAGAATCTGAATTCCCTGTACGCCGACCATGCCAAACATTACGATCATGGCCCCACCGAGAACCGGCGTAGGAATTACGGTTGCCAGTGCGCCGGCTTTAGGCAGCAGTCCCAGTGCCAAAAGCAGGAAAGCAGCATAGTAGACCGGTTTGCGGGTTTTAACGCCGGACATGCGTAGAACGCCGACATTTTGCGAGAACGTTGAGTAGGGGAAGGTATTGAAGATCCCGCCTAAAATGGCAGCAATCCCTTCAGCACGATAGCCGCGTTTCATGTCGTCTTCAGTAATCTTCTGACCAGTAACGTCGCTTAGGGCAAAGTAGACCCCAGTCGATTCGATCATCGTCGTTAAAGAAACCAGCATCATGGTAACGATCGCGCTGCCGTTATACTTAGGAACCCCAAAGTAGAAGATCTGCGGCAGATGGAACCAGGAAGCTTGGGCAACCGGTGTTAATGAGACCATGCCAAATGCGCCGGCAATAAAGGAAGCAATCAAAATCCCCAGTAGAATTGCGATTGACTTAACAAACCCCTTGGCAAATGCATTGATTGCTAAAATGATGACAATCGTTAAAAAGCCGATTGCTAAGTTGGCTGGCGCACCGAATGACTTGGCAGCTGCTGAGCCACCGCCGAGATTTTGAAAACCGACTGGAACCAGCGTAAAACCGATAATGGTAATCAAGGATCCAGTTACGACTGGTGGAAACAGTTTTTTCATCTTAGCAAACAGGCCGGCAATCAAAAAGACAAAGATTCCGGCACAGATGATGGCACCATACATGTAGGCAATGCCCAGTTTGCCGCCAATCGATTCCAAAGGGGCAACTGATTGTACCGCACAACCCAGAACGACCGGCAGACCGATCCCAGTCAGCGGCGTCTTGCGCAGCTGTAGCAGTGTGGCGATCCCGCACATGAAGATGTCGATTGAAACCAGATAGGTCATCTGTGCTGCGTTGAAATGCAGAAAGTTTCCAATCAAAAGCGGGACCAAGACGTCGCCTGAGTACATGGCCAGCAGATGCTGAAAGCCAAGCACCAGATTTTTGCCAAAGTCGTTTAATTTTCCCTGTGATGCACTATTCAAGATCTTTCCTCCTGAGTCAGCCCATACAGATAAGCAAAAAGTCGCCATGGCAGGCAACCATGACGACTTTTTGGCTGCTTATAGTCCTGAATTTACGGTTCAGGGTAGAGACTCTCGCCCGTATTGCGAGAATATATAGGCTTAACTTTAATTTAACAGGATTCATCTTAACATAATCCGAACCTTTTGACAATCAAAAGGTTAATCAATCATAAAATTACGAACTTATTTCAATGCCACCAGTGTCGATTGAATAAAAACCAGATTGAGAGCAGAATCATAATTAAAGTAATCGCGATCGTGATCTGCCAGGCCCATTCGCTTTGGGCAAACGGCAGCGACCTGACGTTTTCGCCATAAAAGCCGGAAACGATTGGCGGAATTGCCAAGACGATTGAATAGATGGTCAGAAATTTCATGGTCTGGTTCAGATTACTGTCCAGGACCTTGCTATAGGCGTCAGAAACGCGAGCCGAGACGTCAGATGTCATCTGGGCCATTTCTAAACCTTGCTGAGCTTCGATAATAATATCGTCCAGATCATTAAGCTGGCGATGCGACATTCGGTTGCCAAAGCGTCGTTTGAATTCTTCAAGCAGGGAAACGTTGCCTTTTAGTGAAGTCAGAATATAGACTAGCCCCGTTTCGATTTCCATAAATTCGGTAATTGCCTTGCGTTCCGTATGGTTCTGCAGGTTGCGCTGAATCTGCTGGCGCTGTTGATCGGCACGCCGAATTGGTCCAAAATAGCTGGTTGAGAGTTTGTAAAGAGTTGGCAGGATGAAATCAAAGCGATCATTAACCGGACCGCGTTTTTTCATGGTTTTAAGCTGCTTGGCCAGGATTCCGTTAACAAAATTGGTTTGAGCGTTGGTAAAGGTTAAAACGTTGTTGGCCGTCAGCATAATGCCGATTGGCGCGGTTTGGGGTGCCGAGACCTCATGCGTGGGCACATAGACGTCAAAGATCAGCAAAGTGACACCAGCATCACGATCAACCTCAACCCGAGCTTTTTCATAAGGGTCGATGGCGTAATCCAAAAGCTCTTTGGTAACCTCGTACTTGTTGATCAAATCTTCGCGTTCATGAGGCAGGGGCTCAAACACGCTGATCCAATAGCTTTGTTCATTGATTAGTTCGGCACTCAACATGATTTTATCCTCCGCGAAAATTGGTCTTTAAGTATAATTCAACTATTTAATGCGCTAAAATTCAACCCAGGTAACCATAAGAACTGAAAAAAAGTATCAAATAATCATCAATTAAGGGGATTATGATGGAAAAAAACTGGAAAATCATCGAGACGCTGTCAAAAGATCAGCCGTCCCAAACGCTGCGTGATCTGCTGCAAAAGCAATGGCTGCTGCCGCGGCGCTTTGTATATTATCTTAGAACGCGTCATAACGTCTTGGTCAATGGTCAATATTATCCCGTTAATCATCAAGTGCAGCCGGCAGATATAATTGAGCTGAATTTTAATGGCGATGAGTTTCGGACGCCGCAAACGCACTATCAACCAACCCCACATCCCAGGCTGAACGTGCTGTTTGAAAATCGCGACGTCTTGGTAGTCAACAAACCAGCAGGCCAAAAAATGCATCCCAATCAGCCGCTTGAAACTGGGACGCTGCTCAACGATGCGGCCGGTTATTTAAAGACTTCATCAGCTGATGCCTTTATGGTTCATCGCTTGGATCAAGCAACCAGCGGCGCCGTGGCAATCGCTAAGAATCCAATTGTCGTACCGATTTTGGATCGCCGCATCAGTCAAGGGCAGATGCATCGCCAATATCTTGCGCTGGTGGCAGGGACCATCACGTCGGATGCTGGAAAATTTGATTGGCCAATTGGCAGAGATCTGCTTGATCAGCGCAAGCGACGAGTCAACGGCTTTGCCAGTCAGCCAGCACTGACCTACTACCAGGTTGCCTGGCGCGGTAAAAACGCCACGCTGGTCAGACTGCAATTGGCAACCGGTCGGACTCACCAGTTAAGAGTTCACCTGGCTTACAGCGGCCATCCAATCATCGGAGATCCGCTGTATGGCACGATTGATGCTTCGCGAATGATGCTGCATGGCATTAAGCAGCAGCTGGTTTTACCATTTACTGAAAAAATTCAAACAATTCAGGCACCAATAGATGACGAATTCAAACAAATTTTGTTAAAATACAAATAAAGAGACAACAAATAGATAAGGAGGAGTTCATTGTCACTTTTAACTAAGCTTTACGGACCGTTCTTCGACTTGCACAACTGGGAAGCTGTGATAACTTCAAGTCAGGATTGGCTGATCATCCTTTCACTGGTATTGATCGAATGTCTGTTATCCGTGGACAACGCGGTGGTCTTAGCAGCTCAGACACGGGTTTTGCCGACGCTTAAAGAACAAGAGGAATCTCTGTTTTACGGGATTTGGGGATCTTATATCTTCCGCTTCTTGATTATTGGACTTGGCGTCTACCTGATCCATTTCTGGGAAATCAAGGTCATCGGGGCTGCCTACCTGGTATATCTGGTTTACCGCTTCTTCCGCTACAAGTTTCAGGGCAACCCGAAACGGCGCAGCAAGCAGGCCAGTCCTAAGGCTAACCGTAAAGGCCTGACTGGTCGGAAGCGGTTCTGGTGGGTCGTTGCTCAAATCGAGTTCATGGACATCATATTTTCCGTTGATTCTGTGTTGGCTTCACTTGCAATTTCAAGCAACCCAGTGATCGTTTTGATCGGTGGCTTGATTGGTATCATCTGTATGCGGGGAATTGCCGAAGTGATTATGCGCTTGATGAACAAGATTCCAGAATTGGAGCCAATGGCGTATATCTTGATTTTGTTCGTGGCCATTAAATTGTTCTTATCGATTCCTGCAATTGATATTGAGATTCCTTCAAGTGCTTTTGGGATCTTTGTCCTGGCCGTTTTCGTCATTACGATTATCGTGCACTTGGTACGGCGCAAAAAGCATGCGCAGGCAACCGATAAAAAGGAGTAGTCTGATGGCACAAGAAGCAACCATTGAAAACTTTGACGAAATGATTCAAGGCCCGCTGACGGTAGTCGATTTCTGGGCGCCATGGTGTGGACCATGCAAAATGATGGAACCGATCATGGCAGAGTTGGAAAAGGAATTTGCCGGGCAGATCAAATTCGTTAAGTTTAACGTTGATCATCAACAAGCAATCGCGGAACGCTATAAAGTGATGAGTGTTCCTAGCCTGGTGCTTTTTCGCGATGGCGTAGCCAAGGAAAAAGTAACGGGTATCTATCCAAAAGATCGGCTGGCACATTATTTCGCGCGTAAAACAGCTGAATAAGACCAGCGATTATAAAAAAGATCTGATTCGTTTGAGCGAGTCGGATCTTTTTTTTACTAAAAAGTTAATTTAGGAAATCGTTTGCCATGGCGCCATTTTCATCGCTTACATTAGTAAAACTTTTGAATTAAATTTTTAAAGAGGGGTTGCAAACGATTTCAAATCATGTTAAATTAACAACGTTGAATTTTTCGTAAAACGATTTACAAAAACGTTTTACAGTGGAGATCATAGGAGGAAGCAAATGGCTAAGAAAATTGCGGTTTTAGGTAGTATCAACGTTGATACTACCTACCACGTACAGCGTTTCCCAATGCCTGGTGAGACGATCTCGGCAGGTTCCAAGAGTTCCGCTCCTGGCGGTAAGGGTGCCAACCAAGCAGTTGCGGCTGCTCGGTCTGGTGCCAAGACCTGGTTTATCGGGATGGTTGGCGCTGACAACGAAGGTAAGTTCATGCGTGAGGCCTTGCAAGAAGACCATATCGATACCAAGCTGATTGGAATTGATGAGCTGCATGGTACGGGAACGGCTTTGATTACGCTTGATGCCGAAGGACAAAACGACATCATGGTTTATGGTGGTGCCAACCAAGCAATGACGACTGAGGTTTTGAAAAATGCCGATTCAGTCTTTGAAGAAATCGACTTTCTGATCAGTCAGTTTGAAACGCCGCAAGCAGTTACCGTAGAAGCATTCAAGCAAGCCAAGGAACACGGCGTAACGACGATTTTGAACCCAGCGCCAGCTCATGAAATTTTACCAGAGCTGCTGCAATACACGGACGTCGTAATTCCTAACGACAGCGAAAGCTTTGTTTTGACGGGAATCAAGATTACTGATGAAGATTCCATGCTTAAATCCGCGGAATGGTTTAAACAACAAGGCGTTAAGAATCTGTTGATCACGTTGGGCTCAAAAGGGGTCTTCTACTGCACGCCACACGGTCACGGAATGGTGCCAGCATTCAAGGTCAAGGCCGTTGATACGACGGCTGCCGGTGATACGTTCATCGGTGCTTTGGCCTCACAGCTGGACGATGACTTGAGCAATGTTGCCGATGCTCTGGTCTACGCGCAGCGTGCTTCCAGTCTGACCGTTCAAAAGATGGGCGCCATGCCATCAATTCCAACGGGTGAAGAAGTCAAAGCCGCACTTGCCGAATAATCGCGGCTGAACGTTCGCAGCAATAAAAATAGGAATTAGGAGATTTTGATCATGAAAAAAACTGGAATTATCAACTCTGAAGTGTCCGCCGTCGTTGCCAACATGGGTCACATGGACTGGCTGTCGATTGGCGATGCCGGCATGCCGGTGCCAATGGGAACCAAGAAGATCGATCTGGCGCTCGATAAGCAGCTGCCAAGCTTTATGGATGTTTTGAACAACGTCTTGAAGGAAATGAAGGTTGAAAAGATCTTCCTTGCCGATGAGATCAAGGACCAAAATCCAGAACAGCTGGAAAACATCAAAAAGGCGCTGCCTGATGTTGAGATCGAATTCATGCCTCACAGTGATTTGAAGAAGAACCTGGCCAAGACGCACGCCTTCATCCGCACGGGTGAGATGACGCCTTACTCCAACATTATTCTTGAATCCGGCGTTACGTTCTAGTGAGGTATGAGCCATGCAAAACAGTAAGAATTCTGACAAGGGCCAAAGCTGGCTGCAGCTGCCGGACGGCTACCTTGACAAGACGCCAATGTTTCAGTTCCTGCTGGTCTGCCTGATCTTCCCGCTCTGGGGCGCGGCAGCCAGTCTGAACGACATTCTGATCACACAGTTCAAGACGGTCTTTACGCTGAACGACACGGCTACGGCCTTCGTTCAGTCAGCCTTCTACGGCGGCTACTTCCTGATGGCCATCCCCGCCTCGCGGATCGTTAAGAAGGCCAGCTACAAGGTGGCCATTCTGGTCGGCCTGATGTTCTACATCATCGGCTGCTCGCTGTTCTTCCCGGCATCCCGAATTGCCACCTACAGCGTGTTCCTGGTAGCCATCTTTGCTATTGCCGTTGGGCTGAGCTTCTTGGAAACGTCCTGTGACACCTACGCCTCAATGATGGGTCCTCGCAACACGGCCAACCAGCGGCTGAACTTTGCGCAAACGCTGACGCCGCTGGGTGACATCTTGGGGATCGTCTTAGGCAAGTACCTGATCTTTGGTGAAGGCGGCAACCTGGCTGACAAGGTCGCTCACATGAGCAAGGCCGAAGCCCACGCCTACAACCTGCACATGCTTCAACTGACGCTGCGTCCATACAAATTCATCCTTGCAATTTTAATCGTGATCTTCATCGTCCTGCTGCTGACCAAGATGCCACGCGCCAAGGCCACGGCAGGAACGGGCGCAGAAGGCCAGGAAGCACAGCCATCCTTGGGCGAGACGATTCACTACCTGACGCACAACAAGCGCTTTATGATGGGTGTCGGTGCACAGTTCGTCTACGCCGGCATGCAGACGACGGTTTGGTCATTTACCATCCGGCTGGCACTGAAGGTTATGCACGGCATTTCCGACTCTGAAGCCTCAACGTTTATGATCTACAGCTACGTTGCCTGGTTCGTCGGCAAGCTGGTTGCCAACTGGTTCATGAACCGCTACTCGATTACCAAGGTGCTGACCTGGTTCTCTGCTCTTGGGATGGTCTGCCTGGTAATTGCCTTTACGGTTCCAAATGCAACGGCCGTTTACGCAGCCATTGCCACGAGCTTCTTCTTCGGTCCTGAATGGCCAACGATCTACGCTCACACGCTGGACCAGATTCACGAAAAGAAGTACACGGAAACTGGTGGTGCCTTCATCGTTATGTCCCTGATCGGTGGTGCCATCGTGCCAGCCATTCAAGGACGGGTATCCGACCTTTCCGGCTCCATGCAGTTCTCCTTCATCGTGCCAGCCATCTGCTTTGCGATCATCACGATCTACTTCTGGAATGAACATCGCTACGAAAAGGCACACCCTGAAGAAGTTCAAGAACACTAGCATTGAATTTTCAGTTAACGCATAACGTAAAAGGACAATCTCGCCAACGCGGGATTGCCCTTTTTATATTTATATTATCGAGTGCAGCAGATTTAATTATTCAGATAAGTGGTTAGAGCTGAGGATTCGCCAATGAGCCGATCAGTTCATGGTGTTCGCTGATGTCTAAGCCGCGTCCTTCTTCGCGAGCAGAAACTCGAATCGTCATAAAGCGACCTAAGACCTTAACGATAGCCCAGACCATAGCAGCAGTAGCGATAATCGTAACCAGGGTTGCCAGTATTTGAATGCCAAACTGCGTGAAGCCACCACCCATCAGCAGACCATCGTGAGTAACGGCAGGGTTGACCGTGTGAGTAGCAAAAAGGCCAGTTGCGATGCTTCCCCAGATACCGCTGACTCCGTGACAGCCAAAGGCATCCAGCGTGTCATCGACTTTTAGCCGCGGCTTGATCTTGGTGATGAACCAGCCGCTGATCAAGCTCGAACCGATTCCGATAATCAAGGCTCCGGTCAAGGTAACGTAGCCACAGGCTGGTGTGATGCCAACGAGCCCACACAATACGCCGGTACAGGTACCAACCAAAGTTGTGTGTCCTTCAGTATAGATTTCCAGTAATTGCCAAGTAACCATGGCCGCGGCGGCAGCAACTGTCGTCGTTAAGAAAGCCTGCATGGCAATGCTGTTGACGGCCAGTGCAGAACCCGCGTTGAAACCATCCCAGCCAATCCAAAGCAGGGTCGTACCCAACAGAACCCAGGACCGATCAGCAGGACCATCCGAATCTTTGGTGTGCAGACGCGGCCCAATCATAGCAGAAAGTACCAGGGCCGTGACGCCAGCATTGATATGAACGACAGTCCCACCAGCAAAGTCAAGCGTGCCCAGCTTGGACAGCAGACCGCCGCCCCAGACCAGGTGTACCAATGGGTAGTAGATCAGAATCGACCAGCAGATGATAAAGAAGGTTAAAAACTTAAAGCGCACCCGGCCAACGATCGCGCCCACAAACAAAGCTGGTGTGATCAATGCAAACATCATTTCAAAGATTGAGAAGATGCCGACCGGAATCTTGCCAGTCGTCAGCTGCTTTAGGTTGGTGCCGTGCATCATCAAATGGTGCAGGTTGCCGACAATGGCGCCGTTACCGCTGAATGAAAGTGACCAGCCAACTGCTACCCAAAGCAGAACGGATAGACCACAGACGAAAAAGACCGACATAAACGTGTTGACGATGTTGCGCCGACTTACCAAGCCGCCATAGAAAAACGCCAGTCCTGGTGTCATTAAGAACACCAGAATACTGGCAATCATTACGAATAAAGTGTTTGCTGTACTCATTATTGCCATCTCCAATTCTCAAAACTCTAATCATTTTCTTAATGGCAACTAATTTAGACCAATTCTTTTTCAAAAACAATAGCCTGAGTTTGATTCCGAAAAATTAAACAAATTTATTAGACCAGACAAAATTGAAAAATGATGAAAACGTTTCATTCTTGTGATTTGAAACTAAAATATGGAATAGACCAATAATTGAATGATTGTTGATCAAGAGGTGATCGTCTAAAATAATCAAGATTGTTTAATTAATGAAGGGAGTAGAAAAATGGATCAGCTTTTCGAGCGTTCTTCCATTAAAAAGGCTTATTTTACGCTGGCAATGCCAGTGGTTTTAAGCTCAGCCGTTATTATTATCTATAACCTGGTAGATACGTTCTTTGTTTCTAAGACCCAAAATCCTGATCTGGTAGCGGGCGTATCGCAAGGCGCACCAGTTTTCAGTCTGCTGATTGCAATTGGCGATATCTTTGGCTTGGGGGGCAGCTCATTGATTTCGCGGCTGTTTGGTGAAAAGCGCGATCATGAGGCACGCCTGGCTTCAGGTTATTGTTTTTACGTATCGATTATTGTAGGAATCTTGATGACGATCATCATGGTGGCCTTTCAGACGCCGATTCTTCATCTATTGGGGGCGACCACGGCAACTTGGCAGTACGTGCGTGAATACTACCTGGTGATTGCGTTTGGCGCGCCGTTTATTGTTTTTGGCCTGACACCAACCAATATTTTAAGAACTGAGGGATTGGCCGTTCAGTCTATGACGGCCAGCATGGTGGGAACGATTTTTAACATCATTTTGAATCCGATCTTTATCTTCCCTTGTGGACTAGGGGCTGCGGGTTCGGCATTGGCCACTGTCGTCAGCAATATCATTGGCGATGTCTTGATGATTTATTATTTGAATACCAAAAGCCAAAAACTGACGACCTCGATTCATGAAACCAGATTAAGTCCAACGCTGCAAAAAGAAATCTACTCAATTGGGATTCCGGCCTCGATCACCAATATCATGGTTATGTTCTCAATGGCACTGACGAATCGCTATCTGATTGCGTATGGCTCAACCAGTGTGGCGGCGATGGGAATTGCCAACAAGATCAATACTATTATCTTTATGGTGATGGTCGGCTTTGCGTTTGGGGCCCAGCCGCTGATTGGCTATGCTTACGGTGCCAAAAATCAAAAGCGGTTTAATGAAACCGTGCGTTTTGATATTTTGGTCGTCGTTGTTTTTGGGGTCGTGGCAACACTTTTGATGATGTTGGCAGCTCCTTTGATCATTCGTTTGTTTATGCAGGATCAAACCGTGATCAGTGAAGGTACGACCATGATTCGCTGGCTGGCCAGTTCAACGACGCTGGGCGGCTGTATTTTGGTATTTACGACGATGTTTCAGTCAATGGGTAAGGCAGTCCCGGCATTTTGGCTGTCAGTATCACGGCAAGGCTTGATTTTTTTAGTCTGCATCGTAGTTCTGCATCATCTGTTTGGTTATTGGGGAATCGTTTCAGCTCAGGCCGCGTCTGATGTTTTGACGTTGCTGCTGGCTGTTTTGATGTGGCAAAAGAATCGACCGCATTTCAAAAAACAGTAAGAATCAATGCTTTAATAGTTTAAAACAGCCGCTGCTCAATATTGAGCAGCGGCTGTTGGATTAGTCTGAGCAAAATTCAATATCTAATTTTAGATCCTGCAGACGCTTTTCACCCCATTGGCACATGGCATCGATAATTGGCATCAAGCTTTCGCCAGTATTCGTAAGCTGGTAAAAGACTGCTTTGCGATGGCTGATCAGCTGTTCATGACGTGAGATCAGCCCATCCTTGATCATCTCTTTTAGCTGTTGCGTCATCATCTTGTGCGTAGCGTGTTCAGAAAGCCGCTGCAGCTCATTAAAACGCATTGCGCCATTATGATAAAGACTGCAGATGATCAACAGCTTGTATTTGCCGGAAAACATGGCCAAAGTGTATTCTTTGGCACAGTCAAAATCCTTTTGGCGCAATTTTTTAAGGGTATATTCTCTGATTGTATCAGTCATTCAAAATCTCCTGTTGACGGTCACAAAAAGGTGCGTTATTGTGTATTGCCTAGTTCTGATTTTATAATATGCTTACAATTGTTAGATAAAAAAGAAAGAAGGATCATAATGGACAATCATTTCACAAGCGTTACTTCGATGCGGCGCTTAAACAATGATGTTGAAATTCCATGTGTCGGTTATGGGACGTTTAGAACGCCGGAATCAGTGGCTAAACAGTCAGTTATGGATGCAATTGAATTGGGCTATCGGCACATTGATACGGCTGCGGTCTATGAAAATGAAGTTGGCGTAGGCCAAGGAATTGCTGCTTCAGGCGTTGCACGGGAAGAGCTTTTCGTTACCAGCAAGCTTTGGAATACCGAGCGTGGCTATGAAAAAACGAAAGCCGCCTTTCAAGCCACCCTGGATCGGTTAAAACTTGATTATCTGGATCTTTATTTGATTCATTGGCCAGCCAACGAAAAACAGTTTGGTCAGGATGCCGAAAAGCTGAATGCTGAAACCTGGCGGGCGATGGAAGATCTTTACAATGAAGGCAGAATTCGGGCAATTGGTGTTTCGAATTTTTTGCCACATCACATTAAGGCTTTGATGAAAACAGCTAAAATCAAGCCAATGGTCGACCAGATTGAGGTTCATCCCGGCTGGCCGCAGACAGAAGCAGTTCAGTGGCTGCAGGAACAGGATATTCTGGTTGAAGGCTGGGGTCCATTAGGCGGTCAGGGAGCTAAAGTCTTAGTTAACGATACGATGAAAGAAATTGCCAAAGCTCATGGCAAGTCAACGGCTCAGGTTGCGTTGCGCTGGGAATTGCAGCAAGGCGTTTTGCCACTACCAAAGTCGGTTCATCGTGAACGCTCGGCACAAAATATGGAAATCTTTGACTTTGCGCTTTCAGAGTCTGAAATGCAGATGATTCAGGCGTTGCCAAATCTTGGTGGGCAATGTGCCAAACCTGATGAGGTGGATTTTTAATGATGCTGACTAAAAGACATTCCGTAGTGGTACGGAATGTCTTTTTGAATGTTGTTGTTTTACATCTCAAAGTAGGCATACAGATCGTCAACCGTTAATTGAGCTTTTTCAGCTGCGTTATAATCGGCTTTGATCTGGCCATCTTTTAAAACGATCAGCCGGTTGCCGTATTTGAGCGCATCTTCCATATGATGAGTAATCATCAATGCCGTCAGATGATCTTCAGTGATGCGCTGATTGGTAGCGTGCAGCAGGTTGCGTGCCGTGTGTGGATCCAAGGCGGCAGTATGCTCATCAAGCAGCAGAATGTCTGGTCGCTTGAGCGTAGCCATCAAAAAGCTCAAGGCCTGCCTTTGCCCGCCGGAAAGTGCTCCGGTTGGCGTAGTCATACGATTTTCCAAGCCATTGTTCATTTGCGCGGCCAGCTTGGTAAATTCTGCCATTCGCTGCTTCAAGCGGCGCGGCATAAGGTGACGTTTTTCGCCGCGCTTGGAAGCCAGCAGCATATTTTCAGCAACCGTCATCCGGGGTGCCGTTCCTAGCTTAGGATCTTGAAAAACGCGGGCTAAAAAAGTAGTGCGCTGTTCTTCGGTTGTTTTGGTAATATCAGCGCCGGCATGAAAAATCTGCCCGGTGTCGGCTTTAAGATTGCCGCCGATAACATTGAAAAGGGTTGATTTACCAGCACCGTTCGTCCCAACGATGGTAATGAAGTCGCCGTCGTTGATGGTTAGATTGATGCCCTTTAAAATCGTGGTTTCGTTGGCAGTTCCTGGATTGACGATTGTTTTGACGTTTTTTAGCTCAAGCATTGGTTCAGTCATTGGTTTGGACCCCCTTAAAGAACGGCTTACGAATGTGGAATAGCTTGTCCAGCTGTGGCAGCATCATGCACAATGCCAAGACGATTGAAGAGATCAGGTTGAGATCGTTGGCACTGAATCCCAGCTGCAAGACTGCCAGCAGAATCAAGCGGTAGATGATGCTTCCCAAGGTTACGGCAACCAGTCGCTGCGACAGTGTCAGCTCACCAAAGGCAACTTCGCCGATGATGATTGAAGCCAGGGCGATTACGATGGTTCCAATCCCCATGTTGACATCGGCATAGCCATTGCTTTGAGCAACCAGCGCGCCGCAAAGTCCAACCAGTCCATTAGAAATCATAAGACCAACGTTGATCGTGGCATCGGTATGGATCCCCAGTGATTTAGCCATTACGGGATTGTCGCCGGTTGCAATAAATGACTGGCCATAGTCGGTGTCCAAGAAAAAGATCAGCAGGAGCGTGATAATGACGATTACGACCATGCCCAAGACGACGCTGTCAAAATACTGCGGCAGCGAGGTCATAAACGATCCAGAAAAAAGCGTCTTTTGGCCCAGCAGTGAGATGTTCGACTTACCCATAATGCGCAGGTTAACAGAATAGGTGGCCGTCATCGTCAGAATCCCAGCCAGCAGGAATGGAATCTTTCCTTTAGTGTACAGCAGCCCGGTTACCAGCCCAGCCAGCATACCGGCGCCAAATGCCAAAAGGGTTGCGGCCAATGGTGAAAAACCATGCGTGATTGCGGTAACGGCTACGGCAGCCCCTAATGGAAACGTGCCTTCAACCGTCATATCGGCGAGATTCAAGATGCGGAAGGTTAGGTAAAGGCCCAATCCCAGCAGTGCCCATAACAGACCCTGGCCAATTGCGGATACGATCAGATTCATTTGATTACCTCCCCATATTTTTCGGCTTCACGCTGGAAACTGGCTGGAACGTGCAAGCCCAATTTGCGTGCCTGCTTTAGATTCAAGACCGGCTCGCCATGACGGATGTACTTAATGGCAGTCGTGGATGGCTTCTTCTTGCCCTTTAGAATATCGGCCGTCAACTTACCGCCTTCAACGCCCAGCTTGTATTGATTGATGCTGTAGGTAGCGACCCCGCCTTGCTTAACCATCGTGTCGACAGCTGGGAAAACGGGCTTATTGACGGCATTGGCATTTTTGACCAGTGTCTGCATCGCGCCGGCAATCGTGTTGTCAGTTGGTACGATTACAGCGTCAACTTCACTCAGCATTTGTTGTGAGACTTGATTTAAGTCATTGCTGTTGGAAATCGAGTAAGCCTTCAGATTTAAATGCATCTGCTTGGCATATTTCATGAATTCCTTATATTCAGTGACGGCGGAACTGTCGCTGGAAGTGTAGATGATCCCTAACGTCTTGGCGTGCGGCATAAATTTGTGGACCAGCTGCAGTTGTTCCTTGACCGGTGCCTGATCGGAAATCCCGGTGACGTTGCCGCCAGGACGCTTGTTGTTCTTAACGAGACCGGCTCCTTGTGGATTGGTTACGGCACCTAAGACGATTGGAATCTTTTTGGTTGAGTTGGCCAGTGCTTGGGAAGCTGGCGTGGTAATCCCAAAAAGGACAGTTGAGTTTTCATTGACCAGCTTGTTGGCCATGGTTTTTAAGTTGCTTTGATCACCATTGGCATTTTGATAGTCGATCGTAATGTTTTTGCCATTGTGATAGCCTTCTTCGGCCAGACCATGGACAAAGCCTTTGTAGATCTGATCCAATGCGGGATGATGCATCAAGGTTAAGACCCCGACTTTGGGCTTGGCCTGTTTGACGATGCCGCCATTTTCCTTGAAGTAGGCGACCCCAAGAAAGGCAAGTAAAATGGCGATTACGGTATACATTCTTTTCATGGCTTTTTGCCACCTTTCCGAAACCTTTTGAATAATTGCTGCTTGATAAAATAAAAAGAGGAAGCCAGTCTGCAGGCCTCCTCTTGGGAAATTAAAAAGCCCGCATGTGGTTCCATGCAGGCTTGCATTATGAAATAAGCCGGCACAGAATGGATCTGACTTCCCAGACCGCATTCCGTGCGATCTGAGCTACCGGCTTTGCCAACGAATATTAAGTTGGATGCGGTTGTAACTCATTTGCTTATCTCCTTTCGCGTGTTTGATTGTTTTAAAGTATAATCAGTGTCACGATCTTTTGTCAACTAAAAGTTAGATTTTTATGAGTTTTTTCTTAGAAGAAGGCGAGCCAAGTGGATATTGAAAGTATTAAACAAGATTTTCCCATTCTTAAGCAGCGAGTTAACGATGAGCCATTGACCTATCTGGACAGCGCGGCGACGGCTCAGATGCCGACACCGGTTTTAAAGGCGATTGAGCACTACTACCAGCATGATCATGCCAACGTTCATCGGGGCACGCATACGCTGGCGCAGCGGGCAACTGCAGCCTATGAGACGGCTCGGAAAAAAACCGCCGCCTTTATCAATGCCAAGCAAGCTGAAGAAATCGTTTTTACGCGTTCAACAACGGAAAGCATTAATTGGATCGCGCAGGGACTGAGTGAGCTGATTAAGCCAAATGACGCGATCATAGTGACGATAATGGAGCATCACAGCAATCTGGTTCCCTGGCAGCAGCTGGCTAAGCGAACCGGGGCTGAGCTGAGGCTGATCGACTTAAATGATCGTCAAGAGCTGGATCTTAACGATGCTGCGCGCAAAATCGATTCACGAACCAAAGTAGTAGCCATAGCCCATGTTTCAAACGTTTTGGGCGTAGTAAATCCTATTTTAAAAATCAGTGCCATGGCGCATCAAGTCGGGGCCTGCCTGGTCGTTGACGGAGCCCAGGCCGCGCCGCATCTGCCGGTTGACGTACAAGCACTGGACGCGGATTTTTATGCTTTTTCTGGTCACAAGATGATGGCGCCAACCGGAATCGGCGTCTTATATGGAAAAATGGCTTGGCTGAATCGGCTCTGCCCCAGTCAGTTTGGCGGTGAGATGATTGATCAGGTTGTTCAGCAGACGGCCACTTTTAAACCGGTTCCCTGGCGCTTTGAGGCTGGTACGCCCAACATCAGCGGTGCGATTGCCTTAGGCGCGGCGATTGATTATTTAAGCCAGTTTGGCATGCGAGCGATTGCGGAACATGAACAAGAACTGGCTGCTTACGCGATTCCTAAACTGTTGGCAATTGATGGCTTGACGCTTTATGGCCCACAAGATCGGCATACTGGCGTCTTGGCGTTTAATCTGGCTGGCATTCACCCTCATGACGCGGCGACGGCTCTTGATCTGGAAGGGGTAGCCATTCGTGCCGGTCATCACTGCGCACAGCCTTTGATGGATTATCTGGGGGTCAATGCGACTCTGCGGGCCAGTTTTTACCTGTATAATGATCAAAAAGACGTTGACCGCTTGATTGATGCGATTAAGGCTACAAAGGAGTTTTTTGAAAATGGGTTTGAGCAAGCTTAATTATTTATATCGCACGTTGGTTTTAGCACATGCCAGCCACCCGCATCACCAAGGAAAACTACCGGACGCAACCGCGCAGACCACACTGCATAATCCAACCTGCGGCGATACCATCAATCTGACAGTCAGGATCGATGACGACAAGATCAGCGACCTTAAGTTTACCGGCAGCGGGTGTACGATCTCGCAAGCCTCAGCCAGTATGATGGGCGATGTTTTGATTGGCAAATCGGTGTCAGACGCCCAACAGCTGATTCAGGCTTTTTCGAATCTGGTTATCGGTCAAAAAATCAGTGCCCAGGCGCAAGAACAGCTCCAGGATGCCGCAATTCTGGGCAGCGTGGCACAGTTTCCGGCTCGAATCAAATGTGCGGCACTGGCCTGGCACGCGGCCCAAGCAATTCTAAAAGAAAACTAAAAGACGCCCGTTCGCGGATGATGCGATCGAGCGCCTTTTGCTTAAGAGCTTGTCTTAAGCGTTAAGTTGATAAGAATGTTGATAAGTTTTAAAACTATTGCATAACGATGTAGTAGTTAGGACGGTAATATTGAATATTGCCTTCTTGCACGTTTTGACCAGGAGTTGGCGCTTGAATGTAGTTGCCATTTCCTTCTGCAATTGCAACGTGGTATGGTGCTGAATCGGTTCCCCAGAAGTAGAGAGCTCCCGCGGGTGCGTTTTCAACATCATAGTAGTGAGTTCCCAGCGTTGCCTGTTGGGTCGTCGTGCGATAGCTGCTGGACAGACCATAGGAGTACTGAACCAGTCCGGAACAGTCAAAACCGCTTGGCGTATTGCCGCCCCAGACGTAAGGAACGCCAATCATTGACTGCGCGGTTGCCAGTCCCTGACCAGCTGCCACGTGGCTGGTTGATGCCGTTGAAGTGGTGCTTACACTGGCGGCATCCGTTAAGCCATAGGTAATCGTGTAGTTGGCCATTGCGGCATTGGCAGCGGCTGAGTTGGACTCATAGGTGGCTGAAGATGCCGTGCTGGCTGCTGATTCGGTTGTTGCGGCTGCCGGCGTTGCAGTAGTTGTTGCGGAAGTCGTTGCTTCAGTTGAGCCGGTCGCGGCAGCAGTATTCTCATTAGCAGACGAAGCTGATTGAACGGATTCTGAATCAGCAGACTGAGCTGATACTGTATTGGTCGTTTGGGTATCAGTTGCAGCATCACTCGAAGCCGTCGTTGAGGCAACGGCTTGACTGGCAGTATCTAAAGCACTGGAAACAATTGCCGCTGAACTTGAGCTGGTGCTTGAATCAGCAAAAACGCTGGCGCTGACGGAACCAGCCGTGGAACTGGCCGTCGTAGTCTTAGTCGTCTGACGCTGGCTGTTCTTTTGTCGATTGATGGTCGTTTCTGGAATCGTAATCCGCTGACCAGGGAAGATCAGATCCGGATTGGAAAGTGAGTTTGCCGAAACGATTGAAGAAACCGTGGTCTTGTATTGCTGTGCATAGGCCCAGATCGTGTCGCCCGAAGCTACGGTAACCGTAGTATCAGCATGGGCAGTCGTCTGCGCGGCGGTCATGGCTCCGGCAGCACCCACGGCAGCAATTAAGGCCTTAGCTGCTTTTTTCTTGATAGTAATCACTCCATGTTTTTGTTTTTTGCTCAGTTGTGCGAAATTCCGCACGGTTTTTAATTTAACAAGACAAAATGATGGGACAGTGAAGACTATTTGAAAAAAATATGAAGTCATTTTGAACCTGGCAGAGACAAAAGACCGTTATCAATTGACTTAACGGCTGGAATGACTGACAGAACTGCTGCAAGCCTACTTGCGATTTAGTTAAGACTTTTGCCCAACTCGTAGGCCAGGTCGGGATAAAATCTTAGATGATGTGGTGTGGTTTCCTTGCCAGCTAAGACCTGTCCAGCAAACTTCCAGCCCAGGTGATCAAAAATCGCCTTGAATTCAGACTTTAGCGGGTCAAAATCATTGTGCGGCGCGCTGGCAACCAAAATGGCCTGTTTGTCATCATGCAGCTGCTCATCACGCTCGCCCATATGATCAATGACGGCCTTCATCTGTGAGGACATGCCATAATAAAACATTGGCGTGGCAAAAACGATCAGATCAGCGGCTACCATTTGATCAAGCAGTCGTTCAGTTACGGCATCACCTGGCAATAAGTGATTGTCGGCATCCATTTTAACGGGAGCCAAAGGGTGATGGCCGGCGTCAAAAATCGTAACGTGGTTGGCTGCTGCCTGGGCTCCTTTGATCAATTGATGTGCTAAGATCGTTGAAACGGCAGGGTCGTGGGGACTGCCTAAGATTGTCAAAATTTCCATGAAATGCCTTCTTTTTAGATTCTGCAACAATACAACAACTCTATCTTAGCACTGATAAATATTTTCAATGTCTCAGAAGCCTACCGCTGCCAATTGAAGGGCAAGCAAAGTCTGTGCTAACATGAAAAGCACGTTGTTTATTTTTGAAATTAGATGAGGAGAGAGAAAATGGCGGTTTTGGATGTTAGAAACCTGACGATGAGCTTTGCCGATAAGAAGCTTTATGAAGATGCCAGCTTTCAATTGGAAAAACATGAGCATATGGGGATCGTTGGTCAAAACGGGGCCGGCAAGTCAACTTTGATTAAAATCCTGATTGGCAAGGAGCTGCCGGTCGAGGGCGATATCAAGTGGCAGAAAAACACCAAGATCGGCTATTTGGATCAATACGTCGATATTCCACATGGGATGACGCTGATTCAGTTTCTGCATACGGCTTTTCAAGAGCTTTATGACATCAATGAGCAGATGAATGAGCTTTATGCAAGATATGCCACGGAAATGGATGATCGCCTTTTGGAACGAGCTGGCCGGCTGCAGGAACGTTTGGACGCGGCTGACTTTTACGAGGTCGAAACCAAAATTGAGCGCGTTATGAATGGGCTGGGGCTAAATGACATTGGCAAGGACCATGTCGTTGCCGAAATGAGTGGCGGCCAGCGCTCAAAAATCATTTTGGCCAAAATGCTGCTGGAAAATCCAGACGTGATCCTGCTTGACGAACCAACCAACTATCTGGACACCGCGCACATCGAATGGCTGATTGAATATCTGAATGATTTTGACGGCGCAGCCATGATTATTTCACATGACTACGATTTTTTGGAACGCGTGACCAACACGATCTGTGACGTTGCGTTTGGCAAGATTACCAAGTACCGTGGCAGTTTTATGCAGGCAATGCGGCAAAAGGCTGAGCGCAAGGAGACCCAGGAGCGCGAATACGAAAAGCAGCAGGAGGTCATTGAAAAGGCAGAGCGGTTTATTCGCAAAAACAAGGCGGGTTCCAAATCAACCATGGCCAAATCCCGTGAAAAGATGCTGGCCCGGATGAAGCGGATTGATCCGCCAACTGATAATCTAAAGGCGACGTTTCACTTTCCTTATGAAAATACCGGTTCTGCCAATGCCTTAAAGGTCAATCAGCTGTCAGTCGGTTATGGTCATCCGCTGCTCGCACCCGTGACGTTTTCGATGACGATGGGTGAAAAGCTGCTGTTTACCGGGTTTAACGGTGTCGGTAAGTCAACTTTGATCAAGTCGATTCTGGGCAAGATCCCAGCACTGCAGGGGACGGCTGCTTTTTCGCCTTCAGCACGGATTAACTACTTTGATCAGGATCTGGTGTGGGATGAACCTAATCTGACGCCACTGGAAACGATTCAAAATCTTTTTCCAACCATGCAGCCAAAAACGATTCGACAAAAGCTGGCCAAAGCAGGGATCAATGCCGCTAATACGCAAAAGCCGCTGTCGTTGTTGTCTGGTGGTGAGCAGACTAAGGTTAAGCTGGCCATTTTGGAACTGACGCCATCAAACTTTTTAATCATGGACGAGCTAACCAATCATTTGGATGATGAAACCAAGGAAGGACTCAAAAAAGCCCTGCAAGAATATCCCGGGAACCTGATCCTGGTCAGCCACGAGCAAAGTTTTTATCAAGGCTGGCTGGATAAGGTCTTAAACGTCGAGAAACTGAGCTTGCGCAAATCATAGTCAAATAAGCAGTCAGCTATAATTAAGCCGGCTGCTTATTTTTATTAAATAAATTAATTGAAAGCCGGCTGTCTAAAAGGATTAATCTTATTTTAATTTAGTTTTTTTAAAATGAGTTGACTTTGAATCTAAAAATGTTAAATTCTTAGTCATAAATTAAAAAGATTAAAAAAAGATTAGAAAGGTCGTGCGTAATTATGACGCGAAAAGTTGGTGTTATTGGTTCAGGAAATGTTGGTTCAACGCTGGCTAACAATATGCTGGTAGCAGGGACGGCGGATACGCTGGTATTGATTGATACCAACGAACTAAAGCTGAATTCGGATGCAACCGATTTTGAAGACGCGGCGGCCAATCTGCCAACTCATACCACAGTGGTGCGCAACGACTATGAAGCCCTGGCCGATGCGGATGTCGTCGTGATCGCTGTCGGCAGTATCGGCGTGCAGAATGACGATGCCAAGCATGATCGATTTGTTGAATTGAAGGTTACCAGCAAGGCCGCTAAAGAAGTCGGTACTAAACTAAAAGAAGTCGGGTTCCATGGCGTGCTGGTCTCAATCAGTAATCCTTGTGACGTGATTGCCGCGCTGTTCCAAAAGTACACTGGTCTGCCAAAGACTCGGGTAATCGGGACGGGGACGCTGCTTGATACTTCACGCATGAAAAAAGTCGTTGGTCAAAAGTTTGACGTTGATCCGCGCTCGGTATCTGGCTACAACCTGGGTGAACACGGCAACTCGCAATTCTCTGCTTGGTCACAGGTACGGGTCATGGGTCATCCTGTAACCGAATTGGCTAAGGATCGTGACGATGTTGATCTGGATCAATTGGCTGAAGACGTGCGGGCAGGCGGCTATGTCGTCTTCCATGGCAAGAAGCACACCAACTTTGGGATTGCGGCAGCGGCTCTGCGTCTGGTTACGGCCGTTTTGAATGACGCGCACGCTGAATTGCCAGTCTCCAACTTCCGCGAAGAATACGGCACCTATGTCGGCTACCCTGCCATCATTGGTCGCCAAGGACTGGTTCGGCAGCTACAGCTTGATCTGACTGATGAAGAAAAAGACAAGCTGGCTGCTTCGGCTAAATATATCAAGGATCGCTTTGATGACGTATCTGCCAAGCTAGACAACGAATAAAAACTACAGAAAATGAAAAAGGATGCGTCAGGTTTTGGCGCATCCTTTTTGGCTTTTAAAATAAGCAGCTGCTGATTAATCGGCGCTGACGTATTTTGCCATGTCCTGACCGCTGCTTTCGTAGGCATTGTTACCATTGAGAGCCCGGAAAATGGCGCGTTCGACAGCGGTATTGCTGGTCGTGGCGGCAATCGCAAATGGCCGGTCGTTACGCTTGGCATGGTGCGTGGTCAGCTGACTGATACGATGATGAATGCGGTCGATGCAGACGACAATCAGATCGGCATCCTTAACGGCCCGTTTGATCTTGCTGCTGGAGACGTTTTCTTCCATTGAGGCATCCAGACTGTAGAAGACGCCATGATGCTTGGCAACGACGGCTTTAAGATCCTGTACGCGGTCACGGGCCCCAGTTACCACTAAGACGCGTTTTTGATTTAAGTCGTAATCAAGCTTGTCGCTGTATTCGTGGCGTGTCTTTTTAACTTTTTTGGGCTGCTGCAGCTTGCGTGGCGCTTTGGTCGTATCAAACTCGTGCTCACTGTGAATCCAGCGAATCTCGCCAGCCTTGGCATCGCGCATTCCGTTGCCGTGATCATAGTAGGCAAAGTCGATGATCATGCCAGGCTTGAGATTCCGACTGGCATATTTGTATGGATCGATCACGATGGTATTGGCATGCGACTCATCCAGAATCGAATTGCCCTTGAGCGTCTTTTTGATCTGCAGGACATCTGAGCCGGCAACTGGTTCCAAAGTGGCATATTCAATAACTTTGGTTGGCGTCGTGCTGATTGCCAGATGGTCATTGGTAACACGATTGATGACGGGCAGTTTGCCATGGATCAAGCGCTGACGGTCCAGCTGCACGACATCACCATCATTGATTGGAAATGGCAGCTTGTGCAGAATGCTTTCTGAATAGAAACGATGATCGATTTCCGCGCCGCTTAACAGACGGTGGACGGGATAGCAGTTGTCGCGTGCCAGTAGTTCGACTTCCGAAAGCTCAGGTGCAGCTGCTGGTTCAGCCGGTGCTTCGTTTTTAGCAGTAACGGGGATGTCTCTTAAATAAGCCTGGTTGGCAGCTGCTTTAGCCGTTGACCGCTCAGGCTGCTTGTTGAGTTGCGGTTTTGCAGGCGTTTCATGCGGCTTGGGCGTTGGTGCCGCGGTCTGATTGATCAGCTGGCCTAGCGAGATCTTTGGGGCAGTGACGTTACGCCGAATCTGATAGCCTGGCTTGGCAGACTGTTTTTCAGTAGACGTCGGCTCTTTAACCGGCTGTAGCTGATTAAGCAGGTCGACGATGATCGTAAGACTGCGTTGGGTCTGCAGCAGACTTTCCGGGTCGCTGGCAGTATGGTTCAAAAGTTCGATTAGTTCATGACGATAATCATAGACCATCACAAGTACCTCTTTTCTAAAAGTTGACTGATTCCATCTTAGCAAAGCCAAGCGGACATGTCAGTTGCCAAGCATGAGATTATGGATGTTAAATCAGCTCAAGGGATGCTGAAATCAAAAAGCAGGTCGGTTTTGCTGGCGAAACGCTTATTTAGCTGTTGAATCGGTTATAATAAAGTCAAAATCACAAAGGAAGTTAGTTATGGCTAAGCGCAATATTAAAATTTTTTCGCATAACGATCTGGATGGCTTTGGGGCCCCAGTATTGGTCAAGACGGTCCAAGACGTTATGTTTCCCGATGCTGAGTTTGACTTGACCAGTATCGGTGCCGGTAGAATCGACAGTGAGCTGGACTACTGGTTCAAAAGTCCCGAAGCAGCCACGGCAACGGATGTCTGGATTATGGATATGACGCCAGACAGCGAGCATACGATGCAGGAGCTCAATCAGCAGTTTGCCAATCACTGGCTGGTTTTTGACCACCATGAGACTGAAGCGGCATTGCGGCAAAAGTTTGCGGCCAATACGGTTAAGCCTGCTGATGCAAAAATCAGTCCCAGCGCGACCAGCCTGGTATGGGATTGGCTTAAGACGCTGCCTGGCTTTGTTAAGCTGAATCAAGATCGGCAGCAGCAGTTGGCAGAACTGGTGGAGCTGATTCGTGCCTATGATACGTGGGATTGGCAAAATGATCCCGATATGAGCGAAAAAGAGCGTCAGGCAGCTGATGACTTCAATCAGTTGTTCTGGTTTTATCCGCTTGATTATTCTGAAGCCTTTGTGCAAAGTGTTTTTGACAAAGGCTGGACGGCGTATCGTCAAGACAATGACCTGCTAATTCAAACCTTGAACGAACGACGGGCTAAGTACTTAAAGTCGCACTTAAAAGACGTGGTTGAGGCAACGGCAGATGGGCACCGCTTTGGAATCGTCTATGCCAGCGACTATAAATCAGAGATCGCGCATGAGCTATTGGTACAGCAGCCGGATCTGGATGCCGCGCTGGTAATCAGTCCTAAAAGCGTTTCTTTGCGCAGCAATGGCAAAGTCGACGTGGCAAAGTTTGCGGAAACTTATTATCAAGGCGGCGGTCATGCCGATGCAGCCGGCGGACGATTGGACATTAACCCAATTCGCTTAGGTGAGCAGGCGGTTGCTGATGAGCTTGAACAGATGACAAGCGTCAAAAAAGAAGAAAAAGCAGAGACTGAAAGCACGTTGGCAGATAATCTCGATCCGGACATGGCAGCCAAACTAGCAGCCTTGTTTGGTAAAAAAGAAGACTAAAAAATCGGGTTCGTCAATTGGCGAATCCGATTTTATTTTGGCTGTTCTGCTACGCTGCCACGCTCAACCAGCTTGAACGGTACCAGTTCAGAAGGAGCATTGCCGAGCAGGTCTAAGACGCTGTTAACGCCGATTTGATAAAAGTCCTGGGTAACGCTGGTCAGTTGTGGATCTGTAACCTCGCAAAGAAAGGTACCATCAATGCTGACGATGGAAAGATCTTGCGGTATCTTGATTCCCATCTGTGCGGCCTGACGCATGATGCCCATTGCAACCAGATCACTGGCAGCAACGACCGCGCTCAGTTTGAGGTCAGCCCAGTATTGCATGATGGTCTGGCCAGCCTCATAGCTGTAATCGCCATATTGAATCCAATCCTGTTCAATTGGCAGGTGGTGTTCATACATGGCCTTTTGATAGCCGGCGCGGCGCTGGAGACCGGTATGTGAATGATCAATGCCAAAAAGGCCAATGCGGCGGTGGCCTTTTTTAATTAAGTATTCAACGCTTTGAGCAGCCAATTCAGTATTATCAGAACTGATAAACTGTAGCGGTAATTCATAAGAGTAGTTGGAAACCAGCCTAACCGGCAGCTGTGAATCCTGCAGCATTTTAAGGCTTTGCGGATCAATCTGGCTGCCAATCAGCAGAATACCGGCGCGCGGACCGGCCGTGGCATCTTTAATCGCTTGGTGGAGCAGCTGGGGACTGTGATTGCCGGCATAAAGGATAATAATATGATGATTATGGGCCAGGGCTGTCTGCTGCATGCCATCCAAGATTCCAGTCGAAAAATTGGTTGGTGGATTGCTGACGATTACGGCAATCTTGTCACTGGAGCGCGTCGCCAGTTCTGCGGCCGCGCTGTTTTTCTGATAGCCCAGTTTGGCAGCTGCATCCCAGACGCGTTGGGCAGTCTGAGGAGTATAGGTATTGGCTTTTTTGGCCATTACTCGTGAAACCGTCGCAATTGAAACCCCGGCTTGACGAGCAACGTCTTTGATAGTGGGTTTATTGGCGACCATTTTAATCAGCCTTCTTTCATAGCGCAATTTATATATACATTATATCATGCAAGTATTTTCTGTAAACGCTTACTTTAATGGTCAGCCTTTGGTAAGCAGATCTATTGTAAAAGATGGTATTGGTACATTGTTTGATCAAAATTAACAAATAATCAGTAAAATTAACAAAAATCGTTATTGATTAATCATTTATGTGTTCCATACTTTAAGTTAAGTGGAATCTCAATCAATTCATAGAAAGCGGCTGGTTGGTAGTCGCTTTTTTATGTTAAAACGTCCGACTTAAAAAGTTTTGAGATCGTATAATTAACTAAAAAACAACAAAAATAACATAAAACTAGATTGAATAAGTGAATCGCTTTCATTAATATGAAAATGTAACATAATTCCTCGAGGGAGGGACATTTTTATGACAATTAATGCTTTGGGAATTTATGAAAAAGCGCTGCCTCAAGATCTGTCTTGGGAAGAAAAGTTTAATCTGACCCACGAACTAGGTTTTAACTTTTTAGAATTCTCAATTGATGAGAGTGATGAGCGGTTGGCGCGGCTGGATTGGACGGCTCAGCAGCGAGAAGACTTTCGCAATGCAATGTGGCGGACGCACAGTCGAATCAACACATTGATGCTTTCTGGTCATCGCCGCTATCCGTTGGGTTCAAAGGATCCAGCAGTTCGCAAACAGTCGCTTGAGATGATGCAAAAAGCGATCGATCTGGCCGTAGATCTTGGAATTCATAATATTCAAATGGCCGGTTATGATGTTTTTTATGAAAATAAAACAATGCTTTCACGTGAACTATATATTGAAAATCTTGCTCAATGCGTTCATATGGCGGCCGAAAAGATGGTTATGCTTTCAATTGAAACGATGGATGATCCCTTTATTAACTCTTTGACCAAAATCAAGCATTGTAAAACACAGGTGCACAGTCCCTGGCTGCAGGCTTACCCAGATCTTGGCAATCTAAGTGCCTGGCCTGAAAATGACGTTCCTTCGCAGCTGGAAAACTGCATCGATAATATTGCGGCAGTCCATTTAAAGGATACGCGTGCTGTTACGCCAACCTTTAAAGGGCAGTTTAAAAACGTGCCATTTGGCGAAGGCTGTGTTGATTTTGAGGGATTATTAAGAACCCTGGTGCGGCTTCAATACAACGGCGGCTACACGATCGAGATGTGGACTGGCGACAATCAAGACGCGGATCCAGTTTCAGAGATCAAAACTGCTAAAGCCTACTTTGATGATTTGTTTAAAAAGGTTGGGATAGAACAGGAACCGATTAGTAAATAAGGAGGTAGAGCCATGCTTGAAGAATTAAAACAAGAAGTCTATGAGGCCAACATGCAGCTGCCTAAGCTGGGACTGGTTTCGTTTACGTGGGGCAACGTTTCAGGAATCGATCGTGAAAAGGGGCTGTACGTCATCAAGCCATCTGGAGTGCCATACGATGAATTGAAGCCAGAAGACATGGTTGTCGTCAACTTGAAAGGCGAGGTCGTAGAAGGCGATATGAACCCATCTTCTGACACGCCAACGCACACTTATCTGTACAACCACTTCCCAAAGATTGGCGGGATCGTCCATACGCATTCGCCATGGGCCGTTTCGTTTGCGGCGGCCAACATGGATGTCCCAGCCTTAAACACGACGCATGCCGATACTTTCTACACCGACGTGCCAGCCGCCGATGCTCTGACCAAAGAAGAGATCGAAGAAGACTACGAAGGCAACACGGGCAAGACGATCGTGCGGACGTTTAAAGAACGCGGCTTGGACTATGAAGCAACGCCAGCCGCATTGGTTTCCCAGCACGGGCCATTTACCTGGGGACCAACGCCAGACAAGGCTGTCTACAATGCCAAGGTGCTGGAAGTCGTAGCTGAAGAGGACTATCATGCCATGCAATTGACGCGTCAAAACCTGGAGCTGCCGCAGTATCTATTGGACAAGCACTACTACCGCAAGCACGGTGCTAATGCCTATTATGGTCAAAACAACGCACACTCCAAGGATCATGCCAAGCGTGAAAACTAATTAGCCATAATTTGAATGTTTGGTACTGCAAATTGTCTAACCCTTAAATTCACACTTAAACTGCATTACAAATTCACACTTAAACTGCATTACCAATAAAACGTCATCAATGGTTAAAAACCAGCGATGACGTTTTATTTTAAAAACTTTCTCGAATGATTAATTTAGTTGGGATAATTGTTACTTTGGGTTCAGAGATAGATTTTCCAGTTAGCTTTTTATTAAGTAGTTCAGCAGCTTGTTCACCGATTTTTCTAGAGTCTTGTTGAATGCAGCTAATTCCAGGATTTAAAACTTTCATCCAGTCTAATTCTTCATAGGTTGCTACTCCATAATCAGTTGGATAAGCAAAACCGTACTGTTGAGCAGCTTGTAATAGTCGTAAAAAAACACGACCGTTCATTGTAAAAAAGCCCACTTTTTTGCTGCCTTTGTTTTCAATGATTTCTTTTACTCGATTGTTAAAAGCAATGTATTCTTCCTGCTTTCCGTGATGAGGGACGATCAGCAAATGGCTGTCATCATCCTTATAATTGGTTGCTTTTAAGAAGCCTTGGTAACGCTGCAGACGTGTACTTACGTCTTTTAAAGGCCAGCTAACAAAATATAAATCATCATATTTTTTAGCAATCATTTTTTGGGTCATTTCAAAGACGGATTTTTCGTTGTCAGTAACGATCGTATCCATTTTTAACTGTTTTGCCTGCAAATCGACCATGACCGAAGATTTATTTGAAAATGCTTTGTAGATTGGTCCGTTTGGGCTAACAGGATCGAGAATGAATCCTGCAACGTTTTCAGAGCGCAGCCGAATAATATTATTGACTTCCGTTTCGGGATCCTGATCAGCATTGGTAAATACGACTTTATATCCATAATGGCTGCAGAAATCAGAAATGCCGGACAAAACTGCTGAGGTAAAGGGATTGGTGATGTCCGCAATTGAAACACCGATCGTTTTGCTTTCGTTTTTTGCTAAATCGCGTGCAGTACTGTTAGGACGATAGTTGGTTTGGCTGATGATTTCCTCCAGATGGCGTCTGGTCTTGATTGACATTTTATTAAAATTACCATTCAAGTAGTTTGATACCGTGGCGGTAGAAACTTTTGCCAATGCCGCAATATCGCTAATTGTTAATTTTTCCATTTATGCATACCGATCCAGTTTTTTCTTAATATATTATCACATTTTTGTCGGAGCAACTTTGTGCGTAATAAGGTAATACTTAATCACGATTAGTAATGCGGTTAACAAAAAATCGTTAAATGATCAATGACAAAAGTAAGGGCTTGTGTTTTGAAAAAATAAAAATAATTTATTTTTATTTTGTGAAATTGTTGAAACTAGAATCCTATAATTCTTTTTGATTTTGTTATTTTAAAGGATTTTATTCCAAATTACAAGTTATAGATTGTGAAAAAATAGAGCTCAATCGCTTATGTAAGAAAGCGCTACCGGTTGACAAAAAAGATACTTGGAATTAGAATCTAATTCGTAAATTTAGTTAAGCGCTTAACGGATTTTCAGTGTGTTTTTAGACGCGAGGCGGAAGGTGGTTTTCCGAGATGAGTACCTATGTTTTGAATACCATTGCCTTCAAAAAGGATCTGGACAATGGAGTTTCTCAAAGCAGATTGGTTGAAAAAGTAAAACAGCTTGGCTTTGATGCGATTGAAATCAGAAATGAATTCTTGAACGGATCAAAAAATGAACGATTAGCGATTGCAAAAGAAGCGCAAAAGCTTGGATTGGAAGTCTTTTACAGTGTCAATGATGTGCTGGTTACGGGCGATCATTTAAATAATAAGGCTCTTGATTATGTGACTGAGATGAGGGAATTGAATTCATCGCACTTGAAGCTGAACATTGGGAGCTTGTCTGATATCAGCAAGGAAGAATTGTTAAAGGGATTGGCAGCAATTTTGGATGGTCAATTTGAGATTGCCTTAGAGAATAATCAGACGTTGGCTGACAGTTCATTAGCAATAACGAAGAAATTTTTTGAAATTATTCAAGATGCTGGGATTAAAGACATTCATTACTGCTTCGATATTGCTAACTGGATTTGGTTGGATACTGACGTTGATCAGGCCGCTGATGACTTGAAACAGTTTACGACATATCTGCACTTGAAAAATGCTGTCAGAGACCAAGGCGAATTGAAGACGGTTCCCCTAGAAGACGGCGATCTAAACTGGCGTGCATTGATTAAGAAGTTTCCATTCGCACATGACTTTGGATTGGAGTATGCGGGCAATGCGGAAACGATTGCTAATGAGCTTGGTTTGGTAAAGGAAGCGACTAAATAAGTACTGACTTTGAAAAGGAAAGGAGATGCTTTCTAATATGTTAAACGCTGTTAATAATTTCTTCTCCGCGTTTGGTGCTACTGTTGTGGTTCCCATAATGATTTTCATCATCGCGCTTTTCTTAAAGGTTCGTCCTAAAGTAGCAATGATGAGTGCATTCTATGCCGGGGTTGGTTTAACTGGATTTGGCTGGATTATCACAGAATTTACTCCAGTCGTTACTAAGATCATTCGTCAAATGGTTAAGACGACTGGAATCAATCTTCCGGTCGTTGATATTGGCTGGCAGGCAGGTTCGCTGGCTTCATTTGGCTCTTCAGTCGGTTTGACTTTCTTTGTATTCGGACTGATCGTTGAATTGATTTTATTTGCTCTTGGCATCACTAAGGTATTTATGGCTTCAAACCTTTGGAACAACTTCGGCTTCATGGTTTGGGGCGCGATGGCCTACTATGTAACGCATAACTTCTGGCTGTCGCTGGGGCTGTCATTCTTCATGTTGCTGTACACTCTGATCTTGGCAGAAATTCAAGCCGATCGTTGGTCTGACTACTATGGCGTTAAGAATGCAACGGTCTGCTCACTGCACAACATTGAGCAGACGATTCCAGCAATTCTGCTGGATCCGCTTTGGAATCTGCTTGGCTTGAACAAGGTTAAGATGACGCCATCAGCCTTTAAGGACAAGCTGGGTGTGTTTGGTGAACCAACTACCCTGGGGATTCTCTTAGGATTTATCATCGGGGTGCTCGGTAATCTAAAAGACTTAGGGACTCTGCAAGCATGGGGACAGATTTTACAGTTCTCGATTCAACTGGCGGCCGTTATGACGATCTTTCCATTGGTTACCAATGTCTTTGCTAAGGCCTTTACGCCACTGGCAGATGAGATCGATAAGAACCGTAAGCAAGAATCACAAGCTGAAGGTAAGGAAATTGATAAGATCAATGATAAAAAGCGTTGGTTCTTGGCAGTTGATGATGGGGTTGGCTACGGTGAACCAGCAACGATTATTGCCGGCGTTATCTTAATTCCAATCATGGTTTTGATTGCATTCCTTTTGCCTGGCAACAAGACCTTGCCAATCGTCGACTTGATCTCGTTACCATTTATGGTTGAGTCAATCGTTGCAATTACTCGCGGCAATATCTTAAAGGTCATTGCTAATGGGATTGTATGGTTCAGCTTGGGTCTGTACGCTTCCAGCTGGCTGGGGACGATCTACACCGGTGCGGTTTCTCACTACGGTGCCGCAATTCCAGCTGGTGTGGTTTTGATCACTAGTTTTAACTTGATTGCACGGCCGATGAATGCATTGGTATTTGCTGCATTTATTTCTCAGAACCCGGTTTGGATTGGTGTCTGCGTTGTAGTTTACCTGGTAATGCTGTTTGGTCTGCGCAAGTACCGTCCTCAAATCTGGACTTACTTGAACAAGATGGCTGACAAGAATGCTGGTTACTCTGGCAGCAGCGAAAAGATTGAGTACTAATTTAGAAAATAGAATTTGGAGGGTTTTATCATGAAAAAGATTGAAGGACACATTCATTTGGTACGTGCACTGGCCGGTTCTAAGAGTCAAGGACGTTTGAGCCCACTTGGCAATGGTTATGCAATCTGGGATAATGGTGAAATCATTCATTTAATTCCAGAAGGCTGGGGAGATGACAACTTTTTAGCTGAAAAATACCTTCCAGTAATGGAACAAGAAGATATTGAAAAAGCAGTTATTCTGCAAGGTACACTGAATGGCTACCAAAACTACTACACTTATCAAGTAGTTAAGCAATATCCGGGTAAGTTTATCGGTGCCTTTGCCGTAGATCCATATGATGACTTCGCGATGGATATCGTTAAGCGTCATGTTGAGGATCTGGGTTTCCGGGCATTGAAGTTTGAAATCAGCCAAGGGGGCGGTCTGCATGGGTTCCATAAGCCATTCCGTTTGGATACTGACAACAATGTAAGCAAGATCATGCATTATCTCGCTGATTACCCTGGCTTTGTCATTACTACTGACTACGGTGACTATACTCAAACCAGCTACCAGCCAGAAGCAATCGTTAACTTGGCTAAGCGTTATCCTAAGCTTGATTTTGTAGTATGTCACCTGTCATTCCCTAATGCAGACCATTTGAATCGCTTAGAAAATGCCCTTGAACAGTTTGCGCCATATGAAAATATCTATGTTGATATTTCAGCCATCCAAGACATTGATGGTGAAACTACTGAAGCCTTTCCATATCCACGCTGCCAAAAGACGGTTGGTCTGGCTAAAAAGATTCTTGGTGCTAAGCGAATCATTTGGGGAACTGACTCTCCATGGTCTTCAACTTTCAACACTTATCACCAATTAGCTACGTGGTTGGAAAATACTGATATCTTCTCACAGGCAGAGCTGGAAGACGTGATGTACAATAACGCTAATCGCATTTACTTTAAGCCTGCCAACGTAGAAGCAGCAGCTAAGGCTGAAGATCCAGTCTACAAGAAGTTTAAGGAAACTCACTAATTCTGATTAAGGAGAATAGGCATGAGCAAACCAAAAGTATTAGTTACTGGTATTATTCCAGAACAAGGATTGAAGGAACTGAAAGCAACTTTTGATGTTTTCTACGACCCTGAAGTTGAAACTCGAGCATGGATTCTTGAACATTTGAGTGAATATGATGGGCTTTTGCTGATGGGCACCAAGGCTGATAAAGAATTAATTGATGCAGGTACCAACTTGAAGATCATTACTGCCAATGGGGTCGGCTTTGATCATATTGATATTGAGTATGCCAAGAGTAAAGGGATTGTGGTTTCAAACTGTCCTAAGGGCGTGCGCGTACCAACTGCAGAAATGACCTTTACGCTGCTGCTGGCTACGGTTCGACGCTTACACATGTATGACAAGATCGTTCGTGAAGGCAAATGGGTCGATGTTTCCGAACAGCAATACATGGGGATGAGTCTGCAAGGTAAGAAGCTGGGTGTCTTTGGCATGGGACGCATTGGCTCAGAGGTTGCCAAGTTTGCTCAAGTATTTGGTATGGATGTGATTTATAATGATCCGCATCCGCTGCCTGATGAACTGGAACAGCAATTGAAAGTGAAATATGTTGACTTTGAGACACTGGTCAAAGAATCAGATGTAATCACTCTGCATGCACCGGCACTGCCTTCAACTGCTGGAAAGTTTAATAAAGACGTCTTTGCTAAGATGAAAAACACGGCATATATCGTTAATGCCGCACGAGGCGTTTTGATTAAGCAAGATGATCTGATTGATGCATTAAAGAATCATCAGATTGCTGGAGCAGGGCTTGATGTTTTTGAAACCGAGCCTACTGTTCCAGAAGCCTTACGGGAACTTGATAATGTCGTAATGTCTCCACACGCTGGTACGGGTACCTTAGAAGCACGGACGGCAATTGCCGAAGAAGCATCGAATAATCTGATTTCGTACTTACGTGATGGAAAGGCAGTTAATCAAGTTAATAAATAGCTAAATCCAAATACAGAAGCTATTGGAAAACACCAATAGCTTTTGTTGGTATAGACTGCAAAAAGATCAAGAAAGTGATAATCATGAAGTTTTCGAAAATTTTTAAAGATCAACTCGATCATTGCTATGCGATTATGCGTATGAATGCTAAAGGACGGGATTTTTTGGTTGTAGCATCAGAAGAAGCCCAGCCATGCTATGCATATGATCTGGACAATGATTTTGCACGAACTACAGTATGGCCAAATGTAGGTGGGACAATGACGATGGTTCAGATCCCTGACACCCTGAATTTTTTGGCAACGCAACGCTTTTATCCTGGCTTTAATTCGCCTAACTGTCGGATTGTCAAGGAAACTTGGAATGGTAAGGATTGGGACCAAAAGATAATTGGCGAATTTCCATACGTGCATCGTTTCGATATCATTCCAAAGCAATCAGGAAAAGGATACTGGTATGTAGGATGTTCAATTGCCAACAGCAAGAAGGACGTTGATGATTGGTCTGATCCGGGAAAAGTATGGGTTGGCGAATATGATGATGAACAGGAAAAAATCATCAATCAGCATGCCTTGGATATCCGAATCACTAAAAATCATGGATACAAGCGAATGAATGGTTATTCCTTTATTACGGGCGTTGAAGGGATTTTTAAACTTAATTGGCCGGTTGATGGTAAAGATTGGAAAATTGAACAATTAACCGATTATGAAACGTCAGACATCTTCAGTGCTGATGTCAATCAAGATGGTAAAAACGAGTACTTAACGATTGAAGGTTTCCATGGTCCGTATCTTCGGATTTCTGACAGTGAGTTCAATCAGATTTCTCGCAGTGATGCTAAGACGCCATTTGGCCACGCAATTTGGGGTGGCAGGATTGGCAATCGAGAATACTTTATTTTTGGTTGGCGTGCTGGAAAACAGGACCTTGAATTGATTACCAGTGACCACCTCGATTCGCAATTAATTGATGAAAAAGTTGGTCCAAGCAACGTCCTTGTTTATGAAAAGAATGGTCATCAGTATCTTTTTTCTGCAAACCGTGAAGTAAGTGAAGTAGCAGTATATGCGATTGATACCGAGGGTTAGGATGATAGCGATATGGTCAAAAACTTTTTAACTATTGATAATGGTGGTACAAACACCAAAGTAATTATCTTTAACCAACATGGACAGCAGCTGGCGGCAGAGGCTTTCCCCACGCAAGGGCTTGAACCGCAGTCTGGTTTTCATGAAATAGATCTTGTTAAACTGCGCAATGATCTTGCGGCGGCTATAAGAGCAGTACTTGGAAAGGCTAATCTGACGGGAAAAGAAATTGCTGGGATCGCAACGGTTGGTCATGGTAAAGGATTATATGTGCTGGATAATGAATACCATATCTTTATGAATGGTATTTTATCAGCGGATAGTCGGGCCGAAGAATATGCTGAGGAATTTGAAAAACGAGTCAGTAAAATCTACTCAATCAGCAGACAGCATGTGATGCCAAGCCAGGCCCCAGTTCTTTTGAAATGGATTAAAGATAATCGACCAGAAGAGTATGAGAAGATTGGTGCGGTTTTATCAAATAAGGATTTTGTCGGTTTTCTCCTCACTGGTGTAGTAAAGCAGGAGATTGGCGACGCTTCGGGAAATAACTTTTTAAACTTAGCAACGCAGCAATATGACGCAAAGCTTTTCGACTTTTTTGATATTCCAGAAATGTTTGATAAAATGCCGGAATTGATTAAAGCAACTGATCTAAGAGGAACGATCACGCAAGCAGCGGCTGCTCAAACGAACCTTCAAGAAGGAACGCCGGTGTTTGGCGGGATGTTTGATATTGATGCCTGTTCAATTGCAACTGGAGTGTTGGATGATTCTAAATTCAGTGTAATTGCTGGTACTTGGAATATGAATATTTTTCCTAGTGATAAAACGGCACCCCAAGAAAGCGGCTTAATGAATTCGATTTTTCCAACTGGGAAGAATCTGATTGAGGCTTCCAGTCCGACTTCGGCCGGGAACCTGGCGATCATATTGAAAATGCTGATGACGGCTGAGATGCGAGACGCAAAGGATGCGGGTCATTCGATTTATGATGACCTTGAAGCATTTTTGGAAAATACGGATGCTACTTTTAGTAAGGTTCTCTTCTTCCCGTTTTTGTACGGAAGCAATGCAGCACCAGATGCCGAGGGAAGCTTTATTGGACTGCGCAGTAATACAACCAAATCAGAGATGATTCGTGCTGTATATGAGGGAATTGCATTTGCGCATAAATATCACATTGAAGCGTTGCAAAAAGTCAGTCATAAGCCGGAAGTGATTAGAATGTCTGGCGGCGCATGCAATTCATCCAGTTGGGTACAGATGTTTGCGAATGTTCTTAACGTACCGGTTGAACTGGTTAATGCTACAGAATTAGGCGGCTTAGGGGGAGCAATTGCTTCTGCCGTGGGAACTGGGGTATATAGCTCACTGGAAGAGGCATCTAGATCGATGTCCAGCGTTAAGCGCCATTATGATCCACAACCTGACCAGGTGAAAATTTATAATGCCAAGTATCAAGCCTATTTAAGTTTCTTAAAGGCAATGGATAGCTGTTGGCGTGATTTTAAACAATTACAGGATGGTCTTGAATATAGTCTTTAATTTACCCATTTTGTTAAGCGGTTAACTAATAAAAAATAACAAGGGAGAAAAACCAATGACAACTAATGCAGTTGGAATCTACGAAAAAGCGCTGCCTCAAGATCTGTCTTGGGAAGAAAAGTTTAATCTGACCCATGAGCTGGGTTTTAACTTTTTAGAATTCTCAATTGATGAGAGTGATGAGCGGTTGGCGCGGCTGGATTGGACGGCTCAGCAGCGAGAAGACTTTCGCAATGCAATGTGGCGAACGCACAGTCGAATCAACACATTGATGCTTTCTGGTCATCGCCGCTATCCGCTGGGTTCAAAGGATCCAGCAGTTCGCAAGCAGTCGCTTGAAATGATGCAAAAAGCGATCGATCTGGCCGTGGATCTTGGAATCCGCAACATTCAGCTGGCTGGCTACGATGTTTTTTATGAAGATAAAACCATGGAATCACGCGAAATGTTTGTTGAGGATTTAGCTAAATGTGTCAGTATGGCAGCAAAAAAGATGGTCATGCTTTCAATTGAAACGATGGATGATCCATTTATCAATTCATTAACGAAGATTGCGCACTACAAGACTCAGATTAAAAGTCCCTGGCTACAGGCTTATCCAGACCTTGGCAATCTAAGTGCCTGGCCTGAAAATGATGTGCCGGCACAATTTGAAGATGATATCGACACGGTTGCGGCAGTCCATTTAAAGGATACGCGTGCCGTTACGCCAACCTTTAAAGGACAGTTTAAAAACGTGCCGTTTGGCGAAGGCTGCGTTGATTTTGAAGGCTTACTGCGGATGCTGGTGCGGCTTCAATACAATGGCAGCTACACGATTGAGATGTGGACCGGCGATAATCAAGATGCGGATCCAGTTTCAGAGATTAAAGCTGCTAAAGCCTACTTTGATGCTTTGTTTAATAAAGTAGGAATTCAACAAGAAGAAGTAATTAAATAAAAAGTGAGGATATCTAACATGCTCGAAGAATTAAAACAAGAAGTCTATGAAGCCAACATGCAGCTGCCCAAGCTGGGACTGGTTTCGTTTACGTGGGGCAACGTTTCAGGAATCGATCGTGAAAAGGGTCTGTACGTTATCAAGCCATCTGGAGTGCCATACGATGAGCTGAAGCCAGAAGACATGGTCGTTGTCAACTTGAAAGGCGAAGTTGTAGAAGGGGACATGAATCCATCTTCTGACACGCCGACGCACACTTATCTGTACAACCACTTCCCAAAGATTGGCGGGATCGTCCACACGCATTCACCATGGGCCGTTTCGTTTGCGGCGGCCAACATGGATGTTCCGGCCTTAAACACGACGCATGCCGATACTTTCTACACCGACGTACCAGCTGCCGATGCTCTGACCAAAGAAGAAATCGAAGAAGACTACGAAGGCAACACGGGCAAGACGATCGTGCGGACGTTTAAAGAACGCGGTTTGGACTATGAAGCAACGCCAGCCGCATTGGTTTCCCAGCACGGACCATTTACCTGGGGACCAACGCCAGACAAGGCTGTCTACAATGCCAAGGTGCTGGAAGTCGTAGCTGAAGAGGACTATCATGCCATGCAATTGACGCGTCAAAACCTGGAGCTGCCGCAGTATCTATTGGACAAGCACTACTACCGCAAGCACGGTGCTAATGCCTATTATGGCCAAAATAATGCGCACTCCAAGGATCATGCCAAACATGAATAATAATACTTTATAATTAAAAATGTATTTTAAATTATAATAAATTTACTAAAATATCAAAAATATATTCAAAAATAATGATATTATAAAAAGATGAAACCCTTTTCTAGGATTTCATCTTTTTTTGCTAGGGTTGTTATAACTGGGGAACTTGGATAACTTGAATGCCTTCTTGACGAATAGCTGCAATAAGCTCTCCAGAGGCAAATGTATCGGTAATCAATACATCGATATCTTTAATATTCCCAATGGTAAAGTTGGAAAAACTATTGAATTTACTGTAGTTGGCAACCAGAATCAATCTGCGAGAATTTTTAATGATGGTTTTATTGATTGCGGCTTCTCTAAGATAGGGCGTCGAGATGCCATGTTCTAGACTAAGTCCAGCGCAGCCAATAATTCCCCAGTCGGATCTCATACTGGAAAATGATTGCTTTGCGATATCGCCACTCATAATTAGATGATCATTAACGATATCACCACCACTCATTAGCAAAGTAGCTTTGTCATTTTCTGAAATGTAATCAGCAGCATGGAGATTGTTAGTCATAATATAGATTTTTTTTTGCAGCAGTTTGGGCAATGACTTCAAAGCGGTTGAGCTTGAATTCATAAATACGATCTCACCATCTTTAACGAATTTGGCGGCCTCACTTCCGAGGCTAGCATTGATTCGTTCAAGTGAGCTTTGGTTATCTTTTGATTTGGGCTCGATATACGTGATGATGCCCTTCTTTTGATTTATTTGTCCCCGTAGAGAAAGGGTTGAGCAATCACGACGAATGGTCATCTCTGAGACGTTTAATGCTTGGCTGAGTTCGCTAATCGACATTTCTTTTTTTTCGCAAAGAAAAGAGAGGATTTTTTCTTGCCGTTCTTGAATGTTCTTGGTTGAATTCTTCATCTTTATCAGCATCCTATGATATAAAATCGTATCTTAATGTGATTATAACATATAAAGTGTTTCTGCTATGGCTTATTTTAGCTAAAAATGAATTATTCATTTGAATATATGCGATTTTTATCTAATATAAAGGAAAATTAACTTAAAAAATAAGAAATTAACATAAAATCGTATTGTAAACGCTTTAACGGAGACTTAGGATAAAAGTGTAAAGAAATTAGAACTTTAGCTTTTCCAAGGAGGAATTTAATTATGGCTTCAGCAAAGAACGTTAATGATGTAACTCCAGAAGCATTCGCTAAAGATAACTTCCCTGAATGGGGATCCTACCTTAACGAAACGATTGCCAACAAGCAGGTGCCAGAAGGATCATTTGCAACTTGGTGGTTAGGATGCATGGGATTTTGGCTTAAGACGCATGAAGGCACGAATATTGTTGTAGATATGTGGAATGGTACTGGCAAGCATACTCATGGCGATGGCAAGATGCGCAAAGGCCACCAAATGATGCGGATGGCAGGTGTTGAGGCACAGCAGCCAAACCTGCGTAACCGTCCTTACGTAATCGATCCATTTTCTGTTAAGGATGTTGATGCACTTTGCGTAACGCACACGCACCATGATCACTTGGATATCTATACGGCAGCCTGTGTCAACAAGAATTGTCCAAACGCTAAATTCATTGGTCCTCAAGGCGTAGTTGATGAATGGCTGAGTTGGGGCATTCCCGAAGAAAAGACCATCGTCGTTAAGCCTGGTGATGAGGTTAAGGTTGGTGCCGTAACGATCAAAGCATTGGAATCATTTGACCGTACTGAACTTGTTACGGAAGACGATCCTAACGTTAAGTTGGCCGGTACGATGCCTAAAGATATGAGCAAAATTGCCGTTAACTACCTGTTTGAAACTTCCGGTGGCAACCTATACGATGCCGGTGACTCTCACTTCTCCAACACTTTTGTAAAACATGGTAACGAAAACAAGATTGACGTTGCCTTTTGTGCTTATGGTGAAAATCCACGCGGCATCACTGATAAGCTGGATGACTCTCAAGTGCTTCGGATGGCTGAAGACCTTAACACTAAAGTCGTAATTCCAATGCACTGGGATATCTGGTCAAACTTCTTTACGGATCCTAAAGACATCATTGCACTTTGGGACCGTAAGAAGTACCGCCTGCAATACAAGTTCAAGCCATACATTCTTCAGGTCGGTGGTGAATTCAACTATCCACAAGACAAGGACAAGTTTGAATACATGTACGACCGTGGCTTCCATGATGCATTCAAGAACAGCCCTGATCTGCCATTCCCAGAACTGCTCTAATTCATTTTAGCCAAAGCGTGGATGAATGATTTCAAAACCTAAGAGAAGAATTAGTTAGCCCATTGCAAGGGTGGGTTGAGGAGGAATAAAAATGCTTCGTTATTTTTTGGAAAATGGGTTGATTAACATCACTGATAAACATCCCCAAAACTGGGAAGAAGCGATTCGTATCAGTGGTGAGATCATGAAAAAGAACAACTTGGTAACAGATGAATATATCGACCAAGTGATTGCAGACGTTAAGAAGTATGGCCCATACATTGTAATCGTACCTGGTGTTGCAATGCCACACTCCTCAGCAGAAAACAGCGGCGTCTTAGGAACGGGAATTGGTTTTACGATTATGCCAAATACCGTTTCGTTTGAAGAAGGCAACCCCGAAAAAGATGCTCGTCTGTTCTTTATGCTGGCGGCTAAGGACCATGACACCCATGTTAAAAATATTTCCAAATTGGCAGACATGCTGATGGAAGATGGAATGGTAGAAGACTTGAAGAAAGTCAAAAACATGGATGATTACCATGAAGTCATGGCAAAGCACAACATGTGAGGTGAACAGGTATGGATGCGGTATTAAAGTTCCTGATGGCAATTTGGACCTACTTCGCCCAAAATATCCTCCAACAGCCAGCATTTATGATCGGTCTGATCGTTCTGGTTGGTTATCTTTTGGAAAAGAAAAAGTGGTATGAAGTTATTTCCGGCTTTTTGAAGGCCACGGTCGGATACTTCATCTTGGTAGCGGGTTCTAATGGTTTGGTTCAATCGTTTCGACCAATCATTGTTGGCTTAAAAGATCGTTTTCACCTTCACGCAATGGTTATCGACCCTTACTTCGGGCAAAATGCGGTAACTGTTGGGATTATGAAGCGATTTGGTCGCTCCTTTGCCGACACGATGCTCCTGTTGTTGTTTGCCTACATTATTAATATCTTGCTGGTTCGTTTCCAAAAATATACGAAGCTGCGTTCAGTTTTCACAACTGGTAACGTCCAAGTACAACAAGCTGCGACGGCATTCTGGCTGTTCCTCTTCTGTTTTCCTCACATGGGACGGCTGCCAATCCTGATCGTAATGAGTATTGTTTTGGGACTGTACTGGGCAGTTGGTTCGAACTTGACGGTTGGAATTACCCAAGAATTGACGGATGGTGCTGACTTTGCAATTGCTCACCAACAAATGTTTGGGATTTTCTTCTTTGCAAAATTATCTGAATGGCTGTCCAAACGAGCAGCTAAGAAGGGTAAGAAAGTTGAGAATAAACGTTTGGAAGACATCGAACTTCCTGGATTCCTCTCGATGTTTAACGACAATATGGTTTCAACTTCAATCTTGATGCTGTTCTTCTTTGGAATTATTTTGGTAGTTCTGGGACCAACCTATTTGATTCACGCAGGGTTTATGGAAAAGGGACAAAGCTTCTTCTTCTACATTCTGCAGACTTCGCTGATGTTTGCTGTTTACCTTGCTATCCTGCAGCTTGGGGTTCGGACTTTCGTTAATGAGTTGACGGAATCCTTTACTGGTATTTCGGATCGCTGGCTGCCGGGTTCTGTTCCAGGTATCGACGTAGCTGCTGTGCTTGGGTTCGGCTCACCAAATGCAGCAACGATTGGTTTTATGTTCGGGGCACTGGGACAATTCTTAATGATCGGATTGCTGCTGATTATGCATTCGCCAACGATCGTGGTAGCTGGATTCATACCACTGTTCTTTGACAATGCTGCCATTGGGGTTTACTGCAACAACCGTGGCGGTTACAAGTATGCAATGATCTGTCCATTTATCAGTGGTCTGGTTCAAGTTGCTGGTTCAGCTTTCATTGCAACTTGGGTCGGAATGGCTTCTTACGGTGGCTACCTTGGCATGTTCGACTGGGCAACGGTATGGCCATTCTTCACAGTAATTATGAAGTACCTTGGCTACGTAGGTATTGCGGTAGTTGCCTTGATCCTGATCATCATTCCTCAGCTTCAATACCGTGCAGACCCAGAAGGATATTTCTTGGTTACGAAAGACTATGAAGCATGGAAGAAGCTGCATGGTAAAAGCGATGCCGAATAGCTAAATACAATAATATTAAAGACTAACTGAATGATTACAAGCTTGATTGCTTGAGGAGGAAAATTATGAAAGTTTTGACTGCATGTGCTAACGGTTCTGGTACTAGTTTGATGCTGATGCGTACTGCTAAGAAGACATTGGAAAAGATGGGCTTTAACATTACTCAGTGCGACCATACCTCTGTTTCTGAGGCAAAAGGAACTGCTCGCAACTATGATGTTGTATTCACATCCTTGCCGTTTGTAAAGATGTTCAAGGATGTTACAGATCGTGGCGGTGAGGTCATTGGGATTAAGAATGTTATGTCACAACAAGAAGTCGAAGAAAAGGTCAAGGCTTCTGATCTGGAAAAGAAATTCCTCAACAAGTAGTCAACGGTTAAAAGGAGTATTAAGATATGTCAATGCCAAAACTGCAAGTAGCATTAGATACTGATGATTTGCCAACTGCTATCAATGTAGCGCGTCAGGTTGTAGATGTTGTCGATGTTGTCGAAGCAGGTACGTTGCTGATCTATCAAGAAGGGATGAAGGCAGTTAAGTCACTTAGAGCCCTGGCTCCTGACAAGATTCTGCTCGCGGACTGTAAGACGGCAGACGCGGGCGGTCATGTCGGCCATGTCTGCAAAGAAGCAGGCGCGGACTGGATGACCTGCATCTGTGCTGCAACGACGCCAACAATGGCCAATGCACAAAAAGAAATTGAGGTTCAAGTTGAGCTGTATGGAAACTGGACTGAAGAACAGGCGCAAGAGTGGTTGGACAATGGTATTCATCAAGTTGTCTATCATCAAAGTCGTGATGCCAAGTTTGCTGGTCAAACCTGGGGTGAGCATGATCTGAATGAAGTCAAGAAGTTGATTGATATGGGCTTTAAGGTTTCCGTAACTGGTGGCGTTAAACCAGATGTCTTGAAGCTTTTCAATGGAGTTGACGTATATACTTTCATCGCGGGTCGTGCGATTACCCAAGCTAAGGATCCACACGCAGCGGCACAAGAATTTAAAGACGAGATCAACTGCATCTGGAGCTAATTACATCTAAACACTTCTTGGGCTGGCATTGCCCAGGTTCACTCTCTTTTGCATGAAAAGCGATGGATGGCACACGAGATGTGTAAATCCATCGCTTTTTGCTATCTAGAAACTGATTGAATGGAGAAATCGATATGTTACGTACTGTTAAAGGAATTGCCGCCAGTGACGGTATTGGAATTGCTAAAGCATACACCCTTATTGAACCTGACTTAAGCTTTGAAAAGAAAACGATTGATGATCCAGCTGCGGAATATCAGCGCATTGAAGCTGCTTTTGACCAGTCAATCTCGGAATTGGCGACCATCAAGCAGAACGCCAAGAGCCGCTTGAGCGATGAGGAATTGGAAGTATTTGACGCGCACATCGCCATTTTGTCCGACCCGGAAATGAAGAGTCAGATCAAAGATGAAATCGAAAGCCAGCACGTTTCCGCCGAAGAAGCCATGACGGACGTAACGACCAATTTTGCCAATGTTCTGGCCGCCATGACCGACAACAAGTACATGCAGGAGCGGGCCGCTGACGTTAAAGACGTTGCCAAGCGGGCGCTGAGCCATCTGCTGGGCAAGCAGCTGCCAGACATTGCCTCCATCAGTGAGCCAGTCGTAATCATTGCTAAGGAGATCACGCCATCCGATACCTCGCAGATGGATGCCAAGTTCGTCAAGGGGCTGGCAACCGATCTGGGCGGCCGGACCAGCCACGCGGCAATCATGGCGCGGACATTGCGGATCCCAGCCGTGGTCGGTGCCGAAGACGTTACGAGCACGATCAAGAGCGGCGATATGGTCATCGTAGATGGGCTGCACGGCGACATCATCGTTGATCCAAGCCAGGCTCAGATCGATGAGTATCAAGCCAAGGCGGACTCATTTGAAAAAGAGCGGGCTGAATGGGCCCAACTGGTGGACGCGCCATCTGTTTCCAAGGACGGCCAGCACTTTGAGATTGCGGCCAATATCGGCACGCCCGATGACGTGGCTGATGCCGTCAAGCAGGGGGCCGATGGAGTCGGTCTGTTCCGGTCCGAATTCCTGTACATGAGCAGCGATCACCTGCCAACCGAAGACGAGCAGTTTGAAGCCTACAAAAAAGCAGTCGTGGGCATGCAGGGCAAGCCGGTCGTCGTGCGGACGCTGGACATTGGTGGCGACAAGCCGCTGAACTACCTGCCGCTGCCCGAAGAGATGAACCCGTTCTTGGGCTACCGGGCAATTCGAATCTGCCTGCACCGGCCTGACATCTTCAAGACGCAGCTGCGCGCCTTGATTCGGGCCTCCGAATTTGGTCCCGTTGAGATCATGTTCCCAATGATCGCGACCCTGGCTGAGCTGCGTCAGGCCAAGGCAATCTACCAGGAATGCAAGGATGAGCTGCAAAAGGATCACCCGGGTCTAGGCGACAACGTCAAGATCGGAATGATGATCGAAGTACCGCTGGCGGCGCTGTATGCTGATCAATTAGCTAAGGAGGTCGACTTCTTCAGTATCGGGACCAATGACCTGATTCAGTACTGCTTTGCGGCCGACCGGGGCAATGACGCGGTCTCCTACCTGTATCAGCCACTCAATCCAGCTTTTCTGCGGCTGATCAAGCATGTGATTGACTCTGCTCACGCCAACAACACCAAGGCAGCTATGTGCGGCGAAATGGCGGGCGATCAGCTGGCCATGCCGCTGCTGCTAGGCATGGGGCTGGACGAGTACTCCATGAGTGCCAGCTCGATTCTGCGGACGCGGAGCATGATGAAGGATCTGGATACCAAGGAATGTGCCAAGTGGGCCAACGATGCCATCAACCTGTGCTACACGGCCGATGAAGTAGAAAAGATGGTTAAGACACGGCTCGGAATGAACTGATCATCGTTAAATTAAATTGAAAATATATCGCTAAAATCATTAGGCAGCCAGTCTTTGTAAGCTGATACAGGGACTGGCTGCCTATTTTGGTATAAAAAAGCACCGTTTTGGCATGTGCCGAAAACAGTGCAGTTATGATTAAATGTTCAACAAATCAGTCGGCTGGTGAAGCAAAAAGTCACCGTCCATGATCTTTTCAGGGGTAGCGGCGCCGTATAGTGCTGCGGCAAATTTAACCCCAGCGGCGTGTGCGGCCTTTTCATCATTTATCGTATCACCAACATAGACGGCAGTTTCAGGTGCGGCATGCATTTGATCTAATGCTGCCAAAACCGGCTCTGGGTCAGGTTTATGGCGATCGGTATCATTGGAGGTGATGACAATGTCAAACAGCTTGGCAAAGGCAAATAGATTGGCAAAATGATGATCGTACTCATCACGCAGTTTGGAAGTGGCAATTGCGATTTGAATGTCGGGACTTTGCGACAATTTTAGCAAAGTTTCTGGAATGCCATCAAAAACCTGGATACGATCCTCTCGTTGATAAGCCAGCTTAAACCATTCCTGTTGCATTTGGCGACGCAATTTGTCATCGGCTACGCCAGCAATTTTTAAGGCATCCATCCCGGTAATACCAAACAGATCATGCTTTTTTTGCTCAACATCGGCCGGATCAGTATGGTAGCCGTGCTTCTCCAAGATTTCGATCATTGCCGGCATATACATGTCAATCGTATTGATTAAGGTGCCATCAATGTCGAAAATATAGTTCTTAATCATAAAATCCTCCTGTGTACGATCATACCCTCAACGTTCAACGTTTCAATTGTACCGCAAAACATTTTATGACAAAATATTGAAAAACGCGCTACCTGACTTTGCCGAGATAACGCGCGGAACCGTTATAAGAAATTTTTATTTATTAGTGCCAACAACGCCGAAACCGCCGTCCCAGCCAATCTGTTCGCTAGCAGCCAGAGTCATCTGTAGAAAGCTGGTTGCTTCCATCTCCCGAGCCCGCTTGAGCTTACCAGCATTTAATACTTGCAGTGCACTGGATGCCAATGCTGATTTAAAAGTTTCCTTAGCATCTTCATCATCGCCGGCAACTAGGACCGTTGTCGGCAGCTCGCCGATTTTGCCGCTCTGCAAAGTAGCCGCGAAATTAGTGTTAAAAGCCTTTAAAACCTTGCTTTCAGGCAGCAACTCCTGCAATTGCTGGGCAGCTGAGCTATCAGCGGGAACGACTAATTCATCCCAGGTTTCAAAATTCAATGGATTGGTGATATCAACAACGATTTTACCAGCCAGTTCAGCTTGGTACTGCTTGGCAAGGGCCGCCAGTGCTGGATAGGGTACGGCCATAACTACGATGTCGCCGAGTTGCTGAGCGGTATCTTTTGAGCCATAGTATTGAACGTTGTTGCCAGCTTCAGCAAAGTTCTTGCCGATTGCCTGACCCATGTTGCCTTTACCAAAGATTGTAATTTCCATATTCTTCATCCTCCTGGTTCCAAAGTCTGTTTTCTTGTATCGTTGTAGTTTATAATAAGACTAAACCTTACTTTTAGTAAGTACAGACTTTTAAGTTCGCTACGCACTAAACGGTAAGAATAGTGAGATGTCAAAGGAAAAGGAGAAATTATTTTGGCGAAAAAATTAGTTCAGGATGGCAGCTGCCCAGTTGCAACCACGATTTCGCTGCTGAACAGTCAATGGAAGATTCTGATCATGCGTGAACTGCTGTTGCATCCAAGTGAAAGATACAGTGAGCTGCAGCATAGCGTTGCCGGCATCAGCCAAAAGATGCTTACCCAAAGCCTGCATGAGATGGCGGCTGATGGAATCGTGCAGCGCCAAGCTTTTCCAGAAGTACCGCCACGTGTTGAGTATCGTCTGACCGAGCTAGGCCAAAGCATGGATCCAATCTTAAAAACCATGCATAACTGGGGCAATCAGTATCTGGCCAGTCATCCCGAAAAACGCAGGACGAATAAACAGCCGGAAACTGATTTTGCACAAAAACGACCATAGTCAAAAAGAGGCTGGGAAAAAACTATATTTTCAGATGAATTTTAGAGAATAGTAATATTAAAAATCGCTAGAAATCAACGTTTTCAGCAACGTGGTTCCTAGCGATTCTTTTGTTTTGAGACTTTTTTCCCAGTCTCTTTGATTATTTGTTAAAAGTGTCAGATTCGACTTCACGGATAAAGTCAGCCAAATGCTTGTAGTAGACGTCAGGGTTGTCGATCATATGGTGATGACCCCCATTTGGCGTGGTAACCAGTTTAGCATTTGGAATTTCTTTTTCCATGGTCTTGGCAGTATCCAAAGGCATGGTTTCATGTTCCCCAAACGTCAGCAGGGTTGGCACTTTAATGTTCTTTAATTGATCGCGGAAGTGCCAATCTTTGAGCTTGCCGGTAATCACGAACTCGTTATCGCCCTGGAAGACGTTGTAGACAGCCGTGCCGCCAAGGTCTTTGACGTGGTAGAGCTTGGATGGCTGTTTGCGGTCGACAAAGTTTTCGTTAAGGACCTGCACGTCGGCTTGGTAGCGATCGTTGTCATAGTCGTTGTTCTTTTCGCATTCCTTCATGAAGGCAACTTCTTCAGCTGGCAGGACGTCTTCGCGAACCTTGTTGACATGAGCAACGTATTCATCGATTTCATCAACCATTGAGGAGATGATGGCACCCTTCAAGTGTTGACCGTATTTAACGGCATATTCTTGAACCAGCAGTCCGCCCCAACTTTGGCCAATCAAGTAGAAATTATCGATCCCCAGCTTTTGACGTACTTCTTCGACCTCATCCAAGAAGTATTCGTAAGTCAGGTACTTGTCGGCAATCTTAGGATCAGAATAGTCTGGCTGATCAGAATACAAAGAGCCTAATTGGTCATACATGTGAACCTGAACGTTAAGTCCCTGCTTTTTTAATTGATCGGCGGCATCTTCCCAGTATTCATGATTGCCGCCAGGGCCACCATGCAGTGCAAGCAGATGAATGTCACCTTCACCTTGCGTGTTGGTCCATAAATGATAACCGTTATCAAGGGTTAAAATCGTTGTACCTTGTTTCAAAATCGTCAACTCCCATTCTCTCAGATATAAACGCTAAATAAATGGTTTAAAAACTATTTTACGTTTTTTATTAGATGACGTAAACCAAAAACACTGCCGCTTTGGATAATATGACAGAAAAACTATGATAATTTTTCAAAATCAGGCAAAAAAAGGGCTGAATTTTCGGTCATGATCTGATAATTGATCTTTTCATTGCCGCGCAGAGTCATTTCATAGTCGGTACCGCAGATTACCAGCCGCAATTGATGGCCTTTTAACAGTCGATGGAAAACGGGCTGCAGCGGCAAGGTGAGATCCACGAACTCATTTGGATAGAGCGGCTCCGTGATGGCCGGATCATGGGGGTTCTGCAGATTGATATGACCATAGGAGATCACTTTGTAAGGCGTAGGCTCATTTTGCAGCCTGAATTCGCGCAGATCATCATATTTCCAGTGATAGCCCAGTGAAAGACTATTACGGCTTAATAAGACAGGATTCTCGGTCAGACGCTTGGCCGATCCCTGGTCGATCAGAAACACGGAAAGCACGCCATGATCATGATCACTAGCAGCTCTCAATTTTACAGTTGGCGTGCCGCGCAGTAGATAATCATCAGTCAGCGGTGCGGTCTGATAGCTGAGACTGAAACGATTCTTCTCGCTTAACAATGCCTCTTTCCAATGAGCAGGATGAGCACACCAATCTTGATAAATCTCAGTCTGCCATTGATAGTCGGTAAAATCGCGAGTTGGCGTTACCAATGGCTCTTTTTCACTCAGTTTTTGGTGGACATTGAGATAAAATTTGACACTGTGATCTTCATCCCAGTTTTGGTAGGCTGTCCAGGTTTCAGGGGTGGCATTATCTTGAACTAATACGGCTGGCAGCAGATCATCGGCATGGTTATCGATTTCCCAAAGTTTATTAGAAAGCCAGAGATTCACCATATCGGTAAAGTCTAGCGAGCGAAAAGCATTAATGTAGATATGCTTGCCTTGATGCAGGATCAGCTTGCTGTTGGCTGCATTTTTCTTCAAACCGTCATAAAGAGCTTTGACGTTGCTTGGCTTAACGTTGTCGTCGTTGAGCCCATGGACCATCATAACGCTGGCTTTGATTTGATCGATCTGTTTCCGATAATTACGTCGTTCCCAAAAATCATTGTAGTTGCCGGTTTGACGATCCATTGCCAGATTCATCTGGGCCAGATAGCGATTATTGATCTGCTCAACTCGCCGATAGTCGCCAGGCCGCTTGGTACGGCTAAAGCATTCGGCTGCCAGCGTATCGGCATCCTCGCCTTGAAAACCACCGGCTGCTCTGACCAGGCCATTTTCACGATAATAGTCATACCAACTGGAAATGGCGGCTTCACTAATGATAGCTTTAAGTCCTTTAACACCAGTTGTAGCAACGGCTGTTGAAAGTGTCCCCAGATAAGAACGGCCTGTCATGGCTACATTGCCATTGCACCAATCTGCCTTGACAGCCAATCCGCTGGTGCGATCGGAAAAAGCCGTTCGGTCGCCGTGCAGCCACTCAACTACAGCCTGCATCGATTCAACCTGTTCTGGCGAGCCGCATGTCTGCAGACCATCAGAATCTCTGGTTCCAATTCCGGCACAGTAGACAGAGGCGAAACCGCGGGGAGCCAGATAGTCGTTTAGCGTATAGGCTGGCGTCTGACTAAAGGTTTCAGTAGCTTTTGCGGACCCCTTAATCATCTGATGACGTGGATGGACATTAAACGTTGGCTCAGCAGGTGAGACCTGATCTGGTTCTTTATGACTCAAAGCTTGATTAACATTATGGGTTGCTTTTACGCCCCATTCATCATTGGTTCCCTGGTTGTATGGACTGGCGGTAAAGACGGCGGGGACTTTTAACCCTTGATTGGATTCAGCAGGTCGCATGATTTCAACTTTTACCAAATCGGCTTGATCGTCAAAGTCAGTATCAACATCGGTCTCCACGTAGACGACCTCATAGATGAAATCGTGCGGATCAAAAACGGCGAGCGACTTGCCATTAAAAAAGATTGGCTTTTGATTGGCTGACAGCTTGTGAGTCCATTTCAGCAAACCTTGAGCCGTCAGCGCATCCAGCAGCGTTTGGCCATTTTTGGTATGAGTATTCAAAAGATCATAGAATGCGGCAATCACGTCTGCGGTCGTCCATTGTTCAAAATGACGGTGCAAAAGCTGCATCTGATCCATCGCCGCCAATGGATCAGTAATTGAAAAGTCAATTGCTGGTTCAAATTCTAACAGCTGCAGGCCGACAAGATAGAAAACCTCGTCATTAAGCGGCTGCTTGCTTGCCAACCAGTCATCCAGGCTCAGCTCAGGCGTTGCCAAAACGTCTTGGCGCCAACGCTTCAATGCCGGTTCAGAAGTGCAGCTGCAGTTGATTCTTTCCAACAGCGTCTGCCACATTTGATTAGGCGTAAGCGTGCTGCTCTCGCTTGCTTTTAGAAGATGAATGGTCTGGAGTTCATGGCATTGCTGCTCAAAAGGCAGACTCATCATGGCAAATTGATTGTTTTTCATTGGCAAAACCTCCCCAAATCACGCTAAGCACTTATGCTTATTAATTAGTGAATATTTTATAACATTCTCACGTTTTCTGGGATGTGGCTCAGCAATTATTTGACACTAGCTGAATAATCGCTAGCTTATATGGAAAGATTGATGTGGCAAACATCAAAGTTTAGTATCTATCATCGTTGTCATCATAATCGTCATGATGATGGTGGGATAGCTGATCTGCAGTATAGATGTCCCATAGCGTATCAGATACATCATCATGATCGTCCATCTCTTCATCTTGATAATGGGCTGGCGGCAATCCTTCTTCTTTACGTTTTTTATTCATCTCGTCAACGTTATGGCTGTCAAGATCTGCGCCGGTAATCCATTCAAAGAACCAAAAAATAAGAACAATTACCAGAAACATAAAAAAGATGGCAAAGACAATCGACCATAACTCCATAGCAGTGATAAAGATGACAGCGATGAACGCCGTAATTGCCCAGCGCCGATGCAAAATTTTTTTCTTTTCATCATTGCTAATCACCAGCACTGCCCCCTTACTTATAAAATTTGAATTCAACCAAATTATATCTCATTTCATTAGGAGGAGTTGGTTGATTTATGTGCAAATATTCATTAATGATATCCGTGAACGTCCCATTTGTCGTTTTGCAAGTTGAAAAATCAAGGAAATACACGGCATTTATAAAGGTTATCGCTTGTGATTTTGTATACAAATTAATTGATCAAGCGCTTTCTTTAGTGATAAGATGAACTTGTTACATATTTGGTTTGTAAAAATGGAGGTAATGATATGACTGAAGAAAAACGCGTTGCGGTCGTTACTGGTGGAGACCGTGGGATTGGCCGCGGAATTACGGATCAGCTGCTTAAGGACGGTTATTATGTCGTAATCGCCAACCGCAATGAAGGAGCCGGCAAGAAAGCCGTTGAAGAACTGAACGCTCAAGGGTACGAAGGCAAGGTCGTATCTGTAGCCGGCGATGCATCCAAGAAAGAAAGCCACGAACGTTTCGTTAAGGCTGCTGTTGACAACTTCGGCCGTCTGGACACGTACGTAAATAATGCCGGAATTGCTCAGATCAAGCTGCTCAAGGATGAAACCGAAGCTGACATGGACGAGATCTTCCATGTCAACGTCTACTCAGTACTGTTTGGGATGCAGGCCGCCGCTGCTCAATTCCGCAAGCAGGACGATGGCGACAAGATCCGCAAGGTTATCAACGCCTCCAGTATCGCCGGTCACATTGCCTTTGACATGCTGGGTGCCTACTCTGCATCCAAGTTTGCCATTCGTGGCTTGACGCAGGCTGCTGCTAAGGAACTTGGTCGTGAGCACATTACGGTCAACGCCTACTGCCCAGGTATCGTTGGCACTGACATGTGGGACTACATCGATGAAAAGATGGTTGAAGCATGGGGTGGTAACAAGGGCGACTACCTTAAGAAGTACTCTGGCTCCATTACGCTGGGTCGAGTGGAAACGCCTGCTGACGTGGCCAACTATGTATCCTGGTTGGCATCAACCAAGTCCGACTACATGACTGGTCAAGCCGTTCAAATCGATGGCGGGATTCAATTCATCTAATTTTTGCCATTTCAAACTGAATATCTAGAGTAAAGGCCGCGATCCTAACTGGGTCACGGCTTTTTGCGTACTCAAAAAGCGCGTCATATAAGCTGCCGCGCTGATTGAAGACTATTGATTCTGATTCAGATAGTCGGCTTCGCTTCTCAACTGGCTAACATAGCTGTTGACCTCATCTTTTTGACTCTGGGTGACATAGTAGTCTTTTTCCAGATTTGAGAGGGAAACGGTCTTAGTTTCAAAATGACCATCCGCTACGTTTTCCGAATCACTGACTTCCCACATTTTGTAGGTAACGGTATCGCCATCAACCTTGTAGTAAAGAAAACTGGTTGGATCGCCGTTTGCGGTAAGGTAGCTGTAGTCGGCAACCGCGTCATTGATTGGATTCTCGCCGGCTGGACTGTAGCAGAAGAAATCATTGCCAATATATTCTTTGAACCAGTCAGGCTCAACCAAGAGTGCCAGCATGACACCGGTCGTTTTATCATCTACTTTGGCTGTTTTGGCAGTACTGGAAGCTGTGGTGGAACTGTCTGAGCTACTACTCGCTTTTTGAATCTGGCTGTCAGAATGACTAGACTTTTTGGATGATGACTTGGCGGTGCTGCTTTGGGCTGCCGTACTGCTTGATTCTTTACTGGATGACGATTGACTGCCGCACGCGGTCAGCAGAAAGCATGATATTAAGGCGGAGGTGATAACAATGGATTTTTTCAATTCTCTTCTCTCCCTAAAATAAAATTCTTACCGAAAAATTATTTATTTATAATCAGCTTTTATAGGATAACTCATCTTGAATGAAAAGTTATAAAAATAATAAAAACTTTTAAAAACATAAATCAACACTAAAATAATCAGTCAGCGGATGATTTACCAAACCAGCATGTTCCACGTGAAACCTAATCGAATTAATTTGCTCTGAAAGGCGACAGATAAGTATCTTTCGGCGTATAATTGAGTTTGCTGTAATCGTGAAAAATTCGCGGAAATAAAAGATGAAAAGGAGAACATCGTGACCAATCAAGTAATTGAATTTCGGCATGTCAGTAAGCAGTATGATGATAACCTTGTGCTGCGCGACATCAACTTTACGATTGAGGCCGGTAAGTTCTACACGCTGCTAGGCCCTTCAGGATCAGGAAAGACTACGATCCTGCGAATTATTGCTGGTTTTGACGATGCTACCAGTGGCGACGTTATTTTTGACGGCCAGCGAATCAATGATATTCCTGCTAATCAACGACAAGTAAACACGGTCTTTCAAGACTATGCGCTTTTTCCACATATGAACGTTGCTGAAAACGTAGCGTTTGGCTTAAAAATCAAACGAATCCCCAAAGAAGAGATTGCCAAGCGGGTACAGGATGCTTTGCATATGGTGCAGCTGGACGGCTATGGCGAGCGTGAAATCACAGAAATGTCTGGTGGTCAGCGGCAGCGGGTTGCAATTGCTCGCGCGATCGTCAATCGTCCTAAAGTGCTGCTGTTGGATGAGGCGCTCTCTGCCCTTGACCATAAGCTGCGAGTGGAGATGCAGGCTGAACTGCGGGCTTTGCAGCGCCGCTTGGGAATCACCTTTATCTTTGTCACGCATGACCAAGGTGAAGCACTGGCAATGAGCGACCAGATCTTTATTATCAATGATGGTATGATTCAGCAGAGCGGTACGCCGGTTGATATCTACGATGAGCCGTTGAATCATTTTGTGGCTGATTTTATTGGCGAGAGCAACATTGTCCCTGGGATTATGAAAAAAGACTTTTTGGTCAATATCAATGGTCATGATTTCGAATGCGTTGATGCCGGCATGAAGCCAAATGAAAAGGTCGAAGCCGTCTTGCGCCCCGAGGATCTGGATATTACGACCGTTGATCAGGGAAAGCTGGTTGCAACGGTCGATACGCAGCTATTCCGGGGTGTTGACTATCAGATCATGGTTCATGACGAGGAAGGACACGAATGGAAGATCAATTCGATTCATAAAACGAAAGTGGGTGAAAAAGTCGGCATCACGTTTGATCCCGAAGACATCCACATCATGCGCTATCATGAAACCGAAGCGGCCTTTGATGCACGGTTGGACAGTTACGAAGGTGATGATGAGGAGGATGAACGTTGAAACAGCAAAAAATCTGGTTTGTCGTTCCCTATGCATTGTGGATTGTACTGTTTGTCGTGGCGCCGTTGGTCTTGATTCTTTATCAATCCTTTTTTAACATCAACGGCCAGTTCACGTTTGGCAACTATCAGAGCTACCTGACTTCCAATGTTTATTTAAGGATGACGTTCAATTCGGTCTGGTACGCGTTTTTGATCACGCTGATCACGCTTTTGATCAGCTATCCGGCAGCGTATGTGATCAACCGGCTACCGAATCGTCAGTTTTGGCTGCTGCTGGTCATTTTGCCAACTTGGATCAACCTGCTTTTGAAGACCTATGCCTTTATCGGACTGTTTAGTCAAAACGGTTCGATCAATCAGTTTTTGCGGTTTGTCGGTCTGGGCAGCCACCAGATTCTGTTTACTGATGCCAGCTTTATTTTTGTCGCGGCCTACATTGAGATCCCGTTTATGATTCTGCCAATCTTTAACTCACTGGCCGAGATCGATTCTTCGTTGATCAATGCCAGTCGTGACCTGGGCGCCAGCTCTTGGCAGACGTTTATGCACGTTGAGCTGCCATTGACGATGCCTGGGGTTAAGGCTGGGGTACAGGCAGTCTTTATTCCATCGCTTTCCTTGTTCATGATTACGCGTCTGATTGGCGGCAATCGTGTAATTACTCTAGGGACGGCAATTGAAGAGCATTTCTTGACAACGCAGAACTGGGGCATGGGTTCAACGATCGGTGTGGTATTGATCATTGCCATGTTCATCGTGATGTTTGCAACTGGTGATCGGCAAAAGAAAAAGGGGGGTCGTGCTAAATGAAGCATAAAATTAACTGGGGCGCGATCTATTTAGTAATCGTTTTTATTATTTTATATTTGCCGATTCTTTATCTGGTTGGCTTTTCATTCAGTTCTGGCAAAACGATGGAAAAGTATCAAGGCTTTTCATGGACGCACTATCAGACGCTGTTGCAAGATACACGAATGATTACCATTGTGATCAATACGCTGATCGTTGCCTTGCTGTCAGCGCTTTTGGCTACGATTATCGGAACGATGGGGGCGCTGGCGATTAAGCGAACCAAGAATGCCATGCGGAACACCCTGCTTTCGTTTAATAATGTTTTGATGGTTTCACCAGACGTTATTATTGGGGCCAGTTTCTTGATTCTGTTTACGGTGATTGGTATGAAGCTTGGTTTTTGGTCCGTTTTGCTCAGCCATATTGCTTTTTCGATTCCGATTGTGGTTTTGATGGTTCTGCCCAAAATCGATGAACTTTCGCCCACTCTGCTGGATGCAGCCGCGGATCTAGGGGCCAGTCCATGGCAGTCATTGACGCGAGTAATGCTGCCGGCGATTGCTCCAGGGATCATGTCGGGATACTTTATGGCCTTTACCTACTCACTGGACGACTTTGCGGTAACTTTTTTTGTAACTGGCAATGGTTTTTCGACGCTGTCAGTTGAAATCTATTCCAGGGCGCGACAAGGCATTGACTTGGAGATCAACGCGCTTTCGACTTTGATGTTCTTGGTATCATTGGCGCTGGTAATCGGCTACTACTTTATCAGCAAGCATGGCAGCAGCCGCAAAAATCAGATCGTAACGGTTAAAGAAGGTGATGTCCAATGAAAAAACTGCTGAGCTTTGCCATTGGCATCCTGCTGCTGTGCGGTGCGCTGTTTGGGTGCAATAAGCTGCTAAACCAAAAAGCAAACGATGGCGGCAATAAAACCTTGACGATCTATAACTGGGGCGACTACATTGATCCCCAGCTGATTACCAAGTTCGAGCATGAGACCGGCTATCATGTCGATTATGAGACTTTTGACAGCAATGAGGCGATGCTGACCAAGATTCGCCAGGGCGGTACGCATTATGATATTGCCGTTCCAAGTGAATACACCATTCAGCGAATGAAAAAAGAGCATCTGTTAGAGCCGATTGATCATCGCAAGCTGCCGAACCTCAAATATATCGATCCGCAGTTTTTAAATCTGTCGTTCGATCGGCATAATCGCTATTCAATTCCATATTTCTGGGGGACGTTGGGGATAGTCTATAATGATCAAAAGGTGAGTCGTAAAGATGTCTCACATTGGCGCCAGCTTTGGTCACCTAAGCTCAAAAACAATATCATGATGATCGACAGTGCCCGTGATGCGATGGCAGTGGCACTGATCACTCAGCATCATTCCGTCAACACGACCAACGCCAAGGAATTACGTGAAGCCGCTGATAAGCTTGATCAGCTGACGCCCAACATCAAGGCCGTAATTGCCGATGAAATGAAGATGTACATGGAACAAAACGAAGCGGCAGTCGGCATTACCTATTCTGGGGAAGCCAGTGAAATGATCAGTGTCAATTCACATCTCCACTACCTCGTACCAAGCGAGGGCAGCAACATCTGGTTTGACAACATGGTGATTCCCAAAACGGCTAAAAACAAAAAAGCAGCCTATGCATTCTTGAATTTCATGCTGGATCCCAAGAATGCCGCGCAAAATGCTGAATATATCGGCTATGCAACGCCAAATAAGGCTGCCAAAAAGTATCTGCCAAAGAGCGTTACCAGCAACCAGGCTTTCTATCCGCCAAAACAAACAATGAAGCATCTGCAGGTTTATCATGACTTGCCATTAAAAGACATTGGCACCTATAATGACCTGTTCTTGGAATTTAAGATGTTTAAAAAGTAACTAAAAAGCTGACCGAAAAATTTCGATCAGCTTTTTTGATTGACGTTTATTATTCAGTGGCCAGCTTGCTATGACGATAGCCGTAGCCAAAGTAAAGTGCCAAACCAATTAAGAACCAGATGCCGGCCCCAATCCAAGTATCAAGGGAAAGGAACGACATCATGAACAGGCAGGCACAGCCAGAAATGATTGGCAAAACGGGGAACCAAGGAACGCGGAAGCCGCCTTGGTTGCCGATGTCCTTGCGCTTACGCAATGGAATGATCCCAAATGAAACCAGCGTAAATGCCAGCAATGTACCGATATTAACCAGATCAGTCAGCCGATCCAGGGAAACCAGCCCACCCATCACGGCGATAATCGCTGCGACGATCCAAAGTGAGATCTTCGGCGTGCTGGTCTTAGCATCCAGCTTGTTCAAAAATGATGGCAAGAGACCGTCACGACTGATAGAGTAGATCAAACGGGATGAAGAGTAGATCATGGTAAACATCATGGTTGCCATCCCAATCAGTGCCCCAATTGAAAGCAGGGCAGCCAGCCAGTCTTGGTGAACGGCCTGCAGCGCAAAGGCAACCGGATTGGCAACGTCAAGCTTGGTATACTTAACCATCCCAGTCAAGACGATTGAAACGCCCATGTAAAGCACGGCAGCGACCAAAAGTGTCCCGATAATTCCGATTGGCATGTTCTTTTGCGGATTCTTGACTTCGGCAGCTGAGCTTGAGATACAGTCAAAGCCCAAAAAGGCAAAGAAGACTGTCGTTGCCCCCTTGAAGACCCCATGCATACCATATGGAAGGAATGGCTGGTAGTTGGCTTTCTTGATGAAGAAGGCCCCAACAACGATGAAGGCAACGATGATTGCAATCTTGATCGCGATGGCAATGTTGTTGACCCGAACCGATGAAGTCATTCCAAATGAAAGCATCCAGGTAATCAGTAAAACGATGATGATTGCTACAATGTTGACATAGGTGCCATGTGCAGGATCAAAAGGACCAGACAGTGCTTTGGGGATATTGATTCCACAGCTGGCCAGCAGTGAATTGAAGTAGGCTGCCCAGCCAGTTGAAACCGAGGCGACTGCCAGCATGTATTCCAATACCAGCGCCCAGCCCATGATCCAACCGATAAATTCACCGTAGACCACGTTACCATAAGAATAGGCGCTACCGGCAACCGGCATGGCAGAAGAAAACTCAGCATAGCACATTCCCGCTAAAGCACAGACAACCGCTGCCGCCAGAAACGACAGTGAGACGCCAGGCCCTGCATCGTTGGCTGCCACGGTCCCAGGTAAAATAAAGATCCCCGTCCCAATGACCGCACCGATCCCCATGGCCATCAAATCGCCAGCCGACAGCGACTTGACGAATTTGTTATCGGCTTTGAGGTAGCGTGAGAGGCTTTCTTTACGAAAAAGATTTAAACTCATCCGACCTTAACCACCTTTGTTATAATATCCAATAGCTTAATAAATTTAAGTGATAGCTTATCATAGGCAAAGATAATGAGCAATAATTGCGAAATAATTATTGGATTTACCGAACAAAATAAGCCATAATGACAGTAATAATCATAATGTCATAATCATTAAAAGTCAATTAGAAAAGTATTAAGGAGGAGCTTGGAAATGGCGATTGAAAAGACTGCAGGTGCCGTAGTTTATCGAAATAACGATCAAGAAATTGAATACCTGCTGCTGCAAAGCACAAACGAAGGTAATTTTTGGGGCTTCCCCAAAGGTCACGTTGAGGGCGATGAAACGCTCCTAGAAACGGCGCAGCGTGAGATTAAAGAAGAAACCAGTCTGGTCCTGCCAATTGATACCAGCTTTTCTGTCTACACTGAATATGACCTGCCCAACGGCAACCGGAAGCAAATGACGCTTTACACGGCCGCACTGCCTAAGGATGAGAATCTGCATCTGCAGGCTGAAGAAATTAAGAATGCCGGTTGGTTCAACTATCAAGATGCTCGCCAACGCTTAACCTATGACAACTTAAAAGAATTGCTGGATCAGGTTAATGCTCATTTAACACAGGCATGATGGATCAGCAGCATAAGGTTTTTGTAATTACTGGCGCGGCGGGAACCGGTAAAACGACGGTGGCCAACTATCTAAGAAAAAAATACGATATGGCCAAGGTAATTACGCATACGACACGCTTGCCGCGAGCCAATGAAAAAGATGGCGTCGACTATTATTTTGAGACGCGTTCCTCAATGCAAAAGCGGCATTTATTAGAACAGGTTGAATATGATCATCATCTATATGGCTCTTCAATTGAGGGGCTGGAAAACGGCTGGCGGCATCATCAATTTGACGTGATCGTTTTGGATACCAAAGGAGCGTTGACGTACCGAGCCAAGTTGGGCGATCAGGCCGTCATAATCTTTTTGACGGTCAGCCATCCGCAACAGCTTTTTGAGCGTCTGCATATCAGAGGCGATCACCCAGATGCAATTGAGTCGCGGATCAACAGCTGCGAATATCAGCGTGATCTGTCGCTGCCGCAAGAATTGAAAGGTCAGGCAATTGAGCTTGTCAATGATGATTGGGCAATGACGCAGCAAAAACTGGATCAATTGCTCAGCCGATACATTTGAAGATAAATGTGCTAAAATCATAATTTCAAAAAGGACGGATGAAAAAAATGACGGATCCTAAAGCACAAGCCATGGCAGTCTTGCAGAAGAATCATCTGCGCGTCACCAAGCAGCGAAAAACGCTGATTGATTTGTTGGTTGCCAATCCGGATCGCTATGTCAGTGTTACTGAGGTTGACAAGCATATGCGCCAGGCATTTCCTGGTGCCAGCCATAACACGGTCTATCGCAATCTGGAAGAGTTTCAAGAGATCGGCCTGGTTGAATTGAGTTCGCAGTCTGGCGGCATGGTGGTTAAGTATCGCTGTGACGAATCGCATCACCATCACTTTATCTGTCAGCGCTGCGGTCGGGTGCAGGAGATTCAGCTGCCAACGATTGATTGGGACTTTTTGACTCAGCAGCTGCCTGGCGCCGAGATTACGGGACATAGCTTTGAGCTGTATGGATTATGTGCTCAGTGTCGTCAGCTGGCTTCGCATTAAATTCATCAATTCTTATTTTTTTCGCAAACTCTCACTGGCAATTTTTGCGCTAAGATAGAGAGCAGACGACAAAAGGAGAGAAAAAAGCAATGAAAACACCACCGTTTGTGACGCCATTTGCGCTGGTTTCATTGGTTTTGGCGTTAGGTGCTACCAACGTGGTGGTCAACAAAGCCACCAATACCAGTGAAGGGGCTAAAATCGTCAGCACTTCATCGACTAGTCAGAGCACCAGTCAAAAAGACGATCAAGACAGCAGTCATAGCAGTGATCGCAAAAAGCCAAGCAGTGAAAGCGATCCGGATGTGCAAAGCAGTCATCAGACCAACAGTGTTGATGAGGAGTCAACGACTAAGACCTCATCAGCTAAAACGACCGACAATACTACGGATAATGGTACGACTGCTGGTACCGGCACTACCAGCTCATCGGCCAATACCACCAGTCAGACTACCGGCACGACGACTGATAACTCGACTGGTACCAACTCGACGACTGGCACGACGACAACCACGACTGACACCAATCAATAAGGGGGATCGCGACAGTGCTTAGTTTTCTAGACATGATCAATCATTGGCTGGGATATTTTAATATCAATGCCAAGCTGAAAAATCGAATCTACATTATCATTGCCTTTTTGGGTGATCTGTACCTGATCTACGTTACCACGCGCCTTTTGATCAACCATGCATGGTTGCGGGGGCTGCTATACTGCCTCGCCGTGATTCTGATCACCTATTGTCTGTACATCAACGCGGTCTACTACTATCTAGACCGCAACTCACGGTTTGACTTTTTGTCGCCTTGGCTTTCAAAGATTACCGGGGTCGTTCCCACTGCTGAGGATGCCAAGCCAAAACGCAATGCTCGCGTCATCAACAATGCGCCAAATGGCTACTTTACTCATCAGGATATCATTCCAGCTCAAGTGGAGGTTGATGAGCACGAGCAGCATAATCTGCAGCGCGTCGTTCGAGAACTGCTGGATGACGGGATTTTTACTGCGGATTATGATGGCTTAAGCGACAGTCAGATCGTAGCAGAAACTGCAACGGGTGAGTCGGTCTATGCGCTTGACTCGCAACAGACGCCGCCTTATTTTGAGCTCTACCATGACAAGCATCTGCGGCGAATTGAGATATACATGGGCTTGAATCAAATGGAAAAACTGGCGGTCGGTCATATTGCCAAGGTCGGTTTGACGGACATTCATACTGCCCACGAGCAATACGAGCTCTATTTAGCCAATCTGTTCGTGACGGGTGGACCGCATAAGATTGCCGGTCGCAATGGCTCAACGATCTTAATGGATGGTCAGTATGGCCTGGTTGCCAACGTTGCCTATCGCGATCGAGAAAAACGCTAAAAGCAAAAGCTGTTGATTAGTTTATGCTAACCAACAGCTTTTTTGATGCATTGATGATTTTGATAAGACAGACAGTGAGCTATTCGTTGATCCAGTCCAAAATCTTAAACATGGTCGCGGTATTTTCTTTAGGCACGGGATGAGTAATGATTTCAGCCGGGGTCTGATTAAGAATTGATCCTGCTGCATAGTCGCCATCATTGACTACGATCTCGCGGACGTTATCGGCCAGCGGCTCAAAGTGAAACTGCAGCCCAACAACGCGATGGCCATAAACAAAGCCCTGTTCTTTTAAGCCGGCTGATGAGTAGAGCAGCTGGGCACCATTGGGAATGGTAAACATCTGCTGATGCCAGTGCAGAACGGTAGATGTCTCAGGCAGGTCAGGAATTACATCGCTCTTTAAGAAGACAGGAGCCCAGCCAACTTCTTTAACGGGCGCGTCTTTAACCGTGGCTCCCAAAGTCATTGCCAGCTGCTGTCCGCCAAAGCAGGCGCCAAACATTGGCTTGTCCTGGGCCAGCAGTTCTTTGATTAATTGCCGCTCTTTTGCAATCCAGGGCAGATCATCGTTAGGACTCATCGGACCGCCTAAGATGACCAGCATATCGGTTTCATCAGCCGTGGGCAGCTTGTTGAACTGGGCAGGATGATAGACGTAGATCTCGTGGCCGCGCTGGTGGGCCCATTCACTGATTACGCCAGGTCCTTCGTTGGGGGTGTGCTGCAAAACGTTGATTCTCATTAATCGATCAACTCCTTGTTTTAGAACTTATTCTATATCAAAACCGACAGCCTGTCTTGCTGGCTGCCGGTTTTTAATATCAGCTTTGATTAAAATTCAATTGCGTAAACGATGCGGTGGTGAGCTGGTTTGCCAGGACGCAGGGTAATATCGCCAAATTCTGGATGGTGAGGCGTGTCAGAAAGCGTTTGGGCTTCCATTGCCAGCGCACACCATGAGGCACTTGGCCGGTTGAATTGGAGCGACTTGTCCATACCATTGGCAGTGTACATTACCAGACCATTGCGATCTGAGTACAGCTTCATCTTGCGGCCACTGGCAGGGTCAGACAGCGTGGCAACTGGTTCGTGGTTGACGTTCGTGCTTGGTTCAACCTGCCAGATGTCATCAAAACCGCCTTCTTTAGTACTCTTCATTTCATTGAGCGCATCGCCCAAACGACGAGGAGTCTGGAAATCAAATGGCGTGCCGGCATTTACGAGCTTTTTGCCAGTTGGAATCTTTTCATCGTCAACGTCTAAGTGGAACTTGGAGTTAACCTGTAATACTTGATCTTCAACGGTTGCCACGTCAGAATCGCCAAGGTTGAAGTAGGTGTGAACGGTTGGGTTGAACAGCGTGTTGGCATCCGTTTCGCCATCCAGATCGATTACGACACGGTTGTCATTGCTCAGTGAGTAGGTAACCGTAACTTTCTCATTGCCTGGGAAAGAGTCGATTTCAGGCGTCATGGTCTTGGTTAAGACAACTTTAACGGTATTTGGCGTCGTAACGGTTTCGGCTTCAAAGAACTGGTTGCCTAAACCATTCGGGCCACCATGAAGTGTATTACCGTTTTCATTAGTGTCGACGTGATACTCCTGACCATCGATCGTAAACTCGCCCTTAGCCAGACGTCCGGCAACACGGCCAATCACTCGGTTGTTGCACATGCCGTTGTCAGTAAAGTGCTCAATGTCGGCTGCGCTTAAAACCAGGTTGACGCGCTTGCCGTCTTTGCCTGGAACCGAGATTTCCTGTAACAGACCGGCATAGTTTAAAACGCTGACCTGCATGTCCTGATCGTTGATAAGCGTGTATTTTTTGACTTCTTGTCCTTCAAAAGTACCGAAACTGCTTTCTTTAATTTCCATAATTAAATCCACCTCTTAAAAAGCAAACGTTTTCATAAAAAGATTGTACCATATTACGCTAGTTTGTGATTAAAAATACCAAAAATAAGACAAATCAAGAAAACATATTAATTGAACTGTCTTTTAAAAGAACTATAATACTAAGAAAGATGTTTTGTGTCATAAAGCAACGTTTTATAATCTAAGTATAATCTCAAAATAGAAAGGCCGATTTTAATGAAAATGAATCGAACAGTTCGAGATTTCCAAAATGCTCTGGAAAGCTTATTAAAGACTCACCAGTTTGGACATTTGACAATCGATCAAATTTGTAATGAGGCACTGTTGCATCGAAGCAGCTTTTATCGTTACTTTCATGATAAGTATGATCTGCTGGAACAGACGATCAGTACGCGCTTGAACATCTTGATTGATCAGTCAGATCGCAATGAGGATGAATTTGTTGAAATCTTGATCAAGTATGTCAGCGACAATCGTGACATCTTCCGCAATCTAGCCGATAGCAGCTCGCAAAGCTCTTTGTACGGCGAGATTATGAAGATCGTCAGTGAGATTCTGCTGCGGCAGCGTCATGATCCTGAAAATCAGGACACGATCGTTACGGCTTTGCGAAACTCAAAGAACCCAGAAATGCTGGCTTATATTTTGAGTGGTTCGATTCTGGGGGCCTTTTATTGGTGGCGGCAAAATAACTATGAGGTTCCGCAGCAAGACGTTATTGATTTTGTTAAGCAGTCAATGCACAATCTTTCGGATCGATTGGAACACGATGGTTTAAACTAAATGTTTCAAGAAAAAAATCTGACATCGATGCAGTCGATGCCAGATTTTTTTAATTTTTAATGACGTAGCGTTCAAAGCGGGCAAAATCTTGCGGTGACATCTCGACTTTGAGCCGCGTACCGTTGTTGAGATATTCCGTCTCTAAGATATTGCAGTTTTCATTGATGTAGGAAACCGTTCGTCCATCGGCAAATGGAATCAGCAGCTCGGTCTGTACGTAGTCTTTGAAAAGATGACGACGCAAGGCCTGGACCAAGAGCTGAATAGATTCATCATCCTTGGCTGAGATAATAATCCGGTTATCGCCTTCCATGACTGGATATTCAAACTTGGTCTGGTCAGCTTTATTAAAGACATACAGCATTGGAATGTTTTCAATGCCAATCTGTTTGAGCGTCTTTTCGGTCGTGCGCATCATAGCTTCATAGTTAGGGTCAGAATAGTCGATTACCTGAATTAAAAGATCAGCACTGGCAGCTTCTGCCAAGGTTGATTTAAAGGCTTCGATCAGATGAGTAGGCAATTTGCTGACAAAACCAACCGTATCACTGAGCAAAAAGCGTTTTTGATCGGGCAGCGTTAATTGACGCACGCTGGTATCCAGAGTGGCAAAAAGCATGTTCTTTTCAAAAACCTGCTTTTCTTCAGAAACCCCGAAACGACTGACCAGCTGATTCATAATGGTCGATTTGCCGGCATTGGTATAGCCAACCAAGGCAGCTGTTGGCGTATCGCTTTTTTCTCGCTTAGCCCTTTTAACGTCCTCAGATTTGGCGATTTCTTTGAGTTCAGCCCGCAAATGACTGATTTTATGGTTGATGGTCCGCCGATTCATTTCCAGCTTGGTTTCACCGGCACCACGGTTGGTAAAGCCAGATCCGCCACCAGTCTGCTGGTCAAGCCGCTGATTGGCAGCCGTCTGCAGACGCGGCAATTGGTACTGAAGCTGGGCAATCTCGACTTGAATCTTGGCTTCACGACTTTGCGCGCGCTTGGCAAAGATTTCCAGAATCAAGGCAGTCCGGTCCAAAATCCGGACACCGGTTTGATCAGCTAGGTTCTGCAGTTGACTTGGCGTCAGTTCGTCATTGGCGATTACCGTAGCGACTTCTTCAGCCTCGGCCAGGTGACGCAGCTCTTCTACTTTACCGGAGCCAAAGTAGGTCGCTGGATTAGGCCGATCCAAGGCTTGGTCTAAACGATCAATGACTTCCATTTGGTTGGCTTCGGCCAGGGCTGCCAATTCTTCCATGGAATACTCATAATCTTCCTGGTCCATGTTGAGGCCAATGATAATTACTGGTTCCGCACTTTGTATATTAGTGTCCATTAACAGAAAGTTCCCCCTTTTAGCAAGGTTTTATTCAGGCAAGCTCAGTTGATTGTAAAAGACGATCTCGGTTTGATCTGGGGTCAAGGAAAGTTTTGTGATACTGCCATTGACGGGGGCATCGTTGGCCAAGGTCTTGTCTTTGGCATAGCGGCTGACGATTGAGCGAATGGCTGCACCATGAGAAACAACGACGGCGGTACTGCCATCGGGAAGATTGCGCAGCCGGTCCAAACCTTTGTCCATGCGCTGCCAGAATTCGGCATCGTTTTCAGCCAGATGGAATGGGTCAGCAGCTTTGGTGATATCGCGCGCCTTTTCAACAGAATACTTGCTGACCAGCTCGTCATAGGAACGGCAAAGACCAATGTTCATGGAAGCCGCAGCCGTGTCCTCGCCTTCAAAAAAGCCGAAAAAGACTTCCCGAAAGGCTGGATCTGGCTCTGGATGAACGATCTTGGTAGGATGGCTGGCTGCCAGCAGTTCTGCGGTTTTAACTGTCCGTCGCATATCGCTGCAGAAAAGATAGTCAAAGTCTATCTTGGCCAAAGCCTTGCCCACGCGCTTGCCGTCTGCAATGCCTTTTTCGGTCAGTGGTGCATCTGACCAGCCTTGATATTTGTGGAACAGGTTCAAGTAGGTCTGACCGTGTCGAACGAAATAAACATTTACTGCCAAGGGAAAAAACCTCCATTATTCTGTACGTTGTTTAGTATTCAGTTTACCATTATTCCACGGTAAATTGTACGAAATTGCGTTAGAGGTTGCGTTCAATAATATGCCGGCGGATCCGTTTAATGAGATTGAAAAAGACGGCTGGCAAAGATCCGCAGATGACCAGACCCAGCAGCAGCGTTGAAAAATGGGCCTGTACAAATGGAATGCTGCCAAGATAATATCCCGCCAGCGCGCCGGAGACTACCCAGATGGCCACGCCTAAGACATTGCCAAGCATGAAGCGGCCAAAGCGGTATTTGGCGATGCCGGAAATCAGCGGGACAAAGGTGCGGATCAGCGGGACGAAACGCCCAAAAATGATCGCACGCAAACCATATCTGCTGAAAAACAGCTGGGCTTTCGCCATAGTCGGACCAGCCAGCTGCCGCTTGAGCCAGGGCCATTTAATCAAGCGAGTACCGATCAGATAGTTAAGCGTGTCGCCCAGCACGGCCGCGATAAAAAAGCCGGGTACTAAAATGCTCATCTTGACCTCGGCACCGTGCAAAGCAGCAAACGAAGACGTGACAAAAATCAGCGACTGTCCTGGCAGCCAAGGAAAAACAACCAGACCAGTTTCCATAAAGATCAGGCTAAATAATATGACGTAGGTCCAGCTGCCCAGTGAATTGAACAAAGGGAGGACCACTTGAGGAATATGCGTCAAAGCATACAAGAGCTTAGCCATTGCTTCCACCTTCAAATCAGCTTTTGAGATTATTCTAGTATTTTGTGACCATCTAAACCAGACTGATGGCGATAAGTTAAGCAAACCTTATGCGGACAAGTCTTGATAACGGAATCGCGGCGCAAAAAATGTTATAATTCTAAGATTAGATTTTCAAGACAGGAAGGATGTTCGAGTTTGACAGAATCAATCCAACAATACGAACAGCATCATTTGGAGCAGGTCGTTAAAGAAGTTCGCAAGGCTGAGGAAAAAGCCAGCGGTACGATTGAAAACGCCAAACGGGATGTGAAGGGCCTGAGCAAGCAGTTCAATGATATCCACATGAATACCACGACTTATTCGGGGATGATGGATACGGCCATGTCGGTTCGCGCCCAGCAGCAGATGCTTGACGAGCGGGAAAACAGCTGGCAGCATGCCGCCGATCGTTTGAGTACGCTGAAACGCTTGGAAGCCAAACCGTATTTTGCCCGTATCGATTTTTTGGAAAAAGGTGCGCAAAAACCTGAAACCATTTATATTGGCCTGGCCTCGTTCTCTGATCGTCCGGACCATTTTCTGGTATATGACTGGCGGGCACCGATCTCTTCAATCTATTATGATGGCAAGCTGGGACCGGTCACTTATGAAACCCCCGTTGGCAAGCAGGAGGTCGATGTCAGACTCAAGCGCCAGTTCCAGATCGAGGATGGCACGATCGTCACGCTTTATGATACCGATGAGGCCGTAACCGATCAGATGCTGCTGAGTGCCTTGGGAACCCATTCCAGCACCAAGATGAAGAGTATCGTAACGACGATTCAAAAAACGCAAAACGAAATCATTCGGGATGCCAAAGATGAGTTGCTGTTTGTTCAAGGAGCGGCTGGTTCTGGTAAGACGGCTGCCGTTTTACAGCGCGTGGCTTGGCTGCTGTATCGTTATCGCGGCAATCTAACGGCCAGCCAGGTAGTTTTGTTCAGCCCCAACCAACTGTTCAACGACTATATTGATCAGGTGCTGCCAGAACTGGGCGAGCACAATATGGTTCAAATGACCTACTTCCAGTACGTTAATCGGCGGGTGCCAAGACTGCACGTTCAGACGCTCCAGCAGCGCTTTGAAAGCAGTCAGGCAGCAGTCGATCAAAACATCAATCGCCTATTGACGAGCTTAAGCAGCTTTAAAGCAGTTGGTGCCTATGCCAAGGCGCTTGGACAGCGGGGCCTGCGCTTTCGGAATCTGATGTTTCATGGCAAGCCGTTTTTTACCAAGGAACAAATCAAGACGATCTATTACTCATTCAATCGCAACTATAACCTGGGCAATCGTCTGGATGCGACCAAAGATGCGCTGGATCATCAGCTGAGAAGCCGAGTTGGCGGGGCCATACGCTCAAAATGGGCAGAAGCAGCCGTCCAAAGTCTCAGCAAAGAGCAGATGGACGCGATGATGAACAATCGGCCGCGCGAGTTTGAATCAGACAAGCAGGAATACAACTTCTATGCCAAGCAGATCGTTTTAAAGGAGTTCGCGCCGATTCATCGAGCAATTCGTCATAACATGTGGATCAACATCAATGCACAGTATCTGCTGTTTTTAAAGGCCTTGCCAAAGATGGTTGATCTGCAGAAGTTTGATTTGACCGAGCAGCAGTGGGCGGCATTTATCGAAAGAACCACACAGGATCTGAAAGAGCGGCAGATCAGTGCTGCCGGCATCTCAATCTATCTCTATTTGTATGATCTGCTGACGGGTAAGCGCGGCGAACGTGATATCCGCTATGTCTTTGTCGATGAGGTTCAAGACTATGATGCGTTCCAGCTGGCCTATCTCAAGTTTAGTTTCCCCAATGCTCGCTTTACGCTGCTGGGCGACCTTAACCAGGCAATCTTTACGGGCGCCAACAGTCGGCAATTGCTGCGGCAGCTGGGTACGATGTTTGATCCCGAAAAGACGAAAGTGGTTCAGCTGACCAAGTCATATCGCTCAACTAAACAGATTACCGATTTTACCAAGCATATTCTCAAAGATGGCGAAAAAATCGAGGCCTTTGAGCGTCAAGGCAAGCGGCCAAGCATCTACCAGCTGACAAATCTAAACGATGCCGTCGCACAGGTCGTCGCGGTTCTAAAAGACTATCAAAAACAGCATGATGCAGTTGCCATTATCGGTAAGACCCTGGCTGACAGTGAACAGATCTATCAGCTGCTGGCTGAGCAGGGCGTTAAGGTAACCTTGATCCGGACTGAAAATCAGCGGCTGGTTGATGGCGTGCTGGTCGTACCTTCATACCTGGCAAAAGGGCTTGAGTTTGACGCGGTGATCGTCTGGGATGCCAACGACCAGAAGTATCATGGCGACGGTGAGCGGCAGCTGCTCTACACGATCTGTTCGCGGGCGATGCATGATTTGACGATCGTCAGCGTGGGGCAGGCCAGTCAGCTGTTTGCCGATGTGCCGAGTCAAGAGTATGAACTGACGGATCGTTTATCATAGAATCTTCAAATTTAATGATGGTCAGGCGGGCTTGTAAACACCAATCAGTTAAGTCGGCTGCAGTCAATCAAGCTGAGATGCAAAAAAATTCCAAACATTTGTTAAAAAACGTTGAATAATCGTAACGACTAGGGATCTTTTATTGTATGATACCTAATGTTGATATTTTTTGATGGAGGAAAGATTATGAAAACAGCGTTGCAGAAGGTAAGGCGTGGCTTGAACACCAAGCTGGGCTTCTTTCTTCTCACGGTGCTCTTGTTTGCGATTAAGAGTTACTGGGCTTATAAAACCAAGTTCAACTTGGGGATTTCCGACAGTATGCAGCAGTTTTTGCTGGCGTTTAACACCTTGCCTGGGGCTCTGGTCTTTTTAGGCATCGCGCTTTATTTCCGCGGTCGGCTTTCATACTGGCTGATGATCTTAATTAATTTTCTGCTTTCGACCTGGCTGTTTGCCAATATTCTCTATTACCGAGAATTTTCCGACTTTATTACCTTTAACATCATCAAAGGTTCTGGAGCGGCATCAAACAACCTGGGCAAGAGTCTGATGGGTATCATTAAGCCAACCGACTTTTTGGTTTACGCTGATGTGATCATCTTGATCGTTCTGCTGGCTGCGCATTTTATTCGGATTGATATGCGTTACTTTAAGGTTCGCTATGCAATGACGATTACGATGATTGGCTTCGTGCTGTTTGGTGCTAACCTGGCCATGGCAGAAAAGGATCGCCCGCAACTGTTGACGCGGACTTTTGACAACAACTACATCGTCAAATACTTGGGACTGCAGGCTTATACGATCTATGATGGCGTCAAGACTACCCATAACAGTGCGGTTAAGGCTAAGGCCAACAGCAATGACATCAAGCCAGTCTTGAAGTTCTTAAAGAAAAACTATGCTTCGCCAAATATTGAATATTATGGGCAGGCAAAAGGTAAAAACATCATCATCATCCACTTGGAAAGCTTCCAGCAGTTTATGATCGATTACAAGTGGAAAGGTGAAGAGGTTACGCCAAACTTAAACAAGCTTTACCATGCCAGCGATACGATTTCGTTTGACAACTTCTTCAACCAAGTTGGCCAAGGGAAGACAGCCGATGCGGAATTGATGCTGGAAAATTCGCTGTATGGTCTGCCAGAAGGTTCGGCCATGGTTACTGACGGGACGACCAACACGTTCCAGTCGGCGCCAGCTCTGTTGGAACAAAAGCTGGGCTACACAACGGCCTCATTCCATGGCGACGTCCCTAGCTTCTGGAACCGTGACAATGCCTACAAGAGCTTTGGCTACCAGTACTTCTTTAGCAAAGACTATCTGCCAAAGGTTAAGGATGAGAACATGGGTTATGGGGTCAAAGACAAGCTGTTCTTAAAGGAATCCGCATACTATCTGGAACAGCTGCCACAGCCATTCTATGCTAAGCTGATTACGGTCTCGAACCACTATCCTTACATCATTGACAAGAAGAACACTTCAATCAAGTCATGGAATACCGGTGACAGTACGGTTGATCATTATGTTCAGACTGCGCGCTACCTGGATGAATCAGTTGGCGAACTGCTCAACTACCTGGATTCAACCGGCCTGCGCAAGAATACGATGCTGGTTCTGTATGGTGACCATTATGGAATCTCCAACAACCACAAGGCAGCTATTGCTCAGATCTTGGGCAAGAAGTCAGTTGACAACTATGACCTGGCAATGTTCCAGAAAGTACCGTTTATGATCAACATGGAAGGCTTAAAGGGTGGCGTCAACCATACTTATGGTGGTGAAATCGACGTTCTGCCAACCATTGAGGATCTATTGGGCATCAGTTCCAATAAATACGTTCAGTTTGGTCAAGACCTGCTTTCTAAGAACCGCAACCAGATCGTGCCATTTAGAAATGGTGACTGGGTAACCAACAAGTACACCAAGTACAATGGGGATTACTACTACACCAGCAGCGGCAAGGAGATCAAGTCGCCAACCAAGGCCCAGAAAGCCGAGTTTGCCAAGATTCAAAAGTATGTCACGACGGATCTTGGTCTGTCTGATAAAGTCGTCAATGGCGACCTGCTGCGTTTCTACAAACTGAAAGGCTTTAAGACAGTCAACAAGAAGAGCTACTCGTACACGCTGAAGAATGGCTTGAAACAGCTTAAACAGGCGCAAAAGAAGAGCAAGACCAGCTTGAAGAGTCAAAACAACAACCAATCAACGCTGGATCAATACACGACCGATGCACCTGAATTAAAAGGCGTCACGCTGAAGTTCCCGACTAAATAATCCAAAAGCTCAGTCGCTTAAACGGCTGAGCTTTTTTAGTGAGCATCTTTCAATATGGCTGATATGCTGGTAAAGCGATGACTGCAGCAGAACCGGTTATTACGATAGGCGCGATACACCATTTATCAAAAGCTTGATGTTGGAACAGGGACCGCACTGTAATATTAGTTACACCGTGCCAAACGCGAAAGGATTACGATTTATTTTGCATTTGCGAACGTTTTCACCCATGGCAATCGTTTGTGATAAAATTAAAAAAGAAATTTGACAAAAAGGATTTAAAGAACATGGATGAATGGCTGAATTATGATCGCTTTGATCGTGAAACCTGGCATAGTTTTTTCCCCTATGGCAAAACTTTCTTAACCCAGGAAAATCTTGAGGATATTAAGTCGCTCAATGACCAGATTTCGCTAACGGACGTACGCGAGGTCTATCTGCCTTTAATTAAGCTGATCCAATTGCAGTATCAAAACTACTTGCAGATGCAGCTGCAGAAGATGACTTTTTTGCGTAAGCCGATGCGGCGAATTCCCTATATTATCGGCATTGCTGGTTCAGTGGCAGTCGGCAAGAGTACTTCCGCGCGCCTGCTGCAGATTCTGCTAAAGCGTCTGATGCCAGATAAACAGGTTGAGCTGATTACAACTGATGGCTTTATCTATCCCAATCGTGAGTTGGAAAAGCGAGGAATCATGGCGCGCAAGGGATTTCCGGAAAGTTATGATATGGAAAAGCTATTGACCTTTTTAAATGACGTCAATGCCGGCAAGGATTACGTACAGGCACCGATTTATTCGCACAGTGTCTATGATATTGTTCCGGACGAGTACCAGGTAATTGAGAAACCAGACGTCTTAATCGTTGAAGGAATTAACGTCTTGCAGTTGCCGACTACGCAGCGAATCTACGTCAGCGACTTTTTTGATTTTGCGGTTTATATTGATGCCGAACCCGAATTGATTGAACAATGGTACTTAGAACGATTCGGCATGCTTCTGGATACGGCTTTTCAAGATCCAAGCAACTACTACTATCCTTACACCAAGGGCAGTCGTCAACAAGCTTTTGCGATGGCTCGGAAAGTGTGGGATACGGTCGACTTGCCAAATCTGCGCGACTATATCCTGCCAACGCGCAATCGGGCCGATGTGATTCTGCATAAAGCCGAAAATCACCATATTGATCGGATTTATCTGCGAGAAGACTAAGGAACGTTACCCAAGTCATGATGGCAATTGTCAGCAGTATTGCTTAGTGATGTTGGGATCTTGCTGACAAAGCTTTCTGGCGGGGAATAGCGATGACTTTTTGGAAACCTGGCAATGTGAGACGGTTAAGGTAAGCCGGTCTTGTGAAGAAAATGGTCCCCTAAGCTGCTATGGGGCTTGAAACTACCTACTATTCCTTGATTTTTCGCATAATTTGGTCCAATCAATGCTTAGCAACGATTTTTACGCTCATTGTCAGCTGAATCTACAATAAAAAGCGCTCCAACAAGCCTGCTTGCTGGGGCGCTGTGTTTTGGTCGGGGATTTTGCGATACCGTGACTGGTTATCAAGAGTACGGCCGTAGTAGTCTATTGTGTTTTTGCAATGCCGCGACTGGATTACTTAAGACTTTTAAAGCTGGCAGTAAAATAGATGGTGTCGTCTTTCCAGTTAACGCTTAGGCTGCCTTTGAAGTTTTTGACCAGGTTTTGGGCGATTGAAAGACCAATCCCAAACCCAGATCTTTTTTCATTGTTATGCGAGGTGTCATTACGGTAGAATCGTTCAAAGAACTTATTGTAGTCAACGTTTTTGCCCTCTGCATAATTGTTGCCGACTTTGAGCAGCACGTTTTTGCCATGTTTGTCGGCACTGACGTCAACGAAGATTGTACCATTCTATAAAACGTATTGCTGATATTAATTAATGTTAACTCAAAATCGGTCTTAACTTAAGAAATAAGACTGAAGAATAATTAAAATAAAGTTTAAGAAATTATTCACTTAGCCTCAGTCAGTTTGCATCAACTGAAGCTTGATTAACGATTGCCAGTTCGGATATTAAGCGTTTGCTGACTTAACAGCCGGCTGATTTTAAATTAATCGTCCGTAAATATGGTATGAGAATTCTAATTTAACGAAATATGTTAGGTAAACCAGGGTATAAAATCATCTTGAGGATTGACCTTGTTCGGTTTTACCCGTAAAATAGCCTTTAGATTTAAAAACAATGATCTTTTACAAAAGGAGTGGAAACTAAGTGGCTAACGTCAATCTTGATGCATTCGACAAGATCCTCGTGCTCGACTTCGGTAGTCAGTACAACCAGCTGATTACGCGCCGGATTCGTGATTTTGGCATCTATTCCGAATTGCTCTCCCACAAGCTGAGCGCTGAAGAAATCAAAGAAATGCATCCCAAAGGCATCATTTTCTCTGGGGGCCCCAACAGTGTCTACGCAAAGGACGCCTTTAAGGTCGATCCAGAAATCTACAAGCTGGGTATTCCAATTTTGGGGATCTGCTACGGCATGCAGCTGATGTCTTATGATCTGGGCGGCAAAGTTGAGCCAGCCGACGATTCTGAATATGGCCGAGCTGATATTGAAGTTATCGATGACGACGCGGTAATGTTCAAGGGCCTGCCAAAGAAGCAGTATGTCTGGATGAGCCATGGCGATCGCGTCGTTGAGGCACCAGAAGGCTTTAAGGTCGTTGCTACCAGCAAGAACTGCCCAATCTCAGCCATCGCCAACGACGAAAAGAAGCTTTATGGCATTCAGTTCCATGCCGAGGTCCGCAACAGTCAATATGGTCTGGATATTCTGAAGAAGTTTGCCTTTGACGTTTGTGGGGCAAAAGCAAACTGGTCAATGGACGACTTTATCGACATGCAGGTTGAAAGCATCCGTAAAGAAGTAGGCGACAAAAAGGTTATCCTGGGCCTTTCCGGCGGGGTTGACTCCAGTGTTACGGCTGTTTTGATCCACAAGGCAATTGGCGATCAATTAACCTGCATCTTTGTTGATCACGGCCTGCTGCGCAAGAACGAGGCTGATGAGGTAATGAACGCCTTGAGCCGCGACCTGGGTGTTAAAATCGTCAAGGTTGATGCCGCTGATCGTTTCTTGGGCAAGCTGAAGGGCGTTTCTGATCCAGAACAAAAGCGGAAGATCATTGGCAAAGAATTCGTGGAAGTCTTTAACGAAGAAGCCAAGAAGATGAAGGATGCCGAATACCTGGCCCAAGGTACGCTCTACACCGACGTTATCGAATCCGGGACCGACACGGCGCAAACCATCAAGTCGCATCATAATGTCGGCGGCCTGCCAAAGAAGCTCGGCTTTAAGCTGATCGAGCCATTGCGCAGCCTGTTTAAGGATGAGACTCGTGAACTGGGCGAAAAGCTTGGTATTCCACATGATCTGGTTTGGCGTCAGCCATTCCCAGGTCCTGGTCTGGGGATTCGGGTCTTGGGCGAGATCACGCCTGAAAAGCTGGAAATCGTGCGGGAAAGTGACGCGATCCTGCGTGAAGAGATCAAGAAGGCTGGTCTGGATGAAGAAATCTGGCAATACTTTACGGTGCTGCCTGGCATTCGTTCCGTCGGCGTAATGGGTGACGGTCGGACCTATGACTACGCGGTTGGTATCCGCGCCGTAACCAGTATCGATGGGATGACGGCTGACTTTGCCAAGATTCCATGGGATGTCTTGCAAAAGATTTCGGTTCGCATCGTAAATGAGGTTGATCACGTTAACCGGATTCTTTACGATGTCACGAGTAAGCCGCCTTCGACAATTGAATGGGAATAGGGATTGATTAAAGAGAAAAGCCGATATAACGGTATTTCTGGTAACCAACCCTAACCAAAATCAAAGCCCCGTGATTCACTAAAACGTGGATCATGGGGCTTTTTCTGTTGACTTTTTAGTAGGGAAGCAGATAAAACGATTCCAAAATTATGGATAAGATCTTATGGCCAGCTCGTCTTTTGAAACAAAATGATCATTGGCTTGGGGATGGCGATGATTAAAAACCATCCTGAGCGCCCAAGCCAGCCAGCTCAGCAGTGAAATAACGATTAAGAAATTGAGCCATAATGGAGCAGCATAGCTTAAATAGGCAGTGTTTTGCCCCGGCTGCTGAATGACTGTCGGTGAGCCAACCAAAGAACGCTTAAAACGGGTCAGCTTTTTGCCGTTGATGATCAGCCGCGATTGACGGTAGGTAACGATTGGCAGCTGAATTCTGCCGCTTTTATCAGCCTGCCAAGTCAGCTTTAAGCGCCCATGACTGACAGCTTGGATCTTGATACTTGATTTTTGGTCGACGACTGAAGCGCCATAGCTGTAAGCGGCCTGCATAGCGTCAACGTTGGCTTTGGCAGTGGCCAGATAGTCGGGAACGCGTTTTTGCAGCTGTTTTAAAAATGTTTGGTAGTTGCCGGTATGCATGGCTTTTAAGACGTTTTGCCGGGCCTTTTGATGATGGTTGACTCTGCAATTATAGCTGGAAATTTTGAAACAAATGCGAACGTTGTCGGGCTTTTCGATTAACTTTGACGCAAACTGCCTAACTAAAGGTGTTGGCTGGTTATGCTAAAATGGTTTTAGATCTTTAAGGACAGGTAGATAAAAATGCATAACTTAATTTTTCTGGATGACCTGAATGGCGCGGATTTGGATCCATATGTACGGTTGAATGAAGCCCAGCTGTTTCACGCATTGGAGCCTGACCCGGGACTTTTTATCGCAGAAAGTCCCAAGGTAATCGAGCGGGCCCTGCGCGCTGGCTATCAACCGGCTTCGCTTTTAGTGGAAGAAAAGGCCTTGACGCGTGATTTAGCAGATCTGGATCATGAAATGGCGGCTAATCAGACCAGCGGCTTAGGACAGACGCCAATTTACGTTGCCAATAGCAAACTGCTTCGTCAGCTGCCGGGCTATAATCTTTTGCGGGGCGCACTGGCAGCGATGCATCGCGTCAAGCGTCTGGAGCTGGCTGATTTTTTAGCGACCATGCCGGCTGAGCATCCCCGTATTGCCGTGCTCGAGAGCGTGGTCAATCCAGCCAATATTGGTGCGATTTTCCGGTCAGCGGCGGCGTTGGGCATTGATGGCGTCATCGTGACCAGCGACTCGGCGGATCCTTTTTATCGCCGGTCTTCGCGCGTGGCGATGGGAACCGTTTTTCAAGTACCTTGGACTTATGTTGACGCCAAAACCTGGCAGCATGCTGGTATTGATCTGCTTCATCAAGCTGGCTATCAGACGGCAGCCATGGCATTGCGGCATAATACCGTCAGCATTGACGATCCCAAGCTGACTGCAGTGGACCGCCTGGCGATTATCATGGGTTCAGAAGGTCCAGGACTAAAAGAGGCAACGATCGAGCAAAGCGACTTCACGATCAAGATTCCAATGGCTCCCGGAGTCGATTCTTTAAACGTTGCGGCCGCCTCAGCCCTGGCATTTTGGGAACTGGGCAATCGGGTTGCCGAATAGCAGCATTCAAAAAACGCCCATTCACGAATGGGCGTTTTGAGTTTACAGATCAATAATTTGATAGTCGAATCCTTGAGCTTTGATGAATTTCATCAGATCGGCCGCTGAAAGAAAGATCGTATGCGTATTGATATTGGGATGGAACGTTAATGGAATGTTTTCAGCCAGCATGTCTTGATCAAAGTAGATCTGAATGTTGTGAGCCGTGTTGTTCATAATGCCAAATGGCGAAACGATGCCGGCCTCAAGCCCCAGCTGATCTTCAATGTCACTGTCATGAGCCATTGAGATGCGCTTAGTGCCGGTAAGCTCTTGAAACTCCTTAAAGTCCATGCGCTTGGCATCGTCCATGATCACCAGGTAGAAGTTTTTCTTCTTATCCTTGAGAAACATCGATTTGGTGCGGACGCCGATTTTACCAGCGATATAGGCATCGGCTTCTGCAGTGGTCTTAGCGGCGGGATGGTCTACCATTTCGTATTTGATGTCCAGTTTTTGCAGCTCGTCAAGCAGTTTTTGGTAGGCGATTGCAGAACCTTTAGTCATTTGATTCACCTCTTGAATATTTATTACCATCATAATCAAATCAAGAAAGCGTTTCAACAAAAAACAGTCACGGTTGAGGACCATGACTGTTTTTCTGTTTAGATGATGTCGATGAATCGTGGCAGCTAGTCAGCCAGCTTACCGACTACTTTCAGCTTGCCCAAGACGCTTTCGCCATGAGGAGCATGAGCAATAGCCGCGGTGGCATCAGTGCCGGCCGTAACGCCATGGTGCTTGCCGCCTTGCCATGCTGACACTTCAGTTACGTCGTAGACCGTGCCCTTAACGGCAACATAGGCCGGCTGACCGTTTTGACCATTAAACTGTTTTAATTCGGCTAAAGTAAATGTTTTTTCCATTTGCTGATTCCTCCTTAATGAGAAAACGATTGTAGCTTGATAACTGAATTGTACAAGAGCTGATGGAAAAAAGCCAAATAACTGCCCCTAAATAAATATTAAATTTTGGCAAAGCGACTGATTGGCTGCCAGGCGGCTTTTAAGATCACCCAGGCTAACAGGCCGCCAACGATGGCACTGACTGCAAAGCTGGGGACGAATAAGAAAAGTGATCCCTTGGCACTCATCAGCAAAGCAGCGATTGGATAGGAAACTAGCGCGCCAATCAAACCCGTACCGATCAATTCGCCCAAAGCTGCCAGCCATATCTTGCCAAACCGCTTAAACAGCCAGCCGCTCAGCCAGGCGCCAAAGATGCTGCCGGGATAGGCTAAAAGCGTCCCCGTGCCTAAAAGATTGCGCACGGTTGAGGTCAAAAGCGCCTGCGCGACTGCCCATTCCGGCCCCAAGACCACGCCAGCAACAATATTGACCAGACTTTGTGTTGGCGCGCATTTGGCCACGCCAATGGGAAATGAGAACATGCTGCCGCCACAAACGGCCAGTGCCGACAAGACAGCGGTCAGTACCAGCTGATAGGTCCGTTTTTTCATAAGATTCCTCCTAAAAACGTTTTAAAATCATCTCAAACCAATAAAAAAACTCTTTCCCAGTGCCGAGAAAGAGTGCTTAATCATTAATCAAAAGAACGTGACGATGCGGCCACGCCAAATTAAGCTGTCTCCCTCCGCTAGTCCTAACTAGATCAGGTTATGTGGGTATCTCTCAGCCAAATCAATGGCACCCCAGACAGAGTCATTTTATTTCAACTACCATTTAACCACTGCATCACCGGGATTGACAAGCGATGATGATACTAAATTCATTGGTCGCTAGATAAAGTATTTAAGTAATTTTTTAAATAAGGATTGCCTTTTAAGAAAAATTTGGTATTATCTAGTTAATCACTTAAGTAACTAACTAAAATATCTGTTGCTTTTAGTACATTTGTCGCATTCAAACGGATTTTTGAGAAGTAGAAACTGGGGAAGATTATGCAAAAAATAAAACATTGGGTAAAAAATCACCGCAAGACAACGATCGGCACGGCAATCGTTTTGGTTTTGCTGATTGGGATGGGGATCATCAATAAAATCAAGCAGAACAAGGCCGCGCAGTCTTCACGCTATGTCGTTGCCAAGGTTGCCAAAACGACTCCTTTGACGCTGACCGGGACCGTTGCCGCCCAACAGCAGCAGGTCTTGAGTCTGCCATCTGGCAAGGTGCAGTCGATCGGGGTTGCCAACGGACAAAAGGTCAGTGAGGGCGATCCTTTGGTAACGACCTACAGCGAGAGTGCCAATGAAGAACTGACCGATGCCAAGCAGGAACTGGCCAAGGCACAGCGCAACGTAACGGCACAGCAAAACAATGTCAGTGCGGCGCAAAAGGATGCGGCGGCGCAAAGCGAGGATGGCACGGCTTCTGGATCGGCCAGCAGCGTTGCCCAGGCCCAAGCCAGTCTGGCCGATGCGCAAAGCGACGTTACGGCAGCTCAAAATAAGGTCAACACGCTGAGTCAAAAGGTCACCCAGACTTTAACGGCACCATTTGATGGTACGGTCACGGTAGACGACACTAAGCAGGACGCACCGGTAATCACGATCTATTCCAACGATCTGAAGTTTAAGAGCAAGGTATCGGAATATAACTACAGCAAGCTTAAAACCGGTCAGGAGATTCATGTGCGGGCACTGGCAACGGGCAAACAGGCCGATACGACGATCAGCTACCTGGCCACGGTGCCGACCACGAACTCGCAAAGCAACGGTGCCAGCTACGAGGTCGATGCCGATCTAAGCAGCAAAGACTTTATGGATGGGCAGACGGTCAAGGCTTCAGTTGCGCAAAACCAGCTGCGGATTCCAAAGTCCAGCGTTAAAAATGGGCAGGCCTACGTCGTTAAAAACGGTAAGGCCAAAGCAGTTGCCGTTAGCGGTAAGCGGGTCAATGAATACTTTGAAGTCAAAAGCGGCGTCAAGGCTGGTCAGCAGATCGTTACCAACCCAGACAGCAAGCTGCATAACGGGACCAAGGTGAGCGCTGATGGCAATGATTAGACTGGAACACGTTAACAAGTACTATGGTCAGGGTGCGACTCGATTTCACGTGCTGCATGATATCAATCTGCAGGTTGCGGCCGGTGAACTGATGGCGATTATCGGGGAATCCGGGTCTGGCAAGTCGACCTTGATCAATATCATCGGTTTTTTGGATGATGATTTTGAAGGAAACTATTTTTACAATGACCAGGCGATCCATGACTATACGCGGGCGGATTTTGCCAAGCTGCGCAACCAGCACGTGGGGTTTGTCTTTCAAAACTTTAAGCTGATTCGCGACATCAGTATTGCCGAAAACGTCATTTTGCCCCTGCTGTATGCGGGAGTGGGTCGGCGGCAGGCCAAAAAGACAGCGGCCCGAGTTTTGAGTCGCGTTGGTTTAGGAGGCTATGATGATAAGCTGCCCACTGAGCTTTCGGGTGGTCAGCAGCAGCGAGTCTCAATCGCGCGGGCCATCATTGCCAACCCCGATTTCTTGATTGCCGATGAGCCAACGGGGGCTTTGGACACGAAGACCAGTCAGGAAATCATGGACCTGTTTAAGCAGCTCAACCAGACTCAGCATACGACCATCATCATGGTAACGCATGATCCACGGGTTGCCGAACAGTGCGAGCGCGTTGTCAAGATCATTGATGGCCGAATTGTCGACGATCGAAAGGTGGGAGGAAATTGAGAAATGCCGAACTCTTGCGCAGTGCTCTGCAATCGCTAAGAGCCAACCCCAAGCGTAGTTTTCTGACGACGATTGGGATTACGATTGGGATCGCGGCGGTAATTACGATTCTGGCACTGGGAAATGGGGTCAAGAAAAGGCTCAGCGACGAGTTTAATACGACTCAAAACGGCGAGCAGTATACCTATCTTTACTTTACGCCCAACGATTCGCAGTCGGCAGCTTCCGGATTTACCGAAACGGACTTAAACGCGATTGAGGAACGATTTGGCGCTAAGGTGAAAAAAGCCGCAATCTCGCATGAAACCAACAATGCTTCCGTCTCGCCGCTGGTTGGCAATGAGCGGGTCAACAACGCCACGATTTCGCTGTTTAAGCGGCCAACCAGCAAGATTTCCATTATAGCGGGCCGCAATCTTACGACCAATGAGCTTTTGACTGAAGAACCGGTTATTCTGATGAAAGAGTCGCTGGCTAAAAAGCAGTATCAGACGGTTCAAAATGCAGTCGGCACTTCTGTTTCAATTGGGGATCACGACTATCGCGTGGTCGGGGTGTATCGCTCACAGGCCAACACCTATAATGACAACAAGTACGGCGCCGATCTGATTGGCGGTACCAAGCTGTTTTATTCGGGGACTACGGCGACAACCGGCTATGGCATTAAGCTGATCTTTTATCAAGGCGCCAATGCCGGCAAGGTTACCAAAAAGATCAAGAAGTACATGGAAAAGAAGGGAACCAGCGCACACGATGGTACCTACATGGCAGTCGATGCCGGTGCGGAACTGACCAAAGTCAACAACATGATCACCGGTTTGACGGCCTTTATCAGTGCCATTGCGGGGATCTCGCTGTTTATCGCTGGGATTGGGGTCATGAACATGATGTACATCTCAGTTTCTGAGCGAACGCAGGAAATCGGGATTCGGCTGGCAGTTGGGGCCGCGCCGCAAAACGTGATGGCCCAGTTCTTGTTAGAAGCCATTGTCTTAACGGTCGGCGGTGGGTTGCTGGGCTTTGTCATCGGCTGGCTGCTGGCGGGCATAATCAGTAATTTCATGCCTTACCACATTCATGCCGTCATAACCTTGAATTCGTTCCTGCTGGCATTTGGGGTCTCAGCTTCAGTCGGGATCATCTTTGGGATCTTGCCGGCTAAACAGGCTGCCAACAAAAACCTGATCGAGATTCTGCGTTAGTCAATCTTCATTAAAAAGCGGCAGTTTAAAGAAAATATTTAAGGCACGTTGTCAAGCTTGAACTTGAACAGCGTGCCTTTTTGGTTTGAGTTGATGGAATTAATTTTCTTGACGATGGTAATTGCCAAGCAGCCGCAGTGAGGTCGTATAGTTTTTCAGTTCGGCCAAAGTTTCGGTAATCCGCGGGTCAGCCAGATTCCCATCTAGGTCAACATAGAAATAGTATTCCCAGGGGTTGCCCAGCAAAGGCCGCGATTCGATCCGCACCATGTTGATAGCATGCTCTTTAATGACGCGCATGACTTCATAGAGCGTGCCAACCTCATTTTTCAAGGTAAAGATCAATGAAATCCGATCAGCATCCGGCAAGACTTCTGGTGCGCGACCAAAAATGATAAAACGCGTATGATTAGACTTATCGTTTTCGATGCTGGGTGCCAAAACGTCCAGATCATATAATTTGGCTGCTTCAGTCGAGGCAATCGCGCCAACTGCCGGATCCTGCCTTTCAGCGGCCATTTTAGCTGCCAGTGCCGTATTGAGGCATTCTTTACCTTGAATCTGGTGCGCGGCTAAAAACTGGCTGGTCTGCAAAAGGCCCTGGGGATGCGAATAGACTTCCTTGATGTCATTGAGTTTGGCTCCTTTAACGCCCAATAGGTTTTGGGCAATGTAGATGGACTGCTCGCCAACGATAAAGAAATGATACTTGTTGATCAGATCGTAGTTGTCATTGATGGCGCCGGTTGAGGAATTTTCCATTGGGACGACGCCATAGTCGATTGCGCCGTTTTGCAGTGCCAAAAAAACGTCTTCAAACTTAAGATAGTTGCGACTTTCGACCTGGCCAAACCATTGATGCATGGCCTGAGAAGAGAATGATCCTGGGACGCCTTGATAGCCAACGGTAACCCCGGTTCGCTGCGGTTGTGCAATCATAGATAATTCCTCCGTAATCTAAAAATTTCTTCTAATCTTAGCTGATTGTCTAAATTATGACAACCATTACCGGATTAGTTAGTGGTGCTTGTTTGGGAACATGCTAAAATAGACGGGTCGATAAAAGGAGATTTTTATGAAGATTATCATTGCTCCGGCTCGGAATATGAAAGCTGATCCGGATTCATTGCCGATTCAAGGCTTACCGCAGTTTTTGCCGCAAACGGAAACGATTTTAGATTATCTGCGCAGTTTAAGCTACGACCAGCTTCATCATCTTTGGTGGGACTGCAGCGAAAAAATTGCCATTTCCAACTATCAATGGGTGCAGCAGATGGATCTTTACCATCAGCTGACCCCGGCATTGCTGGCATTTACCGGCCTGCAGTACCAGCGGATGGCTCCGGGAGTTTTTGATGAGAAAGCACTTGGCTATGTTCAAGACCACTTGCGCATCTTATCGGGCTTTTATGGCTTATTGAGGCCGTTTGACGGAATCGTTTCCTATCGCTTGGGTATGGGTGATCGAGCTAAAGTTGCGGGGACCAGGAATCTATATGAGTTTTGGGGCAGCAGACTGGCCAATGAGCTTTATTCAGAATACGAGCTGGTTTTGAATCTGGCATCAAAAGAATATGCCAAAGCAGTCATTCCTTACGTCAAAGGCAAGCGTCAACTGGTCAGCTGCACGTTTGTCAAAGCAGAGCATGGCCGCTTCAAGACTCAAGCCACACGGGCCAAGATCGCACGGGGTAATCTGGTGCGCTATCTGGCTGAGCGTCAGGCTGATGATCTGGCAGTCGTAAAGCAGTTTGATCTTGGCTATCATTATGATGAGCAGGCATCGACAAATGATAACTTGGTTTTTGTAGCAGATTAGGATGGGAAGAGAGAATTGAGAATAGAGAAGTCAAGTGACAGTCGTGCGCTGGCAATTGCAACGATTGTCATGGGAATTATTGCCGGAGCCAGTTCCGGTTTGTTAAGCATTGTCCTGGACGCAACGGAAAGAGTATTTTTTCATTTTACCGAAACCAACGCGATTCCGGTCGCGTTTTCAGCCACGCCATTAAACCGGCTGCTGGCGCCGATTATTGGGGCTTTGATCGTATCAGTCGTCTGGTACTTTATGCAGCTGCACTATCGACCGGTTAAATTGGGCAAGGCCGTTGATGGCGAAAAAATGCCAATGGGGGCCACGATCATGCATGTCACGGCTCAGGTATTCTATGTCGGGACTGGGGGATCTATTGGTCGGGAACTGGCCCCAAGAGAAGCTGGCGCAATGTGGGCTCAGTCGTGGATCCGATTGGGTGATCGGATTGGCTGGCTTAAGCTGGCTCCAGAAGACCGCCGCCTGCTGATTGCCGCAGCAGCTGGGGCCGGTTTTGCCGGTGTCTACATTGCACCGATTACAGGAGCGATGTTTTGCCTGGAGATCCTCTATAAAAAGATTGATAAAAAAGCCGTGATCGTCAGTCTGACCATGGCTGCGATTGCAACGATGGTCGGTGCGATCGTCAAAGGCTGGCAGCCGTATTATCTGGTGGCGTCACGTCAGTTTTCGCTGCGCTTGATTCCCTTTGTAGTGATCGTGGCACCGCTGATGGGCTTTTTGGGTACTTGGTACAAACGGTTGATTGGCCGCGCCAGTGCACTGCGCGTTAAGGATCGGCGGATTTTTATTACGATGCCGCTGGCTGGGGCGCTGACGGGTGCCGTTGCCTGTTTTTTCCCAGAAATCATGGGGAATGGCCGAGGTGTGGCCCAGATGGCAATCAATGTGACCAGTGTTTCTCATTCGGCAGTTGCTTTACTGCTGTTCGGCTTTTTTGCCAAAGGGCTGGTTACTTTAGCAACGATTAGTGGTGGCGGCTATGGTGGGACACTGACGCCATCAATTGCCATGGGTTCGTCTTTAGGCGTACTGTTAGGGATGATTTTTATTCAGGCAATGCCTGGCGAACCGTTAATGCAGTTTGCCGTCTTAGGCGCGGCCTTTTTCCTGGCAGCTACTCAGCAGGCACCATTAATGGCAATGTTTATGCTGTTTGAAGTCTGCCATTTGAATTTTTCGGCTCTTTTGCCATTGGGGCTGGGCGTGGCACTAAGCATGGCAATCTCCAGCTGGATGCAGGCTAAAAAAGCATAAGATAGAAGAAAGGACGGTGCTGATGAAGTCTAAGCGAGTAGATGCGCCGCTGGTACCTTTGGCAATCGCGCTGGCAGCGATGTTATCGATTGGGGCGGCCGTTGTCTGGCATCAATGGCTGTTTTGGCTGGTGACGGTTTTGTTATTGATCTGTTTAGGGCTGTATTTAAATGCATCATGGCGCGGCAAGGAGCAGATAATTGATGAAACAATCACATATCTGCATCTGTCTTCTGACGCGCAGGTGCTTGATCTCGGCACTGATCAAGGGAATGTGCTGGTAAAGCTGGCCAAGCGCTTAACGATCCCAGGACATGCAACAGGGGTCGAAGTCGGGCGCAAATCTGCACAGTCGCATAATTCGCTTGCCCGCGCCAAGGACAGTCTTCAGGCTGCGGCAATGGCAGATCGCGCTTCAGTGCAGGCAGCGGACATATTGAATCTGCCATTTAAAGATCACCAGTTTGATGGGATTTTGATTTGGATGACGCTGCATCAGGTCAAGCCAACGATCAATCGCGCGCGTGCCGTTCAAGAAGCAGCTCGGACCTTAAAAAGCGATGGTACGCTGGCAATTATTGATTTTAGGCATTTTGATGAGTACCAAAAGATTTTGGCAGGGCTGGGCTTTCATGATATTACGGTTCACCAGTGCGGCGTCAACGGCTGGTGGGGTGTTCCATGGTTAAGTACTAAAATCTTATTGGCCAAGCGTTTCTAGCCGCAAGCAGGCTGGCAGTTGCGCTGATGATTAAAAACGATTGAAAATAAAGCGTTCAGCGGTTTTGAGAGGCGATTGCCGACTGCTGAGCGTTTTTTATGAGCTTTTTTTAAATGCTGGTTGTTCTTTGGTAATGAAAAGCTTATCCTTATTCAGTATGCATTCGACAGGGAGGAAAGATTTTGAACAAGAGAACGAAAGGCATTCTGCTGGCCGTTACGGGAGCTTCTTTTTGGGGAACTTCAGGCGTTGCCGTGCAATATCTGTTTGGCGAAACGACGGTCAGTGAGGTTTGGCTGGTCGGGCTGCGGCTTTTAGGAGCTGGAATGCTGCTGCTCATCTTGGCCAAGCTGACTGGAAGATCGTCAACCAAGGCATTGTTTAGCAATCGCCATGATGTCCTGCAGCTGGTTTTATTTGCCTTTTTTGGGATGGGCATGTCGCAGCTGACTTATTTTGCGGCCGTTAAGTACAGCAATGCCCCGACAGCCACGGTGATTCAATACTTGGCGCCAGTTATCATTATTGGTTATACGGCAGCTGCCCAGAAAATGATGCCGCGCCGAATCGATGTGGTATCGATCATCGTAGCCTTGGTTGGAACGTTTTTATTGGTGACCAACGGCAATCTCAATCATCTGGCGTTGTCGCCGCAAGCATGCTTTTGGGCGCTTTTGGCTGCGCTGGCCAATGCAATCAGCACGATGGCACCCGGGCGACTGTTTGCCCGCTATGGCACGCTTAATGTTACGGCCTGGTCGATGCTGATCTGTGGCATTTGTTTTATCCCGCTGTACTTTATTATGCCAATGCCGGCCCTGCGACCGTTAGACGTGGCCTTGATTGGCTGGATTGTTATTGGCGGTACGCTTTTGGCCTATACGCTCTACCTGGCCAGCGTACAATATATCGATCCTAGTACGACAGGGATGCTGGGAGCTTTTGAGCCTTTGGTGGCAACGATTCTGGCGGTGGCGCTTTTGCACACTCAATTTGGTCCGGTCAATATCTTGGCCAGCTGCCTGATTATTTTGGCAACTTTCTTGCAGATGATGCCGCTGCAGATCTTTTCGCATCGTCGATCATTAAACTAACCAGGTTGTGTCAATATGAAAAGCCAAGCGTGGTGGGGATCCACCAGCTTGGCTTTTTGATTATTTGACAGCTTGTTTTTTGCCATTTAAGCCGTTACGGCAAAGATAGACGATCGCGGCCAGAACTAAGACGCCCGCGCCAACGATTACTGAGATGCGCGTATCAGGGTTGATAAACATGAAGACAACGATCATGATCAGCATTGCAAACGCAAAGTAGTTTGAGAATGGATAAAGCGGCAGTTTAAACGGATGATCCTGCATCAGTTCAGGATTATGCTGCCGGAATCGCAGTTCAGCCAGCAAGATCACAAACCAAGGAATCATCCCTGGCAAAACGGATGAACTGAAGACAACGACAAAGAGATCGGCAGTTGACTTGCTGAAGTATTCGGCGAAGATGTCTAAGACAAAGCCGATCAGAATCCCGCCAGAAATTCCCAGAATTGCTGCATCGGGAACCACGTGCTTGGAAAGTCTGCCAAACAGGCGTGGAGCATTGCCTTCATGCGCCAAGCGGAAAAGCATCCGGCTAGAACTGTAGATCCCTGAGTTGGCACCAGATAAAGCAGCTGTCAAAACCACAAAGTTGATAATCGAAGCCGCTGCAGTAATGCCGACTTTGGCAAACGTTTCAACAAATGGCGAGCCGACGCTGTCCAATTGATTCCATGGGTAGATCGTAACAATGACGAAAATCGCGCCGACATAAAAGATCAGAATTCTAAACAAAACGGATTTAACTGATTTGACCACGGCTTTTTGCGGATTGGCAACCTCACCGGCCGAGATTCCCAATAGCTCGATTCCTTCATATGACCCAACGATGATCGACATTGAGAACATAAAGCCCTTAAAGCCGCCGGTGAAAAAGCCGCCATGAGACCAAAGATTGCTAAAGCCAATGGGATGACCGCCATTGCCAAATCCCAGCAGAATCACCAAAAAGCCTAGAATAATCATTAAAACAATCGTTACGACCTTGATCATGGCAAACCAGAACTCCAAGGTACCATAAGCTTTGGCACTGGCCAGGTTGGCGATGGCTAAAAAGAAGATGATGATCAGACCTGCAGCCCAGGTTTGAGTATGCGGCCACCAGTACTTGAGATATTCAGTTGAAGCAATAACTTCTGACATCCCGACCACGATATATTCAAAAACGTTGGCCCATTCTGCTATGTAGCCGGCCATTGGGTGCACGTAATGGGTGGCATAGTCAGCAAACGACCCCGTGCTGGGATTGACGTAGATCATCTCGCCCAAAGCCCGCATTACGATATACAGAATCAAACCGACAAAGGCATAGGCCAAAAGTACGGAAGGCCCGGTCCATTTGATGGTTGATTTTGATCCCATAAACAGTCCAACGCCAATCGCGCCGCCCAAAGAGATCATTTCCATTTGTCCCGCCGTCATTGTGCGTTTTAACTTTGGCGCGACGTGGTTTTTCTCACTCATGCTGTGTCCTCCAAAAATAAAAGAGCGATTCAAATTATGAACCGCTCATCATTACCGTTAAGCTTAATCAGATGTTGCAGCAGCCGACCATAATCAGATGGATATTTAATTGGTTATGGAAAAACTGCATAAAAACTCCTTAAAAATAACTAGCTACCATTATACCGATTCTGGCAAAGAATACCATTTAAAATTAAAAAATTATAAGAATTGAAGGCTGATGAGGTACTCGGTTTCAATCTTTTTAGCAATTGGCGTTATAATGTTCAATAAATTTAACGAAATGAGGAAAGAACATGGCAGACTCAACGCGTTTTTATGAAAAATTTCAACCAGTCCACTACGACATCTACCTGGATATCGATCGCGCCGCCAAGCATTTTAAAGGCATTACGACGATCAAAGGCAATGCTGTGGACACTAAGATTGCACTGCATCAAAAGTTTCTAAACGTTGCCAGCGTTCAGGCTGATGGACAGGACGTACCATTCAGCTTCAGCGACCGTCAAGAAGCCATTCAGCTTGAACTACCGCATTCTGGTGACGTGGAGTTAAAAGTAGTTTATGATGCCAAGCTGACTGATACAATGATGGGGATCTATCCGTCATACTACACGGTTGCCGGTCAAAAAAAGCAGCTGATTGGTACGCAATTTGAAACCACGGCGGCGCGGCAGGCTTTTCCTGGGATTGATGAGCCAGAAGCCAAGGCGACGTTTTCGTTAGCCATCAAGTATGACGAGCAGCCAGGCGAAACCATCATTGCCAACATGCCAGAAGATCATGTTGAAAATGGCGTGCACTACTTCCAAGAAACGGTCAAGATGTCTACTTATCTGGTTGCATTTGCATTTGGCGAGCTGCAGAGCAAGTTTGCCAAAACCAAGAGCGGCGTTGAGATCGGTGTCTTTTCTACGAAGGCCCATCAGCCAAAAGAACTTGATTTCTCATTGGATATTGCCAAACGTGCGATTGAGTTTTATGAAGACTTTTACCAGACGCCATATCCACTGCCACAGTCATATCAATTAGCCTTGCCAGACTTTTCAGCCGGCGCGATGGAGAACTGGGGCCTGGTTACCTATCGTGAGGCTTACATGCTTTTGGATCCGGACAATACGACGCTCAATCAAAAACGGCTGATTGCCACGGTCATCACGCATGAGCTGGCACATCAATGGTTTGGTGATCTGGTTACGATGAAGTGGTGGGATGATCTTTGGCTGAACGAGTCATTTGCCAACATGATGGAATATGTGGCCGTCGATGCTCTGGAGCCGGAATGGAACGTTTGGGAGATGTTTCAGACTTCTGAGGTTCCAATGGCGCTGCAGCGGGATGCTACGGATGGCGTGCAGTCGGTTCACGTTGCCGTTGATGACCCCGCGGAGATCGATACGCTGTTTGATGGAGCAATCGTTTATGCCAAAGGCGCGCGGATGCTGGTGATGGTGCGGGCACTTTTGGGTGATGATGCGATGCGCAAGGGCTTGAAAAACTACTTTGCTGCCCATCAATATGGCAATGCTACGGGAGCCGATCTTTGGCAGGCACTGGGCGAGGCTTCAGGAATGAATGTTGGCCAGATCATGGAGTCGTGGCTGGAGCATCCGGGCTATCCGGTAGTCGAGGTCAAGGTTGAGGATGGCAAGCTTATGCTCAGTCAGCAGCAGTTTTTTATTGGTGATGGCGAGGAAAAGAGCCGTCTCTGGCAGATTCCATTAAATGCCAATTATAATCAGGCACCAGCGATCTTTAGCGAACAAAGCCTGGTTTTAGGCGATTATGCCCAGCTGCGAAAACAAAATGGTCGGCCGTTCCGCGTTAATGTAGGCGATAATTCGCATGTCATCGTTAAATATGATGAGACGCTGCTAAATGATATTTTGGATCACCTTGATGAACTGGGAGCCATCGATCAGCTGCAGCTGCTGCAGGATCTGCGTCTGTTGGCAGAAGGACGGCAGATTTCCTATGCTCAGATCGTCCCGCTGCTGAGTCGCTTTAAAGACAGTCGTTCTGGAATCGTTAATGAAATGCTGTACCATGTGGCTAACAGTCTCAAAAACTTTGTCCAGCCGGCTGCCAAGACAGAGCGTCAACTGCAGCAGCTGTTTGATCAACTTAGCGTCAAGCAGGTGCAGCGGCTTGGCTGGCTTTCACAAAAAGATGAGTCCAATGATGATCAATTAACGCGGCCAATCGTATTGAGCGCGGCCTTGTATGCGCAAAACCGTGACACAATCAAGCAGGCGCAGGCATTGTTTGATCAGTATCAGGACCATCTGGCGGATCTGCCGGCTGATGTACGGGGACTGGTGCTGGCCAACGAGGTTAAAAACTATGGCAGCCAGGAACTGTTTGATACGCTGCTGGCGGACTATCAAAAGACTGCCGATGCCGGCTTTAAGCAGGATATCTGTGCAGCATTGACCAAGACGCAGGATGATCAATTGATTGCCCAGCTGATTGATCGGTTTGAAGATGCCGATACCATCAAGCCACAGGATCTGCGGGCTTGGTTTAGAGGCGTTTTGACTAATGATCATGGTCAACAGGCAGCCTGGGACTGGATCCAGCAAGAATGGTCATGGCTGGAAAAGACCGTTGGCGGCGACATGGAATTTCCAACCTATATTACCGTAATCTCCCGTATCTTTAAGACTTCGCAGCGATTGGCCGAATTCAAGCGTTTCTTTACGCCTAAGGAAAATGACCCAATGCTGAAACGCGAAATTCAAATGGATGAAAAGGTGATTGCCAGTCGCGTAGAATTGATTGAAAGCGAGCAGGCCGCGGTTAATGCTGCAATTGCTAAGACGGTTGCCGAATAACGAAACAGAAACTAAAAAACTGGTAGTGGCGGATGTCATTACCAGTTTTTCAGTAAAAATGAAGTATTTTTGGTTAGCAGTCGGAAAGAACGTTTACAATATCAAAATCATCGAACAGCCAAAGCTTATGGTAGAATCATGACGGCTTTAACGGGACTGGATTGGCTTAAAACTGGCAGCTTTTGGCGGCTGGCTGATAATCCTGAAAGTATGCAGGAACCCGACTTTTATGATTGCTTGACTGCATGCCTTGTGAAGAAAGTATGGCTTGAGGGCTTGGGCGGCTTGAAATTACCTACTATCGACAGATTTTTTACCAAAAGTAGGTACATGCATAGCCGATTTATTTTGCTTTACCTACTTTTGCCATTTTTTCTGTGAATCGTAGGTAAATCTGTATATTCTAAGGCTGATAGGGTTAGACCGACTTTGTGAATTACCTCCGATTACGTGTTTTTATCAACATAGTAGGTAATGTTAGGGATCCCTAACTCGATATACATTAGTTTTTTCCTACTTATACATTGATTTTTTCGAAAAGTAGGTAATGATGGTTTCGTCATATGTTTTATACAAAAATTTCTGCATAAGAGCCGCTATTTAAGCTGTTAATGACGGACCTAACCTGATCCAGATTGCAGCAGTGTCATAACTATGGCGAAATCAGTCCCACAGCCCCTCAAAGCGGGTATTGCCTTTAGAAGCTGCGGTGTTGGCATCGACCGGCTCGCCATTGCCATTAAAGAAATGAAACGTCAGGCCATTTTGCGGATCATAGTCGATCAGCGTGGTCTTGCCTGAAAAGAACCAGCTGTCTTGATCATCGATATGATAGTTGATCTCATCGATAATAACCTGCAAAACCGGCTGCTTGGGCTGATCTTCTCTTTGATAGGACTGCTTGGGGCCATAATTGACGTGTCCATTGCGGCCACCAGTTGGAGTAAAGAAGCGCACGCCGCTGCCAGGCTGCAGATCCAGCTGCTTGATCAGCCATTGTTGAGCGGTCTTTGAAATTTTTAGCTGCATTAAATCACCTGCTTTTGTTTGCTAGAAAATAATTGTTTTAAGATATTTGAGCAAGATTTATTCGATTCGCTGGCGTCATTAAAATCTAAGCTTAACCGATGACCTTAGAATATCGATGTTTGGGCCGTTATGCAAATAATCAGCGCTTGAAGCAAGCTTTGGATTCAGCAGTATCGAAACGCTGACTTTGCCAATAATTAACTGGCAATCAAACCAATGAGTCAAACCAGCAGCTAAAAATCGATAAGGGATTTTTGGTTTTTGCTGATAATCAGAAAGAATTTTGCGTTAAGATAGAAAAGACAGTGTAAAGAAAGAATTATTAATAAGGATTGATACTAAAGATGAATAGACATAGCTGGAAGAAACGCCTGCAGAGTCTGGTTCTGGTGCTGCTCAGCCTTAATCTCAGCCTGCTGGGTCTCTCCTCGATTGTTTTGGCTGATAGCGAGGCAACTGAAGAATCAACGGTTGTCGCACAGGACAGCTCATCAGACAGCAATGGCCACCAATCGGGACAAAACGTAGGCACGAGCCATGATGTTGCTGCCAAGGCTGCGATTGCCATGGATGCTAAGACTGGGCAGATTCTGTACCAAAAGAACGCGCAAAAACGGTATCCGGTTGCTTCCACCATTAAGATTCTCACGCTGGCCGTAATTGAAAAAGATATTCAGGCTCATAAGCTAAGCTGGGATCAAAAAGTAACGATCTCGCATCCAGTGGCGGTAATGGCCAACGATTGGCGCTTTTCCAACGTGCCGCTGAATGAAGGCGAGAGCTATACGATTAAGTCATTGGTTGATTCAATGATGCTGGTTTCAGCTGATGGCAGTGCCGAAGCGCTAGCCTTAGCTGATGCCGGCAGCGTGGCCAAGTTCAATGCCAAGATGCAGCAGGTGGCTAAAGAAGCTGGCGTGACCGATGCCAAGATCTATAACATGATCGGACTCTCAAACGGGGATCTGGGGACTTTGCGCTTAAAGAACGTCTCCAAAAACGCCGAAAATCAGATTTCTGCCGTTGATCTGGCTAAGATTGCCAGCTGGCTTTTAAACCATTATCCTGATGTCGTCAATATTACCAAGACGGCTCAAGAAGACTTCCCAGTCAGTGATTCACAGACCTACCACATGCAAAACATCAATCTGATGATCAAGGGAGCGGCTCTGGATCGAGCAGATGGTGAGATCGATGGCCTAAAGACCGGGACGACTGATTCAGCCGGCAACTGCTTTGTCAGCACCGGAACGTTTAACAATCGCCGCCTGGTTACGGTAGTCTTAAACGTTCCTGGCGACTTCAACAATCAGTTCCAACAGACCAATAACCTCTATAATCGCGTATTAGGTCGCTTTGCACCACAGACGATCAAAAAAGGTGCGCTGATCAAAGTCGGTCAAAAGAAGGCACGAGCAGCTAAAACAACGACGCTGTGGCTGCCTAAAGATACCAAGCTTGAAAAAAAGACGATTAAGATAAAGGGAACACTGAAAGGCAGCAAGCTAACGCCTAACGACATGCCACAGGTTGCCCTAAAACTAAAGTAAAAGCAAAAGCGCTGATTCAGACTGTTCAAAGTCTAAATCAGCGCTTTTATGCTGAATCGGTAAAGCAGTGCCGATCTTAAACTGCTGGACCTATTTGTTTAAGATCTTGCTGGTTGATTTTGCCAGCTTTTCAATCGTATTTTCACCATTTTGCATTGAAGAGTTGTCATCAGTGTAGACGGCGATCGTATAGCTGTCGCTGGCGCCATTGTTACCGGGTATGTAGCCGATACTGTTGATGATCCAGCCATCGTCTTCGTCCAGCCAGCCGTTTTTAAGGTAGAAGTTGGTGCTGCCGGCTGAAATTCCCCACTGTTGGTCGCTTTCTACATTTTGCATCAGATTGCGCACGTATGACTGCTGACTGGTGCTCAAGAGGTTGGATGAGTAGAAAATGGCGTTGAGCAGTTTAAGCTGATCGCTAGGAGTAGTAGTTGAAAGTCCCCATTCTTCATGGGCCTTAGAGTCAGTCATTCACAGTTTGTCAAAAGTCTCCTGCAGGCCGCTTTTTTCGCCCAGCTCAACAAACAGAGCCGAAGCGGCGGTATTGCTGCTGTTTTCAATCATGGCCTGGGCATTGGCCTGCTCGCTGCTGTTTAATGTGCCCTGTTTCATCAAGAGACCGACCAAAATTGAGACCTTGACTGTGCTGGCCATGCGATATGAATGATTTGTAGCGTTGGATGCCGTGTAGGTCTTTTTGGTTTGATTCGAGTAGACGGCAATGGCCACGTGCCCATCAGCCTGCTGCAGAGTTGATTTCCAGGCGTCCTGCAGCTGAGTGTTGGTACTGTCGGCAGTTGATGAGGAGCTGTTGGAGACTACCTTTTGGACGATTTTTAAGGGTGATGACAGTTTAACGCTGGCGTTGCGAGAACTATTCAGACCAGGAATCAGCAAACCGGCCGTACATCCTAAGGTGACAAATATCAGGATGATCGTCAGCCATTTAAACAGACGGCGCCTTCGATTGGGTTTAAACTGAGTTTTTCGTGCTGGTCGCTGGTTCATTACAATTTCCTTCCATGATTTTTTTATTTAGAATATAAAAACTTTTGTAAAGACTAAAATAGTTTAACACCTCAAATTGAAGAATTCATGAATTTTGAAGCAGTTATGCCATGTTTGTAGGCAAAAGCTTTGTCACAGATTTTGAATTAACCTAAAGTAGATATCGTGATCAACATTGTTAGCTTAAGGAGAGGTTTATGACGTGGATAGATGATCAGCTGCGAGCTGACTTACAAAATGGCTTTATCGATGGCAGTCTGCCGGCTGGCGCACTGGGACCAGCAATCTTAACCAATCGACAAGGCAATACGATCTTTAACGAAATCAAAAATGAACTGCGCACCTGCACGAATTTTAAGATGGCAGTTGCCTTTATTACACCGGCCGTTTTAGTGCCAATCAAGTCGATTATGATGGACCTGGCGCAAAAAGGAGTTGGCGGTGAGCTTTTGACGGGAACCTATCTGCAGTTCAATTCTCCCCAGGTCTTTGCCGAATTGATGAAGATTCCTAATTTGAAGGTGCGCTTGACTGGAGAGGTCGGCTTTCACCAAAAAGGCTACTGGTTTGACCATCAAGACTATGAGACGTTGATCATCGGCAGTGCCAACCTAACGATGGAAGCGCTTTTAAAAAATGCCGAATGGTGTCTTAAAGTCAGCTCTAAGCATCAAGGAGCCGTTATTCAGCAGTTTGCAGCTGAGTTTGGCAATCAATGGCAGACGGGGGTTCAATTAAACGCGGCATGGCTGACGGCATATCAAAAAGGCTGGCAGGCACCAGTCTTAAGCTCAGCATCGCAAACGAGTCAGTCTGATCTGATTACGCCCAATGCTATGCAAAAAGCTGCCTGCAAACGAATTGAGGCGCTGCGCCAGGCTGGTGAAAAGCGGGCTTTGGTGATTTCAGCAACGGGGACAGGGAAAACGTATTTGGCCGCGTTTGCCGTTCAAAGCGCCCAACCTAACCGCGTCCTGGTGGTTGCCCATCGTGAGCAGCTGCTTTTAAAGGCGCGGGCCAGTTTTCAAAAGATTATTGGCGGTCAAGATCAAGACTATGGCTTTTTTACCAGTCAGCAGACGCCTGGGACCGCGCGATACGTGTTTGCCACGGTTCAGACGCTGGCAAGGCACTTGGATCAGATTGGACCGGCTGATTTTGACTATGTGATTATTGATGAGGTCCATCATGCCGGTGCGGCCAGCTATCAAAAAATCATCAACTGGCTGCAGCCGCGCTTTTTATTGGGACTGACGGCTACTCCGGATCGAACCGATGATTTCAACGTCTATGCCTTGTTCAACTACCAGCTGGCCTATGAGATTCGACTTCAAGAGGCGTTAAGCGAGCGGATGCTGTGCCCATTTCAGTTTGTCGGCGTCAGTGACTATGTCTGGCAGGGGCAGACCGTTAGCGAAAAAACGCCGCTCAAACATTTGATTCAGCCTGAACGGGTGGACTGGATAATCAAAGTGGCTGACTATTATGGACATGACGGGGATGTCTTGCATGGCTTGATTTTTTGCTCGCGAACCAAAGAAGCTCAAGAACTGGCCGCCCTTTTGACGCAGAAGGGGTATCCGGCGCAGGCGCTAACGGGACAGGATTCGGCAGCCAAAAGAGAGCAGGCAGTTGCCAGACTGCAAGCCGGTGAGCTGGTTTATCTGATCACGGTTGATGTTTTTAACGAAGGGATCGATATTCCCTGCGTCAATCAAGTGATCATGCTGCGCGATACGCAATCGGCAATCGTTTTTCTGCAGCAGCTGGGACGCGGCCTGCGTAAAGCGCCAGGCAAGCATTTTTTGACAGTGATTGATTTTATCGGTAACTATCAGCACAACTATTTGATTCCCCAGGCACTGACTGATGATCATTCCCACCAGCGCAGTCGGGCGCTTCAGACGCTGCATGCTGAGCCAACCCTGGGAGTTTCAACGATCTCATTTACGCGGCTGGCCTATGAGCGGATCCTGGCGTCAGTTGAAAAGGCGCAGCTGACCGGGATGAGTCTGCTCAAAAGCGAGTTTAGTCAGCTTAAGCAGCGGCTAGGAAGAACACCATTGATGGCTGATTTTCAAAGAGCAGGAATCCTTGATGAAAGCATCTTTGCCGAAAAGTTTAAGACCTATCCGCGCTTCCTGCAAAAAATGGGAGCAACGGTCAATCTCAATCCTCAAACGGAACCGGTTTTACAGTTTCTGACTGAGGAATTGGCCAATGGCAAGCGCCAGCATGAACTGATCTTATTGGCAATGCTGACCAAGCAGTCAACGATTACAGTCGCTGATTATCAAGCGCAACTGCATCAGAATGGCTGTTGGGTTGACGACGCGACTTTGGCATCGGTTAAACGAGTCTTGACGCTGGAATATTATCTGACTAAAGGCAAGATTGGCAGTCGGATCCGCTATGGCAATCAGCCCTTGATTATTACGACTGGTCAGCAGATTCAGCTGCACCCCCAGATTCAAAACTATCTGAGAGACGCTGAGTTCGGGCTGTTTTGGAATGATGCCATTGAAACCGGAAGACTACAAGCTAAAAAGTATGATCAGAAACAGCCGCTGACGCTCAACCAGCGCTATACCCGCATGGATGCCGTCAAGCTCTTGAACAACGCTCAATACATGGTGCCTAATGGAATTGGCGGCTATTATTTCATGGGTGAGACGGGGATTTTGTTTGTTACCTACCACCATTCAAACACGCGGGCTGCGATTGACTTTGACAATCAGTTTCGCAGCCGGACGCAGCTTTCTTTTTATTCCAAGACCAACCGCACGCTGAACAGCCGCGATGCTGAAAAGCTGTTGAATCCAAACGCCAGCCTGCATCTATTTGTTAAAAACTCGGATGAGCAGGACCAGTCGCAGTTTGTCTACCTTGGTCTTTGCCAGGTTATGCCGGGATCTGCTCATGAGTTTTTGCAAAAGGGTACCAATAAGCCGATTTTTGGCGTGGAACTGTTGTTAAAACATCCTGTTGATCAAGCACTTTATCTGGCCTGGCAAAATGAAGGAGCGACTCATCAGTTCTATCAAGAGAATTCATAAATAAAATAGCAAACGCGCGACTCAGGCTTCAGCAGGGCTTGAGTTGCGCGTTTAAAGGTATTTAATGGCGTTTGGCATGGCGGACAGGGGGCTTGATGTTGTTGAGCTGCCAAGTCAGTTCATCAATCGTCATGATCCGCGGGTTATCATCCCACTGGCGGCTGTCAGAAAAGTCGGCAACATCCCAGTAATGATTGAGCAGGTTAAGGCCGTCTTTGCTGATGGCAAGGTAGGCGTCTTCATGAACCGCGATTGCCAGGCCAAAGTTGATCAATGCCCGCAAGCGATGCAGAGCCGCCGGATTGCTGAGCAGCTGATGATTGATCAAAACGCCATCGTTATTAAAACGCAGCGGCTCATTGCCAGTCTGGCCCAGCTTTTCCAGCATGGCCAGCCAGACAAAATGCCAATAGCCAAGCTTGATGCTGCCAAATTGCGGCTGCTGGAAATTCTTTCTAAGACTTGCAACCAGCTCACGATGACTGCCATAGCGGCGCAGATCAAAAGAAGCATCGGCAAAGCGGCGCGAGCGTTCATTCTCATGCCAGGAAAAACGCAGATAAAACAGCCGCTGACCATGCAAAACGTTGGCGTAGATGCTTTCGGTCGACTTGGCCTGATTAAAGGCAATCAGTTCATAGTCGCGGTTGGGCAATGCGGCAATAATGGCATGGTGAATCTCATGCTGCCAATCGAGGGTTGCTTGCGCGGTCATTTAAAAACTCCTCCTCTAATGATGCTGACTTAATTATAAGCCAGGTTTTTATTCATTCTCAAACCTAAGCACTGCTGCAATGGTATGTTTTAGGACCGTCTTTTGCACAATTAGTTAAGAATGCCTGCTGACTCGATTGATTGGCGGAATAGTTGCCGTCCAATGCGGTATAATAATTTTTAATGATGTTTTGAAGGGAGTTTTTGCAATGGATACCAAACAGTATAAATTTGTTGGCAAGGACTTTGATATTGAAGCGGCCCCAACCAAAATCGATGGCTATAACGATGAAGACATGGCCATGATTGAAAACGTGAAGGGTCAGATCGAAGCCAATCTAAAAAAACTGAAGAAATTTCAAAAGAAGATGTATTCAAGATCGCGCTATGGCGTCGTCTTGGTCTTTCAAGCACTGGATGCTGCCGGCAAGGATAGTATGATTGCCCACATCTTTTCTGGAATTGATCCGGTTGGGTTTACGGTCAATAACTTCAAGCAGCCCAGCAAGACTGATCTGAGTCACGACTATTTGTGGCGGATCCACCAGAAACTTCCTGAACGCGGGGCAATCGGCATTTTGAATCGTTCCTACTATGAAGACGTTTTGGTTTCCCGGGTGCATCCTGAACTGATTCTTAATGCCAACCTGCCAAACGTCCTATCGATTGCTGATGTCAACGATGCCTTTTGGGATGGCCGCTACGAAGACATTCGCCAGTTTGAGAAATACTTGACGCGCAACGGTTATGTCGTTTTGAAGTTCTTCTTGCACGTTTCAAAAGGCGAGCAGAAGAAGCGGTTTGAACGGCGCATCACTATGCCGGAAAAGAACTGGAAATTCTCCGCTTCAGACATCAAGGAGCGTCAATACTGGGATGAATACCAGCTGGCCTATGAAAAAGCCATCAACGAAACTGCTACCAAAAATAATCCTTGGTACGTAATTCCTAGCGACAGCAAGTGGTACTCGCGGCTGGTCGTCTCGGATATTTTGACCAAGCGGCTGGGCAAGCTGGATCTTTCCTTCCCCGAAGTTACTGCTGAGCAAAAGGCTGCCATGGATGATGCGCTGCACCGCTTGGAAAACGAAAAAGATTAATCAGTGAGGAAAAATATGGGCCTGGTAAATTCATTTGATCAATGGCAGAAAATAACCGTGCCGCTTGACAGCTATCTTAGTCTCAAACAGCTTAACGATGGTCAGTGTCAATGGGAGCTGATTGAAAAAAAGCATGCGGTACCAGTAATTGCAGACTGGCAGCACCGGCCGGCAAATGAGTTCAGCCATTTGCAGACCAAGCGACTGTACCAGAGCCTGGCACCGTTGATTCAAGATCAAACGGCGCGCCGTTGGTTTGTAGGTGAGCATCCTTGGTGGGACTGGTCGTTTAATCTAAGGTTTCTAGAAGACCTGACGCCAGACGATCCGCTGAACCAGTGGATTGAAGAAATGGCCGACAAGCTGGATGGCTATTTGGAAAAGCAGCGTTATCAGCAGGCATCTGCAATGATGGCCGGAGTGTTAGTTAAAAAGCTGCAGATTTCGCCAGCCCTGATCGAACCATACGCGGTCTATCTAAAAGCCAGCGCGCATCAATTTGCCAAGCGCGGTTTGACGAGCGATCGCCATGTCACGGCAGCTCAGTTAAAAACAGCTGCTCATCATCTCTTAAACCGGCAGTGGGATCGGCTGCAGCTGGATCTCCAGAATATCAATACCTGGTGGGACTGAGTCTTGTAGAGCGGCTGGTGAAAGGAAATGCTTAGGCGTGAAATTGATGGGTTATTGGCCAGACAAGTGATCTTGATTAGAAAGCTTTGTTGGAGGATTGAAAAACAGCGCTGGTGTCATGCTGACTATCAATGAATTGATGAATTTAGTTGCACTTGGCGGTAAAGTTTCATACAATAAACCCGTATACTATATACACACCTATTGCGCGACCCCTGCCTGGCTGATCAGTTGGACAGGGGTCGTCTTAGTCTAGGGGAGATTGCAATGAAAAAACGCAGAATTGTTTTGACGGTTGGGGGTATTTTAGCGCTGATTGGGCTGATTTTATTGGTCTGGGATTTTCGGTGCGAACTGATGCTGGTGGTTGACCCAACCGTGGCGCATCGGCATCAATTGATGAAGCTGATTCGTTCGCATGGGGCAGCTGATATCGTGCTGTTAACCATTGTGATTGGCCTTTTGAATGCGATTCCAGGAATGTCCAATTCGCTGCTCTGCATCCTGGCTGGTCTATGCTATGGACCATGGATCGGTTTTGCAATGAACTGGGTCGGCAACGTCTTGGGCAGCTGTCTGGTCGTTGGGCTGATCAAGCACGTCGACGTTTCAAAAAAAATCAAGACCAGTCGCCTGCTGACGGCACTGACCGATCAGCAGCATCCTTTGATTGGTTTGACGATTGGCTACATGATTCCCGTAATTCCCAGCGTTTTGGTTGATTATGCCGGGGTTAGAATGAAGCTTGATCGCGGGCATTTTCTGCTGATGATTGCCGGTGGAATGCTGCCAACCTCTTTTTTGTATGCATTTGGCGGTGATGCACTGTTTAATGCTGATTTCAAGCGCTGCAGCGGGGCATTGGTCGCGCTGCTGATTCTGATCGCTATGTATTTCTTGGTTCGACGCCGGATGAAGAAACCGACCAGTCCAGCGGTCTAACTATTCATGAAGCTAAAAACACCCCGCTTGGCAGTTGCCAGACGAGGTGTTTTTATAATTGCTATTGATTCAGGTAAGCTAAAAAGCGCTGATAGTCTTGATCGACCTGTTTGGAATATTGAACTGCCCAGTTGGCCAAGCCTTCATCCAGCTGTTTTTGCTTGCGCAGATAGCCGGCAATGCGAGGAGCGGTAGGACTTTGGAAATGCGCCATGGCTAATAAAAAACTGCAGATCTCGGCATAAACGCTCAGACTTTCAAAATCCAAGCGGGTCGTGTCAATTGATTCCTTCATGTCCCGGAATTGGCGCAGGTAGTAGCCGCGACCATCAAAATGCGTACTGCCGAGAAAAGGATCAGAAGCCGACTGCAGAACCTTTTGTGCCGTAACGATCCGCCGTCCAGCATTCAGACTGCTTTTGATGGATTCAGCAACCGGCATGGCCAGCAGATTATAGCGCAGCGGCAAGGCTTCTTTCATCTGCAGGACCAGGTGACTGCCATCAATCCCGGTCAGCAGCAATAAAAAGCAGCGCGTACCAAAGCTGCCAACGCCGACGCTGTAGCGAATCACATCGGAAAGATGGTAGCTGGCCAGCAAAACGCGGATGTCTTCTCTGACGTAGTTGCGATAGCTGTTATAGGCAGCTTGAATCTGTCTGAAAGTGTGGTCGCTGACGTGGCGGGCGCGGGGCGGATTCTCACGGAAGATCAGATGACCACGCGAATTGAGCGTCGTGAATTTTTTGATGACCGTTTCTGAGTTGTTCTTATGGCTCTTTTTGAGAATTCGATCGACGATGCGGCTCATTTCGGCACGATCGTTATCCTCCAGCGAGTTCAGCGTTTGAATCATATCATGAATCTCGTATGAAAAATAAAAGCGCTGCAGCAGAGTGAGCGTCTCGGCATGCTTGACGCCGCGTCGATAAACCTTGCACATGCTGCTTAAGAGCGTCTGCAGTCGATCTGGCTCAAAATTATTCTGCAGGCCAACCAAATAGGTGCTGACCAAAAGGCGCTTTAAGTCGCTTTCCCAATTGCCGATCCGAGATTCATCAAAATCATTGAGATCAAACAGCAATTTGCGTTCTGGCGAGGCATAGAAGCCATAGTTTCCTAAATGGGCATCGCCATTGATAATGATTGAGATGCCGCTTTGATACTGCTGCTTAAGGTCTTGTTCCATTAATTCCGCGGTGCCGCGAAAAAAGGCGAAGCGGCTGGCGGCCATGCGTTGATGACGCAATGGCAGCAGCTCAGGGATCATCTTGGCTTCGGTCAGCTTGATCAAATTGATTGGATCGCGCTGAACGGGAACGTATTCACCGAGCTTTTCGACTGGGACTTGGCGGCGCTGCAGCTTGCCATCGGTTTCCAGTTCGGCTTTCGTGGCGTTGACCTGGATTTTTTTTAAGTCAAAAACATCCAGAGGCTGATTGAGCATCACTGACAAAACTTCCTTCACATGTTTTTCAGCTGCCATACCGTTCCGTGAGCATTGATCCGTTCATTAAAGCCTGCCCAGACCTGACAAGGATCATTGAAGAAGCGCAGAGTCAAGACGTGCTCGCCATCATTGACGAAAATCTCGGCTAGCGAATGATCGATAAAAACGTCAAGCTTTAGAGGCTGATCGGCTGGCAGCTTTACGCTTCTTACCGTGCCAAAGTCGGGAGCGACAGGTTGGCCGGCATGACTGCGATCTACGCTTAGTTTACCAGTCCGCGTGTCAAAACGCACCTGTAAACCGGCAGAAAGATCCTGGGCAGCTGCTAAAAAGAGCGTGCCAGCTTGGTCGGCGGCGATGTCAACGGTCATCTCAAACTGGCGGCCGGTCTTGATGTGGCTGACGTTGCCATTAAACGATTCAGCCTGGCCGCGCAGTTCTTTCATTGCCGCAACGGGTTTTTGAAGCAGGCGGCCGTTTTGATAGTGCAGTTCTTTAACCTGGCTCAGACAGTTGGCCCAGTTTTCCGTGTCGGTAGGATAGGAAAGATCTGGCAAGCCTACCCAACTGATGGCATAAGCCTTGCCATCTGGCGCATTGAAGGCCTGCGTGGCATAGACGTCAAAACCATCATCCAGGTTGACGGGAATCTGTGAGCTGTTGATCAGTTTAGCCTTTTCATAGTCGAAATCATCACCGGTCAGATACATGTTCGGGTAGATGTTTTCATAGTCGGCGACCTTTTTATCCAAGCCCTGCGGACAAAAAATCAAAACGGGATGGCCGTCAACGTCGATCAGATTGGGACATTCGCACATATAGCCCATTGAATCGTCCATACAATCAACATAGCCGACTTCTTGCCAGCCAGTCGTAAGCTCATCGCTGACCCATAGATCAATGTGTCCTTCTTGAGTGTCTTTTTCTTGTGCACCAATGATGGCGTAGTATTTACCATTATGTTTCAACAACTGTGGGTCTCTAAAATGCTCGCTGATGTGATCGGGATTGACAAACAGTGGCTGGTCCAGCTTGGTTACCTGGTTTTGTTTGTCCAGCCAGGCTCCCAGCTGATAAGGCGTTCTTTGCCAGTCAGCATCACGATGATTGCCGGTATACATTAAGAACAGCCGATCATCAATTACACGGGCTGATCCTGAATAAGCGCCATGACTGTCATATTCAGTGTCCGGTGCCAGGGCCAGGCCATGATTCTGCCAATGTACCAGGTCCGGTGACATCATGTGCATCCATGACTTTAGACCATGAGCGGCACCAAATGGGAACGACTGGTAAAAAACGTGCCATTCATTATTGTAATAGGAAAAGCCATTTGGATCGTTCAGCAAGCCAGAGCTCGGCCGCACATGATAATGCATCTGATAAGACGAATTGGCGGCCTGTGCCTGCAGTTTCAGCAGTTCCAAGGCGCTGTGCTTTTCATAAGGTAAGTAGCGTTGCTCGCGAGTCCATTCCATAATTTCAACCCCTCTGTCAATTTGAAAGCGCTGTTTTACATTTTAATTTTAAGGAGTTGACGGCTTGATGTCAAACGTTTATCAATCAATGCTTGCGGCCAGTTTCATCTGACAATGAGGAATATTATCCAGTAGATAGATTTCGGATGTCTGTTTAAAGCCAAAGCTGCCATAAAACTTGGTTAGATAGGCCTGCGCTTCAATCTCAACGTCCAGACCAGGAAAGTGCGTTGAGATATAGTCCAAGACGGCTTTGAGCAGCTGATTGCCCAGCCCCTGCCTGCGGAATTTTTCAACGACCAGCACGCGGCCAAAAGTTACGGAGTCTTTTTTAGGCATGATGCGCGCGTAGGCCATCAGCTCATTGGTCTGATCGTCTAAAATCCGCACGTGAAAACATTGGTAGTCTTCGTCATCGACTTCTTGATAATAGCAGGTCTGTTCAACGACAAAAACGCTGGTCCGTTCCTTAAAGATCGTAACCAGTTCTTGAGGCGTCAGTTCATTGGTCTGTCTTACGTCAATCATGATAAAACCTCCTGTAATGTCAGTTTGAATTAGCGTTATTATTTACTTGTAGTCTAAGTATAGGTTTTTAGCAAGCGAGGTGGCAATATGGAGAAAAAAGAATCAATTCCTGAAATGATGCATGCCTGGGCGGTTGTCAAGCCGGGACCAATCGATGGCGAACAATCACCGCTTCAATTTGTCTTAAAGCCAGTGCCGAAGCCAAAACGAGGCGAGGTTCTGGTTAAGGTGCTGGCCTGTGGCGTCTGTCATACTGATCTGCACGTCAGCGAAGGTGATCTGCCGGTTCATCAGCCCAATGTCACGCCTGGTCATGAGATCGTGGGGCAGGTTGTGGCGTTTGGCGAAGATACACAGCGCTTTAAGCTTGGCGAGCGGATCGGGATTCCCTGGTTTCGGCATGCGTGCGGAGTCTGCCGCTTCTGTCGCTCGGGTCGCGAAAATCTTTGCCCCCATTCATGCTACACAGGCTGGGATCACGATGGCGGCTATGCAGAGTACGTTACGGTACCAGAAGGATTTGCCTATCGAATCCCCGCGCGTTTCGATGACTTGACGGCGGCCCCGCTGCTCTGTGCCGGGATCATCGGCTATCGAGCCTATCTGCGTGCCAACGTTCCGGCAGGCGGTCGCTTGGGTCTGTACGGCTTCGGCGGTTCAGCGCACATCACGGCGCAGATTGCGATTAAGCAGGGAATTGAGGTTCATGTCTTTACAAGGGGGAAAGACGCGCAGCAGTTTGCTCGTCAGCTGGGATGTGCCTCCGCGCAGGGTGCTTATGATCAAACGCCGGTACCGCTTGATTCGGCAATCATGTTTGCACCAGCCGGCCAGATGATTCCCCAGGCGCTGGAGAATCTGGTACCTGGGGGAACGCTGGCTTTGGCAGGTATTCATATGAGCGACGTGCCGCAAATGGCCTACCAGGATCATCTCTTTCATGAAAAAGTACTGACCAGTGTTGAGAGCAATACGCGGCGTGACGGTGAAGAGTTTTTGACGCTGGCTGATCGTCTGGATATTCATCCCAGCGTTGCCGAATATCCGCTGGCCAAAGCTGATGAGGCATTGCGGCGGGTTAAGCAGGGCGATATTGACGGTGCCTGCGTCTTAAGAGTCGGGACACGCGAATAAGTTAAAAATTTTTTAAATTCCACCAGACGGTTAAAATGCCTTTAAAACGGGATTATGTGTCAACCCATTGTCATTTTGTTGGTAAAAATAATTGTTAAACGATTGACATTTTGCGAAAAGCAGGTATGATAAATAACAGTAAAAGCGCTTACAGATGTTTTTAACATTTATTTTTATTTGGTTAGCAATGCAATTATTTATCTGGGGAGAGCAATTATGGATCATAAACGAGTCGCCCAAACCGTTGTCAAAGCGGTGGGCAAAGATAACATCGTGGCTGCTGCGCACTGTGCCACGCGGCTTCGTTTGGTGGTCAAGGATGATTCCAAGATCAATCAAAAAATGTTGGATAGCGATGCCGACATCAAAGGGACGTTTGAAACGAACGGTCAATACCAGATCATCATTGGCCCTGGTGACGTCAACAATGTCTATGATGAAATGGTTAAGATTACCGGTTTAAAGGAAATGTCAACCGATGACCTGAAACAGGTTGCGGCTAAGAACCAAAAGACGAATCCGGTGATGGCATTCATCAAGCTGCTGTCTGACATCTTCGTACCGTTGATTCCAGCCTTGGTTGCCGGCGGTCTTTTGATGGCTTTGGACAACGTGCTGGCTTCACCTGGTCTGTTTGGGCCAAAGTCAGTCATTCAGATGTACCCTTCGCTCAAGGGCATTGAGTCAATGGTCAACGTAATGTCGGCAGCGCCGTTTACGTTCCTGCCAATTCTGGTTGGGATTTCTGGTGCCAAGCGGTTTGGTGCCAACCCATTTTTGGGCGCGGTTGTCGGTATGATGATGACCTCACCGCTGCTGCAGGCGGGTCACTTCTGGAACGTCTTTGGACTGCACGTTTCAATGCAGCCTTACACGGGCCAGGTTATTCCGGCATTGGCTGCAGTTTGGCTGTTGTCGATCTTTGAAAAATGGTTCCACAAGAAGCTGCCAAGCGCGGTTGACTTCACGTTTACGCCGCTGCTGTCGATTCTGTTGACTGGTTTTCTGACGTTTACCATTGTGGGTCCGGTTATGCGGGATCTTTCCGACTGGATCACGGCTGCGATTGTTTGGATCTACAACACGCTTGGCTGGGTCGGAACTGGTATCTTTGGTGCCTTCTACTCACCAATCGTTTTGACGGGTTTGCACCAAAGCTTCCCAGCCATCGAAACGCAATTAATCTCGGCCTTTAAGTCGGGAACTGGCTACGGTGACTTCATCTTTGTCGTTGCTTCCATGGCTAACGTTGCGCAAGGGGCTGCGACGACGGCGGTCTACTTCCTGACCAAGAACAAGAAGATGAAGGGTCTTTCCAGCTCAGCCGCTGTTTCAGCACTGCTGGGGATTACTGAACCGGCAATCTTCGGGGTTAACCTGAAATTGAAGTTCCCATTCTTCTGTGCTTTGATTGGCTCATGTGTTGCCAGTGCATTGGCCGGTATGTTCCACGTTATTGCCGTATCGCTTGGCTCGGCTGGTTTCATTGGCTTCCTTTCGATCAATGCCAAGTCGATTCCGCTTTACGTCCTTTGTGAGCTGATCAGTTTTGCCATTGCATTCTGTGTCACGTTCTTCTATGGCAAGGCCCACCGCAACCTGATCGATCCAGTTACCGAAGCTGAGGCTGATGCTGAAGCCAAGGCAGTTGAGGTTCAGGCTGAGGCAACGGCTGCTGAGCCTGCTGGTGCCGTTAAGAGTGAAGAAGTGCTGAGCCCAGTTGATGGCAAGGTAGAAGATCTGTCCAAGGTTAAAGATGAGGTCTTCTCCCAAAAGATGATGGGTGATGGCGCGGCTGTCGTACCAAGCGATGGCACCATCTACTCACCGGTTGATGGTAAGATTACCGTTGCTTATGCTACTAAGCATGCATATGGCATTACGTCTGATGATGGGGCCGAAATTTTGATCCACGTTGGTTTGGACACGGTTAATCTGAAAGGCGAACACTTCACCAGTGCAGTTGAGCAAGGCCAAACCGTTAAGCGCGGTGACAAGCTGGGGACGGTTGACCTCAAGGCTGTTGAAGCGGCTGGCTACGATACTACGGTAATGGTCGTTGTAACCAATACGGCCAGCTACGCCAAGGTTCAACACGTTGCAGAAGGCGAGATCAAGCACGGTGAAAAGCTGATTGAAGTTGCCAAATAACGACTAAACATCTTTGCATTAATGCTAAAACCGCTCGATGACTGGGAATCGGGCGGTTTTTGATTTGCTTGGCAGCTTTGGCAATTGGGATCAGCATCGCGGCGATCCAGAATGTCTGGTGGCATAATCCTGGTCACGGCTAAGAATCTAAGCAAGGCAGATAATTCGGAGTCGCGTAGTCAGTCAAGCATCTGATCTTCATCAAGAAGCGCTCGTCCGTCAGTTGTAAAAGTCGTCATCAAACGATAGTGGTGGCATTATACAAAAATTCCTGCATGGTTTTAGATGATCAAAGACGATTACCTACTATTGGTGAAAAAGCGATGCATAGTAGGTAAAAATTAATGTATATCAAGTTAGGGGAGCTTAACATTACCTACTATTAACTAAAAATCCCCTAATCGTAGGTAATTCACAAAGTTGGTCTGACCCAATCAACCCTAGAATATACATTGTTACCTACGATTTGAAGAAAAACTGTCAAAAGTAGGTAAAGTTGGATTGGTCGAATATACAGCTGCCTATTATGGGTGAAAAAACAAGATAAAGTAGGTAAGCTCAGTATGATCAGCAGTTCAAAGATCCAATTCTTTCACGAAGTTGGTCGTCTGACAGTCGCGATAAGCCAGTAAGCTGTCATTTTGATCCTAACGATAAAATATCGGCGGTTTTAATTATGTTTGGTTGATGTTGGTTGACTACTGCTGCGTCAATGGACTTGAACTTCTAGTTTGCAAAATGGTTTTGGGAATCCAGCTGCTGTTGAAATTATCGTTGAGGTTAATGGAGCTTGGCTGCCGGAGCTGTTTTTTCGTTTCCGATTTCTGCGGAGCGTACGGCATATCAATAGATGTCAAGCAGACCAGCTGTTGTCTCAAAATTTTTCATCGTGATAAAAACGTTGATCAATATAAGATCGTGTTAATCCAAAATAATGATAGAATTAGATATAAATTGATTTTCTATATTAGCAGGAGGAAAACATGACCTATCCACAATTGAACCTGGCAGATGCCAAGGGACCTAAAGCAACCATCAAGACCAATCATGGTGACGTAACCATTCAGCTGTTCCCAGATCAGGCACCCAAGACGGTTGAGAACTTCATTACGCTGGCCAAGCAGGGCTACTATGATGGGGTAACGTTCCATCGGGTGATTCCCGAATTCATGATTCAAGGCGGTGATCCAACCGGGACTGGAGCTGGCGGGCAAAGCAGCTTCGGCGCACCGTTTGAAGATGAATTCAGCCGGGAGCTTTTTAACTTCAATGGCGCGCTGTCAATGGCCAATGCTGGTCCTAATACCAACGGCAGCCAATTCTTTATTGTCAGTGCTACACAGGTACCTGGCAATATGATTGGTCAAATGAAGCAGCTGGGCTGGCCAGCCGAAGTCATCGCCAATTACGAAAAGAATGGTGGCACGCCATGGCTTGATGGGCACCACACCGTCTTTGGCCAGGTAGTCAGCGGCATGGACGTGGTTGATGAGATCAGCCGGGTTGCTCGTGATGCTGCTGACAAGCCGAAAGAAGACGTTGTAATGACGACGGTTGAAATTACTGAAGAATAATATAAATACGATACTGCTAACAGCTTGCTTGAGCTGATTAGCGGTATTTTTTATTGCTGCTGATTGACTTTTAAATAAAAAATGCCTAATTGATCAATCAAGCGAAAAATTTTTAGCTTTTTTGAAATTAATTAAAGATTGTGCAAAAGTTTCAAAAAGATTAAAACAGCTTAGGAAAGGCATTTTAATGGGGGATTATAAGGAATTCTTATAAGCTCTATTTGTTTTGACTATATCTAATTATGCAGAGTAAAGTTGGAATCGTAAAAAAGCAACAACGCTTACATCACTTTGTTTATATCGCATGTTGAATTCAATTGGAGGTTTTAATATGCCAGAATTTCGTACTGAAGAAGATACTCTAGGTCCAGTTCAAATCCCTGCCGATGCTTTGTGGGGCCCTCAAACTGAACGGAGCCGTCACAACTTCCCAACTGGCCAATACATGCCAATCGCCATCATTCGTGCACTGCTGAACATTAAAAAGGCAGCTGCTCAAGCCAACATGGAAACCAATGCTATTTCAGAAGAAAAGGGCAGCCTGATCGTTAAAGCCGTTGACGAACTGCTTGCCTTAAGCGATGAAGATCTGCGCAAGGACTTCCCATTGAAGGTCTACCAAACCGGTTCTGGTACGCAGACCAATATGAATACTAATGAAGTCGTTGCTCACAAGGCTATGCAGATCAACCCTGACGTAGAGATCCTGCCTAACGATGACGTCAACAAGGGTCAAAGCTCAAACGACACGTTCCCAACGGCAATGAACGTCGTAGCCTTGGAAGCTTTGGATAAGCTGAAGCCAGCCGTACAGCACCTGATTGACGAACTGAAGATCAAGCAGGACAAGTACTGGGAAACGGTTAAGGTTGGCCGGACCCACCTGCAGGATGCCGTTCCATTGACTTTTGGCCAAGAAGTCTCTGGCTATGTGGCTGCGCTTGAACATGACCTGAAGTACATTGAACAGCTCGAACCAACGCTGGAAGAACTGGCAATTGGTGGTACGGCTGTTGGTACTGGTCTGAACGCCGCTGAAGGCATGCCTGAAAAGATCGCTGAAAAGCTCAGCCAGGCATATGGTCTGAAGCTGACTGCCAAGAGCAACAAGTTCTACGGCCTGTCGCACCACTCTGGTCTTAACGTGGTTCACGGGGCCTTGAAGACGCTGGCAGCTGACATGTTCAAGATTGCCCAAGACATCCGGTTCCTGGCTTCTGGTCCACGGGCTGGCTATGGCGAACTGCACATTCCTGCCAACGAACCAGGCTCTTCAATCATGCCCGGCAAGGTTAACCCAACTCAAGCTGAAGCCGTTACGATGGCTGCTCTGCGGGTCTTTGGCAATGATGTGGTCGTTTCAACTGCCTCCTCACAAGGCAACTTTGAAATGAACGTCTTCAAGCCGGTTATGATCGATGCATTCTTGGAATCTGCCGACCTGCTGACGGGTACGACGATGGGCTTTGCCGACAAGATGATTCATGGCTTAACGGTTAACGAAAAGCGGATGAAGGAACTGCTGGACAACTCGCTGATGACGGTGACGGCACTTTCTCCACACATTGGCTACCATGACAGTGCCAAGATTGCTCAAGCCGCTGACAAGGCCGGCAGCACGCTGAAGGAAGCTGCCTTGAAGTCTGGCAAGGTTACTGAAGAACAATATGACGAATGGATGGATCCGCTGAAGATGACCAACGCTGATCGTCATGACTACGAAGACTAAACAAAGGAGCTGCAAAATGGCACAATTTCAAACCACGCCAGTCAGTCAACTGGCAGACAGCTATGATGCGGTAATCGTTGGTTCTGGCGGTACTGGTCTGGCAGCTGCAATTCAAGCCCATGAACTGGGAATGAACGTAGCCGTACTGGAAAAAGAAGAACAGCTTGGCGGTAATACCAACCGAGCATCTTCTGGGATGAACGCCGCCGAGACCAACGTTCAGCTCAAGCATGGCATTATTGACAACATCAATGACTTCTACCGGGAAACCTACAAAGACGGTGGCAAGCTCAATGATAAGGATATGCTGGGATTCTTCGTCGTTCACTCGCCACTGGCAATCGACTGGCTGGCTGATCATGGCATCAAGCTGGAAGACGTTACGATTACTGGCGGGATGTCTAAAAAACGGACGCACCGCCCAGCTTCCATGGCGCCAATTGGTGGATTCCTGGTTAAGAGCCTGTTGGATGTAGCGGCTCAAGAGAAGATTCCGGTCTTCAACAAGGTTAAGGTCGAAAAGCTGGTCAAAAACGATCAAGGCGCAGTTGCCGGCGTAGTTGCCAGTGTTGATGGTCAAACCAAGCAGATCAATGCCAAGGCCGTCTTACTGGCAACTGGTGGCTTTGGGGCCTCCAAGGAATACATCAAGCGCTACCGTCCAGATCTGGCCGACTACAAGACGACTAATCAGCCAGGTGCAACCGGTGACGGCTTGAAGCTGGCTGAAGAGGTGGGCGCTCAGCTGACGCAGATGAATTTCGTTCAGGTTCACCCAACCGTTCAACAAGACAATCCACATGTCTACCTGATTGGTGAGGCCGTTCGTGGTGAAGGGGCAATCCTGGTTAACTTCCAAGGCAAACGTTTCGTCAACGAGCTGAATACGCGTAAGATCGTCTCAGAAACGATTACCGCTCTGCCGGAACACAGCGCCTATCTGATCTTTGACCAAGGCGTGCGCGATCATGCCAAGGCCATTGAGTTCTACGACAAGGTTGGTCTGGTCGTTCATGGCGACACGATTGAGGATCTGGCTAAGAACCTGAAGATGGATCCAGCTGTCTTGAAGAACACGGTTGAAACTTGGAACCAGGCTGTCAAAGCTGGCAACGACAAGGAATTTGGCCGGACGACGGGGATGGATCGCGATCTGTCCAAGCCAGGCTACTTTGCCATTCATATCGCACCTGCCATTCACTACACGATGGGTGGAATTCACATCAATACCAAGACGCAGGTACTTGATGGCAATGGTGACGTTATTCCTGGCCTGTATGCAGCTGGTGAGGTTTCTGGCGGCCTGCACGGCAACAACCGGGTCGGTGGTAACTCAATCGCTGAAACGATCATCTTTGGTCGTCAGGCTGGTCAACAAGTAACGGTTTATGCTCGCGAACATTAATTTTCTGCTTTGAGTAGCGTACGCGGGTCTGAATAAATTAATATGCGACAGGGTTGGTAGGACGCTGCTCTGTCGTATTCTTAGCCATTATTTTGTTGAAATTATCACAAGAAGCGTGTACAATACTAAAATTTGTTGGAAAATTTTGAAAATAGTGCTGTAAGTGCTTTTTCAGTCGAGTAGAGAGGAAAATCAGATATGTCAAAAGTTATGCTGGTTGGCGATGGTGCAGTTGGTTCTGCTTTTGCCAACGATTTACTGCAACACGTTAGTTTAGATGAATTGATCATTGTTGATCGTAAGACGCAAAAAGCGGCCGGCGATGCAATGGATCTGGAAGACCTGGCCATGTTCGATGGGACGACGGTGGTTCGTGCTGGCAAGTATGAAGATGCAGCCGATACCGACGTTGTAGTCATCACGGCGGGTATTCCGCGCAAGCCCGGCGAGAGTCGTTTAGACCTGGTCAACAAAAACGTTGGCATTTTAAAGACGATCATCGACCCAATCGTTAACAGCGGCTTTAAGGGAATCTTTGTCGTTGCTTCCAACCCAGTTGATATTTTGACGACGCTGACGCAGCGGATCTCTGGTTTTCCAAAGAACCGGGTTATCGGTACGGGGACCTCGCTTGATACGGCCAGACTGCGAGTAGCGCTTGCCAAACGCTGTCATGTGCCTGTACGCGAAATCAGCGTTGACGTATTAGGCGAGCATGGTGATACGTCGTTTGCCAACTTTGATGAAGCGACGATTGCCGGCAAGCCTTTAAAAGAGTTTGCTGATGTCAGCGATGAAGAGCTTGAAGAGATGCAGTCTGGGGTCAAGAAAAAAGGTGGCGCGATTATTCGTTCCAAGGGTGCGACCTATTATGGCGTTGCCCGCTGTCTGTCTTTGATTTGCGAGGCCATCATCTTCAATCGTTCAATCGTTTTGCCATTATCGGCGCCTTTGAATGGTCAGTATGGCATCAATGATCTGTACTTAGGGACACCGGCTTCCGTTAACCGGACTGGAATTCGTTATGTTATTGAAACGCCGCTTTCAAAACGCGAGGTAGCGGCAATGCAGTATTCTGCCGCCAAGATGAAAGAAGTCTTGGATGGCGTTGAGCTTTAGATTAAGATTTTGAGACAACTTTTTTGGAGGAAATATCACAATGGGTTTAGCAAAAGTTAAGTATAAGGGCTTTATTGCCCCATTAATTATCGGGCTGCTGATCTGGTTCACGGCTCCGGTTCGACCAGCTGGCGTTTCAGTCGCTGCCTGGCATATGATGGCGATCTTTATTGCGACAATTGCCGCCTGCATTACGCAGCCGCTGCCAATTGCTGCCGTAACGCTGATCGGCTTTACTGTCATGGTACTGACCAAGCTGGTACCAATGGACGATGCATTGACGGCCTTCAGCAATTCTTCTTCCTGGCTGATTGCCATGGCCTTTATGTTGGCACGGGGGATCATTAAGACTGGTCTGGGTCACCGGATTGCCCTGTATCTGATCAAAGCCTTTGGTAAAAAGACGCTTGGTCTGGCTTATGCCGTTGGGGGAATCGATCTGATCACGGCGCCAGCTACGCCTTCCAACACGGCCCGTGCCGGTGGGATCGTTTACCCACTGGTTGAATCCTTGGCCAAGACGTTTGGTTCCGAACCAAATGACGATTCACGCAAAAAAATCGGGGCGTTCCTGACGTTCTCTGAATTTAACAGCAACATCATCACTTCGGCTATGTTTATGACGGCCCTGGCACCTAACCTGGTTATCGTTGCCTTGGCTAAGACGATGAAGATTCACATTACCTGGCTGGGTTGGTTTACGGCTAGTGTCGTACCTTGTTTGCTGCTGTTTATCCTGGTGCCATTCGTGATCTACAAGATGTATCCGCCTGAGATCAAAGAAACGCCAAATGCTCGTGAATGGGCTGACAAGAGCCTGCGCGAAATGGGACCAATGAAAGTTTCTGAAAAGATCATGGCAGGCGTCTTCATCTTAACGATCGTTTTGTGGATGATGTCCAACACCTTGGGCATTGAAGCTTCATTCGTTGCTTTCTTGGCAATCTCACTGCTGCTGATCTTTGGGGTGTTGACTACTAAGGATCTGCTGAGTGAAACAGGTGCCTGGAACGTTTTGATTTGGCTTTCAATTCTGGTCTTCATGGCAGGCGAGCTTTCTGAAATGGGTCTGATCAAGTGGCTGTCGAAATCGATTGCTAGCGGTCTGCACGGTATGAACTGGGTTGCAGTGCTGGCAATTCTGATGATCATCTATTTCTACGCTCACTATCTGTTTGCTAGTGCCACGGCGCATGTTACGGCTTTGTACGCACCATTTGTTGGTGTGGCAATCTCAGCCGGTGCTCCAGCTATGCTTGCGGCAATGCTGTTGGCATTCTGTTCGGCAATCATGGCTTCGACTACTCACTATGCCAACGGTCCAGCTTCTATTTTGGCAAGTTCCGGTTATGTTAAGCAGGGTGAATGGTGGCGCATGAGCTTTGTCTTGGGGCTGCTGTATCTGGTAGTCTTCTTGACGGTAGCGCCACTTTGGATGAAAGTTATCGGCATGTGGTAGACATGCAAAAAAGCGATCCGGTTGGGGTCGCTTTTTTTGCATCGAAAGGAAAGATTATGAAATTTATTACATCAGATCACGTACGTCTGGATTATGAGGATGAAGGAACTGGCTATCCGGTTATATTGGTCAGTGGATTGGGAATGTGCAAGGAAATCTGGCGGCCGACCAAGGAATTTTTGCTGCAAAACGGCTATCGGGTGGTTACTTTTGATGCACGCAATCAAGGCGCCTCTGAACATACTTTTAAGGGTGCGCGCATCTCGCGGCATGCAATCGATGTTTATGAATTGCTGCAGAGTCTGTCGATTGAGCATTGCTTAGCAGTGGGGCATTCAATGGGCGCTTCGACGATGTTTGGCTATGTCTCATTGTTTGGCCGTGGTCAGTTGGATGGCCTGATTGATATTGACCAAAGCCCTAAGATGATTAATGACGAGACGTGGCATTATGGCTTTAAGGACCTGACCTGGGATGAATTCCCGGCAGCACTGAAAATGCCGCTTGGCCGCGCTACTGCCGTCAAGATTGACGAGGCTACGGTTAATGCCGTTCGTCAGGCCAATACCCTGCATCCGTATGACCAAAGCGCCAATTTTAATTTTGCGATTGACCATGCCTTCCAGGACTGGCGCGATATCGTTGCTTTGATGCCGGTACCATTTTTGGCGGTTGCTGGTGAAAAGTCGCCATACTTTAATCCTGATTTTCTGCAGGCCATTCAGATCCTAAATGAAAAAGCGCAGACACAGGTTGTTGCCAATGCCGGTCATGCCGTAATGGCAGAACAGCCAGCTGCATTCAACCAGATTTTAGATCGTTTTGCGATGAGCGTTCAGTCATAAAAAAAACGTCGCCTACAGCAGACGACGCATAAAGATCAGTTGTTGTCCAATTCCAGCAGGACTCGGTTGGCTACGGCCTCATTGGTAATAATGTCGGTTAAGAGACTGCCGCGTAAGGCTCCCAGCATGGCGCGGGCCTTAAACTTGCTTTTAACGACGCCAATCCGGCAAGGTACCTCTAAAAGTGCGGCTACGGAGGCACCAAATAGTTTGTCGCTCTTTGGCGTTAGAATCTGACCATCAATGTTGTAGGGGCGACCGTAAAGCATACCGACGATTTCTTGACGATCAACGTTTTCGAAAATTTCGTTAAGACTTTGATGCCAGACCCGAATGCTGTTGACTGAGTCAATCGTGCCAATACCGGTAAAAAGCATGTCCATCTTACCGCACTGTTCAAAGACGTTAGCCATGGCTAGTTCATTTTTAAGCTGTTCTCTGACGGTGTCGTTGAGAATGTAAAGTGGAGCTGGAATGGTCAGGTAACTGGATCCATACTTGGCAGCAGCGCGCTGAACCAATGGCGTTGCACCGATTGCTGAGCTGTACTTGAGATTGTCGCCCATAAACTGGGTAAAGATCAGGTCATCACGGACGTCGGTTTGGAAACGATTGATGATGTTCATCAGCGTTCCGCCCCAGCTGACGCCAACGATTTCGCTGCCTTTAATATGGCGCTGAATCTCCGCCGCGGCAAAGTCGATGATATTTTCGATATCAGCGTTGGTCGTGGCGGCGTCTTTGATGATCATCGTGCTGGTATGCGGAAAGAGCTCCGCAAAACGAGTCTCTAATTCAGTGTTGCGATCGATTGGTGAATTGATGGTGATTCTAACGATGCCAGCCGCGCGTGCCTCATTTAAAGCCTTGGTAATCAGATAACGGCTTAATTGGTATTTTTCCGACAGTTGGGTGATGGTCAGCTGGCTGAGATAATAGTCGCGGGCAATATCAGCCAGTTGACCTTGTTGAGTGATGTCATTCATACAAATGAGCCTTCTTTCTAAAAATCGATATAAGTCCCTTTTAATAATATCAAACTTTTTTAATTTTGAAAAAATATTATAACTGTTTGAAAAAGTTAAAAAGAGAGTGTAAAATTATCAACGAGAGATTTGAAATTTAGATGAGTTTGAGAATTTGATAACCTGAAGGGATGATTAGATGACTTCAGAAGAAGATGCTATTCTTCGCTTGCATCAAGCCCATACCGGGATGTTGGACATTAAATCTGATTTTGACATTGAGGACCGAGCAGACCTGCAAAAGGCTTATACGCCCGGAGTTGCGGTCTTATCGAGAATGATTGCCGAAAAGCCGGAACTCAAAGACAAGTTTACGGTCAGCGGCAAGCTGGTTGCCTTGATTACTGATGGGACGGCCGTACTGGGACTGGGTAACGTCGGCCCGGCTGCCGGTCTGCCGGTTATTGAAGGGAAAGCCTTGCTGTACAAGGATCTGGCCAATATCAACGCCATTCCGCTGGCAGTTGATCAGGTCAGCCCAAAAGAAATCATCAAGACGATCAAAAACATCTCGCTATCGTTTGCTGGCATTCATCTTGAAGACATTGCCGCACCACGCTGTTTTGAAATTGAAAATGCCCTGAGCGAAGAGCTGGACATACCAGTCTATCATGACGATCAAGAAGGCAGTGCCATTGTGGTTTTAGCTGGTTTGATCAACGCTGCCAAGGTCGTTGGCAAAAAGCTGACGGATCTGCGCGTCGTGATCAATGGCGTTGGTGCCTCTGGACTGGCAACGGCGCGCCTGCTGTATGCGGCCGGCATCAAGCACTTAACGCTGGTTGACGTTCACGGCGTTATTACCAGTGAGGATTACCGTGCCAATGATTATCAGCGTGTGTTTGCCGCTAAGCTGGGAACGCCGCAAAATATGGAAAATCAAAATATTCATGATGCCATCAAGGGACAGGATGCCTTTATCGGACTGTCAACCGGTAATGTCATCAATCGTCATGACGTCAAGCAGATGAATGAGCAGCCAATCATCTTTGCTCTGGCAAATCCGCATCAGGAAATCGCGCCTGAAAAAGCTAAGGAAGCCGGAGCAGCCGTAATTGCTACTGGATCCAGCCAATACCCTAATCAGGTCAATAACATTCTGGCTTTTCCCGGACTGTTCAAAGGCTTATTGGCTAGCGGCTTGAAAAAGGTTGACATGGATCTGCAAAAAGCGGTTGCTCAGGCGCTGGCCAGCGTAGTTGCGGAACCGACTGCTGAAAATATCGTTCCCAGCGTCTTTGATGAGCGCGTCGTCCCAACCGTAGCAAAAGCGGTTGTTGATTATGCCAGTCAATCAAAATAAAAAGGAGTCGTCCTATGGAAAATCACATTGTTGATCTGCATCTGAGTGATCGAGCTACCCGGCAGAAATGGCAGCAGTTTTTGGAATCGTTGGGAATTCATAACTTTTCGGATGCTGAGGTCGACAAGATCGATTTTACTCTGGGACTGCTTGATGAACAAGGCCAGTTGGTTGGTACGGGATCAGCTGCCGGCAATGTCTTGAAATACATTGGCGTCTGCAACAAAGAAGCCGTGCCGGGAGCCAGGTTCAATGCTATTGTCAGTGCCTTGACGAATCGACTCTTTCAAGAACATCGCTTTCATTTGTTTGTCTTTACCAAGGCCAGATATTCCGCAAGCTTTCAGCACCTCGGCTTTAAGGAACTGGCTCATTCGGATGTTGCCGCCTTTTTGGAAACCGGCGACCCGAACGTTGATGATTATTTAGCCGCTGTTCCGCGTGTGGACGGACAAGCGACTAAAAAAGTAGCGGGCATCGTTATGAATGCCAACCCCTTTACCAATGGTCATCGCTACTTGGTCGAGCAGGCAGCTAAAGAAAACGATCTGGTCTATGTCTTTGTAGTCAATACGGATCTGTCGCTGTTTAAGACCAGTGAACGATTCGAACTGGTAAAAGCGGGGACGGCTGATCTAAAAAACGTTATTGTCGTTGACGGTGGCGATTATATGGTCAGTTATGCCACTTTCCCAGCCTACTTTTTGGAATCAGCCGACCAGACGATTCGCTACCAGACAACCTTAGATGCCCGCGTCTTTCGCGATACGATCGCACCGGCACTCAATATAAAGACGCGTTATGTTGGCAGCGAGCCGTTATCACGGACGACTGGAATCTATAATCAAGTTTTGCAGCAGGAACTGCCGCCTAAAGTTGCGTTAAAGATTATTGAGCGCAAGACGGCAACTAATGGAAATTATATTACCGCGACCGAGGTACGCAAATGCATCAAGGATGACAATCTCGATGCCATCGTGGGGCTCGTCCCAGCAACGACGCAGAAGTTCGTTGAAGACCATGTTGCGATACTTCAAGAGCGGATCAAGGAAGGAATGAACATCAATGGAAATTAAGGAAACCGCAGTAGCTGGTACCTTGGAATCATCTGATATTCAAATCATGCTGTCCAAGGGTACGGATGGCATTGCGATTGATTTGGAATCAGACGTTGCCAAGCAGTTTGGCACCCAGATCAAGAAGGTCATCACTGAAACGCTGACGGCAATGGGAATTCAAAACGCTAAGGTTAAGGCCGTTGACAAGGGTGCCTTGGATTGTGTAATCAAGGCCCGCACGATTGCCGCTGCGCAACGTGCTGCCAAGACGACTGATGAACCTGCATGGGAGGTATTGTAAGCATGGCTGAAATTAAAGAACGCTTGCGCCGGACGATGATGTTCGTACCTGGCAACAACCCAGCAATGGTTAAGGATGCTGGTATCTATGGTGCCGACTCCATCATGTTCGACTTGGAAGATGCCGTTTCAATGGCTGAAAAAGATGCTGCTCGTGACCTGGTTTACGAAGCTTTGCAAACGCAGGACTATGGCGACGCGGAACTGGTTGTCCGGGTCAATGGTCAAGACACGCCATACTATGCTAATGACGTTCGGGCCATGGTTAAGGCTGGGATCGACGTTGTCCGGCTGCCAAAAGCTGAAGATGCCGAAATGGTTAAGAAGCTGGATGCTGACATCACGGCTGCCGAAAAAGAATTTGGCCGTGAAGAAGGCTCAACGATGTTGATGGCTGCCATTGAAAGCGCCAAGGGGGTTATCAACGCCTACCAAATCGCTTCGGCATCTGATCGAATGATGGGAATTGCGCTGTCTGCCGAAGACTACACGACTGACATGAAGACGCACCGCTACCCAGATGGTGCCGAACTTGAATTTGCCCGCAACATGGTTCTGCATGCTGCCCGGGCGGCTGGTGTAGCTGCCTTTGACACGGTCTTCACCAACATGAACGACACGGAAGGCTTCTACCGTGAAACTGAATACATTCACCAGCTTGGCTTTGACGGCAAGTCGTTGGTTAACCCACGTCAAATTCCAATGGTTAACAAGGTTTACGAACCAACCAAGAAGGAAATCGAAAACGCCAAGAACGTTGAAAATGCCATCAAGGAAGCCAAACTCAAGGGTTCTGGCGTTATTTCCATGAACGGTCAAATGGTCGACCGTCCAGTTGTGCTGCGTGCTGAACGGGTGATGCGCCTGGCTAAGGCATCCAACCTGATTGACGAGGAGGGAAACTACATTGAAAAATAATGTAAATCGCGAACTGCCAGAAGATCTGATGAAGCAGCTCGACTACAAGCCATTTGAAACTACCGAAATCGGCCATCCCGAGGTTCAACGGGTTGCGCCTAAGGTTACTGTAACGACTGGTGACGATAAGGTTGTTGAATCACTGGAAGACGTTGTTAAAAAGACCGTTAAAGACGGCATGACGATTTCTTTCCACCACCACTTCCGTAACGGTGACTTTGTCTTCAATCAAGTAATGGACATCATCTTGAAGCTGGGGATCAAGGACCTGACGCTGGCACCATCCTCGTTGACTGGTGTCATGAATGACAAGGTGATTGAAGCCATCAAGGCCGGTACGATTACCAACATTACCAGTTCAGGGATGCGTGGCTCTTTGGGCGACTTTGTATCTCATGGTGGCTTAAAGAACCCTGTTATCTTCCGTTCGCACGGTAACCGGGCGCGTTCAATCGAAAACGGCAACATCAAGATCGACGTTGCCTTTCTTGGGGTACCAAACTCAGATGCGCTGGGTAACGCTAATGGGATGAATGGTGATGCCGTCTTTGGCTCATTGGGCTATGCTTTGATGGATGCTCAATATGCTGACAAGGTCGTCTTGCTGACTGACAACATTGTCGACTACCCTAACACGCCAGCTTCAATCAAGCAGACGCAGGTTGACTACGTTGTTAAGGTTGACAAGGTGGGTGACCCTGACAAGATCGGTTCTGGAGCTACTCGTTTCACTAAGGACCCTAAGGAATTGAAGATCGCCTCAATGGTAAACGACGTGATCGTCAACTCACCATACTTCAAGGATGGCTTCTCCTTCCAAACTGGTTCTGGTGGTGCAGCCCTGGCCGTTACGCGGTTCCTGCGTCAATCCATGATCGATGCCGGCATCACGGCTTCATTTGCTCTGGGTGGGATTACCTCGCCAACGGTTAAGCTGCTTGAAGAAGGCCTGGTCAAGAAGGTAATGGACGTTCAAGACTTTGACAAGGGTGCGGCTGCTTCCATGAAGAACAACCAAAACCAACAAGAAATTGATGCTTCCTGGTATGCTGATCCTGACAACAAGGGGGCCATGGTTGACCAGCTTGACGTTGCCATTTTATCTGCTCTGGAAATCGACACCAACTTCAACGTTAACGTTATGACGGGTTCTGATGGCGTGATTCGTGGGGCGATTGGTGGTCACCAGGATGCTGCTACCTCTAAGCTGACGATTATTTCGGCTCCATTGGTTCGTGGTCGGATTGCTACGGTTGTTCCAGATGTAACGACGGTAGTTACGCCAGGCGAATCCGTTGACGTACTGGTTACTGAATACGGGATTGCCATCAACCCTCGTCGCAAGGACCTGCAGGATGCCCTGAGCAATGTTCCTGGTCTGCCAGTCTACGATATTCATGATCTGCAAAAGCTGGCTGAATCCAAGGTTGGCAAGCCAGAACCACTGCAGTTTACTGATCGGACGGTGGCACTGGTTGAATACCGTGATGGAACGATTATTGACACGATCAAGCAGGTTAAGGACTAATTAGTCTAAACTGATTAAAATTTTAAAAACCGCGGCTGGCATTTAAAATCAGTCGCGGTTTTTTACCAAAATTGAGGATATGATTTATGGAACAGACAAGCGCTAAGCTGGTTAATGATGCAATTAGAGCAATGATTTATGAAGTCTCCGTCAACCCCAAGCCTGGACTGGTGGATCCGGTATCTTCTGGCCCACACCCTGATATGGATGTATTCTTATTTATTGACAGTGCCCTTAGTTTGCATCATTATTTTGAACAAAGCGTTGATTTGGGAATGAATTTTACAGCGACTGATCTGACGCTTATGTTTAAAAAACTGCGAACTTTTGGGATTGAAGCCGAAAAGACGATGTTTAAGGCAACCAATGGCGTTAATACGCATAAGGGTGCGGTTTTTTCGCTCGGTGTCCTGACGTGTGCCGAAGCTTACCGCATCAAGCATCCCCAGTTGGATCTGACCACGATCGTTAAACGGATGCTTAAAGGATTGACAGCCAGTGATTACGATATTGAAAAGCTGCATGCCAAGCCCGTTGAACAGCTGACGGCCGGTGAAAAAGAATTTCTGCGTTATGGCATCAAAGGTATTCGTGGTGAGGCTGAGGCTGGCTATCCAACCGTCATGCAGATTGGCGTGCCAGCACTGAAAAAAAGCCAGGGAACAACGATGCAGCGCTTGTTGGATACGTTTATGCATATCGTCGCGCAGACTGAGGACACCAATCTGATCAAACGGGCTGGTCGTCATGACGTTGTTGAAGAGGCTCATCAACAGGCAAAAAGATATTTAGAGCTGGGCGGCACGCAGACGCAGGCCGGCCGCGACTATCTGGCACGGCTCAATCAAGAATATCTGCTCAACAACTACAGTCTGGGCGGTTCGGCCGATCTGCTGATATTAACGATTTTTATTGGTCTGCGTCAAGGAATCTTACGGCCAGAAGCCATGCAATCTGAAGGGATGATTTGATGAATACGCGGGATCTGCAGTATTTTCAAGCATTGGTCAAGTATAAAAACTACACGCGCGTCGCCAAGGAATTCGGCGTCTCGCAGCCAACCGTTACTCAGGCAATCAAACGATTAGAAAAAGAATTTGATGCTCAATTAGTCTATACGGATCGTGCTCACCGGCAAAACATGATTACGCGCAGCGGTCAGCTTTTGGCGGCCAGTGCTAAGGCTATCAATGAACAGATCTCGCTGGCCCATCATTCGATCGATCTGGTTCAAGAACGGCAGATTCGCTTTGGCCTGCCGCCGATTATCGGCAAGCTTTTGGTAGCCAAGATTGCCAAGAAAGTACCGGGATCCATCATGCGGCGCGTTCGGATCTGTGAAGCCGGCTCCCAGGAACTGCTGTCCAAGCTGCTTAAAGGTGAGATTGACGTTGCCATGCTGGGGTCAGTGGCACCGCTGGATGAAGAAAAGGTCTATGTACAGCTCCTAACCAAACGTCCATACAGTATTATGGTCAGTGCCAAAAGTCCCTTGGCACAGCGAAAAAAGATCAGTTTTAAGGAACTGGCCAATCAGCATTTCATTACCTATGACAAGCAGTACGTTCATGTGGCCGCAATGCGTTCCTACTTTGCCTATGCGCATATCAAGCCAACTGTAGCCGTCTACAAGGTACCTGATATTTCATGGGTTAAGGAATTGGTCAGAGAAAACGTGGGGATTGCCTTAATGGTCCGGGATGCCGCTAAAAATGAGACGGGCATCGTGCCCTTGGAGATTGACGACCCATTGCCAGAATGGTTCTATATCTCACTGGCAATTCGCAATGGCTACGTCCTTAGTGATGAAGAGCAGCACTTTGTAAAACTGTTGGGCCAAGTTGCTAAAGAAGACGAATAGTAAAGCTGAATGAGGCTTGGTATCTGAAATCGGATACTAGGCCTTTTTGCATGACTTGTGACCATTAAAATAATTTTTTCGTTCAGGCAGCTCTGATCGTTTTATAATGATAAGAAGTTTGACAATTTTTAAAAAGTCAGATTAAGGAGCGATTTGAACAATGAGAAAACTGCCGATCGAACAAGGCCAGCCCAAAAGCGATAATGAGGATCTCAGCAACTATCGTCATCATATGGCGATTCACTGGCATGACTTCTACAGCAGCGACAATGTAACCCCCGCCCAAAAAGCCAATCTGGTTGAGCGTTCGACAATTGTTGGGCGCATTGGCATCATGATGCTGGCTTGTGGCACGGGAGCCTGGCGAGTACGCGACTCGATGAACGTGGTCTCTCAAAAGCTCAATATGACCTGTTCGGCTGATATTGGTCTGGTTTCAATCGAATATACCTGTATGGACGCCAATAACAGCTATACCCAGGCGTTATCGCTGCCTAATACTGGAGTCAATACGACTAAGCTGAATGCGTTGGAAAGCTTTGTCAAGGAGTTTGACCAACGAGGTGATCACTGGACCGTTGGCGAGATTCACAAACGCTTGGACGTCATACACCGGATGAAAGGCAACTATTCACCGCTGCAGGTTGGTCTGGCGGCTGCTTTAGCCTGCAGTGCCTTTGTCTTTTTGCTGGGCGGTGGACCAATTGAAATGATCTGTTCATTTTTTGGCGCTGGTATTGGCAATTATGTCCGGCGCAAGATGATTGACCGTAAGCTGACGCTGTTTGCCTGTCTTGCGACTTCGGTAGCCGTGGCCTGTGTAATCTATGTGATGGCCCTAAGGCTTTTAAACATGGGAATTTCGCTTAATCCGCGTCATGAAGCCGGCTATATTGGGGCCATGCTGTTTGTGATTCCTGGTTTTCCATTCATTACCAGCGGCTTGGATCTTTCTAAGCTTGACATGCGTTCTGGTTTGGAAAGACTGGCCTATGCTGTGATGATCATTATCGTGGCTACCTTAGTCGGTTGGCTGGTTGCCATGCTGGTGCATCTCAAGCCGGAAAACTTTGAACCCTTGGCACTTTCGCCACTGATGCTCTTTTTACTGCGGCTGCCGGCCAGCTTTTGCGGAGTTTTCGGCTTTTCGATCATGTTTAATTCCACGCCTAAAATGGCGGCCACAGCAGGTGTAATTGGCGCAATTGCCAATACGCTGCGGCTCGAACTGGTTGACTATAACGTAATGCCGGCAGGTGCGGCCGCGTTCTTAGGGGCGTTGACGGCGGGAATCCTGGCCTCGTTTGTTCGTGATCGGCTTGGCTATCCGCGAATTTCTTTAACGGTACCGGCAATCGTGATCATGGTGCCTGGACTTTACCTTTATCGGGCCATGTATAATATGGGGCTCACGTCGATCAGCGTTGGTGCCTTATGGATTACCAAAGCACTTTTGATTATCGTTTTCTTACCGCTGGGGCTGATCGCAGCACGGATTTTGGGTGATCCAAAGTGGCGTCATACCAGTTAGTAATACCAAAGATTTCTGTTATTATAATTGATAACCGAAATCTTTTTTATTTATGAAGGTGAAAGCATGCTTATTGAGTATCCGCCGTCACTGCTGCAGCAGGCTGAGGATTCATTAAAAGGTCATCATCTAACCGGATTTGTAGCCGGGCAGGGTCCCAAACATCCTAAGATTATGCTGATTGGCGAGGCGCCTGGAAGAGAGGAAGCCAAAACCGGCGTACCGTTCGTTGGTGCCTCTGGTAAAGAATTGATGAAGCTGATTGAAGAATATCTTCACATGACCAGAGAAGACGTCTATATTACCAGCGTGGTCAGAAGACGGCCTTATTCAATCAAACGGGTCAAAGATAAGAAAACCGGTGCAATCGTTGAAAAAACGCCCAATCGAACCCCAACCAAGGCTGAGGTCTATGCCTATGCGCGTCTGTTTGACTGGGAGCTGGACCAAGTGAGACCAAAGATTTTAATGCCGCTGGGAAACACCAGCCTGCAGCGCTTATTAGGGCCAAGTGCGAAAATTGGCAGTCTGCATGGTCAGATCCTGCATTGCTCGATTCAAAGAGCAGCCAGTGATCATCAAGGCTATGTCATGAGCGATCAGAGCTATACGGTGATTCCAATGTATCATCCCGCGGCCTTTTTATATGCACGCAAGCTGGAGCCGATCGTTCGCCATGATTGGGAAGTAATTGCGCAAAAGCTAGATCAGTTGGAAACCGATAAAATTTAAAGAAATCAAGTAAAAGCTAGCGGCTGATTCGTGATAGGATTAAAGGCAAAGACAATAAGAAAGTGAATTTCAGTCTATGGATAGAAAAAATTTTGATCATCATATTTTAGCCGCGATGGCCGATAACCTGGGCAACAGCCTGCGCGAAATGGCACGTTGCGGACATTCGCGATCCAAAAGGGCAACCTTAACCGAGATGAGTATTCAGCTGTCAGGCTTCAAGCAGACTTTGGCTGATCCTCAAAAACGTCAGGAGCTGGTGACAAGCTGCCGGCGAGCCAATCGAGAGCCTTTAAAGATCCCAGCCGACGTTCAATTCAGCGTTCCCGTGAAACTGGTGACAGCGCCTTATCCACTGATTTGGCTCAATCAGAATGCTCAAGCACGCAATCTGATCGTTTATCTTGCCGGGGGTGCGTTTGTTCAGCGGCCGTTAAAAGAACACTGGCAGTTTTTGAATCGTTTGGCAAAAGCAGCTGATGCCGAGATCGTGGTACCTGATTACCCATTGGCACCTGATCATGACTTTAAGGATGCCTATCAAGAGCTGCTTGGTCTTTATAAATGGCTGTATGATCAGCGGCCAGTCAGCAGCATTATCTTAATGGGCGACTCATCGGGAGCAGGACTGGCAGCTGGTTTCTGTGAAAATCTGGCACAGCAGGGGTTGCCGCAACCAGGTCGGTTGGTGCTGATTTCACCATGGCTGGATCTGCAGCTGGGAAACCCATTGATCAAAAAGTACGCGGCCAAGGATCGCCTGCTTGATCAAGAAGGTTTACGGGCGTTAGGAAAGCTGTGGGCTGGGCAGACCGATCCCCGCGATGCACGTCTCAGTCCTCTGTATGGCCCCGTGGATCAGCTGCGCAACGTTACGATCTACATTGGCACGCATGAGATCATGTATCCAGACGCCATTCACTTTACGCGGCGGCTAAAGGCAGCTGGCGTCAACACTAATACCGTGATTGGGCGTGGGATGTTTCATTCCTATCCATTGTATCCAATTCCAGAATCAGAGCACGTGATTATGGAGATGGCTCATGATTTTGATCAACAATAGGCTTATTTGGACTATCATAACTATGAGGTGATAAAAATGACAAAGACGGCAGCAGTAGTTTTTGCAGATGGCTGTGAAGAGATTGAAGGCTTAACGGTAGTCGACGTTTTGCGCCGTATGGGGGTAAAATGCGATATCGTAGGCGTCTTAGGATCGGAAATTCACGGAGCTCATCAGATTGATTTCAAAGCTGACAAGCTAATCAGTGATCAACTGTTGAATTATGATATCGTGGCCTTTCCTGGCGGGTATGGCAATGCGCAGACCTTACGCGATAATGACCAGTTGATGGCAATCATGCAGAAGCGTCAGTCGCTTGGCAAATGGTGTGCGGCAATGTGCGCAGCGCCGATTGCACTGGCACGCTATGGATTGCTGGATGGTCATGACTATACCTGCTATCCGGGAATTGAAAAAGAAACGCAGCAGTTGGCACCAAACGGTCATTTTAAAGAAGAACTTACGGTTACTGATCAAGCAGGCCACCTGGTTACCAGTCGTGGTCCGGCAACGGCATGGGCCTATGCATTTGCAATTGCTGAGGCACTGGGACTTGATACCAAGACAATTAAGCAGGATACGCTGTACGACTACCTTAAAGAAAACATCTAACAAAAAAGATCCGGAGATTAATTCTCCGGATCTTTTTATTATTACCAGCCCATTTCAGCAGCCTTAGCCGGCAGCGTCAGCTTACCAGCAGCAAGTTCACTGAAGGCTTGATCAATCATCGTAAAGGCCTGATCAAGCTGGGCCTCGGTAATTACCAAAGGCGGCTGGAAGCGCAGAATATTGCCGCGCAGACTGATGATGATCGCACCCAGTTCAAAGATTCGATACATCAATTTAACTGTGGCATTAGTGTCGCCTTGACCAGTTGCCGGATCAATGATATCGATCCCACCGTCAAGACCATACATCCGCACATCGCCAATGAAGTCGAATTTTTCTTTTTCGGCCTCAAAGAATGCCTTGGCTTTTTGCCCCAGCTTAGCTGAGCGTTCCAACAGATGCTCTTCTTCAAAAACATCCAGCGTTGCGTTGGCAGCTGCCGTCGTAACTGGATTGCCGGCCGTCGTAAACAGATGCGCTGGCGCACCAAGCGATTCCATGATTTCTTTGCGCCCAACCACGGCACTTAAAGGCAGGCCGGATGCCAGCGACTTGCCGACTGACATCAGATCAGGCTCAATTCCGTCAAAGTTTTGAATCGACCACCATTTGCCGGTACGGCCCATGCCTTGGTTGATTTCATCAACCGCGAACAAGATGCCATGAGCCTTGGCAAAGTCATAGACCTTCTTCATAAAGGCAGGAGGTGTCTTGCAGATCCCACCGTCGCCTTGAATGGCTTCCATCAAGATAACCGCGGTTTCTTCAGCCGGCAGGTAGGTTTCAAATGGCCGCATGAACTCACGGAAGAAACGGTCAACGAAATGTTCTTCGCTTTCGTCGGGCTCGCGTTCCCAAGGAGAAGGGAAGGGAACCTTGACAACGCCCGGCAGCAGCGGCGCCATTTTGCGGCTCATGTTCATGCTGATGCTGGAAAGCGACATTGAGCCATAGGTAGACCCATGATAGGCACCAGTAAAGGCCACCAGATACTGACGGCCAGTATAGGCACGTGCAAACTTGATGATGGCATCGTTGGCATCGGAGCCGGACAGTCCCCATGAAACCTCAACCGGACCGCTCATTGGTGCCAGTTTTGCCAGACGTGGTGCCAGACGGGCTTCTTGAGTATTAGCGAAGTAGGCTGGCGTATACTGGATCAGCTTGGCCGCTTGATCCTGAATTGCCTTAACGACTTTAGGGTGGGCATGACCGGTATTGGTTGAACTGGCACTGGCCAAAAGATCAATATAGTCATTGCCGTCAGCATCGGTGATCACCGCGCCCTTGCCATGATCGATAACGATATCGTAATAGTTGATCCGGCCAGAAGAAGCAAACGCTTTGGCTTCTTCTTCCAACAGATGCTTGTTGTTACTGTCTGTCATTTTGACAGCCGCCCCCTTTTAAAGCTTACAACTAGTCCTTTTCCGTCTTGTTTAAGTAAGAATGACGAACGCCATAAGTAAAGTAGATTACCAGACCAAGCAAGAACCATACACCGGCATAGATCTTGGCATCAATGTCAAGTCCCCAGAACACGAACAGAGAAGCCAAGAAGGCCAAACATGGCATTACAGGGTAGAATGGCATCTTAAAGGCTGGCGTTGGAATATCTTTACCTTCACGAGGGCGCAATGCATAGATCCCTAATGAAACAAACATAAAGGCGATCAGCGTCCCCGCAGAGATCAACTGTGATAAGAATGCGAATGGGAACATGGCACCAATCAGGATGGCAATGATTGCCAAGGTCCAAAGAGCATGGTTGGGACGGTTCTTTTCATCCAGCGTCCCCAAGAACTTAGGCAGCATGCCGTCACGACCGAATGAGTAGATCAAACGAGAACCGGCCATGGTCATCCCAATCAAAGCAGTGAACATCCCGACAACGGCAACGATTTGGACAACCGAAGCAACGACTGGGTGACCAATTGAACGCAGAGCCAGACCAACTGGTTCAGCAGAGTTGGCGTACTTTTGGTAAGGCAAAACCCCAACCAGAACCAAGGCTACGGCAACGAACAGAACCACGGCAATTGCCAGTGAGCCCAAGATCCCGCGTGGCATCGTCTTGCCAGGGTTGATGGCTTCGGCAGAGTTGGCGGCAATGGAGTCAAATCCGATGTAGGAAAGGAAGATCATCGAAACCCCAGCATAGATACCTTGCCAGCCACCAAAAGCACCATTAGAAGTCATCCGGTACTTAGGAATAAATGGAACGAAATTACTGTGCTTAACTGCAGTTGCACCAACGACGATGAACAGCAGAATTGCCAGCACCTTCAGCGTAACCAGTACGTTTTCAACACGGGCAGCATCCTTAACCCCTTGAGAAACCAGGATGGCAACCAATGCGATCACAATCAAAGAGATCAAGTCAACGACCCCGCCACTGGTACCAAAAGCATTGGAAAGTGAAGCCGGCAGCTTGATACCGATGTTGGCAAGCAGTGGCCGCAGGTTGGCAGAAAGACCAGAGCCGACAAAGGCCAAGGCAATAAAGTATTCAGCCAGCAGTGCCCAACCGGCAATCCAGCCGAAGAATTCGCCGAATACGACGGTGATCCATGAATAGGCCGAACCAGCAAATGGCATGGCAGCCGACATTTCAGCATAAGCGAAGGCAACCAGACCAGCAACGACGGCCGCGATCACAAACGAGATGGCAACGGCTGGACCGGTATGCATGGCAGCAACCTCACCAGGTAAAGTAAAGATCGAAGTGGACACAATCGTCCCAACCCCTAAGGCCAAAAAGTCCCGTACGCGTAATGAGCGAATAAGGTGACTGTCCTTATCTTGGTAGACACTGGGGTCTTCTTTTCGAGTGATAGTTTTCCAAAATCCCATAAATCTTCCTCCTGAACTAAGTGAGACAATCCTAATTCTGCAAAAAGTTCCAATATGATTGCAACGCATCCAGACTTGGCGGGAAAAACCAAGCGATAAATAATTATATTTAAATTAGAATTCTCTAATGTTTTAAATTATAACTATAATTTAAACAGCTTGCAAGAACTTTTTGTGCATTCTAACAATCTGCCTAAAACGTGTAAGCGTAAACTTATCAAGTGTGACGCGCTGAATTAAGTTTAGCAATGTTTGATTAAAAATTAATTTTTTTAATTCTTATCAAAGAACTGCCCCCAAATACTGATTAAAAATTGGTCAACTAACAAAAAAGCCGCCTCATCTTAAGAGACGACCTTTTAATTAATGTTTGAGAATATCTTCAATTAGCTGCGGTTTCAGCCGCCGACTGTGATCGGGGTTTGAACGCTGATTGACGACACTGACCAGGGCCAGCATTGAACCGACCAACGAGCTCTTTTTACGGTAGACGGTGTAGCGTGACAGCCAGATATCGGCATATTTTTCTTTATAGTTGCGCAGTCCTTGGAAGCCATAGAGCCGATAGCCGTACTCGTAAATAAAGTGCGCGGCCTTTTCTTCGATGAAACTAAACTGTGATTCGCCCACGTTACTCAATGGGGCCATTCCCAGATCAAAATATTCATAGCCGACTTTTTGACCATACAGGAATAGATTGACGAAAATCATATCCATGATGCCTGATGGTGCCAGATCGCGATCGTGACGCATCAAATCGATCGTCAGAATCTGTTTGCCCCCGGTAGGCATCAGCGTTGCAAAGGCCACGATCTGCTGGTCTTGATTTTTAACGATGGCAATTGGGGCCTGCTGCAGGTAATATTCATCAAAAAAGCCCAATGAAAAGCCCTTTTCAACCTGCTTACCCAGCCAGCTGTCGGAAACGTGCTTCAATTCTTTTAACAGATCTTGATTAAATGGCGGTTCTACCACATCAAACGTGTAGCCTTCACGCTCAAACTTGTGCATCAAGGCGCGCTGTGAACGCTGACGCTTACCGGCAAGCGTGAAGTCAGCCAGTTTAACCAGACCGTCCTCACCGGTTTTAAGAAAGTCAAAGCCAAATTCGTGCAGCAGCATGGTTGTCGACTGTCCGACCTCATAAAATACCAGCTGATAGCCATAGCGGTCAGCTTCAACGATGAACTGTCTCAGGGCATCGTGCAGTACGCTTTGGTCGCCGACTGGTTCGCCCATGATGATCAGCTTATCATATTTGCGTCGATACATGAAAAAGAGCCGGTCTTCTTTTTCAACTTGATAATAGTAGAGATTCTTATCGCGCAAAAAAGCCAGGTGACTGGTCTCATTGCCGCCAAAACGCTCAATCAGCTGTCGACAGCGTTGGGCATCGAATGAATGATAGCCGTTAAATGGATCGTAGCCGCTGGTGAAGTAGCGCAGAATGGCCAGCATGACCAAAATTCCTAAGATCAAGCCGATGAAACCGGAGAACCAGAGACTTTCACCAGGGAAGAACATGAACTGAGGAATCTTATGATGGTGATAGTAGTTTGGTTCATTTACAATCCCAATAATAATATAAAGTATAAAAATACCGACAAAGACGATCCCATCACTAAATGCCTTTCCTAGCGAATAAGCCATTTTTTCTCGATACAGGGCATGCCGCATGGTCAAAACGAGCAACAGCAGGATCAGCAGGTAGATGGTCAGTCCCCAGGTTCCCAGATTCCATAGCGTGTTGACCATACCGATCAGCAACAGAATCAAAGACGGCCAATATGCTTTTTTGAGCTTGGCCTGCACGCCGCGCGCACATGCCAGCATCGCAATGGCAAATAAAACGGTGCTTAACTGATGCAAAAAGAAGAAAGTGAAAGGATAGAAACGCTGCAGAAAGCGGCTGTTTTCAGTCAGATCAGGCAAGGAGGCATCGATCAGCATGAGGATACCGGAAAAGTACATAAAGACCGTGATCAAGACATGCGCGCTTTGATGCCAGATTAAGTTGGGCAGCCCCTTGAAAAAGCGATTAATCTTCTGGCAGAAATGGTATACAAACAATAACGCCCCAAAAGTCAACGGAACCAAATAGTAAAAGACGCGGAAGAAAACCAGCCAGACCAGAGCCGTTGAGCGATCAACGCCCAGCATACTCAACTCCATCAGCATGATGATGTCAAAGGAGCCGATTGCCCCAGGCAGCATGGAGATAACGCCTAAGAGCTGGGCGACGACATACATCGGCAGGACCAACAACAAATTGATCTTAACGTCCAACAGCCAGCCAATCATCAAGAAAAAGAGTGCCACCAGCAGCCACTCGCCAGTTGAGCTGGCCACGATGAACAACTCAAGCTTGGGCGTTAGATCCTTAAAAAAGCTGGAATTTTGTAGACGCGTGAAAATAAAGACGATAGGGAAATAAAGGCCGCCGCCGACCAGCCAGACGATGTAGCGATCAAAATGATGACCGTTCGGCACTAAAAGCAGTACTGCCAGCGCCAGCCAACAAAGAATCGAAAGGCCAGACAGTAAAAAGATGGCAATTTTTGAGATGGCAAACAGGACCTGTTTTTTACTGGAATGCTTGCCATAAAAATAGGCTCTTAAGGTTGCGCCCAGCAGTCCGCCAAAACCGGCGACGTTGGTCAGGGTATTGGTGATCCAGCCGCTTCTGATAATGTAGTGCTTAGAAAAACGGCCAGACAAAAAATGAGTAATGGCAAAGTCATAGCCAAGCATAGGCACGATGGAGATGCAGCCGCCTATCAGCATCATCAAAACGTGAATGGGCGACTGACTGGCAAGGCCAATACCGACACGGTGCCAGTCAACATCTTTTAAAAAGCTGCCCAGCGCCGTGATTACAAAAATAATCACTGAAGCAATGAACAGCAGCTTCAGCAGTTTGGCATAATGCTGCCACCAATTTTTAATGCGTGTAGCTAGGGATGAGTTCATGTTTCAGAATCCTCACTTTTTTATTATGTCAGCCTGACAAACAAAATGGTCTGCCAATTTGCAATTCAATATCAATAATAGTAGATTGCATCTGACGTGGCAAAAAATTTTTCAATTTAAAACGGCTTAATTTTGGTCGCTGCTATTGACGCTGAGCAAATCTTTTCGTATACTATCAATTGTTGTGAAATTGGTCCGTTGGTCTAGTTTTGGTTAGGACGCATCCCTGTCACGGATGAGATCACGAGTTCGAGTCTCGTACGGACCGCTATAGTTTTTGAAAGTTGGGATTTCGGTCTCAACTTTTTTTGTATGCTCTTTTGGAGGGAAAAATGGAAAATACTTGGATCTATCGTGGTCAAGAACCGATTAAGATTAAAAAATATCTACAGACTTTAGGCATGGGACATCGGATGTTTAACGACATTAAAAATGGTGCTGGTGAATTTCAGGTTGATCATCGAACGGTGCGACCAACGACTAAGATTTTACCCAATCAGCCACTGACAATCAAAGTCGTGCCAGAGTTTCCCAATCCAGACGTTCAGCCAAGCCACGGTACCCTGGAGATCGTGTATGAAGATGCCAACTGGCTGGTTGTCAATAAGCCGGCTGGTCTGGCATCGATTCCAGGACCGACGACTGGCGACGACACGCTGCTTAACCGCGTGACCGGATACTTGATGGATCAAGACTCGCCAGATCAGCGGCCGCATCTGATTACGCGCCTGGATCGCTTTACCAGTGGTCTGCTGCTGACAGCCAAGCATCAAGTAGCCGTCAGCATGATCAGTCAACAGGTTCAGCAGCATCGAATGGTTAAGGAATACCAAGCGATCGTTGAAGGCGTCTTGGAACACGATCATGGCATAATTGAAGAACCAATCGCGCGCGTAGCAGGACAGGCGCGACGCGAGGTCAGTGCCGATGGTCAGTTTGCCAGAACCGAATACTGGGTTGAAGAGCGCGGTGATGACTGGACATTGGTCAGGGTACGACTGCATACGGGACGGACGCATCAGATTCGGGTACATTTCAGCTACCTTGGTCATCCGCTGCTGGGAGATCATCTGTATGGCGGTCAGACCGCACAGTTTGATCATCAGCTGCTCTGCGCCTCGCATATCGCGTTTGACGATCCATTCACGCTGCAGCATCGCGACTTTACGATTGAATTGCCGGCAACGTTTGCCCAGGCCATGGTTTGATAATTTTATTCATACAGAGCTGATTAAAAGTTCTATAATAAGACTAATTAAGTTTTAGGAGGAATTTTTCATGGCTAAAGTTGAAAGTTTCACACTGGATCATACAAAGGTAAAGGCGCCATACGTTCGCTTGATTACGGTTGAAGAAGGACCTAAAGGCGATAAGATCAGCAATTACGATCTGCGTTTGGTTCAGCCAAACGAAAATGCCATTCCGACGGCTGGTCTGCACACGATTGAACACCTGTTGGCCGGCTTGCTGCGGGACCGCTTGACGGGCGTGATTGATTGTTCGCCATTCGGTTGCCGAACTGGCTTTCATTTAATTACCTGGGGCGAGCACAGCACGATTGAAGTTGCTAAAGCCTTGAAGTCCTCATTGGAAGAAATTGCCTACCAGACCAAGTGGGAAGACGTCCAAGGAACTACGGAAAAAAGCTGTGGGAACTATCGCGATCACTCACTGTTTTCTGCCAAGGAATGGTGCAAGAAGATTCTGGCACAAGGCATCAGCGACCAGCCGTTTGAGCGCCACGTCGTTGATTAGGCTTTTTGCGATATTAACAAAAAACGACAGCATTACATCGAATATGATGTGACGCTGTCGTTTTAATATTGATTAAGCGATGACTGCTTTTATTTGGCAGCCATCATTTTTTTGATCATCTGTGCTTGATATTCCTGTTGTGCCTGTTGGGTGAGCTTTTGCAGCTGAGCTTCCGTCAGATCAGGATTTTGCTGCTTGGCTGCCTGAACTCTAGCTGTAACGTAGGCGGCCGCTTGTGTTTTTAACTGAGCTTGAACTGCGGGGGATTTCAGTGCCTGGGCCTGCTTTTTTAGCGCCTGTGCCTGTTTGACTGAAATCTTAACAAACGTTTTTGGATATCTAAACGTATTGGTCCGCGAAACTAGATTCCCATCCATTTTGGAACCGGCAAACAGTACTTTATAAAAGTCGTTTTTAAAGCGCCAGCGAGTCTCTTTGACGGTTAAGGTCGCCTGATCTGAATCAGTCCAAACTAGGCGATTGGTCGTAAACTCATTGGCCTGCGTATGCTGGGGCGTTTTTTGCCGGGGCTTGGTCTGGTAGATGTATACGTTGTCTTTACCGGAAGTGCCAACTGGCTGGTAGAGCGCCAACTGCATCTGCGAGCTGGTTGAATAGATCTTTTGCGTCTTGGTCGTTGTGACTTGTTTCATTCCCCAATGCTCATGGAAGTTGGCCGTAATCATTAAAGTCGATCCCACAAAGATCAAGCCGGAGATCATTCCCAACAGCCAACGGGTACGATTGCTAGGTGAGAACATGATTGCGGCAAAGAAGGCAATGGCGCCGAGAAACATGATAATGGTAATCATTATGCATTGCCTCCTTTCTTGGCATTTGAGTCGTATTTGGCGTGAATCTTATTGCCATTCCCCAGTCGCGAAGTGGCCAAAAGACCGATTACGGCAAAGGCGATCGCAATCCAAAAGGCAGCATGATAGCCGTTGAGCGTAGCATCGATCATCTGCGACTTGTACTGCAACGGTGAGGCTTTAAGCAGTGAATGTACCGGTTTTTGCGAATTCGTCACGTTGGTCAAGACTGAGATCAGGATTGCTGAACCCATTGAAGAGGCTACTTGACGAATCGTGTTGTTAACGGCAGTTCCGTGTGAGATCATGCTGAATGGCAAAGCGTTCATACCGGAAGTAGTGACTGGCATCATGACCATTGAGATCCCAAACATGCGCACGGCATAAAGAAAAACAACGTCGAGGATTGGCGTTTCGCGGGTCAAGAATGCAAAGGGCAGCGTGCCGATCGTCAAGATAAACATCCCGGTCATTGCTAAGCGACGGGCACCATAGCGGTCGAAAAGATTTCCGGTAATTGGGCTCATTACCCCCATCATGATGGCTCCAAACAGCAGCGTCAATCCAGAATGGAAAGCCGACATGCCATGGACGATCTGCAGATAAAGCGGCAGGACCAATTCAACGCCGACCATGGCAATCATTACAACGGAGCTGAGCAGCGTGGCCAGGGCAAATTCCGGTGTTTTAAAGACCTTGAAGTTCAAGAACGGATGCTCCAAACGATTCTGGCGCCATACCAAAATGGCAATCAGAATGACGCCGATCAAAATGGTGCCCCAGACGATGGCATCAGTCCAGCCTTTGTCGCCGACTGATGAGAAACCATACAAGACACTGCCGAAACCAACCGTGGAAATAAGCAGTGAAAGCCAGTCCAAAGTAGGATCGGTAGTCTTGATAACGTTTTGCATCAAGAAGAAGCTGGCAAAGATCACGATGGCAACGATTGGAATGATCATGCCAAAGAGTACCCGCCATGAGTAGTTGTCAACTACCCAGCCGGAAAGCGAAGGACCCAGAGCTGGTGCCAACGCGATTACCAGACCGTTGATTCCCATGGCAGCACCACGTTTTTCAGGCGGGAAGATCGTCAGCATGATATTTTGCATCAGCGGCATCGTGATTCCGACCCCGGTTGCCTGAATCAGACGGCCGCATAGCAGAGTGCCGAAATTAGGCGCTGCAAAAGCCGTAATGGTACCCAGCTCAAAGATCGTCATCGCTGAGATATAGAGCCATTTTGAATTGAATTTATTGCTGAGATATGCCGAAACGGGAATCATAATCCCATTAACCATCATAAAACCGGTTGTCAGCCATTGAACGGTTGCCGTACTGATGTCGAAGGCCTTCATTAAAGTTGGAAAAGCCGTGGCCAGAATCGTCTGGTTTAAAACCGTACAAAAGCTCCCGATCAGCATTACCATTACCAACAGATTCCGATGGTATGGCTTGCCATTGATGTCGACTGCTGTATTTGCAGACACGTAAAGCCCTCCTTTGAAGTTACTGATTTTTTAAAAGCGATTATAAATATATGATAATTAAATATCTTTGTCAAATTTCTTGATAAAGATATTTAAAAATAGGGAGTGTAAAATATTTTGTGTAAATTTTCAAATTAAATTGAAAAAGGGAAAGCCTTCCCCGTATGATTAAATCGCTAAACACAATCAAAACGGAGGCTTTCCCTATGAACCAGTTTAACAAAGAAATTCTTGACGCGCTATCTTCTGACTCTAAAACATCATTAAAAGATGTCTTTCGCAATCAGTTGGAACAAACCGTCAATACATTACTTCAAGAAGAATTGTCGGCAGTCTTAGGCTACCAACCCTATGAGCGTAACGACAGTTCCGCTCATGGGGACAACGCCAGAAACGGATCGTATCAGCGAACCATCGATACTGAATTTGGACCAATCAATATTACGGTTCCGCGCGATCGTAAGAATAAATTTCGTAACGCTTTATTCGAACCATATTCACGGCGGACAGATACTCTGGAATCGATGATTATTAAAATGTATTCCAAAGGCATCACAACTCGTGAAATCGCTGATTTAGTTGAGCGCATGTATGGCGACTACTATTCACCAACTACCGTTTCAAATATTACTAAGCAAGTTGGCAACTTGGTTGAAGAGTTTCATGACAGGACCTTTAAGCACTCACAGTATGTTTGCGTGTTCTTAGACGCCACTTATATTCCGCTCAAGCGCGGAACTGTTGAGCGCGAAGCGGTTAATATCGCGATTGGAATTCGTAGTGACGGCGGTAAAGAAGTCTTAGACTTCTCGGTAGCACCAAACGAAAATGGTGAAGCATGGCGTGAACTACTTGAAAGTTTACGCAATCGAGGAATTGAACAGGTTCAGTTATTCATCGCCGATGGTTTTATTGGGCTCGAAAATGTGATTGCAGAAATTTATCCAAATGCTAAGTTTCAGCGCTGCTTAGTCCATGTGCTTCGTAATCTCACATCACATGTGCGAAAAAGCGATATGCGAGATTTGATGAGCGAATTTAAAGAAATTCGCCAATCTGAATCAATTGAAGAAGCAAAACAAGCTTTAGATAACTTCATTTTGAAATGGAAAAGCAAATATAGCAACCAGATGCGAAAATTGGGTAAGTTAAGTAACTTATTCACCTTCTACGAATTTCCGCCAAGCATTCGGGCATCAATTTACTCAACAAATTTGATTGAAGCTTTCAACAAAAAGTTGAAGAAGAAAATTCGCCAGAAGGAGCAGTTTCCAAATGAGGATGCCCTTCAACGATTCGTGACAACTCAAATTCTAGAATACAATGACAAGTTCGAAGAACGAGCACATCGTGGATTTCGAGGAAGCAAGGATACCTTGGATTCCATGTTTATTTAAGTAAGCATTTCATACAGAGAAGGATTTTCAAAAGTACACAAAATTATTGACACTCTCTAAAAATATTATATTGATTAGTGTTTTTAGGTTACAATGTAAAATGGTTATAATTGATAGAAAATAGGAAAGGAATCAGAAAATGAGTCCCATTACGGAAGAGTTCCGCAAGATGTTCGTTCATGAAAAACTGCGCATCAGCATGAGCGAGCTTTCGCAAGCAGCCAACGTTTCACCAAGCCAGATCAGATATTGGGAGCGCAAAGGCTATATTGCTTCAGAGCAGGATCAGCAAAACAAAAGCCATAAGTATACGTTGATGACGCTGGTGCAGGTGACCGGTATCAAGTATTTTTTAGATGAGGGCTTTACGCTGCCAGTTGCCGTCAAAAAACAAAAAGAGCATCGGACCATGGTTAAGTCGTTTAAGCATTTTGTTGGTGATCGGCTGCTGGATTTTGAAACTGATGAAATGACTGGTGCGACGCTGATCAATCTTGGAAAACTGGATGATGTGCCAGATAAGGAAGTCGTTGCAATCGTTCAAGGACCCGGACACGTTAAATTAACGCTGCGAAACCGTCAATAGGTTGGCAACTGCAGAAGTCGTAAAAAGTGTTAAGCTAGTAATGTACAAATTATTTTTAAAGGGGACGACTTCCATGAGCGAAGATACTTTTGGCTTTAATGAGCTGACCGATGCAGCACAGGACAATGCTTTAGAAACATTTGCCAAGTACTACGTCCGCCAGTACAAGCAGGACAATCTGGAAATTATTGACGCGCTGGCCGGTGACGATGAGGCAGTGGCGATGATCAATCAGATTCTGGAAGAAAACAACTATCTGACCGTTGCCAAACTGGCTGCAATGAGCATTTCGATGGTTAAGTCTTGCTACGTTAAGATCTTAAATGAGCTGTCGGCGCGCTTTGATGCCGATGGTGAACCAGTTAAGACCTGGGCAGAATGGATGCAGTCAGAGCATGCCAAGCTGCCCCAAGAAGATTAAATCAATCATGGCGCGGTACTCAGCCGTGCTTTTTATTTTTCCAAAAACGACTTACTACTAATGCCTTCTAGGATGTGTTAGAATAAACTAAGTTTTATTTGAACGGATAAATAATACGAGTTGCTCATTTTCAAATTCAGACGTGACGTCAGCTGTTTGACGGCGCTATTTTTACTTGCATTGATTTCTGGATTGCGAAAATTGACGAAATTTAATAACACAAAGGAAAGAAAGGTATTATGCGCAAATTAAAAATCAAAAATAATGAAGTCGCTTTTTATGCGATGGGTGGCTTGGGCGAGATCGGCAAGAACATGTACTGTGTTCAATTCCAAGATGAGATCATCATCATTGACTGTGGGGTCTTGTTCCCAGAAGACGAGCTGCTGGGGGTCGACTACGTTATTCAAAACTACGACTACCTGGTTGAAAACAAAGACAAGATTAAAGGGATCTTTATTACGCACGGTCACGAAGACCACATTGGCGGACTGCCATTCTTTTTGCAGAAGGTCAATGCACCAATCTATGCCGGTCCGTTTGCCATGTCTTTGATTCGTGGCAAGCTGGAGGAAAAACATCTGTTAAAGAATGCCGAGCTGCATGAAATCAATGAGTTTGATACGGTGCACTTTAAAAAGCTGTGGGTCTCCTTCTTCCGGACGACGCACTCGATTCCGGATACCTTGGGAGTTGCCGTTCATACTCCACAAGGCACGATCGTTCAAACCGGTGACTTTAAATTTGACTTAACGCCGGTTGGTCATCTGCCGGGACCAAACTTCCAACAAATGGCCAAGCTTGGTGAAGAAGGCGTTTTGCTTTTGACTTCGGATTCAACCAATGCGGAACGACCAGAATTTACCAAATCTGAACGCTGGGTTGATATTCATATTCGCCGGATCTTTGAGCGAATTAAGGGCCGCATCATCTTTGCCTCATTTGCCTCCAACGTCTACCGGCTTCGCGAGGCCAGTGATGCTGCCTTGAAGCAGGGCCGTAAGATTGCCGTGTTTGGCCGCAGCATGGAGAATGCAATTACGGCTGGACAAGAGCTGGGCTATCTGCACATTCCAGAAGATGCCCTGATTGATCAAAATGACATCAACAGCTACCCGCCAGAAAAGGTCATGATCATGTGTACCGGTTCGCAGGGTGAGCCAATGGCCGCGCTGAGTCGCATTGCCAATGGCACGCACCGGCAGATTGCCATTCAGCCTGGCGATACGGTTGTCTTTTCTTCCAATCCGATTCCAGGCAACACCACCAGCGTCAATGCTCTGATCAATAAGCTGGAAGAAGACGGTGCCGAGGTAATTCATGGCTATGTCAACAATATTCATACATCCGGTCATGGTGGTCAGGTTGATGAAGAACTGATGCTGCGCTTGATGAAGCCAAAGTTCTTTGCACCGGTCCATGGCGAATATCGGATGCAGAAGATTCATACCAAGCTGGCTGAACTAACTGGCGTACCAATGGATCACAGCTTCGTTTTGGCTAATGGCGATGTTTTAGCCCTGACCAAGGATACCTGCCGCGTTGCCGACCATATCGAAACGGCCAGTGATGTCTATATTGATGGTCGCGATGCTGGCGACACGGTTGGTAACCCAGAGATCCGCGAACGACGGATGCTTTCTGAAGAAGGGGTAGTTACCGCGATTGCCGTCGTTGACTTAAAAGACTACCAGATCGTGGCTGGGCCTGACATCGTTTCGCGAGGCTTCGTCTACATGCATGAATCACAAGAGCTGATCAAGGCGGCTAACCATGAAGTCTTCTGGGCAATTCTGAATACGTTTAAGAACCATCAGCACGTTGATCGGCGGGCAATCAACCGCACCATCGTCAGCCGACTGCAAAAGCTTTTGTTTGAATGGACGGGGCGGCGGCCAGTTATTATTCCGATGGTTACTATTTTGAATGCCGATGAGGAAGGGCAGGGCAGCGATCTGCAGCGTGACGTTCACCATAACGCACGACGGACTAATTCGCGTTCCAAGCACAAGGCCAAAAACGGTGCTGCCAATAATGAAAGCGACAAGCCACGGCCGCGTCGGCGTAGTCGTCCGGCGGCCAAGAAAAACGCGCAGCCAGTCGTAACTGAAAAATAGCAATTAACCAAAGCTCGTCTAAATGGCGAGCTTTTTTGATTATAATAAATTGACTTTTTCGATTCCGGACTTAATCAATTGTCTGCCCTCTGGTATCATGAAAACTGTAATTATTTTTGTTTTTTTCATTATTTAAGGAGGCTTTTTGATGTCAGGGAGAGACTATCTTCACATCTGGTATCAAGCCCAGCTGGTCGGCGCTTTGATTTTCTTGATTGCCGTTGCTTGGTGGAACGTCTTGATTATGGGGCGCGGGATCCGGTTGCTGGTATTCATTTTGGCGCTGGTTGCCTTAGAGGGGCTGATGATCACGATTGTCACGCATGTACCGCGCTGGCTGCAGGTTGTCGACGTGTTCTTACAGACTATGCTGCAGCCGATCATGCTGATCATGCTGTGGGGAACCGTCACCAGAGAGATCATCGTGCGGCTGCATCTGCCGGCACGAGGCGTAATTGCCGTAACGCTGCTATACTACCTAATCATGTTTGCACCGTTTACCAGTGAGATTGGCGGTCAATTGGAAAACGTGATTGCCCGCATCGTCTTTTTGGTTTATCTGTTTATGACAACGGTGATGATGATGCAGTACTTTTTGCCAGATAAGTTTATTCAGCCACAGTTGTTTAAGGAGTTTATTGGGACCGGCTTTTGGGGTGCCCTGGCATTTTTTGTTTCGGTAACGGTTTTGATGCGAGCCTGGCATCTGTCATGGCCTGGGCTGGTACCAACGTTTGGCACTGGCTGGAGCTGGTGGGTAATGAGCGTTCTGCTGGCTGTTTATGTAATTTATGTGGCATTTGACATTTTCCAAACTGGCTGGCTGCAGTTTGATTTTCACGTTCAATGGAACCGGCGCTTGGTCTTGACGGCTCTGGAAGCAGGAATTGCTGAAGAGACGCTTTGCCGATTTGGGATTTTAGGCGCGCTGCTTTATGCCTGCCGTAATCTGACGCAGCGCGTACCAATTGCGGTGGGCCTGAGTGCGCTCTGTTTTGGTCTGCTGCACCTGCCAAATGCTGCCGTGCAGAAATGGGACGTCACGCTTCTGCAGGCGATTTTTGCGATTGGTCTGGGTCTATACCTGGCCGTCGTCTATCTATACACGGGACAATTATGGCTGACGATGCTGATGCATTTCTTTATCGATGCAGCAATCTTTTGCTTAACGCATCATGAAACGATCGTCGGCAGCACCAGTCTGGCTGATTGGATTGCCCTGACGATTGAGTTTCTCTACTTTGTTGCGGTTACGCTTTGGATGATGTTTGGCAACCGCCGCTTGGTTATGGAGCGGCATGCCGATCGTTTTACTGGCGATCACCAGCATTTCGACTTCTCATTTGACTTTAGAATGTGAAATTTTGGTAAAGGCCCTATATTATCTTGAAAAAAAAGCTTATCATTATAAACAGCGATTTTTGAAAGGATGTTTAACTTAATGATAATTGAACTAATCAAGTCCTTTTTCTTTGGGCTTGTAGAAGGGATCACTGAATGGCTGCCAATCAGCAGTACCGGCCATATGATTCTGTTGGACCAGTTCGTTAAATTGGATGTGTCCAAATCGTTTTACAGCATGTTTGAAGTCGTCATCCAATTAGGGGCGATCATGGCCGTCGTTGTAATCTACTGGAAGCGCATCTGGCCGTTCCATCACAGTCAAGCCGTGGGGATTGCTGCACCTAAAGGCATCTGGCGCTATGTTGATAAAGACATCATGATCATGTGGCTGAAGATCTTTATCTCGTGTCTGCCGGCTGGGATCATCGGGGTAGCCTTCAATGATACTTTCGAACGGCTTTTCTACAACCCAGTCAGTGTCGCAATCGCCTTAATCGTTTTTGGGGTGGCCTTTATTTGGATTGAAACGGCGCACAAGGGTAAAAAAGCCAAGGTTAATTCAATTGCCGAAATTTCATATAACATGGCAGTTATGATCGGCTTCTTTCAGCTGATTGCCGCTGTCTTCCCTGGAACCAGCCGTTCTGGGGCAACGATTGTCGGTGCGCTGCTTTTGGGGGTATCACGGACGGTAGCGGCCGAATATACTTTCTTCTTAGCCATTCCAGTCATGTTTGGGGCAGCATTGTTTAAGCTGCTTAAATTCGGTCTGGCGTTTACCTCAATGGAATTTTGGATCATGATGGTTGGCTTGCTTACGGCATTTGTCTCATCGATTATCGTTATCAAATTCTTGATGCGCTACATCAAAAAGCATGACTTTAAGGTATTCGGCTGGTACCGGATTGCCCTTGGTCTGCTTGTGCTGCTGTACTTTTTGGTCTTGAAGTAGTCAAAGCAGATGGAAAATCAGACAGTCGTAGCCTGAACTTCTATTTTTCCTAAAATAAAATGGTGCTTACTCAAGTTTTAGCGGCTTGAGCAAGCACCATTATTTGTTTCCGGCAATTTTATAGCTGGCTGATCAGCAGGAAAAAAACAAAATTTCCCGGGAAATACGCTACATTTCTTCACCCATTTTGCGATAGGAATCCATCCCGCCCAGCCAGAGCTCATTTAATGGCACATGGCGTTCTTCGGCAAAGGCACGCATTAGGGTCATATGATCCATCAACTGATATTGTTTGTTGGGATTTTTGGGATCAACGACTTTTAATTGTGCCATCATGCCGCCGTCTTCATGCTCAAGAATGTGGCAGTGATACATAAAGACGCCGGGCACGTCAAACCAGACTTTAAGCAGGACGTGTTCGCCTGGATTGATGGCAATCGTATCTTTAAGCCCCAGCTCGTTTGGATTTGGCGCATGCCCATCCCGAGCTACCGTGACAAAGCCGGTTCCGTGCATGTGATATGGATGAATCATACCAGGTGCGTGATTGGTGTTTTCAATATCCCAAAGCTGAACCTTATGCATTGGCATCTGATAGTCGATACGATCCATCTTAAACTTCTTGCCGTTCATTGCAACTGCTTCGTCCATTCCATCCAAGGTTACGTAGTGAATCGGCATTTCAGAAGCTACAGCCGGATTAGGCGTTTCAAATAAGACATTAGGCAGTGCAGCGTGATCTGGTTTGAATTCGTGAATCTTAAAGCGCAGCAGCGGCGTATCGTCTGAATAGAGCACGACCTCATCACCAGGGCGATAACTGCCAAAGTCAACGATGATTTCGGCTCGTTCGGCGCACGTCAGCATTAGTTTGGTCATTTTCAACGGTTTAGGGAGCAGTGAAAGGTCACCGGCAATTTGGGTAAATGGCAGATCATCGCTAAAATGCAGCCGCCATTCACGTCGGTTGGCACCGTTTAAGAAACGCAGCCTTACTTTTTGCGTGGTAACGTCGAAGTAGGGGTTAATCGTCCCATTGATCATTGGCGTGGGGCCTAAAATACCATCTGGATCGTAGTCTTGGCGATAGTCCCATTGGTTGTCCTCGTGAAAACGGCGATCCTGCAGAATAACCGGAATGTCATCGACGCCATAGTTACGCGGCAAAGGCAGCTGAGCTTCGTGCTGGTCTTGAACGATGGCGCCACCAGCTAGTCCATGCCAGACTTGTTCGGCAGTGGCCGGACATGGATGAGCGTGCAGCCAGACAAAGGCAGCTGGTTGATGAATCGTAAATTCAACGTCGCGCGTCTGTCCAGGATAGACGGGAGCGTGACAGCCGCCATCCTCGATCGGTCCCGGAATTGCCAGGCCATGCCAGTGAAAAGTCGTTACTTCGGGCAGGTCGTTGATATAGTGAATGTGCACGGTTTGTCCATCTTTAAAGATGACGGTTTTGCCAAGCAGCGGTCCGTTATATCCCCAGGTTGCGGTCTTTTTGCCTGGCAGGAGCTGAACGGCGCCGGTTTGCGCGGTGATCGTATAGTAAACATCAGTAGCAGTTTCTTGATCGGGTTTTAAAATTTCTGGAATCCGCAGAGGCTGTTCTGGTGCGTCTGCCACCTGCAGCGGAATGTATGCACGATCATGGTAGTCAAAGGCGGCTTCATCATAACAATAGTCTTGAATCGTTTCTTGGTCGTTCATGTCAATAACCTCCCTTAAATGAATACGTTTACAAAACTATTATAACGCTAATAATCATTAATTGAACTAAATAGCCTGCAAACATTTTATGATTCATTAAATAATATTTAGGCTTGTCTAAAAAATTGAGTTTACAAAGTCGGTAAATGTAGTAACATAGACATAGATGAGTTAAATGAACATCAGTCAGTACCGGCGAGTGGCGTCGGTTTGCTATCTAAGAGAGGAGTCGTTAGTTTGTTCGACATTAAGCCAAAGAAATTTAAAAAGATTCTCGTCGGCGTTGATGATGCGCCTGACGCTCGGGCTGCCTTTTCCTACGCCGTTGATAAGGCCAAGCGCGATGGGTCTGAGATTGGAATCGTTTCGATCTTGGAGACTAACCGAGTCAACATTTATCAAGCACTGGACAAAGACTACGTTCACAGTACGGAAGATGATTTACGCAAACGCTTGAACGACTACGTGCAGGCTGCGATTGATTATGGCGTGGATCCTAAAAAAATCACGGCGATCGTTGACCAAGGCGATCGTCCCGCTGAACGAATCTGCAATCATGTGATTCCTGAATTTAAGCCAGATCTGCTGATTATTGGCTCGATTGGTAAAAACGGCAATCGTAATACGGTTGGTTCACAGGCTTCATACATGGTTAAGCATTCGGGAACTTCGGTTTTCGTGATTCGTACGGATGAGGTTACTCACTACGAATAGTCAGCTGATCAAAAATATTTTGGCAATCAAAAAGGCAAGCCGAATGCTGGTGGCGGCATCGGGCTTGCCTTTTAGTTTTAGTTGATAAAATAAAAAGCTTGTCGGTTCTCAGTTCTATGTTATAATGATTCTAAACTAGGAGAAGAAAAGAGGACTGGCTTATGAAAAAGAAAATGTCGCTGGCACAAAAAATCAATGTGCTGCGAGCCAGTGTAATGGGGGCCAATGATGGGATCATTTCGGTTGCCGGAATTGTTATTGGGGTGGCAGCCGCGACCAGCAATCCACATGCAATCTTGATTTCTGGGCTTTCCGGCAGTTTGGCTGGCACGATTTCAATGTGTATGGGTGAGTACGTTTCCGTTTCTACTGAAAAAGACTCGCAGAAGATGGCATTGATTGAAGAAAAGGAACGATTGTCAGAAGACTATGATCGTGAATTCAACTATGTCAAAAATAAGTTCTTAGCGCAAGATATTGATCCAAAATTAGCTCACCAAGCCACTAAAGAGCTGATGGATGAAGATCCGCTGGTTACGACCGTTCAAGAGCGCTATGGCTTCAATCCCAAGGAATTTACCAGTCCTTATGCAGCAGCAATTGCTTCATTGATCGCGTTTCCTCTGGGCTCGATTTTGCCGATGGTTGCTGTGATGAGCTTTCCGCATGAGATCGCGATTGCCGCTACGATTATTGCCGTTTTGATTGCCTTGATCATTACTGGCTATCTGGCAGCCGTTTTGGGTAAGTCAAACCGGTGGAAGTCAGTGATTCGCAATGTAGCATCCGGTTTTTTGACGATGCTGGTAACGTACTTGATTGGTCAGCTTTTTGCACGTTGAAAGGGGTAAGTGAAAATGGATCAAAATAAAAAGCCCAAGCAGACGATGCAAGAAAAGCTCAATACGCTGCGTGCGGGTGTCTTAGGAGCCAATGACGGAATCTTGACGGTCGTTGGCGTGCTGGTTTCGGTAGCCGCGGCAACAACGGATCAATTTACGATTTTTATCGCTGGTCTGTCGGATCTGCTGGCCTGCGCTTTTTCAATGGCATCTGGCGAATATGCATCAGTCTCTACGCAAAAGGATACGGAAAAATCAGCCGTTGCTCATGAGGAATATCTGCTCAAGCATGACTTTGAAAGCGAAGTTGTCGCAGTTCGCGATCACTACATGGAAAAAGGGGTCAGCGAGGCAACCGCAACGGCAATTGCCAAGGATCTACTGAACAAAAAGCCGCTGCAGACGGTGGTACGCGTTAAATACGATATTGAGCTGGGACATTATCTCAACCCATGGAATGCGGCCTTCTCATCCCTGGCAGCGGCGGCGGCAGGAGGATTGTTGCCGCTTTTGGCAATGGTCTTGGCACCGTTGGCCTGGCGCTGGGAAGCCGTAATTTTGGCAGTTATCCTTACCAGTGCGCTGACCGGATATATCAGTTCCAAATTAGGCAATGGCTTGGTTAAGGTAGCGATCGTCCGTAATATTATCGTTGGTATTATTACCGTTATTATTCACTACTGTGTTGGTAAGATGTTCTGATAGATCAATTTATACTAATCCGAGATGTTTATCATCTCGGATTTTTTTGTGTCAAAAAATCCTCGTCTCAGGTTTTGAAACGAGGATTTGAGACTATTGAGCGATTTGAACGTTTTTTCTTAATTGAACCATGTCTTCAAAGCGATTGGTAAAAATACCGGCAACGTTTTTTTCAAACAGCTGCTGGGCCTCTTGATCATCATTAACGGTCCAGACGCGCTGTGTAGCGGTGGTTGCTTGGTAATGATGCGGGTGAATGCCATGCAGGTGCTCTTTTTTTACGAATTCCTGGGCTTTGGGCACGTCATTTTCAGTCAGCCAGTTATAGTCCTGCGTTGCGTCAAGCTGCATGCAGTTTTTTAACGTCTGCAGATTAAATGATGAGTAGATAACCGTATGCAGCAATTGGTGTTGGTTGACCATTGGCATAACGATTTTTTCAATGTCTTGGTAGGCAATGTTGTCGGTCTTGAATTCCAGATTGATCCAGACGTCTTTGTTTTCAAATACGTCCAGCAGCTCATCCAGGGTTGGAATGGATTCACCATTGCTCAGCTTGAACTGACGCAGCTCAGCCAGCGTGTAGTCAACGATGCGACCAGTGCCATCTGTCGTGCGGTCAATGGTTTCATCGTGCATGATAACCGGAATGCGATCCGAAGTCAGATGAACGTCAAATTCAACGCCATCGATCTGGTGGGCAACCACATAGCGAAAACCGGCTAATGAATTCTCCGGAAACTTGGCAGGGTAGCCGCGGTGCCCAAAAATCTTGGTTTGGATGGCTTGATTTGATTGAGTATTCATTTTTTTACCTCTTAAAGATTGTCTTTGCTTATTTCTCGAACCGAATTATAGACGCTTGGTATGATAAAGCAATAGCAATTTGGTAAAAAACGTGTAAATTATTGATCGGACCGCTCAAACTCATTAGCACAGCTTGTCATGATCAACCGGTGGATTAAAGAGCTCTTCGTCACGTCCACGCTGGCATTCGGCCTGCAAAGTTACGTGTTTGATGTCATATTTGTCGTTTAGGATTTTTTCAACCTGCAGATAGATTTTTTCGACTTCGCTCAGCATCATATCATGGCAGTTGAGGTGTGCTGAAAAGACGATGCGGTGTTCGTCAATCGTCCAGGCATGAACATGGTGGACGCCTACGACTCCTGGTACCTGCATCAGATCATGCTTGATGGCTTCATAGTCCAGATCAGGCGACGACTGCATCAGAATGCTTAAAGTCTGCTTGATGATTGGCAAGGCTTCCTTGGCGATGTAGAGTGCAACCAGAATCGTCAGGGTTGGGTCAAGCCAGGTGATGTTGAAAAACATTAAGATCACACCGCCAAAAATTACGGCAATTGAAGACAGTGCATCGCTTAAGACGTGCAAGTAGGTAGCTTTGACGTTCAGACTGTCATGGCTGCCGCTGTGTAAAAGCTGCGCAGAAACCAGGTTGGCAATCAGCCCGATAATCGCTACGATCAGCATGATCCGACCGTTGATGTGTTCGGGATGGCTGAATCGTTTAATGGCTTCAATGATCAGCGCGATTGAAACGACAATCAAAAAGATACTGTTAGCCATTGCTGAAAGAATCTCAGCTCGCCGGTAGCCATAAGTACGTCGCCGATTTTCCGGCCGCCCCGAAATGACTTGGGCAAAGTAGCCTAAAACAATCGAAATCGAGTCCCCTAAGTTGTGAAAGGCATCGGAAAGCAGTGCCAGACTGCCGGATACCAATCCCCCAATAATCTCGACAACGGTAATCAAAACATTAAGCAGCGTCACGATTAAGAAACGCTGTTTGGAAACGTTGGACCGTTCCATAAAATCACTCCCCGCCTTAAAATAAATAAGCTAAAAATAGATTTAGGTATTCCAAATTACATTTTTATGATATGTTATAATCTGATTAGTTTCAATATGGAAAAATACATGGTTAAAAGCTCGACGACACTTACTGCCGCTGATATTTTAGGAGGAAGTTGTACAAAACATGACCCCAATGAAAGAAGACTATTTAAAGATAATTTTTGAGCTAGGCGGTGGCTATAAAAAGGTTTCTAATAAAGAAATTTCACTGGGATTGGGCATCGCAGCCGGTTCAGTAACAGAAATGATCACCAAGCTGACGGAGGAAGGCTTGGTATCTCATGAGCCATATGATGGGATCGCTCTGACACCAGAGGGAATCAAGCATGCTGCTGAATTAGTCAGAAAGCATCGTCTGTGGGAGACTTTTTTAGTTGATGATCTGCACTACAGCATGACTGATGTTCATCCAGAAGCTGAGATCTTGGAACATAATACCAGCGATCGTTTGGCAACTGCTCTGGATGCCTTTTTGAATCATCCCAAGTACTGTCCTCATGGTGGCGTTATTCCGGCTGCTAATGGCAAGTTTGACAGCGTCAGTCATCGTCTGCTGGCCGATGCAGAGGATGGTGAAACGGTCGTCATTGAACGCTTCTTGGACAATCATGAGCTGCTGACCTATTTAAATGAGGTTGGTCTTCAGCTGCATGCCAAGGTTAAGGTAATCAAACACGAACCATTTGAGGGACCGATCTTGGTTGAATGTCTGGATAATGATCAGCAGCTCAGCATTTCCTATAAGGCTTCGCATAATATTTTCGTTAATCAAGAGCCTTTGCAGGACTAGACAATTAAATCTTAAGGCTCGGGTTTAATGCATGATGCATTGAACCCTTTTGTTGTTTTAGCTGCTGCCTGGATAAATTCACCAATAATAAGGATGGATGATTGAAAGTGGAAAGCAAGGATAAAAAGAATCTTGCCATTACCGCGTGTCTACTAGCGGGGCGCTTACTGATCGAAAACGGCTCAAACATGGAACGCGTCAATGACACGATGCGACGAATGGCACTGAGCGCGCAGCTGCAAAACTTTGAGGCATTTACAACGATGACGGCGATCGTTGCCAGCGCCGAACACCTGCCAAACGCTCAGGTAATTGATATTCATCAGCGAAAATTGAATCTTAACAAGGTTGCAGCTGTCAATAGTCTTTCGCGGCAGTTTGCTGCTCATGAAATCGATGTTGAGACACTGTATGCAAAACTGCAAAAAGTTGACCAGCAGCCGCAGCAGACCTCAGATTTTGTTCAGTGCGTGGCAGCCGGCGTGCTTAGCTGGGCATTAACGATCGTTTATACTGGCAATGTCCATGATTCATTGTTTGCAGCCGTGATTGCCCTGGTGAGCTATCAAGTCTATCTGACTTTAGGAAAGCATTCCAAAGCGCGTTTTGTTAATGAGTTTTGTGCTTCTTTAGTGATTGCGCTTTTGACCGTGGGATTTGTTAGGCTGCATTGGGCCAACGACGTTAATGACATTATCATTGGCTGCGTGATGCCGTTGGTTCCAGGGGTTCCTTTGACCAATGCGGCTCGTGATCTGATGTCTGGTGATCTGATCAGTGGCACGTCACGCGCGGTTGAAGCCACGCTGACGGCAATTGCCATTGGCTGCGCAATCGTTTTTGTGTTGCGATACGTTTGAGCGAGGTAGAGCATGGAAAACTTTTGGGTTAGATTAATCTTTGAATTTGTGCTGGCTGACCTTTCGACAATTTGTTTTGGAATTTTACTGAACATACCGCGCCGGGCCTATCATTGTGCAGGTGCAATCGGTGGTACCAGCTGGGCGTTTTACTGGGCAGTCTATTATCAGCTGCATCTGGGGCTGGCTTTAAGCAATCTGCTGGCTGCCATTATGATTGGCGTCTTGAGTATGGCGGCCGCCCGCTGGCAAAAAATGCCGATGATCATCTTTAACGTTCCCGCGCTGGTGCCACTGGTTCCTGGTGGACAAGCCTATAAGATGGTGCGCAGTTTTGTTTTGGGCAGCAACGGTGCGGCATTGGTATATCTTTATCAGATTTTGGTAATTGCTGGTGCGATTACGCTGGGCTTTGGTCTGGGTGATCTGATTAATCGACTGTTATTCTCTGAACACCACTTTAGGAACCGGTAGGGTGTGATATAATTAAATTTATTGTGGCTGATGTCATGACAAGATCCAACAAAGGAGCAATTTTAACATGCTGATAGGACAAGATCCGAATCGTTGGAAGCGGTTCATGGTAAGCTTTGTATTGTTTTTGATTGTCGCTGGTATGGTAATGAGCAACTCAATGATCCTGCAGGTTTTGGATTCGGTTTTCCAGGCGCTGCTGGCACCAAATCCTAACCATACGCCCAATGCAACCTATCATATAATGGTAGTCGTTTCGTTTTTGGGCAGCCCTAAGATGGCCCTTGTCTGGATGCTGATCATCACCTTTTTTCTCTGGGGCTTCAAATATAAGGTACCGGCACTCTGGGCTTGGCTAACGCTGATTGTCGGTGACCTTTTAGATGAGATCGTCAAGTACCTGGCTAAGCGGGATCGGCCCCTGCAGCATCCGACTGGCGACCATGGCTACAGTTTTCCCAGTGGACATGTGATGGGGACGTTTCTGGTGGCTGCCGTGCTGTTTTTGATCGTGGTGCCATTGATTAAAAATGCTGCAGTGCGGGTGATTTGCCAGCTGCTGTTGATCATGGCCGTTTTCTTGGTAGCCGTTTCGCGCATCTATCTTTATGCTCACTATCCGTTTGATACGGTCGGAGCGATGCTGCTGGCCTATGCCTGGCTGCAGATTTCCGAGACGCTTTACCTAACGTTTGCCAATGATATAAAAAGACGTTGGCGCAAGACCGCTAATTCGAAACTTTGAATCAAAATACCCAGTGTCTCTTTTAAAATCGACACCGGGTATTTTATATTTCCTGGGTAATTTTATTTAAATAGATCGTCAAGCCACTCACATGCCAGTTCAACCCAGTGGGCAACGTGGGGCTGATCAACATCATCATGATGGGCAACCAAGGCATTGGCAATGTCCATTCCATGCGGGCCATGCGCAAAAACGTGCAATTCTTGGGGAATCTGATGGGCCAGCAAAGCTTGGCTGTAGCTAAGCGTATTTTGCACTGGTACAACCTGATCGGTAAAAGTCGTCCACATAAAGGTTGGCGCGTTTAAGTCGTTGACATGTGCCGCGGCATTATAACGAGTTGGATCATCGGCCCACTTGGCACGCGTTGTAGCGTCTTTAGGAAAGCCAAGGTTAAGGTCGATGACGGGATAGCCTAGGATAACCGCATTGGGGCGGAGCTGATCGCTGGCAGCGCCACTGAGTCTGCTGAGCCACTCTTCATGCCAGTAGTCATTATACAGCGCGGTAACCTGACCGCCAGCTGAAAAGCCTATGATCGTCAGCTGATCAGTTTTTAAATGCCAGGCTGCGGTTTGTTTTCTAAGCAGCGCAACGGCTAATGCCAGATCGATCAGTGGATTTGGATAAACCGGCTGACGCTCGCTGGTGAAGGTATAGCGCAGCACGAAAACCTGAAAGCCACGAGCTGAAAAACTGAGCGCAGTCTTCTCAGTTTGTTCGACTGGAATATGCGTCATTGAGCCGCCAGGGACAAAAATCAGTGGACGGAACTGCTGCACCGGCGATTTGGGAACAGGTGTCTGCAGATAGCCAGTCAGCACAGCTTTGGTTTGATAGCTTGCGGTACTTAAATTTTTTTGAATGATTTCCATTAAAAACACTCCTGAAAAAAGATCCTGGTAGGTGAAATTATAATGCACAAACAATTGCTTTGGCCAATCAAGACTGCCCGTCTCGTAATTAAAATGGGCTGTCAAGATGATCTTCAGGCTGTCTTGAAGCTATTAAGCGATGGTGAACTGGTTAGATTAAGCGGACTGCAGCTGCCAGATGATCAAATGATGCGCGGCTGGGCGGTCAATAACTGGCTTGGGCAGCAGCAGCTTTTATTAATTACTGATCCAGCTGGGCAGCTGGTCGGTTTGATCAGCTTATTCCCAATATATGCAAGTGATGGAAACTATCAGGCCCACGCTATGGAGCTGGGATATTTACTGAGACGCGATCGTTGGGGAAGAGGAATTATGAGTGAGGCGCTCGCAGCTTTTTTGCAAGCGTTGGCAAAAAATAGTGATATTAAGCGGCTGCAGGCGTATGTGGCCATTGATAACCTACGTTCGAGATCTTTATTGAAAAAGTTTAAATTTGATCAGATCGGTAATGAAAACGGTTATTTGAAAATGGTTAAAGCTTTATAATTACATGCATAAACTTGTTTAAATATTTATTTTATTGTATAATCTTTTTTGTTGTCGCAGATAAGCCAATTTGGGCAGATAGTCCAATTGATATGGCTTTTTTGCTGAAATTGCGCTAAAATGTTTAATCATATTAAGTATGCACACCTTATACTTTATCCATGAGAAATGTATAACTGGCGCTCGAAATTGTCATAGAGGAGGAATCCATTTACGATGAGTGGAGAGGCAAAGAATGGTGGTACGGAAGGTCAGACAATAACTGGCAATTCCGGCCATATGAAACGGACGCTGCAGACGCGGCACCTGTCGATGATTGCTTTGGGCGGTTCAATTGGTACCGGGATGATGATTGCCAGTGGTTCGGCAATTTCAACGGCTGGGCCTGGTGGGGCTTTGGTCGCCTACAGCATGATGGGAATCATGGTTTACTTTTTGATGACCAGCCTGGGTGAGATGGCAACCTATATTCCATTGACGGGATCGTTTGCTACCTACTGTACCAAGTTTGTTGACCCAGCATTGGGTTTTGCCATGGGTTGGAACTACTGGCTGAACTGGGTGATTACGATTGCCGTTGACGCGGTTACCTCTGGAGTTATCATTCAATTCTGGTGGCCCCAGTTTCCTGAATGGATTTTTAGTGGCTTTGTTTTGCTGGTAATCTTTTTGATCAATTATCTGTCAGTACGCTCATATGGTGAGACTGAATACTGGCTGTCAATCATTAAAGTCGTGACGATCATTGTCTTCTTGATTGTTGGTTTTATGATTATTTTTGGGATTATGGGTGGTCAAGGACCAATCGGCTTAAAAAACTTCCATTACAAAAAAGCACCGTTTGTTGGCGGCTTTCCCAGCATCCTGACCGTTTTCTTGGTAGCCGGGATGTCATTTCAGGGTACTGAACTGGTCGGCATTACGGCTGGTGAATCCGCCACGCCGGAAAAATCCGTTCCAAAGGCCATTCATTCAACCTTCTGGCGGATCTTGCTGTTCTACATTCTTTCAATCTTTGTCATGGCCTGCATTTTGCCATATACCGACAAAAACCTTTTGAGCAGCAACGTTCAAGACGTGGCGATGTCGCCATTTACGATTGTCTTTAAGCGAGCCGGCCTGGCAGCGGCAGCCAGTGTGATGAACGCGGTAATCTTGACGGCCGTGATTTCTTCAGCCAACTCAGGACTTTATGCCTCAACGCGGATGCTGTTCTCGCAAGCACGAGAAGGCTATGCATGGCGAGGGTTTGGCTACGTTAATAAGCGGGGGATTCCAATCTACGCGCTGCTGGGGACGATGGCCGTCTCGCTGGCGATCTACCTGCTGCATTTTGTCAGTGCCAACGCCTACAACTACCTGATTGATGCATCCGGGTTGTCTGGCTTTATCGCCTGGCTAGGGATTGCAATGGCTCACTACCGGTTCCGGCGGGCCTTTGTTGCACAGGGACATCAGCTGAGCGAGCTGAAGTATCATGCGACCATGTTCCCATTTGGTCCAATTTTTGCTTTTGTCTTCTGTATGATTGTGATTGTTGGTCAAAACATTCCAGCATTCATTCACTTAGATTGGGACAACATCTTGATTACCTACATGGCAGTGCCGATCTTCTTGATCCTGTTCTGCTACTACAAGTTCCGCTATAAGACGCACCTGCTTTCGCTGCAGGAAGCCGATTTATCGCGCAGCTCGCGTGGTGAGAAGTACATTACTGCTGATGGTAAAGAAATCAAGTAGAAAATTAAAACTTGCTTAAAATCAAAAGTGAGTTATAATCAAATAATGTGTAAAAGAGAAGAGGTGCGAGTCTCATCAGTAGACCAGGCTGGATGCTTCAGAATCAATGCCTGGCTGAAAGGGATGCTCGCCGAAACGCGTATCGACTGAAGGCTTTACGCGTTGGGCCGTAGTTAAATAAATTACGGACTGTCGCAGAAGCTTCTGCGGGGCGCTTCCATGATTGATTCAACAATTACGAAGTTAAGTTGAGTCGACAAGCAGGGAAGTCCTGGCTTGCCGGCTCTTTTTGTTTGCCTTTCTCGCCAATAAATTTGAGGAGGATTTTTTCATGAGCGAAAACAGTCATGAAGGCAGTGAGGGTCATATTCAACGGACATTGAAAACGCGCCATCTGTCAATGATTGCTCTTGGCGGTACGATTGGGACGGGACTGTTTATTGCCAGCGGTTCGGCAATCTCAACGGCCGGCCCGGGTGGTGCTTTAGCAGCTTATGCCATCATGGGGATCATGGTTTATTTCTTGATGACCAGTCTGGGTGAGATGGCCACCTATATTCCAGTCTCGGGTTCTTTTGCCACCTATTCAACAAAGTTTGTTGATCCGGCATTAGGTTTTGCCATGGGTTGGAATTATTGGTTTAACTGGGCCATTACGATTCCAGTTGACGTAACGACGGCGGGGCTGGTTTTCCAATATTGGCTGCCGCATTTTCCAAGCTGGCTGTTTAGTACGTTTGTCTTGCTTGCGATTTTTCTGATCAATTATCTTTCAGTTCGTTCATATGGTGAAACGGAATATTGGTTATCTTTGATCAAGGTCGTAACGGTCGTCATCTTTTTGGTCGTTGGGGTCTGCATCATCTTTGGAATCATGGGTGGTCAAGGACCGGTTGGCATGAAGAATTTCCACTACAAGGACGCACCGTTCGTTCATGGCTGGTCAGGGATTTTGAGTGTGTTCTTAGTTGCTGGGTTCTCATTCCAAGGTACTGAATTGATTGGAATTACGGCTGGTGAAGCTGCTACGCCGGAAGAATCGGTTTCCAAGGCTATTCATTCAACTTTTTGGCGGATTTTGCTGTTCTACATTTTTGCAATCTTTGTCATTGCCTGCGTTCTGCCATATACCAACAAAAACTTGTTGAATTCAAACGTGCAGAACATTACGATGAGTCCATTTACGATTGTCTTTAAGCGGGCAGGGATGGCAGCAGCGGCCAGTGTCATGAACGCGGTTATCTTAACGGCCGTGATTTCGGCAGCCAACTCTGGCCTGTACGCCTCGACGCGGATGCTGTTCTCACAGGCGCGGGAAGGCTATGCCTGGAAGATCTTTGGCTATGTCAACAAACGTGGGATTCCAATCTATGCATTGTTGGGCACCATGGTTGTCTCGTGTCTGGCTTATTTGACACAGTTTATCGGTCCCGAAGCATATAATTACCTGATTGGGGCATCTGGTCTGTGCGGTTTTATTGCTTGGCTGGGAATTGCCGTTTCGCATCTGCGCTTCCGGCGAGCCTTTATTGCGCAGGGACATCAGGTTGGCGAATTAAAGTATCATGCTACGCTGTTTCCGTTTGGCCCAATCTTTGCCTTGATCTTGTGTGTCGTCGTAATGTGTGGTCAAAACATTGATGCCTTTATCAAGATGGATTGGTCAAATATCGCCATCACCTACATGGCCGTACCATTGTTCTTGATTTTATTCATCTACTATAAGGTTCGTTACAAGACGCACTTGATTCCTCTCAAGGACGTTGATCTGTCACGGAGCAACAATAGTGAGTCATTCGTTTCTGAATCGGAAAAAGAAGCTGAATAATTATCGAATCCTCGCCGGTTTTGGCGGGGATTTTATTGTGGGGGCTGTTGATGATGATGCAGACTGTAAAAATGCGATCAGCCAAAAGCCATTTAGTGCTAAGCAGTAAAATATTAAAAAAAAGGACGGCTCGTTGATTAGTTGAGACTTTATGATGTTGACTGATAAATGAAAAACATTTTACTCACGGTGGCGGATCAAAGATGATACAATATAGCTCGTGTCTTTTTAGAAAATGGAAAAAGGGGAAAAGCAATGATTGTACTAGCAGGAACTATTGGTGCGGGAAAAACCAGTTTAACGCGGATGCTGGCTGATCATTTGGACAGTCAGGCTTTCTATGAATCGGTTGATGACAATGAAATCCTGCCGCTGTTTTATCAAGATCCTAAGAAATACGGCTTTTTGCTGCAGATCTACTTTTTAAACAAACGCTTGGCCGAGATCAAGAATTCATTTGATAATGATCTGAACGTTTTAGACCGCTCAATTTTTGAAGATGCCCTGCTTTTTCGGCTGAATGCCGATTTGGGGCGAGCTACACAGACTGAAGCTGACATCTATTCCTCGCTTTTGGGCAATATGATGGAAGAATTGCCTCAGCAGGCACATACTAAAGCACCAAGTCTTTTGATCAGTATTCAGGTCTCATTTGAAACGATGCTGAAGCGAATCAAGAAACGCGGCCGTTCGTTTGAACAGATTGAAAATGACCCAAGTCTTTATGAATACTATCGCGAGTTGAATCAGCGCTATGTTGACTGGTATGCCAGCTATGATGAAAGTCCTAAAATGCTGATTGATGGAGACAAATATGATTTTGTCGAAGATCCCTATGCAGCTGATCAGGTTTTGCAATTGGTTGATGATAAGCTGACGGAACTGAACCTAAAGTAGTTGAGTTCTTGACAGAGTTTATTCAGATATGTATAATTAAACTGTTGATTTTCATATCTGATACGGAGGATTAGCTCAGTTGGGAGAGCATCTGCCTTACAAGCAGAGGGTCACAGGTTCGAGCCCTGTATCCTCCATTTTTTAATGCTTTACTTGCGGATGTGGCGGAATTGGCAGACGCGCAAGATTTAGGTTCTTGTATCTTATGATGTAAGGGTTCGAGTCCCTTCATCCGCATTATTATTAAACGGCTGTCCTGAAGTAAGGTACAGTCGTTTTTTGATTTATTTTGCGTTTGATCGCTGATATAGTTGTTCTTAGAAGTTTTAATCGGGAAAGGAAGCCATAAAAATGATCACGTTTGGTCGTTATCGCCTTTCATTCTCAAAAGCCTTGACGTTTGGGTTCTTGATCGTGATTGCAATCGGTACGCTGCTTTTAATGCTGCCGATTGCAATCAAGCCTGGCGAGGACCCATCATTTATGACGGCATTTTTTACCGCGACCAGTGCAACCTGCGTGACTGGACTGACGCTGGTTGATACGGCGACTCACTGGTCTTTGTTTGGTCAGCTGGTAATTACGGCTTTGATTGAGATTGGCGGACTGGGTTTTATGACGTTTGCAATCATGATGTTTTTGTTTGCGCGTCAAAAGATCAGGCTTTCAGCACGTCTGTTAGCCCAAGAATCATTGAACCTGCAGTCGCCAGCACAGATTACTATTGTCAATCTAATCGTTGGTCTGTCACTGATCATTCAAGCTTTAGGCGCCTTGCTGCTGTGGCCTGATTTTGGCCACCGGTTTGGTTTGATCAAGGGGCTATGGTACAGTATCTTTCACTCGATCTCAGCTTTTTGTAATGCCGGTTTTGATCTGTTTGGCAACAGTCTGGCGTCATTTGCCGATGATACATATGTCTTGTTTATCATGGCGGTTTTGATTATTGCTGGTTCATTTGGTTTTTTGGTTTGGCGTGATCTATTGCTTTATCGAAAAAAGCATCGGTTGTCGCTGCATACCTCACTGGCGCTGTCGACTGGCGCCATTATCCTGCTGTTATCACTGATGAGCTATTTTTTGACTGAAAATAATCTAGCTGCTCAGTTTCCACATATGTCAGTCGAGCATCGTTTCATCAATACTGTTTTTATGGCTATTACGCCACGGACAGCCGGTCTGACGACTTTTTCCTATCAAAATCTTTCACCGGCTGGCATCGCGGTAACGGTAATCTTGATGTTTATTGGTGGGACGCCAGGATCAACGGCTGGTGGGATCAAAACGACTACGGTTGGGCTGTTGACGCTGCAGAGTATTGCCACTTTAAAAGGTCAGCGCGATACGGTTTTTGGCAGACGCCGCTTTAAAGAAGAAAATATTTTTCGGGCGCTGACGCTGGTTTTTGTTGCCTTTGCAATTCTTGCCGCGGCAATCCTGCTGTTGTGTCTGACACAGCATTTGCCAGCCAATTTTACTTTGGAAGATATTATTTTTGAAGTTATGGCTGCTTTTGGGACGACGGGTATCAGCATGGGGGTTACGTCGCATTTGAATCTGTTTGGCAAACTGATCATTATGGCATTGATGTTTATCGGTCGGGTTGGCATCTACACCGTAATGTTTACGGTTTTAAATGCTCATCCAAAGCAAAAGAACTATCGCTATCCGGAAGAAGGGGTTTTGATTGGCTAATAAAAACAACTATGCAGTAATTGGTATCGGTCAGTTTGGCAGCTCGGTCTGTGAAACTTTGGCCGAGGCGCATCAAGATATTTTGGCCATTGATAAGAATGAAGATGTCGTCAATGAATATGCCAATATGGTAACGCGAGCAGTCATTGCCGATGCTCAAGATGAAGAAGCGATGCGCGAGCTGGATCTAGGGAGCTTTGACAATGTCTATATTTCGGTGGGCAATATTCAGGCCAGTATCATGGCAACCCTGATCGTTAAAGAGTTGGGCGCTAAAAACATTATCTGTAAGGCAGAAAACGAAAATCATGCCCGGGTGCTGGAAAAAATTGGGGCTGACTATGTCGTGCGTCCGGAACGTGACATGGCCAGACGAATGGTATTTCATCAGCTGCATTTAAATATTGCCAACTATTTGATCTTGAATCATGAACTGACGCTGGCCGAAATCGAGGTTAAGAGTCCAGATTTCTGTGAGCATACGCTAAAAGAGCTTAATCTGCGCGATACTTATCAAGTCAATGTGATTGCCATTGTCAGCGGAGAGCAGGTTAACAAGCTGCCACAAGCCGACGACATGCTTCATTATGGCGATCATATCTCAGTTGTTGGGGATGTCGGATCGATTCAAAAGCTCAGTTCGGTAATCGCTAATGAATAAATGATCTAATCATAAAAACAGCGCTGTGCAGACTTTAGTGTCCAACACAACGCTGTTTTAAGTTGGGTCAGTCATCAATATCAGACGTCCCGTGACGAGCTCTTAATGCCCAAAGAATCGAGACGGTATCAATTACTTCCTGCAGCATTGCCCCGATAAATGCAGGGATGATGCCAAATGCGGCAATCAGCATTAAAACCGTACAGATACCGATACCGATCAAGACGGCCTGTTGAGCAATGCGCATGGTTTCTTGTGAGATCGTAACGGCAATGGCAACCCGGTGCAGGTCATCTTTAACGATTACCAGATCGGCAGACTCACTGGCTGCCGTTGATCCATGAGCACCCATGGCGATTCCGACATCGGCAGTTGCCAATGCGGGTGCATCATTGACGCCATCACCAACCATTACGACAGGACGGCGATTTTCCGGAACGTTTTTTAAGGCCGCAATCTTTTGTTCGGGCAATAGGTCAGCTTTTACCTCATGGATGCCGACCAGTTTAGCAACGTGCTGCGCAATGGCTTTTTGATCGCCAGTCAGCATAACCAGGTGCTCGACGCCCAGCTGACGCAGCTGCTCCATAGTACGTGGCGCTTCAGGACGAATCTGATCTTGAAAAATCACGCAGCCCCAATACTGATCATCCACGCTGACATAGATTGCAGTCTGAGACAGCGGCTTTTGGGTCGTATCTGGATCAGCAAAGATCAGCTTGCCGACCTTGACTTGTCGACCATCAACGATTGCTAAGATCCCGTTGCCGACAACCTCTTTTAATTCACTGGCAGAACTAAGCGGAATCTGGTGTGCTTGCGCATAGGCGACGGTTGAACGGGCAAGGATATGTGGCGACTGGTCCTCGGCACTGGCAGCAAAGTGCAGCAGTTCCTTAATGTCGATTCCCTTGGCCGGTTCAAGATGATCAACGGTCAACCGGCCGCTGGTAATCGTACCGGTTTTGTCAAAGGCCATGGTTTTCGGATGCGCCATTTTTTCCAGGACGCTGCCAGTCTTAACGATGATCCCGCTGCGTGAGGCCCGACTCATCCCCGAAACGATGGCAACTGGCGCCGCTAAAATCAGTGGACATGGTGAAGCGACAACCATTACTTGAGCGAAACGACTGGGATCTTTGCTGACGATCCAAGCGATGCCACCAATTACAAGGGCAGCCGCAGTAAAGGGAACGGCATAGCGGTCTGCCAAACGGACAAAGTGAGCCGGGGTGTTCTCCGCCTCTTTAACCAGGGCCACCAGTTTTTGATACTGACTGTCACGCGCTAATTTGACTGCTTTAATGACGATTGCCTGATCGCCGTTCAGCGAGCCTGACATTACCTGATCGCCAACCTGCTTATCGATTGGCTTTGATTCACCGGTCAGCGATGATTCGTTGACCTGCGTATTGCCTTTAATGATTTCGCCATCAATTGGTACCAGCTCGCCAGGCTTAACGACGATCGTATCGCCAACCTTAACCTGGTCGACATGAACGTCTTCAATCCGATCGTTCATCAGCCGGTGTGCAGACTGCGGCGAGTTGTCAAGCAATGCCTTAAGCTCAGAGTTGGCCTTACGAGAGGCATAGTCTTCCAAAGCGTCGCCACCGACCAGCATTACTAAAATCACCATAGCGGCCCAATACTCACCGACGCTTAGAGTGGAGACAACGGCGATGATTGCCAGCAGGTCAACGCCATAGCGACCGCTTTTAAGAGTATGGATCATCTCAATCAGCATTGAAAGCGCGATACCGGCTCCCACGATGGTTACCAGAATCTGGGCAGCCAGTGCCTGCTTAAAAGCGTATTGCAGGAGCACGGCTACTAAGGCGACAGCTAAAATCATGAACAATTTTTGCCGATGCGAGAATTTTTTCATAATTTTCAGCTCCTTTCCCCAAATTTTGTCTTAATTATAACGCTATTCAGCAACCGCTTCCAGATGTCGGCTTGAGGCAATCTGCCAAGTTGGTTTCATTCAGGTCAAAATTAATAAATATCGGAATAATTGACGAAAATATAAAATTAGTATTGACATTAAACGTTTTTATCGGTAATATATATAACTGTTGATACGTTATCAGCGAATTTAAATAAACATTTGCGGAAGTAGTTCAGTGGTAGAACATCACCTTGCCATGGTGGGGGTCGCGGGTTCGAATCCCGTCTTCCGCTTGATTCCATTATTTCATGCACCCATAGCGCAATTGGATAGAGTGTCTGACTACGAATCAGAAGGTTGAAGGTTCGACTCCTTCTGGGTGCATTAATCGGGAATTAGCTCAGCTTGGTAGAGCGCTTCGTTCGGGACGAAGAGGTCGCAAGTTCAAATCTTGTATTCCCGATTCATTAATAAACATTATGCGGAAGTAGTTCAGTGGTAGAACATCACCTTGCCATGGTGGGGGTCGCGGGTTCGAATCCCGTCTTCCGCTTGAATTGAATATTTATTATGCACCCATAGCGCAATTGGATAGAGTGTCTGACTACGAATCAGAAGGTTGAAGGTTCGACTCCTTCTGGGTGCATTTCTTGCGGAAGTAGTTCAGTGGTAGAACATCACCTTGCCATGGTGGGGGTCGCGGGTTCGAATCCCGTCTTCCGCTTTTTGTATGCCGATGATTTTTCATCGGTTTTTTTGTTGAAAAAGATCCGGTCATTACCATTTTGGTACTGACCGGATCTGATTGTTACTAGGCTTAAATCAGCCGATATTCTTTTAAGAGTTCTTCGATATAGGTTCCCTTGACTTTTTTGAGTCCCTCTTTAACTAATAGTTTCTGAGACAATGGCAAGTCCAGTTCAGTTAATTTCTTTTGATCATTAAGATAATACATGGCATTCATCATCAAACGAACGTCAAAGGCTGAGGCAAATACTTCTGGAACGCCCCGGTCAATGTCAAGCAGCGTATAGACGGCTTCCATGGCAGTGCGAACGGAGTATTCAGTTGTAAAGACCGTATCACGTGGCGTTTCAGCAAAGTTGCCGATAAAGGCTAGATTCTTGGAATGCTTTGGTACGACTAATGGACGGTCACCCAAGGATCGCGGCATAAAGTAGGATGTGATATACGGCATGTGAGCAGGAATCGTTGTTGCTGCTTTTGCCATGGCTGGAATATCATTTTCTGGTACACCCATATGATATAGCCACTCCTCACATAGCTCGATACCGGTACATTCGGGCATCGTTTTTTTAACATAGTTGCCGGCTTTATCAGAGAAGAGACCGTACAGCCAGACGATCAGTTCATTAGGCTTCTGTTGATGAAAATGAGGCTGCCGACTGATCGAATAGCCTAGGAGCCAGTTGGAGTCCTTGATTGTTGTAGGGCCGCTGGTTACGATCGAGCCACTGTGCGGATCTTTCTTATTTACTTTTTCAATAAATGGTACGATATCATTGTTTTTAAAAGTAATTGTAGCCGACATGGTCCAGTTTGCATTTGGAATCTGCTCGCAGAACTTTTCTGGATGACCAAAATCACTGTCTTGGGCTGCCAGGTTCTTCCATAGCTGCCAGCTAGCGCCAAGCGGATGATCGGTTGGTGCAGGGTGATCATTGTCGCCGTACGTGGTGCTTTCGGTGATCGAACCATTTGTTACAAAGACCAGATCATTTGGTGTCAGTTCGATATTTTGCGGCTCACCAGCAACTGTCATCTCGATCTTAGTGGCAAGCTTGTCATCACCAGAGCGGTTAACGATGATGTTGTCGACGATGGTTTCTTGATGGAATTGAACCTCATGATCCTTTAAGAATTTAACCATTGGGAGAATCAATGACTCATATTGGTTGAATTTGGTAAAACGCAGTGATGAAAGATTTTTGAGCGTACCGACGTGTTGGATAAACCGCATCAGATAACGACGCATTTCCATGGCGCTGGCCCATGGCTCAAAGGCAAACATCGTACACCAGTAGAGCCAGAAATTGGATTGGAAGAACTCTTTGTCAAAGACCTCATTGATTTTGACGTCCTGAAGTTTTTCTTCTGGCGTTAAAACCAAGTCAACGATCTCTTTGACTGCTTTTGGCGTCAGCAGCAGCTGTCCATCGGTTGGCAAAGCTTCACCGCGATTCTGAATGACACGAGTTTTAGCATAGCAAGGGTCTTTACGGTTTAGACGATAGAACTCATCCAATACTGAAGCACCGGGGACTTCCAGTGACGGAATCGAACGAAACAGATCCCAAAGCGTCTCAAAATGCGGTTCCATTTCACGGCCGCCGCGAATAATATAGGAATTGCGCTGAACGCTGTAAATTCCATCCATGCTGCCGCCTGGAACTGATAATTCTTCAAGAATATGGATCTTTTTACCTGGCATCTGTCCGTCACGAATCAAAAAGACGGCTGTAGCTAATCCAGCCAGACCTGCTCCAATGATATATGCCGATTTTTTTTCGATATCGGCTGGCTTGTCAGCATTAACGAACGCCTCGTAGTTTCCATTTGTATAATGCATCATGCTCGCTCCTTTCAATACTAAAAATCGTTACACCTGTAACTATGCTTTTATAATATTGTTGACGCTTTCATTTGTCAATCGTTTTTAGGAAAGCGAGGAATTAACATTAATGAATAAAAAGAGTCAAAAAACACAACTGAAAATTGAGCAAGCAATGTTCGAGCTGCTTAAGGAAAAGCCTTATGCTGAACTAACGGTAGCTGAAATCGCACAACGAGCCATGGTGTCGCGAATGGCTTTTTACCGTAATTTCGGTGGCAAGGATGCAATCTTGACGCATTTTTTGCAACAGGAATTTGCTGCTTTTATTCAAGATATCAAAGAACATGACCTGAATTCATTGGAACAGCAGCTTACGGCCTATCTTAGCCACTTCAAGAATCATCCGGATTTGATGCGTGTTTTGTTGAAAGCAGGTTTTGAAGGTGAACTGCTCAATCAGCAAACAGCTTACCTGCATCGTTTGCTGATTGAGTATCATCCAGAACTTGATCTTTCAGACTATGCAATCAGCTACCAGTCTGGCGGAATCTATATGCTGCTGGTTTGGTGGGTTAATGATGATTTTACTACGCCGGTTGAGCTGCTGGTCGATTATGCACGACGCCATATCATGCTGAATAAATAAAAACTGACCGTCATCAATCAAATGGATTGGTGACGGTCAGACTGATTATAATCAATTTGAATGCTTATTTCGATGCCTTTTGGTAGACGCGCTGGCCCTTAAACCAGGTTTCGTTTGCATTTACGGTTGCCAGTTCATCTTTTGCGGCGCTGAAGATATCTTTGTTTAAAATTACAAAGTCAGCTGATTTACCAACCTCTAGCGTTCCGTTATGTGTAAACCCGCCAATTTCTGCTGCCCATTTGGTATAGCCTAAGATGGCCTGCGGAACGGTAATGGCTTCTTCAATGTTTACAACGTCATTATTGGCAGCTTGGCGCGTTACGGCTGCATAGATACTGTAGAAAGGACTGTCAGGCTCGGCCCAGGGAGTGCATGGCGCATCAGAGCTTAAAGTCGTCAGTGCCTTTGATTTAAGCATTGATTTAACACGGTAGGCCAGTTTGAACTGTTCCGGCGTCAAATAGCTGCGATAGGATTCATCTTCTGCAAAGAAAAAGATTGGCTGGGTGGAGAGACCGTACCACATTTTGGCGTGATTGATCTGATCAAGCATCTGGTCGCTAAGCAGCGAAGCGTGTTCGATACGGATTGAAGGCATATCATCCAGCCAAGGATCTAAATCACAGGTCGTATCTAAAACCAGCTGAATTGCCGCATCACCCATTGCGTGAATGGCGGCCTGCAGCTGATGTTTTTGGGCAAATTCGATGGCCGTCTTCAGCTTGGTCTGGTCAGTAAGCAAAACACCACGTTTGCCAGAGGGATAAGGCAATGAGTTGTCAGCGGTCTCGCCAGAAATACTGCCGTCCATGAAAATCTTGATGCCGGCTACCCGCAGCTGATCATCGCCCACTGGATCAAGGTCTTGACCAGGCTTCAGCTCATCATAGACATAATAGATGGAGGCTCGTGGCTTAAAGCCCTGCTTGACGGCATCCTGATAAAGGCGCAGCGTAGGGTAGGGATTGAGCCGACCCATCATTTCGCCAATTGCAACGATGCCGTTTTCAAGGTAATGATCGGAGCTGTTGACCATGTTTTGCACGTCATTTTCATAGCTTTGCGCCGACTTGGCTCGAATCAGCAGCTGACTGGCGGCTACCTCACGCATAAAGCCAGTGGGACGACCATCTGGAAAACGTTCGATATGGCCGCCTTTTGGATCTGGGGTGTTTTGATCGATACCGGCCAGTGCCAAGGCTTTTGAGTTGCCAACTGATGAATGACAGTCGGAACGGTAGATAAAGATCGGCTGTTCGGTAGTAACTTGGTCCAGATCGTCAACGGTTGGCGCGCGATGTTCTGCCAGCTTGGTTTCGTCAAAGCCCCAGCCCTCGATCCAGACATCCGGGCCTTGACCATACTGCGGGGATGCCTTGAGGGCGGCGATCATTTCTTGAATGCTGTTGACGTTAGGGGGCGTACAGGCCGTCCCGTGGAGAGCATCCGCGATATATTTGGGATGGGTATGGCAATCGATCAGTCCAGGCAAAACCGTTTGCTGATGCAGATCAATCGCTTGGGGATCGTCAACCTGTTCAGTCTGACCAATCCAGCTGATGCGGCCATCTTTAACTTTAAAGGCAGAGACAAAATCAGTTTCGCTGGTACCGACGAATACCTTGCCGTTGACAAAAGTTTGTTCCATAGTTAATTCCTCCGTGATACTTTGGTAGCGGTAACATTATGATAATCCGCCAACCGTACTGAGACAACCTTGGAAAAATAAAACTGAACATTATATTCATTACTATCTAAAAAATCAAAATTAGCATTTTAATCAGGCGTGAGCTATCCAAACAATGAAAGCCTTCACTTATTTTTGATAAGTTTAAATCTGCACAAGCTAAAAATAATTTTGAAAGTGCTTTAGATGGCTGTGAAGCCCTTTACATCGGTAGGAAACCGTTTTTTAAATTCAGTGGTCTAGGATAAATGTGCAAACGTTCACTTTCCAAATCGATATGAATCTGCTAAGATAGGGGCTGTAAAGGAAATCTAATGATTGCAAAGGAGATTTTGCTCTATGAAAGCTGCTGTTATTCGTGAAAATTGTGATGGCTTCGTGGACGTTAAGGACGTTACGCTGCGTGATCTGAAGCCAGGTGAAGCGCTGGTCGACATGGAATACTGTGGTCTTTGCCACACTGACCTGCACGTTGCTGCCGGCGATTTTGGCAAGAAGCCTGGTACGATTATTGGTCACGAAGGTGTTGGCCGCGTATCTAAGGTTGCTCCTGGCGTTACCAGCCTGAAAGTTGGCGACCGAGTATCAATTGCTTGGTTCTTTAAGGGCTGTGGCCATTGTGAGTACTGTCTGACGGGTCGTGAAACGCTTTGCCGCAACGTTTTGAACGCTGGCTACACTGCTGATGGCGCTATGGCTCAACAATGCATCGTTCCTGCTGACTATGCAGTTAAAGTACCAGAAGGCCTGGACCCAGTTGAGGCAACTTCTCTGACCTGTGCCGGCGTTACGATGTACAAGGCACTGAAGGTTTCCGGCATCAAGCCAGGTCAATGGGTATCAATCGTTGGTGCTGGTGGTCTGGGTAACCTGGGGATTCAATTTGCCCACAACGTATTTGGTGCTCACGTTGTTGCCGTTGATGGTAACCCTGACAAACTGGAAGCTGCCAAGAAGGAAGGCGCTGAAGTTCTGATCAACCGTCATGACGGCAATGTTGACGAACAGATCCAAGAAAAGGTTGGCGGCGTTCATGCAGCTGTTGTTACGGCCGTTACGCCAGCTGCCTTTGACCAAGCTGTTGGTTCCCTGCGTCCAGATGGCAAGCTGGTTGCCGTTGCTCTGCCAAAGGGTGACATGCAGCTGAACATCGCCAAGACGGTTCTGGATGGGATCGTTGTTGCTGGTTCACTGGTTGGTACTCGTCAAGACCTGGCTGAATGTTTCCAATTCGGTGCTGAAGGCAAGGTTCACCCAATCGTCAAGACCCGCAAGCTGGAAGAAATCAACGACATGATTCAAGAACTTAAGGACAACAAAGTGGTTGGCCGGAACGTCGTTGACTTTGTACACAACAAATAATTGAATAACGGCTAAGGCAAGCTGATCTTAGCAATCTAAAATTTAAGGCTCATCGTTGTTTTTGCAGCGATGAGTTTTTTTAATTTAAAATCGGAATTTTATGGATATATATGATAAAATGAAGGTCAACATTAGTCAGATAAAGAAAGAGGGGGCGAAATTTTGGAAGACCGCAGTATTTCAGATATTATTGAAGCCTATCTTAAAGAGATTCTTGGCAACTCAGAGCAGATCGAGATACGTCGTTCAGAAGTGGCCAACCATTTCGATGTGGTACCATCACAGATCAATTATGTAATTAAAACTCGCTTCACCCTGCAAAATGGCTACCTGGTTCAAAGTAAACGTGGCGGTGGCGGCTATATCCGCATTGAACGCATCAATCTATTGGATGATGTCGATGTCTTGGACATGCTGATCAATGCAATTGGCGACTCAATCAGTGAACGAGATGCCTTTGACGTGATTCGAACTTTATATGAAGAAAAAGTTATTACACGGCGAGAAGGCGATTTAATGATGGTGATGGTCGCCAAACAAACCTTGAAACTGGATAGTCGAGTTAAAGAAAATCAGCTGCGGGCCCGGGTTTTGACTTCACTGTTGAACCGGCTGCGTTTTGAAAGCTAAGAGAGAAAGAGACGGTGATTTAATGGACAATAATTCATACACCCGAAGCGCGCAAAACGTTTTGCAAATTGCTCAAGAACAGGCACACTACTTTAAGCATCAGGCCGTGGGTACCGAGCATCTGCTGCTGGCGTTGAGCATGGTTTCTAATAGTATTGCGGGCCGTGTCTTGAATCAGTTTAACGTCACCAGCGATGATATTCGCGAAGAAATCGAAAGCCTAACCGGTTATGGTACGATGCAAGAGGCTGATCGCGATACCTATCTGCCTGATTCGCCCAAGCTGCGCAGTATTTTATTGTTGGCTAAGCAGATGGCCCAGCGTCTGCAGGCCCCTCAAATTGGCACCGAGCATCTGCTGTTAGCCCTGCTGAGTGATGATGCAATTCTATCATCACGAATCTTAAGCAATCTGGACGTTAATCCCAAACAGGCGCGTCGGATTTTGCTGCGGCGCCTAGGAATTGCTGAAAATCAGCAGCGGCGGGCACCACGGCGACGTCCTGGTGAAAATGATGGCAGCGATGGTGAGGTTCAGGGAACGCCAACGTTAGACAAGCTGGCTCGTGATCTGACACAGATTGCGCGCAGTGATGGCATGGATCCTGTAGTTGGCCGCGATCGTGAAATCAAGCGGGTAGTTCAGATCCTCAGTCGTCGGACTAAAAACAATCCGGTGCTGATTGGTGAGCCAGGGGTCGGCAAAACCGCGATCGCAGAAGGACTGGCCGAACGGATCGTAGCTGGTCGGGTTCCTGAAGAACTGGCTGATAAGCGACTGATGATGCTGAATATGGGGTCGCTGGTTGCGGGCACCAAGTATCGCGGTGAGTTTGAGGACCGCTTGAAAAAAATCATCAATGAAATCTATCATGACGGCCATGTGATTCTTTTTATCGATGAGCTGCACACTCTGGTTGGAGCTGGTGGTGCAGAAGGGGCAATTGATGCCTCAAATATCTTAAAGCCAGCGCTGGCCCGTGGTGAACTGCAGACGATTGGCGCAACGACACTGGATGAGTATCAAAAATACATTGAATCAGACGCAGCTTTGGAACGGCGCTTTGCAACGGTTCAAGTTGAAGAGCCGACTGCTGAGGATGCGCTGGCGATTCTAAAAGGATTGCGGCCCAAATATGAAGAGCATCATCACGTCAAAATCGATGATGAAGCCTTGGAAGCTGCCGTTAAGCTGTCAACGCGTTATTTGACGAGCCGTTTTCTGCCAGATAAGGCCATTGATTTGATGGACGAGGCAGCGGCCATGGTGCGCATCGAAGCTGAAGAACAGTCCTCACCACTGGCAAACGAACAGGCTCAGCTGCGCAAATTAGGCGAGGAAAAAGAACAGGCCATTGAACAGCAGGACTTTGATCGCGCGGCCCAGCTCAGGCAGGCTGAACTGACCATCAAGGCGCGGCTGACGCAAGAAGAAGAGCAGCGACGAAAGCAGGCTGATCAGTATCAGCTGCACGTTACCGGCGAAGACATTGCTAAAGTGGTGGCTGAGTGGACGGGGGTGCCGCTGACCCAGCTGCAGAAGACGGAAAGCGAACGGCTGATCAATCTGGAACGAGTCCTGCATCAGCGCGTGATTGGTCAGGATGAGGCGGTTTCGGCAATTGCCCGTTCAATTCGTCGAGCGCGCAGTGGTCTTAAGGATCCTAATCGGCCAATTGGCTCATTTATGTTTCTGGGGCCAACCGGCGTCGGGAAGACTGAACTGGCTAAGGCCCTGGCTGAAGCAATGTTTGGCTCTGAAAACAATATGATCCGTGTTGATATGTCTGAGTATATGGAAAAATACAGCGTCAGTCGTTTGATTGGGGCGGCTCCTGGCTATGTCGGCTATGATGAGGGCGGTCAGTTGACGGAAAAGGTTCGTCAGCATCCATATAGCGTCGTGCTGCTTGATGAAGCCGAGAAAGCGCACCCCGACGTATTTAACTTGTTGCTGCAGGTACTGGACGATGGCTATCTGACGGATTCAAAAGGTCGGCGCGTTGATTTCCGCAATACGATCTTGATTATGACTTCTAATCTTGGGGCCACCCAGCTGCAGGATGAAAAAACGGTTGGCTTTGGGGCTGCCGACATGACGGCGGATTATCAGGCCATGTCAGCCGCCATTAAGCAGCAGCTGAAACTGCACTTCCGGCCAGAATTTCTAAATCGGATTGATGAAACGATCATCTTCCACTCTTTGAATCAAAAAGAGCTGCATCAGATCGTTAAGCTCCTGGCTGACAAGGTAAAACAACGGATGGCTGAACGTGATATCAAGGTACGCTTTACGCCAGGTGCAATTGATGTGATTGCCAAAGCCGGCTATGATCCTGAATATGGAGCACGACCATTGCGGCGCTCACTGCAGAATCTGGTTGAGGATCCATTGAGCGAGGCATTGCTGGCCGGGGCAGTCCAAACTGGTGATGAAGTCGTGATTGGTTCGCATCAGGGCAAGATTACGCTAAAGGACAAGCGCGGGGATGCCAAGCCTGAATTGATTGCGCTACCTTAAAATTCTGTTGGTTTCGATAAATAACCTGATAGATAAATTTTATTAGTCATTGAATCATCATTTAATGAAATGAGATTTAATGACTTTTATTTTTGGCGAATTGGTAACCCAAGCTTGCAAGAACTGGGTTTTCGTGTGAGAATTATTTTTGACTAATATGGGAAACCGATAAGGGAGAATCGATAGAACATGAAACGAGCAGAACAATTGGCAAAAACTCGCCAAGCAATTTTGAAAACCGCTACGACACTGTTTTTGCAAAAAGGCTTTTCTGGTGCCTCCACCAGAGATATTGCCAAGCAGATCGGCATCACTCAGCCAGCTTTGTACCACCATTTTAATGATAAGGAAGTTTTATACCTGGCTGTTTTGACCAATCTATGCGGTAAGGTTCGCCAGGATATCAACAAGGTTATGCGCAAGCAGCAGATTGATCCAGAAGAACGACTGTATGGAATTACTGAAGTATTGAGAAAACATCATCCGCTCAACGTTTACGATCAGTATCAAGAAGCCAAAAGAGAGCTTTCCGAAAGTGCTCAGCGCAAACTGGACATGCTGTTTACAATGGATTACCTTGAACCGATTGCTGATTTTTTTAAACTTCCTGAAGTGCATCTGCGGCCGGATCTGTTGCCTAAAGAAGCGGCGGAGTTGTTTATTGCTGATCTGTCGCCGATCTTTAAATCATTTCAACCAATTGGCGGCCATGCCATCTCTGAAGAGCAGCGTACCAAACTGATTTTGAGCTGCATTTTGCGCGGCCTGACGGTTCCGGCAACGGCCAGTGAAAAATAAAAACTAAATATTGACAATGAATTTGCAAACGCGTATGATAACTGGTGTATGTAATTGCGAGTTCATTTGAGTTCCGTGATCTCTTGTCCATGGGATTCTTTATAAAAACCAAAGACAGCACCTAGCTGTTTTTGGATTTTTTTTGCCCAAAAGCAGGAATTTTGATGATTTGTAATCAAAATGTAATATTACAAATTTGAATGAACTTGCCCAACAAATTTGAGAGGTGAATAGTTTGGCCGGACATTTAGTAAAATACGGTAAGCACCGTACGCGTCGCAGTTACTCCCGTATCAAGGAAGTACTGGACCTGCCTAACTTGATTGAAATCCAGACCGATTCCTATAACTGGTTTATGGAAAAAGGTCTGCGGGAAATGTTTAACGACATCATGCCAATCGATGACTTCCAAGGCAAACTGTCGCTGGAATTCGTCGACTACCAACTGCTTGAACCTAAGTATACGGTTGATGAAGCCCGGGAACACGATGCAAACTACTCTGCACCGCTGCACGTTACCCTGCGCTTGACGAACCACGAAACTGGCGAAATCAAGTCCCAAGACGTGTTCTTCGGCGACTTCCCACTGATGACGGACCAAGGTACCTTTATTATCAATGGTGCGGAACGAGTAATCGTTTCTCAACTGGTTCGTTCACCTGGCGTTTACTACAATGAAGAAGATGACAAAAACGGCCGGCCAAGCTATGGCGCTACTTTTATTCCCAACCGTGGTGCCTGGCTGGAATACGAAACCGATGCGAAGGGCATCTCTTACGTACGGGTTGACCGGACACGGAAGCTGCCTTTGACTGAAATGGTGCGTGCGCTGGGCTTTGGCTCTGACGATGAGATCATTGACATGCTGGGTGGCAACAGTGAAGGCCTGTCTGCTACGATTGATAAAGACGTGCACAAGAACCCTGAAGACTCACGAGTTGAAGAAGCCTTAAAGGACATCTACGAACGCTTGCGTCCAGGTGAGCCTAAGACGGCTGACTCAGCACGGAATCTGCTGACGGCTCGCTTCTTTGATCCAAAGCGCTACGATATGGCACCAGTTGGCCGTTACAAGACCAACAAGAAACTGATGATGAAGTACCGGCTGCTGGGTCAAACGCTGGCTGAAACGCTGGCTGATCCGGAAACTGGCGAAATCCTGGCTAACAAGGGTGATGTAGTTACCAAAGAAGTATTGAAGACTTTGGAACCGGCCCTGGACAACGATGACTTCAAGATGGTTACCTATACGCCATCTGATGAAGCTGTTGTTACGGCACCGGTTAAGCTGCAAAAGATCCTGGTTTACTCCAAGAACGATCCTGACCGCGTTGTGCCTATCGTAGCCAACGGTCACATTCCTTTGGAGCTTAAGCACATTCAGCCAGCCGACATCATTGCGTCCATCAACTACTTCTTCAACCTGCAAGAAGGCATTGGCACAACTGATGACATCGACCACTTGGGTAACCGGCGGATTCGTTCCGTAGGTGAGCTGCTGCAGAACCAATTCCGGATCGGCTTGGCTCGGATGGAACGTGTGGTTCGTGAACGGATGTCGATTCAAGACGTTAACACGGTTACGCCACAGCAGCTGATCAACATTCGGCCAGTAGTTGCCTCAATTAAGGAATTCTTTGGTTCTTCACAGCTTTCTCAGTTCATGGACCAAACCAACCCACTGGGCGAACTTTCCCACAAGCGGCGTCTGTCTGCCCTTGGTCCTGGTGGTTTGACTCGTGACCGGGCCGGCTATGAAGTTCGTGACGTTCACTATACTCACTACGGCCGGATGTGCCCAATTGAAACGCCTGAAGGTCCTAACATCGGTCTGATCAACTCACTGTCATCCTATGCTCGGATCAATGAATATGGCTTTATCGAAACGCCATACCACCGTGTTTCATGGGATACGCACAAGGTTACCGACAAGATCGACTATCTGACTGCCGATGAAGAAGATAACTACATCATTGCTCAGGCTAACACCAAACTTAATGATGACGGCTCATTTGCTGATGAAGAAATCATGTGCCGGCATAAGGATGACTATGTTGAAACGACTCCTGAAAACGTCGACTACATGGATATCTCGCCTAAGCAGGTTGTTTCCGTTGCCTCAGCATGTATTCCTTTCTTGGAAAACGATGACTCCAACCGTGCCTTGATGGGTGCCAACATGCAGCGTCAGGCGGTTCCTTTGATCGACCCTCATGCACCGCTGATTGGTACTGGGATTGAATACAAAGCCGCTCATGACTCTGGGGTTGCCTTGGTTGCCAAGAAGGCTGGTACGGTTGAATACGTCGATGCTCGTGAAATTCGCGTTCGTGAAGAAGACGGCACGCTTGACACCTACAAGCTGATGAAATTCCGTCGTTCCAACGGTGGTAAGAACTACAACCAGCGTCCAATCGTCAAGGTCGGTGAACATATCGATGCTGATGACGTTTTGGCTGATGGTCCATCAATGGAACAAGGTGAACTGGCGCTGGGTCAAAACCCATTGATTGCCTTTATGACTTGGCAAGGCTACAACTTTGAAGATGCCATTGCCATCAATGAACGCTTGATTAAAGAAGACGTCTACACTTCAATTCATATCGAATCATATGAATCTGAAGCTCGTGAAACCAAGCTCGGACCAGAAGAAATGACCAGCGAGATCCCTAACGTTGGTGCCGATGCCTTGAAGAACCTGGACGAAACCGGTGTTATTCGTGTTGGTGCTGAGGTTAACGACGGTGACATTCTGGTTGGTAAGGTTACGCCAAAGGGAATGACTGAGCTGTCAGCTGAAGAACGGCTGCTGCACGCCATCTTTGGTGAAAAGTCGCGTGAGGTTCGTGATACGTCGCTGCGGGTACCACACGGCGGTGGCGGTATCGTTCAAGACGTTAAGGTATTTACGCGTGAAAACGGTGATGAGCTGGCTCCTGGTGTCAACAAGATGGTTCGGGTCTACATTGCTCAAAAGCGTAAGATCCAAGTCGGTGACAAGATGGCCGGCCGTCACGGTAACAAGGGTACGGTTTCAATCGTGGTACCGGAAGAAGACATGCCATACATGCCAGATGGTACGCCAATCGATATCATGCTGAGTCCAATGGGTGTGCCTTCCCGTATGAACATTGGTCAGGTTATCGAACTGCACCTGGGGATGGCTGCTCGCAAGCTGGGTATCCACATTGCTACGCCAGTCTTTGATGGGGCAACCGATGAAGACGTTTGGGAAGCAGTTAAGGAAGCCGGACTGCCATCTGATGGCAAGACGATTCTTTATGATGGCCGCACGGGTGAACCATTTGAACAACGAGTTTCCGTTGGTGTCATGCACTATCTGAAGCTGGCACACATGGTTGACGACAAGATTCACGCTCGTTCAATTGGACCTTACTCACTGGTTACGCAACAGCCATTGGGTGGTAAGGCACAATTTGGTGGTCAGCGTTTCGGTGAAATGGAAGTCTGGGCCCTCGAAGCCTATGGTGCTGCCTACACGCTGCAAGAAATCTTGACTTACAAGTCTGATGACGTTGTTGGTCGTGTCAACACCTATGAAGCCATCATCAATGGTGACCCAATTCCAAAGCCAGGTGTTCCTGAATCCTTCCGCGTGCTGGTTAAGGAACTGCAATCCCTTGGTCTGGATATGAAGGTGCTTGACAGTCAAAACGAAGAAGTTCAACTCAAGAACATGGATGAAGGCGTGGCCGACATCCGCAAGCTGGCTCGCGATGGCAGCGACAAGCACGAAGAAGTCAAAGACGAAGCAAAACAAGACTAGTTTGCCTGAATTGAAATAAGGAGGATCATCCTTTGATTGACGTCAATAAATTTGAAAGCATGCAGATCGGTCTGGCCTCACCACAAAAGATCCGCAGCTGGTCGTACGGGGAAGTTAAAAAGCCGGAAACGATCAACTACCGGACGCTGAAGCCGGAAAAAGACGGTCTGTTTGACGAACGAATCTTTGGTCCAACCAAGGATTACGAATGTGCTTGTGGCAAATACAAGCGGATTCGTTTCAAGGGCCGCGTTTGTGACCGCTGTGGAGTTGAGGTTACCAGCTCCAAGGTACGTCGCGAACGGATGGGGCACATTGAGCTGGCCGCCCCTGTTTCTCACATTTGGTACTTCAAGGGTATCCCTAGTCGAATGGGCCTGGTCTTGGACATGAGCCCACGTGCCCTGGAAGAAGTTATCTACTTTGCTTCTTACGTTGTTTTGGATGCCGGTGACACGCCACTGGAAGAGAAACAATTGCTCTCTGAAGCAGAATATCGTGAAAAGAAGGAAGAGTACGGCGATCGCTTTACTGCTGAAATGGGTGCTGAAGCCATTCAAAAATTGTTGGCTGACGTTGACCTGGAAAAGGAAGCTACCGAATTAAAAGCCGTCTTGAAAGAAGCTACTGGCCAAAAGCGGACGCGCGCCGTTCGTCGTCTGGACATTCTGGAAGCCTTCTTAAAATCTGGCAACAAGCCAGAATGGATGGTTATGGACGTTATTCCAGTTATGCCGCCTGATTTGCGGCCAATGGTACAACTGGAAGGTGGCCGTTTCGCAACTTCTGATTTGAACGATCTGTACCGGCGGGTTATCAACCGTAACAATCGTCTGAAGCGGCTGTTGGAATTGAACGCGCCTGGCATCATTGTTCAAAACGAAAAACGGATGCTGCAGGAAGCTGTTGATGCCCTGATCGATAACGGTCGTCGTGGTCGTCCGGTTGCTGGTCCTGGTAACCGTCCATTGAAGTCGCTGTCGCACCTGTTGAAAGGTAAGCAAGGGCGTTTCCGTCAAAACCTGCTGGGTAAGCGTGTTGACTACTCTGGTCGTTCGGTTATCGATGTTGGCCCTAACCTGAAGATGAACCAGATGGGGCTGCCAGTACCAATGGCAATGGAACTGTTCAAGCCATTTATCATGCATGAATTGACCAAACGGGGCCTGGCTACCAACGTTAAGGCTGCTAAGCGCTTGATCGATAAGCGCGACAACAAGGTCTTCGATGTCTTGGAAGACGTTATCAGTGAACACCCAGTTCTGCTTAACCGGGCACCTACTCTGCACCGTTTGGGTATTCAAGCCTTTGAACCGGTATTGGTATCTGGTAAGGCAATGCGGCTGCACCCACTGGTTTGTGCCGCCTACAACGCCGACTTTGACGGTGACCAAATGGCTATTCACGTTCCGCTGTCTGATGAGGCACAAGCTGAAGCCCGTCTGCTGATGCTGGCTGCTCACCATATCCTGTCGCCTCGTGACGGTGAACCAATCGTGGCACCTTCTCAAGATATGGTTATCGGTAACTACTACATGACGACCGAAGATAAGGCTCGTGAAGGCGAAGGCATGATCTTTAAGGATGCAAATGAAGCCTACATGGCCTACAAGGATGGCTTTGTTGCCCTGCAGACGCGGGTTGGGGTTCAGGTTTCTTCAATGCCAAAGAAGCCATTTACTGATGAACAGCGCAGTCAGATCATGGTTACCAGTGTTGGTAAGCTGATCTTTAACGGCATCATGCCAGAAGACTACTACTACATCAATGAGCCAACCAATGACAATCTGCTGAATGGTGTTCCTGACAAGTACTTCCTGGATAAGGGTGAAGATATTCACGCCTACTTGGAAAATGCGCCACTGGTTCCGCCATTTAAGAAGGGCTTCTTGTCCGATATCATTGCCGAAGTCTACAAGAAGTACAAGGTTACCAAGACCTCGCAATTCCTTGACCGCATCAAGGATCTGGGTTACTACGAATCCACGATTTCTGGTGTTACCGTGGGGATTGCCGATATTACTGACTTGAAGGAAAAGCCGGCAATCATCGAAAATGCTCATAAGCAGGTTGCTTTGGTTACCAAGCAGTTCCGTCGTGGTCTGATTACTGATGATGAACGTTATGAACGAGTTATTGGCATTTGGAATGATGCTAAAGATGAAGTTCAAAACAAGCTGATTGAACACATGGACATTCACAACCCAATCAACATGATGTCTGACTCGGGTGCTCGTGGTAACATCTCCAACTTTACTCAGCTGGCCGGGATGCGTGGTCTGATGGCCGCTCCTAACGGTAAGATCATGGAACTGCCAGTCCTTTCAAACTTCCGTGAAGGTCTTTCAGTTCTGGAAATGTTCTTGTCATCTCACGGTGCTCGTAAAGGTATGACTGATACGGCCCTTAAGACTGCCAACTCAGGTTACTTGACTCGTCGTCTGGTTGATGTTGCCCAAGACGTGGTCGTTCGTGAAAAAGACTGTGGTACTGATCGTGGTCTGGATGTTGCCGCAATTACTGAAGGCAATGAAATGATCGAGCCGCTTTACGATCGGATTCTGGGTCGTTACACGATGAAGTCCGTCTTTGATCCAGAAACTGGCGAGAAGATCTGTGACAAGAACGTCTTGGTTGACGAAGAGATGGCTCAAAAGATCGTTGATGCTGGAGTTAAGAAGGTAACGATCCGCTCAGCCTTCACTTGCAACACTGAACACGGTGTCTGCGAACGCTGCTACGGTCGCAACGCTGCTACTGGCGACAAGGTTGAGGCCGGTGAAGCCGTTGGTACGGTTGCTGCTCAATCAATCGGTGAACCAGGTACTCAATTGACGCTGCGGAACTTCCACACTGGTGGGGTTGCTGGCAACGACGATATCACGCAAGGTCTTCCTCGTGTGCAAGAAATCGTGGAAGCACGGAATCCTAAAGGTAAGGCAACGATTTCTGAAGTTACCGGTGAAGTTCAATCAATCGAAGAAAACCCAGCTGAACGAACGAAAGACGTTACGATTGCTGGTGAGAACGACACGCGGACTTACACGCTGCCAATCACGGCTCGTCTTAAGGTTGAAGAAGGCGACTACATTCACCGTGGGATGCAATTGAATGAAGGTTCGATTGATCCTAAGGAACTGATCCGCGTTCGCGACGTTCTGTCTACGGAAACCTACCTGTTGGCTGAAGTTCAAAAGGTTTACCGGATGCAGGGTATTGATCTGCTCGACAAGCACGTTGAAATTATGATTCGCCAAATGATGCGCAAGGTTCGTGTCATGGATCCTGGTGATACTGATCTTTTGCCAGGTGAATTGATGGATATCAGTCAATTCCGCGATGCCAACCGTGATACGTTGGTTGCCGGCAACATTCCGGCAACGTCACGTCCGGTTATCTTGGGAATTACCAAGGCTGCCTTGGAGACCAACAGTTTCCTGTCAGCAGCCTCCTTCCAAGAAACAACTCGTGTCTTGACGGATGCTGCTATTCGTGGCAAGAACGATCCACTGGTTGGTTTGAAGGAAAACGTTATTATCGGGAAGCTGATTCCTGCTGGTACTGGTATGAGCAACTACCGCAACATCAAGCCAAAAGAAGTTGCTGTAGCTGCCGATGCACCAATGAAATCAACCAGCGATATCGAAGCCGAAATGAAAAAGCAAAAGTAGGCTAAAGCTTTTGTGATTAAATAGTGCTATTCGTGGGGCCTAGTATTTGGTTTGATTCCAAATGCTGGGCCCCATTGTTATTTTTGGGAATTTGCTATGAAAAAATATCGAATTGATTTACCAGCCAAAGCAGTAGAAAATCTAGAGCTGGAGAAAAATACCTCTTTAGTATTGATGGTTGACAATAAGACATTGACAATTCGGCCGAGTCGCACTGTTGAAATGCTGCCTCAGATTATGATGCGCTGGTATCTGATCCCCGCGGTGCTGGCAGCAGTTATCTTTTTCTGCCTTAGCTGGTCCAATCATCATTGGGTTATTTCATTAACTGGTAACTGGTCAATTGGCTTTGCGTCACTTTATCTTGGGACGTTTAGCGGCGTCGTGGCTTTTGCGACTGCGTTTATCAGACAAAAAAGACATCGCAGCGGGCCGGCGATGGAGCTGCATTGGCGAAATCTGCCGACGCTGCTGATTGCTTTTGGAACGATTTTGGCGATCTCGATCATGATTGTTTTTTGGCTCGCGGAGAAGATGTTTGCAGGGGCCAGTTTTGACATCTACACCTCAACTTTATTCGTCTTTTTATTTGTTGCGGCAATCACCTATGGAATGCTTAATCTGGCGATGACGATTTCCGAAGCGATTATTACCAATTCAATGATGATTATGATTATTGGTGGAATGCTGTTCTCAATGCTGACCAATTCAAATCGTGACTGGTGGCACTATAATTTCAGCTACTTGGGGACGCAGCAGAATGCTACCTATTGGCGATTTAACATTACCTTGATTTTTTCAGCCCTATTGATGGCGACTTTAGTTGATTACCTGTTCTTTAATCTGCAGAAAAAATATCCTGATCGTGGTGTTAAGGTCCTGCGAATTCTCCTGTATGCTGAGGCAGCATGCTTAGGTGGGATCGGCTGTTTTCCAAATGATCCGCAATATCACGTCTTGCATGATCGGATCTCAATGTGGCTGGTTTATATTATGATTTTGATCATCGGCCTGTTAAGGTGGCTGATGCCAGGGTTGTCCAGACAGTTTTTAAAGATTTCCTATATTATTGGCGGCATCATGGCACTTGACTGGTTGGTATTTAAAGCTACCAGCTATCTTTCTTTAACTGCCTTTGAACTGTTGGAATTCGGTCTATCGTTTTCGTGGCTGCTTTTACTTTTTCAAAACCTGGAGTATCTTGCTCGGATTGGTGATCAGATTTTTCCGGTTCGAATCGAAAAAAATGACGATTATCAATAGCGACAATGATTAGATTCAAAGTTGATCTAGCTCGGTGTTAATATCAAAGTGATAACGATACCGAGGCTTAAGTAGGGAACAAAAGGCAAAGCCTGATACCGAGAATGAAGGCTTAATATTCCCAGCCCAGCTGCAATTAAAACGGTAGTGGCAACAAATTTTATTGAAGTACAGAGCTGCAGGATAAAGATCAACTCAATATCGCCAATGCCGATGCCGTTACTGGTCAAAAAACTCATAATCAATAAACCGACTAAGATGGCAATGGCCGCCGACAAACGCAGCCATTGCCATCTTTGATTTAAAAGCCAAAATAGACTAAACAGACCAATTAGCCAGATTGGCCAGATCCACTGGGCAAAATAATCGGTTGCTGAACACACCAGCAGGCTGGTTGACAGTATCAATAATGCCGTTATGATTTTAGGATCAAGGATAAACAGTTCATACCAAAGCCAGCCATTTATGAGCTCACTAAATGTTGAGTAACAGCCGATAGATGCATGACAAAAATGACACCGACCTTTTTGAATCAGCCAGCCGATGACCGGAATCAGCTGCCACCAGGTTAGCTGCTGGTGGCAACTATTACAATAGGATCTTTGGGGATCAAACAGTGAGATCTGATTAAGCAGACGCCAGATAACTGTATTGATGAAAGAAGCCAGACAAGCGCCCCAGACAGCAGCCAATAATTTTAAGACAATCATTTTAAGTTTCCCCTTTCTAATATTGCTATATGCAAAAAGTTGAATTTAGCACTAAAAGAAAAATCGACTGTCCGTTGACATTTTAGAGGATGCATGATAGGGTATTTAAGGTGCTTTTTTTAGCAACGGATTGTGTCTGTCGTTGGGGCAGATGACATGCGTCGGCGAAGGCACATAAAAGAATAGCATTCGGGAATTTTTTTATACTCAAAAAAGAATCACCTGGATGTGTGGACTTAAAAACAAGAAAGGGGTATAACTACATGCCAACCATTAACCAATTGGTACGTAAGGGCCGTAAGAGCCACAAGGGCAAGTCAAAGTCACCTGCCCTGGGTTACGTTTACAACAGTTTCAAGAAGGAAGAAATCGCTGCACCATCTCCACAAAAGCGTGGGGTTGCAACTCGTGTCGGTACGATGACGCCTAAGAAGCCTAACTCTGCTTTGCGGAAGTACGCTCGTGTTCGTCTGTCCAACCTGATCGAAGTTACTGCCTATATTCCAGGTGTTGGTCACAACCTTCAAGAACACTCAGTTGTTTTGATCCGTGGTGGTCGTGTAAAGGACCTTCCTGGGGTTCGTTACCACATCATCCGTGGTACTCTTGATACTGCCGGTGTGGAAGGCCGTATGCAAGGTCGTTCCAAGTACGGTGCCAAGAAGCCTAAGAAATAATTAAAGGAGGGGTAAATCAATGCCACGTAAAGGACATGTTGTAAAGCCAGAAGTATTGCCAGATCCAATTTACAACTCAAAGCTGGTTACTAGTCTGATCAACCACCTGATGATCGACGGTAAGCGGGGTACTGCTACTAAGATTCTGTACGCTGCTTTTGACCGCATCAAGGAACAAACTGGCAACGATCCAGTAGAAGTTTTCCAACAAGCTATGGACAACGTTGAACCAGTTCTGGAAGTTAAGGCACGCCGTATCGGTGGTTCCAACTACCAAGTTCCAATCGAAGTTCGTCCAGAACGTCGAGTAACGCTGGGCCTGCGTTGGATTGTTCAATACGCTCGTCTTCGTGGTGAACACACCATGGTTGAACGTCTGGCAGGCGAAATCATTGATGCATCCAACAACACTGGTGCTTCAATCAAGAAGAAGGAAGATACTCACCGCATGGCCGAAGCCAACCGTGCTTTTGCTCACTACCGGTGGTAAGCTTCATCAATTGTTGATAGCTGCTTAGCTGTCGACTATGATGTGAGGGGTGACGCAGATATTTAATCGAACGTCACCCCTTTTTCTAAAACTAATTTAAATTGATTTTTTTAACTGGAAGGAGAAAACTTTTAAGATGGCTAACAAACGTGAATACCCTCTTGAAAAGACCCGTAACATTGGGATCATGGCCCACATCGATGCTGGTAAGACCACGGCCACTGAACGGATTCTTTACTACACTGGTAAGATTCACAAGATTGGTGAAACCCATGATGGTGCTTCCCAAATGGACTGGATGGATGAAGAAAAGGAACGTGGTATCACGATCACGTCCGCTGCCACTACGGCCGTTTGGAAAGACTACCGTATCAACATCATCGACACCCCAGGTCACGTTGACTTCACTGTCGAAGTTGAACGTTCGCTGCGTGTTCTTGATGGTGCCGTAACGGTTTTGGACGCTCAAGCCGGTGTTGAACCACAAACCGAAACTGTTTGGCGTCAAGCTGACGACTTCGATGTTCCTCGAATCGTCTTTGCCAACAAGATGGACAAGATGGGTGCCGACTTTGACTACTCTGTTCAAACGATCAAGGACCGTCTGAACGTTACGCCACTGCCAATTCAAATGCCAATTGGTGCTGAAGATGACTTCATCGGTGTTATCGACCTGGTTAAGATGGTTGCCTACGTTTATGATGAAGATGCTGAAGGTAAGAACTGGGATACTGTTGAAATCCCTGCTGACCTGAAGGACGAAGCTGAATCTCGTCACGATGCACTGCTGGAAACGCTGGCTGACGTTGATGACAACATCATGGAAAAGTACCTTGGCGGTGAAGAACTTTCTGTTGAAGAAATCAAAGCTGCTATCCGTAAGGCTACTCTGTCTGAAGAGCTGTTCCCAGTTCTGGCAGGTTCGGCCTACAAGGATAAGGGTATCCAAATGATGCTGGACGCCGTTATCGACTACCTGCCATCTCCACTGGATGTTAAGCCATTCGAAGCAACTGATGAAAATGGTGAAAAGGTTGAACTGACTGCCGGTGACGACAAGCCATTTGCCGCTTTGGCATTTAAGATCGCTACTGACCCATTCGTTGGTCGTTTGACGTTCCTGCGTGTCTACACTGGTTCTCTGCAATCAGGTTCCTACGTTCTGAACGCAACCAAGGGCAAGCGTGAACGTGTTGGTCGTCTGCTGCAAATGCACTCCAACCAACAACACGAAATTCCAGAAGTGTTCTCTGGGGACATTGCTGCTGCTATCGGTCTGAAGAACACCACTACCGGTGACTCCCTGACTGATCCAGATCACCCATTGCAACTGGAATCGATGGACTTCCCAGAACCAGTTATCCAAGTTTCTGTTGAACCTAAGTCTAAGGCTGACCAAGACAAGATGGACAAAGGTCTGCAAAAGCTGGCTGAAGAAGACCCTACCTTCAAGGCTGAAACTAACCCTGAAACTGGTGAAACTCTGATCGCCGGGATGGGTGAGCTGCACCTGGACATCATCGTTGAACGTCTGCGTCGTGAATTCCACGCCGAAGTTACTGTTGGTAAGCCACAAGTTTCCTACCGTGAAGCATTTACGACGGCTGCCTCTGCACAAGGTAAGTTCGTTCGTCAATCCGGTGGTAAGGGTCAATACGGTGACGTTTGGATCGAATTTACGCCGCTTGAAGAAGGTGCCGGTTTCGAATTCGAAGATGCCATTGTCGGTGGTGTCGTTCCTCGTGAATACATTCCAGCCGTTGAACAAGGTCTGAAGGAAGCTATGCAAAATGGTGTCCTGGCCGGTTACCCACTGGTTGACTTGAAGGCTAAGCTCTACGATGGTAGCTACCACGAAGTCGACTCTTCTGAAGCCGCATTTAAGGTTGCTGCTTCTCTGGCATTGAAGAACGCTGCTAAGAAGGCTAACCCAGTTATTCTTGAACCAATCATGAAGGTTGACATTGTTGTTCCTCAAGACAACATGGGTGACGTTATGGGTCAAGTAACTGCTCGTCGTGGTACGATCGATGGTATGGAAGAACGTGGCAATGCTCAAGAAATCCACTCCTTCGTTCCACTGTCTGAAATGTTTGGTTACGCAACGGCTCTGCGTTCTGCTACGCAAGGTCGTGGTACCTTCACGATGACGTTTGATCACTACTCTGCTGTTCCAAAGAGCGTGCAAGAAGACATCATCAAGAAAAACGGCAAAGAATAGTTAATCTTGTTCTTTGCTTCAAAGCTCGTCTGCTGTTATGCAGGCGAGCTTTTTTATTTTCTACTATAATAAAAAATAGATCGTACCAGATTTGCATCAGCAAAATTGAAGATTGATTTATAAAAAATATTCAGCTTTTTTTGAGAAAAGACTCGACAAGCTTAAAAAGACGTGGGATAATACTCGGCAGACTGTTGCCATTCAGTCGTTCACTGGCTGCCGTTAATTTAAAAACATTTCGACTGATTTTTTTGCGCCGCATCTGCGTCAAAAAATTTTCAAGAATGTTACAAATTAAATCATCAAGAATTAATTCAAAAAAAACCTTGATACGACGGCAATTCTTTAGTATTATGGATAAGTGCTTGAGCTTAGAAACGGGGATTTTAAAGGCCCCGGGGTTCAGCCAAACAGTGAAAGCTGTGATGTGGAAGGTTGCGACACACCCGGCCGCTTTGCCATAGGGCGTGGCGGTAATTTCCACGGAGCTAGTCAAATTTTAAATCTGACGAAGGAGGGAATAAAATGGCAAAACAAAAGATTCGCATTCGTTTAAAGGCTTACGAACACCGCGTACTTGACGAATCCGCAGACAAGATCGTTAACACCGCTAAGCGGACCGGTGCTCAAGTTTCAGGCCCAATTCCGTTGCCAACTGAACGGACTCTGTACACGGTGATTCGTTCACCACACAAGTTCAAGAAGTCTCGGGAACAATTTGAAATGCGTACCCACAAGCGCCTGATCGACATCATCGACCCAACCCCTAAGACGGTTGACTCCTTGATGAAACTTGATCTGCCAAGTGGCGTTGACATTGAAATTAAACTGTAATTAAAAAACTAATAACAAATAAATTGGAGGTGTACTCATGACCAAAGGAATCTTAGGCAAGAAGGTCGGGATGACGCAAGTTTTCGCTGACAACGGTGAATTGGTTCCAGTTACGGTAATCGACGTAACGCCAAACGTTGTTATGCAGGTTAAGACGGTTGAAAACGACGGCTACAGTGCTGTTCAACTTGGTTTTGACGACAAGCGCGAAATCTTAAGCAACAAGCCCGAACAAGGTCATGCAGCAAAAGCAAACACGACCCCTAAGCGCTTCATCGGTGAAATCCGCGACGCTGAACTGGGGGACGACATTAAAGTCGGTGACGAAGTTAAGGCAGACATTTTCGCGGAAGGCGAAACTGTTGATGTAACGGGTATCACTAAGGGTCATGGTTACCAAGGTAACATCCACAAGGACGGCCAACGTCGTGGCCCTATGGCTCACGGTTCTCGTTACCACCGTCGTCCAGGTTCGTTGGGTGCCATCATCAACCACGTATTCAAGGGTAAGGCATTGCCAGGTCGCATGGGTGGCAACACTGTTACCATGCAACACTTGAAGGTTGTAAAGGTTGATCTGGAAAACAACGTACTGCTGATCAAGGGTAACGTTCCAGGTGCTAACAAGTCCTACGTTACGATTAAGAACTCTGTGAAGGCCAACACTAAGAAGAGCCTGAGCAAGCAACACAACTAATCAGAAGGGAGGAAGAAAGTAAATGACAAGCGTTGCATTATTTAAGCAAGACGGTAGCCAAAACGGCACCATCGAATTGAACGCAGACATCTTTGGTATTGAACCAAACGAAAACGCTGAATACGAAGCCATCCTGCGTCAACGCGCATCCATGCGTCAAGGTACGCACGCCGTTAAGAACCGCTCCGCAGTTCGCGGTGGTGGTAAGAAGCCATGGCGTCAAAAGGGTACGGGTCGTGCTCGTCAAGGCTCCATCCGTGCACCACAATTCCGTGGTGGTGGTATCGTCTTCGGACCTACTCCACGTTCATACAACTTCAACCTGCCACGCAAGGTTCGTCAACTGGCTATCAAGTCAGCTCTGTCCCAAAAGGTTGCTGATGAAAAGTTTGTTGTAGTTGAATCCATCAACTTCGACGCACCAAAGACGAAGGAATTTGCCGGCGTTATGAACAACCTGAAGGTTTCTGAAAAGGTCCTGGTCGTTGTTTCTGACGAAGACAAGAACGCTGCTCTGTCTGGTCGCAACCTGGTTAACACCACGGTCGTAACTCCAGCTGGCGTTAACATTCTGAACGTCGTTGACAGTCAAAAGATTGTCATCACGAAGTCAGCCCTTTCTCAAGTAGAGGAGGTGCTCGCATAATGGAAGCACGCGATATCATTTTGCGCCCAGTTATCACTGAAGCATCAACTGCAGTGATGGACGAAAAGCGCTACACGTTTGACGTTGACTTGCGCGCTACTAAGACGCAAGTTAAGAACGCCGTAGAAGAAATCTTTGACGTTAAGGTCGTTAAGGTTAACATCATGAACCTGAAGGGCAAGAAGAAGCGTCAAGGCCGTTACGTTGGCTACACTAAGCGCCGTCGCAAGGCCATCGTTACTCTGTCAGCTGATTCTAAAGAAATCAAGCTGTTCGGTGACGACAACGAATAAATTCTAGATAGGAGGAAAACACAGTGGGAATTCGCAAATACAAGGGTACCACTAATGGTCGCCGTAATATGACCGGATTCGACTTCGCTGAAATCACGAAGACGACCCCGGAAAAGTCTTTGCTGGCACCATTAAAGCACACCGCTGGTCGTAACAACTACGGTCATATGACTGTTCGTCACCGTGGTGGCGGTACGAAGCGTCAATACCGGATCATCGACTTCAAGCGGATCAAGGACAACGTTCCTGCAACCGTTAAGGCTATCGAATACGATCCAAACCGTACTGCTAACATCGCTCTGCTGGTTTACGCAGATGGTGTTAAGTCATACATCCTGGCTCCTAAGGGCCTGAAGGTTGGTATGCAAGTTCAATCCGGTCCAGATGCCGACATCAAGGTTGGTAACGCACTGCCATTGAAGAACATTCCAGTTGGTACTGTTATTCACAACATCGAACTGAAGCCAGGCAAGGGTGGTCAAATTGCTCGTTCTGCCGGTGCTTCTGCACAGCTGCTTGGTAAGGAAAGTGACAAGTACGTTCTGGTTCGTCTGGCTTCTGGTGAAGTTCGGATGATTCTGGCTGCTTGCCGTGCTACGATCGGTGTTGTCGGCAACGACGAACATGCCCTGATCATCAAAGGTAAGGCTGGTCGTACTCGTTACGCAGGTCAACGTCCACACGTTCGTGGTTCTGTAATGAACCCTAACGATCACCCACATGGTGGTGGTGAAGGTAAGGCTCCAGTTGGTTTGCCATCTCCTCTGTCTCCATGGGGTAAGAAGACTGTTGGTAAGAAGACTCGCTCACACAAGGCACGTTCGAACAAGTTCATCGTTCGTGGTCGCAAGCGTGGTCCACACACTCGTTAATGAGTAACAAATAGCTAATTACCCGAGAGGAGGTACAACAATGGGTCGTAGTTTAAAGAAGGGACCTTTCGCCGACGCTTCTCTGTTGAAGAAGGTTGACGCACAAAAGGATAACGAAAAGAAGACGGTTATTAAGACCTGGTCACGCCGTTCCACGATTTACCCAAGCTTCATTGGTTACACTTTCGCCGTTTACGATGGTCGTAAGCACGTGCCAGTTTACGTACAAGAAGACATGGTAGGCCACAAGCTGGGTGAATTCGTACCAACGCGGACTTTCCGTGGTCACGCCGGTGATGACAAGAAGACGGGCAAGAAGTAAGGAGGAAATTTGATCAATGGCTGAAAACATTACGTCAGCTAAGGCAACGGCCAAGATGGTCCGGGTTTCCGCTCGCAAGGTTCGTCTGGTTCTTGACACCATTCGCAACAAGAGCGTTGCCGAAGCATTTGCTATTCTGAAGTTCACTCCCAATGGTGCTGCTTCAGACGTCGAAAAAGTATTAAAATCTGCAGTTGCTAACGCCGAAAACAACTTTGACTTGGATCGGGCTTCATTGGTAGTTAGCGAAGCCTTTGCCAACGAAGGACCAACCCTGAAGCGGTTCCGTCCACGTGCCAAAGGTTCAGCTTCTCCAATCAACAAGCGGACCAGCCACATTACGGTTGTTGTAACTGAAAAGTAGGAGGGATAATAGTGGGTCAAAAGATTAATCCTAATGGTTTCCGTGTTGGGGTCATTCGCGACTGGACTGCTAAGTGGTACGCCGAAAAAGACTACGCCGCTTACCTGAGCGAAGACCTTCGGATCCGTAAGTACATTGAAAAGCGACTTGCTGACGCCTCTGTTTCAACTATCGAAATTGAACGGGCTGCTAACCGCGTAAACGTTTCAATTCACACTGCCAAGCCAGGTATGGTTATCGGTAAGGGTGGCTCTGAAGTTGAAGCACTCCGCAAGGAACTTAACGCCTTGACTGGCAAGCGCGTCCACATTAACGTGGTTGAAATTAAGAAGCCAGACTTAGACGCACACCTGGTAGGTGTAAGCGTTGCTGAACAACTTGAAGCACGTGTTGCTTTCCGTCGTGCTATGCGTGGTGCCATCCAACGTGCTATGCGTGCCGGTGCTAAGGGTATCAAGATTCAAGTTGCCGGTCGTCTGAACGGTGCCGACATGTCTCGGATTGAATCATACTCCGAAGGCACTGTTCCACTGCACACTCTGCGTGCCGACATCGACTACTCATGGGATGAAGCACGGACTACGTACGGTGCACTGGGTATCAAGACCTGGATCTACCGTGGCGAAGTTTTGCCAGAGAAGCAAGCAAACAAAAACACTAAGTAAGGAGGGGAAATAAAACATGCTAGTACCTAAGCGAGTAAAGCACCGCAAGGTTCAACGTGGCCACATGCGTGGTGAAGCCAAGGGTGGCAAGAACGTAACGTTTGGTGAATTTGGTCTGAAGGCTCTGGATTCCCACTGGATCTCCAACCGTCAAATCGAAGCCGGCCGTATTGCTATTACGCGTCACATGAAGCGTGGTGGTAAGGTCTGGATCAAGATTTTCCCTCACCTTTCCTACACTAGCAAGGGTGTTGGTGTCCGGATGGGTAATGGTAAGGGTGCTCCTGAAGGCTGGGTAGCCCCAGTTAAGCGCGGCAAGATTCTGTACGAAGTTGCCGGCGTGCCTGAAGACGTTGCCCGCGAAGCCCTGCGCTTGGCCGGCAGCAAGATGCCAGTTCGCACTAAGATCGTAAAGCGTGAGGAAGGTGGACAATCTAATGAAGACTAAAGATTATGTTCAAGAACTGAATGGATTAACCACTGAGCAATTGCTTGACCGTGAAAAGGAATTGAAGGAACAATTGTTTAACTTACGTTTCCAATTAGCAACCGGCCAGTTGGAAAACACTGCAAGCCTTAAGAGCGTTCGCAAGAACATTGCACGGGTTAAGACAGTTCTTCGTCAACAAGAATTAAACAAATAAGAATACGAAAAGGAGGATTAGCGCATGAGTGATGAACGTAATGCACGTAAGGTCTACCAAGGCCGCGTTGTTTCCGACAAGATGGACAAGACCATCACTGTCGTAATCGACACTTACAAGAGTGCCCCAGTTTACGGCAAGCGTGTACGGTACTCAAAGAAGTACTACGCTCACGATGAAAACAACGAAGCAAAGTCCGGCGATACGGTTGAAATCATGGAAACTCGGCCTCTGTCTGCTAAGAAGCGTTTCCGTCTGGTTAAGATCGTTAAGAAAGCTGATTAATCCCGCTTTGTGATGATTTCGTATTCTTAATTATTCTTACTTACTGATGGAAGGAGGACACTAACAGTGATTCAACAGGAAAGTCGGTTGAAGGTCGCTGACAACTCAGGTGCCCGCGAAATCTTGGTAATCAAGATCTTGGGTGGTTCCCGTGTTAAGACCGGTAATATTGGTGACATTATTGTCGCTACTGTAAAACAAGCAACACCAGGTGGCGTTGTCAAAAAGGGTGACGTTGTAAAGGCCGTCGTTGTACGGACGAAGCATGGTCTGCACCGTAAGGACGGTTCATACATCAAGTTTGACGAAAACGCTGCTGTCCTGATCAACAACGACAAGAGCCCTAAGGGTACCCGTATTTTTGGCCCAATCGCTCGTGAGCTGCGTGATGATGACTTTATGAAGATCATCTCCCTGGCTCCAGAAGTTCTGTAAGATTAACCGAAAATAAGGAGGTGCACACCACATGTTTTTAAAGACAGGTGACAAGGTTCGCGTCATCGCCGGTAAGGACAAGGGCAAGGAAGGTACCATCAAGAAGGTCCTGGTCAAGGAAAACCGTGTGATCGTTGAAGGCGTTAACCAAATCAAGAAACATCAAAAGCCAAACAACGCTAACCCAAACGGTGGGATTATTGATGCAGAAGCACCAATCCAAGCATCTAACGTTATGCTGATTGACCCATCTACCAACGAACCTACTCGTGTTGGTTTCAAGGTCGTTGACGGTAAAAAAGTTCGTGTTGCCAAGAAGTCTGGCAAGACGATCGACTAAAAATTAGGGGAAGGAGGAATTATTGCTCATGGAAAACCGTTTAAAAGCAAAGTACGAAAGTGAAGTACGTCCAGCTTTGACTGACAAGTTCAACTACACTTCTGTAATGGCTGTTCCTAAGATCGACAAGATCGTTTTGAACATGGGTGTCGGTGACGCTACTCAAAACTCCAAGCTGTTGGATGAAGCTGTTGAAGAACTGGGTCTGATTGCTGGTCAAAAGCCACTGATCACTAAGGCTAAGAAGTCCATCGCCGGCTTCCGTCTGCGTGAAGGTATGTCCATCGGTGCCAAGGTTACGCTGCGCGGTACTCGTATGTACGACTTCCTGGACAAGCTGATCAACGTTTCACTGCCACGTGTTCGTGACTTCCATGGTGTATCAAACAAGTCATTTGATGGTCACGGTAACTACACGTTGGGTGTTCGCGAACAACTGATCTTCCCAGAAATCGACTACGACAAGGTTAACCACGTTCGCGGTCTGGACATTGTTATCGTTACGACTGCCAACTCTGATGAAGAAGGTCATGAATTGCTTGCTCAAATGGGCATGCCATTCGCTAAGTAATTAAGGAGGTCCACAAATTGGCTAAAAAATCAATGATCGCTAAGTGCAACCGCCCAGCCAAGTACTCCACGCGTGCCTACACGCGTTGTGTTCGTTGTGGCCGTCCGCACTCCGTTTACCGTAAGTTCCACCTATGCCGGATTTGCTTGCGTCAACTTGCCCATGAAGGACAAATTCCTGGTATGAAGAAGGCTAGCTGGTAAACAAATCACCGACAAAGGAGGAAAATATCGATGTCTATGAGTGATCCAATTGCAGATTTTCTGACTCGGATTCGCAATGCCAACATGGCACACCACGATTCTGTAGAAGTACCTGCATCAAAGATGAAGAAGGACATCGCTGAAATCTTGAAGCAAGAAGGTTTCATTCGCGATGTTGAATACGTTGAAGACAACAAGCAAGGCATCATCCGCGTATTCCTGAAGTACGGCAAGGATGGCGAACGTGTCATTTCTGGTCTGAAGCGGATTTCAAAGCCTGGCCTGCGTTCTTACGTTAAGGCTGACGCTGTGCCAAAGGTTCTCAATGGTTTGGGTATTGCCATCATCTCAACTTCTGAAGGGGTTGTGACTGACAAGGTTGCCCGTGCTAAGAAAATCGGTGGCGAAGTTATCGCCTACATTTGGTAATTAATAAAATAAGATCGGAGGTGTACACATGAGTCGTATTGGTTACAAGGCAATCGAACTGCCACAAGGCGTAGAGGTTTCTCAATCAGGCAACGTCGTAACTGTTAAGGGGCCTAAGGGTACTCTGAGTCGCGAAATCTCCCCATTGATCAAGATGAACGTTACTGACAGCGAAGTAACGTTTGAACGGGAAAATGACGACAAGAAGGCTAAGATGGTCCACGGTACTACGCGTGCTAATGTTAACAACATGATCGAAGGTGTTGTCAACGGGTTTAAGAAGACTCTGAAGCTGGTCGGTGTTGGTTACCGTGCTCAAGCCAAGGGTAGCAAGCTGATCCTGACTGTTGGTTACTCCAACCCAGTTGAAATGGAAAAGCCAGAAGATCTGGAAGTTAACGTTCCAGACAACACGACGATTGAAATCAGCGGTATCAACAAAGAACACGTTGGCCAATTTGCTGCCGAAGTTCGTGCCGTTCGTTCACCAGAACCTTACAAGGGTAAGGGTATTCGTTACGAAGATGAATACATCCTGCGTAAGGAAGGTAAGACTGGTAAGTAATCGTCTAGCAGCTTAGCTGCATAAATAATTTAAAACCAAAATTAAAAGAATCAAGAGGTGACAGTTGTGATTTCTAAACCAGATAAGAACAAGATCCGTCAACGCCGTCACATGCGCGTTCGCGGTAAGATCTCTGGTACTGCAGAGCGCCCACGTTTAAGTGTTTACCGTTCTAACAAAAACATTTACGCTCAATTGATTGATGACGTAAAGGGTGTGACGCTCGCAAGTGCCTCAACTCTCGACAGTGAAGTCAGTGGCAACACTAAGACGGAACAAGCTGCCGGTGTTGGTGCTCTGATCGCTAAGCGCGGTGTAGAAAAGAACATCAGCAGCGTTGTTTTTGACCGTGGTGGTTACCTGTACCATGGTCGTGTACAAGCCCTGGCTGAAGCAGCTCGTGAAAACGGTCTGCAATTCTAAGGAAAAGGAGGAATAACCTGTATGGCATCACAATCTTACATTGACCCATCCAAGTTGGATCTGGAAGATCAAGTCGTTTCGATCAACCGGGTTACCAAGGTTGTTAAGGGTGGTCGTCGTCTGCGCTTTGCCGCTTTGGTAATTGTCGGCGACAAGAAGGGTCACGTTGGTTTTGGTACTGGTAAGGCTCAAGAAGTTCCAGAAGCTATCCGTAAGGCTTCTGCAGCTGCTCAAAAGAACCTGATTGAAGTTCCAATCGTTGGTACGACCATTCCTCACGAAGTTATTGGTACTTTCGGTGGTGGCAAGATCATGCTCAAGCCAGCCGTTGAAGGTTCTGGGGTTGCTGCCGGTGGTGCAGTTCGTAACGTTATGGAACTGGCCGGCGTTGCCGACGTTACTTCCAAGCGTTTGGGCTCCAACACGCCAATCAACGTTGTTCGCGCAACGTTTGAAGGTCTGAAGGCTCTGAAGAGTGCCGAAGAAGTTTCTCAACTTCGTGGCGTCTCCGTTGATCACCTGGCAGAATAAGGAGGACATAGATCATGGCTAAAGTTAAAGTTACTTTGATCCACAGTGTTGCCCACCGTAAGCCAACTCAACGTCGTACGGTTAAGGCATTGGGTCTGGGCAAGATCGGCAGCTCCAATGTCCTGCCAGACAACGCGGCAACGCGTGGTGCAATCTTTAAGGTTGCTCACTTGGTTTCCATTGAAGAAGTCAAGTAATTAAAAATCTACAATAAGGAGGTGCCTACCTAATGAAATTAAACGAATTGAAGCCAGCTGCTGGTTCCCGTTTCAAGCGTCTGCGTAAGGGTCGTGGTCTGTCATCTGGTCACGGTTTCACTTCTGGTCGTGGTACTAAGGGTCAAAAGGCTCATGGTAAGACTCGTCTGGGCTTTGAAGGGGGCCAAATGCCTCTGTACCGTCAAATGCCAAAGCGTGGTTTCAGCAACATCAACCGTAAGGAATACGCTATTGTAAACCTGACGACGCTGAACCGTTTTGATGATGGTGCCGAAGTTACGCCAGCTGTTCTGCTGGAAAACGGCGTGATCAAGAACGTTAAGAGCGGTGTTAAGATTCTGGGCAATGGTAAGTTGACCAAGAAGCTGACCGTTAAAGCCAACAAGTTTTCTGCTTCAGCTGTTAAGGCAATTGAAGCTGCTGGTGGTAAAACTGAGGTGATGTAATTGTTCACAACCGTCAAAAATGCATTCAAGGTTAAGGATATTCGTAAGAAGATTCTATTCACCTTGTTTGTACTGATTGTTTACCGGTTAGGTGCCTCTATTACAGTACCCGGTGTAAATGCTGCTGCCTTAGAGCAGATCTCTAGTACCGGCTTGGCATCAATCTTGAACACTTTCAGTGGTGGCGGTTTGGATAACTACTCATTATTTGCGATGGGGGTTTCCCCGTACATCACGGCTCAAATCGTAGTCCAACTTCTTCAAATGGATATCGTTCCTAAGTTTGTCGAATGGAGCAAACAAGGGGAAGTTGGTCGACGGAAGCTTAATCAGGCTACGCGATGGTTAACGATCGTTCTTGGTTTTATCCAATCGATTGGGATCACCGCGGGCTTTAACGCATTAAGCACGATTAAACTGGTTAACAATCCGGGGGTGGAAACCTATATCACGATTGGTCTGATCTTAACTGCCGGAACCATGTTTGCTACTTGGTTAGGGGACATAATTACCGAGCGCGGTCTCGGTAATGGTGTTTCAATGCTGATCTTTGCTGGGATCATCGCTGAAATGCCAAGTGGGATCAAGCAGTTATGGAACGATCAGATCACTGGTGAATCTGGCGCAAACCTCTGGATGGGAATTGGCTTTATTGCCCTAGTTGTGGTTGCGATATTGGCAATCGTGACGTTCGTTACCTGGTTTCAACAGGCTGAACGGCGTTTGCCGATTCAATACACGCGGCGAACAACTACTTCGCCGTCAAACAGTTATCTTCCATTAAAGATCAACGTTTCTGGGGTGATTCCGGTGATCTTTGCCGGCTCGTTTATCTCGACGCCGCAAACGATCTTAATGGCCTTTCAGCAAAATCATAGTCAAGATACCTGGTATCAGGTTATGACAACGATTTTTAATATGCAGTCTGGTCCAGGCATTGCGCTGTATGTATTTTTGATTGTTGTATTTACCTTTTTCTACGCCTTTGTTCAAGTTAATCCAGAAAAACTCGCGGAAAACTTGCAAAAGCAAGGCAGCTACATCTCTGGCGTTTGGCCGGGCAAAGGCACGCAGGACTTTGTTTCAGGACTGTTGATGCGTTTGTCGACGGTTGGATCGTTATTCTTGGGATTGATTTCATTGATTCCACTGCTGGCCAGCAACATCTGGAACCTTAGCCAATCAATTGGTTTAGGTGGTACCAGTTTGTTGATTGTCGTTCAAATTGCCTTGGACGTTGTTCGGCAGATGCGTAGTTTAACGATGAAGCGTGAGTATATTGGATTTATCCGCGAATAAAATAGGAGGAATTGGCAAATGAGTACGATGAACCTCGTTTTGATGGGTCTGCCTGGTGCCGGTAAAGGTACGCAAGCCCAAGAAATCGTCAAGGACTTTGATATCCCACATATTTCAACCGGTGATATCTTCCGGGCAGCAATCAAGAACGAAACGCCAATGGGTCTGGAAGCCAAAAAATATATCGATAAAGGCGAATTGGTCCCTGACGAAGTTACGAATGGCATTGTGAAGGAACGTTTGGCTCAAGATGACACCAAACAAGGTTTCATGTTGGATGGCTTCCCTCGCAACTTGGCGCAAGCCGAAGCCCTCAACAAGATGTTGGCTGATGATGGCCGTAAGTTGGATGCAGTAATCGACATTGATGTTAACCCTGAAGTGCTGGTTAAGCGTCTGAGCAGCCGAATCATTTGCCGGAAGTGTGGTACGACCTACAACACGCTTTCCAACCCGCCAAAGGTTGAAGGTACTTGTGATGTCTGTGGTTCCCACGACTTCTACCAACGTGATGATGATAAGCCCGCAACCGTTAAGAACCGGTTAGACGTCAACATTAAACTGAACACGCCACTGATCGACTTTTACAAGCAAATGGGGATTCTCCATGAGATCGATGGTGAACAAGACATCGATAAGGTTTATCAAGCCGTTAAGGAAGTTCTGACTAGCCTTTAAGACTCATTGTTAGTTGAATCCTTGCGTAATTGTGTACTCTATGGTATACTACGCAAGGTTTATCTAGCTTGCAGTGGAAGGCGCCTGCCGCTTTCCACCGTTTTTACGTAATTTTACCGGCAAGGAGGAACCGTTCAGTGGCAAAGGCCGATGTTATCGAAGTCGAAGGTAAGGTTACCGAAACCCTGCCTAACGCAATGTTTAAAGTTGAATTGGAAAATGGGGTTGAAATCCTGGCACATGTCTCAGGCAAGATCCGGATGCACTACATCAAGATCCTGCCTGGTGATCGTGTAAAGGTTGAAATGTCCCCATATGATCTGACCAAAGGCCGGATTACTTTCCGCTTCAAATAAGTCTTTAGTCTAAAATCATTTTTAGGAGGATTATTTACAATGAAAGTACGACCATCAGTAAAGCGGATGTGCGAAAAGTGCAAGATCGTCAAGCGCAATGGTCGGGTAATGGTAATTTGCCCTAACCCAAAGCACAAACAACGTCAAGGCAAGTAATTATATTTTAGAATTGGAGGTGTAACTCAATGGCTCGTATCGCAGGTGTCGACTTACCTCGTGACAAGCGAATCGTAATCGGCTTAACTTACATTTATGGTATTGGTAACACGACTGCTAAGAAGGTTCTGGCTGCTGCCGGTGTTTCTGAAGACATTCGTGTCAAGGACCTGACGCCAGAACAAGAAGAAAAGATCCGTGGTCAAGTAGACCAACTCAAGGTTGAAGGTGACCTTCGTCGTGAAGTTTCCCTGAACATCAAGCGTCTGCAAGAAATCGGCTCTTACCGTGGCATGCGTCACCGTCGTGGTCTGCCAGTTCGTGGTCAACACACTAAGAACAACGCACGGACTCGCAAGGGCAAGGCTGTCGCTATCGCCAACAAGAAGAAGTAATCAATACTATAAAGGAGGTTAGTTAGTTTTATGGCAACCAAAAAAGGTTCACGCAAGCGTCGTGCAAAAAAGAATGTTGAAACTGGTGTTGCACACATTCACTCAACTTTCAACAACACGTTGATCATGATCACTGATGTGCAAGGCAATGCCGTTGCTTGGTCCTCAGCCGGTGTGCTGGGCTTCAAGGGCTCTCGTAAGTCTACGCCATTTGCTGCTCAAATGGCTTCTGAAGCTGCTGCCAAGCAAGCAATGGAACACGGTATGAAGACGGTTGAAGTTGAAGTTAAGGGCCCTGGTTCGGGTCGTGAATCAGCTATCCGTGCTCTGCAAGCAACTGGTCTTGAAGTTACTGCCATCCGGGACGTAACTCCAGTGCCACACAATGGTTCTCGTCCTCCAAAGCGTCGTCGTGTCTAATCGCATCAACGGCGAAATTATCATTGGCCAGGTGCTTTTAAACAATCTACGGACCACGTTTTGAAAGGGGAAACAGAGTAGAATGATCGAATTTGAAAAACCAAACATTCACAAAGTCGAAGAAACTGACAACTACGGTAAGTTTGTTGTCGAACCACTAGAGCGTGGCTATGGGACCACTCTGGGGAATTCTCTTCGTCGTGTAATGATGGCTTCTCTGCCAGGTGCCGCAATTACCAGTATCCAAATCGACGGTGTGCTTCATGAGTTCAGTACCGTTCAAGGCGTTACGGAAGACGTTACGCAGATCATCTTGAATCTCAAGAAGGTTTCTTTGAAGATTGAATCTGAAGATGCCAAAGATTTGGAATTGGATGTCAAGGGTCCTGCAGAAGTAACTGCCGGTGACATCCAAGGCGATGGCGACGTTACGATCTTGAACCCTGACTTGCATATTGCAACGGTCGCCGATGGGGCTGAACTGCACATCATGATGACGGCTGATAAGGGTCGTGGCTATGTACCAGCCGATCAAAACAAGCTGCGTTTGAGCGGTCTTGAAATTGGAACTTTGCCAATTGACTCCATCTACACCCCTATCGAACGGGTCAACTACACCGTAGAAAACACGCGGGTCGGCCAAAGCAACGACTTTGACAAGTTGACGTTGGATGTCTGGACGGATGGTTCATTGACCCCAACGGCTGCTATTAGTCTTGCTGCCAAGATCTTGACTGAACACTTGGAGATGTTTGTCAACCTGACTGAAGAAGCAAAAGATGCCAAAGTGATGGTTGAACGCGAAGAAACTCACCAAGAAAAGGTACTCGACAAGACGATTGAAGAACTGGATCTGTCGGTTCGTTCTTACAACTGCTTGAAGCGTGCTGATATTCAAACTGTTAAGGACCTGACTGAACGGACTGAAGCTGATATGATGAAGGTCCGCAACCTGGGTCAAAAGTCCTTAGAAGAAATCAAGCTGAAGCTGGCCGACTTGGGCGTAGGCTTCCGCCAAGAAGACTAATTAAAACAATTAAAAGGAGGGAACCACTTCATGAGTTACCGTAAATTAGGACGTACTAGTTCACAACGTAAGGCTTTATTACGTGATTTGACCACTGACCTGATCGTCAACGGCAGCATCAAGACTACCGAAGCTCGCGCTAAGGAAGTTCGCAAGACTGCTGATAAGATGATTACGCTGGCAAAGCGTGGCGACTTGGCTTCTCGTCGTCAAGCAGCTGCTTTCCTGCGCAATGTCGTTGCTGACGTTAAGGAAGATGGCGACAACGTTCGCGTACAATCAGCTCTGCAATACCTGTTTGAAGAGCTGGCACCAAAGTTTGCCGACCGTAAGGGTGGTTACACGCGGATTCTGAAGACCATGCCTCGCCGTGGTGACGGTGCACAAATGGTTGTTCTGGAATTTGTCGACTAATCATTTTCGTCAATTCAATACGTAATAAAGAATCACTACAGCTGGTGGTATAGAGCGCTACGATGGTGGAATCATAATTCCTAGTCTAGCTCGAATGCGGGACGTTTATGTCTTCGTGCACCCCAGTTGTAAGCGATTTTTTTGTATATTTTTAAATCAGCTGCTTCACTGTTAAAATAAGATAATGAGTTCAAAAAGAAATGGGTGACGTGATTGATTGATATTCAACACCTTTCGTTTAAATATCCGGATCGCACACAGGCGGCGTTAAATGATGTAACCTTACAGCTGCCCATGAAAAAATGGACGGCAGTGATCGGACATAACGGCAGCGGCAAAAGTACTCTGGCACGACTGATTGATGGGCTTTTAATACCAAGCAGCGGTACGATTAAGATTGATGAGCTGTTGGTAGATGAAAAAAATCTTCAGCAGCTGCGACAGCAAATTGGTTTGGTGTTTCAAAATCCTGACAATCAGTTTGTTGGGACTACGGTTGCCGATGATGTTGCATTTGGTCTTGAGAACCATCAGATACCACATGACCAGATGCAGGCTCGCATTGATGAATCTCTAAAGGCCGTTGGAATGCAGGACTTTGCTGACAGTGAGCCAGCAATGCTTTCTGGTGGGCAAAAGCAGCGGGTTGCTTTGGCTGGGATTTTAGCAATCGGTCCACGAGTCATCATTTTAGATGAAGCTACCAGCATGCTGGATCCAAAAGGGCGGCATGACTTGTTGAAACTGTTGAAAAAATTGATTGCTGAGCGTGATATGACTGTAATTTCAATTACGCATGACCCAGTGGAGCTTTCTCTTAGCGATTACGCAGTGGTCTTGGATCATGGCAAGGTCGCAATGCAGGGCGAAACAGCGACTTTACTGCAAGATCCGGCTAAACTGGCTGATCTGCATCTGGCATTGCCGTTTGCTCAACAACTGCAGCTGCTGTTGAAAAAACGGGGGATCAATGTGCCAGCACAATATTTAGATTCAGAACGGATGGTGGAGTGGCTATGTCAGCAATTGAATTCTTAAACGTTGATTATATCTACCAAGCTGATACGCCAATGGCTGCCTGGGCAATCAAGGATTTTTCCTTAAAGCTTGAAACTGGCAGTTTTACGGCAATTGTCGGGCATACTGGCAGCGGCAAGTCAACGCTGATGGCCATGCTGGATGGATTATTGGTGCCAACGCATGGCCAGCTGCGCGTAGGCGAGGTCGTAATTGACAATCAGGCTGACAAGAAGGCGTTGGCAAGACTGCGGCGAGGGGTCGGCTATGTGTTTCAGTTTCCCGAAAGCCAACTGTTTGCTGAAACGGTTTTAAAAGACGTTATGTTTGGTCCGCTGAATCTGGGTGTTTCACCTGCTCAAGCTAAAGAACAGGCACTGACAGCTTTAGAAGCTTTAAAACTGCCTAGTGACATCAATGAACGATCACCGTTTGAACTTTCGGGCGGGCAAATGCGGCGAGTGGCAATTGCTGGTGTTTTGGCCATGCATCCAAGCGTCTTGATCTTGGATGAGCCGACTGCAGGGTTAGATCCTCAAGCCAGTACCGACTTGCTAGATCTGGTTGATGAGCTTCATCAAAAAGGCACGACCATTTTGATGATTACACACCAGATGGAACAGGCAGCTCGTTTTGCCGATCATGTTTTGGTAATGAACCATGGGCAAAAAGCTGCTTTTATGACGCCACATGAACTGTTCAGTAATGCAGCTCTGCTTAATGAAGCTGGCATCATGCCACCAGCCAGCGTTGCGTTTGCTCAACAGCTGCAAAGTCATGGTCTGCGCTTAGCGGATAGCGTACCGCTGACGATTGAAAAACTGGCGGATCAATTAACGATTAGACTTAAGCAAGGGGGACGAGCAAATGGGTAATGCCAAGGTAATACTGGGCGCGTACGTACCTGGAAGCTCGTGGCTGCATCATCTTGATCCGCGCGTTAAGCTTTTCAGCTGTTTTTGGTACGTGGTGATTGTCTTTTTGGCAAGCAACTGGCTGGGATATCTGTGGCTGTTTATCGTGCTGGGGGCCTTGATTGCATTGAGCAGACTGCCGTTGAAGCTTTATTGGCGCGGAATTAAGCCGTTATTTTGGATCATTTTGTTTACAGTGGCAATTCAACTGCTGTTCAGCAGCGGTGGGCACGTTTATTGGCAGTGGGGCTGGTTGGCAATTACCAGTGGCGGTTTTTATCAGTCGGCAATTATTTTGGCGCGGTTTATTCTGATCATCACCATCTCAACCGTTTTGACCGCCACTACGCCAACGCTTCAATTAGCGTCGGCCATGGAAGCATTTATGAAGCCGTTGCGTTATCTGCACGTGCCAGTTAATCAGATTGCCGTCATGCTGATGATCGTTTTGCGCTTTATCCCAACCATCATGGATGAAACAACCAAAGTGATGAATGCTCAGAAATCAAGAGGCGTTAACTTTGACGAAGGCAGTTTGATTGAGCGTGCCAGACGACTGGAGCCGCTTTTGATTCCATTGTTTGTCGGCTCATTTAAACGAGCTGAGGAGCTGGCAACTGCAATGGAGGCCCGGGGCTATGATCCAGATGCGCCACGGACCAAATATCGGGTGCTGCATTGGCATCGAAATGACACGTTGGCGATGATTGGCCTGACATTAGCCACCGTTATTCTCCTGGCGACGCGGCTGATGTCAACAGGAATGCTATTTTAATTTGAAAGGAATTATCAAGTGTATCGCTACAAAATAACTTTTGCTTACGATGGAACCAATTTTTCCGGTTTTCAGATTCAGCCTAATAAACGTACGGTTGAGCAGACCTTGAAAAATGCCGTCAACAAGATTGCCAAGAATCCAGAGCCACCATTGTCCGTAATTGGTTCCGGTCGTACGGATGCGGGGGTACATGCGCTCAATCAAGTGGCGCATTTTGATTGCCCATACAAGCTGGGGAATGATTCAATGCGTAAAGCCTTAAACAGTCTTTTGCCGCTGGATATCATTGTTAAAAAAGCAGAATTGGTCAGCCCGGACTTTCACGCTCGCTTTAATGCCCATTCAAAGCATTATCGCTATCGAGTTGATCAGAGTGATTTCGTTAATCCGTTTAAACGCAACTATACGGCTCATTTCAAATATCCGGTCGACGTGGCTAAAATGCAAAAAGCTGCACAAGACCTGGTTGGTGAGCATGATTTTACCAGTTTCGTGGCATCAGGAAGTCAGGCTCTAAGCAATGTCAGAACGATCTATCAGGTAGATGTGCATCGTGATGAGGCCAATAATGAGATCGTCTTTGACTTTGTTGGGAATGGCTTCTTATATAATCAGGTTCGCATTATGGTGGCCTTTTTATTAGAGATCGGCAGCAATCAACGACCGGTCGATGACGTTATCAGGGTTTTGGCTGCTAAGGATCGCAATCAGGCCCGCATGACAGCGCCAGCCAGCGGCCTTTATCTGGTCAGCGTTGATTATGGTGATCAGAATAACAAAACCATTGACGAATCGGAATCTATCAAGTAAAATAACGAATGGTATTTCTTTTCCATCTAATTACTCGGTACACAATTATTTGTAAAAGAAAGACAAAAATTGGAGGACTTAATCGTGAGAACGACATACATGGCAAAACCTGGTGAAGTTGACCGCAAATGGTACATTGTCGACGCCAAGGGTATCTCCCTGGGTCGTCTGGCATCCGTTGTTGCTTCCATTCTGAAGGGCAAGAACAAGCCAACCTACACCCCACACGTTGACACTGGTGACAATGTCATCGTTATCAACGCTGCCGAAGTTAAGTTGACTGGTAAGAAGGCTGCTGACAAGATCTACTACCGTCACTCTGACTACCCTGGTGGTCTGAAGCAAAAGACGGCGGGCGAACGTCGCGCCAACGAACCAGAAAAGCTGGTGGAAGATTCCATCAAGGGCATGCTGCCACACACCCCTCTTGGTCGCAAGATGGGTATGAAGCTGCATGTTTATGCTGGTGAAGATCACAAGCACGCTGCTCAACAACCAGAAGTGCTTGACATCACGAACTTAATCTAAGGAGGGAACGGAATTGGCTCAACAAGTTCAATACAGTGGTACTGGTCGCCGCAAGGATGCTACCGCACGGGTTCGTCTGGTACCAGGTTCTGGTAACATTACGATGAACGGCAAGGCAATCGAAGAATACATTCCGTTTGCCAACCTGCGTGCTATCGTCAACCAACCATTTGCTGCAACGAAGACGGAAGGTCAATACGACGTTCTGGTCAACGTTCGCGGTGGTGGCTTCTCTGGTCAAGCCGGCGCAGTTCGTCACGGGATTGCTCGTGCCCTGCTGAGCGTCGACCCAGATTTCCGGGATGCTCTGAAGAAGGCCGGTCTGTTGACTCGTGACCCTCGGATGAAGGAACGGAAGAAGCCAGGTCTGAAGAAGGCTCGTAAGGCTTCACAATTCTCCAAGCGTTAATATTTTTTACCGGAAACGGCTTAATATCAACACTTCAGAGATTTGGAATGGTCACAAATCATTTGCGATCAAAAAAATCAAGCATCAGCATCCAGCTGGTGCTTTTTTTTATATTTTTGCAAATTTAGCATTTCACAGTTTTTTAAATGATTTTAGTCTGGTAAAATGCAAAATAGAACTTTAAATTACGTTAAACAAACAGGGGGAATTATTTGTGGCAAAGAAACGCCGCTCAAAAATGCGGCACTCAAAAAAGCTGTTTCAACATCGCTGGCTGATTGGTATTTTAACGGTCATTGTGCTCTTTTTGGGTGCCTACGTTGGTCATCATTTCTATCAACGCTACCAGCAGCAGCAGATTATCGAACGTCAACAAAATGCCAAGCGTCTGTTTATCAAGCAGGTTGCTCCTGAAGCTCAGGCAATGCAGAAAAAATACAACGTTCCAGCTTCAATTACCATTGCCCAGGCAATCCTGGAATCCGACTGGGGCAGCAGCAAGTTGGCGGCTAAATACCACAACCTGTTTGGCATCAAAGGAACCGGCGAAAACTCCCAGGTTCTGACGACCAAAGAATACGTAAATGGTAAATGGATCACGACTAAGGGCCGTTTTAAGGTTTATTCCAGCTGGAGCGAGTCAATCAAGGATCACACCAAGCTGATGATTAATGGGACGGACTACAACAGTCAAAATTATCAAGCCGTTACCCAAGCTTCCGACTACAAAGAAGCTGCTAAGGCGCTGCAAGAGGCCCATTATGCAACCGATCCGGATTACGCCCAAAAATTAATTTCAGTAATTCAGACCTATAAGTTGTACAATTATGATAAATAAGCCGTTAAGGAGGACTCCATGAAAGAACTGCAGGAAAAAATTAAAGAGTATGGTACGGTTTTACCTGGCAATGTTTTAAAAGTTGATGCCTTTTTGAATCATCAGGTTGACCCAGTCCTAATGAAACATATGGGTGAAGAATTTGCCAAGCTTTATAAGGACGCGGGCGTTACCAAGATTTGGACGGTTGAGTCTTCTGGAATTGCACCGGCCGTAATGACTGGGCTGGCAATGAATGTTCCGGTGATTTTTGCCCGTAAGCATAAAAGTCTGACTTTAAAAGATGATCTGTATACGGCCAGCGTTTATTCATACACTAAGGAAACGACCAATCAGATCTCAATCTCCAAAAAATACGTCAGCCCAACTGACAAGGTTTTGCTGATTGACGACTTTTTGGCAAATGGTCAGGCACTGGAAGGAATGCTCCAGATTGCTCAAGCAGCAGGCGTTGAAGTTGCTGGTGCTGGCATCGTAATTGAAAAGACGTTCCAAAAAGGCGGTCAGGAACTGCGGAAACAGGGACTGCGCATCGAATCATTGGCTAAGGTCAGCTCATTAGCCAATGGCAAAGCTGAATTTGAAGACTAACTGCTAATGGGGGTGGGCTAATGAGCAGTACAAATGCATTATATCCAGGAGCGACGCTGGGCATTATCGGCTTGGACCGCAACGGCAGCACCCTGATTACTGCTGCTAAGCGGGCTGGCTTTAACGTTGGCGTTTATGTCGATCATGCACAGCCCAGTTTAACCAAACAGGCAGATTTTACGATCAGTGGGGCCTACAATAACCAGGAAAAACTGACGATGTTTGCCCAGACGTGTGATGCTATTATCTATGCCAACGACTTGATCGACTCCAGCGTCTTGCGCTATCTAAGCCGTGATGCCTATCTGCCACAAGGAGTCAGCGCGTTGGAAATTGTCCAGGACCGTTTGATGGAGCGGGCATTTTTAGACCAGATCAACGTCAATGTAGCGCCATACGTTACGGTAATCAGCTTGGATGACGTCTATCAGTCCATCGACTCAATCGGCTATCCAGCAATCTTAAAACCAATTCAAAGAGGGATTGGCGAACAGTCGATGAGAATCGTTAAACAGTCTGATATTACCCGTGCAGCTGATTTTATCAATGCGGGAACCTATCTTTTGGAATCCTGGATTGATCACACTGCTGAATATACGATGCTGGCAGCTACCGATGGCGAAAACGTTCAGGTATTTCCTGCGATTGAACTGATGCTGAATACCGATGAGGAGCTGTTGGGAGTCAAGACGCCGGCTAATCTGAGCGCGGATATTTCCCAGGAAATGGAGCGGATCGTAACCAGTGTAGCTGAAAACCTGCAGTATCGTGGCGTCTTTCGTGTCGACTTCTACGTAACGGCAACCGGTAACCTGTATGTTCATGGAATTGAGCCGGGGCTGTCGACTTATGGCAGTGTTTTTGACTATGCCACTAATGTTTCGCAAACTGAGCAGCTTTTGCGGGCAATTGCCGGAATGCCGCTTTTTGAGGTTCAGACGCTGCAGCCGACCGTGATGATGCTGGCACGGGTAGCACAACGCGCAGCCTTGCAGCGGCAATGGCTGTTAAAAGACAATTGGCACTATCGTTTCTTTACCGAAGTGCGGGAGGATCCGCAAGCAGTAGCTGGATTCGTCTGGGCAGTCGGTAAGTCCAGCCTGGAAGAACTACAGCATCAAATCGAGGATACCGAGGTTTGGAATGAAAAAGCATCAACTGATTCCAACCCGGCTCCTGATCAGCAATAACTTTTATGCGAGCAGCGCTGAGCAATCGTTGCTCGTTTTTTAATGAGCCGCGGGAATTTGCTATAATAAAGTCTACGATAATTTTAAGAGAGGATGGAAATACGGCGTGACAAGTCAATTACTGCAAGGAATGAATGATAAGCAGGCAGAAGCCGTTTTAACTACGGAAGGACCGCTTTTGGTCATGGCTGGTGCCGGTTCAGGTAAAACCCGAGTTCTGACGCATCGAGTAGCCTACTTAATTGAAGAGCAGGGGGTCAACCCTTGGAATATCCTGGCAATTACTTTTACCAACAAGGCTGCTCGTGAAATGCAGGAGCGGGTGGGCAAGCTGTTAGGTGAAAGCGCTCGTGATATCTGGGTTTCGACTTTTCATGCGCTGTGTGTGCGAATTCTGCGGCGCGACATTGATAAGCTGGGCTATAACCGTGCCTTTACGATTGCCGATACCAGCGAGCAGCGAACCTTGATGAAGCGGATCTGCAGTGAGCTGAACGTTGATACTAAAAAATATGATCCACGGGCAATTCTGAGTGCAATCTCCAACGCCAAAAACGCAATGCAGACGGCAACAGACTATGCAGCGCTTAACAGTCATGCCAATAATCCGCTCAATCAAATCGTGGCCAAGGCTTACGTGCTTTATCAAAAGGAACTGGAAGACAGTCAGGCGCTGGATTTTGATGATTTGATCATGAAAACTATTGAGCTGTTTGAAAAGGATCCAGAAACGCTGGAATATTATCAAAATAAGTTCCACTATATTCACGTTGACGAGTATCAAGACACCAATGACGCACAGTATCAACTGGTTACGCTGCTGGCGGCTAAATACAAGAATCTGTGCGTAGTCGGGGATGCGGACCAGTCAATCTACGGCTGGCGGGGTGCCAACATGAACAACATTCTGAATTTTGAACGCGATTATCCAGAAGCACATACAGTCATGTTGGAGCAAAACTACCGCTCAACCCAGACGATTCTAAAAGCAGCCAACGAAGTGATTGCCAACAACCTGGTTCGTAAGGAAAAGAATCTGTGGACAGAAAACGGTACTGGCGACAAGATTTCTTATTATCGGGCCCAAAATGAACATGATGAGTCCCAGTTTGTCGTCAGCAAGATTCAAGCCGAGATTAAAGAGCACGGCTACCACTATAACGATTTTGCCGTTTTATACCGGACCAACGCCCAGTCACGGATGATCGAAGAAACGTTTATGAAGTCAACCGTACCATATACCATGGTTGGTGGCCATAAGTTCTATGATCGTAAAGAAATTCGTGACATTCTGGCTTATCTGACCTTGATTGTCAACCCTCGCGATGCCATGAGCTTTGAGCGGGTCGTCAATACGCCTAAACGTGGGATTGGCCCAGGCAGTATCGACAAATTGCGGCAGTTTGCCAATGAAAATGGCTGGTCGCTATTAGAAGCCGCCCAAAACGTCACGCTGGCCAATGCGATCAGCGCGCGGATTCGAGCTAAAATAGAAGACTTTGGCCGTTTGATGGCTGATCTGACCAAAGAGGCCGATTATCTGACCATTACTGAACTGACCGATGAGATTTTGACCAAGAGCGGCTATCTGCAGATGCTGAAAGCCGAAAATGATCTGCAGGCGCAAACCCGGCAGGAAAACCTGGAAGAATTCAAATCGGTAACTCAAGAATATGATCAAAAGCATGCCGAAGATGAAGGCGATAATCGACAAAAGCTTATGAACTTCCTGTCTGATCTGGCACTGGTTTCTGATCAGGATGACGTTGATGAAGCAGCGCCTAAGGTAACCTTGATGACCTTGCACGCTGCTAAGGGTCTGGAATTTCCGGTGATCTTTTTGGTTGGAATGGAAGAAGGCATTTTCCCGCTCTATCGTTCCTTGAGCAATGAAAAGGAATTGGAAGAAGAACGTCGGCTGGCATATGTCGGCATTACGCGGGCCAAACGCAAGCTGTATCTGACCAATGCCTACTCACGGATGCTCTATGGTCGCGTGCAGCGCAACCAGCCTTCGCAGTTCGTCGAAGAAATCAATGATGATCTGATCAAATTTGAAAACGCGGACGGCTCGGGCAAGGCTAAGAGTATGAACACGCCGTTTGCCAAGGCAGCTGCTCAGGCAACAACCTTTACGGCTCAGCGGCGTGCACATGGCCTAAAGCACTCAGCTAAGCAGGAAAGTACGGGAACCGGGGCTGATAAGCAGGCCTGGAAAGTCGGCGACAAGGTTCAGCATAAGAAATGGGGACAAGGCATGGTCGTTTCCGTTAATGGCTCAGGCAACGACATGGAATTGGATATTGCCTTTCCAAACGAGGGCGTTAAACGCTTGCTAGCTCAGTTTGCGCCAATTACCAAGGTTAATTAAAAGCGAGGTCTGCAATGACAGAACAAAAATCAGTCAATGACTTGACGCTCAAAGAAGCCACGGCAGAAATCGGTCCGTTGAAAGCCCAGCTGCTGCAGTGGGGCAAGGAATATTATGAACAGGATGCGCCTACCGTTGAGGACTATGTTTATGACCGTAATTATCAGCGGCTGGTTGACATTGAGAATCGTTTCCCTGAACTGATCACGCCTGATTCGCCAACGCAAAAAGTCGGGGGTGCGGCGGAAACCGTCTTGACCAAAGTCGAACATGCCATTCCAATGCTTTCGATGGGGGATGTCTTTTCCGTCGCCGAATTAATGGACTTTAATGCTCGCCAGCAGGATAACCCTAATTTTACCGGGACGACAGAATATAATCTGGAACTGAAGATTGACGGCCTTTCTTTGTCACTGGTTTATGAAAATGGTCGTCTCGTGCAGGGTTCAACACGGGGTAACGGGATGATTGGCGAGGACGTCACCGAAAACGTCAAAACCATCAAATCGATTCCGCAAAAGCTTGCCGAGCCCTTGTCACTGGAATTTCGTGGTGAGTGCTTCATGCCCAAAGCCGCGTTTGCTAAATTAAACGAGGAACGCGAAGCCAATGGACTGCCAACGTTTGCCAACCCAAGAAACGCAGCGGCTGGCAGTCTGCGGCAGCTGGATGCCAAAGTTACCGCCAAACGAGAACTAGATACTTTCATGTACTACATTCCCGAATATGAAAAACTGGGCGTCAAGACTCAGGCCCAGGCTTTGGATAAGATGCGGCAATTAGGATTTCACGTCAATGAATTCAATCGTGTCGTGCATAATGAAGCAGAAATCAAGGCCTATATCGATGAGTACACGGCCAAGCGCGATGATCTGCCATATGGAATTGACGGGATTGTCGAAAAAGTCAACGATCTCGCCGTTGAAGAGGCACTGGGCGCGACGGTTAAAGTACCGCGCTGGGAGATTGCCTATAAGTTCCCACCTGAAGAGCAGGCTACCGTAGTCAGAGATATTGAGTGGACGGTTGGTCGAACGGGCAACGTCACGCCGACTGCAGTGATGGATCCGGTTCAGCTGGCTGGGACGACGGTTAGCCGGGCTTCTCTGCATAATCCCGACTATCTAAAAGACAAGGACATTCGCCTGGGTGATACGGTTCTATTGCATAAGGCCGGTGATATCATTCCTGAGATCTCACGTGTTATCTTAAATAAGCGTCCGGTTGACAGTCAGCCATATGAGATTCCAACGCTTTGTCCGGTCTGTCAATCCAAACTGGTTCACCTGGATGATGAGGTAGCGCTGCGTTGCATCAATCCAATGTGTCCGGCACAGGTAAAAGAAGGTCTGGTTCATTTTGCTTCACGCAATGCCATGAACATCGACCATCTGGGACCAAGAGTAATTGAGCAGCTCTGGGATCGTCATTTGGTTCATGATGTTGCCGATCTGTATCGTTTAACCTATGACCAATTATTAACATTAGATAAATTTGGACCCAAATCGGCTAATAACCTATTGACATCGATTGCCAACAGTCGCAATAATTCTGTTGAGCGTCTATTGTTTGGCTTGGGCATTCGTCATGTCGGTGCCAAGGCGGCTCGCATCTTAGCCCAGCATTTTGGCTCTCTGGCAGCAATAATAGCAGCCGATGAGGAATCGATTGCCGAGATCAACACGATTGGGCCAACGATTGCCGACAGTCTGAAAAACTATTTTGCCAACGAGCAGGTGCAGGAATTGATTCAAGAGCTGCAGGCGGCCGGGGTCAATCTGGAATACCATGGACCAGCGCCGATCGCTCAAGACAGCGCGGCGGCCAAAGAATGGCAGGGCAAGCGCGTGGTCTTGACGGGCAAGCTCAATGAAATGACGCGCGATCAAGCAAAGCAATGGTTGGAAGAACGCGGTGCCAGCGTAACCGGCAGCGTGTCGAAAAAAACAGATTTGGTCATCGCTGGAGAAAAGGCTGGCTCCAAGCTTACCAAGGCCCAGGATCTGGGAGTCGAGGTCTGGAATGAGAGCCGATTTGCTCAAGCGATGAAGGAGGATTAACGTGAAACTACAGAAGCTAAAAAAGCTGACGCTGACGGTAGTCGTGTTGATGAGCACGGTACTTTTGGCCTCATGCAGCATTGGAAAGAAAACCTCTTCGTCATCCAGCAAGCTTACGACGACGGGGACTGCCAGTGGTCAGTATCAAGGCGTCATTCAAAATGGCCATTACAAGGTCAGCAAGGCGCGTGGTGTCAATATCAACCAAAATGACAACAGCTACAACCTAAAGAGTTTTGAAACCGGCTTGACGGAAGTTTCCAAAAAGGTCTTTTCGACTAAGAGCTATATTTTCCAAGAAGGCCAGTATCTGAGTACGGATACGATTGAAAACTGGCTGGGACGCAAAACCAAGAGCAATCCAACCGGTTTAAACGCCGCCCAGGGTAAAAAGAGCGATCCGAACCCAGAATACGTTCAGCAGATTGAAGAACAAGACTTCATGCAGCAAAACGGCAATTCGCTGACCTTAAAGGGGATTACCATTGGGATTGGGATCAACTCGGTCTACTACTACCAAAAGACGACGGACGGTCCTACCTACCAAAAGAAACTTTCGGATGCTGAAATTCAAAAGCAGGGTAAGATTGCTGCTCAAAAGATCTTAACGCGGCTGCGCAAAAAGTCCGCGCTTAAAAACGTGCCGATCGTTATTGCATTGTACAAGCAGGCGCCAAATGACAGCCTGGTGGGGGGCAGCTTCTTTGCCTATAGCAAGAACAACGGCAATACCATCAAGAGCTGGAAGAAATTGAACTACTCAACCAAGGTGCTGCCAAAAGCCAGTGACGCTACTTCAACCAACAGCGACAATGAGACTGACAACACGAGCTTCTCCAACTTCAAGAGTCAGATTCAAAGCTTCTTCCCGAACCTTAGCGGCGTGACGGCTCAGGCCCAATATCAGAATGGCACGCTTTCGGGGATGCATATTACGGTTACGACGCAGTTCTACAGCCAGTCTGAAGTGCAGAGCTTTACGCAATATATTGCACGCGCGGCCAAGAAGTATCTGCCAAACGGAATTCCAATCGATATCAAGATTCAATCGTCTTCCGAAATGCAGGCGGTCGTCTACCGTGATTCTGGTTCAAATACTTTCCGAACCCACGTCTTCAGCTCATATTAATAAAATTTAAACGTCATCGCGCTTGCGGTGGCGTTTTTGCTAAAAACAGCGGGCTTTGTGTGATAAAATAGATGAACGTATGCAATACCTAACTTAAGGAAAAGAGGAGAAAGAATGGCTAGTCAGATCGATCAGCAGCAGGTTAAGCACGTTGCCGAATTGGCCAAACTAGAATTCAATGATGCCGAGCTTGCTAAGTTCACCCCACAACTGGGCAGCATCATCGATATGTTTGAAGAACTGCAGGCGCAGAATACTGATGGCGTAGAACCAATGTATTCGCCAACGGATCGCGTCAACGTTATGCGTGAAGACGTTGCAGTCAAGAGCAACGAGCGAGAAGCCCTGCTTAAAAATGCTCCCGACACGGAAGGCGGCTTGATTAAGGTGCCAGCAATCATGGATGATGAAAGTGAGGACGGCGAATAATGAAGTTCAATGAAACCGACTTGACTCAGCTGCATGAAGACCTGCAGACCAAAAAAATCAGCGCCAAGGAACTGACCAAGGCAGCCTTTGACCGGATCAAGGAAACTGATGATGACGTCAAGGCCTTTATCACGCTGAATGAAGATGAAGCTTTAAAGCGTGCCGAAGCAATCGACAATGAAGGAATCGCGGCGGACAAGCTGCTGGCTGGGGTGCCACTGGCAGTCAAGGACAACATCGTAACCAAGGGCTTAAAGACGACAGCGGCCTCCAAGATGCTGGAAAACTTTACGCCAATCTATGATGCCACGGTAATTGAAAAGCTGAATGCCCAAGACTTCATTAATGTTGGTAAGACCAACCTGGATGAGTTTGCCATGGGTGGCTCAACGGAAAACTCGGCCTTCTTTACGACCCACAACCCTTGGGATCTGACGCGGGTTCCTGGTGGTTCTTCAGGTGGTTCGGCGGCTGCCGTTGCGGCGGGTGATGTCATTGGTGCTTTGGGGACTGATACGGGTGGCTCAATTCGAATGCCATCATCATATAATAACGTGGTCGGCTTGAAGCCAACTTATGGTCGGGTCTCACGCTGGGGGGCAATTGCATTTGGCTCCAGCTTTGACCAGATTGGCTGGATCACCAACAGCGTTAAGAACAACGCGCTGCTGACGGAAATCATCAGTGGACAAGACGATCACGATATGACTTCTTCAGATCGTCAAGTGCCAAACTGGGCTGCCAGCCTGAACGAAAACACGAATGTTAAGGGGCTTAGAATTGCCGTGCCAAAAGAATATCTGGACGAAGGAATTCAGCCAGGCGTGCGTGCGGTAATCAATAACGCCTTAAAGCACTTTGAAGAACTGGGTGCCATCATTGATACGGATGTTTCGATGCCGCATACCAAATACGGCGTGCCAGCCTACTACATCCTGGCCTCATCAGAAGCTTCATCCAACCTGCAGCGTTATGACGGAATTCGCTATGGTTTCCGAGCTCCAGATGCCAAAACGCTGGAAGAAGTCTACGTCAAGTCACGGACGCAGGGCTTTGGTGATGAAGTCAAGCGTCGGATCATGCTGGGGACGTTCTCGCTTTCCGCTGGTTTCTACGATGCCTACTTCAACAAGGCTGCTAAGATTCGGACGCTGATTGCGCAAGACTTTGCCAACGTTTTGAAGGACCATGATCTGATCATGGGACCAACCGGCGCTAACCCAGCCTTTGAGATTGGTTCTGAGATTGCTGATCCAAAGACGATGTACATGAACGATATTCTGACCGTTCCCGTTAACATGGCTGGGCTGCCGGCAATGTCTCTGCCAGCCGGTTTTGACAATGGTCTGCCAGTTGGTCTGCACATTATCGGCAAGGCCTTTGATGAACAAACGATCTACAATGCCGGTTATGTCTTTGAACAGACGACCGACTTCCACAAACAAATGCCAAAGTTAGGGGGTCAAGACTAAGATGAACTTTGAAACGACCATTGGGCTTGAAGTCCACGTGGAATTGAAGACCCACTCTAAAATCTACAGTCCAACGCCAGTAGAATTTGGTGACGAGCCCAACGCCAACACCAACGTTATCGACTGGGCCTACCCAGGTACGCTGCCAACGTTGAACAAAGGCGTCGTGCGGGATGGGATTATGGCTGGTCTGGCACTGCACGCTCAAATCTCAAAGCACATGCACTTTGACCGGAAGAACTACTTCTATCCTGACAACCCTAAGGCCTACCAGGTAACCCAATCCGAAACGCCAATCGCACATGATGGCTGGATTGAAATTGAGGTTAATGGCAAGAAGAAAAAAATCGGGATCAAGGAAATGCACATTGAAGAAGATGCCGGCAAGAACACCCACACGAGCAACTACTCTTACGTGGACTTGAACCGGCAGGGCACGCCTTTGATCGAAATCGTCTCCAAGCCAGACATTGCCTCGCCAGAAGAAGCGGTGGCCTACTTGGAAGCTTTGCGGCAGCGGATTCAGTTTACTGGGATCTCTGACGTTAAGATGGAAGAAGGTTCGATGCGGGTCGACACCAACATCTCGATTCGTCCAATCGGCTCCGACAAGTATGGTACCAAGACGGAAATGAAGAACATCAACAGTTTCAATTTCGTCAAGAAGGCGCTGAACTTTGAACAGCAGCGGCATGAAAAGGTCATCATGGCTGGTGGCACGATTGCCCAGGAAACGCGGCGCTTTGATGAGGCAACCGGCGAAACGATCTCAATGCGGACCAAGGAAGGAAGCGACGACTATCGTTACTTCCCAGAACCTGATATTCCACCTCTGGAAGTCAGCGATGAATGGATCCAAGAAATTGAAGATGCCATGCCAGAAATGCCTGGTGAACGGCGCGCTCGCTACACCAACGATCTGGGCTTGAGCGAATACGACGCCATGGTATTAACGCAGACCAAGGAAATGTCTGACTTCTTTGAGGCTACGATTGCCTTGGGAGCTGATCCAAAGAAAGCTGCCAACTATCTGATGAACGACGTCAACAGCTACTTAAACGACAAGCAGGTTGATCTGCAGGATACCAAGCTGACGCCGGCCAACCTGGCAGGGATGATCAAGCTGATCGATGACGGCACGATTTCTTCTAAGATGGCCAAGAAAGTCTTTAAAGGAATTCTGGATGGTCAAGAACCAGCTGCCTACGCGGAAAAGAATGGTCTGGTACAGCTTTCCGACCCAGCCAAGCTGCAGCCAATCGTTGATGAAGTCTTGGCCAACAACCAACAGTCGATTGAAGATTACAAGAATGGTAAGGATCGGGCTGTCGGCTTCTTAGTTGGTCAGATTATGAAGCAGACGCGCGGTAAGGCTAACCCAGGCGTGGTCAACAAGCTTTTGATGAAGGCCTTGAACGAAAAGTAAACTGATTTGATGGCGGAGGAAACTATGCGAAAACGAGCACGAATTATCTATAACCCGACGTCGGGGCGTGAAGCCATGCGCAACGACCTGGTTGACATTTTAGCGGTCTATGAACAGGCTGGCTATGAAACCAGTGCGTTTGCCACGACGCCGGCGCCTAATTCGGCTAAGAACGAAGCAACGCGCGCGGCTAAGGAAGGCTTTGACCTGATCGTAGCTGCAGGCGGCGATGGGACGTTAAGCGAGGTCGTCAACGGAATTGCCGGACTTGAGCATCGTCCTGCCCTGGCGATTATTCCGGCGGGGACGACCAACGACTATGCGCGTGCCCTGCGGATTCCGCGTGATGATCCGATCGCTGCGGCCAAGCTGATCTTGCGCAAAAACAAAAAGTTCAAGATCGATATTGGTCAAGCTGGCGACAACTACTTTATGAACATCGCGGCTGGGGGGACCTTGACGGAACTGACCTATGAGGTGCCTTCACAGATGAAGTCGCTGTTTGGCTATTTGGCATATCTGGCTAAAGGAGCTGAACTGCTGCCAAGAATTAAGCCGGTTGAAATGGATATCAAGTACGATGGTCAAGAATACCGTGGCCAGGTCTCCACGATTCTGATCGCGCTGACCAATTCCGTCGGCGGCTTTGAACAGATCGTACCGGACGCCGCGCTTGATGATGGCAAGTTCACGATGATCATTGTCAAGGAGAGCAGTCTGATCGGCATGATGCGCTTGATGGCCAAGGCACTGCAAGGTAAGCATATTGGCGATCCTGGCATTATTTACGCCAAGGCCAGCGAGATCGACATAACGCCCGTCAATTCAGAAGATCGCGTGATGATCAATCTGGATGGCGAGTATGGTGGCGACGCGCCGATGCATTTCCGCAACCTCAAGCAGCACTTGGAAGTAGTTGCCAACCTTGATGAGATTCCGGATGATGCAATTACCGTGTCACCGGATATGAAGCGCGTGGAAGATGACTTTGTACGTGAAGTCGACAATATTCACGATGATGAAGCATCTCAAAAATAATTGAAACCAAACAGGGGCTGCGGGCAATCTTGTCAGCAGTCCCTGTGTTTGCTAAAGGAGAAAAACATGGCAAAAATCACTGTACCGGTTCATAAAGGCGAGGTCTTGACGGCAACGGTAGCTGATCTGACCTATGAAGGCAATGGCGTCGTCAAGGTTGATAATTATCCGGTTTTCGTGCCGTACGTCTTGCCCGGCGAACAGGCCGAAATCAAGATTACCAAAGTGACGGCTAAATTTGCCTGGGGAGAGCTGCAGCGGCTGTTGACCAAAAGTCCGGACCGCGTTGAGATCAATGATGCCCGTTATTTGAAAACCGGCATCGCTCCCTTGGGAATTCTCAGCTATCCGGCGCAGCTGAAATTTAAGCAGCATCAGATTGAAGAACTGCTCAAAAAGGCTCACTTGGATGAATTGAAGGTGGCGCCAACAATGGGGATGGACCAGCCATATCACTACCGCAACAAGGCGCAGGTACCGGTCAAGTATATGCGGGGCCAGCTGCAGACCGGGTTTTATAAGCGGGGCAGCCATGATCTGGTACCGATTGAGGATTTCTATATTCAAGATCCGAAAATCGATCAGGCGATTCTGGTCGTCCGTGATCTGCTGCGGAAATACAACATTCGTGCCTATGATGAAAGAACTGGCCGCGGCTGCATTCGAACGGTCATGGTCCGGCGCGGCTACTACAGTCATGAGATCATGGTGGTGCTGGTTACCAATACCAAACAGCTGCCGCATGCCGAAGAAATCGCAGCCGGGATCGTCAGCGGGGTGCCAGAGGTCAAGAGCATCGTGCAAAATGTTAACACCAAGCGGACGAACAAGCTCTTAGGATTGGAGAATCATACGCTTTGGGGCAGCGATACGATTCATGACCAGCTCCTGGGCATTGACTTTACGATTTCGCCGCTGTCGTTTTACCAAGTTAATCCGCAACAGACCGAAAAGCTTTATCAAATGGCAATTGAAGCAGCTGGACTGGATGGTACGCAGACTGTGATTGACGCCTATTGTGGCATTGGCACTATTTCTTTGGCGGTGGCCAAGCATGCCAAAAAGGTCTACGGAGTTGAAATCGTTCCAGCCGCGATTGAAGATGCCAAGCAAAATGCCAAGGCCAACCAGATCGATAATGCCGAATTTGTAGTGGGTAAGGCCGAAGAACAGATGGCGAAATGGCAAAAAGAAGGCTTGAAGCCCGATGTCTTGATCGTTGACCCACCACGTAAAGGTCTTGACGAATCCTTGATCGATGCTGCCGGCAAGATGGCGCCAGCTAAGATTATCTATGTCAGCTGCAATCCAGCCACTTTGGTCCGCGATCTGCAGCGTTTTGCCTCTGTCGGCTATCATGTCGTCAAGCCAATCCAGCCAGTTGATCAGTTCCCTCAGACCCCGCATGTTGAGTCCGTAACCGTCCTAGAACGCACACAAAACGATTAAAATTTGCTGAAGGGTTGGCTGGCCCGCTGGCCTCGGATTGCGCTATCCTTTGACCGGTGCGGGATAGGGGAATAGTGTTCAAACGAGGATAGTGAGTGATTTCTAATAAATTGAGTGGACGAAATCCAAAACTATGACAGTTAAAAAGTTAGAGTGCAACTTTTAGGCAGGGGTAATTGGGAATGGCCATAAACAGAATGGAAAAATTTGAAAACCTGATTATGATTGAAGTGCTAAAAGCGATGCAGGCACTTGGCGGTCGGGTAACGCGCAAGGAAGTTAAACGTGAGATTCGCGACCACTCAGAAGCAATTTCAGAGGAGCAGGTCGATAAAGTCAAAAAATCAAAGAAAACAGGCGCCACATACCGTCCGTTTGATTATCGTTTTAACTTTGCGGTTAAACACTTGATTGATGCCGATTTCATTGACACAGAAGATAACCGCAATCTCGAATTATCAGAAAAGGGGCGGACGGTTAAGCTTGAAGATTTTGATCCGATCCGTGACGTGCGGGCAGTGCTATCCGAAAACTCAGCCGATGACTCTGACGTAGAGGAAGAGACTGAGACTGAAGAAGAACCCTGGAAAGCTGAATTATTAGCGGCCTTAGCCAAGATGTCACCACAGAAGTTTGAAATGTTTAGTCGTGGCTTGCTGCTTCACATGGGCGTTGATCTTGACGACAATATCGGTGTCCGTTATGTAGGTGACGGTGGATTAGATGGCTTTGGTTACATCACTTCAGATGACTTTCGGACAACCCGGGTAGCCTTGCAAGCCAAGCGTTGGGATGGTAAAGTTTCAGCGCCAGAAATTGACAAGTTCCGTGGGGCAATGGATAAGTATAATGCCGAATACGGGATCTTCATCACAACTTCCGACTTTACCCGTGAAGCCATGAAAACCGCTAAAGCAGGTACGCGGATAATTACGCTTATCAATGGGGACAAGATTTGTGACTTAGTGGCTAAGTACCATTACTATGTAGAGCCCGTGACAACTTACAAGCTGAAGAGCTTTTTCACGGACAACGAATAAAACCCTGATAATAGCTAAGCTATTACCAGGGCATTGTGTTAGAATTTATTTACAGGTTAATTTTTATTGAATCGCCATTTTGGAATTCTACTTCGCAGTAGGTTTCCTGAATGGTGATTTTTTTGATTAGTTGCCGGACAAGGTGTTCATCGAATTCATTGAGTTGCTTACTATTGGTATCAATAAAATTTTGTAGGTTAACATTTTTCTGAACGACTTCATTTTGCCGGTCAAGGGTTAATTGAAGTTCATCGCGTTGTTGCTGAACCTTGTTGAACTCACCCGCAATTTTGTCATAGTCCTTGGAGTGGGGTGTTTGGTTGATTAAAAGAATTTGTAGGCGGTCCAGTTCACGGTCTAATTTGGTTGCTTGTTCTTCATTTAATTGGCTAATCGCATGACGGATATTATTTTGAAGCTTGGCCCGGAAGGCTTTGTTAGGTTCAATAATTTTATTAAAGGCTTTTAGGCAAACTTCTTTTAATTGTCGTTCAGAGATAGCGCGTCCATGGCAAGTCACAAGATCATGGTCATGGCCAGTCATACAAAGCCATTTTACAACTTGCCCATGCTCATCAGAGTAGTTGTAGGCAACACGGTGATAAATATCTCCACAGCGGCCGCAGAATACTTTTAGGGAAAAGCAGGTGCGGTTATTGTAGTGCCTCGTTTTACCACAGGGAACCTTGATTCCTGCCCGACGGCGTTTTCTTTCTTCTTGCACCCGGCGGAAGAGCTCTTTAGGAATGATTGCCTCATGGTCATCTTTGATGTAGTACTGGGGCATAATCCCTTGGTTGCGAATCCGCTTTTTGGTTAAAAAGTCGATAGTGTATGACTTCTGTAAAAGAGCATCGCCGATATACTTTTCATTTTTGAGAATTGAAGCGATGTTGGAATCGCCCCATTTAGTATTGCCGGCGCCATTGGGGATGCCATCATCAGTTAGACGCCGCGCAATTTGTTTGCAAGAATAGCCTTCCAAATATTCGTAGTAGATGCGTTTCACTATTTTGGCCTGTTCGGGGTCAACAATTAGATGGCCGTCCTCATCTTTGGTGTAGCCAAGGAACCAATTATGGTTAACCATGACTTTTCCTTGTTGGTAGCGATATTGCAGGCCAAGCTTAACGTTTTGTGATAAAGATTGGCTTTCTTGCTGGGCTAGGGAAGCCATAATTGTTAAAAGAACTTCACCCTTGGCGTCAGTGGTTTTGATGTTTTCTTTTTCAAAGTAGACGGCGATATTCTTTTCTTTTAGTTGCCGGATGTAGTGGAGACAATCGAGAGTATTCCGGGCAAAACGGCTAATTGACTTGGTAATGATAAGGTCAATTTTACCGGCCATGCAGTCTTCAATCATTTGGTTGAATTGTTCCCGCTTTTTAGTGTTAGTCCCAGAAATCCCATCATCGGCATAAACCTTGACTAGATCCCAACCGTCATGGTTTAGGATGTAGTTGGTGTAGTGGCTAACTTGGGTTTGGTAACTAGAGTTTTGTTCTTCGTATTCGGTACTTACCCGGCAATAGGCAGCTACCCTTAATTTGGGTATATCTTCTTCGAAGGGAAACGGCTTGCTCCCGATATGGCGGCGGGCCGGAATGATTTTCATTTTTTTGTTGGGCATTTAAGATTCCTCACTTTCGATTAGCTGGTACAAGTATTCGGCTTGTTTAGCGGGAATATTGTACCGGTGATGTGATCGGTTCATTTTGAACTTAGTTTGGGGATAAAACTTCACTTGCTGTGTTGGTAAGTTTGTACGTCCTAAGTTTAGAGCTCGTTGATGAAGTTCAGCTTGGACGCGGTTAAAAATTTCCGGTGTTATCAACAGCGGATAGTACTTATCCCCAAGGTAGGTTTGATTGATTAGGATCCGTTTGATGGCACCGTGGAATTTAAAACCATTTTTTAAGGCAACATCCGTCAGGGAGTCACCATTCAGATAGTCCCTAAAAATACTTTGAACGCGGGGGCCATTAACTGGGTCAATTTCAATCGTGCCATCTTTGATGTGGTAGCCAAAAGTAACGGTACTCATTGGCTTCAAATCCTTTCTGGTAGATTTAATCCACAGAACATGTGGAAAACTAGGTGTGAATCATCTTCAATCGTGACTTTTTCCACAGTTTCTTTAAATAATTGTGGATTAAACTTAGTCTGAACTGGGTGGTTATCTACGTAATTTAGGAGTTCACGGGTGGCAATAATCAGACCGTCATTTTTACCAATTGTAGAACGGAGTTTACTCAGCTCTTGCCGATATTGATTGGACTGGTCGATTAGTTTGGTCGTCTTGGTCATCATTTCTTTGGGCTCGATCAAGTCTTGAGATAGCATCGTCATCAAGGTATCACGCTTTTCAGTATTGCTTAAAATAGCTGATTCCAATTCTTTAATCCGCTTATACTTCCGGTTTGCTGGCTGGTTTCGCAGTGCTTGAAGATAAGGCTGTAAAAGTTTTGTTCTACTGAAGATAAGCTTATTTATCATGGTCACAAAGGCGACTTCAATTTGGCGTTCATCAACCGGCTTAACTGGGCAAGACTTCTTGTCCTTGATATGAATTTGGCAAGACCAAGTTATTCGCTTAGCCTTCTTTTGGCGCTTAAATGCACCACCGCACTGGCAGTTAAGTTTACCGGATAAAAGATAATTTTGTCGGTACTTTTTGCTGCGGGATTTTGTATTACGTTGCTTAGCTCTTTGTATCAGTAAAGCCTGGGTTCGTTCAAATTCATCAAGGCTAATAATAGGTTCATGGTGGTCTTGATACCAGGTCATGGTCTCTTCATCGTAGTTGATGTGCCGGTTGAAAGCATCGTCGGTATAAGTCTTTTGCAAGCGCAGGTTGCCGGTATAAGACTCATTACGAAGCATAGTTCGAATTGTGCTATCGCTCCATTTACCAACGGATGGTGCCGGAACGGTCAAGTTTTTAGCGATTGTTAGGCTACTTTGACCATTTAAAAAGTCGACAAAGATTTTTCTAACTACTTTGGCTTGGTCCGGGATAATTTCAAAGTTTCGGTCATAGCCATAGGGAGGGGTCGAAACCTTAAAATAGCCATTGGCCATCCGAGTTTGAATTGACCAGCGGTTGTTAGCGGCAATTGATTTTGATTCACTTTCCGCCATGCTACTAAGGACGGTTAAGATAAATTCATCGTCCATATTGCTGGTGTTCAGATTTTCCCGTTCAAAGATAATGGGGATATTGAGGTCCTTTAGCTGACGGACAATATCCAAACAATCGGCAGCATTGCGAGCAAGTCGGCTAATTGACTTAGTAATAACTAGATCAATTTGGTGGGCGGCACAGTCCCTTAACAGGTGAAGCAACTCTGGCCGTTTATTCTTCTTAGTTCCGGAAATACCTTCATCGTAGTAGATTCCTGCAAGTTCCCAGCCGGGGTGGTTGCTAATGTAATGTTGATAGTGTTCACGTTGGGCTTTAAGACTTTTTAACTGCTCGTCGGAACCGGTCGAAACCCGGCAATAAGCAGCAACCCGTTTTAGCTCTCGGCTGGGAATGAAATTTTGCATGATTTTTGTAGTTTCCATTGTTTTTTTCCTCCTTTCATCAGTCATGCATGTTAGCTCTGAGTTTTAGACACATCAACGAATTAAGGCAGTAATGAACCCAGTAATGGCGGGAAAGTTTGCCGATTTTCTTGTTCGATTCGTTGGGCAATTTCAGATGTGATTAGTCCTTTTTCTAATAGTTCTTTGGTGATTTCCTGTGACTTTTGAAAAAGTAGTTCATTTTGAATTTGTTGGTTAGTAAGGGTCATAGTTTTACCTCCTCACTGTTAGGACAGTTAGAGGCAAAAAATACATTGGTTTTGACAAAAAAATAAGGTCCACAGGCAAATGAGCCCATGGACCTTATATTTATAGCAGTTGATTGACGCGTCTTTGAACCGCAGTTGGATCGTAGCCAGCCGCACGCAATTTTTGACTACGTTGGGGGTCGTTGCCCCATTTGCCTTGAATTACTTCACGGGCTAAGGTGTCAATTGATTTTTGATTTAGCCTTTGATTAACGGATGCTTGAATAGAAGAATAGCTGTATCCAGCCGCAGAGAGACGGTTCTTACGATCGGTACCATTACCCCATTTACCAGCTAAAACTTCATCAACTATTTCATCCGTTGGTTTTAAGGTGGGAGTAGTACCGTAGCCATTTAGGCCCTTTTGCTTAATGATTGTCGGATAGTCGATGTAAGAGTAATCTAGATCAACGTTACCACTAATCCCGGCGATTGAACCATTAGAAGAGTATTGCCAAATCCCGTAGTTTCCGCTGTAGTTGAGGCGGGGATTATATTCGGCAATCCATAGAGCATAACGACTAGCAACATCAGGTGAGATATAGTTTTGCAACGGTGATCGTGAAATATAGAGCCCGGCATAGTAGCCATGGCTTTCAATCTCTGAGCAAAAAGCCCTAACTAACCCGGAACAAAAGGCAGACCCTCGCTTAAATTGGCTCTTTTCTTCAAGGTCAAAGTAAATCGGGTAATCAAATTGTTTTCCGGCAATGGTAGTTAAGCAGGTATCGGCTTCTAATTTTGCGTCGTTAGCGGAGTCCGCATATGAGTACCAATAGGCCCCAACCTTGAGACCTGCAGCTTTGGCCCGGCTGTAGTTTTGTTCAAAGTAGGGATCCTTTTGAGAAATCGAATGGCCATAGCCGGCATTAATAATCACGAAGTCAATCCCACTTGCTTTAACGGCATTAAAATCAATGTTTTTTTGCCAAAGTGAGATATCAATTCCTTTATAAATTCCCATTTTCATCAATCCTTTTTGTCCTTATTGTTTTGGAGTTGTTCTAAGACATCTTTGAGTTGTTTTGGGAAGGGGAGTCCTAAGCGGCCAGCATTTTCTAAAAGGGAAATCCCTTCGTTGGAGATGTAGAAACAGATAGTGGCAGTTCGCAGTGGGGTGCCATGCTTGAGCAAGTGCATATCGATGATATTTGCGAGGCCAACTAAAATGAAAATAAGGACTTTCCGATTTACGCCACGCAGGCCCACTTCACTGGAAAGTTTACGCTCACTAATCGCACATAGAATTCCCGTTGTATAATCGGCAATTACAAAGGTGAGAAGGGCATACAATAAGTCGTCCAACCCTCCGAGAAACCAGCCAATAAAGCCACCCAGGACTGCCCAATACATACTAATAATTTTTGTTTTGATCATACTGTCACTTCTTTTTTAAATCGTCTGGTGGAGTGGTCGAAGTTTCCATTGCTACCTTGCATTGGAGATAGCGGTGCCGGTACTTCACATCATCTATGAACTTGATATTGTACCAGTGACCGTTAAACCAAATTTCGGTTGATTCTTTAACACCTTCGATATAGCGGAAGGTCATGGAGACTTCTCTTTCAACTTTAACCATAGCAGCGGTGTAGTATTCTGTCCCGTGAAGGTTTGATACATAGGCCCAGACTTCTGCTAACAAAACAGTCTTAGTCATTGGTTGGTAGGTATTAGGATTACGTCCGTAAGTAACTTTGTTATAGAGTCGGATGCGGTCGCGCATCTCACCAATATTTACAAGTTTTGAATTATCTTCACCAGCTTTTTCCATCAAAAAGCCTCCTTCCGATAAGGTGTTAAGATTGCCCGCAAAAATTTGATCATGGCATCAAAATCGGCAGTTTCCCGGTATTCATATAGGTAAGCCACGGTGTATAAAATAGCGGTGTGAATATCATCGGGGACCGCATCGTAGTCACTAATTGGATGTCGCAGGATGTTTTCAATTGTGGAAACTGCTGCTGAAATGAAATGGTTAATTAGATCATCCTCGGTAGAGCCATCAACCCGGAGATAAGTTTTAACTTCGGTTAAGGTGGGTGTTTTGGTATTTGCTTCATTTTCCATTTACTCACTCCTACTTACCAGCGCCCATCTTCAAAGTTGTTAAGGCTTCTGGAAGAATGGTCTTGGCATCGACACGTTGGGAACCTAAAAAGCCGACTTGGCCATTTACGGCGTACAATTCGTTTAGTCGTTTGAAGGTCCGTCCTTGGCGATCAGCAATCCAATAGTAGGAAAAGTCACCAAATAGGACGGCTTTGTTCCCAGTGGTCAAGTTAGGCATATATTGGCTTGTGTAAACTGGACAATTCAGAATCATATCTGGTGCTCCGGCTTGGACAGAAGGTTGCCAGATATATTGATCGTTCTTGTCCTTTAACTTGCGAATGGCCTTAACTGTGTCATCGTTCATCAAGAAAGCGGCATTTTTGCGGTAAGGTTCTTTAAGTGAGTAGTAAAGGTCGATTAACTCATCAAAGGTAATTGCCGTTGCTGAAGCAGTAGTAATACCATCTTTGGCACCGTTAGTATCGTTAAGGACCCCAGTTGGGCGTCCTGTACCATTACCTGTGAGGAAGGCCTCTTCTTCGGCATCGCCCAAACGACGGGCAAACTCAGAAGAAATGTAGTTAGTTAAATCAAAAGCTGAGTCGTTCAGTAATTCTTCAGAAACTTTGATTAAAGTTCCCAGCTTGTGTGCACCAAGGGTTACTTGGCTGAAAGTAGCATTACTTTCGGTGTAGGCTGCTTCTTCATCTAACCAAGCAGCAGTTCCTTCACTAGCAACAACTGGAATCTTGTGGTCACCACTAGAAGTTTGGATAACGTGGGAAATAGAGCGGAGGACATTTTCTTGGTGGAGTTTTTGAACGAGTTGCTTTTCAAATTCATCAGGAACTAAGTAACCGCCGTCTGCATCTGAACCTTCTTTTAAAGCATTCATGACATTGGCGGAGACATTTCCTCGCATCATGTTCCAGAATGATTGGTTGTATTGGTCTTTAGTATTTGGTACTTTTCCAATAGTTGGGGTATTAACAATGGCGTTAGTGGTAGGTTGATTGAGTTCGTTGTCGATGGCTGCTTGCTTGGTAAGGCGATCGATTTCTTTACCAAGATCAACCACTTCTTTTTCCATTCGTTCGTATTGGGCATTATCTTCAGCTGACAAAATATCTGACTTAGCCTGCTTTTCATCCAGAAAGTCCTTTGCTTGTTTCCAAACTTTAGCCCGCTTTTCTTGTAATTCGATAATTTTGTTCATAGGTTTGTCCTCCTGAAATTTAGTGTCCTAATAAAGAAAGCCGCCTTTGCAGCGACTTTACAGAGAAATTCGATTTTGTTTTGGGTTTAAGCTTATTGAGTAAAACTAGATCAGCTTGGTGGTCTGAGTAGGTGTAACAATTAGTTGGTGGTTCATCGGGATTACCGAGCATTTCATCGGCAAATCCTAATTGAATTGCCTTGTTGACGTTCATCCAAGTTTGATCATCCATCATTGCCGAGATTTTTTCACGTGGCAGACCAGTTTTAAGTTCATAGGCATTGATGATGCTTTCTTTAGTTTCATTGAGCAGTTGGATTGCTTTTTGCATATCTCCAGCTTCTCCTTTGGCTAGCGTAAGGGGATTATGAATCATCAACATCGCAGTTGGAGCCATTGAGACCGTTGTTCCAGCCATCGCAATTACCGAAGCTGCCGAAGCCGCAACGCCATCAATCTTAACGTTCACATCATCTTCATAGTTCATCAGCATGGTGTAAATTTGACTAGCAGCAATGCAGTCACCGCCGGGCGAATTGATCCATAGTTCAATTGGACCTTCACTTTCGTTGAGTTCATCTTGAAAGAGTTGTGGGGTGATTTCATCGTCTAACCAGCTTTCTTGGGCAATTGTACCATTAATGGTTAATACCCGTTGGTTAGTCGGACCACTCCAGTTCCAAAAATATTTCATTGATTTGTTTCCTCACTTTCATTTTCCTTGTTATAGAAACTACCTGCTTTATCCAAGGGCAGCATGTTCCCGTTAACTAAGTACATGTCACCGCCTTGTTCGCTAGGAATTTTATTCAAATCTTCAAGCTCTCGGATATCGTTGGCAGAAAGCCAGCCGTTTTGGCGCCCAATCGCATAACCGTTCATGCGACTTTCATAATCGCCTCGTAAAAGCCCGTCAACGTTGAATTTGACGAAGACCTTACCTTGTTCTTTAGGTGAGAGTAGTTGTTGATTCATGGCTTGTTCCCAACGGACGCACCAAGGATTTAAGGTGTATTCAACAAATTCTAGCGATTGCTGTTCAATGTTTGAAAAGGTAGACCGGTCTAAGTCTCCGATTAGGTGGGGTGGGATTCGAAAAATACGGGCAATTTCATCAATTTGAAACTTCCGGGTGTCCAAGAATTGGGCTTGATCAGGCGGAATCGACAGTTGCTGGAAGGTCATGCCTTCTTCAAGGACAGCAATGTTATGCTGGTTGCTTCCTTGAAATTGGGCATTCCAACTTTTACGTAATCGTTCCGGATCCTTGACCACATTTGGATGCTGCAAGATTCCGCTTGGGGTGGCATCGTTTTTAAAGAAAGTTTCTCCATATTGTTCGGCGGCCATTGATAAGCCAATTGCGTTTTTAGCCATGGCAATTGGGCTATAGCCAATCAAACCGTCAAAGCCTAGTCCCGAGATATGCAAAACTTCATCTTTTAGGAGAATGATTTGTTTGGCTTGGTTTTTAGCACCATATTCATCAAAGTCCTTTGTGTAGGTATAATACAGTTCACCATTTTGTGCCCGGTTGACGTCCATTTTGTTAGGCATCAACGGGTAGAGACCAGTAATCTCACCGCGTCCGTTGCGGATGATTTGGGCATAGGCATTGCCCCATAAAAGCAAATGGCTCATTAGTGTTTCACGAAAAACAAAACTGGTCATTTCTGGATTAGGGGAGTCATGCAATAAGAAATAGAGGGGATGCTTTAAATCCCTTTGCTTGCTACCTTCATCCCCATAGCGATAAACATGAAGGGGCAGTTGGGCCAAACTTTCTGCTAACACCCTGACGCAGGCATAAACGGTAGTATTTTGCATGGCGGTTCGTTCGGTGACATTTTGCCCGGACAAGGTACCGCCAAACAAAAACGACCAAGTACTGGATAGGGAGTTAGCTGGTGAAGCCTTATTTTTGTTGAATAGTTTGTTAAAGATACTCATAGGAATAATAACCCTCTTTCATCATAAATTGAGTCTTCCGTTTCGCCTTCATTGCGAATGGCCCGGTCAAGCGCCATAATGGTTGCTACCACGCCATCAATCTTTTCAGTTGATTTAGCTTTATCGGGTTTAATGTTGCCCGCCGGGTCGGTGCGGATGTAGATGTTATCCATCATCCAGCGCAAAACAGGGTGGCCACCGTGGGCAATTTTCTTTTCTAAGGTCAACTTCATCAATTCTTTAGTGGTTGGCGACATATCTTTAAATCCCTGGCCGAATGGGACAACTGTAAAGCCCATCCCTTCTAGGTTTTGGACCATTTGCACGGCCCCCCAGCGGTCAAAGGCGATTTCTTGGATATTGTATTTTTTGCCAAGATTATTTATGAATTGTTCAATATAGCCGTAGTGAATGACGTTACCCTCGGTTGTTTCAAGATAACCTTGCTGCTTCCAAATATCGTAGGGAACATGGTCGCGCCGGACACGTAGGTTAACATTATCTTCCGGAATCCAAAAGTGAGGGAGAATAGTGTAGCCTTCTGACTCATCTTCAGGCGGAAAGACTAAAACAAAGGCAGTAATATCAGTTGAAGAAGAAAGGTCTAAACCGCCGTAACAAACTCTGCCTTCAAGCGCTTGTTCATCAACAGGAAAAGCACAGGCATCCCATTTGTCCATTGGCATCCACCGGACTGATTGCTTAACCCACTGATTAAGTCGGAGCTGGCGAAAGGTATTTTCTTCAGCGGGGTTTTCCTTAGCGGAATTGAAAGCCGCCTTGACCTTATCGATTGAAACAGTAATCCCAAGTGAAGGATTGGCTTTCTTCCAAACACTAGGGTCGGTCCAATCATCACTTTCTTTGGAGCCGTAAATAACAGGATAAAAAGTCGGATCATGCTTGCGACCGTTCATAATATCGAGGGCCTTTTGGTGGACTTCATAACAGATCGAGTGGGTATCCGTTCCGGCGGTTGTGATTAAAAAGTAGAGGGGTTGCGTGCGGGCGTCTCCTGATCCTTTTGTCATCACGTCATAGAGTTTACGGTTAGGCTGGGTATGCAGCTCATCAAAAATCACGCCTGAAACGTTAAAGCCATGCTTGGAATAGGCATCGGCAGAAAGGACCTGATAGAAACTATTGGTTGGCTGATAGATAATCCGCTTTTGGGAAGCTAAGATTTTAACCCGTTTCTTCAAGGCTGGGTTCATTCGGACCATGTCAGCTGCCACATCAAAGACAATCGCGGCTTGTTGCCGGTCGGCCGCACAACCATAAACTTCGGCCCGTTCTTCTCCGTCAGCGCAACAAAGTAAAAGAGAAACGGCTGCGGCCAATTCCGACTTACCTTGTTTCTTAGGAATTTCAATATAGGCGGTGTTAAACTGCCGATAGCCATTAGGTTTTAAGGTGCCAAAGATGTCACGGATAATTTTTTCTTGCCAATCAATTAGTTCAAAGGGCTTGCCCGCCCAAGTTCCTTTGGTATGACAGAGACATTCGATAAAGGACACGGCAAAATCGGCAGCATCTTTGTTATAAGTGGAGTCTTTATCCATATATTTGGTGGGTTGGTAGTTTTCTAACTTGCGCAAATGATAATCACATCCTTTCTACGTAAAAAGGCACCAGTCCCTAAATAGGTCAGTGCCTTTGGTTATTATTCGAAGTTGCCGGTTAAGATGAAGTTAATGTAGTCGGCACGTCTTTCTTCTAAGAAGCACACCAGGTAGTGGCAGTTGTAGTAGTAGGCCAGGCGTTTAACGTTTGGAACATCAAACATATTAACTTCGCCGGTGTTGCGAATTTTATCAATTTCATTTCTGAGTTGGTCGCGTAATGCTAGTTCTCTTTTGATGCGGTCCATTTGATTACCTCCCTTAATATTTAGGCTTCTGTGTCTTTATCATTGTTCTTCTTAGGATCATGGAGGAAGGAGGCATTCCCGGAGAGATTCTTCAAAAGAATACGTCGGTCCGTTTTGTATTCCTTACCGATAAAGCCGAGTTTTAATAAGAACCCGCGGAAGGAGTATCTTTCATTGCTGTATTCGCGGGGCCGGGAAGTCACTCTTTGCAACTTCATTGACAGTTTTACCAGTTTATCAAGGAAATGAGCGTAGGCTTTAGCTTCTTCCGGGGTGACCTTGCCAAACCAAGGGAAGCTAATTGTTTCATCGGTGATTTCAATCGGCAGGTCGTTAACTCCAAGTGCGTGTTTAATCAAGGTTGCCTTGGCTCTGACCAAGCGTTGAAGGTTGAGCAGGGCTAGTTCAGTAAATTTATTAACCGGGTAAGAAATAACCAGGTCACTTTCAGCTGTGGTTTGTTCAAAGCCCGCATTTTTAAGGGCAGTAATTAAGTCCTCGGGAACCGAGTAGCCACAAATTAGTTCGCCGTTGCGAGTCACCCGATATGGGCCAATTTGATAGGCAAAAGTTGGGGTGCCTTCATATTCAGCGGTCAAACCAGTGAATGCTTCAATTTCTCTAACTAGGGCTTTACGGCCATTACCTTGAACATTGTATTGTAGTAACATTTTAAATTTCCTCCTGTTCTTTGGTTACTACATACATCACTCTAAAGCCCTGTAATAGCAAGTTATTTCGCACTTTCTTCATCAGAAAGATTGAGTTGAGAATAAGGGATAGTTTGGCCGCCACGTTCAACGGTTACACCATCAGAAGTACCGGCTTGTTCCAAATACCGCTTAACAATCACATCGCAGAATTTTGGGTCAAGTTCAATCATGTAGCAAATCCGGTCGGTTTGTTCGCAAGCAATCAAGGTGGATCCTGAACCACCAAACGGATCGAGCACAGTACAATTACTCATGGTTGAATTGGTAATTGGATAGGCCAAGAGTGGAACTGGCTTCATGGTTGGGTGATCAGCATTTTGCTTGGGCCGGTCAAACTCCCAAATCGTTGATTCCTTACGGCCGGTGTACCACTCATGTTTACCTGACTTTTTCCAGCCATAAAGAATAGGCTCGTGTTGCCATTGGTAAGGTGAGCGGCCTAAAACTAGTGATTGCTTTTTCCAAATGCAACAGCCGGATAAATAAAAACCAGCATCTTGAAATGCTTTCCGGAAGTTTAAGCCTTCTGTATCGGCATGGAAAACATAGATGCTGGCATCATCGGCCATTGAATCATACATACAACGAAATGAATCTAGAAGAAATTGGTAAAAGTGATTATCATCTTGGTGGTCGTTTTTAATCTTACCGGCATTGCCCTGATAGTTAACATTATAGGGTGGGTCAGTTAAGACCAGGTTAACTTTATGATTACCGAGCAGTTTTTGGTAAGATTCAGGTTTAGTTGAATCACCGCATAGTAAGGTGTGCTTACCTAGGTGCCAAAGATCGCCTGTTTTACAGAAGGTCGGCTTTTCTAATTCACTGTCGATGTCAAAGTCATCGTCTTTGGCTTCCTCATCAGTTCCGAGTAAGTCGGTAATTTCATTTTCATCAAAACCGGTTAGTGACACATCAAAGTCGGCAGCTTGCAGGTCAGTGATTAAGAGCCCTAATTTTTTATTATCCCAATCACCACTGATTTTATTAAGGGCAACATTAAGGGCTTTTTCCTTTTCTTCATCAAAGTCAATTACCACGCAGTCGACTTCCTTGATACCGTCTGCTTTAAGCACCTTTAAACGTTGATGGCCGCCGACAACATTACCGGTTCGCTTATTCCAAATAATCGGCTCAACGTAACCAAATTCATCAAGCGAACGTTTTAGTTTTTCGTATTCAGGGTCACCGGGTTTTAAATCCTTCCGAGGATTATATGTGGCAGGAATTAAATCCGTGAGTTTCTTTTTTGCAAATTCCATTAGTTCATTCCTTTCCGGGAGCGCAAGAGGCGTTCCATCACATCATCTTGGGGCGTGTTACCTTGATAAGTTGTCGCATTGTTTTCTTTAACAACCTGAAAGATTTGAAACCAAAGTTGGCTTGATTGCTTCATATAGTCCCGGCTCATTGAGACGTAAGGTGAAGCAATCGCATTCCCAGTTGTCGGGTGACGAGCGAGAAAACCGTATTCTGAAATGCATTCCTCGCATTGAATCCACCGACTAACGCTCATGGCATATTGTTCGATTAACTGGGTATTAACGAGATTTTCACAGCCCCGTTCCATCAACCACTTCCAGGTGTCTTCAAAAATCTCTGCGGCCTCCAGGTCTCTGCCATTTTTTTGTTTTGCTTTTAAATAATCCTTGACTGGTGGCATTTCTCGTCCCTCAATAGGAGTTGGGGTAGGCAAGTCGAGGACCTTACCAGTTTTGCCTTCCGCTAATTTATCGGCTAAGGCTTTAGGTTTTCGACCGGCACCAACCCGCGCGCCACCACGATTAGTTCCGTCCTTAGCCACGGTTAAAAATCATCTCCTTATTACATATATGCTAGCTGTCGGGGTAGGGGGTAATACCCTGTTTGAATTCGATTTTTTGTACGCGAAGGCCCACCCCCGTTCCCTTGGCGCTTGCCAAAAGTGATTTAGACCGCCCCTCCCGTCAGTAATGATAGGTTTGGGGTCGGTGGTGCCAGCGGTCGTCCATTTCAGCTGTGATCCTAGAGTGGCATGGCTTGCAAAGTGACATCAGGTTGTCTTGAGCGTGGGTGCCACCTTGGGAGATAGGCAAGACATGGTGGACTTCAGTCGCTTGGGTGTAGCGTCCTGACCGCAGGCACATTTCACAAAAGGGATGGAGTTGGATGTAATGGTTGCGTGCCCGTTGCCAAGCGCGACCATAGCTTTTCTTGGTACGAGCTGGGCGTTGGTACTTGTCGTAGTTTCTTGCAACCAACTTTGCATGTTCTTCGCAGTAAGTTTGATGGGTTAACTTGCAACATCCGGGATAGCGACAGGGTTTCTTGGGTGAGTAGGGCATGGTGGTTCTCCTTTCTGAGTCCATAACAAAAGCCCAGCGGTTAGAAACCACCAGGCTTAGTTAGGAAATTCAATTTGTTTTACTACTCTACACTATCAGTATAGCACTGGGAATTAATAAGTGTGTTCACGTTTTTACCTTCTTAATGGTGGCTACCATAGAGTAGGAGGGTCAAATGTTCCAGAGCTTTGTTCTTCTTGTTGTAGGCAGTGGTCTTAGCAATGAAGTACTTGTCCATTAAGACGGTAAGGCCGTGGTTGAGTGACTGGTTGGGGATGCGGTAACAGGAATCTAGAACAAAGCGTTCCTCGTCAGTGAGCTGCTGCCAAGCCGGTTCAAACCAATCAAAGTAGTCGCGAGCAACTTGGTAGCGTTCGTTGACCTTATCTAGTTTAGTGATACCAGAGATTAGGCGGGTCTCAGTTGCATTGTCATTACCACTTCCACTAGGGATGCCACCAAGTTTTGGAGATTGTAGGTGGAGCATCTTTTCTTTAATTTTATGAACTTGGTTTTGATAGTCATTGATGATGAACTGCATGTCATTATAGTCTTTGAGCGCGGCGACAGTAGCTTCACGCTTGTCGAGATAGTTCCACATGATATTAGTCATTGGTTGACCACTCCTTTTAAGTTAGCTTTGACGGCATTGATTAAAGCCGTTTGCGTTTTATCTTTGCGCTTCAAGGCAGCAAGGATATCTTCATCAATCGTGCCTTGGGTGATGATGTGGTGGATGACGACCGGATTAGTTTGTCCTTGGCGCCAGAGCCGAGCGTTGGTTTGTTGGTAAAGCTCAAGACTCCAAGTTAAGCCATACCAGATTAGCGTAGAGCCACCAGCTTGTAAGTTTAAGCCATGCCCAGCCGCTACGGGATGAATTACACCGACCGTAATCTTTCCTTGGTTCCAGTCGGCAATGTCTTGGTTGGTTTTAATTTCTCGTACTTCAAAGCGCTGCTTGATTTTTTCCAAATCATGTTTGAACCAATAAGCAATCAATACTGGTTTACCGTTAGCAGCCTCAATTAAATCTTCCAGCGCATCAAGTTTTCGTTCATGAATTACAACTTGATTCTTATCACTGTCATAAACAACTCCGTTAGCCATTTGCGAAAGCTTATTAGAAAGGGAAGCTGCATTTAAAGCATCGATTTGTTTACCTTGGGTAGAAACGACTAACTGTGCGCGCATAGTATTGTAGACGACAGCTTCTTTATCAGAAAGTTGAACTTTGACGGTGTTTAACGTGAGTGGTGGCAACTTCAGGTAATCTTTGGACTTCATGGAGATGGTGATATCACTAATTTGTTGGTAGATTTGTTGTTCTGCTCCAAGTTTAGGTTTGTAGGTAAAAATCATATGCTGGTTACGTTTGTCGGGGTCAAAGTAGGTAGTGCGATATTGACTGATGTAGCGCCCTAAACGTTGCCCCATATCAAGAACCCGGAATTCAGCCCAGAGGTCCATCAAGCCATTTGATGAGGGGGTTCCAGTTAAACCAACGATCCGGTTTACCCGTGGCCGAACTTTCTTGAGACATTTAAACCGTTGGGACTGATGGGATTTAAAACTGGATAGCTCATCAATGACAATCATGTCGTAGCAAAATGGGAAGCCGGAATCTTCAACTAACCATTTTAAGTTTTCACGATTAATGATGTGGATATTAACGTCTTTTTGAAGAGCAGCTAGACGTTGTTGCTTAGTTCCCGTTATTACTGAATAGGTAAGCTGTTTTAAGTGGTCCCATTTCTTAATTTCAGTAGGCCAAGTATTTTTAGCCACCCGCAACGGGGCTACGACTAAAACTCGATTAACCTCAAAAAGATTATAGATGAGTTCGTTGATGGCGGTCAGGGTAATCACGCTCTTACCTAGACCCATATCAAGTAAAATCGCCGCAACAGGGTGGTCAATGATAAAGTTAGTCGCATATTGCTGATATTCATGAGGATTGTATTTCATCCAGGATTCCTCCAATTTGATTTAAGTTGTCACAGCAATAGACTAGAAAACCTAGTTGCTGGAGTTGGTTGATTCGGTTGATTTGTAAAGGGCGGGGATGCTTGCCGGGTGCTTTCATCTCAACAAAGGCCAAGTGACCACCGGGTAAAAGGACAAGCCGGTCAGGAACACCGGCCATTGAAGGTGAGACAAACTTCAAGCATAGTCCGCCCCGTTTTTTACAGGCTTTCACAAAGGAAGCTTCAATTTTGTTTTCACGCATACTTTTCTCCAAGTTAGGGAGGTGACATTAGGGCGACTGCCAGTAGTGATTATCACATCAAGGATTTAGCGGTGTTTATGACACCCCTGTCAGCCGTTTACCTATCCTTCCCTATACTATTTTTTTACTTTTTTCTCTTTATATACTTATTAGTAAAGAGGTGACAGAGGTGTCATAGAAAAGAAGAATGACCGTTGTTATCGGCTTTTTCACGTCTGATGAATGACACCTCAATGACGCCTCCTTAGGCTAGAAAATCAAAATCAGTGTTTTTCAAACGGACGCCAGTGATGAATCGTCCGTTGGTAGACCGCTTCCGCCCAAAGCCAGCAAACTTTAAGGCAGTATAAAAGTCGGCACTGTTTCGGATGTATTCACCTTGACGTTGGCAATAAAGGCGGTATTCGTTGTAAAACTCACCCGATTTTTCAGAATAGTTTGGGTCAATTTCGCAACATTCTTCAAGAAAGTTTCCGAGCCAGTCATTTTCTGCGTGGTAAGCTTTAATGGCATCTTTGACGACTGGAGGTACGGTAGGTTGGAAGTTGGCGGCAATAATCTTTTGGGCGCCTTCGATGATCCATTGCATGACTGCTTCCCCGGCATTTTTGGTTAAGTAGTCGGTGTAGTTTTTGATATCACTTTTACCAGCAATTTTGGCCTTAAAGGGGATGACAATCAGCCGGCGCCAGATACCATCGTCGTTGCCCCCAACCTTAGGTAGGTAATTGGTGTAAAGGACCAGAGTGTGGCTGGGGACAAAGGAGAAAGGTTTCATATATTTCTTTTCTGCGTAGATTTCATCGGTTGAGCAGAGCTGTTTAATGGTTGAGGTGTTGAGCCGTTTACCTTCTTCTAGTTCGGCTGAAATGATGAGTCGCTTACCCTTAACTTCAGCCATTTCGGGTTTGATATTACGGCGAACGCCAACGGTCAAGGCATCTGCGGACAGGTGGCCGGTATAAGAACCCATAACGTTAGCGATAGTATTCCAGAAGGTGGACTTCCCGTTACGCCCATCTCCATAAGCGATAATCAGGGCTTCTAAGAAAACTTGTCCGATTGCCACTAGACCAACTATTTCTTGGACATAATCAATCAATGCTTGGTCATTACAAAAGAATGTTTGCAAGGCCTCTTGCCAAAGGTCGGCTCCTTTGTTACTTGGGGAGAAGTCGGTCATCTTAGTAATCAGTTCTGAGGATTTGATGTCTTGTTTACCGGTGAGACCTTTTTTCAAGTTGTAGGGTCCAGCCGGGGTATTGAGTAGGAAAGGATCGGCGTCAAAGTCATTAATCTCACGGACAAGTTTAGGGCGCGAGTTACTCAAACAGCCGGCGATACCGCGCACGCTGCGTTCCTTAATCACAAAGTCACGAAATTGCTTAGCTGCTTCGTATTCTTCGTAGCTTTTGATCTGTTCCTCGCTAAAGGCTTGGTAAGCTTTGGCTTTACTCATGACCTTTAACATTTGGGCGACACCATTCTTTTTGGTTTGGGTAGCTGCAGTGGCAACCAAACTATCCGCATAGGCCAGTTGTTTATCGGTGAAGCGTTGGACTTCGCCTAGGGCTAGGGCTTCCGATTCTTGCCAAACTTTACCATCAAACCACATGAAACCAGTTTGGTTGGTGTAAGTTACCCGATCCTGGCAGTAATTAGCAAAAGCATAGGTTTGACCAGTATCGGAGTAATCAGCTGGTTTGAGTTTTTCATCTTGTTGTCCGTATTGGGATGGTGGGATATAGCCGGGTTGCTTGGCTATGCGTGTCCCAAACTTAATGGCGCTTTGCCAAATGGTGCTAAGTTCCTGGTCAGCTAAAGGCGGATCACATTTAGCGGCTTCATCCATAAAAGCCTGGTAAGCTTCATCAGTATTTCCAAGTCGCATAATGACCCGTCCGGCGAAATGGGAAAGGGTTGAGTTTCGGTTACCTTGGCTGATTGTAGTAGCGTGGTTAGCTTGACTAAAGAAGCGCTGGCTCATGATAAATTGGTCGACAGTTTCATTTTCTTCAACCCAGACAATTTCTTGGTTCGTTACGCCAAAAACAAAACGGGCAGCGTCTAAAGCATTCCCGTCAAAGTAAGGGAAGAAGCTTTGAATTTCATGTTTAAGCTCAGCATAGCTTTGAGCATTAGTCATTTCCTTAATCGGAAAGTAAACATGGAACTTTGGTCGGGGATCTTTACCATGCTTGGCTTTCATATGGTTGCGACTAAAGGTAATTGCATGGGCAACGCCATCAAAGTACTTTTGAATATCTTCTGGCCTTATCCAAGCAGTGGTATCATCCGAGTGGTCATTGTCGCAATCCATGACGAGGCAGTCAGCTTTGATAAAACTAGCAATGTTACGCTTATAGTCTTTAAATTCAGCACAGGTATTGTCGGCTTTAATGGCAGCCAGTAGATCTTGCTTTGATGAAATTATGACTTGGTTTGGATAGAGGGTGTTGGCTTGCTTACCGGTAGTGTTAGCAGTAAATAGAGTGAACTTCATTTAATAACCTCCAAAGATTCAGTAAAATAGCGCACGGGTTGATGTTTCTTTTGGGCTTTTTTGATTTCCCATTTCATATCGCCAGTTAACTTACCAAAGGCCCAGATTTCAGAGCACTTGCGCATCCAGACAATATCCATAAAAACGGCGGCGTTTAGCTCGTTATAATTGCGTAAGTTGAGGAAACGGGGCAGGTAAAGTTGCGGGCAAATGGGGATGCCACCACATTCATAAACAAAGCGACAGTAGTTTTCAACTTGTCGGATGACCTTGCGATTGTTCATGACAACGGCAGTATAAGGAGCACAGATGTAAATCATCGGACGATAATTGGGATTAGCTTGGTCTTTTTGCAGATTTGCAATGACTTCCTTAGCGGGTGCTAATAAGTCATGCGGGATTTCAAGCGATAGTTCTGTTTTCATCAAAATCAGATCCTTTCATTTTTAATTGCGAGAACGTAAAAAACCTCCTCACTGTTAGGACAGTCAGGAGGGAAAAATAAAGTACTTTTGAAAAAAATTCCTAATCTTTTTTGTAAAAGTCGGTGACAAAACCAGCGGCATTTAGTTTTAGGTCATTAGCCCAGGTCGGAACCGTGGCCATTAGCTTTTCAATCTTTGAAAGTGAGGTACCTTTAGGGGCTTCAATTACGACTTCATCATGGATGTGCATAACAATCTGATAGCCGGCTTGAGTTAGATTTTGCATGGCATTGGCTAGCAGGTCACGACTGGTGGCTTGAACGATATTTTCTACAAGCTTAGCGCCGTAAGTTTCTAGGCGCTCCCATTTTTTAGTGGCGCCGATTCCTTCATAGGTAATTGATTCATTCCCAAAACGATTAGTTCCAATTTTGGGTTTGACATAGCAAATCCGGCGACCGGATGGCAGGAAGATAAAGAGGCATCCCGACTGGCATTTAAACTTAATGCCATGGGTCTCAGTATCCAATCTTTGTTTGATACAAGTCGTCGCGGCTTTATCAACGTCCCACCAAAACTGGACAATATTAGGACTAGCCTGACGCCACATGTTAACTAGGGGTTGGAGTTCATCTTCTTTAACTCCCATTTTCAGAGCCCCCATTGCTTTTAAGGCACCAACAGAGCCTCCATAACCTAGGGCGAGTTCAGCAATTTTACCTTTTTGGCGCAGGTGGCCATTTATCCCATGTTTAACCACCGGAACATGGAACATTTGGGTAGCCGATTCACAATAAATATCGCCATTCTTGGCAAAGACCTCTTGGCGCCATTGTTCTTTAGCCAGCCAAGCAATTACCCGGGCTTCAACAGCTGAAAAGTCAGCAACATAAAATTGACAGCCCGGTTTAGGAATAAAGGCAGTGCGGATCAGTTGGGATAAGACGTCTGGAACTGAATCGTAAAGTAGATTTAGCGATGCCTGATTATTAGAACGGACGAGATCGCGAGCTTCTTTGAGGTCGGACATAGAATTACGGGGAAGATTTTGAACTTGGACCAAGCGACCTGCCCAACGTCCGGTGCGGTTGGCGCCATAGAATTGTAGTAGTCCATGGACTCGGCCATCGGAACAAAGCGCCGTTTGCATGGCCGTGTATTTCTTGACACTGGACTTGGAAAGTTGCTGGCGTAGTAACAGGACTTTACGGACGTCACCAGTTGCCGATTGAAGAGCGGAATCAACATCAGCTTTAGACAGTGAGGGAATGTCTAATCCTTGTTCGTGTAGCCAAGCCTTTAGTTGGGTCGGTGAATTAGGATTATCAAGGCCAGTTAGTTTCTGAGCTTCATCTAGGTATTGTTGGCGGAAACTTTGGTCGCAAGCAATTGCATTTTTGACAAGTACCTGGTCTAACATAATTCCGCAGTCATTGATTTCTTGGTCGAGCCAATAATTATGCCATTCTGATTCTTGGACCGGAAAGCGGGCGAGTTTTTGATTAATCTCAACTTCGACCTCAACGTCGCGTTGGTTATATTGCTTGAATTGTTGCCACTTAGCTGGATCGTGATAGGGCAAATTTCGCGTTCGTTGATGGTTAGCTTGTGTTGGTTTACAGGGAGTGCAGAAGTAGCGGACGAGATCTTTACCCGCTTTAAACTTTTGCTTTTCCAAGCCTAGAACAGCTCCGACGCCTTTTAGCGAAAGGGGCAGTCCCAAAGTAGCAGCCCAGACCATGGAGCAATGCCAACCTTTTGGCTTTAGTCGTTTCCCCAGAAAGGAGGACAAGCAAACTCGTTCAAACTGAGCGTTGAAGGCTGACTTGATGATTTCGGGATTGGACAAGGCAGCGATAATTTCTTGGGGGATAGTTTCATTCTGGGTAAGGTCGACCACTTTAACCGGGCCTTCATCGATGGCGTAGGAAAGCAGGAGAAGCTGAAAGTCATCGCTAGTGGCGTACCGATAAACGCCAGCTTTGGCTAGATTGACCGATGAGTAGGTTTCAATATCAATGGAGATTAATTGCATAAGTGCTCCTTTTAAAAAATGGGCAGGGCTAAAGAACCCCACCCATTAAAGTCTTAGGCTAAGAAATCATTATCGTCGTCTAAAGAGGTAAAGTCGTCACTGGCTGAAGACTTACCACCAAAACGTTCACCATCGCGGACCTTTTGGACATTACCCAATCCACAAGCTACGCCCCGGTTACCGTTTACGTTGAAGGCATAGAAGTTCAAAGATACCCGAGCGTACATGCCACTGTAAATTTCTTCAGGATCAAGAATTGGTTGCAGATGGCGATCAACAATTTGGGGCTTGGAAATGGAGTTAGCATTTAAGAAGTAGCTGTCTTGGTAGGCAGCATCATCACGTTCAACATCACCATCGCGTAAAGGCGTTTTGATAGCTTTCATGTTTGGCATCTTGCCACCAAACTTTTCTAAGCTGTTCTTTACAGCGTTTTGGATGGCTGCTTCAATTTGAGCGAGAGTCTTGGTGTCGGACTTGGGGATAATAATACTTGCTGAGTACTTTTCCTTTCCGCCACCAAGCGGAGCAGCCGGTTCCAGTAGGTGGACATAAGAAAGCCGGGTGTTTAAACCAGTAACAACTTTAGTTCCGTTAAAATTAGTATTTGCCATAATGCTATACCTCCGTAAATTCATCTTGTGCATTAGTTGTGTCAACCGCTGGCCGCTTGTCGGAATTAGGGACAAGGGTTAGTTTGCCAGCCGGTCTGTAAATGTAGGGTCCCAGTAGTTCATCAAATTTCTTCTTTCCCATGACCTTTTCAAGTTTAGTAATAGGGAGTAGGGACTGCAGGTAAATATCAGTGAAGCCATTAGCTTCTGCTACTTGAGCCACTTTAGCTTCATCTTTGTATTTTCGAATCGAACGACCTTCGACGACTTTAAAACCAGCCCATTGTTTACCGTGATTGATAGTTAAATCTTGAGCGTAGGCTTTAACTTGGTTGGCCCATTTGATTAGGTCGTCAATGTTAGCGAGAACTTCTTCAATTTCTTCGTTGCTCATCAAATGGGGAGATTTTAGTTGCAGGGCTTGGAGTTTCTTATATTGATTATAGCGAACCCGTAAGACCGCATTGCAATTTGAGAACTGAAGCCAAGGACCATACTTGACGACACCTTGACCATTAAGAGCTAATTCCGCCTTTTCTTTAAGTTCGGTCTTGGCCCAGTGAAGCAGGGCGTCTGTTTCAAGCGACCAGGTCGATACGTTACCAATCCGCGGCTGAAAGATGGTCATATCAATTGTGGCGGGGTGGTTGTAAAGCATGGAATAGTTGTTTAATGCTCCCAACGCGTAAAGCTTCATTTGCGGATTGTTTTCCGCTGCTACTCGGACACCTTTACCATACTTAAAGTCGATGATGTGCATTAGTCCATCGGCGATGATGATACAGTCGCCGGTCCCAAAACCATCAGGAACATATTTTGAAAAATCTAACTGCTGTTCAATTAGGACTGTTGCACCAGGGTGGCTTAACTTGACCTTTTGGAATTCCTCCATTACATAAGAACAGTAGTCGTCGGTATAAGCTTCCATATCGTCATTATCAAAATCAGACGTCGGTCGTTTAACCTTTTGTCCCAGGACCTTACGGAGTTTGTATTCGCCTAAGGCATGGGCTGCGGTTCCTTCCGCTGCCATGGGACTAGCATCTTTAGGAAAGAACTTTTCTAATTGCGGTAGTGGTGGAGCACTTAGCCATCGGTGGGCGCTAGAAGCTGAAAGAGTCGCATGAACTTTAGGGGATGCCATTATTGACCGACCCCCTGTGCTTCTAAGAAGAGGTCTTCATAATCTTTAGGGTCAACATCAGACAGCTTTTCAGCACCATAAGTCTTGAGTAATTTGCGGATTTCATCTGAGTGACCTTCACTAGCCTTTTTGGCTAATTCTTTACGAACATCTTCAAGCTTGATCTTTGGCTTTGCTGGTAGTTCGAAGTCAGGTTCTTCATTTTGAGGAGATTGCCCTTGTTCTAAAGTGATAATTAGCTCTTCAATCGTGTTATTCAAGTTTTTTAAATCACCTTTGAGGTTGACTAGTTGTTTAGTTAGACTCATGATCGTTGTCCTCCTTTAAAGGTTGAATTTGTAGTCGCTTTACGCTGTCGTCAGGAGCAATAACCAACAAATGAGCTGGTGCACCTAATAGCCAACGTAGCAGGCGTTCTCTGATAGTCAGGCGTTTCAAGCTGACGGTTCCAGTTTGCGGGCGTTTAGAAACGGAAATGGAAACTTGGTGTTCCATTTAAATCAGTCCTTTCAAGTAAAATCAGTGGTAAGGTTTCATACCTCCCACAGATAGGCCACTAGCGTCTAAAAATTAAACGAGTTTTGACCAAAATTTTTTGATTTTTTTGAAGATAGCTTGCTTATGATTACTGAAGTTTTGAACTGACATATTGAGTTGGGCTGCTAATTCCTTGTCCTTAAGCCGTTCTTCATTATTAGCGAGAGCATCGTAGACAAGTTGTTGGGGCTTAGTTAATTTGGGGTAGATTGCCATTAACTTTTGGTGATCTGATTTTTGCTTTGATGACCGTTCTTGTTCGTCAAACTTATCTAAGTAGATGGTTTCTGGAGTTTTCACTTCAGCCGTCAGTTGTTGAAGTGGGTCCCCACCAGCAGAAATCAGTTTGTTGTCAGGGTCATAAGCATCCAGGGACACCTTGCGTCGGGTATTTTTGTGGTCGGCGTTATATTGGTCATGTTTAAGATCAAGGACCACCACAGCTTGGTCTGCCGTCAGGGTTATGATTTGCTTGCCCATATTTTTGAGGCCAACCACTACGGAACCATCTCCGTTTTTAGAAATGATTTCGACATCTGGATTATTGTATGAGTTATTGAACATTTAAAAATTCCTCCTCTTGGATCTCCCAAGCGAAGGAATCTAAGGCATACAAAAAGCCACTAGTAGGGTGTGCTAAACAGACCTAAACGATTTCTCGCTTGGGTACTGCAACGACACCTTACTAGTGGCTTGGTTACAGAAAGTGTTATGAAATTAGGTGGCATGCTAGTAAAGGATGGTGATCAATCATTCCATGCCCATCAGCTAAAAAAATGTGCGAATGCAAAAATAATTATCTGAGAAAACGGTGTCAGTCTGGTATAATTATTATTGTTAAGCACTAATCTCTAGCTGATATTTGAATAATAACAAGATGGGCATAAATCAACCTCCGAGTTTTTATATGAAACTCCGGGAAATTCCGAGAAAAGTTGGAATGTAAAATGGTAAAAAAAGCTAATTTTATTTATTTAATAGATTTGATTAATCCGTATTTACCGGATGCCACGGGTACTTCAAAAGAAGAAACTGTTAGATTAATAATTACTCATGCATCTAATGGAAAATACGCCCCTATGCCAGCCCCATCGACATTGAATGGTTTTGCTGCAACAGGGATTTCTAGGGCTGCCGCAAAAAAGATACTTAAACTTACAAATAAAGAAACATCTTCATTGGAAGAATATTTCAGCCAAATAGGTGAAGATCAATTAACTAGGATTGCTAATAAACTGAAGAAAGACGGAATCTCAACAGATGTGTATCGTGGTAGAGTGCCGGCATTATTAGTCAAACTTTTTAATGATGTGTTTGACAAAGCGGCCAGCAGAAAAAATAAACGAAAACAAAAAATCCCCACTCAAAAAAGTGAGGATAGGATTGCTTCTGTAAAGAGTGTCTCAGACGAAATGTTTGCTAGTGTTTTTCATCAGGTAAACGTTAGTGAGATGAATGTGGTAAAAAATAGGAACTTAATCCACGCATTTGTTTTGAAACCTGAATTGCTTCCATTCAGCTATAAGAACCTAAGAGAATTGGTACTATCTAACATTACTAACTATGCGGTTGCACGTGGCGTTGAAAAGACGGATGTTTCCGGACTAAAAGCGGGTAGGGTACTTCGTAACTATGAAAAAAGTGGTGTTCCAAGTAATTTACTGGGCGAGTTGTTGACATATGTTTTTCTGGAGCACGAAGAAAATGCTCTGAAATTGTATACTCGGGCTGAAATTTCTGAAACTAGTCGGACAATTGATAGTGAAGGAATATATTTAAAGAGTGATGGAGAAAAAACTCAATTGATTCTGGGTGCCTCGCAATTAAACAACAATCTTAAAAATGCGGTTGATAATGTAGTAGATAAATTATCAAAATTTAGGAACAATCAGTCGGACGAAATGGTATTAGCAACGGATATAGTTGATACGACCATTCTTAACGCACAACCTGGCGAAGAAAAAAGTCAGGCTATTATTCAATCGATGATTCCAAATGAATCAGACTTGGAAGAAGTAGTATCGTATGGCCTTTTTATAGGATATCAATTTAAAACTGAACAAGATTTAGATAACTGTACCCAAGAAGAAGCTAAGGAGAGATGTCGGCAAGTTGTTAATAACGATTTACAGCAAGCTATTAGCCAATTAGGCCGTGCCATCCAGCAGCATCATTGGCAAAAATCGTCATTCTACGTATACTTGCTACCTTTTACAAAGGCAGAAGAAGATAGTCATAGTATTATGGAGGACTTGATAGGGGTGTAGGGAGATGGAAAAGAATGGGAAAAAACTAGGTGAGTATTTATATGAGCACCTAGAAAATAATGAATATCTACGTAAGTTAATGGAAATTCTATCTTTGCAATATGCTTTTTGGCTATTTAATGGTGATTGGAAACTCACTAATAAGAAAAAATATGACTTACTGAAATTTGCAGACTTATTGTCAAAATCTATCAGCGGTCAGGAAAACAACCATCAAAAAAATATAGCATTAAGAATAGTTGCAATACTTTCAAAGATGTACCCTAACGATCCTAGGGTGGGACTTATAACCAATGAAGTGCTGACTCGTTTTAATAACTTTCTGCCACGAAAAAAGCAAGGATACAGTGTCATTCCAACAATTGATTATTTGTGGAATGATGTACTAAAAGAGTATCAGAAAGATAAACGTCAGATTCCAGGACAAAAGAATCAATCTTTTATTGGTAAACAAGATGTCATCTTTAAATCTTTAGCAAGCCAGCTTAATAGTTTCTCGGCTCCCACCTCAATGGGAAAAACTTTTCTAATAGAGAAATATATTGAGTTTAAAGTAATGACTGATTCAGTAGAGAACTTTGCTATTACGGTGCCTAGTAAAGCCTTAATTACTGAAGTAAAGAGTCGGCTGATTGATGACTTAGGTACAAAGCTAAGTGAAAATCACTATCGGGTGATTTCACATCCAGAAGAGTTTCAATCAGATTACGAAGGTAACTTTATTTTTGTGATGACTCCTGAACGTTTATCGGCATTGATATTCCAAAAACCTGAAGTAAGATTAGCTTACCTATTTATTGATGAGTCACAAAAAGCTACTGAGATGAGTTCACGAAGTATTTTCTACTATGAGATTTTCGATCAAATTAAGGAATGGAATAATCTACCTAAGATTACCCTTGCTTCTCCATTAGTACCCAATCCTGGAGTGTTTAAACAGCTTGTTGAAGCGAATAAAAAAGACGAAGGGCTTCAAATAACTGAGTCTCCAGTAACACAAGTGAAAATTATTTTTGATCGGTATGATAAAGAAATTCTGATATATGATGATTTGAATAAGAAAGCTACTACAATAGATAAATTTACAGGAACTCCTTCAGTATCGGAAATTGTTTTAGGGATGCTCAAGATACAAAAAGGTAGTAAATGTAACTTGATTTATTACGGTTCAAAAAAGAATGCTATTTCTGACGCTGTCGTTGTTGGCCGGCAATTACCTGAACTTAATGATGCAAAGTTAAATGAGTTGGCCGATTATATTTCCCGAAAAATACACCCAAAATATATATTGGTTGATTTGATTAGAAAAGGGATTGCTTTTCATACTGGTGAACTGCCGATTAATGTTCGAATAAGAATAGAGGAAGCTTGTCGAGAAGGACTTTTAAAACTAGTTTTTTGCACCAGTACATTATTAGAGGGTGTTAACTTACCTGCCGATAATATTTTTGTCACTACGTTGCATAATGGCAAAGGAAAACTTAGCCGATTGGATTTCTTAAACCTAATTGGTAGGGTTGGTCGATTAGGCCATTCAATGATAGGAAATGTTTTTTTGATTACTGGAGAAAGTAAGAAATCGCATAGTAACCGTGAAGCTTACTTATCTATGCTAGCTGGAAAACTTAATAAAGCTAAATTATCAGTTACAGTCATTAAGCCTAAGCAAGCGGCAGCAATTAAGAAGAGCCTAGAGAAAGGCGATGTGCGTTTAGATAACATTGAAAAAGATAAGAACTATGATTTAATTCGTAAATTATCATTACTTTATGTCAAGGAATTACGGAATGATCATCATGGAGTAGTTAGAACCCATTTAGCAAAACATATAACCTACAAAGAAGAACGAAAAATTTTACAATCCTTACAAGAACGATATGTTGACGAATTAGAGGATGATATTAACTTCTCTTCTGATCAGTCTGAAAGTCTTAGAAACAAGATTAGTCAGGAAAATATTAAAGGATATCCTAATATTCATGATGGGGAAAAATTGAGGTGGCCGGAAGCCAAAGCTTTTTTACTCAAACTATCAGAAATATTTAACTGGGCTATTTATGAATCCGACTTTGTTAAGTCAAAACAAGACAAGGAAACTCAAGATAAGGTCATCGAGGATGACGCTAAAATGGCCTTACTTTGGATGAGCGGGTACAGCCTGCAACGGATTTGCGACTTTGCAATTCAAATCCGTGATCCTGAGCGTGGAGATACAAGATTTCTTAATAGGGTAAGGCAATACCATGAGAATACCCCTAATATTGACTGGGAGACTATAACCATTAATTTAGTGATGAAAAGATTGCAAAATCTTCAGTTTGTATTAGGTAAATATTTCTTGAAAGTTACCCAGGAGTTAACTAAGAGTGGAATGCCACCTCAGAATGACTGGTATCGTTTCATGGAGTATGGAACAGATAGTGACTTACGGATTTGGTTACAGCAGAATGGTTATTCCAGAGAATCCTCAGAATATATAGAAGACAATAAAGATGAATTTATCATTCAAACCGATAATAATTACTTTGTCTCCAAGAATATTTTAAAAGCGAACGATCTTGATGCTGTTAGTGAGACTAAGGAAATTGAAATAAACGTTCCAGAAATTTTTATTTAGAGGAAGTAATCATGAATAACGAAAACTTAAGCATCAGTTATAACAAATTATGGAAGCTGTTAATTGATCGTGGCATGAAAAAGAAAGATCTACAACAGGCTAGTGGAGTTAGTGCCGCTTCAATTGCTAAGTTAGGTAGGAATGGTAATGTTACGACTGAGGTATTACTAAAGGTTTGTAAGGCCTTAGACTGTGATATCAGTGACATTATGGAAATAGTAAAGGAGTCGTGAAAATGGCAACCAAGTCTAAGGAATTAAGTATTGAGGACAAATTATGGAAAACAGCTGATGCGTTGCGTGGCAGCATGGATGCTTCAGAATATCGTAATGTTGTACTGGGGTTAATTTTCCTTAAGTATGTATCAGATTCATTTGAAACCAGGCATAATGAATTGTTGAAATCAGATTATCCTGAAGATGCTGAAGATCCTGATATGTATCTTTCGGAAAATATTTTTTGGGTACCGAAAGAAGCACGTTGGGAATTAATTCAACGATCAGCGAAAACACCTCAAATTGGTGAAATTATCGATAGCGCAATGGATGCAATTGAAAAAAGCAATGATTCATTGCGTGGAGTTTTAAGTAAGAACTATGCATCTCCAGATCTTGATAAAACTCGTCTAGGTGAAGTGGTTGATTTAATTTCAGATATCAGTCTAGGCGACAAACATGCCAAGCAATCTGATATTTTGGGGCGTGTATATGAGTACTTCCTCAATGAATTTGCTTCTCAGGAAGGGAAAAAGGGTGGTGAATTTTACACGCCACGGTCTATCGTTCGTACACTGGTAGAAATGATTGAACCTTATAAGGGACGTATTTATGATCCATGTTGCGGATCTGGTGGGATGTTTGTTCAATCTGACAAGTTCGTCCAAGAGCACCAAGGTAAAATAGGAGATTTATCAGTTTATGGTGAAGAGTCTAACCCAACTACTTGGAAATTGGCAAAGATGAATCTTGCCATTCGTGGTATTGATAATAATCTTGGACCACATCAAGGCGATACTTTTACCAATGACTTACATAAAGGTGAAAGATTTGATTTTATCTTAGCTAATCCACCATTTAATGTAAAAAATTGGAATGGTGACAAATTAAGAGAAGATGCTCGCTGGCAATATGGTGTTCCACCTGTTGGTAATGCCAACTATGCTTGGATTGAACATATTATTAGTAAATTAGCACCTGACGGGAAAGCTGGATTCGTATTAGCTAACGGCGCTTTGTCGACATCTACGAAGGAAGAGTATGCTATCCGGAAAGCCATTCTCGAAGATGACAAGATTGATGCGATCGTTGCCTTACCGGATAAAATGTTCTATTCCACTGGCATCCCGGTTTCACTTTGGTTTATTGATATGAATAAGAAATCTGAGGATGAAAGAAATCGAAAAGGTGAAACTTTATTTATCGATGCACGTGATCTTGGTGAAATGATTGATCGCACTCACCGGGCATTCTCTAAGGAAGATATTAAAAAGGTAGCTGACACATACCATGCATATCGTGGTACCAATGATCAAGAGTACAAGAATGTTCCCGGATTTTGTAAGGTAGCCAAACTAGATGAAATTGCAAAAAATGATTACGTATTAACCCCTGGTAGGTACGTTGGCTTGGCAAAGCAACAAGATGATGGGGAACCATATGAAGTCAAGATGGCTCGTCTGACTGGAGAATTGAAAAAACAGTTTGAGGAGAGTAATAAGCTCCAAGCTGAAATCAAAGATGTATTGAAGGAGCTTGGTTATGAAATATAAAGAAACTCCACTTAAAGATATAACGGCATATATTTCCAAAGGAATAGTACCTAAATATGCAAGCCAAAATGATACAAATATTATAAGGGTATTAAACCAACGCTGTAACAGAAATAATTTAATTTCTTTGTCTAATTCAAGATTTAATAATCTTGATAAAAGAAATGTTCCTAATGAAAAAGTTTTGAAAGAAAATGATGTGCTTATTAACTCTACCGGAGTTGGGACCGCAGGACGGGTAGCTCAAGTTAATGATCTAAAGGAAAAAATGACAGTTGATGGGCACATGATAATTATTCGCCCTACAAAAACTGTAAATCCAGTGTTTTATGGGTACGCTGTAATCGCAAACCAATATAAAATTGAGCAGCTGGCAGAAGGATCAACGGGGCAAACTGAGATAAATAGAGACAGGCTTTTAAAGGATATATATATTAAATTACCTTCTTTGGATATTCAAAATAAAATTGCGAATAATCTTCGTATTCTTGATAATAAGATTAGTCTTAATAATCAAATAAATGCTAATTTAGATGAAATAAAAACAGCATACTTCGATAAATCTTTCAATCAACAAATGCAATCTAATTTAAATGGCAAACTCAAAAATATTACTAAAATAACATCAGGGAAACGTCCAAATAAGAAATCGGATACTAAATCTTCGAAAGATAAATATCCTATTGTTGGCGCAAGCAAAGTTATGGGCTACACAGATAACTATTTATATAATGAGCTGATTTTAACAACTGGCCGGGTTGGAACTCACGGAATCATTCAAAGATTTCGAGAGCCTGTATGGGTATCTGATAATAGTTTTGTCTTTAAAACAGATCATGAAGACTATTTATTTGAAATACTAAATCATTGGATAAATTATAGTGCCCTTAATAGAGGTTCTACACAACCCCTAATAACTCAAACTGATTTGAAAAATATAGATATTTACGTACCCACAGAATCTGAGCTTAAAAAATTTGAAAGGGTATCTAGAATATTAACTAATCTGCAGTTCAGCCTCATTAAACAGAACCGTAGGCTTGATCAAATTAAGAAAACTTTACTTAATAAATTGTTACTTTAGGCAGCTAAATTAGCATTTAGTGACTTGTAGAATGTGTAGTATCATTTCATCAAAAACGGGGTAGATGACAGATGAACTCAGTAATTGATGAAATCGTACAAGAAATGTTAAAAGTTTTGGACAACAGTCAACTAATACAACTGAAACGAGTACTAAAGAAAAAACTTGGGAATAATAAAGATAGCGGTCCTAAAAGAAGCAATGAATCTTACATTGCAGATTATTTAGCCGCCAAGCAGGTTGAAGGATGTTCGGAAAAAACAATTAACTATTATCATGCAACATTAAAGATGATGTTTGCACATTTAGGGAAGCATGTTCAAAGGGTCACTACTGAGGATTTACGTGATTATTTAGGTGATTATCAACATTCTAGAAATTCCAGTCGAGTAACTATTGATAATATTAGACGAATCTTTTCTAGTTTCTTTAGTTGGCTGGAAGATGAAGACATTATTATCAAAAGTCCGGTAAGACGAATTCATAAGGTTAAATCTTCAGCTAAAGTTAAAGATACTTATAGTGATGAAGATTTAGAAAGGCTGAGGGATTATTGTAATAACGATCGTGATATTGCAATGATTGACCTACTTGCTTCAACGGGTATGCGTATCGGTGAATTAGTTCATCTTAACCAGAATGATATAAATTTTGATGAGCGTGAGTGTGTGGTATTGGGAAAGGGTAATAAGCAACGAATAGTATATTTTGACGCTAGAAGCAAAATACATTTACAGAATTACTTAGCAAAGAGAAAAGATACCAATTCTGCGTTGTTTGTTTCTCTACATTCACCACATCAACGAATGAGTATTAATGGAATTGAAAATCGGCTTAAAAATTTGGGGAAGAAAGCAGGAATAGCAGAAGTTTATCCTCACAAATTTAGAAGAACACTAGCGACAAATGCTATTGATAAGGGAATGCCGATTGAACAGGTTCAAAAACTGCTTGGACATGAAAGAATAGACACAACACTGCACTACGCGATGGTAAAACAGAGTAATGTGAAAATAGCACATAGAAAGTATATTGGGTGATTCTTATGAAAAGAAAACTAGGTGATTTGGCGATCATAGTTAAATCCAAAGATTCAGTAGAAAAAATAGATAGAAATAAATATGTCACCACAGAAAACATGATTAGCAATAGAGGCGGAGTTAGTTTTCCTTCTTCTACTGTACCTAAGCAAAAGAAATTGGATATGTTCGATAAGGACGATGTGTTAGTGTCCAATATAAGGCCATACTTCAAAAAAATATGGAAAGCATCTTTTAGCGGTTACAAGTCTGGTGATGTATTAGCGTTCAGAACTAAAGATCGTGATATCTTATCTCAAGAATATTTGTATATATTATTAGAAAGTGATCGCTTTTTTGAGTATATGACTACAACTGCTAAGGGAACAAAAATGCCTAGAGGAGACAAGAAGGCTATTGCGGAGTTTCCTTTTGATTTACCATCAATAGATATACAGAAGAAGCGTAGTCATCAAATAGAAGTTATTGAACAGAAAATTCGCTTAAATCAGCAAATAAATGCTAATTTAGCAGCTTAAAATAATTTTGTTAGTAAAGTTTCTTTTAACTTTTGTAAGTGAGCATTTTCAGATTCATTTTGTTGAATTTGTTGAAGTAATGGCTTTAAGCAAACACCTAAATTTTTCATTTCACTTGTGTTAAATGGAATTTTATATGAATTAGCAATTTGTGGTTTCACTCTTTGCCTACTGTTAGTACTTCCAGTTGCATTTGATATAAGAAACCTGCTGTAATCTTCACTATTAAGAACGGCAAAAGCTACTGCTTGTTGTTCAGCATTACTGCCGGTTACTTGTATAAATTCTGGAGAAGCTACGGATTTGTATTTTTTATAAGAGTCTAAATTAGGCGCCCATATTCTTTTGAATTTTGGATTGAGTTTAGAAATCAGCACCGAAAAACTATTTACTACTTTTTTGTTGCTTTTTATTTCGGATGTGTTTTCAAGCTTCACAACTTTACCGTTATCAAAGTTAGGAATACTAAAATGCCAAACCTTGGTACTCTTATTTTCTGCAATTTTATATGTTTCAGCCCTAGTGTAAAAAATATCTTTGATAGTTTTGCGTTTAGTAGCAGGAAAACCGTTACAAAACTTGTCATAAATAGTACTAATTAAATCCAGTAAATTAGCATTTAGCACAATAAATCCAGTGAAAGGAAGGTGATTCGTCGTGTCAAAAGGATACTTATTAGAATCTGATGTCGAAAATGTGGCATTAGATACCCTGCAAAAAGTAGGCTATGATGTTTATAAAAGTCCAAGTCCAACTTCTCCTAATCCAGGAATTGACAAGATGCGAAATAATGACCATGCGGTAGCCGTTTTAACTGAAAAACTGCAGTCGTCCCTAAAAAAACTTAACCCAGGTTATCCAGAAGAAATATATAAAGAGGCTTTGCGCCAGTTAACTCGCTTAGCCGATAATCCAGATATGATGGTGAACAATCACTATTTCCACAAATTATTAATTGAGGGAATTCGGGTTAAAACAACAGTGAATGGTGAAAATCGAACTGAAGTACTTTATCCGATTGACTTTGACCATGTGGAAAATAACAAATTTGTGGCAACAAACCAGTTTACTTTTAAAGGTAGCCGTGAACGGCGCCCTGACACTACTATCTTTGTCAATGGGTTACCAGTGGTGACATTTGAATTTAAGGATGCTAGCAATCCTAACGTCAGCATTGAAAATGCCTACCGACAACTGCAAACTTATAAAGCTGAGATTCCTGAATACCTGAAATATAATGAAATTTTAATTGCATCGGATGGTATTAATTCTCGAGCTGGATCTTTAACTGCTGGTTTTGATCGCTTTATGCGCTGGCGAGCACCCAAAAATGTTAACGATGGTGATGATCTTGAATTAGAGACAATGATTAAGTATATGCTGACACCTAAGGCTTTACTTAATTTAATTGAAAACTTCATTATTTTTGAAACTGATGGAGATAACACAGTTAAGATCCTGGCGGCTTACCACCAGTACTACATGGTCAACAAGGCCGTTAAAGCCGCTAAACGGACGCTTGCTGACCCTAATGACAAGCGTATCGGTGTGGTTTGGCATACTACTGGATCAGGCAAAAGTTTATCGATGGTGTTCTTTGCCAGCATTGTGGCTAGAAAACTTAATAATCCAACAATGTTGGTAATCAACGATCGGAATGATTTAGATGATCAGTTATTTGATACGTTTGCCGCCGCACATGAATTTTTACGACAAACTCCAGAACATGCAGAATCTCGTGATGAACTTCGTAAATTTATGGATAAGCAATCGGGGGGAATCGTTTTTTCAACCATTCAAAAATTTTCACCAGATTTTGACAGTTGGGAAACAGAGATGCCGGTTTTAACAAACCGCTGTGATGTAATTGTTATTGCTGATGAGGCCCATCGATCTCAATATGGGTTAAAGTCTAAATTTACTAATAATGGGTTACGATATGGCTTTGCTAAATACTTACGTGACGCTTTACCTAATGCATCATTCATTGGTTTTACTGGAACCCCAATTTCTACTGCTGATAAATCAACTGTTGCAGTCTTCGGTAATTATATTGACGTTTATGATATTACTCAGGCTGTTAATGACCATGCCACAGTCAAAATTTATTATGAGAGCCATGTATTTCCTCTAAAATTGAAGTCCGATGCACAGGCTAAGTATCAACAACTGCTAAAAGAGGCCAACTTAGATGATGATCCTAACTTAGAAGAAAATGCTCGACGTAACCGAGAATTCTCCCGTTTGGAGGCATTAGCTGGTGCTCAGCCGCGACTAGAAAGTATTGCTAAGCATTTTGTTAATCATTTCGAAGCACGACAAAAAGAGACTTTTGGCAAGGCAATGATTGTTGAAATGTCACGTCGAAATGCTGTACGTCTTTATAATGAGATTGTAAAGCTTCGCCCTGAATGGGATAGTGATGACCTAGACAAAGGGAAGATCAAAGTCGTTATGACTTCTTCGGCTGCCGATGGTCCAGAAATGGCAAAATTCCAAACTAGTAAGTCTGAACGCCGGATTCTTCAAAAACGTATGAAGGATAATAATGACGAGTTACAGATTGTGATTGTAGTTGATATGTGGTTAACCGGATTTGATGTGCCATCGATGAACACAATGTATATTGATAAGCCAATGAAGGGGCACAATTTAATTCAAGCAATAGCACGGGTTAATCGTGTTTTCAAAGATAAGGACAGTGCGCTTATTGTTGACTACATTGGAATTGCTGAAAATCTAAAGGATGCCTTAAACATTTATTCTACAGAGGACCAAGGCCAAGTTGGAGTTAACATGAAAAAGGCACTGGCTCTTTTAAAAGAAAAGTACGATATCATTACAAATGACTTTTTGTATGGTGTTGACTATTCAGACTTTGACTCTGAAGATGGAACAGTACGGATGAAGGTAACTCGTCGAGTAGCTAATGAAATTCTGCATGAGGATGAAGAAGCTCAAAAGAAGTTTCTAGATGTCGTTACAGAACTGCAAAAGGCGTATGCTTTAACCTCGACTCAACCAGAAGCTCAAGCTTATGGGAAAGAAATCGCATTTTTTAAGACAGTTAAAGTGTTCATTCAAAAGCTAAAGCAACCAGACGATCAACAGGCTGGAGATAGTGGTCATACTGATGTGGATTACCGAATGCAACAGTTGCTAGATCAATCTATCATTTCGGAGCCAAACGTTGATATTTATAATCAGTTAGGTATTGAAAGACAAAGCATTGATTTGATTTCGGATGAATTCTTGCGGAATGTGAACAATATGCAAGAAAAAGATGTGGCAATTGTCTTATTAGAAAAATTGCTTAAAGGTAAAATTAAAGCAATGACTCGAACTAATAAAGTGACATCACAGAAATTTGAAGAGATGCTTAAGAAGTCAATTGATGAATATAACAAACGTGGAATTACTAGTGAATTTGTTATCCGTAAATTAATTGAAATGGCCAAAAACATTAATAAAGAGCAAGATAAGGGGAAAGACCTCGGTTTAACCCCTGAGGAAGTTGCTTTCTATGATGCTTTAGCTGATCATGAAAAAGCGGTTCAAGTATTAGGGGAAGAAAAGCTTCACTTAATTGCACAAGAGTTAGTGAAATTGGTTAAAGAAGAATCTGGTGTGGACTGGGAAAAGCGTCGTAATATTCAGGCAAAGATGAGAGTTGCTGTTAAACACCTATTACGGAAATATGGCTATCCGCCTGATATTGCTCCTCAAGCTATTAATACCGTAGTTGAACAAGCAGAATTGATGGCATCAAATGACTAAATAATAGGAGAAGCGTAATGATAGATGAGTTTCATAAGGTGGATGACGGCACCACGCTCTGGAGTAATGATAAAAATTATTACTATGACAACGATTACTATCCTAATGTTAGATTAGTTCGCAGTGGTAATTTTTTAAAAGATGAGGATCACAATAAGATTTATGAAATAGTAAATGACAAATTCATATATTTAAGGGAAGATAATTTTCGGCATATCGAAGATGGTTCATATGTTTGGTATAAGTAGTTACCTAACTAGGATTTCTTCAAATGCACATAAAATGATTAAGGCTTGTTGAAGTACTGGAATCAAAGCAGTGTTGTAAAGCATAGTCGACTATTTCCCACAAACACCCATAAACCAAATTGGCCTATCAGACACAAGTGTGTTCATGATGGGCCAATTGTGGATATTAGCGATGGAAAGTTGGGAGATTGTAGAAACGTTGATTTTGTAGCTTTTAAGCATGTCTTAGGCTAGACAGAAAGGTTGCCGGGACACGTTGAGAGTATTACTGTGCTTGAACGTACAGAAAAATAGCCTACAAATCGCGTTATAATGGCATTTATAAGTGATGGAAAGTGTACCAATTCTAGGCACTATTGCCTGTCAAGTATACAGTTTAAATAGAAAAATTATTTATGCGGCTTGAGCGCGGAACTTTTCTGCGCTCAAGCCGTTTTTTGATGCATAAGCTCGTTCGGTATTGAAATATTTAATGGCCTGCTGGATAGATTGTTCCAATTCTGCCATGCTTTTTGGACGAACCCGTTTAGCTAACCAAACCAGTTTGAAATCATTCCACCAACGCTCCATTGGTGAATTCTCCCATGGATGACCGGGGTGAGACATACTATGGATGCAGTTTTGCTCAGCTAAGTAATCATTGAAAGCCATTGAGCAGTAAGCTGCGCCACGATCCGTATGGATCATTGGCTGAGCGTCTGGTTCTACTTTGAAGGCACGCTTAAAGGCTTCGATCGCTGATGCAGCCGTTTCAGTAGCCGAAATGTTGTAGATCAAAACATAGCGACCATATAGATCCATCACTACATGCACGCGCGCCTTCCTTACCTGCTCATTACCATACACAACTTCGGTAGTATCAGTCACCCAAACCTCATTCTTACTCTGACGATCAAATTGCTCATTAAGTAAGTTGTCATTGATGTATTCCTCGTGACGTTTAATCCGATTATGCTTCTTCTTACGGATATTTGCCTTGATCCCGTGATTTCGCATGCAGTTAGTAACTCGCTTTAAGCCGGCCTTGAAATCCAATTTATTTTCAAAAGCTAGTTGCGTCGTCATGCCTAAATAACCCAAGGTCCACTTATGCTTTTTTTTCAATTCCAAAATGGCTTTAAGTAATTCTGCTTGTTCATCATCATGGATATTGGCCTTTCGATGAATCCACTTGTAGTAAGCATCTCGAGTAATACCTGCGATCTCGCTTAAAGTGCTGATTGGCCACCCGTACTCTTCATTTAGTTCTTTGATGGCTTGTTGTTTGAAGAACTTTTCGCCTCCCGATTGCGAATTTCTATTAATTTTTTTGCGAAAGCGACCTCCATCTCATTCCGTTTCACTTCGGCCTTCAATAGCCGATTCTCCGCTCTTAATTTATCTAGTTCTGTCCACTCGGCTTTGGGCTTAGCCTTACCCCGCCGATCACGAAGTGATTGCGGGTCATTACCACTCTTACGATATTTCTGATACCAGCCATAGACTTGTTGGTAACTCACGTGATACTTATCTACAGCCCAACTGTAATTAACATCGTGCTTGATTAAGTCTTCAATAATCGATAATCGTTCTTCAAAAGTAGTTTTGCGTCCTGGCATAATTGAATCTCGCTTTCTCGGCGTATAAGCCTTCAGTTTTGATTCATTATACTGGATAATCCATTGTGATAATTGCCAATCGGATTTTAAACCATGCTTTAAAGCAAATTTTTCTAAGGTATCCGTTGAATGCTCAAATTCCACAACTAATTTGCGCTTAAACTCAACGGAATAAACTTTATTATGGTGAGCACTTTCAAGTCCTCTCATTCCCTGGTATTTGTACATTCTCTTCCATCTTCTGATGGTGTGTGCGTTGACGCAATATTCTTGAGCTAATCTTTCAATAGATTCTGTTTGAGCTTTCTTGATAATAATTAATTTTTGCTGAACTAAAAATTTGGCTCGTCTTCCCATAATTAAAAACACCCTCCAAGTATCAGACGAATTTTCTATTTCATCTGTATACTTAGAGGGCATTATAGCCCTAATTTTTACGATTGGAATTAGTACACTGCTTTGAATAAAATTCGGGTTAAAGCTATGAACCAAGCTGGCAATGGGAGCCATCAATGGTGGGCACTCAAGCATTTCTGGAAATTAATCCTAACCCCAGCGGGGGTACTCAAATATGATAAATATTGGTCACGTCGTAATTTTGGCTATACTCAGTTTCAGTTGACCGACGTTGAAGTTATTCAACGCTTACTGGCTTTCAATGATGATCTTAAACAAGCTTATCGTTATTATCAGGACCTTATTCTCGCGATCAATCATCGTAGTAAGGATGAACTCAATCATTTACTCGCGATTAAATGGACCCAGCTTCCCCAATCACTTCAAAAAGTTCAACGGACTCTCCGGAGGCATCGTAAAGAGATTATCACCAGCTTTAAATATGGTGACTACACGAATGGTCCAGTCGAAGGAACTAACAATAAGATCAAAGTTATTAAACGAACTGCTTATGGCTTTCGTAACTTCTTTAATTTTCGGGCTCGAATCCTGCTTGCCCTTCCTAACTCATACTTTGCCATCAACTGGAAGAATAAAAGAGCAGCTCATGTCCAATCTCAGACACGAGCTGTTTGAAAAGTTATTCAAATTTTTCTATCAGTACTTCTTGACGAAAAGCCATAAAAAAGAACTGCTCCATCAAAAGCAGTTCTTCATAATATTAGACAAATTATTGTGGAACAACATTAGTCGCTTGAGGTCCTCGATCGCCTTGTTCAACATCGTAACTAACTTTTTGCCCTTCCTCAAGACTCTTAAAACCGTTAGTTTTAATTGATGAAAAGTGTACGAATACATCTTTATCATCTGAACCAGTGATAAACCCAAAGCCCTTATCAGCATTAAACCATTTTACAGTACCATTTTGCATATATATATCCTCCTAGGAATCAAACCAAAGTAACCAAATTGAATTAACATCTAAGAAAATAATAGATAGCAAAGATGAATGATACTTATAACTTCCGTATATGTCAATTTGACTAATTCTAACACTTTAATTTGCTGTATGCAACCCTAAATAATTCAAGCGCACAGTTTTTCATATGACTATAATGATGTCCAATCGGAGTTGCTCAGTGTGATAAATAATTGGGTAAGTTCCTCAAAAGAGTTACAGTTACTGGTGGATGACTATTTGTTAACGGTTAACTACAGGTCGGTAATTGAAAATGATCTTGTCAATTATACACAAGGCATTGAATCGTATTTTAGAAATGAACGTCTTACTTTGAGGGATAAAATAAACAAATTTATTGAGGAATTGCCTGAATCCTATAGAGAACTATTATCTGAACACGTTGGAAATACAGATGATTGGATTGGAAAGCTTGTAAGCACAAGGGTATTCCTAACACACGGAGATAGAGAAAATATGGCGGTATCTAATCCTTATAAGTTAGTGCAGATGACAAAAATATTCGGCTTTATGGTTAGAATCTTTATTTTACAAAAATTAGGGATAACCATTGATAAACCAAAGATACTTAATAAATTTAAGGTTTTAGGGAGTGTAAAATATTTTGTGTAAAAAGGGATCTTCCTGTGCGTATGATGAAGTCTGATTTTTAAAACATTGCGTCAAGCGTGTCTTTACAGTTGGTAAATCCAGTGCTGGTCCGGCGTATTCTGGACAGATTCTGATCATAGGTCGCTAATAAGCGGTTGGCTGCAGTAAAAAAGTTATCGGCGCGTTATTTGCCACAGACAATAAAAACAGCCGCAGTATACTAAAAATTAAGCGTGACGGATGGCTGATTCATATGGCAAAATTATTAAAAAGATTAGTGTAGTCAGAATTGCCGACCAATGCAGAGATATGGGGGATTGCCATGATTATTTACGGAACTAAAGAAACAAGAAAAGTCTACCATATGCCATTGCCTGATCAGATTGTCAGTCCACTTTTGCGTCTAACGATTGCCAATACTAAGCAAAAGGAAGCAGGCGATCGGCTCTTTGAATGGGGCGCTAAAGTCTTTTACTTTGAAGGATCGCGTTGCCTGCAGCTTTGTAATTTTGCCAGTAAGTTTACAATTGTGATGGCGCTTGTAACCGATGACATGATTAAACGTTTGCCAGAATACATTTTTGAATATCTCTATGATGTTTATGCTGGTGATCCTCAGATGAAAAAACTGATTGATCGTTATCTAGCCGACAATACTATCATGTTTTTCGATAAGCTGACTGATCGTGTAACCATCAGCAGCATGAATCATTTTCAGGTTTATTTCATGGACGATGGCGACCGCTTTTATGACTTTGCGGAAGGCAATCTGATTCGCACGCGGGCATTGAACAAGAAAGTCAATTGCGACTATTTGATGGGGATGACGATTGATGGCAAAAAGACCTACATCTATCCTGCCGAAAAATTTGCGGAATTGCTGAAAGCCAGATACAGCTGATTTTGCCAGTCAAAAGGAGGGCGCGGCATGAACTTCTACTTTCTTTTATTCGATAAATTTGAAACTTTGGATCTCTTTGGACCGGTTGAAATCTTTGGAAGAATTCCCGATGCACGGCTTGACTATATCTCAATGAAGGGCGGGATCATTACCAGCGCACAGTGTACTCAGATTTTGACGCAAAAAGCAGCCAAACTGCCAGATGACGCGGTACTGGTGGTTCCTGGCGGTCGGGGCACGCGGCCATTGGTGAAGGATGCTGACTTTTTGGCGAGACTAAAGGACCTTGCCGATTCAGCTGCCAATGTTTTGTCAATCTGCACGGGATCGGCATTGCTGGCTGCGGCCGGGGTTTTGGTAAATGTCAAGGCGACATCCAACAAGTATGCTTTTGAATGGGTAACGAGTACGGGGGATGCAGTCTGGATCAGAAAAGCACGTTGGGTTCATGATGGCCGTTTTTACATGTCATCGGGAGTTTCAGCGGGAATTGACATGGCACTGGGATTCGTTGCTGATCATTACGGTCTGGATGCTGCTAAAGCCAATGCACAGAAGGTCGAATATATTTGGAATGAAGATTCAGAAGTTGATCCGTTTGCTTAAAATTTTAAAATGAAATCTTTTTTCGTTATACTATAAACAATAACAGTCACCGGAGGATAGTGTGCCGCAGCACAGGGGATCGCAGTTATCTGCAGGCCGCCTATCAGATAAGGTGTCGGGTGAGCCCGGTTAGATGTTTTGGCATCGCTGGGCTTTTTTAGTACCGGCATTGATTTAAGGAGGCTTTTAATTATGGTAGAACTGATTTTGCTGCAGCCAAAGGATCGTGAACAATTTATCAAAGATAATCAATGGGTCTTTAAATATGGCGCGTTGGAAGAATTTGGCAAGCGCAATGACCAATTTGAAGAGGGCGACGAGATAATCGCGCGCCAAACGATTGAGAACTGTATTGATCAAGGCACGGCCTATCGTATCTGGCAAAATGGTCAAAAAGCAGGCGGGGCCGTCGTAAACATTAATGGTGATCATGGCAGTCTGGAACTGCTGTTTGTCAATCCAACCATGCATAGTCACGGGATTGGCAAAGCTGCCTGGCGAGCAATTGAGCAGATGTATCCAAAAGTCAAAGTCTGGGAAACGATCACGCCTTATTTTGAAACGCGCAACATCCATTTTTACGTTAACAAGTGCGGCTTTAAGATCGTTGAATTTTATAATCCGCATCATCCTGATCCCAGCTGGTCGGCTGCTGATAATCAAGTTGGTTGGCTGGATTTTCGCTTTGAAAAAAGAATGGAATAGGCGTTATCATTAATTAATTCCTAAACACGACTATTTATTTAAAGGATGATGAAATGGCTTCTTTACTATTAGGGGTAATTTATTTGATCTTTGTCAGTCTGGGACTGCCTGATTCGCTGTTGGGGTCGGGGTGGCCACAGATGCAGGCTGCATTTAACGTTCCTTCATCATATGCCGGCTACGTCTCAATGACGATTGCTTTTATGACCATCATTTCGGCATTGCTGAGTCCTAAATTGATTCAGAGATTTCATACTAAATGGATCGTTATTTGCTCAATTTTATTAACGATTGTGGGACTGTTTGGCTTTTCACTTTGTACTGAGTATTGGATGCTGCTGATTTTCGCGGTTCCCTATGGCTTAGGGGCTGGCGCAATTGATGCCGCGATGAATCATTATGTCGCCAGCTGTTATTCAGGCGCCGTGATGAATTTTTTGCACTGCTTTTATGGACTGGGGGCCGTGGTCAGTCCGTATATCATGGCATTGGCTCTAAAGACGGCGCGTTGGAATGAGGGCTATCGCTGGACGGCTTTTTTGCAGACGGGGATTCTGCTAGTCGTATTATGTTCATTGCCACTCTGGCATCAAAACGAGCAGCCTGATGAAAAGCAAGCCAAGGCGGCCAGTGCGGGAATCAAAGAAGCAATCAGACAGCGGGGCGTGATTACGACGCTGCTGGCCTTTTTTGCCTACTGTGCTGGAGAAGCCACTTGCTTTTTATGGACGCCAAGCTACTTTGCCGGGACGAGAAGCGGTTTGAGCGAGGAGACGATTGCCTCATTTGGCTCGCTGATCTTTGGGGGACTAATGCTGGGGCGCTTGTTGGCGGGAATGGCTGCCAACCGCTTTGGTGATCGCCTGATGATCAGAATTGGCGCAGCAGTTGAGCTGGTTGGCATTGTGCTGGTTATGCTGCCGACTGCTGGCTACCAGATTGCAGCAGTTGGCTTTGTCGTTATCGGTACGGGGATGGGACCAATCTATCCGTCGATTCAGCACATGGCACCTGCTAACTTTGGCCAGCGCTACAGTGCCGCCGTAATTGGTCTGCAGATGGCGGCAGCCTATACTGGCACTACTTTTATGCCGACGATTTTTGGCCTTTTGCAGCAGCAATTTGGTATTTGGATCATGCCATACTATCTGATGGTGTTTGCGGTGCTTAATATCGGCCTTTTGGAGCTGACGTATCAAAAGTTTCGCAATCAAGTTCGGTGAGCATCACAAGTTCGATGAATCAATCCGCTTAATGCAGTTACGAAATTGGACTGGTTGGAGTAAACTGTGAATCAATCGCTAGGTGATGAACTGTTGATAAGATCAGCGGTTTCTGCTTCGGCGTCAACTTAACCAGCTATGGGGTGATCTAGATGAAAATATTGCATATTGGTAAGCAGGGAAATTTACAGCGGTTCGCAGCTGCTGACGGCTTTTTGAATTCGTTGGATCTGGTTGATTTAAAACCAGATCTGCCAGTTGAAGAATACCTTAATCAAGCTGGCGACGCGGACTTTATCGTTGCTGACGCGATTGCAGCGGTACCAGGAGCCTTGATTCGACAAATGCCTAATCTGTTGGCAATCCATTCTGAAGGCGTTGCTTTTAATGCAATTGATCTAAAAGCTGCAGATGAATGTGGTGTCTATGTCTGCAACGCGCAGGGCATGAATGCAATGGCAGTAGCTGAGCAGACGATTTTATTGATGGTCGGGATGCTGCGCAATGTTGTCGTAAATGATGCGGCAGTAAGAGCTGGTCATCAGATTGAAGCCAAGGGAGCCTATATCCAAAATGCCAACCTGCTTGAACTGGCTGACTGCAGTGTGGGGCTGATTGGCTTTGGTGATATTGCCCGGCAAACTGCTCGCTTGTTAAAAGCCTACCAGGTTAAGAATATTTACTACTACAAGCGTCATCGACTGGATCCAGTACAAGAGCAGCAATATGGCGTACAGTATCGTGAATTGGATGACTTATTGGCACAGAGTCGGATCGTCAGTCTGCATTTGCCAGTAACCAAAGCAACGCGGCATATGGCAGATCAGACCTTTTTTGCCAAAATGCAGCCAGGTAGCTACCTGGTTAATACGGCCCGTGGCGAACTGGTTGATGATGCGGCACTGATTGAAGTGCTCAAGTCTGGACATTTAGCGATGGCTGGTCTTGATACGCTGGATCATGAGCCGGTCTTAAAAGATCATCCGCTGTTGAATCAGCCGCGATCGATTGCCAGTCGCCTGCTGCTTAGTCCGCATATCGGCGGTATTACCGCAGCCAGTTTTTATCGCGGCTATGCCATGATTGATGAGGATCTGTGGCTGGCTGCTCAAGGTCAAGAGCCTAAGCGCGTTGTCAATCATCCCCAGATTCCTAAAGCAGATTAAGCCGCTTAACAAGATTACAGATTTCAACCTAAAGCGCTGCGCTGGCCTAAAGTCAGAGTGGCGTTTTATTACATTGACGACCTACTCAAAATGGCTGCTGTCGGTGGTGGTTGACTTAGGCAACAGCTCAAGAATCTTTTATTTACCATTGACTTATAGTTAACTTTAAGTAGTAGGGTTAGTCATAAAGGGGGATTCGGAATGTCTGATATGACGATCACTGAAGTAAGTCGGAAGTATCATATCAATGCGGCGACGCTTCGCTATTACGAACAGATTGGCCTGCTTCCCAAAGTGCCGCGGCGTGCAAATGGCAATCGCTACTATGATGATCACTTGCAGTCTTGGCTTGAGATGATCATCTGTTTGCGGCATTCAGGCGTGCCAGTGGAAGAATTGGTGAAATATGACCAGTTGCTTGAGCAGGGCGATTCGACGCTTGATGCCAGAGAACAGCTGCTAAAAGAACAATTGGCCATGCTGATTCAAAAGCGCAAAAATCTTGATCGCTCAATTGAACGTCTGCAGCATAAGATCTCGCTTTATGAAAGTGGTGAGATCAGGCAGAACCGCTCCTATTTTGATGAGTATGACATTTTAGATGATTAAGGAAGCGTGTGATATGAAAACAATAATTAATCTTTTTCATCCTGATTTTAAACAGTCGCGGGTTAACAAAAAGGTAAGCACACTATAACCAACCGTATATGATTAAATCCCAAGTTCTCCTATACTTGAAGACATATTCAAGGAGGAGGACTTTTTTATGAAGCAAGATTTTGTCGAAGTTGATATACCGCAAACAAAGAAGCCGGTTGCTAAGCGCTCACTCCTGGCAGCTATCGTTTCACTGCATCAAGTAAAAATTAATGTCTACCAAGAAGCAGATCCCGTTCTGGTTAGTGAGATCATTAAAGCAGTAGCCGCTTATGCTGGTTAACTGGAGTGCTCCTCGGCACGTCTACATAGTTTGTGGCAAGACCGATCTGCGGAAGGGCATTGACGGTTTGGCCATGGTGATCGCAGAGAATTATGACTTGGAATTAGATAATGATTCGCTATTTCTATTTTGTGGCAATCGTAATGACCGCTTCAAAGGCTTATACTGGGACGGTGAAGGATTCATCTTACTTTATAAACGCTTTGAAAATGGCGGATTACGATGGCCGCGACATCGAGAAGACGCAGTGGCATTAACCAAGAGTCAGATTAAGGCATTGTTAGAAGGTATCTCGCCACTGCCTCAGAAACGAATCAGGCCAGCTATTAAAGGACCAGGGTATTAACAAGTTCCTCTTTTATTTGCCTCCATTATCTGATAACCTATGGTCATCAGATAATGGAGGAGGTGATTGGTAATGGCTGAGAAGATCACTCTAGAAGAAGCTTTGCGTGAGAACAAAGAACTAAAGGCTAAGATTGCGGAACTGACCGAGATGGTAAACTATCTGCAAAAGCAACTTTTTGGAAAAAAAACTGAAAAATTAAGTGTTGGCCAGCTGGATCTGTTTGATGATAAAGAACAGGAAACCGCGCCAACGAATGATTCAACAGTCGAAAAGTTGACCACTACCGTTACCAGTCATCAGAGAAAATGCAAATCAAAGGAATCACGTAAACAATTGCTTGATTGCCTAGAACAAGTTGAAGAACTTCATCAGCAAGTGAGAAGGCAGCCCAAAGGCGTCAACATTTAAAAGCGATGATTGATGATTTCTATCAGCTGATTGAAGAAGCCTTGACGAAATCGCCACTCAAACCGCTACGCAATGCGATCAAAAATGCCTTCAAATTGAAGAAGTGGGTTTACCAGATGTTCAGGCATGGAGAGCTGCCATTGCATAATAATCACAATGAGCAACTGATTCGTCCCACCGCGCTGGTCAGAAAGAACAGTCTGTTTGCGAAGTCCACGGTTGGGGCCAAAGCTAATGCAATCTGGTATAGCATCGTGCAAACCGCAAGACTAAACCATTTGGATGTCTTTAAATATTTAGAGACCCTGCTTAGCGCCTTTGCAAAACGCGAAACGTCAGAAATAGAGGCTTATTTGCCATGGGCTCATAAAATTCAAGAAAGCTGCAAAGCCTAGTTGATAAATGAACAGCGGTCGACCACGCAGAAATGCGCCGGTCGACCGCTGCTTTTTTATTCTTTAATTTTTGAAATTGCCCACTGCTTAGCAGACAACACGGTTCAATATGGTGTGCTTACTTTAAAATAGATAGTCACTAAAGAAATTCAATTATTGGGAGTTGATTGTAATGACTTTTAAGCAGCTTTTAGAACCTCCGAATGAATATTATTTACTGGACTGCGAATTTGCCACTGAGCTGAATCTCCAGTCTAAAGAGATCCGAACTGTTCCTTTAGAGATTGCAATTGGCCATTATCTTAATGGAAAACGGATAAGCTGCCTATCCGAGTATCTCTATTGGCCCAATATGCTGGCACGCGACCTAAAAAGAGGGATCAGCCACAGCAGCTTTCAATTTTCTGAATACATGAAAAAAGGGCAGCTATCACTTGTTGTTGATGAGTTGAATTCATTCACGAAAAAACCGCTGCCGTTCGTGGGATGGAATGTAAGGCACGACTTGGATGTTCTTTGCAGCTGTTTGGATTCACTGTCCTGTCTAAACAGCAATGCCATTCAATTCTTCTCAATCGATCATTATTTAATGAAGAAACATAATCTGGCCAATCTTCCCAGTCTAAGAGATACCGTTAATCGATTTCATCTCCCTTTGGCAAAGATGAAAGATGTCGCCATTACCGATGTCGAGATGACCGCGGAAGTGTATGCCTACCTTTTTAATAGTAATGAACTCAGTGCCGCGATGAATCAATTGACTAAAAAGACTGTGAGTCAAAATATCACCTCGCGAACAGAGATACTCATACCCGCTCAGCTGAAACTAATGAATGGCAGAGCACTACCGACCAATCGCTTACCTAGAACAATATGCTATATCGTCTGTACAGGCAAAGACCAAAAGATAACCTCAAAACAAGCGGAACGGTTAAGAAAATGGCTGACCAACATGTCCACAAACCATCTCTTGATTCAACGCACGAAACCAGCACAGGCCAACATTGGAATCTATGTAGGAAACGCCAAATCATTTGCTGAACTTCCAGAAGAACTGGTTACTACTAAGCTCAGAAAGCTGCAACGGGCGGGGAAACCAATAATATCACTGACGGCAAGCTCTTAACCAGAAGCGGCTTGAACACGGAAAAATTCCGCGATCAAGCCACATAATCAAATTTTATCTATTTATCTTGTACACTTGACAGGACTATAGCCTAGCGCTATGTCTGTTTTTCTAAATCTCGTTCTCTTTCCGAATCAACACTAAAACTGCCAGCAAATAGAAAACCACACCGGTAATCAACAAAGCTACTACGGACATCCATGCTGACGCGGTATGCCCGTTATACACAAATACAACTCCTAGAATCTCCTTAGTTTCTTTTAAAACTGCTGTCGGTTGATTTGCAAAATTCTCTTTGATAGAACCTTTCATTAATAGTTGCCGATAGAGGACGGCTGAATGAGCACACGGAAAATACTTTACCAGCCATTGAACGTTTTCTGGCAGATTACCGATTGGAATATATGCCCCTACCAAAAAGCCGATTAAAGTCCCGACTATCATACTGGCAGCTGAGTAGGCACTGTTAGTCTTCAAAAAAGAAATTATGAAGGAAGCAATTGCTGATGAAGCAAAGGCTGACAAGACGATTACACCAAATAGCTTGAGTAAAATATCCATATCCAGTACTGCTCCGCCAATCATACCCATGTAGATTTCTCCAAAAATCAAGGTGAAAATCGACATGATGATACTTATGATAAAGCCAGTAATGATATAGCCTCCTGCAATCTGTCGTCGACTGACTGGGGATGAATAAAAGTCCTTGATAGTTTTATTCTCTCGGTCGCTGATCATTACCCCGTAAGCTCCCAAACTAGTAGTGATCGATGCCGAAGCCAACATCCCCGCCAACATCCAAGCCCTCATCAGCCGGTTAGGATGTGGCAAAAACTTTAAACCACTGCTTATCGAGTCGCCAATAAAAAAGATGTACAAGGCAAAAATAATGATTACACTCAGCATTGAGAAGAAAACAGCAGCTTTGTCTTGAAAGTAAATCTTGAGGTTTCTCTTGACCATTATTTTCATTCTCGTAGGCTCCTCCCTGTAATGTTCAAAAACACGTCATCCATCGTTCCGTGCAACACTTCAAAACTCTGTAGCTGGTTCCGTGCTTTTTGGACAATATCAATGGCATCCAGTGTGTCTGTTAACTCAACCTCATAGTAGTCTTCCATCTTGCTCCAGGTAAACGAAAAGCTTCCCAGTAAACTATCCAGATGCTGCTCTTTCTTTGGGTACAGTCTCAATCGATCATAGCTGTAGCGCTCTTTTAGACTGATTGGACTTCCCTTTGCGACAATTTCCCCGTGATCTAGAATTATTACATAGTCTGCCATAGCGGCTTCTGCCATATAGTGGGTCGTCAGAAAAATTGTCATCCCATGCTCTTTCTGCAAGCATTGGATTGTCTTCCATATATGCTGCCTTGTTTGCGGATCAAGCCCTGTTGTTGGTTCGTCTAAGAAGAGAATCTTTGGCGTGTTTAAAAGGGCTCTTGCGATATCCACTCGTCGCCTTTGTCCGCCTGACAGTTTCCCATACTGACGCTTAAGTAGGTCCTTAATCTCTGTGTATTCGACTGCACGATCCACGGCTTCTTTAACTTCTGCCTTGTTGGGGTAATAAAAACCGGCTCTAAGCGTTAAGTTGTCAGCAACCGTGAGTTTCTTATCCAAAAGTCCCTCTTGAAACACAATCCCAATCTTCTGTTTGATAGTTTGAGCTTGCGTCTTTATATCAAAGCCTGCCAACTTAATCTCTCCTGAATCAAATTTGGTCAAAGTCGATAAGCAGTCCACCGTCGTTGATTTACCAGCTCCATTAGGGCCAAGAAAAGCTAAAAGTTCACCTTCACGGACATCAAAAGAAATATCATTGACAACTTTCAAGTCACCATAAGATTTGGAAAGATGCCTGACTTCAATTGCATTTTCGATTGTTCTACAGCTCCTTTCTTTTTATTCTCACAAGAATCTATAGTACCCCTAAAGGTAACCGAAAATAATAAATAGTTTCACAACAATCGCATGTTCATTTATTCTAATCGTCCTTCTTAGATCCGTCATCATTTTGTGAGTTTTTCTTCGCCCCGTCATCAAAGAACTCTTTGATGATCCTGGCTGCTGAACTACTAAGAATGACTGGCCTGCTCTCGCGCGTAATCCTTTTCCAAACAAAGAATGAACGCACAAAAACAATCACGCTGACGCCGCCGCCAATCATAAAGAAATACTCATTCGCGTAGGCGCGCATCGTTAGGAAGCCAACCAAAAAAGCTAGTACCATCTGACTCAAAGCGCGTCTTCCCTGCTTAAGCTTTCTTCTCGACCCTAGGATCTTCATTTTCCATCTCAATCGACTGCGTTTATCGAATCTGGACTTGTTTTCTAAATTACGAGACAACTGTTCTCTTTCATTTAAAAGTCGAATTGCCAATGCCGCCATCATCAATATAACCGCAATCCCCAAAGCTCTTACCACAATACTCATCATACCGCCCCTAACGTCTTACTTCGCGTTCCCAATCAGATTAGGAATGTTTTTGGTATATTAAGGATAACTCAATTTAGAGATATATTCTGCACGATCATAAGGAATGTTGGTGCAAATTATATACTCGCTATAAAGTTCAAAGACACTAACTGATGAGCATCGCCTTGACCGATTTTTTGAACGGCTTAAAAAAAATCTCCTTTTTCGGTTTTCAGTAATTTAAAGAGCATAAGGGGAAATCTACCACCGACTAGTCTGTGGCCCGCCAGTGACGGGGATTTGACGTGGATACTAATTTTCTCGGTTCGCGCCTATAATGCACCCTCAACGAGTACGTTTCGCTGCCCAAAATGACTCCGCAATGCGTCCATCAGCGATTTACGAATTCTGCATGGCACGTGGGGCATTGTACATTTTGAAATTGCCATTCTTGTACAATTTCACGCTGCCATTTTTGGGCATTTTTAGACTGCCATCTTATTAATTTTTACGACAGCAGAGGGATATAAATATGCCTTAGCAGCTCAGCAATTTTTGTTCAACACACTCCATCAGCAATCAAAAAAACAGGCTCGCGGAATTTCCACGGGCCTGCTTTTCGTAGGTTAATCTAGTCTTCACCCAGCTTTGCCAGGATTTGATCGTATACCTTATCTACACCGATACCAGTCAGCAGCGGAAGGCCATTGATAACCTTGTCGCGAACGTCTTCTGGAACGACCGTCGTGCTGACAAACACATCGTAGTCATCAATGTTGTTGATCTGTTCGGCAATGTTACTCTTGTAGATCTTGACCTTGTCCAGCAATCCTTTTGAGTCCAAAAAGTCGCGAATCTTTCCTTCAGCAACAGTGGAAGTAGCAACACCGCTACCGCAAACAACCATTAACGTCTTCATAGTAATAATCTCCTTCCAAATTTAAACAAATCTAGGCAGCAGGTTTAGCCTTCTTAGCTTGGTTCTTCTTGTGGAACTTGTTGTACCAGATCATCAATGCCAAGGTAACGACACCGATCAAACCGATACCGCCCCAAGTCATAATCTTGCCAAGGCCAACGACGACCCAGGTAGTCCAGACACCACCGTCACTAAGAACGGAAATTGAGGTGTTGCCTTGAAGGCTGAAGTTGGCAGCTTTTGCGGAAGCCGTAACCAGTGGAGCAACCCAAGAAGCAATGTACAGGCTCAAGATGATGTCCACGATCCCACCAACCAGCGTCCGGAAAATGTCGCCGCGGAATACGGCAGCCATGATGGCAATCATGTAAGGGATGGTTGCCAAGTCACCAAATGGCAGCACGTGGTTACCTGGCAGGATTACGGCAATCAGCAGCGTAATTGGAACCAGCAGCAGTGAGGCGGACAGAACCGTTTCGTTACCTACAGCAAGCGCACTGTCCATCCCGATGTAAAGGTTCCGGCCTGGGAAGTGCTTTTGAACCAGTTCGTTGGCACCTTCAGAAATAGGAGTCAGACCTTCCATCAGCAGTGAAACCATCCGCGGCATCAAGACCAGAACGGCAGCCGTTGAGACACCAAGCTGCAACGTCTTGGTAACGGAGTACTTAGCCAAAATACCGATTACGATACCAATCAGCAGACCCATCACGCCAGAGTCGCCGAAGATTCCCATACGCTTTTGAATCGTCTTTGGCGTCAGCTTGATCTTGTTGATGCCAGGGATGCGGTCCATCAGCCAGTTCAACGGCAGAGCCAATACGTAGCCTGGTGCCGAGGCGCCTTGTGGGAATGAAATACCATCCAAACCGTACTGTTTCTGAATGTATGGAGCGGACATGTCAGCAAGCAGGTAGATAACCATTACGTGAACGATCATCGTAAAATCCCAAGCGAGAAACTGTGTGAAACCGCGTAGACGAGGGAACCAGTAAAGGCAATGTGCCAGTAGTTCCAAACGTCAACATCCAGCGTCTGCGTCAATCCCAACAGCAGCAGTACAACGTTGGTGATAACGCCAACCGGAATAGCCAGACTCCCCAGAACGGTACCGTAAGCAATGGCAGAAGCAGCCGGCCAACCAATGTCAATCGTGCCAAGGTGCATCCCAAAGTTTCTAACCATGGCATGCGAGGCAGGGCCAAGATTCTTGGTTAACAGACTAATGACCAGGTTCAAGCCAATAAACCCGATCCCAACCATCAAACCAGCTTTGAAGGCCTTGCTTGGCTTGATCCGTAAAATCAAAGCAAAGATAAACAGCAGTATTGGAAGCATAACGCTTGCCCCAAGGTTAACGAACCATTGGAGTCCTGATGCTATAGCACTCATATCTTTATCCCCTTTAGCTCTATTCAATTATTTCGTTCTTCTTCATCAAATCGAGAAAATCATTCTTCTGATCAATTTTTTGCAAAGCGTCCATGGCTTCTTGGTTTTGGAAGAGCGCCATCAGCTTCTGCAACATGCTCAATTGGTCGTCTGACTTTTTGAGTGCAAGCATGAAGATCAGTTTTACTTGAATCTCGGCATTATCGCCCATTTGATGAAAAGTCACTGGATGCTTCAGACTCATGAATCCAATCTGCGGCTCAATCACCTTATCTGGATCCGTATGAGGAATCGCAACCCCAATCGTTTGAGTCATCAGTCCGGTGGGAAAACTTTCTTCACGCTTCAGTAAGGCATCCCTGTACTCGCTGGTTACTACTCCTTTGGCATACATACTGTCAGCCAGCCGAGTTAAGGCGCTTACGTTGTCAGAAGCATCTTGGTTAAATAAAATAACCTCTTTATCAAACAACATGCGTTTCCCTCTATTCTTCTAAAAGACTTTCAATAGTTTTCTTCTCTATGCCTCGTTCACACAGCCGTTCTACAAAAGAATCATCTGCCATATGAACCACAAAATTACTTATCGCTTCATCGTTGCCTTTTACGACCAGAAACGTTCCGGTATCCACTGAATGATTATCAAACCATTCAACTGGGGATCCCAATTGGCTAACGATGATATAGCTATCGGCAATTCCAGGCATTACGACATGCGGCATTACCAACTTTTCCGCAAGCCTTGTGCTCCCGATTTCTTCTCGCTCTCTTAACGTCTGAATGAGCAGCGTTGGATCATTCGAGAAATCGGGGATGATGCCCGCAACGTGTTTAAGCCATTTATCGCGGTTAGGCACGATTACGTTTTTGTCCAGAATTAGCTTAGTCTTCATCATTCAATAACCTGCTCAATCGATTCCTATCCTGTTCGTTAAACATTGCGCTTGAAAGGATCACCTTAGCGTCCTTTCGCGGCACGACCGGTACTGTTGAGACAATCACGTCAACGTCATCGTACTTGTCGGGATTCTCAACGTAGTCGGTCTTTGAAGTGACTCCCACGATATTCAGATCCGGAAATGCCTTATGAATCTTTACGTACAGGAGTTTTGAAGTTCCAATCCCGCTGGCGCACATGATCAGTACTCGCTTTGGCAGGCTTGATTCTTCAATATATTTAGCAAAGTAAAGCGTAAGGAATCCAATCTCATCATCATTGATCTTCCAAGGCAGCTGTAATTCGTTTTCCGCCTTTTTGGTAATTGCCGCGACTTTCTTAAAAAGCTGACCGTATTCTAGCTTGATATCAGCAAGTACCTTATTGGCAACTACGATATGATTGTTCAGACGGTTGATCATGGGCCGAATATGACTGACCAGATCATTCTGAAGCGAGATAACGCGCGATGACCCTGGATTCAATCCAAACTGCTTGATATAGAATTCAGCCAGCTCCATCGATTCAGATGAAGTCTTTTGTCGTATACGTAATTGTTGTTGTAACGCATCGAAATCAGATATTCCAATAAATAATAGCTTTCAATGGCTGGTATATCGCAGTTAAGATAATCGGCCACGTTCTTGATCACGTCATTGCTTACCTTATAGAATTTTGGATTGGCCTGAATGATCTTCTCATATCGCTTGTTTTTGATCTGCCCGTCCTTAGAGTCGATCATCTTTCCTTGACGAATTCTCTTCATAAGAATGTAGAGATGGGAAAAGATGTTTACGTTATAAGGATAGGGGATCGTTGTATTAAGCAGGCGCTGAATCAATTCCAACTGCGTGGTTATGAATTGATTGTCAAAGCGGCTCAGATCATGAAACTCACTGACGAAATCGTTGATGCTCTCTTGGTTCATGGCATTGCTCTGCATCAAGACTGCGTTGATGGCTCGCCGGATGTTCCGCTCATCACCAACTACCGAAACAAAGCTGCCATCCCGCTTTAAGCTGAGATCATATTTTTGAAGCTGCTTGCTGATAATCGTCAAATCTTGATGAATCAGCTCAATGCTTACGAAGAAGTCCTCATACATCTCTGACACTCGATTGGCCAAAGGCGCGTTGAACAGCAGCTTGGTAAGAATCTGGTTCCGTCGCTCCAATGGCGTACTGTCCAGCTTGTCGTTTTCAGAACCAGTCTGCTTCGTCAATTCGAGATACCGATCGTAATTCAACTTCAACCCTTTGCCACGCTCGGAGACAATGATTGGTTCGTCATAGTGGTCATTGATCCCATTGACGGCTCGATAAATCGTCTTTGTCGAGATGCCAATAGACTTTGCCAACTCATCGGCTGTGACAAAACGATCGCTTTTCGACAGAATCTTTATTATTTTGTCACGATTTCCACTCATCTTCCTCCCTCCTTATCTAAACTATATCAGTCAATGTAAGCGCTAAAAATAAATTAATGTCCATTGTTGTGGACACTCTTTTAAAAATCGTATCAAAGTATAAACGATTATCAGTGCAATTGCATTTATATTCTGATACCTCACAAAAGCAAAATCCCTGCCTCGATTTTGAGACAGGGATTTCATTTTTTAAGATTTTTAGGATAGATATGAGTAAGTAATAAATGTTTCAATTAAGCATTCGGCTGTTCTTGAATTCGACCAACAAACAGCGCGCCACTGGCAAAAACGATACCAGCCAACAAGAGCATCCCCGGCATGGATTTGCCAATCAATGGGAAGATGGCAAAGCTGGCAACGGAAGCAATGATTTGCGGCAAGCAGATGCTGCAGTTGAACAGTCCCAGATATGCCCCTTCATGCTTACCAGCCAGCGCAGTCGTCAGCAAGGCAAATGGAATCGAGTTCATTGAAATCCAGCCAATACCGATCAGAGCGAAAGAAAGAATCAAAAGTATCTTGTCGTGGATGAAGAACACTGACATGAAGCCAAGTCCGCCAAGAACCAGGCCTAAACGATACATCGTCTTACGTTGGTTTGGCTTGGTCTTCGACAGAACCATTCCCCACAATACAGCCGCAATCGACTGAACAGCGGACAGAACACCGAACCAGTTACCGGCAGCCTGATAGCCAGCCGTTGATGGATCAGTTACGTTCCAGACATTCTTTGCAACAGCGCCAGTACCATAAGTCCAAAGGTATTGGAACGCAAACCAGCAGAACATCTGAACGAGAGAGATCTGCCAAAATGCCTTAGGTGCGTTCTTCAGCAAAGTTGCGAAACTAAGCTTTTCTTGATTGGCTGCAATATCAACGCCATGGTACTTGGCATAGTCTTGAGGGTTGTATTCATGAACCTTGGCCAGTGTGAAGATACTGGTTAAGAGCAGTACAGCCGCGCCAAGGTAGAAGGTCCAGATGACTGAGTGAGGCAGAGAACCTTTCTTAGCAGTATTGGAAACCCCTAAAAGCGTCATGATAAACGGCATCAGGGTCGCGAGAATTCCGCCCATGTTGGAGAAAATCTGCTGCCAGGACCAGGCAAAGTCTTTTTGGTCTTCGTTAACCATATCACCAATAATCATCTTGAATGGTTGCATGCAGACGTTTGAAGAAAGGTCCATGAACAGAACCGCAATCGCTCCAAACCAAAGAGCGGCCAGTGAACCGTAACCGAACCCAAACGATCCCGCATTGGGCAAAAGAATCAGAACCAGAGCCGCGATTGGCGCACCAACTAAAAGATAAGGCATACGCCGGCCAAATCGATTCCACGTTAAATCAGAATATTTGCCAACTAATGGTTGAACAATCATCCCCATCAGTGGTGGCAGAATAAAGAAGAAACCCAACTTGGTAGGATCGGCACCAATTGTTTGAAAGATTCTTCCCATCTGTGAGCTTTGCAGCGAGAATGCCATGTTAACGCCAAAGAAACCAAAAGTCATGGCAAACAGGGTACTTATTGGCAGACTCGGTAGTCCAGTAGTTGTTTCTTGATTTTCCATATTACTTGTTACCTCTTTGAACTGAATTCATATACTTTAGCTTCATATGGACGCAGAGTTTCTCCCATGTCATCCTCGTAGTTGCTTAATAAGAGCTTGCCTTGACCAGCGGCGTATTCTCGCGTGATCGTTTCCTTGGTAAAGTTGGTTACTACGAGCAGTGTCGTTTCACCATCATCCCGCGTGTAGGCAAAGACCTGATCATCCGATTCGTTGCCGTTAACCAGTGCAAACTTTCCTTCAGTCATTACTGGCAGGTCATGGCGCATTTGAATGAGTTTCTGGTAGTGATAGAAGACGGATGATGGATCCGCCAGTGCCGCCTTTGCGTTGATCTCTGAATAGTTGGGATTGACCGCGATCCAAGGTTCAGCATCCGAAAAACCGGCATTCTTGCTGTCATCCCATTGCATTGGCGTTCTGGCATTGTCCCGAGAATGAATTGCCAGATATCTGCTCATTGTCTTTCCATCAACCAGATGCTCTTCGTCAACCAGCTGATGGTAGGCATTAATGCTCTCTAAATCACGATAGTCAGACAAAGAATTAAAGGTCGTGTTGGTCATTCCCAGTTCCTCACCTGCGTAGATATAAGGAGTCCCTTGCAGACAGTGCAGCATTGTCGCCAACATTTTAGCCGAAACGACACGATATTTTGGATCATCATTGCCAAAACGGGATACGACGCGTGGCTGATCATGGTTGTTCCAGTAAAGCGAGTTCCAGGCCTTACCACTCAGCTGAGTCTGCCATTTCACCAGGTTATCTCGCAATTCTGGCAGACTGACTTTTTTGTCGCTCCATTTTCCTAAAGCTGGGTTGTCGTTACCGTCTAAACCAACATGCTCAAACTCAAAAACCATGTTCAGTTCAGTCTGTTCAAGGTTGGCATACTTTTTGGCATCATCAGTTGTCGCGCCAGGAGTTTCGCCAACCGTTACCAAATCATGCTTAGCCATTACTGACTGATGCATTTCTTGAAGGAATTCGTGCATCCGATGACCATTGGCAACAACCGGCTCAACATCACCATACTTCATTCCTGGCGCGGTCGGAATGTCTTTATAAACAGCTGGCTTTGAGATCAAATTGATGACGTCCATTCGAAAGCCGTCAACGCCAAGGTCAGCCCACCAATTCATAATGTCGTATACCGAATGACGAACTGCTTCGTTTTCCCAATTCAAATCGGGCTGCTTTACTGCGAAAAGGTGCAGGTAGTACTGACCGCTTGCTTCATCGTACTGCCAAGCTGAACCAGAGAAGTATGATCCCCAATTAGTTGGTTCATGACCATCGACTGGATCACGCCAGATGTAATAGTCACGATATGGATTTTCTTTTCCTTGGCGACTTTGCTTAAACCATTCATTTTCATCTGATGAGTGATTAACCACCAGATCCATCATTATTTTCAGACCAAGTTCATGAGCTTTCGTCAGCAGCTCCTTAAAGTCGGTCAATGATCCAAAAGTTGGATCGATTGCCCGATAATCACTGATATCATACCCATTATCAACGTTTGGCGAACGGTAGATTGGATTGAGCCAGATAATGTCAGCACCTAGTTTTTTTATATAGTCAAGCCTACTGATGATACCTTTTAAATCACCAATACCATCATGATTGCTGTCTTGAAAACTCCGTGGATAGACTTGATAGACAACTGAATTTTGCCACCACCATTTTGGGGTATATGCCATTATTATCATTCCTCGTAAAAAATTTAAAAATAAAAGTTACGCAAACGTTTGAGTAAATGTCAAAATAATAAAAACGGTATTAGTAACCGTTTTCACGGAGTATTATATATACAGCTAACTTAAAAAGTCAACTACTTTTTGAAAGAAGGATCCCGATGGCCACGATTAAAGACATAGCCAGACTAGCAAAAGTAACTCCATCAACCGTCTCTCGCGTATTAAACCATAGTGGGGGATACAGCGAAAAAACTCGCCGTCGGGTTGAGAAAATTGCAGATGAGCTACACTATCAAAAAAATGAAGCTGCCGTTAATCTGGTTGCACAGACCTCAAATCTGATTGGGGTAATCGTAACCAATGCCACAACGAGCTTTGCCGCCCCAATTATCGACAGCATTGAAGACTGGGCCTACCAAAATGGTGGACGAATCCTTTTGGCTCACTGCGGTTTGAATGATTCAAAACGACTAAAGGCATGCCTAAATCTAATGGCTGGCCGTAAAGTCAACGGAATCATATCGGTTTCGGTTCAATTTGATGAGAACAATCTGAAACTACTTGATCAACTGCAACTGCCATTAATTTCTCTAGGCGTCAAAGTTTCCAATCAGCCAATGATTTCTATTGATAATCTTAAAGCTACCATGGCAGGGACTAACTACCTAATTAGTCATGGATACCAACGAATTGCTTTGGTTGCCGTTGATACTAACGACCCGCAAACTGGTAGGACGCGTTGCGCAGGATATCAAAAGGCAATGGAGTCAGCTAGACTTACACCATCCATCATTCCCGGCGACTATTCGTTTGCAGCAGGAAAGCAGGCCGCAGAACTTCTTTTAGCAAAAGGAGAACTTCCCGAGGCAATTTTTGCAGCCAGTGACGATGCCGCAGCCGGGGTTATCTATGCCGCTCAGGAACATGGCATAAAGGTACCTGAGCAACTGGCAGTTTTGGGCTTTGACAACTCATCAGTAGCCAGTATGATCTATCCGGGAATCACAACGATTGATCAGCCATTCAAGCAGATGGGACAGTTGGCAATTGAACATTTGACCAACCAGAATGTTTCTTCAGTTGAGCTGCCGTATCAAATAAAGGAACGTGGCTCGGTTGCCAAATACAATTCAGCTCAGTCGTAGTGCAGTTCTGGCAATCAAAAAAAGGCTCGCGGAATTTCCACGGGCCTATTTGCCGTATTATTACCCTTAAACCCTTTATCTTGGTTTTCGCCTTTGCGAACACTTATTCGCATATTATAATATTATGCAAATAGAAGTTCGAGAATGACAACAAGATGGACAGTTCAGAAGAGCCACGCGGGATTTTCCTGGTCATTGACAACAAATCATTCTACGCTACGATTGAGTGCACGATGCGCGGGCTGGATCCGCTCACCACGCCGCTCGTAGTCATGTCCGAAGCCGAAAATACCAATGGCGGGCTGGTACTGGCTTCATCCCCAATGGCCAAAAAGCTTTACGGCATCTCCAACGTCAACCGCCAGCGAGATTTGCCGCGCGACAACCATCTGATTGTGGTGCCGCCACGGATGAATACGTACATCGAAAAGAACATTGAGGTCAACAACATCTATCGCGAGTTCGTGGCGGATGAGGACCTGCTGCCGTATTCGATTGACGAGTCGATTCTGGACATCACCCATTCATGGAAACTGTTCGGGGATGATCCAATTGCGGTCGTTAAAAAGATCCAAAAGACCGTTCATGACCGTCTGAAGCTGGTTACCACGGTAGGCGTGGGCGAGAATCCGCTGCAGGCCAAGATCGCGTTGGACGTCTACGCCAAGCATGATCTGCGTTTCATTGGCGAGATTACCTATGACACGGTCAAAGATTGGAATCGATTTCTTTATGGTAAAATTAAATAAATGAAACAATTATTAAAGATTGTTCAATTACGAGCAAAAATAGCCGTTTTTCCTTGAATTTGTTGAAAAGCTATGTGATTATGGAAACGTATTCAAATGTCATGAGGAGGCTACTATTTATGAATAGACAATTTGATTTCTTAATGCCAAGTGTTAACTTCTTTGGTCCTGGTGTTATCGCCAAGATCGGTGACCGTGCTAAGATGCTTAACATGCACAAGCCACTGGTCGTTACCCAAGAGAGCTTGGAAAAGATCGAAAACGGCCCCGTTGTTCAAACGATTGAATCACTGAAGAAGGCTGGCGTGGACTACGCCATCTTCACCGGTGTTGAACCTAACCCAAAGATTCGTAACATCAAGGCTGGTAAGAAGATGTACGAAGAAGAGAAGTGTGACTCCATCATCACTGTTGGTGGGGGCTCTGCTCACGACTGTGGTAAGGGAATCGGCATTATCCTGACTAACGGTGATGACATCACCAAGTTGGCCGGAATTGAAACGCTGGATAACCCACTGCCACCTCTGATGGCTGTTAACACCACCGCCGGGACTGGTTCAGAATTGACCCGGCACGCGGTTATCACGAACGAAGAAGACCACCTGAAGTTCGTTGTTGTTTCCTGGCGTAACATTCCATTGGTATCCTTCAACGACCCAATGCTGATGCTCGGCGTTCCACAATCAGTTACTGCTGCTACTGGTTGCGATGCCTTCGTTCAGGCCATCGAACCATACGTTTCCGTTGACCACAACCCAATCACGGACAGTCAATGTAAGGAAGCCATTCAACTGATTCAAGAAGCATTGCCAGAAGCTGTTGCCAATGGTCAAAACGTTGAGGCCCGGACCAAGATGGTTGAAGCCGAAATGCTGGCCGGGATGGCCTTCAACAATGCCAACCTGGGTTACGTTCACGCCATGGCTCACCAACTTGGTGGTCAATACGACGCCCCACACGGTGTTTGCTGTGCATTGCTGCTGACCACGGTTGAAGAGTACAACCTGATCGCTTGCCCAGACCGGTTCGCTGAACTGGCACAAATCATGGGCTACGACACCACTGGCCTGACTACCATGCAAGCCGCTCAAAAGTCCATTGACGGCATGCGCGAGATGTGCAAGGCCGTTGGTATTCCGGCTTCCATCAAGGAAATCGGTGCTAAGCCAGAAGACTTCCCATTGATGGCTGAAAATGCCCTTAAGGATGGGAACGCCTTCTCCAACCCTCGTAAGGGTACCAAGCAAGAAATCATCGACCTTTACCAAAAGGCATACGATGGTATTTACTAATTAACGGTGTGGACACATTTAATTAGCAACGAAAAAGTCACCCGCAGGTGAAAACCTCATCTGCGGGTGACTTTTTTAGTATTGTAAGCACACCATAATGGTACGGGTTGAAAAATACACGAAAAAATGAGGCATCTCGCGGCTTGGCGAGATGCCCCATTTCATTATCCTAGTGATTTTATTTGACACCAATCTGCTGAACGGTTGGATTCCATGGCAAATAAGCCTTCAGATCCAGGTTCTGAGAGCGTGTGTAGGCTTCAAAGATCAATTCCAGATATTTGAAGATATCCAGATTATTTAGTTTGGCCGTCTGAACGATCGTATAGAAGATCGCATTGGCTTCCGCACCGGCTGTAGATTTCGCAAACAGGCTGTTTTTGCGAATGATGGTCGACGGTCGGATGCTCTGCTCAACCGAGTTATTGCTTAACGGCAGCTCGCCAATCTTAAAGATCTGATATACACGATCCTTAAGTTTCAAGGCGTTTTTGACTGCGTCTTTCAGCTTATGCATCGGATAAGCAATCCCTTCAATAAAGCGATAGAAGGCATCCAACAGTGGCTTGACCAGTTTTCGTCGCTGCGCTTTTTTCTCAATCGGCGTTTTATACCTCAAGTTATTTTCCTTATGAAATACTCGGCTAAGCAGCTTTACGGCCTGCGTTGCCTGGGCATTATTCTTTAACGTGAGGCCTTTGACCAATTCAATAAAAGGTCGTCGAATATGTATGAGACAGCTGCCAAACGTTGCTTTCGGCAGCTGCTCTTGGCCGTAGCCACGATAGCCGTCACACATAACCGCTCCCGTATAGTCAGGAGTCAGTATGTCAATGATGACTTTTTCTGAACGAGTCGGCGCATATGTGCAGGTCGGTTTTGCCGCAGACGATGAAAACATGCTTCGGCTGAGTCCAATTAACTAGCATGATCAACGAGGAGTTTAATCAGATTTTCGATCATTGCAGGATCAGCGTCCTGGTAGATGTTAAGCCGCACCTTCTGAATCGAAAGTGAGGCTACCAGCACGCGCCGGTTAGTCTTGCGGTCGTTTGAAGTGGCGCTGACTTCAACGATTTCATTTTGAGCCATCAAAAAGACCTCCCATATGAGTTTCCTCAAGTATAGAAGGTCCGTGTGGCGGTTAGAATACGTGTTGTTATGGTGTGCTTACATTAATCCAACTCAAAATCAAAGGTGCAGGCATTAATATCAACCAGAAAAATCGAGAAGTGCCTAAAGAAGAAATGATCTACTTGGCATGCGCATTGAAAAAATGTCTTTCACAAACCAACTATCACTGGCAACATGGCGATTCAGTTAATGGTCACTATGGTATTTTTCTGGAAAGTGAGGAAGGAGATAAGTATAGTGAATTTATTTACTACCTGGAAGCTCACTCGGCCAGCCGCGTCGTAATTGATTTTAATGAGCAAAATATGCGCTTCTTAATGGAATATATTGAAATGGTATTAGGTAAGATTGATTTTGATGGCGAGCTTGCCCAACAGCTGTATTCTAGTGGTAATTTATATTAATAATGTTTTCATGTATCTAAGTCGTCGAGTTTTTCGGATGCAGTGCATTCTGATCGTTGACTGGGTAAAGCAGAGCTGGTATTGATCAGCACTGCGATTGGGATTTGCCAAGTTAAAAATTGAATCACGATGCCAAATTAAAACCCCGGCCAGCGTTAAGCTGAGCAGGGGTTTATCAGTTAATTCGAATGGTGTCTGAAAAGTAAATCAATTTAAATGACGCCGGTCGGGAAAACTCGCCAGTTAGTCTTCATCGCTGGCCTTGTCGATGGCATCAATCACGCCATAACGAAAGCCGTGCTTTTCCAGGGCAGCCAGTCCCCGAATCGTCGTGCCGGCAGGAGAGGCGACTTGATCACGCAGAGCGGCTGGTGATTGTCGCGTTTCATAAGCGAGGGCGCCTGAACCCTTAACCATGCTGGCAATCAAACGGTAGGTAGTCTGGCGATTCAATCCGTGCTTTACGGCTGCATCGCTCATGGCATCCATAAAGACATCCACGAATGCCGGACCACAGCCGCCAATCACGCCCACGATGTCCAACTGTTCTTCAGGCACCAGAACCACGTCGCCAAGGTCATTCAGCAGTTGAACGATGGTATCTTTGATGGTCTTGTCAAACGTTGGATTCAATGACAGGCCAATCGTACCGGCATTTACAGAAACCGGTGTATTGGGAATCATTGTTGCGACTGGATTATTGATCAGAGCTTTTTGCAGATCGACGCGCTTAACGCCAGCGGCTGCAGAGATAACAATCGTATGAGGATCCAGGGCTTGCAGCTGTTCAGCCACGGTTACGGTCACAGGAGCCGGGGTCGTTAAGATAACGACATCGGGCTGCAGCTCGACCAAGCTTTGCGGATCAAAAACCAGCTTAAACTTATATTCATGGGCCAGCTTTTCAACGCGTGGATTTTTGGGGTTCAAAGCGATCAGATCGTACTTGGTCAGGTTGTTCAATCCCTGCATAATGGCGCCGCCCATGCTGCCAACGCCGACAATAGCAACTTTCATAATCAATGCTTCCTTTCGTTTAGTGCTGTTTTAATTATAACAAAACCTATTGGATCAGATTGACGTAAGAGCCGTTGATAAAGCCAAGATCTTTTGCTTGATACCAAACGACGCCATTATTGTCATTGAGCTTGCCGATAATATCTAACCGCTCGCCGTCAATAACCTTGCCGATGGTTTGCCCATACGGCTGATCGTAGACGTCCAGTTTCTTTCCCTGTACATAGTCAACGACGGCTTTGAGATGATTCAGCGGCAAGATTGCCAGCTGAGTGCCAGGTTTTGGTGCCAGGGAGTCGTCGTTAGGCAGCTCCTTGAAGTCCTTCATGGTATTGCTGTCATATTTCAGCCAGCGATCCGCATTCACCTCGTACCAGAACTCGCCTTTTTGGGTGGCAATGCGCTGGAACGTCTTGACGAAAATTCCGCCGGGCAGCGGCGTATCGACCGGCATGCCATCAACGTCGTCAAACAGCTGCGTTGGCGTTGATAATTTTAGATACATAGCCACGGTTTGAACCTCGCCCCATGAATTGCGACGATAGTACAGGTGAACGCTGTGTGGCTGCATATCAAAGCTGCCGTTCAATTGACCATCGGCTTTAATGAATCGGTAGTTGGGAAACTTTAACTCGACAATATGAAAAGGCGTACCAACAAAGCCCCGCAGCAGCTGCGGAACGCGCAGATTGGCACCAGTATCGATATCGGTATAGTAGACCCAGATTGGGTTTCCGGTTTTAAATGAATCAGCCATAAAAATCGCTCCATAACTCTAAACGCTTGTTAATCACATTATAACGCTTTCGAACGCTAAAAGGTCTTGAATTATCGAGCAAAATTACTAATTCGCGTCTAAAATTCAAAGCATGTTATAATTGACTGGATATTTAGGCATAGTGCGAGAAAGGGGATATCAATGACAAGTGCTTCGGTGAGAACAAAACGCTTAACGGCTCAGACACTGCTGTTGGCGATTTTGATACTGCAGGATTTTATTCCAGCGCTAGGGAACATCCCAATTGGTCCATTGTCGCTGACGACGCTGCAGATTACGGTAATGATTGGCGCGGTAGTCATGGGGCCAAACACGGGAATGCTTTTGGGCGGTACCTGGGGCGTGATTACCTGGCTTAGGGCCTTCTTTTATCCCAGCAGTCCACTGGCGCCGCTGATCTTTACCAATCCGCTGATCGCGATCGTTCCACGGCTGCTGGTCGGTTTGGTGGCTGGCTATCTGTTTTTGTGGCTGCGCAAGGTAATGAAGCAGCGCTGGGCATTGACGATCGTGGGGGCGGCCGGTGCCATGACCAATACGCTGCTGGTTTTGGGCGGTATCTATCTGTTCGCGCATACGCCAGCAGTTGCTAAGGGCTACCATACCGATGTTGCTCATTTAGGGACGGTCTTGGGGACGGTTTTGGCAACGAATGGCCTGGCAGAAATGGTTTTGTCGATGATTCTGGTGCCGGCAATCGCCATTCCGCTGCTGCGCTATACGCATTTCAATGATCAAAAATAGACAAAAAGGCGCGACTGCCAGGCTCATAAGCTTGACAGCGCGCCTTTTATATTCAGACTAAACAGACTTTTTTGAGTTACTCAGCGTCGGAATCGTCTTTGGCTGCATCGGTTACGCTGGGAGTCTGCGTGTTGGTTGGAACTGGCGTATCAGCGGCCACGACTTCAATCTTGCCGTCGCCATCGAGTTTGGCAGCCAGCTTGTTGACTTGATCGTGATCCAAAACGTAATCAGCGATGCGGTCTTCAATCTGTTCTTCAATGACCCGGCGTAATGGACGTGCCCCCATCTTAGGATCGTAGCCCAGATCAACCAGTTTTTCTTTAACGTCGGTTGGAACTTCGATGTGCAGGTTCTTGTCAGCCAGCATGGCATTGACGTCATCGAGCATCAGTGAAACGATCTTCATCAAATCAGGCTTGGTCAATGGGTTGAACTGAACGATGGCATCGAAACGGTTCAAGAATTCAGGCTTGAAGTAGTCGGTCAGCTTGTCGATAATCGAGTGCGTTGAGCCGCTTGCTTCTGGGCCAAAACCGATCGAAGCCTCGGAGTCGCCAGTACCGGCATTGGAAGTCATGATGATGATGGTGTCCTTAAATGAAACCGTGCGTCCCTGCGAGTCAGTTAAGCGGCCATCGTCCAGAATCTGCAGGAACATGTGCATTACGTCAGGGTGCGCTTTTTCAACCTCATCCAGCAGAATCAGGCTGTAAGGGTGGCGCCGAACCTGTTCCGTCAGTTGACCAGCTTCCTCGTAGCCAACATAGCCTGGGGCAGCCCCAATCAGCTTGGAAGTCGAGGTCTTATCCATGTATTCGGACATATCGAATCGAATCATGGCATCTTTGGAACCAAACAGCAGTTTAGCCAGCTGCTTAGCCATTTCCGTCTTACCAACCCCCGTCGGCCCCACGAACAGGAAACTGCCGATTGGGCGGCCAGACTTGTTAAGCCCGATCCGATTACGCCGAATTGCCCGAGCAACCTTGTCAACGGCCTCGTTTTGACCAATCACGTGCTTTTCGAGCTGCTTGTCGAGATCACGCAGCTTGTTTTCTTCTTGTTTTTGCAAGTCGCCAACCGGGATGTGCGTCTTTTCTTCGACGATCTTTTCCATATCTTGAACGGTTACCGTTGCGGCTTGATCAGTATGATTTTCTTCGGCATCCTGCTTAGCCTTGGTCAGCTTGGAAACTTGATCGCGGTAGTAGGCGGCCTTTTCATAATCTTGGCTTTCAACGGCTTGCTGCTTGTGAGCCTCGGCCGTGTGAATCTGATTTTCGATCGTTGCCGGGTCGGCGGTCTTCAAGGTCAGGTTCTTGCGGGATCCGGCTTCGTCCAGCAGGTCAATCGCCTTGTCGGGCAGGAACCGATCTTGAATATAGCGATCGGACAACTTAGCCGCGGCTTGGATGGCATCATCGGTGTACTTGACGTGGTGGAAGTCTTCATAGCGGCCCTTGATGCCGTTTAAAATTTTGATCGTTTCTTCAACGGATGGCTCATTGACCTCAACTGGCTGGAACCGCCGAGCCAACGCCGCGTCCTTTTCAATCTTGCGGTATTCGTTCATGGTCGTGGCGCCAATCAGCTGCAGATCGCCACGGGCCAGGGCCGGCTTTAAGATGTTGCCTGCGTCCATGCCGCCTTCAGCATTGCCGGCACCCATGATTTCGTGAATCTCATCAATAAACAGGATGATGTTCTTATTCTTCTGAACTTCCTTCATTAACTGCTGCATCCGCTGTTCGAACTGACCACGAATGCCAGTTCCTTGAACCAGGGAAACAACGTCTAAGCGGATGATTTCTTTAGAAGCGATCTTTTCCGGAACCTGACCAGAAACGATTGCCTGGGCAAGACCTTCAACGACTGCAGTTTTACCAACCCCGGCTTCACCGATCAAAACTGGGTTGTTCTTAGTCCGCCGATTAAGAATCTCGATTACACGCGCTATCTCATCGTCACGGCCGATTACGGGATCGATCTTGCCTTGGCGGGCCAGGTCGGTCATGTTGACGCCATATTGCCCCAACAGACCTTTGTTACGCTTGCCGCCGCCATTGCTGCTGGATTGAGCATTAAAGTTGGCGCTGCCTTGGTTGTTGGCGTCTTGGCCCTGCATGTTGTTCATGGCATTCATAAAATCTTCGAGACTGCCGAAGCCAAAGTTGTTGTTCATTCCATTACCCCCATTCATCAGGTTCATTTGTGCCTGCTGCATGTTTTGGTAGCAGTTTTGGCACAGGTCAATCTGCATGCGTTGACCGTTAAAATTCATTTGTAGGTGAATCGTTGCGGGATTTTGATGGCATACTTGACAAAGCATTTATTTTTACCCCCTCAGAAGTCAAAAATATATTTGACCTTTTTTGACCATAATGCAATTATACTTACTTTTAGTAATATATCAAGCGGTTTATTCGATAAAAGTCAAATTAATCAATACTTGATACAATGCGCTTTATCAACAAAGGTCAAAAAGCAGATAAACTTTCTACCTTTGATTTTAGCACTGGTTGAATTAGAATGCTAAAAACCCCGCCATTTAAAAAAATCCGTTATAATATAAATAGGTGAAGAGCAATCAAGAAAAGAGGTGGGGAATTCGTGGCTGCCAAAGATTACCGTCAACTGCTTGAAGATCTGCGCGCCGGTAAGATTGAGGAATTTGTCGTGACGCCCGCAGAATTTATGGACTTCCAACCGATTTATCATGATTATGAGTATCGGACCCAGATTGAAGGGAAAGCCGAACGGGGCGGAGAATTGCACTATCATTTGATAAAACGAGATTAAATCCGCATTTTGGCGTCATTTGCCAAGAAATCGTCTTGTATTTACCGCTTACAATTGCTACAATGGTGATATTGAAAGCGTTGGTTGCCAATTGCCAATGCCCAACAAAGCCTTAAGGAGAATGATTACAATGGAAAAACGCGATTTTACGATTACTGCTGAAACTGGTATCCACGCTCGTCCAGCTACGATTCTGGTACAAACTGCATCCAAGTACACTTCTGACGTATCTCTGTCATACAACGGCAAGAGCGTTAACTTGAAGTCCATCATGGGTGTTATGAGCCTGGGTGTTGGTCAAAACGCTAACGTTACGATTACTGCAGAAGGCGATGACGAAAAGGAAGCTATCGAAGCCATCGCTGAAACGATGAAGAAAGAAGGCTTGGCGGACTAATATGTCAAGACAGCTCAATGGCATCGCGGCTGGCGGTGGGATTGCCATCGCGCCGGCCTATTTGCTGGGAGTTCCTGACTTATCCGTTAAGCAGCAACATACCGATAATGTGAATCATGAAGTCGCCCGGCTTCATGATTCTTTTGCTATTACGGCCAATGAACTGCGGGAGATTTGTCAGCGAGCCCATGCTCAACTCAACAAACAGGCGGCGGTGGTCGTCGATATGCAGCTGCAGCTGGTGCTGGCTGATGATTTTCAACAGACCATTGAGCACCAGATCGTTGCCAATAAATATACGGCGGGCTATGCGGTCAAAAAAGAAACCGATCGCTGGCTAGCCGAAAATGCATCTTCTGAACAGGGCCTGCATCAAAGAAGAATCGCCATGCAGGACCTTTTTAAGCGTTTAATGAGTCATATCTTGGGGATCGAGCTGCCGGATCCAAGCCGGCTCAAACATCAGGCGATTATCGTCGCTCACAGCCTGACGCCGACCGATATTGCCCGCTTTGACCGGCGCTATGTTGTAGGGATCGTCTCTGATCTAGGCGGCAGCACCTCGCATTTTTCCATCATGACCAAAGAAAAGGCGATTCCAGGCGTGGTTGGTACCAAAACGGCGACCCGTGAGATTCTGGATGGCACCTCGCTGATCGTTGACGGTATTCATGGCCGCGTTTTGCTGAGTCCAACGCCGGCTGAGATCGATGAATACGAGAAAAAAGCTGGCGACTATGCGCGGGAAATGGAGTCGCTCGGTGTTTTGAAGCATCAGCGAACCGTCAGTGCCGATGGTCGTCATTTCGAGATCGGTGCCAATCTGTTTATGCCCGATGAGATAGAAAGTGCCAAAAACAGTGGCGCGGAAGGAATTGGCCTGATGCGCAGCGAGGCTTTGTTTATGGGACGCGATACGCTGCCAAGCGAAGAAGAGCAGTTTTTGGCCTATAAAAAAATCGTCGCCGATATGACGCCAGAACGCGTGATTATCCGCACGCTGGATATTGGCGGCGACAAACCAATCGCAGCCATCCAGACGCCGACAGAAGATAATCCATTTTTGGGGATGCGCTCATTGCGTTTTTCACTGGCGCACCCAGAAATTATGCGACCGCAGATGCGAGCCCTGCTTAGAGCATCGGTTTATGGCCGCTTAGCAGTCATGTTTCCGATGGTCAGCACGCTGGATGAGTTTTTGGCGGCACGCAAGGTATTAGAAGAAGAACGTCAAAAGCTGCAGGCGAAAGGAATCGGCTGCGCGAATCAGATTGAGGTCGGCATGATGGTTGAAGTCCCAGCCGCCGTGGAAATGGCTGATCAACTGGCACAGTATGCTGACTTTTTCAGTATTGGCTCCAATGATCTGACGCAGTATATGTTTGCGGCCGATCGCGGCAACAGCCAAGTCGCGCATCTTTACCAAACGCTGCACCCAGCCGTCTTAAGAGCCATTAAGCATACGGTTGACGCGGCGCATGCGGAAGGCAAATGGGTCGGCATCTGTGGTGAGATGGCCAATAACTCGCTGGCCACGCCGCTTCTTTTAGGAATGGGTATCGATGAGTTTTCGATGAACAGTACCAGTATTTTGCCGATTCGCTCGCTGATTGGCGAACTGCACGTGCGGCAGCTGCAGCCATTGGTTCACCAGGCCATGAATGCTCGTAATGCCAAAGAGGTGCGACAGATGATCATTGGTCGCGTTCCGGCCTTAAAAAACTTCAATTTCTAAAATTTAATCAAGGTCGCTTCAAATGTCTTGAAGCGACTTTTTTGTAGGGTTAAAATCAGTTATCTGATGATGAAGAATCAGTTAAAATGGAAAGTGCTGAATCTGAATCGTAATTGACCGTTCGCCGTTATTGGCGATTGAAAATTAAAGGGGATTGCATTGTGAATATTGGGTTGTTTACAGATACTTATTTTCCACAAGTCAGTGGCGTTGCGACGTCGATCAAGACTTTGCGTGATGAATTGACTGAACAGGGGCATCACGTTTACATCTTCACTACGACCGATCCAGCCGCCAAGCATGATGAGCCGGAAAATGGCATCTATCGCTTTCCCAGCGTTCCGTTTGTATCGTTTACCGATCGGCGCATTGCCGTGCGTGGCTGGATAAGGGCTTTGAGATTGGCCCGTAAGCTGCAGCTGGATATCGTTCATAACCAGACCGAGTTTTCCTTAGGGATGATGGGCAAGATGGTGGCCAAGGAGATGAACATTCCGTGCCTGCATACGTACCATACAATGTATCAAGACTATCTGCACTATATTGCCAATGGTCATATCATCAAGCCGCATGATGTTGCCAGATTAGCGCATCTGTACCTAAAAAATATGACGGGGATCATTGCGCCTAGTGAACGAGTATTGGATACGCTGCAGGCATATGACGTGACCGCACCAATCAGAATTATTCCAACCGGGGTTAATCTGCGCGTGTATTCAAAGCCAGACACGCCTGCGCAAAAACATGAGCTGCGGCAAAAACTGGGTTATGAAGATACTGTGCCGGTATTGCTGTCGCTTAGTCGCCTGGCTTATGAAAAAAACATTCAGGCCCTAATTGAAGCGCTGCCGGATATTTTGCAGCATCGTCCTGACGCGCAGCTTTTGATCGTTGGTGATGGTCCAGCCAGAGAAACCTTGGAGCGGCAAGTTGTTAAGATGGGACTTAGCGATCACGTTCAGTTTACCGGCGAGATTAAAAATGAGGACGTTCATCACTTTTATCAAATGGCCGATGTCTTTGTCTCAGCATCGGACTCGGAATCACAGGGGCTGACCTATGATGAGGCATTGGCATCCAACTTGCCGATTGTCGTGATGCGCAGTGAATATACCGACGAGCTGATTGATGATCCAGCTATTGGAATGAGTTTTCAAAAGCGCGGTGATCTGGTCAAGGGCGTTTTGTACTACCTTGATCATCCTGACACGCAGGAAACGATTACCAAGCGTCAGCAAAAGCTTCATGATATTTCCTCAGAAGTCTTTGGTCAGCGCGTGATGGACTTTTATCTGGAATGTCAGCAGCGCCTGCAAGATGAGCAGGACGAAAAGAAACGACAGCATCATCTTTTTGGTAAACGAGGTTGAGCATGTTAAAAATAACTATGTATTCTTCAGCGGATAAAGTAGCTGGTCAAGGGGTGGGCAGCGCTTATCTGGAGCTGATGCATCTGTTGAAAACGAATTTTAAAGGCGAGTTTGATATCGCGGTTAATCAGTACCGAACCAGTGATATCAGCCACTATCACACGATTGACCTGCCATTTTGGTTTTCCACTTTTTCAAAGAAACGCGGGCGTAAAATCGGCTACGTGCACTTTTTGCCAGAGACTTTAGAAGGCAGCCTCAAGATTCCGCAGCCTTTTCGCGGAATCTTTTATCGCTATGTGATTGCTTTTTATAAACGCATGGATCATTTGGTAGTGGTCAACCCGTCGTTTATCGATAAACTTGTTGCCTATGGGATTCCACGGAGCAAGATTACCTATATTCCTAACTTTGTTGATGATGCCAAGTTTCATCCCGTTGACGAACTTGAAAAAAGAAGGCTGAAAACTAAATGGGGGATCGCTCAGCAACGGTTTGTCGTGGTGGGCAGTGGTCAGATTCAAGAGCGCAAGGGCGTTTTTGATTTTATCCAATTAGCCGAGCAGAATCCTGACGTTCAGTTTATCTGGGCGGGCGGTTTTTCATTTGGGCGGATTACGGATGGCTACGCGGCGCTTAAAAAGATCGTTGACAATCCGCCGGCAAACCTTAAATTTCCAGGGATCGTCAGTCGCCAAGAGATTGCTGAGCTGGATAACATTGCCGATCTGTTTTTACTGCCGTCTTATAACGAGCTGTTTCCGATGTCGGTTTTAGAGGCTTTTAGCTGTGGGACACCGGTCATGCTGCGTGATCTGGATCTTTATCATTCAATTATTCAAGGATATTACGAGCCAGCCAAAGATGTTGATGAAATGCAGCAAAAGCTTGATTGGCTGCAGAAGACACCGGCTCGTTTGGCTGAGCTTAAAATGGCGGCGCATACCGCATCGCGTCAATACTCCAAGTCGCACCTTGCCAAAGTCTGGCATCAATTCTATCTGGAGCAGGCAAAGGAGGGCTAGGTAAATGTCGCGAAAAAATTGGGTTATTTTTGTTTTGATGCTGGCATGCGGAATCGGCATTTTTGCTTATTCGCTGCGTGACATAAAGCTGTCTTCGATTATCGTGGATTTGGTGCATCTAAACTGGAGCTGGTTTGGGGCAGCCTTGTTGTGCATCTGCCTGTATTTGTTTTTGGAAGCCGTGGTCGTTAAGATTTTTATGAATGATCGTCATGACGGCTTTACCTGGAAGGATGCAATCCGGATTCCATTGGTTGAGCAATTGGGGAATGGTCTAACGCCTTTTTCAACTGGGGGGCAGCCGGCACAGCTGTTAGCAATGATGCAGGCGGGCGTTGATGCTGGTCAGGCCAGTTCGGTGCTGTTGATGAAGTTTGTCGTTTTTCAGTCGATGATCGTGATCAACTTCATCATCAGTCTTTTGGTTGGTTTCCACTATATTGCTGCTAAAATGCACGTTTTGTCGCTGCTGGTTCTCTTTGGCTTTTTGGTTCATCTTAGCGTCATCATTGGCTTGCTGTTGGTGATGTATTGGTACAATTTCACCAAAAAAGCGGCTAACATCGTGATTCGCCCTGCTCATTGGTTTATGAAGCCTGATAAGTACGAAAAGATGCAGGCAACGCTGAATGAAAAAATCGATACGTTCTATCAAGAAAGTCTAAAGATCAAAAGTGAATACGGCAAAATGGCTAAAGTCAGTTTAATTACCCTGCTGCAGCTGGGATTTTATTATCTGATTCCTTATTTCATCATGCTGTCGCTGGGTATCGATGGCTTGAACGTGCTGATGGTAGTCAGTCTAAACGTTTTGATCTTTATGGTAATCTCGCTGTTTCCGATTCCTGGTGGGACAGGGGGAGCAGAATACAGCTTTTCGGTACTGTTCTCAAGCTTTATTGCCTCAGGAAGCAAATTGGTGCTGGCGATGCTGCTCTGGCGGATTCTGACCTACTATTTCGGGATGTTTGCTGGGATGTTTGCCTTAATGATCAAGCCAGATCGAGTGCATGAACCTGATTAATAACGATATAATAGATATAGTGCAGAACCTGGTCGTTTGGATTAGGTTCTTTTATTTTAGTAGTTAGTGAGGCTAGATCATGATTCATTCAGAACTGCAGCGGATTTTGCGTCGTTTGGATGCAATGGCAGAAGATACGCATGGGGATCTTCAGCAGCGTACTTTTTCTGCTTATGGCATTCAAGTCTGTACGGTAACGTATCGACAAAGCACCGGTGAGTTTACTTTAGAACAGTTTCAGCCGGCTGCTCAGCTGACTTTTGACAGCTTGGATCTAACGGCAATCGAAGTCTATCGCTGTTTGTATGAGTTTAAGAATTCTTTTTGAGTGTCACTCGAATGTTAAAATGTAGTTTAGTTTATAACCATCGAGTTTCTTGTTTGGTTAAAACTATTATAGACGAATTTGTTCGTCCTTTTGAAATTAGCAGAAAAACTTTTAAAATATAGTTGACGATTAGCCACAATCTCGGTATAGTAGTTATCGTTGTCGATGAGGCAGACGCTGATGACAGTCGGATTTGCTTCTAACAGTAATCAACGACTTTAAAAATGTTGTTGACAGCTGCATGACTTCATGATATATTATTCTAGTCGCTTGTTTGAAAAGTTTGAAAAAAGAATTAAAAAAGTTCTTGACAAATAACTAACAAGTGTTAAAATAATAAACGTTGTAACTGATCGATTAAATCGGTTGCATGGTAGACCTTTGAAAACTGAATACAGTTTCGACGAACACAAATGTGCAGGGTCATCAATCACTACGATTGATGCAAAAACATTTGCGAAGTCAATTCGCTTAATTTAAATTTGAGCTTTTCAAGTTCTTATATTTTATATGAGAGTTTGATCCTGGCTCAGGATGAACGCCGGCGGTGTGCCTAATACATGCAAGTCGAACGCGTTGGCCCAACTGATTGGACGTGCTTGCACGGACTTGACGTTGGTTTACCAGCGAGTGGCGGACGGGTGAGTAACACGTAGGTAACCTGCCCCAAAGCGGGGGATAACATTTGGAAACAGATGCTAATACCGCATAACAATTTGAATCGCATGATTCAAATTTAAAAGATGGCTTCGGCTATCACTTTGGGATGGACCTGCGGCGCATTAGCTTGTTGGTAGGGTAACGGCCTACCAAGGCTGTGATGCGTAGCCGAGTTGAGAGACTGATCGGCCACAATGGAACTGAGACACGGTCCATACTCCTACGGGAGGCAGCAGTAGGGAATCTTCCACAATGGGCGCAAGCCTGATGGAGCAACACCGCGTGAGTGAAGAAGGGTTTCGGCTCGTAAAGCTCTGTTGTTAGAGAAGAATGTGCGTGAGAGCAACTGTTCACGCAGTGACGGTATCTAACCAGAAAGTCACGGCTAACTACGTGCCAGCAGCCGCGGTAATACGTAGGTGGCAAGCGTTATCCGGATTTATTGGGCGTAAAGCGAGCGCAGGCGGTTTGATAAGTCTGATGTGAAAGCCTTTGGCTTAACCAAAGAAGTGCATCGGAAACTGTCAGACTTGAGTGCAGAAGAGGACAGTGGAACTCCATGTGTAGCGGTGGAATGCGTAGATATATGGAAGAACACCAGTGGCGAAGGCGGCTGTCTGGTCTGCAACTGACGCTGAGGCTCGAAAGCATGGGTAGCGAACAGGATTAGATACCCTGGTAGTCCATGCCGTAAACGATGAGTGCTAGGTGTTGGAGGGTTTCCGCCCTTCAGTGCCGCAGCTAACGCATTAAGCACTCCGCCTGGGGAGTACGACCGCAAGGTTGAAACTCAAAGGAATTGACGGGGGCCCGCACAAGCGGTGGAGCATGTGGTTTAATTCGAAGCTACGCGAAGAACCTTACCAGGTCTTGACATCTTGCGCCAACCCTAGAGATAGGGCGTTTCCTTCGGGAACGCAATGACAGGTGGTGCATGGTCGTCGTCAGCTCGTGTCGTGAGATGTTGGGTTAAGTCCCGCAACGAGCGCAACCCTTGTTACTAGTTGCCAGCATTCAGTTGGGCACTCTAGTGAGACTGCCGGTGACAAACCGGAGGAAGGTGGGGACGACGTCAGATCATCATGCCCCTTATGACCTGGGCTACACACGTGCTACAATGGACGGTACAACGAGTCGCGAACTCGCGAGGGCAAGCTAATCTCTTAAAACCGTTCTCAGTTCGGACTGCAGGCTGCAACTCGCCTGCACGAAGTCGGAATCGCTAGTAATCGCGGATCAGCATGCCGCGGTGAATACGTTCCCGGGCCTTGTACACACCGCCCGTCACACCATGAGAGTTTGCAACACCCAAAGTCGGTGGGGTAACCCTTCGGGGAGCTAGCCGCCTAAGGTGGGGCAGATGATTAGGGTGAAGTCGTAACAAGGTAGCCGTAGGAGAACCTGCGGCTGGATCACCTCCTTTCTAAGGAATTAATCGGAAACCTGCACATTCGTTGAAACTGCGTTCAGTTTTGAGGGGTTTACCACCTCATCTCAATAATCGTTCGCTTGTTGGGTCTATAGCTCAGTTGGTTAGAGCGCACGCCTGATAAGCGTGAGGTCGGTGGTTCGAGTCCACTTAGACCCATATATGGGGAATTAGCTCAGCTGGGAGAGCACCTGCTTTGCAAGCAGGAGGTCATCGGTTCGATCCCGTTATTCTCCATTACCAGTCGTTTGACTGGTGCTTGTACTTTGAAAACTAAATAATATTTATTTCTTTATTCACAATTAAACCGAGAACACCGCGTTATTTGAGTTTTATTAACGAAATTAATCGCATACTCAATAACTGAGGTGATCGTAAGATCATCAAGGTTAAGTTATGAAGGGCGCATGGTGAATGCCTTGGTACTAGGAGCCGATGAAGGACGGGACTAACACCGATATGCTTCGGGGAGCGGTAAGTACGCTTTGATCCGGAGATTTCCGAATGGGGAAACCCAATCATCTTAGTCGATGATTGCCTGAGCAGTGAATACATAGCTGTCAGGCGGTAGACGCAGTGAACTGAAACATCTAAGTAGCTGCAGGAAGAGAAAGAAAATTCGATTCCCTGAGTAGCGGCGAGCGAAACGGGAAGAGCCCAAACCAACGAGCTTGCTTGTTGGGGTTGTAGGACTGAACATTTGAGTTACCAAAGTGCGACGTAGTTGAAGTCGTTGGGAAGCGACGCCAAAGATGGTGATAGCCCAGTAAACGAAACGTCACACTCTCAGTTCAGGATCCTGAGTACGGCGGGACACGTGAAACCCCGTCGGAATCCGCGAGGACCATCTCGCAAGGCTAAATACTCCCTAGTGACCGATAGTGAACCAGTACCGTGAGGGAAAGGTGAAAAGCACCCCGGGAGGGGAGTGAAACAGTTCTTGAAACCATGTGCCTACAAGCTGTCGGAGCACATTTACGTGTGACGGCGTGCCTCTTGCAGAATGAACCGGCGAGTCATGATTGCGTGCAAGGTTAAGGTGGAAAAACCGGAGCCGCAGCGAAAGCGAGTCTGAAATGGGCGTACGAAGTACGCAGTTATGTACCCGAAACCAGGTGACCTACCCATGTCCAGGTTGAAGGTGCGGTAAAACGCACTGGAGGACCGAACCCGTATCAGTTGAAAATGGTTGGGATGAGGTGTGGGTAGCGGTGAAATTCCAAACGAACTTGGAGATAGCTGGTTCTCTCCGAAATCTCTTTAGGGGGAGCCTCGAGGTTTAGAATCATGGAGGTAGAGCACTGTTTGGACTAGGGGCCCGTCATGGGTTACTGACTTCAGATAAACTCCGAATGCCATTGATTTTTACTCGGGAGTCACACGGTGAGTGATAAGATCCATCGTGGAAAGGGGAACAGCCCAGATCATCAGCTAAGGTCCCTAAATATATGCTAAGTGGAAAAGGATGTGGAATTGCACAGACAACTAGGATGTTGGCTCAGAAGCAGCCATCATTTAAAGAGTGCGTAATAGCTCACTAGTCGAGTGACTCTGCGCCGAAAATGTACCGGGGCTAAGCATATTACCGAAGCTATGGATGCATCCATCAGGATGCGTGGTAGGAGAGCGTTCCAAGGGCGATGAAGTCAGACCGTAAGGACTGGTGGAGCGCTTGGAAGTGAGAATGCCGGTATGAGTAGCGAAAGACAGGTGAGAATCCTGTCCACCGAATGACTAAGGTTTCCTGGGGAAGGCTCGTCCTCCCAGGGTTAGTCGGGACCTAAGTCGAGGCCGAGAGGCGTAGACGATGGACAACAGGTTGATATTCCTGTACCAGTTGATTGTGCTTGAGTGATGGAGTGACGCAGAAGGCTAAGCGATCCGGACGATTGGAAGTGTCCGGCCAAGCAGCAAGTCAGTTGATGAGTCAAATGCTTATCAGCGGGTTGACAAGCTGTGACGGGGAGCGAAATTATAGTAGCGAAGTCGTTGATGTCACGCTGCCGAGAAAAGCTTCTAGCGAATAATCAACTGCCCGTACCGCAAACCGACACAGGTAGTCGAGGAGAGTATCCTAAGGTGAGCGAGCGAACTCTCGTTAAGGAACTCGGCAAAATGACCCCGTAACTTCGGGAGAAGGGGTGCTGATCGCAAGATCAGCCGCAGTGAAAAGGCCCAGGCGACTGTTTATCAAAAACACAGGTTTCTGCAAAATCGTAAGATGAAGTATAGGGGCTGACGCCTGCCCGGTGCTGGAAGGTTAAAAGGAAGAGTTAGCTTCGGCGAAGCCCTGAATTGAAGCCCCAGTAAACGGCGGCCGTAACTATAACGGTCCTAAGGTAGCGAAATTCCTTGTCGGGTAAGTTCCGACCCGCACGAAAGGCGTAACGATCTGGGCACTGTCTCAACGAGAGACTCGGTGAAATTGAATTGCCTGTGAAGATGCAGGCTACCCGCGACAGGACGGAAAGACCCCATGGAGCTTTACTGTAGCTTGATATTGAGTGCTTGTACTGCTTGTACAGGATAGGTAGGAGCCATAGAAGCCAGGACGCTAGTTTTGGCAGAGGCGTTGGTGGGATACTACCCTTGCATTATGATCACTCTAACCCGCACCACTGATCGTGGTGGGAGACAGTGTCAGGTGGGCAGTTTGACTGGGGCGGTCGCCTCCCAAAAGATAACGGAGGCGCCCAAAGGTTCGCTCAGAATGGTTGGAAATCATTCGCAGAGTGTAAAGGCACAAGCGAGCTTGACTGCGAGACAGACAGGTCGAGCAGGGACGAAAGTCGGGCTTAGTGATCCGGTGGTTCCGCATGGAAGGGCCATCGCTCAACGGATAAAAGCTACCCTGGGGATAACAGGCTTATCTCCCCCAAGAGTCCACATCGACGGGGAGGTTTGGCACCTCGATGTCGGCTCATCGCATCCTGGGGCTGTAGTCGGTCCCAAGGGTTGGGCTGTTCGCCCATTAAAGCGGTACGCGAGCTGGGTTCAGAACGTCGTGAGACAGTTCGGTCCCTATCCGTCGCGGGCGTAGGAAATTTGAGAGGACCTGTCCTTAGTACGAGAGGACCGGGATGGACATACCGCTGGTGTACCAGTTGTTCCGCCAGGAGCATCGCTGGGTAGCTATGTATGGATGAGATAAACGCTGAAAGCATCTAAGCGTGAAACTCGCCTCAAGATGAGATTTCCCATTCCTTATGGAAGTAAGACCCCTCAGAGATGATGAGGTAGATAGGATGGAAGTGGAAGTGCCGCGAGGCATGGAGCGGACCATTACTAATCGGTCGAGGACTTAACCAAGTTTAAGGGTGTTTCGATTGAACGTGAGAAGAATAGATATTGTTTAGTTTTGAGAGTGCAAGCTCTCAATCCTGAAAAGGATTAGTGTGGTGATGATGGCTTGAAGGATACACCTGTTCCCATGCCGAACACAGAAGTTAAGCTTCAACACGCCGAAAGTAGTTGGGGGATCGCTCCCTGCGAGGATAGGGCATTGCCATGCACATCTAAACGAACTTTGGCACCTGGCATTGTGTGTCAGGGTTCGGATATTGGAGAGTTGTCCGAGAGGCCGAAGGAGCAGCATTGGAAATGCTGTATACGGGTTAAAGCCTGTATCAAGGGTTCGAATCCCTTACTCTCCGTTTCTTATGACCCATTAGTCAAGCGGTTAAGACACCAGCCTTTCACGCTGGTATCGTGGGTTCGAATCCCGCATGGGTCACTTATGGAGGATTAGCTCAGTTGGGAGAGCATCTGCCTTACAAGCAGAGGGTCACAGGTTCGAGCCCTGTATCCTCCATTGCAACTGAATAGTTGCATCCACAAGGATGGCTCGGTAGCTCAGTTGGTAGAGCAACGGATTGAAGCTCCGTGTGTCGGCGGTTCGATTCCGTCCCGCGCCACTTTATGGAGGAGTAGCGAAGTGGTTAAACGCGACGGTCTGTAAAACCGTTCCTTCGGGTTCGGCGGTTCGAATCCACCCTCCTCCATTATTATAGGGATATAGTTAAACGGTATAACTACGGTCTCCAAAACCGTCATTGTGGGTTCGATTCCTACTATCCCTGCTCAACTGAATATTTTGGCGGTATTGGTGAAGTTTGGTTAACACATCGGTTTGTGGGTCCGACATGCGTGGGTTCGAATCCCACATACCGCCCTTTTATCCAACAGTCTACCAAATGTTGGATAGTTTGGACGAAACGTTCAGGCACTATTTGGTGGTATAGCCAAGTGGTAAGGCACAGGTCTGCAAAACCTCGATCACCGGTTCAAATCCGGTTACCACCTTTTAGTAAAGACTTATGCCTCTGTGGCGGAATTGGCAGACGCGCTGGACTCAAAATCCAGTTCCCGTTGAGGGAGTGTGGGTTCGACCCCCACCGGAGGCATTAAATATTCGGTTATATATCTTTACTAAGCAGTCATCAGTTTTTACTGATGACTGTTTTTTTGATTTTTAGGGTCTTTGTCAAATCGTGTTGGTGAAGATCAATTTTCTGCTTCAAAAAAGGTATCAATGAAGACTGGTATGCGGATCAGCCGGCTGACTTTATCGTTGAAACGGCACATGCGGTCATCGATGCCGGAACTGATATCGTTGTTGGGCATGGGGCTCATTTTCTGCGCGGCGTTGAACGCTATCGAGGAAAAGTTATCTTCTATAATCTAGGGAGTTTCTTGATGGAGTTTGAAACTGGTGAATCGATTATCCTGCCCGAAATGAATGCTGCCTATGACCACGATGAACACGCGCTGTCATCAGTTCTCCACCGTCAACGAGCCAAGGAGCATGGAGAATGGGTCGGGTTCAATGCCAATACCGTCTTTAACGATGGTTTGATGGTTAAACTGCTGGTTAATGACGGTCAGGTTCAATTCAAGGCCTTACCACTGGATTTGCGAGAACAGGATGCACGTGTTTTAAATCACGGCGTGCCAGTGCCAGCTTCTCCAGCAATTGCGGATCGTATTGTTACTCGTCTCAACAAAATCAGTGCGCCATTTAATACTCGGCTTGTTTTTAATCCAGTAACCTATGCTTTGACAATTGAAGAAGCATGATCACGCATTTCACGTAATTAAGTCAACTGAATTAGCCCCGGAGTCGTGAAAAGTGATTCTGGGGTCTTTTGATGTCCTATTGTAATCAGCATAATATCCGGGATAAATTCTGTTGTCGCTCCCCAGATCTGATCCTTGCTATTTTGGGCTTTACCGATAATTGGAAAGGCCTTTGTTGCTTGCAGCGAAGAGTGATTAATCAGTAATCATCCATGGTGCGGCAATTATTTGGGCAATCCGATATGGCGAAAATTCTTTTTTCTGCAAATTGGGCTGGCTGATCACCGAAAAAGTCGTGGTTAGGCCTGCTTAGACTGAATTATGCAAAAAATCCTGCATAATAACATATGACGAAAATCTCATTACCTACTTTTTTCAAAAAAAGCGATGTATAGTAGGTAAAAATCAATGTATATCAAGTTAGGCATCCCTAATACTACCTACTATTTCAACAAAAGGCGTCATAAGTAGGCAAAGTTAGGCTGAACAAATATGCAACTACCTACTTTTGGCGCCAAATCAACCAATAGTAGGTAATTTTGGCGCCCTTAGCCTCTGTAATCCGTTTTCCTTTCACAAAGCCAAGCCGTTTATTAAGCAAATGGCGCAACTAAATACATTTGCTGGATTGGATAAGGTTGATGGCTTACTGTAGCAGGCTCGCTGCTGCCGAGAAATCGGTCAGAATATAATCGCTCCCAATCAAGCGAGTTGGTAACTAGGGTAATTTTATCAAGGTTTTCAACCGCATCCTAAAAAGGAACTAGTCAATCGTCAGCCTGCTTTTGATCGAAATTTACCAAAATCCGAGAGTAGCTAGAGAAAACCTTGATATAAAGGCTTTCCGGCTACTCTTTTATTTTGGTCAACAGAAAAAGTCAACAGAAAACAGATTATGCTTGCATGAATTGGCTGAATTTATCAGCGGTTTCCTTTTGCTGCTGCTTAGTAACATGAGCATAAATGTTTAACGTTGTCTGAATATTGGCATGGCCTAACCGGTCTTTTACATCATTAACCGGCACACCGGCGGCGAGCAATAAAGAACAATGAGTATGACGCAAGCCATGAACGGTTATCTCTTTAAGATCATGTTTAGTCTGAACGTTTCTCATGACATACCCAAGAATAGAGGAGCTTAAAATTTTATTGCGTTTGCCATTAAATACCAATTGGCAGCCGTTTAGAGCATTATAACCAAGTCTGAATAGGTCTTTGCGCTGCCTAGCCTGCCATTCTTTGAGAATTGCCATTGTCTGACTATCCATTGAGATAACCCGCGTTGAATTTTTGGTTTTAGTTGACTGAATGATATTGCCATGATTATAACCGACTGTTTTATTAATGCTTATTTGTCTTTTGCTGAAACTAACATCAGCCCAAGTCAGCGCCAAAAGTTCACCCTTGCGCATACCTGAATAAGCCAACAGACGAAAAGCAGCATAATATTTAAATTTGCAATCAGCACGGCAGCAATCTAAAAACTGATTTAGTTCCTGCTTGGTGTAGTAGTTGTCGTTCGTAGCTGCTTGCTTTTTACGCGGTACTATTACGCGTTGCATTGGATTGTTGTCGATAATATCAAGCCGGTAAGCATAATCAAAAATTAGGCGAGTATAATTTATCAATGATTTATAAGATTTAGGCCGCTGCTTAGTCCATTTATTAACGGCTTGCTGGCAAATAGCAGGCGTTACCTTGTCAATGAACCGGCTGCCTAACTCTGGTAGAATATGGTTATTAAATAATAATTGAGTTGCATAAGCAGACGAGGGTTTAATACTCTGCTTATGTTGGCTAAACCATTGATCATAAATATCTTTGAATGTATAGCGTTTTGAACGCGGTTTTAATTGGCCGTTTTCAAACGCTTTTTTTGTATCCAGATAAGCAGCAATAGCTGAATCATAATCTTTGAAACCCCGCTTTTGAATCGTACGCGAATAATTCTTATCGGTATTCTGACCAGCGTAAAAGCTGAACATATAGCGCATACCATGTTTAGTTTTGTAAACCTTAATCGGTAGTTCATTCTTTGCTTTTTTCATAGTGTATCAATCCTTTTGTAATGCTAATTGGGTAGACGGCAGCACGCAAAAGGACACCATTTTTTAGTTTCGACACAATTGCCGAAAATCATTAAAGCGAAAAATAAGCAGCATTATAGCCCAGTCCAAAACTGGATTGGGCTGCCTTAAAAATAAGGAAACCCAACAAGCGGCGGGGATGAACCAAGCCAAAAATGGATTGGTTGAAACCGACTCAAAATTGAGCCCGTTAAAAGTTGGCCACAATTGGACAACTCAAAAACCAAAACTGGATTTTGATTGTTTGCATGAATTTGTGGCCACAACTGGACACAAAAGCAATCCTGCCAAAAGAGGCAGAAAATTATTATTTTGATTTAGGAAACGCATGATTAGTTAGTACTGATTGTTCTTGTTCAAATGGATACATTGAATCGTTTATCCAAAAAGAGGTTAAAATTTTATTTTTCCCATCATTTAAAAAAGAATCAGAAACATTATATTTATTTGGGTTGAAGATCGTAAGACATTGTTGAATGATTTTGTTTTTTACATCACGTTTGAATTGTATAGGTAAACCATTATAGAAATCTGACAAACTCATACAATTAACCGTTAATACTAAATCATATTTTTGAGGATCAACCCCTATGAATTCAAAAAAGCCCTTATTCTTAAGGCCACTTGGGAAAGCTGGCACTAATTGATCGTTCCCATCATCAACTAATCCATTATTAAATTGACCAAAGAAATTTAAATCATCCATTTTTAAGCTGCTAACAGCTTTGAGATCAAATGAAATATAGTTTGTGTTTGAAGAGCTGCCCCTTGTTATATAACAGTTGAATTTGTAACCATTAATAAAGTCTTCAAGTTCAATATCACTAAATGAGAGCAAAGCAGGAACATATTCAAAAAAATCGTTTGGTGTTACATCCAGATAATTACAAAGTCTGTCAAGAGTTTCAAACTGAATTCCTTTACTGTTATTGTTAGCGATAGCCATCAACGTTGTTTTTGAAATACCAGTAGCATTATATAAATCAGCTATTTTTAAGCCACGTTCAGCCATTAGAACGGACAAATTATTCTTTAACATATAGACACTTCCTTTTTAAGCAAAAGGTTATCATTATTGTTAAATATTAGCAACTACAATAAATAATTAGCGTTTATTGACATATGAAAAATAGTAGCGTACTATCTAAACAGTTAGCGAGTACGCTACTATTTTTTTGAATACAATAAAAAGGCGGTGAAAAAGTATGACTGAATACATGACTTTAAAAACAGCAATGAAATATTTGGGAATTTGTAATTACAGCACTTTGCGCGAATACATCAAGCAGGGGCTGCCAGTAATCAAAGTTGGCCGGTCAAAGCGAATCAGTAAGACCGCAATTGACAAGTTCATGGCAGAACATCAGACGGCAGCCAAAAGCGAATCAGTCCAGAGCAAGGGGGCTTAATCATGGACAATGACGACCAGAAAAACATTGCGCTGCTGGTTGAATCAGCCGTTAACAGCGGCATTCAACGGGCTTTACATCCCCGCTATGAGTGGATGAATAACAAGCAAGTTTGCGAATGGCTGACAATCAGCAGAACCACGCTTTACAAATGGCGCAAGCTAGGCCTGCCATTTAGCAGCGTTGAGGGGATGAACGTTTACAACAAAGAACAGGTTAATCAATGGCTGTTGGAGCATAAGCAGCCAAAAGCGCGCAGCTAGTCAACGGGTAGACGGCAGCACACCAAAGAACATCATACGAGGTAATTAACCATGATCACGCAGATTAAAAATGATATGGCTGGCCTGATTGATACTCACGGCGAGCCAATGAGCAAACAGCAAGCTGCCTTTTGGTACGTGCATTTGAACGTGCTAATTTTCGCAGTCTTGGGATTGTATGGAGTAGCAGCGTTAAATCTTTTTGAATTATATCGATACGGCAAAACTTGCTTTTAGGGGGTACTAAATCAGTACCCCCAGCAGTCGCAACTTGCGACCCCAGTTTATTTTTAGAGGTGAAAGACTTTGAAAACTGAAAAAATTTTGAATGCTGCCGGTAACAAGAATTTGGCCAAAGAGTTTGGCAACCTTGTATTTTTGGGCAACGTTACAGAAGAACCATATACAACAGATGAAATTGTTGCGGCCTATTCAGGCAACAGCGTACACGCAATTAAGAACATCATTTACAACCATAAACGCGACTTTGAAGAATTTGGGGTTTTGTCATTTGAAATGACTAAACCTAATAAGGGAACGCAAGGTGGACGGCCTACAAAAACATATAAATTCAACGAGCAGCAGGCTACTTTGCTAATGACCTATCTAGGAAATACGCCAAAAGTTAGGGCCTTTAAAAAAGCGTTGGTTAAATCTTTCTTTGCTATGAGAGATGAAAAACTGGAGCAAATTAAGAACCGCGCTAGGTCAATACCAGAGCGCCGGACGCTTACAGACGCAATTAAGAATTGGCCTTATTGCAATAAATGGACTTACAAGGCAATTACTGACCTGATATTAAAGGCGTCAACAGGGATGAACGCGCAACAGCTTAAAAGAAAACGCAGCGTATCCAATGCAATGGACGGGCTAACACTGAAAGAGCAGCAGACTTACAACGCAATTCAGAATGTAGTAATTGGCCTGCTTGACTTGAAACAGTCATATCAGCAGATTAAGACGCTGCTTAATGCAATGGCTGCTGGCAATCAACCGGCAGCATAGTACATCCCCAATAAACAAAAAATAAAAGGCCATACCCGCAAGCGAGCATGACCAGAACATCAAAACGATTATCCAAAAAAGGGCCAAAAACGGAAATTTTTGGAAATGTTGAGGTATTTAAGGCATGACCCGTTAAATTGACGGGGCAGCCCAAGCTAGGAACGCAAATGCAAGGGAGTAAACGAAAATGCAAGAACAAGGATATACATTCTATTTAGCAGACGACCGCAACGGGAATAAAGCATTAGTTGCCGTTAAGGGGCATCCTACCAGCAACATGACAAATGGCATTATGAGCGACCCGCGTTTTTTCGCTAATTACAGCGAAACCATTAACGGCATTAAGGAAATTTTAGATCATGCTACCGTTGCGCTGCCAACGAAAGAGGAGCGTAAAAATGATAACGAAAATTCAAGCACTAACCAAAGAGGAACAGCGGCTGATTAGTTTTTTGCCAGCTGGAGCTGAGCGGCCACGATCACAAAGCGAGCTGGCAGCCTTGTTATATGGCAATGCAAGCAATGAGAACAAGCGCAAAGTTCGCAAGCTGGTTAATCAGTCAATTCTAGACGGCGCGCCGGTAGGATCACTACACCGCAGTTACAACGCGGGCTATTTTCTAATCACTAATGAGGATGAACGGCTGGCCGCCTTGCAAACATTAAGAACGCAATCAAGCAGCCTGATTAAACGGGCTGACAAATTACGCAGAACGGCATTATGGACTAATTAAGCAACAAAAAAACCGGCTATCAGACAAACTGACAACCGGCACTTGCTTTAGAGGTAAAAGCAAATGTTTTTTGAACATCAAAATCCAGAATTAAGGCCGCCGCCTTGTCTGGATTGAGGTATTAACCGCGTACGGGTAGGAACGCGGGCAAAGTTTTTTGTAAGAACCTTACGAATGAAATTATATGACAATTAAGGGGATGAACGCAATGGAATCACCGCAGTTAGACAACTTTTTAAGTATTTTGCACGATAGCAATATTAGCAAAACAGCCCGCCTTGTATATCTAGACATCAAGGCAGAAAGCCAATTATCACACGGCGAATTTTACATCAGTGATAAATTATTAGCCGCAAAGTCTGGAGAAAGTGAGCGAACAATTGCTAGGGCCTTGCATGAGCTAGAGAAACACAATTACATCTACCGCAGAACAGTAAGAAAAGGGCTTGATATATCATCCAGAACGATCATACCGCTTAAATAAGCAGCGAGCGCAAGCCCTGCCATATTCTGGATTGTTGTTTGCACAAAATAAAAAGGGCATGACCACTTTAAGCCCTTTTGTCTTAATCAAATTAGATAGAGGGGCTTATTATGAGCAGAAATGAAGAATCAGATAAAACAGTAAAGCGCAGCAATTGGGATAGCCTGCTGCCTGCTGCCGTTCGTTATGATAGCCGGTTAAAAGGGGACGCTAAAATCTTATATAGCGAAATCCTTTTGTTATCAAATAAAGCAGGTTATTGTTACGCTACTGACCAACATTTAGCTGCCTTATTCAGCAAGACGCGAGTAACTATTAATGGCTATGTTAAATCACTAGAAAAGCATGGCTATATCAAAATTGAAACAACGCGACAAGGCAAGCGAGTTACTGAACGCAGGATATACCCGCTTGAATTGCCGAAAACATCCATTTTCCAAAATGACAAATCGGTCATATCAAGGGATAGCGCAACAGGTAGTAAAGAAACTTTAACTACCTATGGAGGTAGTAAAGAAAACTTAACTAGGGGTAGTAAAGAAACTTTAACAACGGGTAGTAAAAAAATCTTTACAGTAAATGACTCTAACTCTAATGACTCTAAAAAAGAATTAGAGAGAGAGCAAGAGGGGCAACAGCCCGCAGCTGGCATTTTATATAACGGCTTAACTTGGTATGAGAGTTTAGGCAACTTAGACGGCAGATTGAAATTGCTAATGGATAAGTATTTAACATCCCTGCCAGTTAATGTTATTCAGTATGCAATCGACAAGGCAGCCAACAAAGACAACGTTAAATCAAGTTACGCGTATCTTAGCAGAGTGTTAGCTGACTATCAGGAAAACAACATCAACACGCTTGACGAGCTGGAGAAACTGAACGCTGATAGATATAAGCAGTTGGGGATGAACCAACTTAAAGAATCAGATAAAAAACAGCTTGCTGCCAACGATTTAGAGGAAAGATCAAAATTGAGCCTTGCTAATGAAAAACCTAAAACCCAGTCAATCAGTGAATGGCAGAAAGAGCAACGATTAAAAGATCAGCAACGCGCTATCAGTCAAAGCGAAACAGATAACCGCTTGCCTGACGAAACAGATAACCGCTTGCCTGAATGGTTAGACCCTAAATTAAAGGCAGCAGAGCTTAAAGGAAAAGGCGATCAATCAAGCAGCCTTGACGATAAGACCAACAATGACAATCAGCAAACGGGAACGCAACCACAGCAAGAACAGATCAAAGTTAAGGACGATCAGCCCGCTAAACCAAATAGAGAGCCTAGAATGAATCAGCAAGAACAGATTAACGTTGCTTTGGGCCTTGCTGCTTTAAGAAAAGGCAAGCAATTGAGCAGCTATCAAATTAGTTTGATTGAACGTTTTGACGATAACGAAAAGGACTTAACGCTGCTTAAAGCATACAAAGCAAAAAATACATCCCCAACAACTAATCAGGGATGAACGACACCATGCAATTTTAGCCGTGTAAAAAGCCCGTACAGACGTTTTACATGAATTAGGTATTAAATACCCTACTAGGCAATTACGTTTTGAGTTTTGCCAGTACGGGCTGAGCGCAGATAAAAATAAGAGCAAATCACAAGGGAGTGAATGACATCATGGCAGTTAAAAATGAATCATGGACGACTAGTATTTTTGAAGAACGCGAAACGATAATCAGTTATGACCGGTTATTAGACCGCTGGCATATCTGGACGGACGAGCCAAAACACGCGCGCAAATATGAAAAATATATTGACGAGCAGCAGCCAACACGCAAAGGATACAATCCCAAAACCGGCCAGCTAGTAATGTTAGAGGGAGATTTAATAAACGTGAATGTAATTATCACGAAAAAGAGGACTTACAAAATGACACCAGAGCAGAAAGCAGAGAAAGCCAAAATTTTGTCAGAAATCAGACAACGAAATCAGAAAAAAGAAACTCAAATGATTTAGCGGGTAATTATACCCGAAACAAAAACAAGGCGCTTAGAACGCAATTATGGACGATATACGAGGAGCAAGAGGAAAGGGAGCTAACACAATGCAAAAGAAAATTGAATATCCATCCCTAGTTGAACAAGCATATGGAATCCTAGCCAGTAGAGGAATAACAGGCGTTAGCAAGCTGGCATTGTTTAATAACATGGTCAATCAAGGGCTGCTAAACAAGAACGGCCAGCCAACAGCAAAAGCATTAGAAAATGGATTGATTGAGGCGGCAGACTATAACGACTTAAACCCAATTCAGCAGTTCAAAGCAGACTATCCACAATTTAGTGCAGTACCTGATCAATTCTTTCAGATTGACGATCAAAATAACGTGCTAATTGGCTTTAAGGGCTTTGCATTTTATACAACCGAATTGATTGATAGCAGAACCGCAACTATAAAAGAGCTGGTCAGTGCTAAACAGGTATTGGCAGGATTTAAAGAACATGGCTTAACTGATCAGCAGTTGCAACTGGCCGACAAGCTAATTAAATTAATCGACCGCATAACTATTTAGCAGTGCAAAAAACAAGCAGAATTACACCGCAAAAGAACATCAAAATCAAAAGAGGTAAAACATTATGAGGTTAGTAAAAATTAGTGATCAGCATGGCCACGCTTTGCGATACGACTATCACACGGCACTAAAAGGCATTAAGAGCCTATATAATTACGAGCTTACGCAAGGCGACAAGCGTTTGAATGATATTGCTAAAACCATGCTGCCGCTGCTAGGCCATGACCTGAATAACATCAAAGCCTGCTATTGGCTTGTATTGAGTCTAAATAGTGGCGTATATCAGAAAGTAATGGACTTGCTGGCATTAAATGGTGATACGTTCAAAACATTGTCAGCAGTTGAAAGACTGGACACGATTTACAGAAATACAAAGAGCAAAAAGCGAACCGTTAGCGGTAAAAGTCTAGCAGCCTTACAGCTAACAAAACATCAATCAATAGCAGTTCAGAGAGCCAATGACCTTTTAGCCAATACGGACGAAACAAATATCGCTGCTAATCTATTGCGGGCTATGGTCAGCGGTCAGCTGGACAAAATAAAAACCCCGCTGCCAGTAGGCAACAGGGAAAAACTTAAAATTAAAGCATAGTAAGCAAAAAGCACGCCTAATTATAACACTTGTAGCAGCCTATAAGTGTAGCCGTGCTTTTTGTTTTGAATTAAGGGGATGAAACTTTGGGAGTATTGTTTAAATCAAAATCAGTAGACAAAGTAAAGACCGGCGCAAATGTTAGAGCATTTTTTAAAAAGGACGTGCAAGAATTGCAAGCAATGGCTGGCAGAAAACTAACCGGCTTTATTACATCCCCAAACTTAACCAAGACTGGCAGCAGCAACCACGCAATCAATGGCATTGAATCATGCTATTTAGAGGCGGTTAATGCTGACCAAGAATTAGAAACCATAGCGGCAGCCGTTAACACGTGTAGCGAAAAAACTAAAAAGATAATTATCATGAGGTGCATTGAAGAACGGCCATGCCGACAAATGGAGGAATATTTTTGCGTTAGTCCATCGCAGTATTACTTATATCAACAAAAGGCCCTTTGCGAGTTTGCCACAAATTATGCTAGATACGGCAGAGAATTAAGAGCATTTACTGAGAATTAAATTAAAGGGGGTTGGAAAATGTGGGAATTTTTTAGCTGCTGAAAATAAACATCCCCCGCCCCCTAGTTATTCAAAAAAGGAGCGCACACAGTTCAATCACTTTAAACAACGACAAAGTTTTAAAAAAAATAGGGGTAGGGGGGTAACGACAGCTAAAAATCAATGAGAAGAGATCAAAATTGAGCCTATCTTTGTTAACTAATGTTAACCTTAAACGCTAAAAGCTAAGAAATGCTAAGGTTAAACGCAATGAAAAGCAGTAGCTGCTTATAGTTGACCATTCATGTTTGCTAAAGTCGAACATAGACAAGCGAGCGAAAATGAATCCAGTATTGGTTTTATCTATTTGCCATGATTGACTTGGACAAAATTGGACAAAACGGCCCTTTTTACAAATTTGATGAAAGGCATCAAGGCTTGGCAGAGCGATCATTTTCTCAACATATTGGGAAAAACGCCGCTTAAATGAGTCCAATGTTAATTCGACAGTCGAAAATTCGACAGCCGAGAAAATGGAGAGCCCAAAAATGGACTCTCAAAAGCCCAGATCAAAATTGAGCGCGGTTAAATAAGAGTTTTGAAAAATAACGTTTCGTTATTATCCAGTAACAACCGTATAAGCTTTTACGCTTGTTCAAATGGCTATTCGCTGCCTGATTGAACCTTAAAAAACCTAACATAATCAGCGCCTAGAATTAGACAATATCAAGCAGCAAATGGCCGTTTTCAAGGGATGAATAACAGCTAACAATTCCTTGCTATGTTTGAGCTTGCGAATGGTATTCCTAAAAAATAAATTGCTTTGGTCTGGCAGCTTTACACAAAATAAAAAAGGCTGCTGCCGGCAACCTTGAAATGATATTCTTTTGAGTGCTGCCGTCAAAGAGTCAACAGAAAAAGTCAACAGAACGTCAACAGAAAGTTAAGTCCGTATCAGCAAACTTAAAATCAAGAATGCTGATATATCAACGCTTGCGAACGATAATAGATCATTGGAAACATGGCATTATGATTTTACCAAAATCGGCAATAAAAACTGGCAATTTTGAGAAAATAAAAATTCTAACTCTTGAAAATGATTAGCTGCCTTATAATCAATGCTAAAACTCAAAAGGCGATGAATTGATATGGAAGAAAACGAAAAGAAAATTCAGGATGTATTAGCCAAGCTGGATGAAAAGCAGATCAACTATGAAATGCAGCGACATCCGGCAGTTGATCGCATTGACCAGATTGCAGATTTGAATCTGATCCATCCAGAAACGGCAGCCAAAAATCTTTTCCTGCGCGATGATAAGCATCAACACTATCACCTGGTGTCGATCATGCCGCAAAAGCGAGTGGATCTGAAAGCCTTTCGTAAAGAAATCGGAGCGCGGCATCTGAGTTTTGCCTCAGCTGAAGACATGGAGAAATATTTGGCTTTACGTCCAGGATCAGTGACGCCAATGGGAGCGCTGAATGATACTGAACATCAAGTGCAGGTTTACTTGGATCAAGATTTTCAAGGCGGCTTGATTGGGGTTCATGCCAATGCCAATACGGCGACCGTCTGGCTGGATGCGGACGTATTGAGCGCATTTTTAACCGAGTATGGCTGTCGGGTCGCTTATGCTGCCATCTAACAATGCAAATTAATCAAGAAGCATCATGGCTGAGTCTGGTATGAATGAAATAGCATCTGCGGCAAGCTGGCTTTGGGCATCTAGATTTAGCAATGATAAGACGGCATTGTTCAACGGTTCGGCTTGGTATGTTTGGTCTTATGCAAATAACCAGCTTTAGTGCGGTAATCTGAGCCATTATAATTAGGCATGACGCGGATGAACATAGCGACTTGGCAGTTACTGTCAATTATTTACCGAAATGTCAGACAGCCAAACGCGATGGCGATCAGCAGTTTGAGAGATTAGGGGATTTTTTGCTTGAATTACGGTATCATTAGACTAAAGCCTTTTACGAAAGAAGGTTGTCGTTATGCCGCATAAAGCTGCTGATCCAGAAATCATTAAAGTTCTGTTGAAGCAAGAAATCATCCGTTTGGGGATTCAAAATAATCCCAGCCGCACCGTTTATCAAGATCGCTATCATCGTGGCGAGGCACCTTCGCCAAACAGTGCCATGCAGATCACCAAAATGTCTTGGAGCGATTTGATGCATGACCTGGGATTTAGTTATGATGCCAAGAAAAACATTGCGCAAAATGGTAAAAAGGGAGCCAGCAAGCATCTCGGTGCCAAGCAGTCCATTCGCTTAGCAGACCCGCAGACATGTGAGCAGGTCGTAAATGAGGCCTTAGAACTTATGCGTCGCGAAAAGCTCTATAATGTAAAGGATTTTCGTCTGCGCTGCCGACCGGTTCTGGGCGTCAGCTACGATTCGCTGATGCGCTATGGCTTTTCTTTTGAGGAACTCAAGAAACGCTATGCTGCCAAATACGGTGAAAGCATTCGCAAAACCAGTCGTTGGAGCCGGTATTCCAATGCCGATCTGACGTTTTTGGTAATCGACTATATGAAGGCGCATGAACTGAATGGACTTCATCAATACTCGACTTATCTAAACTTGCATAATGATGCCATGCCCGCGACGGAAACCTTAAAAAAACGTCTGCAGCTGTCTTATTCTGAGTTGAATCGACTTTTGAAGATTCTGCTGCAGTAACGCTGCCTGGTATAAATTACGGATACTATGCATTGGCTGCGTAAATCGTAAATATGTTCAGCAATCTTCATGTTGATGAATCATGAGGATTGTTTTTATTTTTAAATGCGGATATCTGAATAAAAAACTTGCCAAAACCGCAACTTGAAATTCTATGATTGCAGCAGCATAATAATAACTTTTATGAAAATCAACTCGTCTGCAAAATCGTTCACGAATTTTAACAGGGTGAAAGTCTAAAATAGCAAACGATTGCACAATTGCTGACTGATCCGCTGTAAATAGATTTAGTTAGGGAAACCTTGCTCATAATTTAACTTTTTTGTTGGTTAAGCCAAAAATCGTTTTCATTGTGTTTACATTAGTGAAATTAATTTACTTTTCGATCATGTTCGTTTAGAATTATCTCAACAATTTGATGGTTAATTCACAATCTTTAGGAGGCAATAATTATGGCAAAAGTTGCATTAGTTACCGGTGCAGGTCAAGGGATTGGTAAGGCAATCGCTGAACGTTTGGCTAAAGATGGTTTTTCAGTCGTCGTTGTTGCTCGCCACATGGACGCACTGCAAAAAGTAGTTGAAGGCATCAAGGCAAATGGCGGTGAAGCTTTTGCCGTCACGGCCGATGTTGCCAAGCGCGATGAAGTCTTTGCTGCCGTTGACCAGGCTGTTGAACACTACGGCGACTTCAATGTTATGGTTAACAATGCCGGGGTTGCTCCAACGACGCCAATTGACACTGTAACGCCTGAAGATCTGCAAAAGGTTTACAGCATCAACGTTGGTGGTACGATCTGGGGCGTTCAGGCTGCTCATGCCGCATTTAAGAAGCTTGGCCACCCAGGCAAGATCATCAACGCTACTTCCCAAGCTGGGGTCGTTGGTAACCCTAACCTGACCGTATACTCCAGCTCCAAGTTTGCCATTCGTGGGATCACGCAGGTTACGGCTCGTGAACTGGCTGAAGAAGGCACGACGGTTAACGCATACGCACCTGGGATTGTGAAGACGCCAATGATGATGGACATTGCTCACCAAGTCGGCAAGAATGCAGGCAAGAGCGATGAATGGGGCATGCAGACGTTTGCTAAGGACATCGCGCTGAAACGCCTGTCTGAACCTGAAGACGTTGCTAATGCCGTTGCCTTCCTGGCTGGTCCAGACTCTGACTACATTACTGGTCAAACTCTGGAAGTCGATGGCGGGATGCAGTTCCACTAAAATAAGTTCATATAAAAAAGATCTCATCGCGAGTTTCGGTGAGATCTTTTTTATTTAGTGCGGTTTCGGCTTTGGACTGCGGGGTGTGTCTTTGATTAAGGATTTTGGAGATTATGGTCGTTTGCAATCGTTCCTTGGCGTTAGGCGATTGTGGCTTCCTTAATTATTGATTCATTGATTTGGTCTGAATTGCGCCCTTTCTTGTTGATTCGTGCTTTGGCTTGCAATCAATGTGGCGCTTTTATTTGCAATCACCGTCTCGTTGCGGGTGGCGCTGCTCTTTGCAATTAACGCCCTCCAATTGCAGCAGAGCTAATTTGCGTGCAGTGCCGCCAGCATAGCCAGTCAGGCGACCGTCACTGCCAATAACGCGATGACAGGGCACCAAAATTAAAATCGGGTTGTGGGCAACGGCGCCACCGACTGCCCGCGCGGCTCCCTTTGAAATATTTTGATTTGGCGCGGCTTTTTGTCCCAGTTCCTGATAGGTGATGGTGCTGCCAGCGGGGACCTCCTGCAATCCGCTTAGAATGCGCTGCCGATAAGGGGTAGTTTCTAAGGCTAGCGGAATGGCATGCGGGTCGGGATCCTGTTTTGCGAAATACTGATCGAGCCAAGCCGTTGTGCGTTTAATGATGGAATTTTCACCAACGGCAATTTCGTCTAATGCGTAGTCGGCACCAAAGTATTTTTGGTCGTTGAACCAGAGACCATGCAAGGCTGCGTCATCGGCTAGCATAGTCATGGTACCTAATGGGGAATGATATTCGTACTTCAGCATTTTTGAGTGCTCCTTTTGAAATTGGTAGCGGCAGCCGTAAATTTATGGATATTTATAAATATTTGTTGAAAACGGTTTTAACGTCAATTAATTAGAAAAAATAACATCAGACTTAATAATCTTTAACAATCAGCGCAGCAAAAACAATTAAATAATAAGTGCCAGCGAGTTTAGAATGTCTTCTTTTTAAAATTAAAAGTTTATTAAAATCAAACTGTGCGATATACTATATTTTAATATTTAATGTTTTAAGAGGAAAGAGGAGAACAAGATGTGTGGATTTTTAGCCGCTGGTTCCAGTGAGTTTGCACCAAAGGCTTTTGCGGATGCCTTGGCTAAGCTGAACGATCGTGGACCTGATATGACCCGGACGATTTCAATGGATGACAAGGTCTTTGGCTTTAATCGCCTGGCCATCATGGACCTGTCTGAGCGAGGGATGCAGCCTTTCGTAAGTGATGACTGCATCTTGGTCTGCAATGGCGAAATATACAACTATTATGCATTGGAAAAGAACTTGGCCCCAGAGTATGAGTTTGTCAGCAACAGTGACTGTGAAGTCTTGATTCCACTCTATAAGAAATATGGCCTGGATACAATGTGCAAGATGCTGGACGCGGAATTTGCCTTTGTCTTATACGACCAAACCACTAAGCGCGTTGTTGCTGCCCGCGACCCAGTTGGTATTCGACCAATGTTTTATGGTTATACCAAAGGCGAGCATAAGATGTCATTTGCCTCAACTGCCAAGGCTCTGATGGATCTTTGCGATGAGATCTATCCATTCCCGCCAGGATACTACTATGATGGCGAAAAGTTCGTCTGCTACCATGACGCTACGACGGTTCAGAAGATGCGGACCGATGACTTTGCTACGGCAGCCAGCACGCTGCGCGAAAAATTGGTTGAAGCCGTTCGCAAGCGCCTAAACTCTGATGCGCCAGTTGGCTACCTGCTGTCTGGTGGCCTGGACTCATCCTTGGTCTGCTCGATTGCTACCAAGCTTTTGGGCAAGCCGATTCGGACCTTTGCAATTGGGATGGACCGCAACCCGATCGACCTCAAGTACGCGCGTGAGGTTGCCGACTATCTGGGAACTGACCATACCGAATTTATCATGACGCGAGAAGACGTGCTCAACGCTTTGCATGAGGTTATCTACCAGCTGGAAACTTGGGATATTACGACGATTCGGGCCTCAATCGGGATGTACCTGCTTTGCAAGAACATTCATGAAAACACTGATTTGAAGGTAATCTTAACCGGTGAATGTTCTGATGAGCTGTTTGGCTACAAGTACACGGACTTTGCTCCCAACGCGGAAGAATTCCAAAAAGAATCATTGAAGCGGGTGCACGAGCTGTATATGTACGATGTTTTGCGGGCTGACCGCTGCATTTCTTCCAACTCTTTGGAAGGCCGGGTACCATTTGCGGACCTTGACTTTGTCGAATATGCGCTGTCAACTGATCCAGAACTGAAGATGAACCACTATCACAAGGGCAAGTATCTGCTGCGGCAAGCATTTGCTGGGCAAGGATATCTGCCAGACGACATCATCATGCGGGAAAAGGCGGCCTTTAGCGATGCGGTTGGTCACTCATTGGTTGACGACTTGAAGGACTACGCCGAAACGCTCTACACTGATGAAGATGTGGCCAACGCCAAGGAAAAGTATCCATACTGCACGCCATTTACCAAAGAGTCGTTGCTGTATCGTGATATTTTTGAGGAATATTTCCCGGGAAAAGCAAAATGGATCAAGGACTTCTGGATGCCAAACAAGGAATGGGAGAACTGTGACGTTGATGATCCAAGCGCACGGGTTCTCAAGAACTATGGTGCCAGTGGTGAATAAAGCAGATTGCCGTAATAGATAAAAGCGTCATCTCAGACGAGGCTTGTTGTAACAGCCTTGCATCTTGAGGTGGCGCTTTTAGCTTACGATTAAGATTTTGGTTGGCCTGGCTTGGGAAGTTTGGCTATTAAAGCAAAGGAATTCTTCCATCGATTAACCTTCAGCAGCGGAATATCTAGGATTTAATCGAAGAATTGGGCTTCTTGCCAAAATTGATGTCGTTAAACAGCAGCCGCATCTCTGCTGGGATGAAATCAGTGACTTTGGCCGCCAGCTGTTGAGGACTTGTCTGCATCTGCTCGTCAAACCAGGTCAGCAGTCCATTGTAGATGCCGCCAATATGGTAGGCCGCCTGCCAGCAAATGACGCTACCTTGATCGTGATGCTGGTGGGGATTTCTTCTGGGATCGGCTTGCTGGGCAATATCTGGCTGGCCGGAATCTTCATGATGCTGTTCTTCCCAATGAATCTGTGGCTGGTTGCAATTCTGCTCATGCTGATTTGGCTGGCTGGACAACAGATCAGCAACCGCTTTGAAAAAATACGCCAGCCAATGAAAGCAGGTGGGGTGGCTGATGATCGTGATTAGTAATTGGCTGTTGGTGCGTCAGCTCTGAGAATAATATATGAAAATAGCGCTATAGCAGATGTAAGACTTGCTATAGCGCTATTTGTCTTATTTTACTTATCTTGGTCAAGCAGCTCGAATGAATGCTTTTCCTTACCGATCTGCTTCCAGATATCAACGATCAAAACGTCCATAATCAAGGCGCCAATGATAAACAAAACATATGAATACTTGGTCCCCATGGCAGTCTGAACAATGGTGCTTTGGTGAGGCATCTGCGCAGCAGTGATTGCCAGAATCGTGGAGACACAGGCGGTTCCGATTGAGCCGGCATACTGCTGCAGTGTACTGAACAAGGCATTGCCGTCACCAACCAGCTGCGGTTTTAGATGCTGCAGTCCATAGGTCATGACGTTGTTGAATAAGAAGCCGAAACCGACCATGTAGACTGCGTAAAAGATCGTCAACGACCACATTGAGAGATGGCTGCTGAATGCATACATCAAGATCACGGCCAGGTTGGTAAAAAGCGCGCCAAAGATCAGCGGCTTCTTGATTCCTGATTGATCCAGCAGGCGGCCAGTCAGCGGTAGCAGGACAGCTGAGATCAGTGCCCCGAGCAAGAGCATCAGACCAGCGACAAAAGAATTCTGGTGCAGCGTTAATTGAGCACAGTTTGGCAAAAGGAACGTCATCCCGATTTGAATGAATTGAACCATGAAATAAAGCAATAGACATGGCAGATAGATCGGGTCAGCAAAGACATTGGTATTGACCAGCGGGTGTTTGCGATGCGAGGTCAGGTAGCCGAACATAATCAAGGCAGCCAGCGCGACAATGACGTTTCCGTAAAAGGCCGGTGAGCCAAAGCCGCTGGTACCAACGCTGTTTAGCCCCATTTCCAGGCAGATGAAGCCAATGGCAACCAGCAGATACTGCAGAAACTGGAAATGGATGGTGGTTGGTTGATCGATCTGCTGAATGTTGGCAATCCCGATCAGGCCAAAAATGATCCCAATTGGCAGGACAATCCAAAAAATCACGCGCCAGTTGATGAATTGATTAACCAGGCCGCCATAAGTTGGTCCTAAAGAAGGTGCCAGCCCGATTACCATTCCACCCAAGCCGGCGTAGGTTCCCTGCATGGCAAATGGAATCTGCTGCATAATGACGAAAAACAGCAGCGGCATTGCCAGCCCAGTGCTGATCCCTTGAATCAAACGGCCTAACAACAGCATCCACAGCTGAGGCGCCAGGGCACAAAGCAGACCGCCAGTGATAAATGCCAGACTAGATGCAACAATCAAGCCGTGCAGTTTAAAGCGACGCTGCAGAAAGGCTGCCAAGACAACGGTTAGAGCGACGGTCAGCAGATAGCCAGTTGTGACCCATTGAACGGCATTTAGACTTTGGTGAAAATCACGCATCAAAGTTGGAAACGTAACATTCATTGAGGTTTCAACCAAGACACCGCAAAATGCCAGGCCAGCAATGCCAATAATTGACAGATTGGTTTTCTTGGTAACCTGATGTTCGTTCGTTTGCTCCATAAAAATCAAATTCCCCTTTCTCAAATAAAAAAACTGACACTGGGAAGGCAAAAATGCTTTTCCTAGTGTCAGTCTGACTTACGGATATACAAGCGAAAGTTATATCTTAACTATACCACTTTCGAAAATTTTTCGTAAATTAAAAAATCATGATAATTAGGATTCAAAACGGTCAAATGTCTTGCCTAAGCAGGTTATGAGTGAATGGGACATAACGCCTGGCTGGATTGACAATAACCTCGTAAAGATTTGCTAGACGTGTCGCTCAAACACGCTGATCGGATCTTGAACGGCAAATATTGTGGGACGATTTCAAACAGTCGTTGCCTAGCAGCGTTGGGAGGCTCCGGTTGTCGCGTCCAGTCTTGAGCCATCATTCGGGGTAAAGTGCATCAATGGGCCATCAATCTGCGCGTCATAGTCGATCGCGACGTCCAGACCATTGAAAAACCAGTAGTCAAAGGCTTGAATATAGTAATGAATACCATCGACAACCTGATCGACGACGGGGTCAACGGGATGATCACAGCGACCGATGCCTTGTGAAAAACCTTGATGGGCATTGGTTTCGCCATAGCCTTTGCCAAACAGTTTGATGCCGTTGCCAGGCTTAAGATGCATTTCGGTTTGAAACCATTTGCTGGCTTGCGGGGTCATGGTAATCTTGGTTAATTTCTTTTCAGTCATAAGAAAACGCCTTCCTTAAAATATTTGCCTTTAGCCTAACATGATATCGACGGTTTGTCGCCTGGCTTGCTTGTTAACTAGTAAATTTGGTTAAAAAGTTGGTTGCTTGGATTTTACAGCAGTAATTTTTTAATAACCGACCCCATTTTTTTAAAGTTTTGCTAAAATAGGGTGTTGAAGAAACAACCACCGAGATCTGCATTCCTGAACAGGCGGCTGATCTTTTTTGATTGCGTGCTATTTTAATTCCACTGACTGGCAGCGCGCGATCGATGTCTAAGTGATGAGTCAGCATCAAGACATTGGTTGAAGGGGGAAAAATTATGGCTGAAAAACAAGCCAAACTATTCAAGCTGCTGAGTGAAGGGACATTAAACGAATGGATGTTTAACGCCAGCTTTGGTCTGCGTCTCGAGGAACACCGGATTTTAACGAATGGCCGGGCCAGTCGTTATGAATATCCCAAGAACCTCAGCTCACGCAAAACTAATCCATATCTTTTGAGTGGCTTTTCTGATAATCTGATGGAATTTACCACGCCGATCGTCGGAGGGAGCAAGGCCACTTGTCAGCAGTTAAAGGTCTTAGAACAGATCGTTGACAGTCAGCTGCATGAAGACGAACGGATCTGGCCATTGAGTCTGGCACCAGCGCCGGAGTATCAGCACGATCTGGAATTTGTCGGCAACAATTGCTCACAGCCATGGAACAAGGAATACACCAACTACCTGCGCGAAAAATATGGCATTAAGCGGATGATACTAGGGGGCGCGCACATTGGCTTTAACCTGGACCAGGAGCTGCTTGACGCATTATACGATCAAAGCTTTAAGGATGATTTTGCTACTCAGGCTGATTTCCAAAACGCGGTCTACTTTAAGATGGCCCAGTGCTTCTGTCTATGGCGGTGGCTGTTTACCTATCTGTATGGTGCCAGTCCGGTTTCAGAAGCCGTTGAACACGATATGCCAGAACACATTAACCTACCAGTGCGCAGTTTCCGTAACAGCACCTATGGCTATGACAATCTGCCAGATGAGCGGCCTAGTTATGAAAGCCTGGACAGTTTTGTTGATCAGGTCTCGAAATTTTTGGAAGATGGCACTTACTATGGTCCGCAAGAATTCTTTGGTCCGGTTCGGCTGCACGGTAAGCATGATGATGACAGTCTGCGCCAGATCGTTAAGGACGGCATTCAATTCATCAGTTTTCGTTCGTTTGATCTGGATCCATTTGCTAAAGGCGGGATCAGTGAAGATACGCTGAATTTCTTAGAGCTGTTAATGATCTACACGTTGGTTTCGCCAATGCCGGAAAATCTTAGTGAAAAACTGGACCAGGCAATTGAGCGCAACAATGAGGTCGCTTTGCAGGCACCAGATGAACAAACCGACTGGATGCGCAATGAGGCTATGGATTTGATTGAGCGCTTGAGTCAATTCTGCGATCAATTTAATGCACCGCGCGAATACAAGCTGGCCTTGAGCTTCGTTAAGCGGCGGGTAGAAGATCCAACGCTGACGATCGGTGGCCAGGTAGCGGAAAAACTGGCGAAGGGCGACCTGTTGAGTTTCGGCCTCAAGATTGCCAATGATCGCTATACCAGTTTCGTACGCTCGCCACATCCATTGCAGGCGCTGGCTGGCCAGTATTCCGACAGTGTTCAAAAATTGATTAAGATTGCCATCATGAGCGGGGTCCACGTTGATTTTGAAAATCCCTTAAAGCTCAGTGTCGGCAATCGGGTTGAGACTTTTGACGCGCAGGCTGATCTTGATCTTTCCCGCGGTGCTTTGGATTACTTGTTGAATCTGTTCCCAGAATTAGAAGGCAATTTGGCTGAATAGCAAAAAAACGATTGGGAGGCGCGCCCTGTATGGGAAGCGCCTTTTTGTCATGGTGGCTGTATTGATTCTTAATGATGAAAGGACGATGGATTTTGCGTAAGCTTGGAATTATTGGACTTGGCAATGTTGGCGCGCTGCTGGCCAATTTGCTGGTGGCACGGCAGATTGTTGATGAGCTGGTTTTGATTGACACCAACAGTGATCTGGCAGTCGGGTTGCAAAATGATCTGCTTGATGGTATGTCGGCACTGGCAGTTCAGCCAACGATTAAAGTACAGGATTACGCGGCGCTCAAGGATGCAGATGCCGTTGTCTTGGCAATTGGTAATGCGGAATTGTTAAAAGAGCAACGATTTGCCGAATTGACCGATGTCGGGAAGATGATGCGCCAGATTGCACCGCAGATCAAGCAGAGCGGCTTTAGCGGGGTACTGCTCAACCTGGCTAATCCCAACGAGGCAGCCACGGCCTATCTGCAATATTTAACGGAACTGCCGCGGCCAAAAGTAATCGGGCTGGGAACGGTTCTGGATACCGCGCGCCTGCATCGAGCAATCGCCGATCAGGTCCATGTCGCGCCCAGTGCGGTGACTGGCTTTGTCTATGGTCAGCATGATGGTGAGGCCGTGCCAATCTGGTCAACGTTTCGCATCAATGGCCAACCATTGGAAAAGCCGGTAATGGGACAAAAAATCGATCCGCACCAAAGCGAGATTCAGGCTAAACTGAATGGCTGGTATGCAATCAAAGGTCAAGGCCAAGACGTCAGTGGGATGGCATTATGGACGATGCGGATTTTGCAGGCAGTCTTGTCAGATGAACAGGTCAGTTTTCCCGTGGCGCTTTATCAGCCGCAGTATCAAAGTTATCTGAGTTTTGCCGCGCAGCTTGGTCGACAGGGCGTTGGCAACTATACGCTTTTGCCATTGCGGCCATTGGAGGAAGATCAGCTCAAAGTCGCGGCCCAAAACATTCAAGATCAGCTGAACGTCCTGCTGGAACTGCCAACTGAAGACTAGGTTAGGGCGTTTCGTTAATACGGGCATAAAGTCAGGCTGTCGCTTTTGCTGATGAAAATCGATCCAGTATTTTAGCTGGTCGCATCAATCAAAAAAGATCATCACGGTCGCGTTAGGCTCGGGATGATCTTTTTAGTTTGCAGGCATAATTGAAGATTGGCGCAGACAGTAAATACGCATACTGGCGTGGTTGTTTGAGGTGAGTTTGCCAGAGTGTGTCTAATTTAGCGGTACTGTCGGCGAGCTGGTGCATGGTAATGGTTCATAAACTTCATCAAGTCGTCAAATGAATGGGCGAAATGGATCGCGTCCAGGTATGACTGTTCCAAAAAGCCAGTGTCGTGCATGCGTCGCAACATATTACGTAGGGGGTCATAAAAACCGTTGACGTTATAAAGCGCGGTTGGTTTAGCGTTATCGCCTAAGGACATCCATGAAAAGGCCTCGCTGATTTCTTCCAACGTGCCGATTCCACCGGGCAGCGCCACCAGTCCGTCCGCAAGATCCATCATCAAGTCCTTGCGCACGTCCATGTTAGAAACGATTTTAAGATCCTCAACGCGATCCAGTGCGGTTTGGCGTTCGTATAGCTGTCTGGTGATGACGCCATGGACTTTGCCACCATTATCCAGTACGGCATTGGCAATCACGCCCATGGTTCCGTATTTGCCACCGCCATAGACCAGTTCAATGCCATTTTGCGCCATCTTTTTGCTAAACGCCGCGGCCCTTGCTTGGTAGATGGGATCATTGCCTAGATGCGCGCCACAGTAAACGGCTAAACTCTTAATCATCAAATCGCTTCTTTCCATTTGGTTTTACCTTAATTGTAAACCGATTGATCCTTTGCGGCTTATGTTTTATCAAGGATGAGAATCGGTCAGCAGTTTTAACTGCATCGCACCGGTTGTCGACGAACAGACACTGGTGGAAACAACTGCTTTGAGGACTCCTTATCATGTGTCGAACACTCGTCAGCCACATTTGCCATTAAAATCGCCACAGCCTTTGGAAAATCAGGAGGCCCACCGAACTCATCTGTACCATCAAACCAGCTTAAGTTAAATCGTTCCAAACTTATTTCAATGGCGACCCGCAAACCAATCTCAAATAATCTAACCAGTGCCATCGCTAAGACTGAAGGCAATAAAAAAACGGCGTCCGTCGCGGAACGTCGTGAATGTGAATGAGTCATAACGTAATTAAATTAATTATTGCACGGTTGAATATAGTATACTTGGTCATCGGCTTCATCGATCAGCTTGGCGGGGCGCTGTTCATTGGCTTGGATCGTAATGTGGTAGCCAAACTTGTCCAAGTAGACGAGCTGTTCGGCGCTGACCTGCTGAACGGTAGCCGGAATCAATTGGTTGTCGATTCCCAGCTTGAGTTCTGGTGAGATCGTAATAATGTGCGAACGGTCACGCTCTTCATCATAGTATTTCCAGGTACCGGCATAGAAAACGGGCAAGGCCGCGACGGGATGATTCTGTTTCTTAGATCGGCTGAAACCAAACGAACTGGTGATTCCAGCCATTAGTCCCGCACCGAAAAGCAACATTCCTTTTTTCTTCATTCTGCTCAATCCCCTTCAATTTAACTTGATTTTTCATTTGATCATAAATTTACGATTTTAATTATACACAGCTTTGTGTTATAGAAAGATTTCATTTCTGTTAAAAACTGAAAATAATTGTTAGAATGAAACGTAGCAATTGTAAAGGAGTGATCGAATTGCTAAAATTGGGGATTATTGGAACTAACATTATTACTGATCAAATGCTTGACGCGGCTAAAACCACGGGCAAGTACGAACTGACGGCGGTTTACTCGCGAACTGAGGAACATGCTGAAAAGTTCGGCAAGCCATATGGAGCCACGCAGTTTTTTGACAGTTTGGAAGATTTCTTTGATGAAGGCGACTTTGACGTGGTCTACGTTGCCTCACCAAACAGCCTGCACTATGAACAGGTTCGCTTAGCAATCGAAAATGACAAATTCGTAATTGTTGAAAAGCCTGCCTTTGTCAACCCAAACGAATTTGAGGGCATTGAATCGCTTTTGGCAGCCCACCCAAAGGCCCGTGTCGTTGAAGCTGCTCGTCACATTCACACGGGTCTTTTCCATGCGGCTGAAGAACAACTCAAGCAGATGCCGGTTATTCAAGGTGCCAACATTACGGTAATGAAGTATTCTTCTCGCTATGACAAGGTAATTGCCGGCGACAAGCCATATCCAAACATCTTCACGGCTGAATTTGCCGGTGGGGCATTGATGGACCTGGGTGTTTACGCTGTTTATGGTGCCGTTACTCTGTTTGGCGTTCCGGACAGTGTCGTGCTGTTCCCAACGATGGTCGCAAGCGGTGTTGATGGGATGGACACCGCCATTTTGAAGTATGACAAGTTTGCCGTAACGCTGAACTTTGGTAAGACGGCCAACTCGCATCTGGTTTCTGAAGTGTACGGTCTTAAGGATACGCTGGTCTTTGACTCAATCTTTGACACGACCAAAGTAACCTACTATGACAGTGAAAAGCAGGCCCACCCACTGGAAGCCAAATTTTATGAAAACTCAATGGTTGATGAGCTTAACGATTTTGCTGATCTGTTCAATGATCCGGAAAATCCAGAACAACAGGCTAAATATCGTCGCTGGTTCGATCTGGCGCGCAAGGTCAACACGGTAATGTATGATCTGCGTCGCTCGGCTGAATTGACTTTCCCAGCTGACGATAATCGCTAGACATCAACTGACTAAATTAAAGGATGGATATCTGTTGATCGAACAATTTCAACAACTTTTTGATGAAAAAGGTTTCCAGCAGCCAACGCAGATTCAGACCGCGGTTGCTGAAACCCTAGCTTCTGGAAAATCAGTCTTAGGAATCGCGCCAACTGGTTCTGGTAAGACGCTGGCCTTTGCCTGGCCGCTTTTGCCTAAAGTTGAGCCCGGTGCCGGCGTTCAGATTTTGATTTTGGAACCATCGCAGGAACTGGCAATTCAAACGACGGCAGTTTTACGCGAATGGGCCAATCTGATCGGGGTCAAGGTGCGCTCGCTGACTGGTGGCGCCAATCTGCGGCGGCAAGTGGCAATGCTTAAAAAACAGCACCCAGATGTCGTAGTCGGGACGCCGGGACGCGTGCTGCATATGCTGGACAATCGCGATTTGAGGCTTGACCGGCTGAAGACGCTGGTGATTGATGAAGCCGATGATCTGTTGCGCGATGATACGCAGGCGGTGGTCGAAGATATTGAACGCGCCACACCGCTCAACGCGCAATTGGCCTTTTTCTCGGCAACGAGTTCGGCAGCCTTTGATCAGCTCAGCGTCATGTTTGGCCGCGACATCATCACTTATGACGTTCGTGAAACGGATCAAAGCCGTGGACCGGTTCGGCATGGCTTGGTCTATGCACGAACGATGAGTCAAAAAACGGCAATGCTTAATCGGTTGAGTCACACCAAGGATTTTCGGGCGTTGGTCTTCTTTGACAGTATCAAGACGCTGCACTACGCGGCCAGTCGCTTGAAGCATGAGCACGTCGCTTCGGCAACTCTAGGCGGCAAGCAGCGGCAAACAGAACGTGAAACGGCACTGCGTCAATTCCGCAAGCGTCAGTTAAAGCTGCTTTTGACCACTGATGTCGCCGCGCGGGGGTTGGACATTCCCAAACTGCCAGCCGTGATCAATTTCGAACTGCCTACCACTGTCGATCAGTACGTGCATCGAACTGGCCGAACGGGACGGCAGGGGGAGCCCGGCTTGGTAATCAACCTGGGCAGTGATCATGATTTTCGTGATCTGAAAAAGCTGCTGGCCGATACCGACTATCAGTTTACGGAATTGACTGTTGGTGAAAAAGCCGTCACCGATGAAAAACCGGCCGATGGAGCAGCCAAAATGCCGGTGCGTAAAGAAGCCAGCCGTGCGATTCAAAAAGAACAGCGGGAAAGCAAGCGTGAGGTTAAAAAGAGCATTCACAATACGCTGGATGGCTTTTCGATGCCGGCTAAGCGCAAAAACCGCAAGAAGAATCGCAAAAATAAGGGAATTCGTCTCAAGCACCGTCGCATGGCGGAAAAACAATCTGATCAATAGTCTTGGCGCTGATGGATATTGATTAAGTAAGTGAAATCTCGGTTCCGCCTAGCTATCTCTGTCTGATAGGGGTGGCATCGTTTCAAATACAAGGCATGCCTGATTCAGATTCAACATTAAAGAGATATTGTTGACTTTACGATTGAACATAAATGTGCGACAATATTTCTTGTTGCGGTCCCATAGCATAATTGGATAGTGCATCCGCCTCCTAAGCGGTCGATTCCGGTTCGAATCCGGATGGGATCATTTAATTTAACTTAATGTAGTTCTTCAGCAAGTCGTCATCCTTAATTGGGTAGCGGCTTGTTTTGGTAGTAGGCTAAATTTTTCGTTAAAGCCAACCAGTGCCAGCCCATTCGCTCAGTTAATCTTGTCTTTGGTAAACTGAGCGGTCACACAACACGGCTGCCGGCAATCTCTGGCGTCATTTAATGGCCAAAGACTGAGGAATGACTTGTTTGCTGCCTGCTCCTGTACTGAAACTGGTAATGGAATTTACCAGTCGCTGCTCGTTGCCCAATTTGGAAAGTGTCGCGGATGATATTTGACGGGGACTTTGATCATGACAGGCCATGGCTCGCTGACATTTGACTGAGGTCGATGATGCTTGGCGGCGATTGAGTGACGGTTAACTATGATTCAGTGGTGTCTGATCGGCGGATTGTGAAGGGAATCAGGCGTTGACCCGTTGCGCCCTTTGAAATTACCTAGCTGTCGAGTAGATGCCCACATTTATGGAGAAGATTGCTTTTGGACCGTTGCAAGTTTTTCGATTACAACGTTTGCTTCATTTTCGGCGCATGGCAGATAAATGACCACAGCAATTTTTGAAGTCTTATCTATTTGAACAATATTTCCGTTAAATGCAGGTAATGAACGAGCTGGATTGGGGCCGCATCATAAATGAATGGACAAAAATAGCGTGATAGCAGATCTGGTAAAATCTGGGATCACGCGATGCTGTTTGGTTTAGGAGCCGAATCTTCTCTTTGGAATTCGGAATCCCGGCTTCAAAGTCAGTAAATTTAAGTTTTAGAGCTTATCTTTCGAGTCAGCGCTCTGACAATCGGGCTTAGCTTGCGGTTGCCAGTCAGATTAATCTCGTAAGTCTGGCAATACCTAGCGATTGGCGATTTTGTCGTTGGACTTAAAGATCAGCCACTTGGAAAAGATATAGTTGGCAATCACGACGACGACATTGTCCAAAATCTTAACGACCAACTGCTGGATGGCGGAGTCAAAGCCTAAAAGCGTCACCCCGACGTACATGAAGACGATATCGATCAAAAGCGTCAAGGCACGATAGAAGTAGAACTTGATAAACTCCACGATAAAAGCGCGGAACGTCGTATAGTGTGAGCCAAAGACCCAGACCTTGTTCGTTAAATAAGCGACCAGAACGGAAACAAACCAGGCAATAATGTTGGCAAGTTGGTAGTTCCAGTGAATGCCGGAACTGAGCCATTGGAACACGCCGATATTGACGATGGTTGTCACCACGCCCCAAAACAGGTAGGCAATGACGCTTTTATATTTATTCCATAATTCAGTCATTAGTCTTGAGCTGCCTTTTCTACCAACTGTTTGGCAAATGCGTCCAGCTTGGTGATATCGTCTTGATCTGGCTCCAGGTTGATGTGAACGTTGTCAGCACCCTTAACGGCACCAGTTTGTTCAAAGGCCTCGCCAAACTTGTCAACAGCCAGGCAGAAGAAGTCTTCATAAAAAGTATCGCCTGAGCCGGCCACGCCATAAACCTTGCCGCTCAGATCTTCTTCTTTTAAGTCATCGAAAAAGTCCAGGCCTTCATCAGGCAGGGCACCTTCGTCATAAGTGTATGGGCAGACGACGCAGATGTCGACGTCTTCAAAATCAGCCGCGTCGGCCATCGTCATTTCGGTTTCTTCAACTTCAACGCCTTGGTTTTCCAAAGCTTCGGTAATAATATCGGCAACGTCTTCATTGTTACCAGTAATCGTGGCATATACGACCAATGCTTTTGCCATTGTTTTTCCCTCCACGTAAATAGATTCGTAAATAAATTCGCAACGGATAGTATAACACAGAATTATTTTGCGGCCTTGAGTGATATACTAAATAAGATATTAAAATTTATAAACTAAGGAGACTTTCTGGATGATTAGTTTAAAGTCACCACGCGAAATTGAAGCGATGGAAAAGTCCGGTGCCGTTTTAGCCGGGATGCACATTGGGGTGCGCGAAATCATTCGGCCTGGCATTTCCAGCTGGGTAATTGAAGAATTTGCCCGTGAATATTTCAAAAAGGCGCATGCAATTGCCGCTCAGATTGGTTTTGAAGGCTACCAGTACGCAACCTGCATCAGCGTTAACGATGAGATCTGTCACGGTTTCCCTCGCAAGAAGCTGATTTTTAAGGATAACGATCTGGTCAAGGTTGATACGGTCGTGAACCTGGATGGCGCCTACAGTGATTCCTGCTGGTCATACGCGGTTGGCAAGGCCAGTGATGAGGTCAAGCGCTTGATGGACGTTACCTACAAGTCATTATATCTGGGGATTGATCAATGCAAGGTCGGCAACCGGATTGGGGACATTGGCGCGGCCATTCAGCACTACACGGAAGATGAGAACGGCTATGGCGACGTGCGCGAATTTGTCGGCCACGGTATTGGACCAACGATGCACGAAGATCCAATGGTGCCTCACTATGGCAAGGCGGGACAGGGAACGCGGCTGCGCAATGGAATGACCATTACCGTAGAGCCCATGATCAACACTGGTACCTGGGAAGCTGATACCAGTGATCCAAGCGGCTGGCTGGCTAAAACGGCAGATGGTGGCCTGAGCTGTCAATACGAACACTCGCTGGTAGTTACCGACAAAGGCCCTAAGATCTTGACTTCCCAAGATCCAGAAGCCGATGCCGCCTACCTGTATGATGACAACTACGCTGAATACTTGGCGCACTACGCTAAGCTGGCTAAAGAAGTTGCCAAAAAGTACATGAAATAGTCCATAAGATAATTACGCGTTACTAAAGACGTGATGCCTTGGTTTGCTGCCAAGATCCACCACGTCTTTTATTTATGATGGGTGCAAGATGAGTAGAACGTTACGAAGAACTTTAATTGGCTTAGCCAGTATTTTATTAGTGATGAATCTGTGGATGTGGGATGGTCGGCTGCCATTTGTCGGTTATCAGGAAAATAATGCCCACTTGATGATTCTGCAGCTGATTCACATTATTTTGATCGTTAGTGAACTTTTGATTTTGATGCTGCTGGGCAAGATGATGACGCGGCTGCGATTGGCTAAAGTCCGCGTCGTCAGCAGCTGGCTGTTGATGGTAACCATTGGCATCTTGGCAGTCTTGCTGGATTTGTTTTGGAAGAAAAGCTTTCAGTTCAGCAGTCTTTTAGATGCCGTCATGCCGATTACGCGCAACGCCATGCCACTGGCAACCGCTTTCGTTCTAGGGGGGATAAGCAGTCGCTGGCTGGCTGACCTCAAGTTAAATCAGCGAATGGGCCTGATTTTGGCGATTCTGCTGCTGTTTTTGACGACGACAGTTTATAATCGCGACCTTTGGGGATTGGGCAGCGGCAATACGATTTTAAGCACGCTGCTGATTTTATCATTAGGCGCGCTGACTGCCGAGTGGCGACCACAGTCAAAGCGGAGGCTGCTCTTGGCTGCTGGTGGTCTGTTGGCGGCAACCGGTGTGATGGCGATGATCATGCCTAAGATCTCAATCATACTGCATAATGACATGTCAACGGCCAGCCGGATTGCCAGTTTAAACAATTTCTGCCTGATCATCGTGGCGCTGCTGCTGAGTCTGGCTTTGAGCATGCCTGGCCGCTTGGCTGATCAGGTTGAGGGAGTGGTCAGCGATCGGCATAACGAGGCATACTGGATTATGCTGGGAACGGTGGCGATTGCCCAACAGCCGCTGCTTGAACAGCATTTTATCGGTTTGGCAGCTGGGCATTTTGAAAATCTGATTGCCAAAATGGGACTCCTGTTGGCAAGCGCAGTCATCGTTATTATCGCGGGCGTGCTGTTGCGCTGGCTTGGCAAATGGCTACTTGAACGAACCGGCTTGATGCGGCGCTTGAACAACTGGATCGCGACTCTGCCAACCAGTCTTGGTCAATGCTGGCCATGGCTTAAGCAGTGGTGGCAGCGAAACTGGAGCACGGTCCTGTTATGGGGCAGCTGTTATGTTCTGGCGGTCGTTTCATTTATATTGATGAACAGCGGTTGGCAGTTGGCCCCAAATACGGGAAGTTCGTATAATGTCTTCCTTTATACGGTTTTTGCCTGCCAAAACATGCTGCTTTTGACAACGATTCTGTACGGTTTGATCGCCAAGACGCTGCAGGCATTGTTCAATCGCTACTGGGCAGCTTTGGGAACGACCACAGCCCTGGTGATGCTGATGATCGTTGCCAACCGAATTAAGATTGCCGCTCGCAATGAGCCGATTCTGCCATCTGAGGTCAGAATGTATCAGGCATATGGCAGTCTGTTTAAGATGGTCAAGGGCTGGATCTGGGTCGTGGCTGCGATTGTGGTGCTGCTTTTGGTCATGATCGTCGTTCGCCTGGAAAAACGTTATCCCGTTGCTAAAATCAAGCTGCCGGCAAAAATCGGCTGGCTGGCCGTGACCGTGATGGCATTTGGCAGCAGTTTGTTTTGGAACAATCAAGGATCAGCAGTTAATGCCTTTATGACTGGGATGGGCGATCAGGCAATGTTTTACAATCAATTGACCGGTGCCCGCATTAATGGTCCGCTGATTCAGTTTATGAATAATCTTGACGTTAAGGTGATGAATCAGCCCAACGGATATTCAAAGGCTAAGATGGCTGCAATTGCCAAGCGCTATCAAAAAGAGGCGCGGCGGATCAATCAAACCCGGCAAAACGATCTGGCTAAACAAAACATTATCTTTAATCTAAGTGAGAGTTTTTCTGATCCGCGTCGCGTGCCAGGCATCAAGCTGGCCCATGATCCAATGCCTAACATTGAGCGATTGAAGAAAAACAACACCAGCGGCTTGATGATCAGTTCGGGCTATGGCGGCGGGACGGCCAATATGGAATACATGACCTTGACTGGCCTGGCGCTTTGCAATTTTTCGCCAACCCTGCCAACGCCTTATACCCAGTTGGTACCGTTTCAGAATCAGGCCTGGTCGATCAACCAGCTGTTTAAAACGTCGATGGCCATTCATCCATACGTCGGCGTCTTTTACAGTCGGATCGCGGTCTATCAGAAGTTCGGTTTTGATCGCTTTATGTACCTGGGCAGCAAGTATTCGATTAAGCATCAGTCCCGAATTGGCCGCAGTCAGTATCTTTCGGACGCGACCTCATATGCCAATACGCTGGATCAGCTAAAGCGCGGCGGCAATGGCTTGTTTGTCAATCTTGTAACGATGCAGAATCATTTTCCTTATGATCAGCATTATTACGATGGCGCTGACTATTATCATGCCAGTGCCAAAAACGGGACATCGACCGACCAAGTAGAGCAGTTTGCAATGGGCGTTCACTATACCGATCAAGCAGTCGCCAAGTTCATTAAGCAGATTGATCGGTTGAATAAGCCCGTCACGGTAGTCTTTTATGGCGATCATCTGCCTGGCATCTACCAAAACGACATGGCTAAGGATGGATTAAAGATGCATGAGACCGACTACTTTATCTACTCCAACCGCGCCGCTAGAAAACAGGGCGCCAAGAATCTGACCAAGAGTACCGGCTATGTCGTGCCAAACGACTTTATTGCCATGGCCGCGGCCCAGACCAACTCAAAGGTGACGCCTTATCTGGCATTATTGACGGATGTCTGGCAAAAACTGCCGGCTGCCGCGATGGATACCAGTCAAAGTACTACCAATACTTATAATTCCACCGCGCAGTTTATCAACCAGCAAGGAAAAGTCGTTGCCAAAGCCAAGCTGACTAAAAAACAACGGCAGCTCTGGCACGACTATCAGTTGGTTCAATACGATTTGACGACTGGTCATCAGTACCTGTTGAAAAATGGTATGATGAAATAGTTAGACAATACCCGCGTAAACCGGGTGAACGCACGCTCCTCAAGATAAGAGGGGCGTTTTTATTTCGTGATATAATATTTTTTGATATTGCATTGTCGCTCCGTGCTGATAATCTGATAAAATTAAAAACATTATTTCTGAGATAAGGCAGGTTAACCATGGACAAAAAGCCGAATAAAATAAAAAATTTCGTGCTGCTTTTTATTAAGCATTTCACCATGGCACAGGTTTCAGCGTCAGCGGCGGTCTTGGCCTACTACTCGCTGCTGTCGGTTTTTCCGGCGATCATCGTGGTCGGTAACCTGCTGCCAATGTTGGGGCTGAATGCCAAAACCGTCTTGGACTATCTGCAGACGGCGATTCCAGAATCAGTGTATGACTTTTTAAGACCGATCATCTATGACTTCCTGCAGCATGGGAACGGCGGCACATTGACTTTGGGTGCGATCGTGGCATTATGGTCCACCAGCTTGGGAATCGCGGCTTTTCAGCGCAGCGTCAATCATGCCTATGGGGTCGCGGAAAACCAAAATCCGATCATCAACCGTGCCGTGTCGTTTCTTTGGATGCTGGTCATCTTACTTATCGTGACGACGCTGGTGATTTTATATGGGCTTGGCGAACAGACCTTGAGCAGCCTGCAGCCGATCTTGGGTTTTAGTACCAAATACGTCACGTTCTTTAGGTCGATCAAGTGGCCGGTTACTTTCTGGGCGCTGTTTGTGTTCTTAACGCTGCTGTATTATTTTGTTCCCAACGCTTTGGTCAAGCTGCGCTACGTGATTCCGGGTGCCTTGATTGCGGATCTTTTATGGATGGGACTTTCCCGGGTCTTTTCCTATTACACGATGATTTTTGCCCATAACATTACGTCTTATAAAACGATTGGGGCGTTTATCGTGCTGATGATCTGGCTGGATCTGTCCGGGATGGTGATCATGATCGGGGCCACCATCAATGCCACGCTGCAGGATGCCCATGACGGCGAGATCAAGGAAAAGAAGCATCTTTGGCAGTACGTGCGCAAGATGCGGCATCGCGAGTTTAACGACCGCTACCATTATGATGAGCATAAATAAAAATAAAAACGCCAGGGAAGGATCTGCTGGCGCTTTGAACAGTTGGACTTATATTTGGTTAAAGTGAGGAAGTTTTTAAGAAATGGCGAAAATTTCAAAAATTGAAGCACAAAAACGTCCTGGCCGCTATAATATCTATCTTGATGGCAAGTATGCGTTTGCCGTAGCTGAAAGCGTCTTGATCAAGTACCGGCTCATGAAGGGGATGGAACTCGATCAAGCACAGCTGGCCCAGATTTCTAATGATGATGAGATTGCCAAGACCTATAATAAAATGCTGGACTATCTGGCTCACCAGCTGCGAACGGAACATGACGTCTATGAGAAGATGCGTCAGCTCAAGACCCCGGCTGAAGATATTGAACCGGTGATGCAAAAGCTGCGCGGGCTCCATCTTTTAGATGATCACGAGTACGCGGCCAGCTACGTACGCACGGTGATGAATACTGAACTGAAAGGGCCCCAGGTGATTCGGCAGAAACTGCGGCAAAAGCAGATCGGCGAATTGGATATCGACAGTGCCCTGGCGCAGTTCACCCCGGAGCGGCAGCTGGAGAACGCGACCAAGCTGGCCAAAAAGCTGTTTAAACGCTATGGCAAGCTGCCGGCGCGTCGCCAAGCTGAAAAGGTGCGGCAGGGATTGGCAACGAATGGATATGCGGCTGATCTGTTCAATGAGATCAAGGACACTGTGACGCCGCAGCCTGATCTTGAGCAGGAAGACGAACTGTTGGCCAAAGAAGCGGCAAAGGCTTGGCGGCGCTATGAAAAACGCGCGCCGACGGATTATGAAAGACGGCTTAAAGTTAAGCAGGCTCTGTATCGAAAGGGTTTTGACCTGGATGAGATTGAACATTGGCTGAATGAGCATGAGAACGCTTGAAAACGGCAGTAGTTTTAAAATGTCTTTTTAAATTCATAATTTACTGGTATTATGTAGAAAGTATTGTTTTGATAAGGAATTGCTTTCAAAAATCTTAACTAGAGTTTTAAGTGATATTATGCAAAATCAAATTGAAGAAACAGAGTCAACGGAAATCATGGAAAAAAGTCAAATAAAAAAACAATCACTGACCTATCTTTTCTTTAAGCGATTGACCGACATCGTTTTGTCGCTGCTCGCTTTGATTTGTTTTAGTCCAGTGTTTTTAGGCGTTTGGATTGCCAACCGCTTTGGCGACAATAAGGGACCGCTGTTTTTTAAGCAGACCCGAATCGGTAAAAACGGCAAGCCTTTTAAAATGTACAAGTTTCGCTCAATGATCGTTAATGCTGACGAGATCCTGCATTCCAACATCCAGCTTTATGAAAAATACGTTGAAAACAACTATAAGCTTGAGCCAGATGAGGACCCACGCATTACCAAACTGGGACGCTGGCTGCGGCGGACTTCGATTGACGAGATCCCACAGTTCATCAACATCTTAAAGGGTGACATGAGCATTGTCGGACCACGGCCAGTCGTTAAAGAAGAACTCAAGGAATATGGCGATCGCGTCGATAAGTTCCTGTCGGTCAAGCCGGGTGCCATGGGACTTTGGCAGGCTAGCGGCCGCAGCAATATCGGCTATCCCGAGCGTTGTGATCTGGAATTAAGCTATGTTGATCATGCGTCATATTGGTATGATGTAAAGATTATGTTTAAGAATATTATCAGCATCTTTAAAAATACTGGTGCTTACTGAGTCGGAGGGAAAGATTAGTGAACATTAAAGTCTTAGTAGCGGTGCACAAAAACTACGCAATGCCTAGTGATCCAATGTATCTGCCGGTATTTGTCGGCAAGGATCTGCATCCAGACGTTAACGATACTTTCCAAGGCGACAATACTGGTGACAATATCTCTAAGAAGAACGCGCACTATAACGAACTGACCGCGCTTTACTGGGGCTGGAAAAACCTGCCAGATGTTGATGCACTGGGCCTGGTTCACTATCGTCGCTACTTCTCTTTGCATCATGACAAGGATTTAAGCAAGGTCTTGAGTACGGCTGAAGCGGAGAATCTGTTAAAGGATTATGACGTTGTTTTGCCAAAGCAGCGCAACTACTTTATTGAGACCAACGAATCGCACTACCTGCACGTTCATGAACATGAGCCGCTGGAAGTTACGCGCGAGGTTATCAACAAAAAGTATCCTGCCTATGCCAAATCATTTGAAACCGTAATGAAGCGGACCAAGGCACACTATTTCAACATGATGATTATGAAAAAACAGCCGCTCGATGAGTACTGCACTTGGCTGTTTGACGTCTTAGGCGAAGTAGAAAAGCGTATCGACTATTCCAACTACACGCCATATGAGCAGCGGGTCTTTGGATTTTTGAGTGAATTGCTGTTGGACACCTGGCTGGGATGCCATCCAGAGTATCGGACGGTTGACGTTAACTATGTCTTTATGGAAAAGCAGAACTGGCTGCTAAAAGGCGGTAAGTTCTTGAAACGTAAAATCATGGGACATGGTGAACACTAATAATATCAATTAAAAATAATACATGTATAGCCAATTTTAAATTGATGATTTAAGATAAGAATTGTTATGAGTTTGGTTTACAAACGAATTAAGTGTACTAAATATGTTAAAATAACACTTGATTTAACTTAATTATATTAGTTTGGAGGCTGTCTGTATTATGAAAGGAATTATACTTGCTGGTGGATCTGGTACACGCTTGTATCCGATTACACGTGGTATTTCCAAACAATTAATTCCGGTTTATGATAAGCCAATGATTTATTATCCCCTCTCAACTTTGATGTTATCTGGGATTCGTGATGTCTTAATAATCTCTACACCTGAATATATGCCATTATTCCAAAAGTTATTGGGAGATGGTTCTGAACTTGGAATGAATTTTAGTTATAAAGTTCAAGAACGGCCTAATGGATTGGCGGAAGCTTTTATTCTAGGCGAGGAGTTTATTGGCAATGACAGTGTTTGCCTAATTCTTGGTGATAATATCTTTTATGGTGCCGGCTTATCGCAGTTATTACAATCTGCGGCGGCCAAGAGTGAGGGCGCAACTGTTTTTGGTTATCATGTTAACGACCCAGAACGTTTTGGCGTCGTTGAATTTGACGAGAATATGCACGCATTATCAATTGAAGAAAAACCTAAACATCCGAAGAGCAACTATGCGGTCACTGGTCTTTACTTCTATGATAATGATGTTGTTGATATTGCCAAGAATATTCAACCTTCTGCCCGAGGCGAATTGGAAATTACGGATGTAAATACTGAATATCTTCGTAATGGTAAATTAGATGTAAAGTTAATGGGGCGTGGCTATGCCTGGCTTGATACCGGTACGCATGATGCAATGTTGGAAGCATCGAATTTTATTGCAACTATTGAAAAACGCCAAAATTTAAAAGTTGCAAGCCTAGAAGAAATTGCTTATCGAATGGGGTATGTTGATGCCAATCAGCTGTACCAATTAGCTCAACCATTAAAAAAGAATGATTATGGACAGTACTTGTTACGATTATTAGATCAGAAATAAGAGGAACACTAATGGGTAAATTAAACGTTCAAACGACAAAATTACAAGACGTTAAGATTATCACGCCAGCCGTCTTTGGCGATCACCGTGGCTTCTTTGAGGAAACTTACTCTGATCGTGACTTTAAAGCTGCGGGTATTGATTTTGACTTTGTTCAGGACAACCAGTCGCTGTCCACTCAAGCCGGTGTTTTACGCGGCTTGCATTTCCAGCGTGGTCAGGCCGCGCAAACCAAACTGATCCGCGTGGTTACCGGGGCAGTTTTGGATGTCATTGTTGACCTGCGGAAGGGTTCGCCAACGTACAAGCAGTGGGAAGGCTACATTCTTTCTGCCAGCAACCATCGTCAGCTGTTGGTACCACGCGGTTTTGCGCATGGCTTCCTGACGCTGACTGACAATGTCAACTTTGTCTACAAGTGCGATAACTACTATGATGCTGAAGCTGATGGCGGGATCTCGTTTAAGACGCCTGAACTCAACATTGACTGGCCAATTGAATTTGACAAGGCGATTACTTCCGAAAAAGATGCCAAGCAGCCAACCCTGACGGAATTCGAAAAGGACAATCCGTTTGTCTACGGTGAAATCTAGGAGACGTGAGCATGACGGAATTTAAGAATATTATCGTAACGGGTGGCTGTGGCTTTATTGGCTCCAACTTCGTTCACTACGTCGTTAACAATCATCCGGAAGTAGAACACATCACGGTATTGGACAAGCTGACTTATGCCGGCAATAAGGCCAATCTGGCAGGACTGCCAACTGATCGGGTGGAACTGGTAGTCGGCGACATTTGTGACAAAGAACTGGTTGATCAGTTGGTTTCAAAAGCTGATGCCGTGGTTCACTACGCGGCTGAAAGCCATAATGACAATTCACTGCAGAATCCGGATCCATTTATTCAAACCAATATTGTCGGCACCTACACGTTGATTCAAGCTTGCCACAAATATGATGTCCGTTTCCACCATATCTCGACTGATGAGGTCTATGGTGATCTGCCATTGCGGGAAGACTTGCCTGGTCACGGTGAAGGTCCGGGTGAAAAATTTACGCCTGATTCACCATATCGTCCATCCAGCCCCTACTCATCATCCAAGGCCAGCTCTGATTTGCTGGTACGGGCATGGGTTCGTTCCTTTGGATTAAAGGCGACGATTTCCAATTGTTCAAACAACTATGGTCCTTACCAACATATTGAAAAGTTCATTCCGCGGCAGATTACCAATATCTTGAGTGGTATTCGGCCAAAGCTTTATGGCTCAGGTAAGAACGTGCGTGACTGGATTCATACCAATGATCATTCACGAGCAGTTTGGACGATTTTGACCAAGGGCAAGATTGGCGAGACTTACTTGATTGGTGCCGATGGCGAAAAGAACAATAAAGAGGTTCTGGAATTGATTCTGGAACTGATGGGTCAGCCTAAAGACGCCTATGATCACGTTAAGGACCGTCCTGGCCATGACCTGCGCTATGCGATTGATGCTACTAAGCTGCGGACAGAGCTGGGATGGGAGCCTAAGTACACGGACTTCCGTGAAGGCTTGAAGGACACGATCAAGTGGTATACCGAACACCGTGATTGGTGGGAAGCGGAAAAAGCCGCTGTGGAAGCCAAGTACGCTAAGAATGGTCAATAAATAGCTAAAATCGTCGAATTGCAAGTGATTCGGCGATTTTTTAAGATTAAGAAAGACTTGTGAGGAAATACTAATGTCAAAAATCTTAATTACTGGCGCGAATGGTCAACTAGGGACGGAATTACGCCATTTACTGGATGAACGCGGAATTGCTTATGATGCACGTGATGCCAAGGATATGGACATTACGGACCGTCAAGCAGTTGAAGAACAGGTAACGGCTCTTAAGCCAGCAGTAATCTATCATTGTGCGGCCTATACGGCAGTCGACAAGGCTGAAGACGAAGGTAAAGAAATCAACTGGCGGGTAAATGAAGATGGTACTCGCAACCTGGCTGAAGTAGCAGCCAAAGTTGGTGCCAAGCTGGTTTACCTTAGCACGGATTATGTATTTGATGGTACTAAGACGGGCGAGTATGAAGTTGACGATCCTACCAATCCTAAAAATGAGTACGGCAAAGCCAAGCTGGCTGGAGAAAAGGCTATTCAAGCTGCCATGACTGATTATTACATCATTCGGACTTCATGGGTCTTTGGCGAATATGGCAAGAACTTTGTCTACACAATGCTGCGCCTGGCAAAGGATCATGATCGCTTGACAGTAGTTAATGATCAAGTTGGTCGCCCAACCTGGACTCGGACGTTGGCAGAATTTATGACATATCTGGTTGATCATCATTGTGAATATGGCGTTTATCAATTGTCGAATGAAGATAGTTGCTCTTGGTATGAATTTGCCTGTGAAATTTTGAAAGATAAGGACGTAGAAGTTGCTCCAGTTACCTCTGAAGAATATCCGCAAAAGGCATATCGACCACGTCATTCCATTATGAGCTTGAAAAAAGCGGAAGCCACTGGTTTTGAAATTATCGATTGGCATGAAGCATTATCTAAATTCTTAAGTTCTATAAATCTTTAAGTTGATGACTAATAGCTTGTCAGATGAAAACATTTACTATATAGTATATTAGCTATAATTATTGCTTAATGGTTATGGAAGAATTTAGAGATGAATGTGAGTAAGATAACGAATAAAATTAAAAATATAAAAATTACCGGTAGAGGAATATACTTCTTTTCGTTTATTATGTATTTTGTGATCTCTTTTTTAAGAACATCTACATATACAGAAGTTGTTTCTTCTAATCAATTAGTCAGGATAACTTACTTAATCGCTTTATTGTTGATCTTTAAAGTATATTTTTTTGATCAACAAACAGTCAAAAGTTTTTTAATAAATAGTTTAGTTATTCTTGTTGGGGTAGTTATTTGGCGTAGCACTCATGCAATCGATATATTTCTTTATATGTTGTTTGTTATCAGCGCTAGGGATATAAATTATCATGCATTAATCGATTTTTATCTTAAAATAGGGATATTGATGCTGGTCTTCATGGTTATCTCATCTGGACTAGGCATTATTAAAGATTTAGTTTTTATTCGAAATGGTGTTAGAAGACACTCATTAGGTATTTTATATCCAACAGACTTTGCAGCACATGCATTCTTTTTAGTATTGGCATATTGTTATGTATATTTTCGAAAGTTGGATTGGAAAGCATATCTTTCCTTCATACTGTTGGCAGTTTTTTTAACTGTTGAAACTCAGGCTCGTCTTGACATTATTTCTATTTTGCTAACGATTCCAGTCATATGGATTGCCAAGAGAGCCTCTGAAGGGAAGGTTTTTTCCAAGTTTATGGCATCTTTTTACTGGATGATTGCACCAATTTTGGCGTACATTACTGTCCTGGCGGCTTATTTCTATAGTCATTCTAAGCCATATATATTTGCTGATAAGATTGTTTCGGGAAGATTGGCATTATCGCACACGGCTTTTCAGAAATATGGAGTATCCGTTTTTGGAAATCTGGTTCAAGAGCATGGTTTTGGTGGTAATGCTGGTTCAAAAGCCTTTTATCAGTCAGGAATGGGTGGTAAGTATTTCTTTATTGACTCATCATTTATGCGCTTAATGATTATCTATGGTGTAATTACATTTGTAGCTGTTATTGCTGTGATGACCATTATTGGCTTAAAATCAGTCTTAACAAGCGATTATCGCTTGGCTGCAATTATGGTAATGTTAGCAATAAGCTGTGTGATTGAACAGCATTTATTGGATATGTCATATGATCCATTTTTAATTGCATTGTTTGCTAGTGAGATAACAGGGCACGATCGTCATGAAAATCACGATTTAGCTACCTTGGAGGTTTAGTTTTGAAGGAATACAGTGTTAAAGATTTAAAAGCACCATTTGTAAAGGCCTTTATATTTACTGTTATTATGGCCGTTCTTGGTGGAGTTGCAATGATTGGCGTGGCGAAGCATAAAAAACATACAACTTACACAGCTGAGCGTTATGTTTTGATTTCACATAAAATGAATTCAGAAAATAATTCATCAACTGGAAATACAAATTCTGTAACGAATGATGACATTAATATGATGACTACCTATGAGGAAATTGCTCAAAATGAGGAAATTTCCCAAGCAGCTCGTAAGCATCTATCTAAGCAATTAAGAAAAGAATACACTGCTGCTGGACTGAGTGATAATGTTAAGGCAAAAACGCGTCCTCAATCACTGGTAATGTCTTTGAGCGTGACAACCGATAATCCAAAAGATGCAGTTAAGCTGGTTAATGCTGTTGCTGAAGGGCTAAAAGAAAAGCTTCCTGAAATTCAACCTGGTGCCGGTAGCGTTAAGTTGATGGCTAAAGCAAGTAAGGACGATGTAAAGAGCATTACTACGCCTCATACCAAAAAGTATGCCGTTGTTGGTTTGGCGCTAGGTGGCTTGTTAGGGATGATTATTTCTTTTGTAGCCATTACTTGGAAGAAAATTATTGATTAATTGTACGAGCGACTTTAAAAGAGTCGCTTTTATTTAGTTATGAAGAGAAAAAGTATAAATGTTTGCTATACTGTTTACTGAGTCTAGATTAAGCAAAATAAAGGAAGATATACAATTGAAATACACTCGTCAATTTTCACTAATCACGATTGTAAATAAAGAACCAGTCTATCAAGAATTCAAAAAGAATCTTGATACTCAAGTAAATGTAGACTATGAACTTATAAAAATCGACAATTCTGATAATCAATTTAATTCAGCGCGAGCAGCTTATAATGATGCTGCAAAAAAAGCCAATGGGGAATACTTAGTTTTTTTGCATCCCGATATTCGTTTTTTAGATGAAAATGCATTATCGGATATTCTAAATGAAATCAAAAAATTGCCTAATTTAGGGGTAGCAGGAATTGCCGGAAGCCCGCAAAAATTGGTAAATAATGATCGCCAAATCTTAACAACAATTGTCCAAGGAGCTGATAAAGAATCTGTTGGTACGCTGATTAGTAAAACTGAAAAAGTTCAGACCTTAGATGAATGCTTTTTTGTGGTTAAACATGAGTGGTTAGACAAACATCCTTTTACTGAATGTAAAGGTTGGCATTTTTATGCAGTTGAGCAAAGTTTAATTGCGCTTTTAGATCATAAAGATAATTATGTTGTACCGGCAAGAGTATGGCATACTTCAGCAGGAGCATCTGAAGACTATCGTTATGTTCTAATTGGCAGACAAATGGTGAAACGATACGGCGAATACTTCCCAAGTATCAATACTACGGTTAGAAAATGGGATACCAAGGGGATAAAGGCCAATATCAATTCATCGTTATATCTTGCTAAACGTGTAATTACAACATATCTGAGAAAATGAAATTGGAGAAACACATGCAAAATACGCAACCACTAATATCAGTTATAATTCCAATTTATAATGTAGAGAAATATCTGGAGCGCTGTTTGGATTCAGTGATTTCACAGGACTATGATAATCTAGAAATTATTCTGGTTGATGATGGGGCAACGGATGATTCTGGCAAAATAGCTGAGAATTATGCAGCCAAAGATGACCGAATTATAGTAATTCATCAAAAAAATGGTGGGTTGTCAAATGCTAGAAATAATGGATTGGCCAAAGCACACGGCGAATATGTTACGTTTATTGATTCTGATGATTATGTAACCAATGATTATGTCTCATATATGCTTGGTTTACTTGCAGATGATGATTTTGAGGCTCCGATGGCTATGTGCTCATTAATGAATGTATTTAGCAGTACTGGACGAAGAGAAGATTGTGGTAATGGTGAGAAGGTAGTTTTGACAGGCAAGAAATGCATTGAGATGATGTGCTATCATGACCTGGTAGATACTTGTGCCTATGCCAAACTAACTAAAAGAGAATTATATGATAATGTAAAATTTCCAGAAGGTAAACTTTTTGAAGATATTGGCACTACGTATAAACTTTTTCTTCAGTCACCCAAAGTTGCTTGCGGATTTTCGCCAAAATATTTCTATGTCATTCGTTCTGGTTCAATTGTGACCTCTGGCTTTAAAGCAAACAAACTGGAATTGTTAGAGATGACGGATAAAATGGCAATGGATGTTAAGAAAGAATATCCTGATTTGGAAAAAGCGGTGTTAAGAAGGCAAGTATATGCGCGATTTAGTACCTTAAACCAAACTTTGAACTCGGGTGATCCTGCTGTTGTAGAGGTTAGGAAAGAATTACTTGACTATCTAAAGAAAAATAAGCGAGCAGTCTTGTCAGATCCCAAGACACCTAAACGAGATCGAATTGCATATTTTATTCTAGATTTTGGTTTTCCAGTTTACAGAGTGGCTTGGAAACAATATGAAAAGCGCAAGGGCAACAAATAGGAGACAAAATGATAATTTCAGTAGTTGTTTCAACGTATAATGGCCATGATTACCTTATTGAACAATTGGATTCCTTAAGAAACCAAACTATTAAGATCGACCAAGTACTGATTGCAGATGATCAATCTAGTGATGATACGGTAAAATTAGCTCAAGCTTACATTGATAAATATAAGCTTGATGGTTGGTCAGTTAAGGTTAACGCTAAGAACAAAGGATGGCGTCGAAATTTCATGGAGGCAATGTGGGCAAGTCATGGTGACTTGATTTTTCCATGTGATCAAGATGATATCTGGCGTAATGACAAAGTAGAGATTATGACCAAAATTATGGATCAAAATCCTCAGATTAATATCTTAAGCTCTGATTATTGTGAGTTTTTTGAAGATGGCAAGGAAAAAATTGGACCGTGGCCAAAAGAAAATAAATTAATCGAGGTTCCTTTAACCGACAACTATCTGCTTGTAAAATCACCAGGTTGTACATATTGTGTACGCAGAGAGCTTTTGGAGTTAAGCAAGAAGTATTGGCTGCCTGAATATCCTCATGACGCTTTGTTATGGCGTTTGGGACTTTTTTCTAACACACTATACGCAGTCACTGATGATTTAATTAAGTGGCGAAACCATTCAACTAGTGCTTTTGCAAAAGAAAGTCGTGATTTGAAATCTGTTTCAGCTAAAAAGCAGTGGATAAATACTGCAAAAAGCTTTGATGAAACAATGCGTAGATATGTAGAAGAAGACGTTAGCGGAGATAGGCAGAAGCAGTTTGAAGTTTTAGCTCAAAATGATCGTTGGTTAACGATCAGAGAAAGATTTTACAATAAGAAGAGTGTTATCGATGGACTTAAATTAGCTAGATATTGGGGATGCTATCCTCGGAAACGCCAGTATTTAGGCGATTGGTACTTAGTATATATTAAAAAATAGGATGGTTGATTAATATGACAATGTATGTAATTACGCATAAGGCTTTTGACTATCCTTTACCAACAGGATATACGCCAATTTTGGTTGGCGCTGATAAAAATGCTAATCCAAATCATTATCAGCCAGATAATGAAGGTGAGAATATTTCTGATAAGAACCCATCTTATTGCGAACTTACGGGACTCTATTGGTTATGGAAAAATGCCAATGACGAATATATTGGACTTTCCCACTATCGTCGGTATTTTTCGAAATATCCGACAAGAGGTCGTATGTATCTTGCTACAATTATCAAAGGGAAAGTTGCACCGGTCAGCCTAAAAAAACTGGATGAGATAATGCAAACTACTGAGTGGATTCTATCAGAGCCTGAGCAAGGCGGTGAGGGGAATGTTAAACAGCAATTTGAAAATTTTCATAATGCAAATGATTTAGCAATTACTCGCCAAGTAATCTCTGAGTTTAGTCCTAAGGTTTTATCGGCCTTCGATCAGGTTATGCAGCAGTCACAGATATCTTTTTATAATATGTTTTATACCAGTAAATCAGAAATGGATGCATATTGTGAATGGCTGTTTAAAATACTATTTGAAGTTGAAAAGCGGACCGATATTACTAATTATGATCAATATCAACAACGACTGTATGGTTTCTTGAGTGAGCGTTTGCTAAATGTTTGGATTAAATATCGGCAAGTATCAGTTACCTACTTGGCAGAATATCAAACTGACGAGCTTGATCGAAGCTATGCTATTGATCGATTTAAGCAAAAATTAAAGTCTTAGATACAAGGAATAAATTTTAAAGACAATATTAAGTTAGTTATTTTTATTGTAGTTTGGAAAAATTTGCCCTATCATTTAAAGATAGCAATTTAAAAATGTGAGGAATTGTAATGGTACAATATGATTATTTAGTAGTAGGCGCCGGCTTATTTGGAGCCACTTTTGCCTACGAAGCAGCTAAGCGTGGCAAGCGCGTTAAGGTAATTGAAAAGCGCAGCCATATTGCTGGCAACATCTACACTAAGAAAGTTGATGGCATCCAAGTACATGAATATGGTGCTCACATTTTCCATACTTCGGATAAAGCAATCTGGGAATACGTTAATCAGTTTGCGGAATTCAACCGCTACACGAATTCTCCAGTGGCCAACTACAAAGGGGAAATGTACAACCTGCCATTCAACATGAACACCTTTAATAAGATGTGGGGAGTTCGAACGCCTAAAGAAGCAATGGCTAAGATCAATGAGCAGCGAGCTGAAATGGATGACAAAGAGCCTCAGAACTTAGAAGAACAGGCTATTTCTCTGATCGGTCGCGATATCTATGAAAAACTGATCAAGGGCTATACCGAAAAACAATGGGGGCAAAAGGCAACTGAACTGCCGGCCTTTATCATTCGGCGGCTGCCAGTTCGATTGACTTACGACAACAACTACTTCAATGATCTGTACCAAGGCATTCCAATGGGCGGCTACACACAGATCGTTGAAAAGATGCTGGCCAGCGATTTGATCGATGTTGAACTGGGGGTTGACTTCTTTGATCAACAAGATGAATATCTGGCAAACTTCCCTAAGATCGTCTTTACCGGGATGATCGATCAATTCTTCAACTATGAATTGGGTGAGTTGGAATACCGCAGCTTACACTTTGAGACTGAAGAACTTGATGAAGACAACTATCAAGGCAATGCCGTGGTTAATTACACTGATGCCGAAACGCCGTACACGCGAATTATTGAGCACAAGCACTTTGAATTCGGTAAGGGCGATGAAGGCAAGACTATCATTACGCGCGAATATCCAGCTGACTGGAAACGAGGCGATGAACCATACTATCCAGTTAACAACCAACGTAATAATGCTCTTTACCAACAATACACGGAATTGGCCGGACAAAAGGCACCAAACGTTATTTTTGGTGGTCGTTTGGGTCAGTACAAGTACTACAACATGGATCAAGTAATCAAGGCGGCCTTAACGACCGTGGCTGAGGAGTTTGACAAGTAGATCATGAAGGTTATCAAAAACTATCTGTATAATGCGGGCTACCAAATTTTATTGATGTTTGCTCCTTTGATTACGACACCATATGTTTCACGGGTTTTGGGAGCACATGCATATGGTATCAATACTTATACAAATGGTTGGGTTACTTTCTTTTATTTGATGGGTCAAATGGGGATAACCCTCTACGGTAACCGTGAAGTAGCCTATCATCGTGATGATAAATATAAGCGTTCGCAAACTTTCTGGGGCATTGAGCTTCTTCAATTAGGTACGATTACCATTGCCTTGATAGCCTATTTGGCAGCTGTTTTTCTCTTTAGTACGACGTTTAAGGAATATTACCTGCTGCAAACATTATGGATTGTGGCTGCAGGACTTGATGTTTCTTGGTACTTTATGGGAATGGAAGACTTTAAAAAGACGGTTACGAGAAATACGATCGTCAAGTTGATTTCAATTGCGTTGATCTTTATACTTGTCCGAACGGAAGCCGATCTTTGGAAGTACGTGCTGCTTTTGGGATTGGCGCAGGTTGGTGGTAACGTTACTTTATGGCCTTATCTGCGCAACAGTATTCAATGGGTACCAATCAAAGAATGGCATCCGCTTAAGCATTTCTACCCATCTCTGTTGCTGTTTATCCCAACAATTACCACGCAGATCTATTTAGTTGTCAACAAATTAATGCTTGGTAAGATTGGGCAGCCAACTGCCTTGGGACAATTCGATTTTGCTGATAAAATCGTTAAGTTGGTCTTAGCAGTCGTAACGGCTACAGGGACGGTTATGTTGCCTCATGTCGCCAATAAATATGCTAATGGCGACGTTAAAGGGATTCGAACAAGTTTATATTCTTCATTTGATTTTGTAACAGCAATGTCCGTTCCAATGATGTTTGGCTTAATGGCAATTTCATCTAAATTCGCTCCCTGGTTCTTAGGAGCAGAATATGTTGATACTGGCCGAATCATCTTCTTGGAGGCGCCGGTAATTCTGTTTATTGCCTGGAGTAACGTCACAGGAACGCAATATCTAATGCCGGTTAATCGGGTCAAAGAATATACGCTTTCGGTAACGGCAGGTGCAGTGGTCAACATTATTGGAAATCTGTTTTTGATTGAACCTTATTCCGCAAATGGGGCAGCGATAGCAACCGTTATTTCTGAGTTTGCGGTAACGGCAGTGCAGCTGTATTTTGTTCGAACCACCATCAGTCGGCGAATGTTGTTTAAAGATCTCTGGCGGTACTTATTGAGCGGTCTTATCATGTACTTCGTAGTTTTACGTCTAGATGAAATTATGAAGATGAACATTATTAATTTAGCAGCTCAAGTAATTATTGGGGCGGTAGTTTATCTGCTTTGCATTCTTGTATTTAGAGCCCCAATCGTTAAACGGGCCAAGCAGATTTTGGCAGATAGATAATAAAGAGGCTTTTGTTTTTACAGCAAAAGCCTCTTTATTTGTAACAATCGTAATATAGTTTTGATAATTAACGTTAAACGCTTACAACGCTTTGCTGTTGGACTTATTAAATATTTTGTTTTGCAAAAAGGTTACGAAAAAATAAAGAGTATGCTATAATAATGTTACAAGGATGTTACATAAATGATATTTAAGTAACAAACTTAATTTAGTTAATAAGCAAAAACTTCAAGGCATAATTCAAAAGAGAGTAAGGGGGATAAGCTTATGAAGAAGAACATGAACATCTTGCTTAGCAGCTTGGTAATTGCAGGTCTGTTGGCTGGTTGTGGGGCCAAGACAACGACCACGTCTACTAAGAGCAACGCTGACAGCACACGGACTGAACAAAGTACTTCTCACAAGCACAAGACCTCTGCAAAAGCAACTGCTAGTGAAAAGAAGACTACTGATCAAAAGAATGAATCACAAAACGCTGCTAGTCAAACTGCTGCAAATGAAACTTTAACCGCAGCTTCAAGCAGTGCTGCATCGGCTGGCCAAGCTTTAAGCTCTGCTAATACATTAAAAGTCGGCAGTGCAATGGTTACCTTGCCTGAAACGCAATCATCAAAGACAGCTACAAACTCTCAAGCAGTGGCGGCAACCACTGAAACTATCCAAAAAGCTCAAGCTTCTGGTACTACTGCAACTACGCAGCAACCAGCAATTGCTCAAAATAATGAAACACAAGCCGCTCAGCTGAATGAAGATCAGATGACTGATCAGCAAAAGGCTGGTTTGCTGGCATGGTACACGAGCCACTACGTAACTAACGAAGCAGCTCCTCAAGCAAATCGTCCGCTGGTTGTAACTGCAATGAACGAAAGTTCTGTTTTGGCACCTCTGCCAAATGGTACCAACAACACTTACTACCAAATCTACGGCGCAAAGCCTGACGAAAGTGAATGGGTAAACTACTACGCTCAAGGCAAAGATGTAGACGGTTCGCCAATTGCTGACACGGTTTACATTTACAATAACCAACAGTGGAACCCTTACCAGGTTTCCGACATGGTTAACACAGCTAACCAAAACAATGGTACTGACTATGTAAATCAAGTTGCCAACAACGTTCAAATGTACGACGAACGTTAACATATAGTTGTAATATTAAAAAATTATCAAAAACGCTAATCTTGCCTCAGTATGTGGTGATTAGCGTTTTTTTGTATTATCAAAATGTAACCAATATATGACATTTATGTATCATATTTTCAATCACGTTGATTGAAAAGGACAGCAATGATAAACTTTTAAATAGTTTTAAGAATCAAGAAATTAACTAAGAAATAAAATTTAAAAACCGAGTAATTAGCAGCGAGGAGAAAATGATGGCGAAACCTAGTCCTGAAGTTAAGACACGCTTTAAAATGTATAAAAAAGGCAAGCTGTGGTTGGTTGCAGCTGCTGCAACTGCTGGTTTGATGGCTGGCGGTAATGTTGCTCAAGCTGACAACAGCACGGCAACTAGCAATAGTGATCAAGCAGTTGTTGCTAATACCAATACTGGTACAAGCAGCAATAATAATAGTGATGATAACAGTACGGTTGCTTTGACCACTACGACTGCAGTATCCAATGATTCACAAGTTGCTACTGCATCTGAGGATGCTGTTTCTACTACTGCCAATGAATCAACTTCAGCTGCGAATACGACTCAGAAGGCAACGTCATCAACTGATCAAGCAATTGATTCTGCTAGTCAAGCTTCAACTGAAGCTTCGAAGGCGGCTGAAACTGTTGAACAAAGTACTGCATCGGCAACTCAAGACAGCCAAAGCAATGCTAAAACTGAAACTAGTTCTAATGTAGAAGCTGACACGGTTTCAATGACAACCGCAGCAGCATCCGTCTCCACTACGGACCAGTCGCCAACTTCTACCACTAAGACCACAGAAGTTTACTCAAATGGCCACTGGTACTTAAAAGACCAAAATGGCAATAACTTAACGGGTTGGCAAAAACTTAGTGGTAATCGTACTGTTTACTATAATACAGCTGGTGAGATGCTTTATGGTGAACAAAACATCAGTAGTAAATGGTACTTCTTTAATACTACTGATGGTAATGTTGCTAAGGGTTGGTATAAGTTACCTGATGGACGTACTGTTTACTATGATGTTGATAATGATGGCAATGGTCAAGGTATGCTGCATGGCATGCAAAAAGTCGGAGACAATTACTACTATTTCAATATAGGTTACGGTACGGAAGAAAGCGGCTTGAAGAATGTCAATGGCAAGTACTACTACTTCAGCCCAACGATGGTTAAAAATACTGAAAAAGAGGTCAATGGTTCATGGTACTACTTTGGTGCGGATGGTACGGCCCAAATTGGTTGGTACGCTTTGGCTGATGGCCGTTTAGTAAACTATGACAGCCAAGGTCAGATGTACCATGGCGAGGCTAAGATCAATGGTAAATGGTATTACTTTGATACCCGCTACGGAACGACAGCTCAAGGCTGGTACAAGCTGCCTGACGGACGCCAAGTCTACTATGATGTTGACAGTGATGGCAATGGTCAAGGTATGCTGCATGGCATGCAAAAGGTGGGAGACAATTACTACTACTTCAACGTGGGCTATGGTACGGAAGAAAGTGGCTTGAAGAACGTTAATGGTAAATACTACTACTTCAGCCCAACGATGGTTAAAAATACTGAAAAAGAGGTCAATGGTTCCTGGTACTACTTTGGTACGGATGGTACTGCAAAAACCGGTTGGTACACACTGGCTGATGGCCGTTTAGTAAACTATGACAGCCAAGGTAAGATGTACCATGATGAAGCAAAGATCAATGGCAAGTGGTACTACTTTGATGCCCGCTACGGGACGACAGCCCGAGGCTGGTACAAGCTGCCTGATGGACGGCAAGTCTACTATGATGTTGACAACAGTGGTAATGGTCGGGGGATGCTGCATGGTATGCAAAAAGTAGCTAACGACTATTATTACTTTAATAGTGACAATGGTACTAAAGAAACAGGAATTGTTTATAATTCAGCTACTCAAAAATTACAATATTATGGCACTGTCAGTGGCGCACTAAGTACTAATACTACAATTAAATCAGATAATAATACTTATACTGTTGATGAAAACGGTAATATCGTTTTAAAAAATGGTGAAAATAAGATTAATGGTAACTGGTATTACTATAATGGATCAACCGGTAAAGTTGTCACTGGTTGGTATAAATTGTCTGATGGGCGAGAGATTTACTATGATCTTTCTACTGCTCAAATGAGTCATGGTGAAAAGAAGATTAACAGTTATTGGTATTACTTTGATAAAGATAGCGGATTTGAGGCAATTTCCCAGTTTGTTAAATTAAATGATGGCCGTGTGGTTTATTATGATGAACAAGGTCATATGTCTTATGGAGAAAAACAAATTGGTGGGTATTGGTTCTACTTCGATAAAAATAATGGTAATGAGGCTATTTCTCAATTTGTAAAACTAAGTGATGGCCGGACGGTTTATTATAATAGTGATGGTCATATGGTAAAGGGATGGCAAACTATTAATAATAATACGTATTATTTTGATTTGAATAGTGGTTTTATGTATACCGGTACGCACTATATTGATGGGACTAAGCATACTTTTGACTCTGACGGTGTAGAGGATACATGGGGTTGGCCATTCCCAGCTGACGGTCGCGGCTATTTCACGGGAGCACAATTATTTGGTGTAAATGCTGGTGGTGAATTCCGATTGAACGGTTTCCATGACGGTCTCGACTTTGGCTCAATCGACCACCCAGGTTATGAAGTCCATGCGGTTCACAAGGGTACGGTTACTGGAATTGGTTATGCTTCAGGGCTAGACTGGTACGTATTGATTGATACTGGCGAATATTTGACCGTTTACCAAGAAGCTTTCAGTAGTCGTTCTAATATTTGGGTAAGCGTTGGTCAACAAGTTAACGTTGGTGACGTAATTGGTGGACGAACGACGGCTCACCTGCATTTGGGAATTACTCGCCAAAAGAATTTTAATGTTGCCTTGGCAAATTCATTTAACAATAATGGGACTTGGATTAATCCATTGACTTTGTTGGGTAACTAAACAGGAAAAGGGGAGCTTTTAAGGAAGCCCCCTTTTTTTAAGAAAATTTGAATTTTTTGTGGATTTTTAATTTGGAGGAAAGATTTGAATAACGAACGTCAGAAGGTACAAGCATACCAAAGTGCACAACAGAAAACCTTAAAAAAATGGACGCTTTTTTCTGGAATTACGCTAACGGCACTTAGTTTTGGATTAATTTTACATTCTAGTACTGCACAAGCTGATGCTACAACAACTAATAGCAGTAGTGTGTCACAAGCTACTGCTAACGATGCTAATACCGAATCTGTGGTACTGACTCCAACTTCCGTATCAACTAACAATGCGGATGACGCCTCATCATCGCAAGTTGCAAACAGCAGTAGTGAAAATGACGCATCAGCAATAGTGGCAAATGAATCCTCATCAGCTTCTTCAACACAAGCCAGTACCACTGCACGACAGACCACATCATCACAAGACTTAAGTAAAAGCAGTTCAGAAAGTACAGTGACTGCTACTACAGATGAAGGTCAGAGTAGCAGTTCGGTAACTGATAATAGTGATCCTTCAGCAGTGGCAGCATCTTCCACAGCAGTGGTTGTTGCCAACACTGATCAAGAAATTGCCTTACAAGCTTTGGCTGCATACAGTACTTCAGCTGATGCAATTGACGTTTCTTCATATCAAGGTGCCATGAGTGTGGAAACTTACTCCTGGCTTAAGAGCCTTGGTGTTAAATATGTTATCGTTAAGCTGACTCAAGGTACTACATATACAAATCCATGTGCACAGACGCAGATTAACAATGCCAAAGAAGCTGGCTTGATAGTTGCAACCTATGATTATGCAGTTTTCACTGATTCAGCATCAGCCATTGCCGAGGCCGATCATTATGCCAATGTTGCCAGTTCTTATGGCTTAGATGGTAGTACGCTGATGATTGCTGATATGGAAGACAATGTAACTAAACGCTCCAACATTGCTGCGCTTTTAAATGAATTTTGGAATGAATTGAGCCGTCGAGGTTATACCAACCATGGTGTTTATGCAAGTTATAGCTATGATCAAACGTACAATGTTAGTTCAACAGTTGGTCATAGCAAGACCTGGATTGCTGCTTACTACTATAATTATTGGAAAAATACCATGTTGAACTCGGACTACGGTGCTTGGCAGTATACTGACAGTTTTAATGGCTATGATGGCTCCATTGATATGGGAATGTTTAGCACTTACATGATTTTAAATGGTGAAAAGCAAGAAAATGGCTATTGGTACCTATACAAAAATGGGGTTCGTCAAACCGGTTTTCAGAACCTTTCGGATGGCCGAACTGTTTATTACAACAGTCAAGGCCAAATGCAGTATGGTGAACAAAATATTAATGGTTATTGGTATTACTTTAATACTAGTACAGGCGCCATGACTACTGGCTTTACTAAACTATCAGATGGCCGTACAGTGTACTATAATTCGCAAGGCCAGATGCAATATGGTAATCAAACAATCAATGATAGTAAATATTACTTTGATACAGATACTGGTGCAATGGCGCTTGGCGAAACAACTATTAATGGACGTAACTATTACTACAATATCAATACGGGGGTTCAAGAAAAAGGATTAGTTTATAACCAAAATACTAAGAAATTACAATATTATGATTCAGCAACTGGCGCGCTGAAAACAGGCGTAAATAGTGTTACGGATGGTAATACTACCATTCAGTTAAATTCTGATGGGTCAGTTAATGCTCATGGATATACTACTGGTATTTATAAGATTGGTAGTAGTTCATACTATTATGATGCGACTAAAGATGTGTTCTTAATTGGATGGCAAACAATATCTGGCAAGAAATATTATTTTGATACAGATACCGCTCAAATGGCTATCGGTGAGAAGCAGATTAATAACTACTGGTATGATTTTGATGATAGTGGTGTTATGCAAATTGGATTTGTCAAATTATCAGATGGTCGGCTAGTCAATTACAACAATCAAGGTCAGATGTACCATGGTGAAGCCAAGATTAATGACAAATGGTACTATTTTGATGCTCGTTACGGAACGACGGCCCAGGGGTGGTACAAGCTGCCTGACGGACGCCAAGTCTATTATGACGTTGACAACAATGGCAATGGTCAAGGTATGTTGCATGGGATGCAAAAGGTTGGCAATGAGTACTACTACTTCAATGTTGGTTATGGAACGGAAGAAAGCGGCTTGAAGAATGTCAATGGCAAGTACTACTACTTCAGTCCAACGATGATAAAAAATACTGAAAAAGAAGTCGATGGTTCATGGTATTACTTTGGATCAGATGGGGCTGCTAAAACTGGTTGGTATACATTGTCAGATGGTCGCTTGGTTAATTACAACAATCAAGGTCAGATGTACCATGGTGAAGCCAAGATTAACGACAAATGGTACTATTTTGATGCTCGTTACGGAACGACGGCCCAGGGGTGGTACAAGCTGCCTGACGGACGCCAAGTCTATTATGACGTTGACAACAATGGCAATGGTCAAGGTATGTTGCATGGGATGCAAAAGGTTGGCAATGAGTACTACTACTTCAATGTTGGTTATGGAACGGAAGAAAGCGGCTTGAAGAATGTCAATGGCAAGTACTACTACTTCAGTCCAACGATGATAAAAAATACTGAAAAAGAAGTCGATGGTTCATGGTATTACTTTGGATCAGATGGGGCTGCTAAAACTGGTTGGTATACATTGTCAGATGGTCGCTTGGTTAATTACAACAATCAAGGTCAGATGTACCATGGTGAAGCCAAGATTAATGACAAATGGTACTATTTTGATGCTCGTTACGGAACGACGGCCCAGGGGTGGTACAAGCTGCCTGACGGACGCCAAGTCTATTATGACGTTGACAACAATGGCAATGGTCAAGGTATGTTGCATGGGATGCAAAAGGTTGGCAATGAGTACTACTACTTCAATGTTGGTTATGGAACGGAAGAAAGCGGCTTGAAGAATGTCAATGGCAAGTACTACTACTTCAGTCCAACGATGATAAAAAATACTGAAAAAGAAGTCGATGGTTCATGGTATTACTTTGGATCAGATGGGGCTGCTAAAACTGGTTGGTATACATTGTCAGATGGTCGCTTGGTTAATTACAACAATCAAGGTCAGATGTACCATGGTGAAGCCAAGATTAACGACAAATGGTACTATTTTGATGCTCGTTACGGAACGACGGCCCAGGGGTGGTACAAGCTGCCTGACGGACGCCAAGTCTATTATGACGTTGACAACAATGGCAATGGTCAAGGTATGTTGCATGGGATGCAAAAGGTTGGCAATGAGTACTACTACTTCAATGTTGGTTATGGAACGGAAGAAAGCGGCTTGAAGAATGTTAATGGTAAATATTACTATTTTGATCCAGAAATGATTACAAATACACATAAATTAATTAATGGTGTCCTATACTACTTTGATAAAAATGGTGAGGGAACTATTTCGTCAACAAACTAAGTTCACTTAAATATATTTAATAAATCAAATATATTCCTTATGTGCTTTTGGTTTGCTATAATATAGCCCATATGATTAACTGAAATAATAAAATTTAGGAGCATACACATAATGAAAAAAGTAAAAAATAGTTTAATGGCTATTTTGATGATTTTTAGTATGACGTTTTTAATGGCAGGATGTGGAAATAGTTCTAAATCTGCGCAAAGCTCATCTAAAAGTGAGACTACTTCAAGCAAAGTAGTTAAAAAGAAGAATGCAACTAAAGCAAAAAAGGTCTCAAGCTCGTCTTCCAAGAGTAAAACCTCGTCTAGTAAAGCTGAAAGTGAATATTCCAGTAGTAGTGCTGTGGTAGATAATGAGAGCCAAAGTAGTAACTCATCCAGTAGCTCAGCTCAAAGTAGCAGTAACATCCAATTAGGTTTGAATGATGTTGCTACTTGGACTGACAGTAATGGTGTTGTTCACAACGTTGATAGTGATGGTATGGATCGTCAAGTTAAGAATGGGCAGACTACTTATGCTGACTGGAGTGGCCCACTACCAAGCAACGCACAAGTTGTTACTTCCAGTAGTTCTAGCTCGGTAAGTAATTAAATAAGAAATATAGAAAGAGGCTGGGAAAAAAGTCTCAAAACTAAAGAATCGCTAGAAACCACGTTGCTGAAAACGTTGATTTCTAGCGATTTTTAATATTACTATTCTCTAAAATTCATCTGAAAATATAGTTTTTTCCCAGCCTCATTATTTTTAAATTGGTTTTAAAATGCAATGAGCATGTAGTTTAGGATTTTTATTTTCAATAATTATGATACCATTATATAGACAGTCTTTTTAATATATGAAGGGAAATCAAATGGCTAATAATTTATTAACAATTGTAGTTCCTTGTTATAACGAGGAAGAAGTTTTACCGGAGACAGTCAAAGAACTTGGTAAGATTTTAAACGATTTAATTGAGCAACAAAAAATTAATGCAAATAGCAAGTTGCTGTTTGTAAATGACGGCAGTAAAGATAAAACATGGCAGTTGATAAAACAATATAGTCAAGAATCTCAATATATTACTGGGATTAAGTTTACTCGTAACTACGGGCACCAGAATGCATTATTAGCGGGGATGAGTCTCGCAGTGAAGTATTCTGATATGATTATTACAATTGATGCAGATTTACAAGATGACGTTAATGCAATTTATAAAATGGTTGATAAATACCATGAAGGATTCGATGTTGTTTATGGAGTTAGAAATAGCCGAGAAACAGATACGTTTTTTAAAAAGCATACTGCATTGATGTACTATAAACTAATGCAGAAAATGGGCGTTAATTTAGTTCCAGACTCTGCCGATTACAGGCTATTGAGTAAGCGTGCTACAGAATCATTACTTTCGTACAAGGAAAGAAATCTTTTCTTACGAGGAATGGTTCCGCTGATAGGCTATAAATCGGCTAAAGTTTACTATCCTAGAAAAGAACGATATGCAGGAACTTCTAAATATCCACTTAAGAAAATGATTCATTTTGCTTTAGATGGTATTACATCATTTTCAATTGCACCTATCCATTTAATTCTCTCGCTAGGCATTATTACAACTATCGTAAGTATTGTCTTAATGATTTATACATTAGTGCAAAAAGTAATGGGACATGTTGTGTCAGGCTGGTCTTCACTAATGATATCAATTTGGTTACTTGGTGGAATTCAATTAATATCTATTAGTACAATAGGTGAGTATGTGGGAAAAGTTTTTACAGAGGTAAAGCATAGACCTCGATTTAACATTGAGGAAGAAAATTATTCAATCCGAATGGAGAGTAAGAAAAAATAGAAATTATACTAAGAAAGATTATATTTTACTTTTCTATAGCGTTTCTTCTTAGTAAAGACAGCCATAAATAATTAAATTGTTGATTACTGTATTTTGGAGAAGAATAAAGATAATGAACATAGGATTTAAAAAGAGATGGATAAAATTAATTGTCCAAATAGTGTTTTTTATTGTATTGAGTATCGTATTTGTTTATCCCTTTCAGAAAAATGGAATTATTTATTTTGGGGATGATATGAAATATCATGTAAATAGGATTCTTGAACTAATTAATAATCTAAAAAATGGAAATATATATCCTTACATTTATACGTATACCTTTGATAAAATTGGATATCCTCTAGGTGTCTTTTATCCTTGGATAACATTACTTCCTTTTGCTTTGTTTTCCATTCTTTTAAAGAACACAGTAAATGGTATATATGCAGGATTTGCATTCTATACTTTTTTGACACTAATTTTTATGTATGTCTGTGTCAGAAAGATGAATAAAAGTAAATTTCAATCAAATATTGCTGCAATATTGTACACTTTTTGTGCTTATAGGACGATTGATGCTTTTTCAAGATTTGCTCTTGGTGAATTTCTTGGGATGGTATTCTTACCGCTATGTTTATATGGAATGTATGCAATTTTGTTTGGCAATAAGAAGGATTGGCCATTTCTTGCATTTGGTATGTCGTTTACATTGCTATCACATGTATTAAGTACATTTATTTTTACTTTAGCCTTACTAACCATTTTTCTTATATTTATCTGGTTCGTAGAAAATAAGATCGCAACTATTGTATCGTTGCTTAAGTCAGGTATGCTTGCGATTACAAGTTCAGCAATATTCTTATTTCCTTTTATAGAACAAGAACTATTTCAAAAATTTAGTCCGCCATCTCCAATGGATATATCTAGCACTGCCAATTACATGGATCAGATAGTTCAATCATCACTAAGAAACTCTGTACTGAGAGATTCATCGGGAACAGTTTATGGAATCGGGATCACTTTATTAGCAGTTATAATAATTGGAATTGTATTTTTTGAAAAATTTGATTTGACTTCGAAGATAATATATTTACTTGGCATTATTTCATTTGTAATTACAAGTACCATATTTCCTTGGAACTTATTTAAAGATACTCCAGTTTCATTAATTCAATTTCCGATGCGAATTTTAATGCTTACTTCTGTCTTTTTGTCATATTCAGGGAGTGATATTCTTGAATCAATGATGAGCTCAATTAACTCTGTTACTGGAAAGAAGCTTTTTAAAGTTAGTATGATACTACTAATTATAATTCCTTGGTTTAGCAGTATAAGCCAATTAAAAAAAGATCCGCAGAGTAACATAGATATTTATAAGGGATCATTAAAAGAATATAGAAATGGAACTGCATGGTATTTAGATCAATACACTCCTAAAAAAAGTATGCCGTTTTATAAGGAAATTGAGCATCATTTAGCAATTATCGATGGAAAAAAAGAAAAAATTATTTCTATAGACTCAAAGCCAAACGAACTAATCTATAGTAGCTTAAAAGTTAAAGCAGGAGAAAAGATAGATCTTCCTGTTTCAATATATAAAAATTTGCATGTTTACCAAGCTGGTAAAGAGCTTAGTTTGATAAATAGTAAGCGCAATACCGTTACATTTAGAGCTAATAGTAATAAAAATGTGGTTGTTAAGTATGTACCTTCAATTATAGATCGTTTAGGAATTTTATTAACTTCTATGACTTGGATCATTTTCTTAGCAGTAGTAATTTATAAAAGAGTAAAATATAAAGTAAGGCACGGTACTATATCTTATTAAGGTAACACCTTGTCGATGGCAAGGCACTATTGCCTGTTAAGTATACAGTTTAAATAGAAAAATTATCTATGCGGCTTGAGCGCGGAACTTTTCTGCGCTCAAGCCGTTTTTTGATGCATAAGCTCGTTCGGTATTGAAATATTTAATGGCCTGCTGGACAGATTGTTCCAATTCTGCCATGCTTTTTGGACGAACCCGTTTAGCTAACCAAACCAGTTTGAAATCATTCCACCAACGCTCCATTGGTGAATTCTCCCATGGATGACCGGGGTGAGACATACTATGGATGCAGTTTTGCTCAGCTAAGAAATCATTGAAAGCCATTGAGCAGTAAGCTGCGCCACGATCCGCATGGATCATTGGCTGAGCGTCTGGTTCTACTTTGAAGGCACGCTTAAAGGCTTCGATCGCTGATGCGGCCGTTTCAGTAGCCGAAATGTTGTAGCTCAAAACATAGCGACCATATAGATCCATCACTACATGCACGCGCGCCTTCCTTACCTGCTCATTACCATACACAACTTCGGTAGTATCAGTCACCCAAACCTCATTCTTACTCTGACGATCAAATTGCTCATTAAGTAAGTTGTCATTGATGTATTCCTCGTGACGTTTAATCCGATTATGCTTCTTCTTACGGATATTTGCCTTGATCCCGTGATTTCGCATGCAGTTAGTAACTCGCTTTAAGCCGGCCTTGAAATCCAATTTATTTTCAAAAGCTAGTTGCGTCGTCATGCCTAAATAACCCAAGGTCCACTTATGCTTTTTTCCAATTCCAAAATGGCTTTAAGTAATTCTGCTTGTTCATCATCATGGATATTGGCCTTTCGATGAATCCACTTGTAGTAAGCATCTCGAGTAATACCTGCGATCTCGCTTAAAGTGCTGATTGGCCACCCGTACTCTTCATTTAGTTCTTTGATGGCTTGTTGTTTGAAGAACTTTTCGCCTCCCGATTGCGAATTTCTATTAATTTTTTTGCGAAAGCGACCTCCATCTCATTCCGTTTCACTTCGGCCTTCAATAGCCGATTCTCCGCTCTTAATTTATCTAGTTCTGTCCACTCGGCTTTGGGCTTAGCCTTACCCCGCCGATCACGAAGTGATTGCGGGTCATTACCACTCTTACGATATTTTTGATACCAGCCATAGACTTGTTGGTAACTCACGTGATACTTATCTACAGCCCAACTGTAATTAACATCGTGCTTGATTAAGTCTTCAATAATCGATAATCGTTCTTCAAAAGTAGTTTTGCGTCCTGGCATAATTGAATCTCGCTTTCTCGGCGTATAAGCCTTCAGTTTTGATTCATTATACTGGATAATCCATTGTGATAATTGCCAATCGGATTTTAAACCATGCTTTAAAGCAAATTTTTCTAAGGTATCCGTTGAATGCTCAAATTCCACAACTAATTTGCGCTTAAACTCAACGGAATAAACTTTATTATGGTGAGCACTTACAAGTCCTCTCATTCCCTTGTATTTGTACATTCTCTTCCATCTTCTGATGGTGTGTGCGTTGACGCAATATTCTTGAGCTAATCTTTCAATAGATTCTGTTTGAGCTTTCTTGATAATAATTAATTTTTGCTGAACTGAAAATTTGGCTCGTCTTCCCATAATTAAAAACACCCTCCAAGTATCAGACGAATTTTCTATTTCATCTGTATACCATCTGTATACTTAGAGGGCATTATAGCCCCCCGCCGATTTCCTACATTTTATAACCGCCCTTTACAACATCCGCAAACTTTGGCAGAACTGAAAGATTTGGTTAAGCAGGGTGTTGAATACTTCAACACAGTCGAGATTTCCAGCAAACGAAACAACCTCACCGCGGAGGACTTCCGCAATGAGGCCGTATAGACTAATTTTTTATTTTTTTAAGTGTTACCTTGACAGGGTATAGTACTATCTCGCCAAGCCGCGAGATGCCTCATTTTTTCGTGTATTTTTCAACCCGCACCATTATGGTATGCTTACTTTTTAACTTTAGATTTTAAAATTATTAATTTATTCAATCCCACCCCTGCTAATGTAAACAGATATGGTAAAAATTGAATAAGGTATCTACTACGACCGCCTTCAAACAATAATAAAAACACAAAACCACCAACAATAGTATATTTTAGTAATTGGAGTGTTTCAACACTGTCCCCTATTGATGCCAAGAATATGAAGAGTAACGCAACAACCCATATTATCTGTGGAAAAAATTTATAACCACTCATATTTGCATCAGCTATTAGATAACCTTGATTAACATCTATATGCATAAACAAAGCTCTTATATGGTTTTCTATCTTGTTTATATTTCTTATAAACGGTTCATATAAATAATTTCCTTCAGCAGCCCAGCCAAATGATCCATCAGCTGTATCATTAATCTGTTTCTGACCTAGGAACTTTAGGTAGCCGCCCAATCCCATTTGCGAAAGCCTTTCTCGAATTAATTTAACATTGTACTTATTTCTTTTTTGGGGACTTTTAATATTAATATTTTCAGTTACATCATTAGAATTATAACCACCGTTACCGGACATCCCCATGGCAATAAAGTGAGTAACCGGCATCTTTCTGACATTTTCAATATCTACTATATTATTATGTTGCTGATAGATTTTTACTGGTGAATATAGAACAATAAAACCTAATCCCAAACTAGCAAACAACTCAATAATTTTCTTAATCTCTACTTTAGGCTTTCGTTGCAAGTTAAAAACGATTTTTACTATTACCATTGCAATTACAAAAATCACCGTACTTGGCTTCATAAGTAGAGCAAATGCAGTAACTATTCCAAAACAAAAATTAAAAGAAAAGTTCTTAAAATTTTGATTTCTTGAATAGATAAAAAGAAACAGAGCACTTACTAAAATTGACCAATTATCAGTATATGGGATTACTACAAATGGCCACATCATATATAAAATCCAATATAGAAAGATTGTATAATAAGCTACTCTTTTACTAAATAATTTTTTAACCGCTCCAAAAAGTAAAATGGCTGAAACATCAATTATGATAATATTCAAAAAATTAAGTTTTAATATTAAGCCATTAGGAGTTTTAATGCTAAAAATACTCTGGAAAAATTTCTCAATGACTAAAAGCAGAAAATTATTAGGATATAATGAAAAATAAATCTTATCATTACTAATCTTACTAGAAATCCTATATATATATTCTATAAAAATGCGTGGATCCCAACCAAATTTACCGGATAATGCCCTAACTAACATGAGCTGCCAAATCAAAGTCATACAAATAAGTATAACTAGCAAGGGCTTTTTTATTTTATTTAGGATTCTAAAAAATTTCTCTTTTACTCTTAACAAACTATATCCAACATAAGCTAAAATCAGTAATCCAATAAAACAAAGAATAGCCTTATTAGGAATTAATTGTAACAATGTTGGCAATAATGAGATACTGCCACAAATACTTATTACCAATAATGGCATTAGAAAAAAGTCAACTAATTTATTACTAATCTTTTCAAATTTCATTTTATCTCCTACTTATCATTCATATTGAATAATTTTCTTCTTTAAATGTTAAATCAAGGTCTGTATTTCACTCTTCAGAATACTGTGTGGCCACTAATAAAGTATTTTAATGTCTATAGTTACAGGCAAATTTAATCTCTGTAACATATTGAAATTCTAGATTGTATTGTTTTATCAACTATCATCATTTACAAATAGTAGCTTGCTATTTATATTAACTGTTTCTGGTAAAAATTATTCCTCGTTATGGTAAGAAACTACAATTGTTAATGAATTATTAGCTATTCGCTTTCTCTTCATATACTTAAAAAAGCCTATTTATGATAATGGTATCATAATTGTTGAGAATAGAAATCCTAAACTACATACTCTTATGTTTTTAGAACGGTTTAAAAGTTGCTTACATTTTACTATCTAAAAACCTCCTATAGATGAGTTTCCTCAAGTATAGAAGGTTTGCGTAGTTGGTGGCATACGTGTTGTTAGTGTGTATTTATGAAATTCGTACTATTTCTGCTTTTAAAATTGAAGATAGACTTTTTATATAATGTAATAATTAATAAACATCCCCAAGTTAATAAACAAATTGTAAAACATACATAGTAGATAATAGGAGGCTGATAGGAGACAGTAAGCTGATATTTACCTTTTTTTAGGTTAACTACAATAGTTCCTCGTTTTGAAATATGATATTTTGTTCTTTCCCCATTAATTTTAAGAGTAGTATGTTTAAATGCAAGTGCCGGTATGTCTACAGTTGCATTATTATTTAATGATAGTTTATAGGTTAGTTTATTACTAGAAGCGATTGGAGTTATTTGCTTTTTAGAATTGTTTATATAAATAATATGGTTTACAATGCTTTCTTTCTGATAATAAGCCTGCATTGGAAAATAGTCTGTTTCTCCAAATAAAGCGGCATAGCTAAATTGATAATTATAGTTATGATTATTTAAAATGACGGGTGAATCATTATCTGGACGTAATGTTTTATACGACTTGGTAGGGTGATCTAATACCTCAACACTGTTATTGTGATTAGCATTACGTTCATATATATTGGTGATACTCCCAGCATAGAGTAACAATATAGATAGCAATAATAAGGAAAATTTCAAGACTGTGAATTTTGTGTCAGAGTTTATATATTTGTATAATCCTTCGGCACAAATAATACTTAGAAAGACAATCGCAAAATCAGTATATCTGTACGTAAATTGAATTACATTAAATATTGTATTTTTAAATAAGTTATGTGGAAAAACATTTGTAATTAATATAGTGAGAGCAATTCCGGATAACCAAACTGTCTTATCAATGGAATCTTTTTTAACCCAGTTCCATCCAAAAAAGAGAGTTAGAATTAGCAAGATGCCGAGCCCGCCTTGATTAGAGACTTGATTGTTAAAGGAATTAATAATCAAGTTTGTCATGGATGGAATAATAATAAATCCGGATAGTGGGGTAAATAATCCTTGTTTCCAACAATCAGTGAGAAGCGGAATGAATTGCCAAATAGTTAATAGTCCAAACAATAAGACTGCTTTAATTAATAACAACAATACTTTTTTGAAGTTGCATTTCATTACAAAAAAATAAACCAATACAATAGCAAAAAGGACTTCTCCTGCGATAAACAATGACACATAATGACAGTATGCTACCAATGACATTCCGATTGCTAATGTTATAAATTCATCTTTGTATAAAAGTTTGTAAATGCCTAAAAATACGATTGGTAAAAAAGTATAGGCTTGGGCTTCTCCTAATACATAATTTTGGAAAATGAGGTACAAATGATAAGGAGCAATTGTGTAAACAATTGCAAAAAAGATAGATTGAAGATTGTTACCTTCGCTATATGAAAACATACAGAAGTAGCTTACCAACATAGTTACAAATAATAATAACCATGCGTATACTAAATATGCTTCAATAGGTTTAAGTATGAATTCAAGCAACGCCCAAGGATAAAGAAAAACGGTTGGGTAGAATAAAAAGTTCCCATTGCCGACATTGTGAAATGTATTGGTTCCGATGAATGTAAAGAATTCACCATGTTTTAAATTCAAATAAATCTGTTGAACTCTTGCTGCGTGAAAGCTCCAGTCAGAATGTACACCTAATTGACCTACAACAAAAAAGGGAAATATTAGGATTATAGAAAATAACAATAACCCTAATATAATCATGAATTTGCTAATATTTACGTGCTCTTTGATCTTTACCATGGAGTTCCCCTACAGTTTAGCCGTCAGTTTAACATCTGGATACTTCTGCTTGAACCAGTTTTCCGCAAATTGGTTTTCAAACAAGAATAGTGGAGCGCCATAACGATCTTTAACCAGCATATTCCGTGAAGAAGCCATCTTAGGATCAAGCTGTTCTGGATCAACCCAGCGTGCTGTCTTACTACCCAGTGGTTCCATAATAACTTCGGAATTGTATTCGTTTTGCATCCGGAACTTGAACACTTCAAACTGCAATTGACCTACAGCTCCCAAAATGTAGTCGTTGGAGTTATAGCCAGTGTAGAGCTGAACGGCCCCTTCTTGTACCAATTGGTTGATCCCTTTGTGGAATGATTTTTGCTTCATAACGTTCTTTGGCGTTACGCGGACAAATAGTTCTGGCGTAAATTGAGGCAGCTTCTCAAACTTGATGTCTTGTTTACCAGTGTAGATTGAATCACCAATTTGGAAGTTTCCGGTATCGTAAAGCCCGATAATATCACCGGCAACGGCATTCTCAACGTTTTCACGCGTATTGGCCATGAACTCGGTCACGTTTGATAGACGAATTGGCTTTTTAGTCCGCTCCAAGGTAACATCCATGCCCCGGGTAAATTCACCAGAACAAATCCGTACGAAAGCAATCCGGTCACGGTGCTTAGGATTCATGTTAGCTTGAATTTTAAAGATGAAGCCAGAAAACTCGGGTGCCAGTGGATCGATTGATTTACCGTCTTCTGTCTTGTGTGCTGAAGGGGCTGGAGCAAATTTTAAGTAGGTTTCCAGGAAAGTCTTAACCCCAAAGTTGGTCAGCGCTGAACCGAAGAAGACAGGTGTTTGGTCCCCCTTGGCGATCTTTTCTTCATCAAGCTCGCTACCAGCCATTTCAATCAGTTCCATTCCATCTAAGGCGTCTTTCCATTCACCTTCACCAGCCAATGGGTTTTCACCAATTACCTGACCATCTTCATCTAATGGCAAATAAGGGTTGGCAGGATCCTGTGGGTGGGAAAGGGCAACTCGATGATTATAACGATCATAAACACCCATAAATTGCCGTCCCATCCCAATTGGCCAGTCCATTGGGTAGGTTTCGATTCCCAGAACGTCTTCAATTTCGTTTAACAGATCCAACGGTTCGCGGGCATCGCGGTCAAACTTGTTGATGAACGTGAAAATTGGAATTCCCCGCATCTTACAGATTTGAAACAGCTTTTTTGTTTGTGGTTCGATACCCTTGGCACCATCAATTACCATGACGGCAGAGTCAACGGCCATCAAAGTCCGGTAAGTATCTTCAGAGAAGTCTTCGTGCCCTGGGGTATCCAGAATATTAATGCGCTTGCCCTGGTAGTCAAACTGCATTACAGAACTGGTAACGGAAATCCCACGCTTTTTTTCAATTTCCATCCAGTCAGACTTGGCAAAATTGCTGCTGCCGCGTCCTTTAACAGTCCCAGCTTCGCGGACGACGCCCCCAAATAAAAGCAGCTGTTCAGTAATCGTCGTTTTACCAGCATCGGGGTGCGAGATAATCGCAAACGTCCGGCGCTTATTAACGGCTTCTGCCAATTTTTTTGAATCAGTCATTTTTATGTTCCTTTCGAGAATTATCCTATCTATAGTATTACAAATATGGTGTAAAGTCTATCAGCCACGGCATTTAAAAAGGATTAGGAGCTTGCTGAAAACAAGCTTTCTAATCCTTATTTTGCGTCATTTTTTTCCAAGCGATAAATCGTCATGCAGTAATCAACCATCGTTTTAACTACCGCGTACAGTGGCACGCATAAGATCATCCCCAGCAAACCAGCGATGTTACCAGCGGCCAACAGAAGAATGATAATCGTCAATGGATGAATTTGCAGGCTCTTGCCAATAATATTTGGGTAGATGATATTACCATCAATTTGTTGAACGACAATCACTACCACAATAACCCAGATGATTTTCTGCGGGTCAACTGCCAAAGCAACGATTAAAGCTGGTGCAATACCAATATATGGCCCAATGTAAGGAATGATATTGGTGATCCCAGCTACCATACCTAAAACGATTGCCATTGGTTCGCCAATAATCAGATAGCCAATGCAGGTACCAATTCCAACACAGATACATTCGATCATCTGTCCAGAGATGTATGAAGAAAGCGTCTTATTCATTTGATGCAGCAGTTCCGTAACCTCTTTGGCGTGTTTTTCAGAAAAGAATCGCTGAATGTTTGGTACAAAACGATCGCCATCTTTCAGCATATAAAAGAGCATGACTGGCACGGTTACGACCACGACAACTGCACTGGTAATCGTGCTGATGATTGAGCCAACGCTGCTGGTTAGCCCCGCCAACAGCTTTTCAGCGTATTTGGTAATCTGCTTGTTGAATTGTTGATAATAATCTGCCAGGTCGATCTTGCGAATCCATTCATGTTTTTGAGAAGCTTGCGCGAGCCAATGCTGCATGTCGTTGGTAGCACTTGGCAGCCAGTGAATCATTTGATTAAGTTCTTTAATCATTGGTGGAATCAAGACTGCGAGACTACCAACTATCAGCAGCAAGAGTCCCAAGACGATCACCATGCTGGCAATCCCACGTTTCATCTGCCATTTACCTAAGCGAATTTTCATTAACAAACGAAAGGCCGGGCTCGTCATGTAATATAAAAAGATTGAAACAATCAGTGGTACAAAGATTACTGATATGAAGACGATGATGGGATGAAACAGAAAGTCCAGTTTAGTGCAAACCCAAATTAAAGTCGCGACAATTAATAGTTCTGCTGACCAAAACAGCAGGCTTTTTCGTTTTATCATTATTTCTTTTCCTTAATAATATAGATTGGTCGCTGCTTGACCTGCATATAGATACGTCCAATGTACTTGCCAACGATCCCAATGCATAATAATTGGAGTCCTCCGAATAACAGGATGATACAGATCAATGAAGCCCAACCAAAGACACTGCTGCCTGGTTCAACAATCCGCCGAATAATAACAAACAACAGGCCAATAATTGAAAGTATAAATGAAGTCGTTCCTAACCATACCGCAATCGAAAGCGGTGCCTGTGAAAAGTCGGTAATCCCGTCCATTGCATATTTGAACAATTTCCAAGTTGACCAGTCAGTCTTACCGGCCACTCGTTCAACGTTATGGTAGTCCAGATATTTGGTCTTAAATCCGACCCAGCTAAAGATGCCTTTTGAAAAGCGATTATATTCTTTTAATGATAGAACGGCATCAACCATCTGTCGCGTCATCATCCGGTAGTCACGTGCGCCGGGAACAATGTTGGTTTGTGAGATACGGTTAATAACGTGGTAAAACTGATCGCTTAAAAATGACTTGAATTTGGCTTCGCCAGTACGATCGACACGACGCGTTCCGATACAGTCATATTCGCCCGCTTGGAGCAATTCATACATTTGTGGCAAAAATTCTGGCGGATCTTGTAAATCAACGTCCATTACCACGACGTAATCGCCAGTAGTTGCTTGTAATCCAGCGTATAATCCGGCTTCTTTACCAAAGTTGCGCGAAAAAGAAACGTAATGGACACGCTCAGGATTTTGTTCATGTAGTTTGCGCATTTCGACTAGTGAGTTATCTGACGAACCGTCATTGACAAACCAATATTCAATTTGTAAATCGTTCATTTGGCGAACGACTTTTTCCACGGCTGGGTAGAATAATGGAATCGACTCTTCTTCGTTGTAGCAAGGAACTACAATTGATAGTTTTGACATTTTAAATTCCAACCTTACTTTATCTTTCAACGATTATATAATATATCATTATAGCCTATAAATATGAGTTAACATGGCGGATTTTACAATTTGTCAATAATTAGTCTTTACGGATTCTTTAAATCTTTTAACAAAATTTGACGATAGCGCTTTACATCTGCTAAAGTTAGAGGGTTAGTTATGATAAAAAATTGGTTTATTGGAGTATAGCAAGACAATGAATGGCGACTATCAAACACGTGCCGAATATCGACACGATCATAATCAAAATAATCAGTCACAAAACAGTCCTAAAAAGCCGCGTAACAAGCTGCGCTGGGTCTATCGCTTTATTGGTTTGATCATAGTATTGCTCTGCCTCGGTGGTGCTTATGAGTATCATAAAATTCATAGTACCGCTCAAGGTATCTTTTCTGATGGTTCAGGCAAGATCAGCAAGAAGCTGAAAGAAGGCAAGCCGGTATCGGTTCTGGCAATGGGGACTGACGTTGGTGCCATGAATCGTGGGAATAAGGGTGGTAATACCGATACGCTTGAATTGATTACTATTAATCCCAAAAAAGAAACGGTTACTATGACCAGTATTCCACGCGATATCTTGATCAAGGTTGATACTGACGAAGGTGCAGACTATGTTAAGCTGAATGCCGCTTACCAGATCGGTGGCGCTAAGCAGACTGTCAAGCAGGTTAAAGAGCTCTTGGGCGTGCCAATTGATTACTATGCCGTTGTCAACATGGGCGTTTTGAAGAAAGTCGTTAACGCGGTTGGCGGGGTCGATGTCAACAATCCATTTGCCTTTGATTATGAAGGTCAGCATTTTGCCAAGGGTAAGCTGCACTTGAATGGTCATGACGCCTTGCAGTATTCCCGGATGCGCTATGATGATCCTAAAGGTGACTATGGCCGTCAAAACCGGCAGCAGCAGGTTATGAAGAGTGTTATGAAGAAATTTAAGGAGTCGGGTTCCATTTCGGCTGCCAACAAGATTATGGACGCTGTCAAGGATGGGGTTAAGACCAATATTCCAATTGACAACGTGGCAACTTTATACACCAACTATCATGTTGCGCTGAAGAACATTAAGACTGAACATTTCCAAGGCTTGGATGCGACAATTGAGGGCGTTTCTTTCCAGATCGCCTCGCCAAAGGAAATCAACCGGGTTTCGAAGCTGATTCGGAATCAATTAGGTTTGAAGGCTAAGAAAGTCGTTAACAATGAAACCAAGATGTACAATCTGCAGACGACTTATGATGGCTACACCAACACCAATTTTGTCTTGCCAAACGGCGCTTCTTACAATACGCCTGGCAGTGGTACCAGCAATACGATCAGCTCATCCTCTAAAAAATCGAGCTCTTCGCTAAGCGGCAGTTCAACTTATGGAACGACGTATAGTGCTGATACGACTTATGGTTCGTACTCCACTGGCGATTCAACCAGCTATAGTACTGGATATTAAACTAAAAGAAGTCTTACTACGGTATTACCGTGGCAAGACTTCTTTTTTATAAAAACATTTATTTATATGACAATATATAACAACTGCATTAGTTGTTATATATTGTCATATAAAGGAGAGTGTCAATAATTTTGTGTACTTTTGAAAATCCTTCTCTGTATGAAATGCTTACTTAAATAAACATGGAATCCAAGGTATCCTTGCTTCCTCGAAATCCACGATGTGCTCGTTCTTCGAACTTGTCATTGTATTCTAGAATTTGAGTTGTCACGAATCGTTGAAGGGCATCCTCATTTGGAAACTGCTCCTTCTGGCGAATTTTCTTCTTCAACTTTTTGTTGAAAGCTTCAATCAAATTTGTTGAGTAAATTGATGCCCGAATGCTTGGCGGAAATTCGTAGAAGGTGAATAAGTTACTTAACTTACCCAATTTTCGCATCTGGTTGCTATATTTGCTTTTCCATTTCAAAATGAAGTTATCTAAAGCTTGTTTTGCTTCTTCAATTGATTCAGATTGGCGAATTTCTTTAAATTCGCTCATCAAATCTCGCATATCGCTTTTTCGCACATGTGATGTGAGATTACGAAGCACATGGACTAAGCAGCGCTGAAACTTAGCATTTGGATAAATTTCTGCAATCACATTTTCGAGCCCAATAAAACCATCGGCGATGAATAACTGAACCTGTTCAATTCCTCGATTGCGTAAACTTTCAAGTAGTTCACGCCATGCTTCACCATTTTCGTTTGGTGCTACCGAGAAGTCTAAGACTTCTTTACCGCCGTCACTACGAATTCCAATCGCGATATTAACCGCTTCGCGCTCAACAGTTCCGCGCTTGAGCGGAATATAAGTGGCGTCTAAGAACACGCAAACATACTGTGAGTGCTTAAAGGTCCTGTCATGAAACTCTTCAACCAAGTTGCCAACTTGCTTAGTAATATTTGAAACGGTAGTTGGTGAATAGTAGTCGCCATACATGCGCTCAACTAAATCAGCGATTTCACGAGTTGTGATGCCTTTGGAATACATTTTAATAATCATCGATTCCAGAGTATCTGTCCGCCGTGAATATGGTTCGAATAAAGCGTTACGAAATTTATTCTTACGATCGCGCGGAACCGTAATATTGATTGGTCCAAATTCAGTATCGATGGTTCGCTGATACGATCCGTTTCTGGCGTTGTCCCCATGAGCGGAACTGTCGTTACGCTCATAGGGTTGGTAGCCTAAGACTGCCGACAATTCTTCTTGAAGTAATGTATTGACGGTTTGTTCCAACTGATTGCGAAAGACATCTTTTAATGATGTTTTAGAGTCAGAAGATAGCGCGTCAAGAATTTCTTTGTTAAACTGGTTCATAGGGAAAGCCTCCGTTTTGATTGTGTTTAGCGATTTAATCATACGGGGAAGGCTTTCCCTTTTTCAATTTAATTTGAAAATTTACACAAAATATTTTACACTCCCATATAAAGTGTTAAACTATAAATTAATTTACATTTAATAATTAGTTTATGGGAGATATTGGGAAATGTCTGATTATAAAATGCACTTTAAGATGTATAAAAGCGGTAAGCTCTGGATTGTTGCCGGAATTGTATCCCTTAGCTTACTAGGCGGGGGTGTTAAGGCTTACGCTGATACGGAAACCAACAGTCAAACCGCGACGCAAAACGCAACAACGATACCGGTTTCTTCGGCACAGATCCAACAAACTGCAGAGACAAGTACGGTTGATTCAAGCAGCAGTTCAGTCAAAGACGAGCAAGCATCAACAATGAGTGAATCGGCTACGGTGGTGGCAAAGCAAGAACAGTCATTAGCTAGTCAGCAAACAACGACCGATGCTCAAAATAACAATGCGGTTCCAAATAATAATGTCCAGAACACGACTGTTGCAAAAGATACTCAATCAGCAACTACAAATGCATCAGATTCTAATACAACGGTCCAAGGTCAAACCGGTACGCTGCCAGTAAACCAGGTCTCAGGAACAACTGAAGTCCACCAAGATGGTCACTGGTATTTAAAAGATTTCCAGGGAAATTATTTGAATGGCTGGCAAAAGCTGACGGACAACCGAATCGTTTACTATGATCCGCAGACTAGCCAAATGCAGTATGGCGAACATCAAATCAATAATCAATGGTACTATTTTGATACTAATTGCGGTGCAGTCGTGCAGGGCTGGTATGTATTAGCAGATGGCCGCAAAGTATACTATGACGTTGCTAACGATGGAACTGGTCGTGGCATGCTGCATGGTATTCAAACGATTGATGGTCAAACATACGACTTTAACATTTACACTGGCGCGCAGACAAGTGGTTGGAAAATAATTGACGGACAAAAATATTATTTCGCTCCTGCCATGGTTCATGGAATGGAAAAGCAGATTGATGGCCATTGGTACTGCTTTGATGACATGGGAAGGATGCTGACCGGCTTTGTACGCTTAAATGACGGTCGTGAGGTTTACTATAATGCAGATGGTCAGATGCAATATGGTGAACAAAAGATCAATGATAAGTGGTATCATTTCCAAACTAACAATGGGAACATGGCCCGTGGCTGGTATACTCTGGAAGATGGTCGGCGGGTTTATTATGATGTTGATGCTGATGGTAATGGCACAGGCATGCTGCATGGCCTTAATCAAATTAACAATCAATCATATTATTTTGATGCTTCAGATGGTGATGAAAAGATCGGCTTACAGGTTGTTGATAATCAAACCTACTATTTTAATCCAATTATGGTGAAAAATGGTGAAGCTAAGATTGGCAATTATTGGTATTACTTTAATGCTGCCGGTCAAATGCAGACTGGTTTTGTAACCTTAAAGGATGGTCGTTTGGTTTACTACAATGCAGACGGTCAGATGCAGTACGGCGAACAAAAGATCAATAATAAATGGTACCATTTCCAAACCGATAATGGCGATACCGCTCGTGGCTGGTATACCTTAGAAGATGGTCGGCGCGTCTACTATGACGTTGATGATTCAGGAGCCGGTCAGGGGATGCTTCACGGAATGCAGAAAGTCGGCAATGACTATTATTATTTCAATCCTGGTTATGGTACAGAAGAAACCGGCCTAAAAACGGTCAATGGTCAGCAATACTACTTCGCGCCGATGATGGTTGTTAATCAAGAAGAACACTTGGCTGATCATTGGTACTATTTTGGTGCTAATGGCCAAATGCAGACTGGCTTTGTAACTTTAAAAGATGGCCGTCTGGTTTACTACAATGCAGATGGTCAGATGCAGTATGGTGAACAAAAGATCAATGGCAAGTGGTATTATTTCCAGACTAATGATGGTAACGCGGTTCGCGGTTGGTATACCCTAAAAGATGGTCGGCAGGTCTACTATGATGTTGATGACACCGGCAATGGGCAAGGCATGCTGCATGGCCTAGGAAAAGTTGGCAATGATTACTATTACTTCAACGATGCAACTGGTGCTAAAGAAACGGGCCTTAAAACGTTGAACGGTCAGACCTATAATTTTGCCGGCAATAATGGGCAGGCATTACTTAATCAATTCTGGACCAATGACAATCAAACGTATTATTTTGATCAGCAGGGACAGATGGTCAAAAATCAGCAGTTGACAATTGCTGGTGAGCAATGGCAATTTGATGTAAATGGCATTGGTACCAAAGTTGCTGTGAAGATTGCTGATAACTGGAACTTTGATAAAAAGAGCAGCGCAGAATTAAATAGCCTTGGAAATATTGAAGGAACAACTGGGGAATATAATGGGCTGTTAATTGATGCTTCGAAACCAGGGGCAAAATTCAGTCCTCGTGACGCTGGCGATACACAGGTCAACGCCAATACCGTAATCAGCGTACCGGTTAAGGCTAATCAATATGGTGCCAAGATTACGATTGAGCTTTCAGGTGGCACGGTTGATCTGACGACTAATCAAGGATCACAAACCGGCTTGAAGGGCACGTTTACGTTGGCAGTACCTGCAATGGCTGCGGATGGTACGTTTGATATTACCTTTAATTCCCCAGCTTATCTCAAAAACTTAAAGATTGACTATCTGACCCAAGCTCCTGAAGAATACCCGGGCACGCCAAGTAACGTTAAGGCTGAAGATGCTGATTGGAACCTGGCGGCTGGCAGCAAGCAGATTATGGCAGCTCAAAACAGTCGGGCTGAGTATCTTGGTCTTAAGATCGATGCTTCAACGGCTGGTGCCAAGTTTGCGCCTCGCGATAACAATGATGGTACCGGTCTTGATACTCAAATCAATAGTGGCACGATTATCTATGTTCCAATCGCGGCTAATCAAAATGGCGTAACGCTCAAACTAGCAGGGCAAAAGTCAGCTGGTTTGACGATTATGGTAAACAACCAAGAAGTTACGTTGGGAAATGAAATTAAAATTGATGCGGTATCAACGCCAACCTATTTGAAGATTCAGTTTGCTGGCACGGGCAGCGCTTATCTAACTGACATTGCAGTACGCTACAATGTCGCTTATCCAGGTACGCCAACGGTTTCGGCCAAGGATACTGACTGGAATCTCAGCAATGACAATAGCCGACCAACCGTGCAAAACAATCAAGGCGAATACAACGGCTTAAAGATTGACGGGACGAATGGTAAATTCGCACCGCGGGCAACGGACACGCAGGTTAATGGCGGTACGATTATCTACATTCCAATCGCTAGTGATCCAAATGGTGCCAAAGTGACGATTTCTGGAACGGCTAATGGCCAGACGCTGACACTGGATGGTCAAGCAGTCACTTTGGGCCAGGCCATTAATGTTGACAGTACGTCAGCGCATTATCTGAAACTGCTGGTCAGCGGCACGGGCAGCGCCTATCTGACTGACATTGCCGTTGACTATGGCAGTGATCAGACGAATGATTTCCCTGGGACGCTGCCAACTGGCAAGTCAGAGGATATCAGCTGGGATCTGGCTCAAGCTGGGGATCGGCCAAGTGCAGAAAAGTCAACGACGTCATATAATGGCTTGCAGATTGATGCTCGCAATGGTAAATTCAGTCCGCGCGCAACCGGTGATACGCAGGTTAATAACGGTACTATTATTTACATTCCACTTTATCAAGATGCTAAGGGAGCAATGTTAAAAGTATCTGGGAACGCCAATGGTCAGACGCTGACACTGGATGGTCAAAGTATTACATTGGGAACGCCGATCATGCTTGATGCAACGACAGCTCGTTATTTGAAACTAACAGTTACCGGAACAGGCAGCACTTATCTGACCGGTATTGATTTGGATTATCTTAGTGATGACTCGTACCAGACCCATGTAGTTAAAGTTGGTGCCAATGAACAATACCAAACGATTCAAAGTGCGTTGGATGCTAATCAATCCAGTTTAAAGGATCGGTTGGTCTTAGAAATTGATCCAGGCACCTATACGGAAGCGGTTCAGGTAAACAAACCTGGCGTCATCTTTAAGAATGCCGATTTAACTGGTCAAAAAGCCGTTGTCATTACGTACAACAACTATTCTTCCAATACGTTTGATGTCAATGGAAACTTTGTGCCGCAAGACAATCATGATCTTGGTACTTCTAAATGTGGTACTGTAATCGTTACGGCTGCGGCAACAGGATTTAGCGCGGAAAATATCACGTTTGAAAACAGCTATAACGTTACTGATCATACGAAAGAAGGCGAACAGACGCCGGCAGTTGCTTTTGACTCCTTAGCTGATCAGGTTTATTTAAAGAATTGCAATTTGATTGGTCGGCAAGATACAGTTTATCTGCAAGGCAAGGGCAATCGGGTCTACATTAATGGCGGCAAGATTGAAGGAACGGTCGACTTTGTCTTTGGTGATGCGAATGCTTTGATTGAGAATGCTACTATTAATATGGCCTACTATAATGGACGCAAGACAGGTTACTTTACAGCTCCAAATACTGCTAAAGGACAAACTGGCTTGGTATTTAACAATTGCCAGCTGACGGTTGACGGTCAATATGGCAGTAACGCGGCCATCTATTTGGCTCGGCCATGGCAAACGACTATCCAAACGACCAGCAAAGTAGTTAACGGTAAAATGATTATAACGGCTTACGATCCAAATACTAAGGATTCCAGATATACGGATACGTCTTCAGCAGTCACGTTTATTAATTGTCAGATACCGACTAACCTTGCGCAAAACGTGTTCGGTGTTTGGACAGGCAAGTATGAAGATGCTAGTGGCAAGCAAAGCACGGTTGACATTACCTATCATCCCGACGTGCGGTTTGTTGAATTTAATAATAGTACGACGACTGATAAAAAGAATCTGACGGATGAAAAAGGCAATGTGTTGGGAACGGTTCAGACCGGGGATGCCAATGCCTATCTTAAGCAGGTAATGTCTGAAATGAAGATTGGCACGACGCCTGGTGCTTGGCAGCCTGCTGATAAGCTTTAAAATATAATTAGAATGTTCTAAACTAAAAGAGCTAGCTCGGTTAAATCCAAGGCAGCTCTTTTTTAATTGGAATTTTTTGGAGATGATGTTTTTGCAGCTATTGGTAACTGGTGGGGCCGGCTTTATTGGCAGTCACTTTATTGATTATGAACTTGCACACGATCAAAGCATTGAGATCGTAAACCTGGATGCTTTGACCTATGCCGGCAACGTTGCCAACAACGCGCAGGCAGCTGGCAATGCTCGCTATCATTTCGTTCATGGCAGCATCAACAATCGGGAGCTGGTTGACTGGCTGCTGCAGGAATTTGCCATTGATCATATCGTTAATTTTGCGGCCGAGTCACACGTTGACAATTCACTGAAAAATCCGGAGCTCTTTACCAAAACCAACGTCTTAGGCACGCAGGTTTTATTGGATGCTGCTTATCAAGCCAATATTCAAAAATTCGTTCAGATTTCAACTGACGAGGTCTATGGTACGATGGCGCCTGGGCAAGCGGCTAAGGAAACCGATCCGCTGCATCCCAGTTCGCCATACGCTGCCAGCAAAGCAGGGGCGGATATGCTGGCGATGGCGATGGTGCACACGTTTGGCATGCCAATCTGCATTACGCGCAGCACGAACAACTTTGGCCCGCGTCAGCATCATGAAAAACTATTGCCAATGCTGATTCAAAATGCGCTGCGCAATCGATCGCTTACCATTTATGGCCAAGGTACCGACCGGCGTGACTGGCTGTACGTCAAAGACAACTGCGCGGCCATTGATTTGGTTTTGCGTCATGGTCAGTTGGGCCAGATCTTTAATATCGGTGCGCATCAAGAAAAGAGCAACAATGAGGTTACGAAAATGGTGCAGACGGAATTGGGCTTTTCCGATCAGTTGATTCGTCACGTTGCTGAACGGCCTGGCCATGATCTGCGTTATTCGCTTGATACCAGCCAGATTGAAACCCAACTGCATTGGAAGAGTCAGACAGATTTTGCGCTTGGCCTGCAGGAGACGATTGCCTGGTATCGCAAGCATCAGCGTTAAGTTCCAGCGCGGAAGTCCTTGTATTAATCGATTGGTCAAAGTGTGGTCCAGTTTCAGCGCGGAAATTCCCATGTTAATTGACTGACGGCAGCCTTAAATCTGTTTTGCGGTCGTTATTATGATGGTTCCCTACTTTCGATAAGTTAATCGTTGTTCATCAAGAACTGTTAGTGGTTTGAGAATTTGGCTGTTGCAAATAAAGTCAGGCTATGCTGAAAATATGATTGTTCCAAGACAATAATTTCAAGTACTAAAGCGCCGGACCACCTTTACAATCGTTCGACGTTTTTATAATGTAATGATTTCTCATCGGGAATTATTGCAGTGCATTTTAACGAATTAGATGACTGCCTGGCTTTTATGCTGGACGGTTTTTTGATTATTAGGAAGTTGCTGCTGAACAATATTCTTATGATAAAGTTCTAAAAGAAAAAGCAACTTCTAAAAAGATCTAAAAGCGGTTCAAGATCCAAATTCCGTTTACTATGACTATCTCGAGTTTTAGAGGATTGGTTTCGTTTGTCGGCGTTGAAAAATTAAAACAGCTCGATCGTAATGGTCGGGCTGTTATTTATAATAGTAGAAAAATTTAAAAGTCGTGGCGGCAGCTGGCTCGCAAAAAATTTTTTAAAGCTTGATCCAATCATAACTGTCACGTTTTACTCGGTGCAAAATTCTTGTCAAGCCTTGATATATCAATGATTAGCAACTAAGATAGTCTTTGGCTCTTTTTGGAAGTGATGGGATTTTTATCATATATCCAGAAAAAATTAGGGCGATTTTTGAGCGTATCAAACGATAAATTAGCGTTAAATTATACATTGAATTCAGTTCGATATGCGATTCATGTCAAATCAAGAATTGAGTTTTAACATGCTTTTGATCGCCTTAACGTACGATTATGAAATCTATTTTATAACCTTGATCTGCAATAACAAATCACTGACTACAACATATAGTGATGTAAAAGTCAAGGGTTAACTAGATGTTGTGTTTTGCGTTAATATAGATCATGTTAATTAAGAGGGGGACGATGGCTATGAAGCTGCAGACGGAGAAAAATACCGGCCTCAAGAACTTGGCCGATTTGAAAGTTGTAAAACGCGACGGGACAAAAACGCCTTTTTATGCATATAAGCTTAACTTAGTATTTAAGGCCCTTGACGCGGATTGGGCAACGCAACAATCCGTCTGCCAAGCTTTGTCACAGGCCTTTAAGGATCAGGCAAGCGCCACGACCGTTGATATCGCTGAAACTTTTGTTGATGGACTGCGCCAGGCGGGCCATGATGATCTGGCAACGCGCTACATTGAATACCGCAAACAGGATGAAGAAGCCTTTGCCGAGGCCACTAATCCGATGAACAAGCTCCATCAGCTGTTTGGTCGCGATTCCCATATCGTGCACGAAAATGCCAACAAGGATTCGCGCGTCTTTAACACGCAGCGGGACTTGGAAGCCGGCGTGGTCAGTCGGGCACTGGGCTTGAAGATGCTGCCGGAAGTCGTTGCCAAGGCTCATCTGCGCGGCGACATCCACTGGCACGACCTTGACTACTCGCCAGTAATGCCAGAAACCAACTGCTGTCTGATCGACTTTGACGAAATGTTTAAAAACGGCTTTAAGATTGGCAATGCCTGGGTTTCATCGCCACGTTCCATTCAAACGGCGACGGCTCAGATGTCACAGATCATTGCCAACGTGGCCTCACTGCAGTATGGTGGCTGTTCAGCCAACCGCATCGACCAGCTGTTGGAGCCATACGCCAAGCTTAACTATGAAAAGCACATGAAAGATGCCAAGGAATGGGTTGCACCAGACAAGCAGGAAGCCTACGCCAAGGCCAAAACCAAAAAAGACATCTATGACGCGATGCAGGCTCTGGAATATGAGATCAACACGCTCTACTCCAGTCAGGGGCAGACGCCATTTACGACGATCAACTTTGGTTTGGGAACTTCCTGGATCTGCCGAGAGATTCAAAAAGCAATTTTACAGATTCGCATCAAGGGGCTGGGCAAGGAACATCGGACAGCGATCTTCCCAAAGCTGATCTTTACTTTAAAGCGCGGTCTGAACCTCAAGCCAGGCGATCCCAACTACGATATCAAACAGTTGGCGCTGGAATGCTCGACTAAGCGGATGTACCCTGACCTGCTGATGTATGACAAGATCAAGGAGATTACGGGCTCATTCAAGACGCCAATGGGTTGCCGGTCGTTTTTACAGGGCTGGAAAGATGAAAATGGCAAAGAGGTCAACTCTGGCCGGATGAATCTGGGCGTGGTTACGGTCAACCTGCCCCGAATCGCCTTGGAGGCCCATGGCGACAAGCAGCTGTTCTGGCAGATCTTTGATGAAAAGATGAATATTGCCAAGATCGCGCTGGACTACCGGATCAAGCGGACTAAGGAAGCTAAGCCGGAAAACGCGCCGCTGCTTTACATGTATGGTGCGTTTGGCAAGCGGCTGAAGAAAGACGACAGCGTTGATGAGGTCTTCAAGAACAGCCGTGCGACCGTATCATTGGGCTACATTGGTCTGTATGAGGTCTGCTCAACGTTCTACGGTCCAAAGTGGGAACACAACAAAGAAGCTCACGACTTTGCGGTTTCGATCGTCAAACAGATGCATGACCTTTGCGCGCAATGGGAAAAAGAAGAAGGCTACCACTTCAGCGTCTACTCCACGCCAGCCGAATCGTTGACGGACACGTTCTGCCGGGATGATGAAAAGAAGTTTGGCCTGGTTGAAGACGTCACTGATAAGGAATACTACACCAACAGCTTCCACTATGACGTCCGCAAGCATCCGACGCCGTTTGAAAAGCTGACGTTTGAAGAAGACTTCCCTCAGTATGCGGCGGGCGGTTTCATTCACTACTGCGAATATCCAAACCTGCGTCAGAATCCAAAAGCATTGGAAGCCGTTTGGGACTGGGCATACGATCATGTCGGCTATCTGGGTACCAACACTTCAATTGACCAATGCTTCAAGTGCGGCTTTAAAGGCGAGTTCAAGGCCACGGCGCGCGGCTTTAAGTGTCCACAATGCGGCAACACCGATCCCGCAACCTGTGACGTGGTTAAGCGGACTTGCGGCTACCTTGGCAATCCTCAAGCACGGCCAATGGTTCATGGTCGTCACGAAGAAATCATTCACCGGGCTAAGCACATGGATCCCGGGATGATCAAGACGGCCGCTGAATTCCAACGGAGCCGGCAGCTGGATGACAAGGCGCACGCCAACATCACCGGCGATCAGATCTAGCAGGCTGCCAGCGTCTGGTTCAGCATCTTAGGCAGCCGGCAAAATGCTCAGCTCAGCTTTAGCCAAAGTGCTGCGTCTGCATTTTAGAAAACCAAAGTGCTGAATCCTTGTCTTGGAAAATTCGGTGCCCGCAATTTAAAGACCACGCGGCGACTAGGGCAATGATCAGCACGTCTAAAATATGGCTGACTTAAAATGAAGCCACATTAAGCATCGGCGTTTCAATCAAAATTAAACAACTCGTGAATACCGCTAAGGGTCCGCATTCGGCTAGACCGAACGTCGGGCCTTTATTGCTTTAGAAAGGAAGATATACATGGCAAAAGAACGTCCAATCAGACTCCCCAAGAATCCTAAACCCAAGGAATGGCTGGCTGAGGATCATTCCTTACAATACATTGCTGACTACAAGCCATTTAACTTTGTCGATGGTGAAGGGGTGCGCTGCAGTCTTTACGTCAGCGGCTGCCTGTTCAACTGTCCTGGCTGCTACAACAAGGCTGCGCAAAATTTTCACTATGGTCAGCCCTATTCACAGGAACTGGAAGATCAGATTATTGAAGACTTGGATCATGACTATGTTCAAGGACTGACGCTGTTGGGCGGGGAACCATTCTTGAACACCCAGGTCTGCTTAAAGATCATCAAGCGCGTGCGCAAGGAGTTTGGCCATACCAAAGACATCTGGTCATGGTCGGGCTACACCTGGGAAGAGCTGCAGCAGGAATCATATGACAAACTGGAAATGCTGAGCCTGATCGATATTTTGGTTGACGGCCGCTTTTTAGAAGGGCAAAAGGATTTGACGCTGCAGTTTCGAGGTAGTGCCAACCAGCGCATCATTGACGTGCAGAAATCATTAAAAGCCAACCAAGTCGTTATCTGGGATAAGCTGGTTCACTAGAAAAGAGGCCATCATGACACTAAAAATCAATCATCTGCATGCCATTATCAAAGAAACCGGCGAAGAAATCTTAAAAGGCGTTGATCTAACGGTGCCAACCGGTGAGATTCATGCCATCATGGGTCCCAATGGCACGGGAAAGTCAACGCTGTCAGAAACGATCATGGGCTATCCGGCCTATGAGGTTACGCAAGGTACGGTAGAGTTTGATGGTCAAGACGTCTTGAGTCTGCCAGTCAACGAACGCGCCAGACTGGGAATGTTTTTGGGGATGCAGTATCCGGCCGAGATTCAAGGAGTCAACAATGCTGATTTTATCCGCACGGCAATCAATGCTCAGCGTCCTGAAGATGATCCATTGCCAGTGCTACAGTTTATTCAACGCCTGCAGGAAAACATGGCGCTGCTGGAAATGCCCGATGATATTACCGATCGTTATTTAAACGTGGGCTTTTCCGGTGGGGAGAAGAAGCGCAATGAAGTTTTGCAGATGCTGATGCTGCAGCCTAAACTGGCGATTTTAGATGAGATTGACTCGGGGCTGGATATTGATGCGCTGCGAATCGTGGCCAAAGGGATCAATCATCTGCGCGGTCCTGAATTCAGTGCGTTATTGATCACTCATTATGAGCGGCTGCTGGAGTACGTTACGCCAGACAAGATTCACGTCATGGTGGATGGTCAGATCGTCAAGACGGCGGGACCGGAACTGGCTGACGAACTGGAAGCAGACGGCTATGCCAAGTATGAACAAATCAGAAGAAATGGCGTGAGCGAATGAATCAACAACTTTTAAGTCAAGTGATGGCCAGCTGTGTGAATGCACCAGACTGGCTGATGAAAAAAAGACAGTTGGCGGTTTTGCTGCAAGAACGGTTCAAAAGCACGCCAGCCGCGGAAAAAATCATGGCTGCCTGGCTGGAAAATCCCAGTCTCGCCCAGCTTGAGCAAGCAGCTGATGAGCAGGCAGATGCTGATCAAGTTAAAGCTGTCGTCCCGTCCACGACTGGCTGGGTTAATCTGCCTTTGTTTACCGCTGCAAATGCCTATCCCGAATTGCTGCAGGAAAATCTGATGGAAAAGGCGATCTCATGGCAGGACAGTCAGCTCAATGCCATGCACCTGGCCTTGCTGAATGGCGGCCGCTTCATCTATATTCCAGATGGCACGATCGTCAAAGAGCCCATTGAACTGACCGTTGACTGTCCATTGCCGAACTATCATAATCTGGTGATCGTCGGTGCCGGCGCTCAAGCAACCATTGTCGAGCACCAAACCACCACGAGCAGACAGCCGGCTTATTTTGGTACGGAACTGCTTTTAGGCGATGGCGCACGGGTTGACTATTATCAGTCCAATCGTTTTTCGGCCGCGCAGAATCACCAGACAGTCAGAGCCTATCAAGCACAGCATTCAGTTTTGAATATGTATCTGGCCTTGTTTGATGAGCATGATTTGACGACTGACTTTTATGCCAATCTGGATGGTCAAGGCGGAGCAGCCGAGATCAAAATGGTCACGATTGCCAGTGGTCGGCAGGTTCAAGACGTTCAGACGCAGATTCTTAATCATGGTCCGCATACGGTCGGTAATATCGTCCAAAACGGCGTGGCTAAGGACAAGGCGGTTTTAAATTTTCATGCGGTTGGCAAAACCGAGCGCGGGGCATATGGCGCCAACTCGCAACAGCAGAGTCGCATTCTGACGCTTTCTGATGAGTGCAAAGGCGAGGCGGATCCCGTGCTGCTGATTGAAGAAAATGACGTTAATGCCGGGCACGCTGCCAGTATCGGCAAGGTTGACGCGGATGATCTCTATTATCTGGAATCACGCGGTCTCAGTGAGCATGACGCGCAGGTATTGCTGACGCGGGGCTTTTTACTGCCGGTTTTAAATCAGTTCCCCGATCAAAAGCTGCGGGAAAATCTGGTTGATGAGCTGGCGCAAAGATTGGAGGAAAAGCATGAGTGATCAAGCAAGCCAACAGGCAGCAGACAAGGCAGCGATTCATGAATTTGCCAGCCAGCACTATCAGTTTGGCTTTCATGATGACGTCAAGCCGATCTTTTCAACTGGGGTCGGGCTGACGGAAGAAACGGTTCGGGAAATCTCGCGCCGCAAGCATGAGCCGGACTGGATGCTGAAGATTCGTCTGGATGCCTACCATCAATATCGTCAAATGAAGCTGCCGACTTTTGGACCTGATCTGAGTCAGCTGAATCTGGATGAGCTGCGCTATTTCCAACGGCCAACCGATCACGTAGCGCGCAGCTGGGATGACGTGCCCCAAGCGATGAAAACGACTTTTGAAAAGATGGGCGTTCCCGAAGCCGAGCGTAAATATCTGGCGGGGGCAACGGCACAATATGAATCGGAGGTTGTTTATGCCAATCTAAAGCGGGATCTTTCCCGTCAAGGAATCATTTTCATGGATACGGATACGGCCGTTCAAAAACATCCCGAAATCGTCAAACAGTATTTCGCGACGCTGGTTCATCCCGATGATAATATTTTTGCGGCACTGAATACGGCGGTCTGGTCGGGCGGTACGTTTATCTATGTACCAAAAGGCGTGCATGCAGACGCGCCGCTGCAGAGCTTTTTTAGAATCAATGCCGAAAATACGGGGCAGTTTGAGCGGACGCTGATCGTGGTTGAGGATGGCGCGAGCGTTAACTATGTCGAAGGCTGCACGGCACCAGTCTATTCTGAAGACAGTCTGCACGCGGCCGTGGTTGAGGTGTTTGTACATCCCAATGCCTTTTGCCGCTATACGACGATTCAAAACTGGTCCAGCAATGTCTACAGCCTGGAAACCAAACGTGCTGAAGCTGAAGCCGGGGCTACGATGGAATGGGTTGACGGTAATCTGGGTTCCAAAGTCACGATGAAGTATCCCAGCGTCTATCTGCGGGGGCGTGAAGCTAAAGGAACCATGCTGTCGATTGCATTTGCCAATGGTCCGATTGATCAGGATACCGGTGCCCGCATGATTCATCAGGCTCCGCACACGCATTCAACGATAATTTCCAAATCACTGTGTCGGGCAGGCGGCATCTGTGACTATCGCGGCGAGGTCAAGATGGATGAAAACGCGCACGGCTCAAGCTCGCATGTTGAATGTGACACGATTATCATGGATGACGATTCAAGTTCAGATACGATTCCATATAATAAAGTCGCAGTCGGGGACGTAACGATGGAGCACGAGGCCAAGGTATCCAAAGTTTCTGAAGAAGAACTCTACTATTTAATGTCGCGTGGACTGAGCGAAGAAGAAGCAACCAAAATGATCGTCATGGGTTTTATTGAACCGTTCACCAAGCAGCTGCCGATGGAATATGCGGTGGAATTGAATCGTTTGATTGATTTTCAAATGGAAGGCTCGGTCGGCTGATTTTTGGAACGGAAGCATTTTGCGTAGCCGAAATTTCAACCTGGCTTGCCAAGTTATGCTGCATCAGCAAAAAAACGCGAAGCTTGGTCACCCAGGTTCTAAGATTAAAGCGATAATTTGAGCTTGGCGAGGTAGTCTTTGAATTATCAGTTAAGCTGTTTGATGGGAAATAACAGTGAATTAGCACCGAAAATGCCGATCAAAGATTACAAAACTGTCACAAAAAGGGTCATAAATTCCTAAATTTTAGGATTTATGACCCTTTTTTATGAAAAATAAAAATTTTTTTACTCTAAAATATTACAAAATCAGCTATTTTTTGGTCGCGATGAAAACAAAGTGATACAAGACTATTATAATGCGATTTATAACAAGTTTAGGCCAACCTAAAACACTAAATGAAAGCGGATTACATTACACGCTTTTACAGAATTCACGATTTTTGAGATATTCCGGTAATTGCACGGTAAAGCTGAGGGGTTATAGTATTCACCGTTGATAAAGATAAAGAGCAAAAAACCTGAACTACAGATAAAAAGGGATGAATCTATTTGGCAGATTGTAAAATTTAAGTTGAACATTTAAGTGGACAGAAAAACCCATCAAGGTCTTTAATGGTGTTACCACAACATTCCATTAGAAAGAAGGACCTTAATGGGCACCACTATTTTATCATTCCAGAACCGCGTTGTCATTGAAACGCTTCATAATGAAGGACGTTCCTTACGATACATCGCTAACTACTTAGGCTTTAGTAAAACCACAGTCTTTAACGAACTTCACCGGCTCAACGGTGAGTATCAAGCTGAACTAGCGCAAACTGACTTTGAACGCAAGGTTAGTCAACGGGGGCGGAAGTCTTCGCTCACTAAAAGCCTTAAGCACTTGATTGAGGAAAAGATTCAAGTCCAGAAGTGGTCCCCTGAACAAGTTGCCCATGTAGTTGGGATTGCCTACAAGACGGTCTATAACTGGATTGATCAAGGATGGCTTGATGTACAGTTACCCGATTTGCCTGATCATGGAATTCGTCGTCATCGTGCTAAAGAAAAGCGTGGTACGTTCAGTCACGGCCGCTCCATTGAGGAGCGGCCTCATAAAGTCGAAACTCGCCAAGAATTCGGCCACTTTGAAGCTGATACCGTACTTTCTGGCAAACGTAAAGGTCAAGCTGTGGCTACTTTTGTGGAGCGTAAGAGTCGCCTTACAATTGTTAAACGGCTCCATGGTCGCGACAGTCAGTCCATGACTCAAGCCGTACTTGAACTAGCTAGTCAACTTCAAGACAAGCTCAAGACGCTTACCGTGGATCATGGGAAAGAGTTCGCTAACTATCAGGCAATTGAACAGCTAACGGGTACTCAGGTTTACTTTGCCCATGCCTATTCACCGCACGAACGCGGTAGTAATGAGAACCGTAATCGAGTTTTGCGACGGTTTATTCCCAAGGGACAAGCCATTGAAGAGCTGAGCGATCGCCAGCTGGTTCAAATCAATTGGTATCTGAATTCCCGACCACTTAAATGTCTTAACTGGCACACACCAATCGAGATCTTCTTGCTTAATCTACGTCACTAAATTCGTTCAAGTTATTTCTTGCAATCTGCCATTTTATGAAAATTTCAAAGAAAGCTGTTAAAATCTCTGCTGCCGTTGCTGGTGCCGTAGCTTTGGGCACGGTTGGCACGGCAATCACTGCCAATGCCGACACGGTTTACACGGTTCAGTCCGGCGACACGCTGTCTGGAATTTCCGCTAAGCTGGGTCACAACTTAGACTTTGTAGACCAATTGGCATCCAAGAATAACATTGCTAACAAGAACTTGATCTATGTTGGTCAAAAACTGGTTATCTCTGACGATGGCGAAGTATCCTCAGCAACTTCAGAACAAGCTGCTACGTTGCCAAGTGCTACGGCTGAAAACACGGCTACGGCACAAGACAGCACGGCGCAATCTGCTGACAGTGCCGCTCAATCAACGGCTGCTGATACCAGTGCTGAACAAGCTGCCAGTGATGCTGCCGCTGCTCAGGCTGCCAGTGACGCTGCTGCTTCTCAAGCTGCCGCATCCCAAGCCGCTGCTTCTCAAGCTGCTGCTGCCCAGGCCCAAGCCGCTCAACAACAAAGTGCGCAAGTTCAAGCAACTACTTACAGTGCCAACACTTACAGCACCAATACGACGACCACGACCTACACTTCTACGGTTAGTGGCGACGAAGCAGCTGCTAAGGCTTGGATTGCCAACAAAGAATCTGGCGGCAGCTACACCGCACAAAATGGTCAATACTACGGTAAGTACCAATTGAGTTCTTCTTACTTGAATGGCGACTACTCAGCTGCTAACCAAGAACAGGTTGCTGACAATTACGTTGCCAATCGTTACGGTTCATGGACGGCTGCCCAACAATTCTGGCAGACTCATGGCTGGTACTAAAAATCAGCTTAACTAAATAATATGAAAGGCAATGGCGATTTTCGGCCATTGACCCATACCCTCAAAGTTGGAAATACAACTTTGAGGGTATTTTTATGATATATGAGAGAAATGGGACGGTTTGATAAATGAGGCGACAGATGACAGTGAGTTGGGCGCTGCTGCAAAAAGATAGGGAATTGATCTAGGGGTGGATGCCGCTTTGAAGCGAGTTGATTTGACATAGGGCTGGGCACTGTTTTGAATCGGCAAGGCGGTTTTAGCTTTGAAATGGCAAGCGGGTTTGATTTTGAATCTACAGGCGGGTTAGCTAGGACAGATTTAGATAGCCAAAATGCTTGAATGGTTTGTTACATTATAAGGAAGCAATTATTCAAAGCAGATGTGCGGGCAATTTCTAGTAGTGTTAGAATAAGACGCAGATAAAATTGAGAAGAGGGATTTGTGATGACTGCAATCAACTGTCAACAAACACGAATTGAAACAACGCATCGGATTTTGAATGGTGACTTGAATGAGCATGGGACGCTGTTTGGCGGTCGCCTGTTGGAAGCCGTGGATGCAGAGGCTTCAGTCGCGGCAATGAGGGTTGCAAGGGCTACTTTGGTCACGGCAGCCATGGATCACGTTCAATTCGTCAAGCCGTTTCACCTGCAGGATGCCATGATTGTCAGAGCAGTGGTTACTGGACTGGGGCATCGGTCAGTTGAGGTATTCGTAAAAGTTTTGGGCGAGCACTTGATGACTGGCGAACGTTTTGTTGGCTTTACCTGCTTTTTGACCTATGTAGTGCCAGGAGCAGAGTCGGGGTTGGCCTACGATGAATTGATTGCTGATAATGATGAAACCAAATATCTGCTGGCTGGCTATCAGGATCGTCGTGCGCAGCGGGGCGCGGTTCGTCAGCAGGAACGCGATTTGTTGGCTCATTTGAGTTGCGAATAGGAGGGCACGTTTACTAGCGGTCTGGGAATCGTTGAGACGTCGGCGGATTTACTAGCGGTTTGGAAACTATTAAGATGTTGGCGTCGCTATCTCGCGCAAAAACATCATAGCTGCGGTTGTGATATTGTCGTGCGATCGATTGCGGTAATGGACGGTCAGCTCATTAGTGATGATAGATGCCCCAGATGAAACTTTGGGGAAAGCCTCCGTATTCTGATTGGTTAAGCAGTTCAATCATACGGGGAGGGCTTTAACACCGCCTTTAAATTTACACAAACAATTTTACACTCCCAACTTTTATGCAAAAAAACTTGTATAAAACGCCCAATGAAAAACTGATTACCTACTTTTAGCAAAAATCGATGTATAAGTAGGTAAAAATTAATGTATATCGAGTTAGGGCTCCCTAACATTACCTACTATTGAACGAAAATGCCATAATAGTAGGTAGTTCACGAAGGCGGTCTAACCCAATCAGCCCCAAAATATACATTTTTACCTACTATTTAGCAAAAAGCTGCCATAAGTAGGTAAAGTTAGCGCGATCGAATATGCAGCTACCTACTGTTGGCTAAAAAACAGCGAATAGTAGGTAGTTTTAGGACTCATAGCCAGTTCAAGCCCGATTTTCTTCACAAAGTCAGCTGCTTAGCGGTGAAAAAATGGTCGCCGCCGGAATCCGTAGCAGCTGGCAGTGGGGAATGCTTATTCTGTCAGCTCGGAATATTGAGCGTCAACCTTAATTGGCTCATTAACGCTCCTGACGCAGATCTAAATCAGCTGCATCCGCTTGTTTGGCGATTCAAAAGCAGTACGCGGATTGGGTGAATGTAAAGGAGGCCAGCTGCTGAATTGACTGGGAATATAAGATTCAGTCGGTCTTGCCGATATTAACGCACTTGATGATCAGTTGAGCGATGGTGGTGTTGCGTCGCTTGACTAAGACGAAATCGGCTGCCAATTATGACATCAATAATGGGTGCCATTCAGCAATAAATTAATCAAAAATTCAAGAAAAAACCGTAATTTGAGGGCTAAAATCTTCAAATTTACGGTTTTTTTATTACAGATTGCGGGATCCCTAACTTTTTGAGTGAAACATTGATGAAAACAAAGCCAGACGCTGACGATAACGTTTTCGACACACATTGTTTAGAATTGATGAAACCGGCTTACATTACGAAACATTACGAAAATAGCGGAATTTGATATTTGCGATTAACCCGCGTGTAACGTTGAACCTGTATAGTAGTCACCGTTGATAAACAAGCAAGATCAAAACAAACGAAAAAGGATGGATTTAACAAATATGAATTTTAACAAGAAAGCTATGAAGATTACCGCAGCCGTTGCTGGTGCCGTTGCATTGGGCACGGTGGGAGCAGCAACTACGGCCAACGCCGACACGACCTACACGGTACAAGCCGGCGACACGCTTTCCAGCATTTCATACAAGTTGGGTCGCAACCTGGACTTTGTTGACCAACTTGCCCAAAACAACAACATCGCCGACAAGAACCTGATCTTCGTTGGTCAACAGTTGACGATCAAAGACGATGGTGAAGTCGTAGTCAACGATCAAAATGGTCAACAGACTGCGGTCGCCCAGGTCCAAACTCAGCCAGCTGCTCAAACGACTGCTGCTGCGCAATCAGCTGCCAGCCAAGCACCAGCAAGTACGCAATCAACGTACACTTCCGCTGTTGCTGGTAGCGATGCCGCTGCTAAGGCTTGGATCGCTGCTCGTGAATCTGGTGGCAGCTACACCGCGCAAAACGGTCAGTACTACGGTAAGTACCAACTGAGTTCTTCTTACCTGAATGGCGACTACTCAGCTGCCAACCAAGAACGCGTGGCTGATAATTACGTTGCCAGTCGTTACGGTTCTTGGACGGCTGCTCAACAATTCTGGCAAGGTCACGGCTGGTACTAAAATCCAGCTTGGTAATGCCAAATCATCCCTGATCATTTGATTTCCCAAAAAAACGATCTCAAACAATAAACATATTTCCTTACCAAAAGAAGCGGCCGCGTTTTGCGCGTCGCTTTTTTTGTGGCGAGAGCGAATGCCTAAATGAATTTATCGAAGACTGGAGCTTTTAGCAGTTGCCCAAGATACCAGCAGCTAAAACGAAATCAACCCAACCTTGCTTGGTTTTGGTACAATCTAAGAAAACGATTATTAATGAGGAAACCATGCTAACCATTTATGACCTAAAAAACAAACCATGCTGACACAGCCGAATTCTTTGATCTGACGATGGCTTATGATACCTTAAGCGGCGTATCGTTTATCAGTTCGTTTAAGATTATTGAACAAGAGCTGTTGCCGCGCTTTAAGCAGATCTTGGGAATGGAGGATCAAAATGATAAAACTAATCGCGGTTGATATTGATGGCACGCTGCTTAATGATCAAGGCCAAATTCTGCCGGGAACGATTCAAGCTGTTCACCAGGCAGCCACAGCCGGGCAAAAGATCGTGCTGTGTACCGGCCGCCCGCTTTGTGGAGTGACGGATTATCTTAAGCAGCTCGGATTTTGGCAGTACGCGGATCAGTACGTAATCAGCTATAATGGCTCGCTGATTCAGACGACGACCCAAACAACCCTGATGAGTCACCAGCTACAGTTTAGCGACTATCTTGATCTGCTAGAATTTGCTCACCAAAATCAAGCCGCGTTCAGTCTGTTGACGCCTGCGTGCATGTACGTCACGCCTGGCGATCAAAACCGCGTCATCTTAAAAGAAGCGGCAACGGTTAAGATTGAGCTGCAGACGCGTACGCTGGCAGAAATGCGTGCTTTGCCAAATCTAATACCAGTCAAGGGCATGATCTTGGATGAACCGGCCAAGCTCGATTACCTGCAAACAGTCATGCCAAAAGCCTTTAAGCAGCGCTTTACGGTTCTGCGCAGTCAAAAAGACCACCTGGAGTTCACGCATCCTTTAGCCAGTAAGGAATCCGCGCTGAGGCAGCTGGCTGATCTGCTAAAGATTGAGCCGACTGCGACGATGGCAATTGGTGATGAGCAAAATGATCTGGGAATGATAAAAGCAGCTGGAATTGGGGTGGCAATGGGCAATGCGGTACCGCAGCTGCGGGCGATTGCTGACCAGGTTACGGCCGACAACAATCATAATGGGGTTGGCGAGGCAATCTTGAAATGGCGTTAAGGGCGGCCGATTGGTAAATCATATCATTGGCAGCGGCGTTTGACCGTGAACAGCACCGTGTTAAAAGCGGCTTAGTTGATTGTCAACCGCGGATCATCGTGGCAGCTTAAAGTAATGGTTGATCAGTGAAAAAACTGGCGGTTGGTCATTGGCATTCTGACGGGTCGGTAAAAATAAGACCGTAAAAAATCTGAAAATGGGTTTGATCTAGATGGATCGGATCCATTTTTTATTTTGCATACAGTGGTATATTTTTAGAATATTATACAATTATCTGAAGGAAGAAGTTTATAGTCAGTTAGTTAATTTTGTTTATTTATTAAAATTATATTCCCTTTAAAAGCGCTTAAATAGGGATATAAGAATTATTATTCAAGGAATATGAGAAAATAGCCAATAAAAGGTTGTCGAATTCTAATTCATGGGTTATATTATCACCAATGATTTTATTAATTTTTTATGCAATCACAAACAAGGAGGTCACAGATTATGAACGCAGCCATTATCGGGGTGACTGGTTATAGCGGCACGGTCTTGTACCAGCTGCTCAGTCAGCATCCAGCGGTTGAAAACATTCACCTGTATGGTCATCAAGCTACTGCCGCACCACGTTTTTTAAATGATGAAATCGAGGCTTTCTGTGACCGACGAATCATGATTGAGTCTTATGATGTCCGAAAAATTATGGCCGAAAATGACGTTGTGTTTTTCGCCACGCCGGCGGGAGTCACTGCCAAATTGGCCCAGCCTTATTTAGACGCAGATTTTCCCGTAATCGATCTTTCCGGCGATATGCGCTTAAAGGATCCCAAAGAGTATGCCAAGTGGTACCACAAAGATCCGGCTCCAGCTGATCAATTGGCAAAAGCACAATATGGTCTGGCTGAATTCAATACCGTGCATGCCGGCTATGTTGCCAATCCCGGCTGTTACGCGACGGCCACGCTGTTAGGACTGGCGCCGCTGGTCAAAAAACATTTGATCGATCCGGACTCGATTATCGTTGATGCCAAGTCGGGACTTTCCGGCGCGGGCAAGAAACTGACGACCAGCTCGCATTTTGCCTGGATCAACGAAAACTCGCAGCCTTATAAGGTCAATCAGCACCAGCACATCCCGGAGATTCTGCAGCAGCTGCAACAGTGGGATGCAAGCGTTAAAGCTCTGCAGTTTACGACGACGCTGATTCCAGTGACGCGCGGCATTATGGCTTCGATTTATGCCAAGCCGTTGCCGGGCGTTGATGAAGAAAAACTGACCGCGGCTTTTGAAGAATGCTACGGCAAGCGACGATTTGTCCGCTTGATTAAAAACGGCTGGCCAAGCATCAAAGAAGTCAGTCATTCAAATTTCTGCGACCTGGGCTGGGCACTGGATCCTAATAGTCACACGATCCTGGTCGTTTCCGTAATTGATAATCTGATGAAAGGGGCTGCGGGACAAGCAGTCCAAAATCTGAACCATATGTTTGAACTGGACGAGACGCTGGGATTGCCAATGATTCCCAGCTGGCCATAATGAAAGGATGTCTTTAATATGATGGAACCACAAACTACGCCAAACGTTGCTTCAATTGTCGAAACTGCCTTTACCTGGCCTAAGGGTTTTTACAGTGATGGGCTGCATGCCGGACTCAAGGCTGAAAAACCAGATCTGGGCTGGCTGTTTTCCAAAGTACCAGCCAGTGCCGCAGGGGTTTATACGACCAACCAGTTCTGTGCGGCGCCAACTGCCTTGACCAAAGAAACGATCAATCATGATCATCAGCTGCAGGGAATCATCGTCAACAGTGCGATCGCCAATTCCTGCACGGGTCCCCAAGGTAAGCTGGATGCTTTAAAAGAACAGGCGCTGATGGCTAAAAAACTGGGTGTCAGCCAAAACCTGATCGGGGTGGCCTCAACTGGGGTAATCGGCGAAATGCTGCCAATGGACAAGATCAAGGCCGGGATTGCCAAGCTGAAGCAAACTAAGTCGGCTAAAGTTACCGAAGCCGTCTTGACCACGGATACTCATACCAAGACGATTGCCGTTAAGTTTGAAATCGCGGGTCATCAATGCACGATGGCAGGTTTTTGCAAGGGCTCAGGAATGATTCACCCAAAGATGGCCACCATGCTGGGCTTTGTGACGACCGATGCCAAGATCAGCGGGGCCTGCCTGCAGGATCTGTTAAGCGAGGAGGTTGACACGACTTTCAATCAGATCACGGTTGATGGCGACAACTCCACTAATGATATGGTCGTTACCATGGCAAATGGGCTGGCAATGGCGGATGAGGAATCATTGACGCCGGACCACCCCGATTATCCAGTCTTTGCCCAGGCCTACCATCAAGTGCTGAGCGCGCTGGCCAAAGAGATTGCCCGTGATGGCGAGGGGGCAACTAAGCTGGTTGAAGCCAACGTCAAGGGCGCGGCTAATGATCTGGATGCTCAGCACGTCGCTAAGGCAATCGTAGGCTCCAACCTGGTCAAGGCTGCCTTGTTTGGTCAGGATGCCAACTGGGGCCGGATCATGGGAGCAATTGGCGCAACGGATGCTGATTTGGACGTCAATCGCGTTGACATCAAGCTTAATGGCATCAACATCGTCTTGAGCAGTCATGGCGTTGACTATGACGAATGGCTGCTGCGGCAGAAACTGGCTGAAGATCAGATCAAAATCGATGTCGATCTGCATCATGGCTTTGGCAAGGGACAGGCATGGGGATGCGATCTGACCTATAAATACGTGCAGATCAATGCCTCGTACCGGAGCTAGGAGGCATTCATGAAGGATCTGATTATTATTAAAATCGGTGGTCAAGCCATCAGCGAGCTAACGGATGATTTTTTCGAACAGCTGGCAGTCTGGCGCACGCAGGGTAAAAAGATTCTGCTGCTGCATGGCGGCGGCCCTTTGATTACCAAGCTTTGCCAACAGCTGCAGGTGCCGGTCGTTAAAAAAGCCGGCGTGCGAGTAACTGATGCCCAGACATTGGCATTGACCAAACTGGTACTGTTGGGGCAGGCTCAGCCATTATTGCTGCAGAAGCTCAGCGATCATCAGCTGCCAGTCGTCGGTTTGAATGCGGCGGACAATCAGATGCTGGTGGGCAAGTATTTGGATCAAAGCATCTACGGCGAAGTGGGCACCGTCGTCAGCGTTAATCAAGATAAGCTTTTGCCGCTGTTGGACAGCTATATCGGCGTTTTGGCACCATTAGCGATGACACCGGCTGGCAATTGGCTTAATGTCAATGCCGATCAGGCCGCGGCTGACGTAGCCAGTCTATTGGGTGCTAAAAAGCTTTATCTGATGACGGATGTAGCCGGCGTTTTGAATCAGCACCATTTGATACCGCGCTTAACGAAGCTGGTTTCACAAAAACTGGTCGCTGAAAAAATCATCAGCAGCGGAATGCAGCCAAAGATCAGAGCTGCCTTTGCAGCCTGTACCGCGGGAGTTGAGCAGGTAGCCATCACCAATTGTCTGCAAAATCCCGGCACGATTATTACCAAGGAGTGATTCAATGAGCCATTTATTTCCAACTTATACTCGTTTCCCATTTGAAATCGTAAAAGGAACCGGAGCCCATCTATTTGATGAACAGGGCAATGAATACCTCGACTTGACCAGTGGCATCGGTGTCTGCGGCCTGGGCTACAACGTCAAGGCACTCAATGACGCCGTTGAACATCAGCTGCATCAAGTTTGGCACACATCCAATCTGTATGAGAGCTCGCTGCAGGAAAGCGTGGCGGCACAGCTGGGCGTTCATCAAGACATGCTGGTCAGTTTTGCCAATTCCGGTACCGAGGCCAATGAAGCGGCATTGAAACTGGCGCGCAAGGCAACGGGCCGGCTTGATTTCCTGGCATTTGATCACTCGTTTCATGGACGTTCGGCTGGCTCACTGACGGTAACGGGCAACGAGGGCATCAAGGAAGGCTTTCTTCCCCTGGTTCCTGGCGCGCGGTTTGCCAAGTACAATGACTTCGCGGCCATCGATGAGATCAAGCCGGATCTGGCTGGGGTAATCCTAGAAGTCGTACAGGGCGAAGGCGGCGTGATTGCTGGTGATGCCAAGTGGCTAAAGGCCGTTCAAGACAAATGTCACGAGGTTGGCGCGCTGCTTTTGATCGATGAGGTGCAGACTGGGATGGGCAGAACCGGCTCGCTGTTTGCCTTTGAGCAGTTTGGCCTGGATCCAGACATCTATACGGTTGCTAAGGGGCTGGCCAATGGGATTCCGGTTGGCGCGATGATCGGCAAAAAGGAGCTTGGTCAATACTTTGGTCCCGGCAGCCATGGTTCGACGTTTGCAGGCAATCCGCTGGCAATGGCGGCCGCTCAGCAGGTACTAAAGACGCTGGATCAAGAATTTTTGAGCACGGTTCAGCAAAAAGCCGCGGCAATGCATCAAGCTATGGAAAAAGAGCTGCTGCCAATGGATATGGTTGATTCAATCAGTGGCCTGGGTTTGATGATCGGCATTCATCTTAATCAAGCCGTTTCCGTGGGTCAGGTCTTGGCTCAGCTCCATTCTCAGCATGTTCTGGCACTTTCGGCTCGTGACAATACGCTGCGTCTTTTGCCACCATTGATTGCCAGTCAAGACGAGCTGCTGGCTGGTGTCGATGAGATCAAAAAAGCACTGAATGCAGTTGAATTGGCGACCGCTACCGCATAAATAAAATCCGTCAAGCCCAAACTGGTTTGACGGATTTTTGGTGTCGGGGCCAACTCAATCTGCCGGCCTGGTCTGGTGACAGATAACGGCATTTTTTCGAATGATACTGACTTATCAAATGAAAGAAAAATCATATAATACAAAAATATTTTATTTGACAAGACGTTTAAACGTGATTGTTCCAACGATGAAAGCCCTTACGAGAGTAGGAGTTCGATCGTTAAGGTCAGCAAAGGTCAAATGATTTTTGCCGAGGAGCAGAGAATTTCGCAAAGTGAAGGGTTGTATTTTTTAATATACAAACTAAGATGAAAGTGTACAAATGATATGAGTTATTATAGGAAAGGAAGTTTTGGATATGGCTAATGAAATTCAACGTCATAACAACATGTTTGACGACGTAATGAGCGCGGGCATGCGCAACTTGCTGAACGACAATTTCTTCTCTGGCTTCAACGCTAAGGCAGATCACATGAAGACCGACATTGCAGAAACCGATAAGAACTATGTCGTTAAAGTCGACATGCCTGGCTTTGACAAGAAGGACATCCACATCAACTATGAGAACAACATCCTGACGATCACGGGCCGCCGTGACACGTTTGACGACCTTTCTGACAAGGATGGCAACATTTTGCACAGTGAACGCAACTATGGTCAAATGAGCCGTTCATTCCGTCTGCCAGAAGTTGACCTGAAGAAGGCCGTTGCTCACTACAGCGATGGGGTTCTGGTTCTGACGCTGCCTAAGCTGGCACCAGAAGCCGGCACTGGCACTCACATCGAAATCGAATAATTTAATTGACAAATAGTCTTTAAATGAGTAGCAGTTTTAAATTGCTACTCATTTTTTATTTTGTCTATGTAAATGCTTTCATGAATTTGGTATAATTAATTTGTGCAATCTAACAACTTTGCAATTATTTTATTGTCTTAACAGCTAAAGGAGGGAACGTTTTGGAAAACGCAAAGCCAACCAAAAAGCACCGTTTTAAGATGCCATCCGCGTTTACGATTTTATTCTTCATTATCGTCGTCTTGGCAGTCTTAACTTGGTTTATTCCAGCCGGTAAGTACGCTACTGATTCAGCCGGCAACATTATTGCTCATACCTACCATACCGTTTCGCCGCATCCACAAGGTATCTGGGATGTCTTCATGGCAATGGTTATTGGGATGATCGGTGACAGCAAGACTGAAGGGGCAATTCAGATCGCTTTGTTCATCCTGGTAATCGGTGGGTTCTTAGGCGTCGTTAACAAAACCGGGGCCTTAAACAATGGGATTTCCGCCGTTGTTCATCGCTATGAGGGACGCGAACGGACTTTGATTCCAATTTTGATGATCCTGTTTGCTCTGGGTGGTACGACCTATGGCATGGGTGAAGAAACGCTGGCCTTTTACCCATTGCTGATTCCAGTGATGATCGGCTGCGGCTTTGATTCAATCGTCGCGGTTGCCGTAGCTTTGGTCGGCACGCAGCTGGGGTGTCTGGCATCAACGGTCAATCCATTTGCCACTGGGGTTGCCTCAGCTACATTGAAGATCTCGCCAGGTGAAGGTTTGATTCCACGGCTGATCCTGCTGGTGATCGTCACGGCGCTTGGTATCTGGTACACGATGCACTATGCCGACCAGGTCAAAAAAGATCCAACCAAATCATTGGTCTACGCTCAGCGGGCTGAAGACGAAAAACGGTTTGATATTTCTGAAAAGACGCAGGACACGCAGCCATTAACCAAGGTACAAAAACGCGTACTGTGGCTGTTTGGGATCACGTTTATCATTATGATCATGGGGCTGGTGCCATGGACTGATCTGAACAAGCACTGGACGGCCTTTGACACGTTTACCAACTGGCTGCATGGCATTCCGTTCCTGGGCGTTTTGATCGGTAAAGACATTCCAGCCTTGGGGACTTGGTACTTTAACGAAATTACGCTGCTGTTCATCTTTATGTCGGTAGTAATTATGTTTGTTGCTCATATGAAGGAAAGCGAATTTATCGATGCCTTCTTAAAGGGAATGGGCGACCTGCTCAGCGTTGCGATTATCGTGGCCGTTGCGCGTGGGATTCAGGTTATCATGAACAATGGTATGATTACGGCGACCGTTTTGCATTGGGGTGAAGTCGGACTGGGCGGCCTGTCGCGCAGTGCCTTCATCATTTTGACCTACATCTTCTACATTCCAATGTCATTCCTGATTCCATCAACTTCTGGTTTGGCTGCCGCTACGATGGGAATCATGGGACCACTGGGACACTTCTGTCATGTTTCCGGCAGTCTGGTTATCACGGCTTATCAAGCAGCTTCTGGCTGGATCAACCTGATTACGCCAACTTCCGGAATCGTAATGGGGGCCTTGGCAATTGCGCACGTCAACATCAGTATCTGGTGGAAGTGGATGGCCAAGTTCATGGTGATCCTGTTCCTGGTTACCTGCGTCTTCTTAGGTATTGCCGCGGTACTTTAGCTTTTTTCAATCATATCAGGGGGAATTAATATGGTAGCAGAATTGGTTCAAGAAAATGAGCGGCAAGCAGCACTGGCAGCTTTAAAGCGTTTGGTTGCCAAGCCATCGTATAATGAGGCTCCAGCACCAGGCGCGCCGTTTGGACCCAAGATTCGTCAGACCCTAGATGAGCTGATGCGGATCTGTGATGAGCTGGGCTATCAAACCTATGAGGATCCAGATGGCTACTATGGCTATGCTGAAACTGGAACCGGCAGCGAGACGTTTGGCATTATTGGCCATGTTGATACGGTGCCGGCTGGTGATTTGAGTACTTGGGAACATGATCCTTATTCTGGCGAGGTCTTTGGCGATGTGGTCTATGGGCGCGGCGTACAAGACGACAAAGGTCCCGTGATTGCGGCTCTGTTCGCGGTCAAGGCGTTGGAGAATCGCGGCTATCATTTTAATAAAAAGATCCGCTTTATCTTCGGTACTGATGAAGAAACGCTGTGGCGCGGGATTGCCAAGTACAATCAAAAAGAAGCGCCGATTGATCTGGGATTTTCACCAGACGCTGAATTTCCGGTTACCTATGCTGAAAAAGGGCTGCAGCAGTCATACCTGGTTGGGCCGGGAACCGAGCTGCTGAACGTTGAAACTGGCGGTGCATTCAACGCGGTCCCAGATCGGGCAGAATATGCTGGTCCAAAGCAAGATGAGGTCAAGGCTGCTCTTGAAAAGCATGGCTTCAAGTATCATGAAGAAGCCGGCAAGCTGGTCGTAGAAGGCAAAGCGATTCATGCCATGCTGGCTCCCCAAGGCGTCAACGCGGTCTTAAGACTGGCAATTGCTTTGGATGACGTCTTTAAAGGCTTTGGACCGCTGGACTTTATCGGTCAATGCTTTAAAGAGGATGCGACGGGAACCAATCTGCTGGGTGACGTCAAGGACGAAGCATCCGGCCATTTGACGTTTAATATTTCCAGCCTCAAGATCACGCCGAAAGAAACGCGGATGCAGATTGATCTGCGAATTCCGGTTACCGTTGACCGTGATGCGCTGCTTGAAAAACTGAGCCAAAACGTCGCCAAATACGATCTGCAATATAAGCATTTTGACTACGTAGCGCCACTGTACGTTCCTAAAGACACTGAATTGGTTAAGACCTTGATGACAGTCTATCAGGATCAAACCGGTGACGTTGCTTCTCAGCCACAGGTCAGCGGTGGGGCAACCTTTGCGCGGACGATGCATAACTGCGTGGCCTTTGGGGCGATGCTGCCAACTACGCCTGATTTTATGCACCAGGCTAATGAACAATGGCCGCTTCAAGACATGTTTAAGGCAATGGATATCTTTGCTGAGGCAGTCAAGCGGTTATGTGTGGACTGATGATTGAATAAAAAGAGCAGCTGCGAGAACTCGCGGCTGCTTTTTTTACGGTTTCAAACCGATTTAGATGTGTTCCTTGATGCCATTAGGGAAGTCTTTATCGATTTCCTTTAAGATTGGCAGCAAGGTGTTGATGTATTCATGATATGCTTCGATTGGCTTGCGATCCTTGCCGTTTGCCTGAAGCAGCGCGATGGCAATGTCATGCGCGCGTTGTTCATTACTGATCATATTATTCACCTCATTCCTACAGTTTAACAAATTTTATCGATAGTTGCGCGATCCAATCACCCAAGGCAGTCGCTTTTAAAAGCACCATGATATAAAAACCGGCTAAGACGCCAGCTGCATTCGTGATGACGTCATCAATATCGACGAAGCGTTCAACATGGAAAAACAGATCGCATAAAAATTGCGTGCTTTCGATTGAGATTCCCAGTAAGATGCCAAACAGCAATACCGACTTGAGATCATGCCGCGCGCTAAGCAGATACCAGTAGATGCCAGCCGGAACCGTCATGACGATATTTAAGAAAAAATCAGGCGACAAGGCTTGAAATGGAATGGCGTTGCAGGGAACACCTAAGACGTGATAAAAAATCTTGTGTGGGCCGCCCCAATTATACTGGGTTGGCGTAAAGCAGAGATAGGCAATGGCCAAAGTATAGATCAAGGCGCTCAGCATCGTAAACCATTGCCAGCCATGAAGCGGAAGATGCAAGGCTCGGTTAAACATGGTGCCCCAGATGATTAATAGTATTATAAATGGAATCCAAGAACGCAAAATTAAAAATCTCCCCAATAACTCTAACGAAAATTTAAAAACGTGGTACAATAAAGATTCTAGGTTTTACCCTCCAGTCTAGCAAAAAATGTTGGGCAGGTTAAGAGAAGGAGGAAATTAAATATGGCGGAAAAGCAACCGGATCAGCAAACACTGTCGCGGGGCTTAAAGGATCGCCACGTACAGCTGATTGCCCTTGGTGGTGCGATCGGTACGGGGCTGTTCTTGGGTTCCGGGAAATCCATTCACGTTGCTGGTCCTTCCATTCTGCTGGCATATCTGATTACGGGGATCATGTGCTTCTTGTTGATGCGGGCGCTGGGCGAACTCTTGCTGGCTGACCTGCATTACAATTCATTTGTAGATGCGATTCGTGACTACTTAGGCTCACGGGCTGCATTTATCACTGGTTGGACGTACTGGCTCTGCTGGGTCGCAATCGCAATGGCTGAGATTACTGCGATCGGCATGTACGTTCAATTATGGCTGCCGAATTGTCCACAATGGATCCCCGGTTTAATTACGCTGGCGGTGCTCTTATGTGTCAACTTGATTACGGTTGGTGCATTTGGCGAGGTCGAATCTTGGTTTGCACTGATCAAGATTTTTGCGATCCTGCTGCTGATTGCAATCGGGGTCGGGATGATGCTGGTGCGCTTCAAGAGTCCCAACGGCATCGTTACCTCACCAAGCAACCTGATATCACATGGCGGATTTTTCGCAACCGGCCTGGATGGCTTTTTGAAGTCTTTCCAAATGGTCATCTTCTCATTTGCCGGAATTGAAATGGTTGGGATGACGGCGGCCGAAACGGCTAACCCCCGCAAGGTCATTCCCAAGGCCATCAATGACATTCCAGTCCGGATTTTGTTGTTCTACATTGGCGCACTGTTTGTGATCATGAGCATCTATCCATGGAATCGTCTTGATCCAAATTCGAGTCCGTTTGTCATGGTCTTTAAGGATATTGGCATTTCTTCAGCGGCCTCAATCATCAACTTTGTAGTTTTAACGGCGGCCGCTTCATCTTGCAACAGCGCCCTGTACACGACTGGACGCATGTTGGCTGAATTGACCTCAACTTCACGTCGGCCTTCAATTCGTAAGATCAGCCGCATTTCTAAGAATTCGGTTCCAGCTACGGCGATCATCATCTCAGCTCTCTTGATGGGGATGTCGTCACTGCTGAACTACTTGATTCCTTCCGAAGTCTTTACCCTGGTTTCAAGTGTGGCCACGACCAGTTTCCTGTTTATCTGGGGAACGATTGTGTTGGCTCACCTGCGCTACCGTAAGCTGCATCCGGAAGGCAGTGGCTTTAAGATGCCGGGAGCGCCGGTTACTGATTGGATGGTCTTGATTTTCCTGTTTGCCGTGGGCGTGATCTTGATGTTCAGCCCTGACACCAGAATTGCCTTGATAATCGCGGTAGTTTGGCTGGCATTCATGACGGTTCTGTCTATGACGTTTAAAGAATATAAATATAACTAACTAAAAAACTTCTCGATTTTTGGTCGGGAAGTTTCTTTTTTGCTTCTTAAGTTTAATCACGCTGGCTTTGGCAGTGACTGTTGCAATAGCAGCGTTTCTCATCCATCATATCGCAGTGACAGATGCCATCTGTACTGGCACAAGGACAGCCTTTTTGGCAGGTCATACCAGCCTTGCAGTATTCTTTTTCCATTTTCATCCCCCCATATTTGAAATTATCAATATAATACGCTGTTTAATCGGGGTTGGCTCATTGTCTGCTCAAATCTTTAGATATTTTTAGCAAACTTGATGATTGTCAATTACCAAACGGCAAAATCTCCTTAAACTGTGATTAAACATTTGGAGAGGAGAAAGAATCATGTTTTTTGCCAAGCATAAAAAAGAAAGCGTCGTTTTAATGACGGCTTTGCTGATTATTGCTTACATTGGCCGCTTCACCAATCTAATCTGGCTATTTGATGTCTCGATGATCGCAATTGCCATTATCGGTGGCCTGCCATTGGTCTTTCGAGCAGTCGGGGCCTTGAAATTCAAAATTATCTCAATTGAGCTTTTGGTTTCAATTGCCGTAATCAGTGCCCTGGCAATTGGTGAATACAGCGAGGCCGGCATCGTGGTCTGGCTGTTTTCGGTTGGGGATTTGCTGGAAGAGATTACGCTAAAAAAAACCCGCAAGTCGATTCAAGATCTGGTTGATATGGCACCCAAGACGGCACTGAAGATTGAAAGTCCCAGTGATCGTTCGTTTGAAGAAGTTGACATTGACGAGATTGAAAAAGGCGATTATCTATTGGTCAAAACTGGTTCGCAGATTCCAGTCGATGGCCAAGTCGTCGCTGGCAATGGTCATGTTGATCAGGCCAGCATTACCGGCGAATCCAAACCCAGCCACAAAGAAATCGGCAGCAGTGTATTTGCCGGTACGATTCTTTCCAGCGGAGCGTTGGTTGTACGAGCTGAAAAGGTGGGCGAAGATACCACGTTTGGTCGGCTGATTGAATTGGTTGAAGAAGCTCAAGATAGTCAAACCAAGACCCAGCGTTTTATTGACCGCTTTTCACAATACTACACGCCATTGGTATTACTGTTGTCAATTATCGTAGGCCTGATTACCAAAGACTTACGCTTGTCAATTACCATTCTGGTCCTTGGCTGCCCAGGTGCTCTGGTAATCGGGGTGCCAATCTCGACGGTTGCTGGCATCGGCAGTGCAGCCAAACGAGGCATGATTGCAAAGGGTAGCGCTGCATTGGATGAGTTAACCAAGATTGATACGTTTGTTTTTGACAAGACCGGTACGCTGACGACGGGTCAGCCGAGTGCGGGAAAGGTTGTCAATGTTAATGGCGATCAGAATGAAAATCTAAAGATTCTGGCCAGCATTGAGCATGAGTCCAATCATCCGTTGGCCAAAGCCATTTTGGACTACTGGCAAAAAGATGACGTCTACCCGGTTAGCGACAGCCAGATTATTGATGGACGCGGCATTCAGGCTGTCGTTAACCAGCACTCGGTTTTGGTTGGTAATGAAAGATTGTTAAACGAAGCCGGAATCGAAACGACCACCGATCAGCTTTCAAAGACCAGCTCACACGTTTTGCTGGCTGTTGATCACGAGCTGCGGCTGGTACTGGAGGTCAGTGATCAACTGCGTCCTGGGGCCAAAGCAGCATTGGACAATCTGAGAAAAATCAAGGACTATCGCCTCATCCTGCTTTCTGGCGATAACCAGGCAGCTGCTGAAAACATGGTGGCCGACCTGAACTTTAATGAAGTGCGTGGTGATCTTTTGCCAGTCGACAAGGCAGCAGTCATCAAACAGCTGCAATCAGATGGCCATCAAGTGGCTTTTGTAGGGGACGGAATCAATGACGGTCCGGCATTAAGTGTGGCTGATCTAGGGATTGCTATGGGCAGTGGTACCGAAGCCGCCATTGACGTGGCCGATATTATCCTGGTCAACTCCAGTCCGGCTCAATTACCGATTGCCGTTCGTCATGCGCAAAAGACGATACGCAACATGTATGAAAACATTGCAATTGCACTTTTGACGGTATTACTGTTGTTCATCGGTCTGTTTACCGGCTACATCTACATGGCGTCAGGGATGCTGGTTCATGAATTGAGTATTTTGATCGTCATCTTAAATGGTATGCGATTAATTCGTCGTAATTGACCGTAATCAATTATTTATTAGAGTAAATCGACTAAGCTATATTCATAAATAAGCAAAGGGGAAATGAATCATGAAAAAAGTAACGTTAAAACTCAATGATCTGTCTTGTCCATCATGCATGAGCAAGATTCAAAAAGCCGTCAGCCAACAGCCTGGCGTATCCAATGCCGTGGTAATGTTTAATGCCGGCAAGGTCAAGGCTGAAGTTGATGAAAGCCAACTTGCACCAGAAGCATTGGGCGATGTTGTCAGCCAGCTTGGCTATCAAGTCGAAAAGATCATCGTTAAGGAGGCTTAATCATGAGTGAAATTGAAATTCGTTATGCAAAAGAACAAGAACGCAGCGACCATGAGCACCATGTTCCAACTGCTGGTGCCATGATCGGTCACATTACCTCCAACCTGGCAGTGCATGCTTTAAAGATTGAGCAGGCAGCTTTATTTGCCAAAGGGCCGGCCGCACTGTTTTTAGATCAGTATGGGCGGGCCTGGATTCAAAAAGAACTGGCTTTTTGGGATGATATCAATCGTGCCTTGCATGCCGAAGCAGATTTGGTGCCAACGACCAGCGAGGAGCTGCTTAAGTACAGCATGCTGACCGAAAATGGTGCTACTAAGTATGCTGATGGTAAAGATCAGCTGTTTGAGCTGGTTAAAGATTTTGATATGCAGCTATTGTTTATTACACGGGCCATTAAGCTGACCGAAAAAGAAGGGCATGAGGCGCAGAATCAACTGATGAAAGAGCTGTATGCCTGGATTAAGGAACAGATTGGGTTGACACAAAGCTTCTTGGGCCACGAACCAACCGAGGGATTGCCATCTGCTGCAGAAGATGATGGCGATGATGCAGAATAAAATGTCTGATTTATAAAAGAGTAGAAACAACTGGACGAAACTAAAAACTTTTCCTCTCAATATGAAAACTCGGATGATTCGCTAAGCAATGATGGATCATCCGAGTTTTATTATGTAGGTATTGTCGGTCGCAAGTTAGCATTACAATTACGTTTGAATTATTCTAAAGCTGATTTTTAATTGACAGATTTCTCCAATCTGTTAGTGCTATCTGGCACTTCATAATGGGTTTTTCAAAATTAATTTATACAGAGTGATTGTATATGGATGACGGGCTGCTCAAAATCAATTAAACAAATTTACTATAAATGTCTTAAATACAATCGTAAAAAGATGCTGAAAAATACAGATGGCGTCATTTCAAACTCAAAAGTCTGAGATGACGCCATATTTTTAGTTAAGTAGAAAGTCGTTTTTTCAGCTGTTTAGCCTATGCCAGGCCCAGTTTTTTTTGACAGTTGGGACAGATGCCATGAACTTCAATATCGCTTTGGTTTACCATGAAATTGGTCTTTTCGCGGGTAATCTGCTGCAGATCCTTGGTCAGGGCCGCAAAATGATCATCAAAAACGTCTTGGATCAAACCGCAGTTGTCACAGACGACATGGTAGTGGGGATGCCCAAAGTAGTCATAGTGGGAGCTGCCATCACCATTTTTCAGTTCAATGACCAGCTGATCTTCAACCAAGAGATTAATGGTGTTGTAGATCGTTGCCATGCTGATGTTGTCGGCTTCTTGTTTTAAATCGGCGTAGATCATCTCAACGCTGGGGTGCGTGTGGTGATTGATCAGATAGTGCAGAATCAGTTTACGCTGCGGGGTGAGCCGGACGTGTTTTTCGCGCAGATGCTGCAGTGCGTGTTCATATTCTGAATTGGCCATTGCAACGATCATCCTCCTTTCACAGACGAGTGATTAGACAAGTCATTATTATAGCATTGTCAAGGTCGATAATGCATCAGGAAATAAAATGTTTCTTTTTAGATAATAATAATTCTAATTTAGCGAAAAGAAAAGCATTCTGCCTGGTAAAATTTAAACCCAGAAAGTCAGAATCGTTGTCAACAACTGTAACAGAGTATAAAAAATTTGATTATGCGGGTTTGCGACCAAGCGCTGCAACAGCCACCAGCTTAAGATCACCAATGCGATGGCTAACAGCAGCGTCGCCTTGATTGGCCGCGTCAGCATCGTTAAAATCAAGATCACGCCCAGACCGCCCTCAATCATTGGAAAACGCGGGTCATCAGATAAAAAAAGCGGGGCGTAGTAAAAACAGTAGATCATCAATAACGGAATCAGTTTTAGCAGATAGCTCCACGACAAAAACTTAACCGAGATGAAGGTAAACGCCACTGGAATGCTGAGGGTCATTAAAAGGCCGAAAACCAGCAGACCAACTGGATTTTGAAATTCGTGCAGATAAAGCTCAAAAATCAGCAGATAGCAGGGCGGCAGCAAAAGCAGGATAAACAAAAAAACGTTGCCATGCAAAAAACCGCTGATGGCAAATAAAAAGCTGATCAGCAGCGGAATAATCGAAGTCAGCGAGCCGCCTTGCTGGTCAAAAATAATGGTGGCGGCCAGGGCAATGCAGACCTGATAGGCAAACAGACTGTACAGATCATGAGAAAAGACGGTGGTTTTGATCTGAATGGCATAGGCAAAGGGCACGTAAGACCAGCAGCACATCATTAAAAAAGCATTGGGCAGCAGACTGCGCCAGTCGATATCTTGGATTTGCAGCTTAAAATGCGATAACGGTTTTTGCAAAAAAATTCCTCCTGAGCGGTCAAAAATTAAGTTTTCCTTATTGTAACAAATTCCATCATAAAAAATTGCTTATTATCACGAGAATATGTTAGGATGGTGAACGTTATAAAGCAAATTCCCGATAGGATTCACAGATTGTGAAGATGCCTTGTAACCGCAATAACCGAACTTTTTAGTTTAGAAAATGGGGGAATTAACAAAATGACTGAACGACACTTATTTACATCCGAATCGGTTTCGGAAGGACATCCTGACAAGATTGCTGACCAGATCAGCGACGCAATTTTGGATGCCATGCTGGAACAAGACCCAGATGCCCGGGTAGCGGTTGAAACCTCGGTTACGACCGGCCTGGTGCTGGTATTTGGCGAAGTCTCGACGACGGCTTATGTCAACATCCAGCAGATCGTTCGTGATACGATTCGTGAAATTGGCTACACGGATGGCCAATATGGCTTTGATGCCGACAACTGTGCGGTGATTACAGCGATTGACGAACAGTCGCCAGACATCGCGCAAGGGGTTGACGACTCGCTGGAAACGCGGGGCGGCAACGTTGATCCATTAGACAAGATTGGTGCCGGCGACCAAGGGCTGATGTTTGGCTATGCTACTGATGAAACGCCGGAATATATGCCGCTGACGCTGATGCTTAGTCACAAGCTGATGCAGAAGATTGCTAAGCTGCGCAAGGATGGTACGATTCCATATCTGCGCCCTGACGCCAAGGCTGAAGTAACGGTCGAATACGATGAAAATGATAAGCCATTGCGTGTCGATACGGTTGTTTTGAGTACGCAGCATGACCCAGAGATTGCTTTGGATCAGATTCGTCACGACGTTATTGAGCAAGTTATCAAAGCCGTGATTCCAGCCGAACTGTTGGATGATGATACCAAGTATTTCATCAATCCAACCGGCCGTTTTGTCATTGGTGGTCCACAAGGCGATGCCGGGTTAACGGGCCGCAAGATCATCGTGGACACTTATGGCGGGGCTGCTCACCATGGCGGGGGCGCCTTCTCTGGCAAGGATGCAACGAAGGTTGACCGTTCTGCCAGCTATGCGGCCCGCTATATTGCCAAGAACCTGGTAGCGGCCGGCTATGCCAAGCGCCTGGAGATTCAGGTTGCCTACGCAATTGGGGTGGCTCAGCCAGTCTCAATCTCAATCAATACGTTTGGGACGGGGACGCGTTCGGAAGCTGAACTGATCGCGGCGGTACGCAAGACGTTTGATCTGCGGCCAGCCGGAATCATTAAGATGCTTGACTTGAAGCGCCCAATCTACAAAAAGACGGCTGCTTATGGTCACTTTGGCCGGACTGATATCGACCTGCCTTGGGAACACCTGGACAAGGTTGACGAACTGAAAGCCGTTTTAGGATAAAAAACAAAAGAAAAGCCAAGTGCCCAGATGCGGCAGCTTGGCTTTTTTGCTGGCGATTATTTGACTGGCCGGCATTTTGACTCATGATCATCAAGACTTAGTCAAACAAGCCCGCTAATGCCAGATCACGATGCAGTTCAGAATCAGTCATTGATAAACTGAACGTCGTAGCTATGGTCAATAATTCGAACCTGATCTGGTTTGAGACCGACAACTTGAACATGGCGTGCCTGATCGACAAAAACGGCCCCCATGACGTCAGGATGATCATTGATCCAGTTTGGCAGCGGCTGACCGGCAAAGAAAAGGCGGCCGGTTTCGATCTCGCCGGTAATCGATTCACCAGAAAAGACGGTCACGCCGGCCAGGGCAGTTTTTCTAGGGTGACCAGTGGCCGGATCGATGATGTGGTGGTAGTCTTGCCCATTTTCTTCTAGATGACGCTCGTAGATTCCGCTGGTAACGGCTGAACATTCCGGCAGAGTGGCTACCAGAATCGATTGACCACGCTTGGCACTAGGATCCTGAACGCCGATTCGCCATAAGCCGTCCTGGTGCTTGGGTGCCGTGCCGTGCATCAGAATGTTGCCGCCCAGATCAATGATGCCGGCGCGAAGATCACGCGAGCGCCATAAGTCACGAATGCGATCGGCGATATATCCTTTGGCAATGGCGCCCAGATCAATCTCCATTCCCGGCTTTTTCAAAAAGATCGTCATGTCGTGGTCATTTAGCTCAACGTCATGCGGATCGATCAGTTTAAGGCGTTCTTGAATCTCCGCCTCACTTGGTACATGAGCATCGTCAAAGCCAATGTGCCACAGTTTTACCAAAGGACCGATCAAGGCATCAAAGCCGTTGTCTTCCAGGCTGATGGCAATGGCTTTTTTGGCAAGATGGTAGCTGGCATGAGAAACCTGTACGGGATGCTGGCCGGCTGCCTGATTAACGGCCATCAGCTCTGAATGATCGCGATTGACAGTCAGAATGTCTTCATAGCGGGCAATCAGTGCATAGGCATCGTCCAAATCGCGCTGCTCGGCACTTCCAAACGCCGTTAAAACGATGTTGGTGCCAAGACCATAATAGCTTTTGGAGATGGTATGCTGGGCCAGATTGCTGATGATTTGGGGATGATCGTTTGACCAAAGAGGGGTTTTGTTTTCCATTGAGGTCGTCCTTTCTACGCTTGCGGTTTATTAATGTCATTATAACCTTGCGGGGCTTTTAGAAACGAGCAAAATTAAGTTAATTATCGAACAAATACAGCTAAAAAATCAGGCAGCAATTTAAAAACAGTTTTTTAAAATCAATTGATGAAACACCGATGAATTCGTTTACGCGACTTTTGTCAAATAATTGCGAAAATATTCACAATATCTCTAGTAAAAATCATTTAAAACGAGTAAGATGGACCCGTAAAGGTTAAATCAAGGAAGGGGTCTTGAGTCATGCATTCATTCTTAAGTATCGATGTCGGTGGGACAGCGATTAAGTATGCCTTGCTGAACAACGCCGGTCAGATTACCAAAAAAGACAAGGTACCGACGCCTACCAGCAGCCTGACTGAATTTATGAAGTCGCTTTATGCAATTATTGATCAGTACCAAGCTCAGATTAGCGGATTGGCGGTCTGCGTTCCCGGCAAGGTTGATCCGCAAAAGCAGGTGGTCGTTTTTAGCGATACGCTGCCGTTTTTGAAGAACTGGGATCTGCCAAAACTGTTTAAGGAACATTACCGTAAGATTCTGCCGATTGCCGTTGAAAACGAAGGACGCGCGGCAGCTTTGGCGGAATCATGGCTGGGCAATCTGCATGGTGAAACCGATGCGGCAGCCATTTTGCTGGGAACCGACATCAGCTCTGGCATCATCACCAATGGCAAACTGAACTATGGCGCGCATGCCGGTGCCGGAATGCTGAATTTTGTGCCAACCAACTTTAAGGCGGAAGGTACGGATCGCTTGGCAGGCTTTAACGGCTCTTCAGTCAAAATGATTCAGGACGTAATTGAGGCATCTGGCCTGCCGGAAGGTGCAGATGGCTTAGCGGCCTTTCGGATGATTGAAGCTGGCAATCCAGATGCCGCCAAGGTCTTTAACGAATACTGCTATCAGATTGCGTGCTTGATCTTGAGCATGCAGGCGATCGTTGATTTAAACAAGGTCGTCATTGGTGGTGGGATCTCCGCGCAGCCGATATTGATCAAGACAATCAATGATCAATATGACCAGCTGGTAGAGTCAATGCCGATCGTGAAAAAAGAAATGGTCAAGCCAAAGATCGAACCAGCTAAATTCAAAAACGACGCCAACCTGTATGGAGCTTTAGATGCCTTGCTGCTGAAACTCGACGAACAAAATTAGAAACATATTAGAAAAGAGACTTGCACTTAGCGGCGGTCCTTGCTAGAATAGTTTGTAATCTTTGATCGTAGAGGAGTTAGTAGCCAACTCAGCTGTTTACAGAGACCAGGCGGCGGTGCAAGCCTGGAGCAGTCATTGGTGAACTGGCCTCAAAAAATTGCTGCTGAATCAACAGTAGGCGGCAACGTGAAATTCGCGTTAAGAATCTCAAGGGCCATGCATAAAGCGTGGAATTCAGGTGGTACCGCGGATTTTGATTCGTCCTGCATTTAGTTGCAGGGCGTTTTTTTATACGATCAACTTACTGACAATCAGAATTTTAAAAGGAGCAGGGCTAATGGCTTACGATCACAAAACGATTGAAAAGAAATGGCAGCGCTATTGGAAGAAGAACAAGACCTTTAAGGCGGAAATCAACAAGGACCAAAAGAAGTACTATGCTTTGGACATGTTCCCATACCCATCTGGACAAGGGCTGCACGTTGGTCACCCAGAAGGCTACACGGCAACGGATGTGGTTTCGCGGATGAAGCGGATGCAGGGCTACAACGTGCTGCATCCAATGGGCTGGGATGCGTTTGGTCTGCCGGCTGAACAGTACGCTTTAAAGACGGGCCACAATCCAAAGGGCTTCACCAACCAAAACATCGATCACTTTAGAGACCAGATTCAATCGCTTGGCTTCTCTTATGACTGGGATCGCGAAGTCAACACGACTGATCCAAACTACTACAAGTGGACGCAGTGGATCTTTGAACAGCTGTACAAGAAGGGGCTGGCCTATGAAGATGAGATCATGGTCAACTGGGCTCCTGACTTCATGGGTGGTACGGTTGTCTCCAATGAAGAAGTCGTTGACGGCAAGACGGAGCGGGGCGGCTACCCAGTCTACCGCAAGCCGATGAAGCAATGGGTCTTGAAGATCACGGCTTATGCCGATCGTCTGATTGATGATCTGGACCTGGTTGACTGGCCAGAAAGCGTTAAGGAAATGCAGCGCAACTGGATTGGTCGTTCAGAAGGGGCTTCCGTCTTCTTCGACATTGCTGATCATGATGGCAGAATCGAAGTCTTCACCACGCGTCCCGATACGCTGTTTGGGGCTTCCTACGTTGTTTTGGCCCCTGAACTGGATCTGGTTAACGAACTGACGACGCCTGAACACAAGGCCGAAGTCGAAGGCTACAAGGAAACGACTTCCCGCCGCTCTGATCTGGAACGGACCGATCTGAACAAGGACAAGACGGGTGTATTTACGGGGGCTTACGCCATCAACCCAGTCAACGGCGAAAAGCTGCCAATCTGGATCTCAGATTACGTTCTGGCTTCATACGGTACTGGTGCGGTGATGGCCGTGCCTGCCGGTGACCAGCGTGACTGGGACTTTGCCAAGAAGTTTGATCTGCCAATCAAGCCAATCATCAAGGATGCCGACATCTCAGAAGCAGCCTATGCTGGCGATGGCGAACACATCAATTCTGGTTTTGTTGATGGCATGAAGATCAAGGAAGCCAAAACGGCCATGATCGACTGGCTGGAAGAACACGATGCCGGGCACAAGAAGGTCAACTACCGGCTGCGCGACTGGATCTTCTCACGTCAGCGCTACTGGGGTGAACCAATTCCGGTTATTCACTGGGATGATGGTACGACCTCATTGGTGCCTGAAGACGAACTGCCTTTGAAACTGCCTGATATGAAGAACATTGAGCCATCTGGTACCGGTGAGAGTCCACTGGCCAACGCTACCGACTGGATCAACGTTTATGACGAAAATGGCCGGCATGGGCTGCGGGAAACCAACACGATGCCGCAATGGGCTGGTTCTTCTTGGTACTGGCTGCGCTACACGGATCCGCACAACGAAAAGGAATTTGCCTCGAAAGAAGCGCTGGACTACTGGTCACCAGTCGATCTGTACGTCGGGGGGGCTGAACATGCCGTCCTGCACCTGCTGTATGCCCGCTTCTGGCACAAGGTTCTGTACGATCTGGGCTACGTGCCAACACCGGAACCATTCATGAAGCTGGTTAACCAAGGGATGATTCTGGGTTCCAACCACGAAAAGATGTCCAAGTCCAAGGGCAATGTCGTTAACCCAGATGACATCGTTGAGCAATATGGTGCCGACACGCTGCGTCTGTACGAAATGTTCATGGGTCCGCTAACTGAATCCGTACCTTGGGATACTAAGGGGCTGCACGGTGCCTACAAGTGGATCAACCGGGTATGGCGCTTGATGATGGATGACAACAACCATCTGCGTGATCGGGTTTCGAACTTCAATGATGGCAAACTTACGCGCATCTACAACCAAACCGTCAAGAAGGTTACGGAAGACTTTGAGCGGATGCACTTTAACACGGCTATTTCGCAACTGATGGTCTTTGTCAATGAAGCGTACAAGGTTGACGATCTGCCGGTTGAGTACATGGAAGGCCTGATTAAGATGATCTCGCCGGTAATTCCACACGTTGCCGAAGAGCTTTGGAGCCAATTCCACGTTTCTGATACGATTGCCTACCAGCCATGGCCAACCTACGATCCAAAAGCCTTGGAGGAATCAACGGTTGAAATGATCGTACAGGTTAACGGCAAAGTACGGGCCCGAATTGAGATGCCAAAGGATGCCGATCAAGAAACGGCTCAAGCTAAGGCCCTTGCCAACGAACACGTCCAAAAGTTCATGGATGGCAAGGAAATCAAGAAGGTCATCGTCGTACCAAACCACATTGTCAACATTGTCGTTAAATAGTCTAACGTAATTTAAAGGTCAGCATTCGGCAGCGTCGAGGCTGGCCTTTTTGGATTTTAAAGAAAGGAAACAGCAATGGAACTGGTTAGCTATGGGGCAGTCTTTACCCCAACCGAAAAAGAGATTCAGGTTGATTTTCCGGATGTCCCTGAGGCATTTACGCAGGGGCAGACCATGGATGAGGCAATCGAAAATGCCAAGCTGGGGCTGGCAATCGTAATCAATGACAAGCTGGGCCATTTTGAATCGGCGCCAGCAGCAACGCCCATCGACCAGCTGAAAACGGCCTTTCCGGATCGTGAAGTACGGTTGATCGAAGTTGATCTGGAAAAATATTAAACGCGTTAATCGTTGTTGGGGTGGGCTTTTGAAGCACTCACGGGGATTAGGTAAAACAGCTTACTATAAATAAGACGTTGACAATTGAAAACCTGATCGCTATAATAAACTCATTAAATTTTTAAGAGATTTTTAATTATTGAATTTCATTGCGAAAGGAGGAATTTCTATGTTGAAGCATCAATTTAAAACATTGGAGATTTCTGCCTTTTCGTCAATGATGGCCTGTTGTTAATCTATTCCTCAATCGGTTTTTCGATCTGAGGCCTTTTTGGGTTACTGTTTTTGCGGTTCCCAAAGGCTGATTAAAGGAATGGAAAGACAATGGGCCTTTTTTCATGCAATTTTTTGATTAGACATTATTTGGATATTTGTCTAAAAGGGGAGTGAGAAATTTTGAGTTGGACGATCATTCAGCAGAGTCTGCCTGAATTTGCCAAGGGCTTTCGACTGACGCTGTGGCTGTCGTTGGTTGGAATTCTAGGCGCCATGGTCGTGGGCATCATCGTCAGTCTGGTGCGGTATTTCAAGGTCCCGTATCTGGCTGGCATCCTGGGCGCTTATGTTGAGCTGGCCCGCAATACGCCGCTTTTGATTCAGCTGTTCTTTTTGTACTACGCCTTTCCGGTAATTGGCTGGAAAATGAGCGCGGCTACCTGTGGGATCGTTGGTCTGATCTTTTTAGGGGGCGCCTACATGGCAGAAGGATTCAGCGGCGGCTTTAACGGCGTGGCCAAGACGCAGCTTGAATCCGGCAGGGCCCTGGGAATGAGCCGCTGGCAGCTGGCCCGTTATGTAGTCTTTCCGCAGGGATTTGCACTGTCGGTACCTGCTCTGGCTGCCAACGTGATCTTTTTGATTAAGGAAACCTCGATTTTTTCTGTAATTGCCATTCCAGAACTAACGAACACGGCCCTGGATCTGATCGGTCTTTACTATCGTTCTAACGAATATCTTTTCGTTTTAGTGATCGCCTACGCAATTATCTTGATTCCTCTGTCCTTGATTTTGACCTGGCTGGAAAGGAAGGTTCGCTATGGCACATTCGGGAATTAACGTTTTGTTGGAAGGACATAATTTTGTCCGACTGCTAGGTGGATTATGGACCACGGTTTGGATCGCGGCGCTGTCCTTGCTGATTGGATTGGCATTCGGTGCGGTACTGGGAATCTTGCGAACGTTTAAGAATCGGCTGCTGCGCTTGATTCTGCGGCTTTACCTCGAGTTTTTCCGGATCGTGCCCACGGTTGTGCTGCTGTTTTTGGCCTATTACATCCTGCCAAGAATGATGCATGTGGCCAACCTCCCTGGCTCATTGATGGCCGTTGTCGCGTTTGCCTTATGGGTGGCCGCGGAATTCAGCGATATCGTTCGAGGAGCTTTGATCTCGGTTCCTAAGCATCAGCGGGAATCGGGTATGGCGTTGGGTTTGAACCGCCACCAGCTGTTTTACTACGTCTTATTGCCCCAAGCGTTTCGATTGGAGCTGCCGGCAACGATCAATCTGGCAACGCGGGTGATTAAAACGACCTCGCTTTTGATGATGATCAGCGTGATGGATGTCATCAACATTGGCCAGCAGATTATCGAGGCCAATAATCATCTTTATCGAACAGGGGTCTTTTGGGTCTATGGTCTGATTTTCGTGTTTTACTTCCTGGTGGATTATCCACTGTCGCGCTGGGCAAAAAAGATGGATGCCAAGCAAGCAGATTAAGGGGGATGTCTTTTGACTGAAGAAATTTTAAAAGTAGCGCATTTAAACAAGTTTTACGGTGAACGCCAAGTCTTGTTCGATATCAACTTTGAGCTCAAAAAAGGCGAGGTACTGGCACTGCTGGGACCTTCCGGATCGGGCAAGAGTACGACGATTCGTACGCTGAACGGCTTAGAGGACTTTCAAAGCGGTCAGATCACTTTTGCAGGCCAGAATGTGATTCCAGATGAAAAGCATTGGCAAAAGCTGCGGCAAAAGATCGGCATGGTTTTTCAAAGCTACGATCTGTTCCCAAATATGACGGTTTTGGAAAACATCATCCTGGCACCGACCAAAGTTCAGCAGCGCGAACAAAAAGAAGCGACGGCAGAAGCCAAAAAACTGCTGGCTATGGTTGGCTTGAGCGATTATGAGCAGGCCTACCCGCGCCAGCTGTCAGGTGGGCAAAAGCAGCGGATCGCCATTATCAGAGCGCTGGCCATGCATCCGGATCTGATGCTGTTTGATGAGGTCACGGCCTCATTGGACCCTGAGATGGTCAGAGGGGTCTTGGAGATCATCAAGAAGCTGAGTGACGAAGAGGACATGACAATGCTGATCGTAACTCATGAGATGAACTTTGCGGCCCAGATTGCCGATCGGGTGCTGTTTTTAGAGGATGGTCATATTTTAGAGGATACGCCGGGTCAGCAGTTCTTTAAGCAGCCGCAGACTGAGCGGGCCCAACAGTTTTTGGAGAGTATGGATTTTTAGTGTTTTTTGAGAAAAGGGGAATTGATTATGAAAAAGCAGAGTTTAAAAAAATTGATTCAGACGCTGGTATTGGCCCTAGGCGCTTTTCTACTGGCATTTGCACCACTGGCAGGTACTGTGACGGCCCATGCCGCTGATAATCAGAGTTCGGTTTCGGCAATCAAGAAGCGCGGCTACATTAAAATTGCCGTGTTTGGCGACTTGCCGCCATATGGCTGGGTCAACAAGGATGGCAAGCGCGTGGGATATGATCTGTACCTGGCACGGCGGATTGCCAAGGATTTAGGCGTTAAGGCCAAGTTCGTGCAGGTTAACGCCAACAACCGGGTTGACACGCTGAACTCCAACAAAGCTGATCTGGTTTTGGCCAACTTTACGGTGACGTCGGAACGCAAGCAGACGGTTGATTTTGCCAAGCCATACATGAAGGTTTCCGTTGGGGTCGTTTCTAAAAAGAGCGATCCAATTACTAAGGTCAGTCAATTGAAGGGCCAAAAACTGATCGTCAACAAGGGAACGACGGCTGAACAATACTTTACTCAACACCAGACCGGCGCCAGCCTTTTGAAGTTCGACTCCAAGACGCAGCAGTTCAACGCGCTTAAAAACGGTCGCGCCAAGGCATTGGCCGATGACAACTCCTACCTGTACGCCTGGGTCAAGAACAATCCTAAGTACACGGTTGGTATCAAGCAGCTGGGTAAGAGCTCATACATCGCCCCAGCCGTCAAAAAGGGAAACAAGTCGCTTTTGAACTGGACCAACAAGGAAATCACCAAGCTTAACGGTGAAAACTTCTTTGAAAAGGACTATAACCAGGAACTGAAGCCTTACTTTGGCTCCGAAGTCAAGGCTAGCGACATCATTTTGACTAATCAAAAATAGTCATTGATGAATGCTCTAAAATATGAACTGTAAAAACGTCGTCGGTTAATTGCCGCGGCGTTTTATTAATTGATAGATGAAAGTGATCTACTTTAGTACTGAGTAAAAAATTTAGTTGACATGAGGAAATCACGTGACTATAATGAGTGAAAATTAAGAAATTCATTAAATAATAATTATAAAAGCGTTGAAGAGAAGAGTAGGTCGCTTTATTAGTGTTTCAGCGACTGCCGTCAGTGAAAGGGCAGCACGAACCAGCAGCTGAAGATGAGCTCAGAGCAAGGTATTTGGTCAGTTTGGCTGAATTCCCGGCAGGATCCGTTACCATCCCAGACATCAATTGGTGTTGTTGAGGCCGCTGTGGGCAATCCAGCGGTAAAATCGGGTGGTACCACGTCGGATCAGCTGCGTCGTCCTGAATCTATCAATAGGTTCAGGGCTTTTTTATTGCCTTGAGAAAGGGGAAAGACATGACAGAATTTAATACCAGACTGGTGCACGGGCCAGCCCAAAATGACAATCAGACGGGAGCCGTCAACGTTCCAATCTATACTTCAACGACCTATCGCTATCCAAAAATCGGTGCGGCAGTACAGTATGACTACGGCCGCTCGGGCAATCCAACGCGGCAGTATCTTGAGGATCAGTTGGCTGCTTTAGAGCATGGTACGCGGGGATTGGCGCTTTCTTCCGGGATGGCGGCGATTCATACGGCGCTGGCGATTTTTAAGGCCGGCGATCATATCATCGTTGGCGATCAGATCTATGGTGGCACGTTTCGGCTGCTCAATCAGTTCTTTGAACGCTGGGGGCTGAGCACGACACCGGTTGACACCAGAGATCCGGCGGCCATTGAACGTGCGATCCAGCCCAATACCAAGGCCGTTTATTTTGAACCGGTTACCAATCCGCTGCTGCAGGTGACTTCAATTGCCGCTGTGGCTAAGGTTGCTAAAAAACACGACTTGCTGACGATCGTCGATAACACTTTCTTAAGTCCCTATCTTTGTCAGCCATTGACTTTAGGTGCCGATATCGTAATTCACAGTGCAACTAAATACCTGGCTGGGCACTCTGATGTCAGTGCGGGCGCGGTGATTACCAATGATGAAAAATTAGGCGACCGGCTCTACTTTGTGCAAAACGCGCTGGGGGCCGTGCTTTCACCAGAAGACAGCAATCTGGTTCGGCGCGGGCTGCAGACTTTAAGCGTCAGAATGGATCGCCAGCAGGCCAACGTCAAGGCAATCATTGCTCATCTGCAGCCGCTGCCAGCCGTCAAAAAAATCTATTATCCCGGTCTGTTCGGCCAGCCAGGCTATGAAACGCTCAGCAGCCAGGCCAAGGGTGCGGGCGGCGTGCTTTCGATCGAGCTGGCTGACAATGTGGACGCAGTTAAGTTCGTTGATTCGCTGCAGCTGTTTCAACTGGCAGTCAGCCTAGGCTCAGTGGAAAGTCTGGTTGAGCTGCCAAGCAAGATGAGCCACGCGGAGCTTTCGCCAGCTGAGCAGCTTAAAGCCGGAATTACGCCGGGGCTGATCAGATTAGCGGTTGGCATCGAGGATCAGCGCGACTTGATCGCAGACCTTGATCAGGCATTAGCCAAGGCAGTTTGATTCTCAGCAGGTCTTTATAGCGCTGGCATGCAGCATTAGACCGCATGGATCAAAACAGTCGATCACCAGTTGAATGAATCAGAAAATACCAGAAAGAGGGAGTTATTTATGTGTGAATGTCAAAATAAGGAAACTGAACTGTCACTGGCAACCATCGCGGCTCAGGCCGGTAATCATGAAGATGAGCGTGGCGCGGTGGCCCTGCCGATCTATCTGTCGTCTAATTATCGCCACCCAACCTTAAAAGAGGCCATCAATTTTGATGCGACCAAAGACTATACCTACTCGCGCCTTTCAACGCCCAATCGCCGTGCCGTTGAAAAGACGCTGGCCAAATTGGAGGGCGGGACGGCAGCTTTTGCAGTCAGCTCTGGGATGGCGGCCGTTCAGCTCGCATTAAGCATCCTTGAAACCGGCGATCGTTTGATTTCACTGGATGATCTGTATGGCGGCGACTTTCGCTACTTTGATTATCTGAAGCAGCATGCCGGGATTGAGTTTGATCAATGGGATGGCCGGTCGATTGCTGAACTGGTTGCCAAGCTGACGCCAAAAACCAGAATCGTCTGGCTGGAGACGCCTTCTAATCCAACCATGAAAGAAATTGACATTCAAGCAGTGGCAGCGGCCGTTCATGAATATGATCCGCAAATCAAGGTGATCGTTGACAATACCTTTTACACGCCAATCTATCAGCGGCCACTGCTAAAGGGAGCTGACGTGGTTATTCACAGCGCGACTAAGTATCTGTCCGGGCATAATGATTTGCTGGGCGGGGCCGTGGTCGTTAAGGATGAAAAACTGGCTCAGGAGTACTACGACTACTACATTACGACTGGCGATACCTTGGATTCATTTGACTCTTGGCTGCTTTTGCGAAGTCTTAAGACGCTTAAGGTGCGCATGGCTCAGCACACTAAAAATGCCCAGGCCGTCGTTGAGTATCTCAAGCAGGCGCCGGAAGTCGAAAAAGTGCTTTATCCAGGTAAAGGCGGTATGATCAGCTTTTATCTAAAAGAGGCTGATCAGGTTGAAAGACTGCTTGATCACGTTAAGGTAATCACCTTTGCCGAGAGTCTGGGCGGGATCGAAAGTCTGATTACGATTCCCTACTATCAGACACACGCGGACGTTTCAGTCGAGCAGCGGCAGCGATTGGGGATTACTCCTAAGCTGTTGCGGCTGTCGGTTGGTCTTGAAGATGCGGCTGATCTGATTGCCGATATCAAACAGGCTTTAGCAGCGACCCGTTAAGGTTTTCTTAACAAATTGTGAATTGATTTGCGCTGACTGCCAATTCAAGCTAGAATAGTTAGGATTATTTTTTGAAATTTTAACAATTAAAAAGGTAGGAAAGCAGCAAATTATGGATGCACAACAAAAAACGGCCCCGAGCAAGCAGGCTGCAGCCAAGGCAAAAATGCTCAGTGGGTCGGCCTGGATGACGGCAGGGAGTGTATTGTCGCGAGTTCTGGGTGCACTTTATATCATTCCTTGGGTAACTTGGATGGGGGCCTACAGTGATCAGGCCAACGCGCTTTATGCCAAGGGATACAACATCTACAACCTGTTTTTGGTGATCGCTACGGCGGGGATCCCATCCGCAATGTCGAAGCTGGTCGCCCATTATAATGGGATCAATCAGACCAACATCAGCAAAAAGCTATATCATACCGGGATGTACGTTTCAATGGCAACTGGAGTGATTGCGGCCTTGATCATGATGTTTGGCGCTTCACTGCTGGATGGCGGGGACCCCAATGAGATTCCAGTCATCCGTTCTTTGGCCTGGGCCGTACTATTGATTCCCAGCATCAGCATCTCGCGGGGGTATCTGCAAGGGTACAGCTGGATGGCGCCATCTGCCATCTCACAGCTGATTGAACAGCTCTTAAGAATCATCTACATGCTGGGGGCCACTTATCTGGTCATGAAGATCCAAAAAGGGAGTTGGGTCTTGGCGGTTACCCAGTCTACGTTTGCTGCCTTTATCGGGGCCTTGGGAGCAGCCGCGGTCTTGATCATGGCGCGGATTCACTACCGGCGGCCAATGGAGGCGATGCTGGAAAACAGTCTGGCAACACCAGAAATCTCGACGATACAGCTGATTGTCAAGATCGTTTATCAAGCCATCCCGTTTATCGTGATTGAATCAGGGATCACGATCTTCCAACTGATTGACCAATATACCTTCTTTAAGATGATGCCATTGGTTGGCCACTTTACCTACTATCAAATGAATACGGTCTATGCCATGTTCAGCTTTAATGCCAACAAGCTTTACATGATCATCATTGCGGTGGCTACGGCCATGGCAACGACGGTGATTCCGCTGTTGGCTCATGCACGTGCTAAAAATGATCAGGAAGGCATGCGTACGCAGATTGAAAACGCACTGGAGCTGTTCTACTTTATCATGGTGCCGGCTTCACTTGGCCTAGTTGCCGTAGCACCGCAAGTCTACACGGTTTTTTATCGCTATAATCAAGCCGGGATCGTAATTTTGGAATTTGCGGCGTTTGCTTCGATTGCCATGGGACTTTACAGTGTGGCGGCCGCGATGATGCAGGGAATTTCGGAAAACCGCAAGATGATGAAAATTTTGGGAGTCGGCATGATCATCAAGCTGATTTTGCAGTTCCCATGCATCTGGCTTTTAAAAGGCATGGGCCCGCTATTGGCAACAGCCCTGGCTATGGTGATGATGAACTACCTGATTCTGCATTCGTTTAATATGGAATTTGGTCTGCACTTTGAAGAAATGGCCAAGCCAACTAATCAGATTCTGGCCTTTTCTCTGGTCATGTTTGTGGTTACCAAGCTGGTGATGTTCGGCCTGGGGTATCTGGTTAATCCGCATGGCCGCTATGCCGCGTTTTTCCTTTTGATCCTTGGCGTGGCCATTGGTGGTGTCATTTATGCTTATCTGGCACTGAAGTCACGACTGGCTGATCATTTGCTGGGCGCGCGGGCTGATCTTTTGCGCGAACGGCTGCATATGAATTAAATCAATCTGCTCGTCTCAGTTTTGGGACGGGCTTTTTACTGCCAAGATTGTTGGTCAAAAAAGGTCAAAATATTTAACAAGATGATTGAGACGTGCTAAAACGTAGTCGTAAACAAGAAAGGAAGGCTGATTTTATTATGGAAATCAAAGAAACTACGATTAACCAGATGAAGAAGTCTCATTTCGACGTTACGGACACTGACAACCATGAAGTCGATCTAACCAAACTGGCTGAACAGCCGCAAGACGCCAAGCTGGAACTGCGCGCCAAGGGTCAGATCGTTCAGGATAATCTGACGCCCAAGCAGATTAGTATAGCGGTCAATGACTTATTTGCCGCTTAAGCAATCAAATTCGACCATCAAAAAACCATGACGCTCAGGAGACGTCATGGTTTTATTGTTTAGTCCATAAATCCAATATGCGTTTTGGAATCCTGCGCGGCAACCTTTTTCATAAAGGCAGGCAGGGCATGACTGATTTGGTGAGGCAAAACGATGTATTGATTTTCCGCGATCTGATCAGCCACGGCACTATGCGCGTAAACGGCGGCCAATATCGCGTCCAAACCGGCATCCTTGAATTCAGCCGTAAACGAGCCGACCATTCCGGCCAGCGTATCGCCCATCCCACCGACAGCCTGCGCGGCAGAACCGATTGGCAGCTTAAAGACCTGGTCATCATGATAGATTTCGGTATGGTGCTTTTTCAAGACAACGGTCGCAGTCAGCTTCTGAACGGCTTTTTGATTGTTTTCAACGGACTGATCGGCAATCTTGATTCCTGAAAGCCGCTGCCATTCCATCTGATGTGGCGTGTAGATGACACTGATCTGGCAGGCTGGCTGTTTCAGATTTTCCCGGGCCATCAAGGTGATTGCTGAGCCGTCAATTACCAAGGTCTGACCATCGTGCACGTATTCAAAAACGTTTTTAAGAATGTGCAGGCTTTGCGCGTTATCGCCTAGACCAGGGCCAACGACCACCGTATCGGCCGCTACGATCAGGTCGCCAACCAGCTGATCGTCATTAAAATCGGCAAACATGGCTTCTGGCAGCTGAGCATGCAGAGCTGCCGAGTTGGCTGGGTCGGTCGCAGCCGTAACCAAACCAGTCCCGCCATAGACTGCTGCGGTTGCGGCCATGATGATGGCACCACCGAAATTCTCGTTGCCGCCGACCAGCACGATCTTGCCAAAAGTTCCTTTAAAGCTTTCCTGTGGGCGGGCTTTAATGACTTTTTGCAGAATTGACTCATCCAAGTTTTGCATATTTGATACTCCCTTTATTTAATCCAATAAAATCCACTGACGATTGATCCGTAAATCAACCTCAAATAATGTTATCATTAAATCTAGGAATTTGACTAACATTGGAGGTTTTTTTATGACTGATTGGTTAAAAGCCGCACAATCTCAAAAAGAAGAATATCTTAACGATTTGACCACGCTGATCAAGATTCCCAGCGTGCGCAATGATGATGAAGCCACACCGGAATATCCGCTTGGCCCAGCCCCAGCCCAGGCATTGAAAGCTTTCTTGGAAATGGCTGAGCAGGATGGCTTCCGCGTTAAAAACATCGATAACGTGGCTGGCTTTGCCGAATGGGGTGAAGGCGACGAGACCTTGGCAATCCTGGCCCACCTGGATGTCATGCCGGCAGGAAAAGGCTGGGAGACCGATCCATTTAACCCAGTGATCAAGGACGGCAATCTATATGGCCGCGGCGTTTCCGATGACAAGGGCCCGGGAATGGCTGCCTATTATGCTTTAAAGTACTTAAAGGATCATGGTGCCGTCTTTAAGCAGAAGGTACGCTTTATCGTTGGTACCGATGAAGAAAACGACTGGACAGGAATGAAGCGCTACTTTGAAGTGGAGCCGGCGCCGACCTATGGCTTCTCGCCAGACGCTGAATTTCCGCTGATCAATGGTGAAAAAGGACAGGTTTCACTGCTCTTGGATATTGATGGCGGCAATGAAGGCGAGGTAGTCTTAAAGCACTTTGATTCTGGCCTGCGCTTTAACATGGTGCCGCGCGATGCCGAAGCCACGATTGAAGCCGGAGACAATGAGGCCGTGGCGACTGCGTTTACCGATTTCTTGGATGAGAATCCGATTACCGGGAGCATTGAAAGCGACGCTGACGGAATTAAATTAACCGTGGTTGGCAAGGCTGCTCATGGGATGGAACCTGAAAAAGGCATCAATGCCGGAACCTATCTGGCAACATTTTTAAAGCAGCTTGACATTCGGGGGCACGCAGGCGACTTTATCGACTTTTTGGCCAGCTATCTGCATCTGGATACGCGCGTCAATCATTTCAATGCTGCCTTTACGACGGATAAAATGGGTGAGATGACGATGAATGCCGGCATCTTGAAGTTTGATCAGCAGGCTGGCGGGCACATTGATATGAACTTCCGCTATCCAGAGGGAATCACGGCTGACGAGATCTTAAACCGCATCAAGCCGGTCGCAGCTGATCACAATTTTGCCATTTCACGCACTCAAGGCGAGGTGCCCCATTATGTTGATGTCAATGATCCAATCGTTACCACGCTCCTCAAGGCCTACGTTGACCAGACTGGCGATCAGACTGCCCAAGCTGAAGTCGTTGGCGGTGGTACTTACGGTCGCTTGATGAGTCGTGGGGTAGCATTTGGTGCTTTGATGCCGGATACGCCAAACACGATGCATCAGCCAAATGAATTTCAGCCGGTTGATGATCTGATCAAGTCAATGGCCATCTATATGCAGGCAATCCACGACTTAGTAGTTGAATAAAGAAAACATATTGTTCAAGAAACCGTTTTCGTGGTAAAATAATAACAAGGAAAACCAATGTAGATTTTCTTAATAAGGTTGTTTTCTGGAGGTGGCAATAATGAGTGAATACAAGAACTTGTTAGTTGGTGTTGATGGCTCCGAACAATCCAAGATGGCGGTTCAAAAAGCTATCGACATTGCTAAGCGCAATAACGCCAAGCTGCATCTGTTGAGCATCGTCAACGGTGAACGCTATCCAAACACGAGCACGGTTGGCTATGGATTCGTTGATCGTGACATCTACAAGAAAGCTACGGATGAAATGACCAAGGAACTGGCCGAGATGAAGAAGAAGGCCGAAGCTGTCGGGGTCAGTGATGTCGTAACTGATGTCAAGATCGGCAACGCCAAGATGGAACTGACGGAAGGATATGCCAAAGAACATGATGTTGACCTGATCCTGGTTGGGGCCACGGGTCTGAACATGATTGGTCGGATGATCGTTGGTTCTACGGCTGCTTACGTAATTCGTCAAGCCGACTGTGACGTCATGGTTATTAAGACCGATGAAAACAATAAGAAACTCAACGTTAAAATGGAAAGCTATCCAGAAATCTAATAGCTGACCATTTGAAAGCTGATCTTTCAAAATATCTAGGATCTGGCAGCTGATCTGCCAGGTCCTTTTTTATTTGCATTATAAAACCGGACTGCCCCTGGCTGCGATAAGGTTCTCAGTAACTGTGGCTGCCTTAGTGAACAAGTGCCAAGGCGTCTGCTCACCAGCCATCGACTTTAGCTGCTGGTAGCTGACAGGCCATAGTCAGGTGAGCTTCGGTGACTGTGTAGTGAATACTGATGGGATTAATGAATCCGATCGTATCAAAACACTATTTAGGCAACTGCAAAAATTAACAGACGGCTGTTGGTTGATGGCATCCAGACGTTTTAGACTACTGGGGTTGCCACTGTTTATCAATGAATGATTGGCTGGCTGAAATTATAATATCTTTCAATTTGGGAATGTTATATAATTGGCGTTGCACAAGGTTAAGGGTAAGGGAGTTGAGGAATATGAACTCGCGCACGAAAATGTCTTTGGGCATTATCGCAACGCTGCTGGTCATCGTGATTGGCGTGATGACCTGGCATCAAAGAACTCATTTTAATAAGAATACAACCATTAATGGCGTGGCCGTAGGGGGCTTGACCGCACAACAGGCTTATGACAAGGTAGCAAAGACCAAACTGACCAACGAAGTAAAGCTGGATGGCAAGGTGATCTATCAAGGCCAAGCCAGCAGTGCCGGCTTTACTAAGAATGATCTGAGCAAATTCCAAACGGCTCTCAAAAAACAAGTCACGTTCTTTCCTTCCAGCAAGGCCAAGAACATCAAGGTTGTCCCAAGTCATGTCGATAAGACGCGCATTGCAGCGATGCGGGCAGCTTTAAAGGCCAATATCGAAAAAGAAAATGCTGGTCGCAAGGCGCCGATTGATGCCAAAGCGGTTTTGGCAAATGGCAAGGTTACGATCAAACCAGCCCAAAAAGGCAATCGTTACGATACCGAAGCGCTTTTAAAAGACTTTGATCAAAATGCGGCCAACGTTAAGATCGTGCTGCATAAGCAATACCAACACCCGCTGGCAGCCAGCAGCAAAACGGTTAAGCAGGAAGCCGTCAAGTTGAAGGCGTTGCTTAATCAAAAGCTGACGTATCAAGTCGAAAACAAAACCTATACTTTAACGACCAATGACATCATTACCAAAGCCACGTATTTGAATCACCAATATCAATTTGATACCACGGCTCTAGACAAGCTGGTCAAAAAGGTCAACAAGAATCAGTCGACTCTGGACAAGAGCTTTACGTTTACCACGCACAGCGGCAAGCAGATCAAGACGGCAACGGGCGGTTCATATGGCTGGCGGCTCAGTGAAACCAAGGCTGCGGCTACTTTAACCAAGGCCCTGATCAGCCACCAGACCAGCGTCAATGCCAAAAATGACGTCTATGGTGTTGGCTATAATACTGGCGGCATTGGCTATGGCACGACATCAAATCATGGTATCGGCAATACCTATGCAGAAGTCTCCATTTCTGATCAGCATGTTTGGTTCTACAAGGATGGCAAATGCGTTTTTGATGCCAGCGTGGTTACTGGTAAACATAGCAGTGGCGATGATACGCCTAAGGGAGTCTGGTACATTATGTATAAGCAGCGAAACACTACTTTACGTGGTACCAGCGACAACGGTTCAGCCTATGCCTCGCCAGTCAGCTACTGGGCACCGTTTACCGATAGCGGCTGTGGATTCCATGATGCCAGCTGGCGAACGAACTGGTCAAGCACGGCTTATCTGAACGACGGCTCAAATGGCTGTGTCAATATGCATACCAGCGACGCGGGAACGGCTTACGATTCATTAACTCAATATGAACCGGTAATCGTTTATTAGCTTTGATGATACCGTGTCCAATTAAAATAACAGACTTTAGGAGTCAATTTAATTAAAAACCGTACTGTCTCAAGCTTTTTCTGAGCCTAAGACAGTGCGGTTGTTTTATTTTGCTAATTAATTTCAGCCTGGCTCAAGCAATTGAGGCAGGTTTTTTAGTGCCAATCAGTGTTTTTTGACATATGGAATATCAGGAGCAAAAGAAAGGATGATTTAACTATGATCAAAAAACAAATCTGGCTGACGAGTCTGATAACGATGACGATGGTTTTACAGCTGATGGCACCGGTTTTGGCAGCCCAGACAGCAGTAGGCAATGAGCCGAATGGAGCTGATTTTAAGGCTCAGCTGCCTGCGGTCATTAATTCTTCAAGTGATGGCAGCATGGGGGATGACTTTAAAAACAACTGGCTGGCAAAATGTCAAACTGCCTATCAGCAGGGATTACAGGATGCCATGGCCGACAAGCCGCAGCTGCCGCCTGATCAAGAACCGATTAAAACGGCTTATTGTCAAGGCTTTAAAGATGGCAGCCAGCTGGCCTTGGAGCACGCTGATTGGCTAAAGCGCGTGCAGGAATCGCAGCAAAATGTCGTACCAGTCTTGAATGATCAGACAGCTGCGGACCACGGTGCTGATAACAATGAATCAGCAGGCAATGAACAGGAAGCTGATCAAGACAATGCTCAGCTGTCATCTGATCAGACAACCAGTGAAGTGCCAAGCGCAAATCAGCATTACGCGCCGCTTTGTCCGACCAGGGATCAGGCTCGGTTTATCGCGCATCTGGGACCAATCGCGCAAAAAGTTGGCCAAAAGCATGATCTTTATGCTTCGGTTCTGATTGCACAGGCTGCCTTGGAAAGCAATTGGGGAACCAGCGAGTTAAGCCGAGTTCATCATAATCTATTCGGCATCAAGGGAACCTGGCATGGTCATGGCGTTTCAATGATGACGCAGGAATGCCTCAGTGGTAAGCTAGCCATCGTTGCAGGGACCTTTAAGAGCTATACCGATGAAAAAGCATCGTTAAGCGATTATGCTGCCGTTTTGGACCAGCCGATGTATGCTGGTGCTCATCGCAGCAATGCACCTACCTATCGATCGGCAACCAGTTTTTTAAAGGGTCGCTATGCTACGGATCCTAAGTATGACCAAAAGCTGAATCAACTGATTGAAGCCTATCAGCTGACGCGTTTTGATCGTCCAGTCAATCAAGCAGCCAATTCGTCTCTTAGTCGGCCAAGAACGGATCAACGTCATCAGCAGCATCAAACGGCTGCCTTGGTTGAATCAAGGAGACCCACGCAAAAAAAGCAGCCGCAAAAAGCCGTTCGTCAGCATACCTGGCTGCCGGTTGCCAGCGGGATCGGCAGTGTCGGCATTTTAGAGGTGCTGCGGCGAATGTATCTAAAATAAAAACCACCGTGTAGTCAGGCGACCTAAACGATGGTTTCACTATTCTGCTGGCTGATCGGTAATGCCGAGTCAATCAGCGGTTTAAATGCAGCGATTGATTTAGCGAATCTGGGCCAGCCGCTCGTCAATCATCCCCAGAACCGTGGCAACGTTTTGCGGATCTTCCAGGTCGTATTTATCCAGATCGATCTTCATCTTAGGACTGGCATCGTATTCTTGATACCAGTCTTGATAGGCGCTCCACATTTTGTAGTAGTAGTCCTTAAGCTCAGGGTTGTTGTCGATCTGTTCATAGTCGCGGCCCCGTTTTTTGATTCGGTAGAGAATGGTCTCAAAAGAAGTTTCTGAATAAACCATCAAATCAGGCGCTTTTTTAGGCAGCTTGTTCAAATCGCTCATCATATTGTCAAGCAGCTTTAGGTAAACATCCAGCTCCGTATCAGAGATGTTGCCTTCCGCGTTGTTTTCCTTGGTAAACAGCGCGTCTTCATAGATTGAGCGATCCAGCACGTTGTTGTCATCGCTTAATGCCTGCTTGATCATGGAAAACCGCTTGTTTAAAAAGTAGATCTGCAACAGGAAGCCATACTGTTTCGGATCCTTGTAGTAAAGCGGCAATACCGGATTTTCGCCCACCGGTTCAAAAAAGGCTTTCGTGTGTAGGTGATCGGCAATCTTAGCTGTAAGCGTTGTTTTTCCGACCCCAATCATTCCTGCTGTAATAATCACCATGTTGGCCCCTCTTTACATAAAAATTCAACTTGACCATCTTACTACAAAATATAGTGTCTGCCCATAAAATAAATCCATATTTTGTGGATAAGTGACAGACAAGGCGGGTCAACAAGGCATAATCTGGGCAATTGAGCGCATCAAAAAAATTTGCCGTTTACATTTGAAACAGGCAAAATAAAAATAGCAATTTTTGAGAGGACGTTAAAAATGATTGAACACATGAATGAGCCACAGATTCGCGAGCAATTGACAATCAGCCAGCAGCAGGGAACCTTAGTTGAGGTATATAACTTTGCCGATGACGATACCTTTAACGTTGGATTCGTGATTGCCATGGATCCGCTGTTCGTTTTACTGATGACTTTGGATTGGGACTGCAAGATCAATGGCTTGACGCTGGTCCGCATTAAAAGCATTCATGCCGTTAGAAGCCAGACTGACTATTTGACGACCTGTTCTTATAAAAGCAAGGTAGCTCAAGAATATGGGTATTTTGATATTTTTGGCCTGCAGCGTTTTTTGCGTGAGCATGATTTTAGCCACGTCAACTTGCTGAACACGCTTTTGAAAGATTCCATTGACCATGAGCTGCCGGTGGTGATTGGTACGCAAAAATACAAGGGCCGCGATGACTTTGAGGGAATGGTGCATGAATTGACGCACATCGGCTTGACGCTGCATTATTATAACGAGCATGACCTTTCATCGCTTTGGACCTATGATATTTTACTGGCCCAGATTGACTATCTGCGGGTACGTGGTTTTCAGGCTATGCAGACCAAGGCGATTATGGAAGGCGTTTTTCACCAAAATTAAAAAAATTATTGGTTTATTACAATTATTTAAAGGTCAGCAGGTAAATATGTGGTAAACTGATCCGTAAATAGGTTTACTAATGAAACAAGAGGAAAGCACACATTATGAAACACAAAGTAACAATTCGCGATCTGGCAAAGGCTGCTGGGGTTTCGGTCACGACGGTATCGCAGATTTTAAACGGCAAGGGGCAGCGCTTCAGCCAAGCTACACAGCAGCGAGTCTTGGAACTGCGCGATCAGATGAATTACGTTCCTGATTTTAATGCGCGCAATCTGATCATGCGCTCTTCTAAAACGATTGGCGTCTTGGTACCTAACATTGGCAATCCATTTTTTAGTACGTTTATTCGCGGTGTGCAGGAAGCAGCTCGTCAAGCCGAGTTTATGCCGCTGATTTTTAGTGCCAACCATGAGGAAAAACTGGAACGCTACTATCTTGGCCGCTTGATTGAACGGGCTGTTGATGGCTTGATTATTGCCAGTTCTTCGATTACGACCGACACGATTGAACAGCTGTTAAAGCCAAATGATATTCCGTATCTGTTGTTCGACCAAAACGAGGCCAATGGTGGGGACCGACTTTTGATCGACGACTATCAAGGCGGCTATCTGGCAGCTGAGCATCTGGCTGGTCTGGGACATCAGCATGTGGTCAGCATCATGCCGGAAAACATGACCGACAACTTGAATCACCGGCTGCGGGGCTTGATTGACGGCCTGCGTAAGCACCATGTTGATTTTAACGAGCAGACCGACGTGATTTATGGCGAGCTGACCAAGCATGGCGGCTATTCGTGTACTAAGGGCGTGTTGGAAAAGCATCCGACGGCAGTCTTTGCGGCCAACGATGAAATGGCGATCGGGCTTTACCGTGGCTTGGCCGAAAATGGCGTCAGCGTGCCAGATGATATTTCGGTAGTGGGTTTTGACGACATTGACCTGGCTGAATACGTCACGCCAAAACTAACAACGATTCAGCAGCCCATTCGTGAAATCGGCGAACAGGCTACCAAGATGCTGTTTAATCGGATTCAAAACCCAGATACGGCCATTCAGACTTCCTACTTTGGCGTTAAGCTGGTTGTCAGAGATAGTACCAAGCAGGCATAGACTTGTTTGCGCATAAGCTGATATGCTAAAATAGTGTAGTTAAGAAATACTGATTTAATCACACATAAAAGCATTTACTAATTTGCTGATTGCATCAAAACGCAAAGGAGACTTTGAAATGACGAATAAAATTACGGTCGTTGGTAGTCTGAACGTTGATACGACGCTGCGAATCAAGCGGATGCCATTGCCTGGCGAAACGCTGTCATCCGAAAGCAAGAGCAGTGCCGCTGGTGGCAAGGGGGCCAATCAGGCAGTTGCTGCGGCGCGTGCTGGTGCAGATACCAAGTTTGTTGGCCGGGTTGGCAATGATCAAGCAGGTCAGTTTATGATTGACTCATTAAGCGAAAATCATATCGACACGCGCTACATTACCAAAGATGAGCATGCCGGAACCGGCTCGGCCACGATTCTGCTCGATGACAATGGCCAAAACAGTATTTTGGTTTATGGTGGGGCCAACCAGTGCGTTTCCCCAGCTGATGTTGATAATGCCCAAGCTGCCATTGCAAACGCCGATTTTGTGATCGCGCAGTTTGAAACGCCGCAGGAAACGACTCTGGAAGCATTCAAACTGGCTAAGCAGCATGGCGTTAAGACGATTTTGAATCCGGCACCGGCAGCCAAGATCGACCCTGAAATCTTGAAGGTTACGGATCTGATTATTCCAAACGAAACCGAATGTGCCACGCTGACCAACGTTATCATTGCAGACGAGACTTCAATGCTTGAAGCAGCTGGTCACTTTGCACAGATGGGGGTCAAGAACCTGATCATTACGGTCGGCAGCAAGGGTGCTTTCTACTGTACGCAAAACGGCTATGACTTTGTGCCAGCCTTTAAGGTACACGCGGTTGACACGACGGCAGCTGGCGATACGTTTATTGGTGCCTTGAGTTCTCAATTAAAGCCTGACATGAGCAACATCAAAGAAGCATTGATCTTTGCTCAGCGGGCCAGCTCAATTACGGTTCAGCGGATGGGAGCTTTACCATCAATCCCAACGCTGGCAGAAATTGAAGCCGCCAGTCAAAACTAGTCAAAAATCAGTTTTTTTGGCGTTACCGATGATAAAAAGCGAGATCAACGTCTTTGATGACTTGATCTCGCTTTTATTAAGCTTTTGGAAAAGAAGGTCTTAAAAATGACGGTCTATAATGTAAATCTGGGGATTGGCTGGGCCAGCAGTGGGGTTGAGTACGCACAGGCCTACCGATCTAAAGTGTTTTCCCGCATGCAGATTCCAACAAAGTTTATTTTTTCTGATTTGATTTTAGCTGATAATATTGCTGAATTGACGCACAATCTGGGTTTTCATGATCAAGACGTAATCTGGCTCTATAATTTTTTTACCGATATCAAGATCGCGCCCACGACCTATCCGCTAAACGAGTTTAAGCGCGCACAGCATTTTGCGGAGCGCAATGTTGAAGCTACCGTACAGAATTTCGCGGATGGCAAGCAGGTAGTCCACTACTGGCTGCCCGACGAAAACCTAAGAATCAATGTCCGTATCTATGATCTGGCAACGCAGGCCATTGACTACGCCGAATACGTGGTTGACTCCCAGATGGTGCGGCGAGAATTTTATTCATACATAAGATACGTAACTGAATACCTTAGCGCCGGCAATCATGTCTATGCTCGCGACTTTTATAATGAGGATGGCTCGATTGCCTATCATCAATATGTTAATGGCACCAACGAGGTCTTTGAGCTGAAAGACCAGATCTTTTATTCTAAGACGGCTCTGTATGCTGAAATGATTCGCCGTTTAAAGCTTACTGCTCAGGATCTGGTTATCTTGGATCGTGAAGACGGGCGCGGACTGGTCAGCGGTCAGCTGTGGTATCAGATGCATTCGCCGGCAAAACTTGGCGTTGTAGTGCATGCCGAGCATTATGATGAGCACTATACCAACCAGACGAATATTTTATGGAACAACTATTACGAGTACCAGTTTACGCATGCCGATCAGACCGACTGTTTTATCGTCTCAACGCCAGCGCAAAAACGCGTCCTGGCTGCTCAGATGAAAAAGTATCAGCATCAAGTACCGCAAATTGCCGCGATTCCGGTGGGCAGTCTGACGAAACTGATGCCGATGCCATACGAGAAACGGCGCCGGCATTCGTTGATCACAGCTTCGCGCCTGGCCAGCGAAAAGCATGTTGACTGGCTGATCAAGGCTGTCGTGCAGGCTAAACGAACAATTCAAGACGTTTCTTTGGATATTTATGGTCAAGGCGCACAAGCACATCAATCTGCAGCGCTTGATTGATGAGCTGCAGGCCAATGAATACGTTCACTTAAAAGGACAGCAGAATCTAACCGCAATCTATCAGCACTATGTTGGCTATATTGCGGCTTCAACCAGCGAGGGATTTGGCTTGAGCTTGATGGAAGCCGTGGGATCGGGTCTGCCGATGATTGGCTTTGACGTTCCATATGGCAATCAGACGTTTATTGATCCAAATCAAAACGGCTATCGGCTGCCATATCAAGCAGATTGGTCAGAGGAACGCAAGGTAAGGGAACTGGCAAACGCGATTGTCAGTCTCTTTAGCGATGATCAGCGGGCGGCTGGTTTTAGTCAGCACTCTTATGAACTGGCCCAGCCATATCTGGATGAAAAGATTGCTCAAAAATGGCGTGTACTGGTAAACGAGGTGGCAAAATGATAAATCTGTTTGATAAATGGGATCAGGCCGCGCGCGATTTCAGACTGGCCCAGCTGATTGCGCAATTAAAGCTTCCCACGGTGGTAATTCATGATGATGGCTTTTTACCGCGCAATGTTCAATCGCCGCTTCAGTACTATTGTCCGCGTTCAGACGAAGGTCAGCCGCTTTATTTTGATCAGATTCCGGTGCCTCGTTTTTGGCGAATCGTTGGCAGCAGCAGGGGCGCGCAGATTTATGATCTGAATCATAAACGTGCGGACGTTGTTTTTACCAAAAACGATAATACGCGGCAGGTTAAGCAGGTACGCTGGCTAAATGAGAGCGGTCAGCTGCAGTGGGTCGATGAGTATGATCGCTTTGGTCATTTGTTTGCCAAAACCAGCTGGGCAGATAATCGGGCCTGGCTGAAGCAATTTTTTGACGAGCAGGGCCAGGTAGTAATCGAATCGCACCTGGACAATGGCAGCCTGTTTTTGAATACTCGTCAGGAACGTCGTCATTTTAAGAGTCTGCCGGATTTTGTCAGCAGCTATCTGCAAAAGAGCGGCCTGAATCTGGACCGGATTTTTTATAATACGCTAAGCACCAGTTTTCTAACGACATTAAAGCTGCCTAAATCGGGTCATGATACGCTGTTTTGGCATGAACCGGTGCAAAATAAACTACCGGGCAATCTTGACTACATCTATCAAAATCAAACGCGGACGCGGCATGTGATTGTTCAGGACTATCGCGTCTGGCAGAATCGGCAAAAGCTTTTTAAAACCAATCAGCATGTGGCGACCGACTATTTAGGCATCGTCTATCCGCATCCACGGGGAAACTCGCTGCGGCCCGCAATTCTGATCTTGACCAATTCAGACCAGATCATGCAGCTAGAAAACCTGGTAAAGATTTTGCCGCAGTTTGAGTTTCATATTGCAGCTATAACTGAGATGTCCGATCGCTTAATGGGGATGCAAAAGTACGAAAACGTCTATCTATATCCAGTCGTTAAGATGGATACGGCCCGCAATCTGATAAGAAAATGCGATATTTATCTTGATATCAACCAAGGCGATGAGATCTTGGATGCCGTGCGGGCGGCGTTTGAAAATAACATGCTGATTCTGGGATTTAATGAGACAATGCATGAGCCGCGCCTGATTGCGGATGAAAATCGCTATGCCGCGGCTGAATTTGATAAAATGGCTATTAAGATCGTCCAGGCAGTCTCGCAGGCCGATGAAATGCAGCGCTTGATCGACACGCAGCGCCAGCAAGCCGGTGATGAGCCGGTTGCCCGTTTTCAAGCTGGGATCGAGGCCCTGATCAACGATTGAAAAACCAATAAGGAAGTGACAGCATGCCGACTGACAGACGACCAAGCTTTCCCCGCGCTCTACTGATTTTTTCGGCGTTTTGTATTTTGATTCTGATGCCCCCAGAAGCCGCGCGCAATATTACCGAGCATCCCCGACTGACGATTCTTTGGGTGATTTTGTATCTAGGATTTTTTGGACTGATTATTGCCTGGGGACAAAGACTGTATCGTCGCTATGACCATTTTAATCATCGCTCGCAAAGTTTTTTTGCCCATGCCAAAACGATTCTTGGCGGCTATATGGCAATTGTAGCTGGTGAGATCGTTTTGGGTAATCTCAACCGGCTGATCTATCATCAAGTGCAGACGGCCAATAATCAAGCCATCATTGACACCATGAGCGGCAGCCCGATCGTCAGTATCCTGGTCTGTTTTTCAGCCGTTTGCTTGACGCCGTTTGCCGAAGAACTGATTTTTCGCGGTCTGTTTATGAATCTGTTTTTTAACGCTCGCGATTTTTGGTTGCCAATTCTGCTGTCGGGGCTGGTTTTTACGCTGGTCCATGCCAGTAGCAACATTATCAGTTATCTGATCTATTTTTATATGGGCTGCGTACTGGCTTACGTTTACCGTTCTACGGGTAATCTGACCAATTCAATCGGGATTCATCTAATCAATAATCTGGTGTCCATCTTTTTGATTTTGCCAGCGGTGATCAAATAGCAGTTTGATTATGATCGGCAGATAAAATAATTTTTAATGAATTCTTGCAACCGCTTACAGAATGTGGTATATTATAGGCGTGGAAGGATAAGAGATATATTCAGCGAAGCGCGTGATGCGGTTTCGACTGAAGCTGGTGGCTGAAGTCATCGAGTAGGCCTAGAAGCAGCGTAAGAGTGACCAGAAGCATCGGATTGTAATTGTGTGGTTACCAGCGTGCGCCAGTACTAAATAAAAATAATGCAGCTTTGCGGAAGATTGAATCAAAAATGTGTTTAAGTTAAGTATGAAAATTGTATGCTTGGCGCAAAGTAGCAGATTCCTTCCCAAAGTGGCTCGTCTCAATTAAGAGGCGGGCCTTTTTGGTTGGAGTTAAATATCAGTTGTTTTAGCAAGTCACTGGGACCGATGTGCAGATCAGTCAACCAAAATTTCAGTGAAAAATGGTCGGCTGATCTTTAGTGGAAGATTGCTGAACCATCATTACGGCAAAGTGCTCAACGGGAAGCATTATTCATAAAAATCTGGATAAAATATTTGAAAAAAACTCATTAACTACTTTTAGAAAAAAGCGATGCATAGTAGGTAAAGTTCGGTTAACTGAATATACAATTACCTATTTCTTATTAAAATTCAAAAAATAGTAGGTAAATTTGCATCTTCCAGCGAACTCAACTTAATTTTCTTCACAAGATCCGCCAGCTGATGCGATAGGACCCATCATCATGTGAACCTTAGCAGTCAACGAAGCAGAGCGGCTGCGTTCAAGGCCTTGATTTTATTAAAATTATCCTGATGCAAAATATAGTTGGCTTTTTTGAAAACAGTTCTTGAAAATCATTATGAAAGCAAGTAAACTAGCCATTGCTGTGTTTTTTTTAGAATACCGAAGTCGGTGAAGGGGGTCAAATGACTAAATATCGCTTACAATCGCTGCTGTTTGTCTTTGTAGCATTTATGCTGGGCTGTAATGAATATATGATTGTCGGGGTCTTGCCCGATATTGCAAAAGAATTTCATGCCTCGCTTTCATCACTTGGCTATACCGTTACTCTGTTTGCACTGATCTATGCCATCTCGACACCAATCGTCACGACATTAGCGAGCCGCTTTAATCGCTATCATGTGCTCTTGGTCTTACTGCTGATCTTTTTTATCGGCAATACCTGGACGGCGCTGGCAACGGGATTCTGGTCATTGATGGGTTCGAGAGTGCTTACGGCGACGGTAGCAGGGGCTATTATCTCGTTAGTACTGGTCATGGCCAACTATATTGCACCGCGCGATAAACGGGCCAGCCTGGTCTCGTGGGTATTTGCTGGCTTTAGCATTGCTTCGATTATCGGGGTGCCGATTGGAACGACGATCAGCACGACTTTTTCGTGGCATGACAGTTTTTGGATGATTACCTGGCTGACGATTCTGACCTTTGTTATGCTGGCTTGGCTGGCCCCCCGCGATACGCCACAGGTTCGAGGCAGTCTGCGCTCACAGTTCAGTCTGTTTCGCGATTCGCGGGTTTTGATGGGAGTTGCGTTTATCGTTTTGGTATGTGCTGCTGACTATACTTTTTACACCTATGTACGACCGCTGTTTACCAATATGATGGACTTTGATAATACTTGGCTGAACTGGCTTTTATTTGGTATGGGGATCTTCTTTATGTTTGGCAACAAGTTTGGCGGCTACTTGGCTGATCATCGTGGCATCCAGTCATTACCTAAGATCTATGTTTTAATGACGCTTTGTCTGGCAGGGTTGGCACCAAGTTTTCAGTATCGCTGGCTGGGCGTGGCTCTGATTGCCATGCTTTGCGTGATGGTGGCCTGTTATGGATCGTCAACGCAGCTGATGTTTTTAGACATTGCCGAAAAAGACTATCCACAGTCGCTTGATCTGGCATCTTCTTTAAACTCGATCTTTGCCAATATCGGCATCTCGCTGGGATCGTTTACGGCTGCTGAAACGGTGCATTATCTGTCTTTAGGAAGCGTTGGCTACGTGGCTGCCGTCTATGGCTTGCTGACGGTACTGGTGATTACTGGTTTGAGTCGGCGCTATCGCAATGCGTATCCATATTGAAGTTGAATATGAAGGCCGGCATGAGAAATCAGTCGGCTTTTTATTTTATCGGAGTTTAGATTAAAATTATCACATTATTTTTTTAATTTTATAATTGACATCTAATAAAGTGCGTGGTAAATTTAGAACATCAAAACAGAGGAGGCAGAAAATGATGTTTGCTGAAAAGACCAGTCAATTGTCCAATATTATTATTATTCGCATTATTAGCTAGGTGATGCGGATCTTTTGACGTGTTCGCATCACCGCCCTCGATGATGCGAACGGTTCAGCAAATGGTTGTCTGCCAGCAGCTGACTGTTCATGAAACAGTCAGCTGCTTTTCATTTAGGGGTGATTTTTATGGAAAGCGACATTAGCGACATTAAGAAGCCAAGCTGCAGAAATACGATCTTGCAAATTAAAAACACAGGAGGATGGCTATGGAAAACGCAACAGAACGAATGACAGTGAATAATGAAAAACTGGAACGCGACCCGGTTAAAACGGTAATTTTGGCATCTATGATGGGGACAGCCATTGAATTTTTTGATTTTTATGCATATGGGACGGCTTCGGCAGCCTATTTTCCTAAGGTATTCTTTCCCCAGATGACGCCATTATTAGCCACGCTGCTGAGTCTCTTGACGTTTGGGGTTGCTTTTGTCGCGCGTCCGGTTGGCTCATTTGTCTTTGGTCATTTTGGTGATCGCTTAGGCCGGAAAAAGACGCTGGTCGTATCGCTTTTGGTAATGGGGGTTGCCACGGTGGCGATCGGCTTTATTCCCGGCTATCAAAGCATCGGGGTTGGCGGCGCGTTGCTGCTTTGCCTTTGCCGCTTTGTTCAAGGAATCGGCCTGGGCGGCGAATGGTCCGGTGCCGTTTTGGTTGCTACGGAAAACGCGCCGGCTGACAAACGGGCCCTTTACGGTGCTTTCCCAGAAGTTGGGGCGCCAATCGGTTTCTTTATCTGTAATGGTTTGTTCTATGTCTTGGAAAAAATGCTGACCCCAGCCCAGATGATGAGCTTTGGCTGGCGGGTACCTTTCTGGGCCTCGTCCGTCTTGGTCGTAATCGGTCTTTACGTTCGGCATCGTCTGCAGGAAACGCCATTGTTTAAGCTGGCCCAGGAACGCGACAACACGACGCGTTCGCCTTTAAAAGTAGTCTTTAAGGAAAACTGGCGTGAGATCTTAAAAGGGACCTTCTTGATGGGGGCTACCTACGCAATGTTCTTTACGCTGACGACCTGGTCACTTTCATTTGCCACGACGGCACTGGGCTTTAGTCATTCTGAGTTCTTACTGCTGTTGATGGCAGCTATCGTTGAATTTGCCGTATTGATCATGACAACTTCGGTTCTGGCGGACAAGGTTGGACGCAAGAAAGTTTTGATGACGGCTTCGGTTGCACTGGTTGTCTTCTCATTGGTCTTTCCATACTTCTTGGAAGGTCAGCATAATATGGTTGGTATGCTGCTGTTCTTAGGCCTTGGCTTTGTGGTAATGGGTACGCTGTATGGCCCGGTTGGCGCGGTTTTGCCAGAGCTTTTCCCAACAAAGGTTCGGTATTCTGGTGCCGGGATCACCTATAACCTGGCTGCAGTTGTTGGGGCAGCCGTTGCACCAACAATCACGACTTGGCTGATCGCTACGTTTGGCCTGCACTATGCCGGGATGTACATGTTTGTCTTGGCAGTGGTTTCAGTGGTTGCCTGGGCACTGACGCCAGAAACCAAAGATGTTGACTACACGAAATAATGCTTTAATTAAGTGTGAAATGAAAAATGCATCGTCGAAAATGACGGTGCATTTTTATGTTAAGCTAAAAGAATCAAATCTAGTTAAGGAAGCATTTCATGAACAACTGGCAGACATTTTATTCGGCAGGCGAGCAGGCCATTATTTTAGCAAAGCATCAGCGCGGGATCGGTTTCCCGGCAGAACTGTACCAACGGGCGCTCAAGGCTGGTAAATCAATTCCTCACTATCAGCGCATCGTAGCTTGTCAACAGGCACAGCTGCCGCTTTTAACTGAAGATATTCAGAATCTAACGGCTGTGATCAATCACCAGCCGCTTTCAAATCCAGTTTCTGGTTCAGCTAAGCAGCATCAGCGCGCCAAGTCGAAAAAGCAGCAGCCCATGACTACAAGACCACATGAAAAAAATTGGTCAAAAATGCGCACCAAGTCTAAAAAACAGCGGCCAGTGAATGCCAATACAGATACAAAAACCAGCGCTAAAAAACAGCTGCAGACTATGCTGAAGCGTTACGATGGTCTGGTGGCCAGCGCAGAAGAAATCGGCGTAATGCAGTTTGAAAAACACCGCCGCTACCGCAATCGCGCCTTTGAGGTACTTAATGATCCGGATGCAACGATGGCAGCGATGCATGGTCAGGCAAATTATCTGGAAGGACAGATTCAACGCTTAGAAGAACGCATGCAGCAGCGAATGTTTTAGCTCTAGTTATCTATTAAAAATGAAAGGCATGCTACCGATTTCAAATCGGGGCATGCCTTTTAGTCAGCTAAAATATGCTAATAAATGAGTTAACGTGCCGCATTCATAAAGAAGATAGCCGCCAAGGCCAAGATAGACCAGTGCGCTGAGTTGATTGCCATGTTTTTCTAAAATGTCAGCTACTACTGGAAGATGAACCAAACTCATCGCAAAGCAAAATACAATAATCAGCATTAAAGCAAAGATCAGTAGGGTAACGTAGATTTCTTCAAGAGTTGTCATGGCAGCAAATAGTGGTGTATAGATACCAAGATTATCGGCACTGCATGACGTAACCGTAAGCAGAGCCACGTAACTGCTTAGTTTGAAGCCAGTTAAGTCAGCTTGAATGTTTTGATCGTCGTCCTCATTGGAAAAGAGCAGTCGGCAGCCAAAATACAGCGGAATGATGCCTAAAAAGCCCAACATCCATTCTGCAGGTACGGTATGCAGAATTAGTCCTAAAATCAAAGAACAGCTTACCAAAATGATAATCCCAATCACATTGCCAATCAGGATATAGCGGTATTTTTTAGGCGCCTTGCTTTGCGCAAAAAAAGCCATTAAGAAGCCAAGATAGTCCAGGTTAGTCGAAAGATAGGCAGTTACAGCCGAAATAATCGTGTTAAGCATGAAAAACTTCCTTGTAGATTAATAAATTAAGTTGGTTGACCAATGTGGCAAATTTGTTAACTGTTACAGCAAAAAAGTTGACGATGTAGTTATTGAAGTCTGCCAAGCTTAATTAAGCTTTTGAGCTAGTTTGGATACAAGACAGCGGGATTTTTATATTCAGTGCGGATGATTTCCAACATTGTTTTAGGACTTTCTTGACAACCGCTGTTTAGCCATTTTTTGATCACGGCAGTAATACCAGCCCGAAAGAACTCGCCGTGATAATCGATGAACTGATTGTCATAGAGCTTAGCTACCAGTTCTTGATCGTAGTGGATGATCTGGTAGTCAATATCAAAGCCAAGCTTAAAGTAGGTCTTATAAAACGTCTGATTGGCCTGAATACTTTGAAACAGCTGCAGATAGTTTTCTTGTGAAGCTCCGCGCTGATCGTCAAATAAACTGACATATTCAGCCATCATGCGCTCGCGAACCTGGTCTTTAAGATTATAAATATCCAGATAATTGGCGTAAAAAGTCGTGCGGTTGACCTTAGCCAGCTTACAGATCTGAGTAACCGTGATGCGTTCTACAGGCTGGTCTTGAGCCAGTTTTAAACTGTGATGTTTTTTAGCTGGTTTCATATCGTTTGCTCCATTCAGTCGACAAATCGTCCTTGATTGATGACTTTTTTCATTTATCAATATTATATTAAAAATCACCGATAATCACCGATATCAGTTAAGAATTTAAAGAAGAAGGATAATATGAAAAAAGAGACACTTTAGGAAATTATGATTGGCACGGTTGATGGGATTTGGCATGAGCAAGACCATGCGGGGAAGCGTCAGTGCAGAGATGATCATTGGGCTGGTTTGCTGCTGATCTGCGTGCTGGATTATCCAGTCTATCTTTACGTCAGCAAGAAGCAGTAAATTTAGCCAATGATTTTGGTACATGGGGATGTTATCCAGAAGGCTGATTAGCGATTCAACATGAGAACTGAACTCTATGTTGATGAAGAACAAGGCGGCGAAAAGTTTACGACTTTATAAGTTAAGGTTAAAAATGTGATTGAGTTAGGCGAAAATTGCTGCTTGAACAATGACTGGATTGGCGTTAAAGTGTAAAGAATCTCTTACAAAAAGGAAGTCGAAAGCATGCTTCACAACTTTACTATCGATCATCAATTAAATCACCGCACGATTCGTAAATTCAAAGATCAGCCGCTTACGGAGGAACAGTTGACAACGCTGTTTGAAGTTGCACGGCAGACCTCCAGCAGCGAGTTTCTACAGCAGATGACGATCATTCGCGTAACCGATCCGCAAAAACGGGCCGCGATTCGTGCCGTCAGTGCCCAGCCATATGTTGGGGCGGAAGGCGAATTGCTGATGTTTATCACTGATCTGCATCGTAATGAGCTGATCCGGCACCATCAAGGAAATCTTGACGATCGTCGCATTGAAAAAACCGAGATGTTTCTGCAGGCCTATGAAGATACCGTCCTAGCCGTGCAAAACGTTTTGAATGCCGCGGAAAGCATGGGGTTGGGCGGTGTGATTCTGGGGTCGATTCAAAATGAGCCTGCTAAGATCATCAAGACGCTGCATCTGCCTAAGCATACTTTTCCAACCTTGGGGCTGCAGCTGGGCGTACCGGATCAAAAACCGCAGCTGAAACCTCGATTGCCATTGGACAAGATCGTTTTTGAAAATGAGTATCAAGATATTGATCCGGCCAGCTTAAAAGACTATGACCAAATCGTAAATACCTATTATGATCTGCGGGATGCCAATCGACGCATCGACACGTTTACTGATCAGGTCAACGGTCCCAAGCTCAATGGCACGCCTCAGGTTCGCGATCAGATTGCTCAAGTCCTCCACGATCAAAAACTGTGCCTGGACTTATAAAATATCCTGGCTTCGTTGAAAATGACTGATTAATTCGCTATGATCAAACTATAAGGTGGTGGTCAGATGCCTGAATGGTTTGAAAAGACAATGCGGATTATCGTTTTAGGAATCTTTGTTTTTGGCATTATCTGGTTTGGCTATCTGATTTTACTGAAAGTCAGTGGTCAATGACCAGCACGCTTAAAAAGCGACCGGCAGCAGTGCTGATCGCTTTTTTGACGACTATATAATAAAAAAACAGCCGTATATCAACGACTGTTTAAGCAATGCCCCAGACAGGATTCGAACCTGTACATGGTTACCCATACAACGACCTGAACGTTGCGCGTCTGCCAGTTCCGCCACTGGGGCATTTAAAATGTTAAGTTAAGGCTAAAAAGCCAATGCCCCAGACAGGATTCGAACCTGTACATGGTCACCCATACAACGACCTGAACGTTGCGCGTCTGCCAGTTCCGCCACTGGGGCATTTAAAATGTTAAGTTAAGGCTAAAAAGCCAATGCCCCAGACAGGATTCGAACCTGTACATGGTCACCCATACAACGACCTGAACGTTGCGCGTCTGCCAGTTCCGCCACTGGGGCATTTAAAATGTTAAGTTAAGGCTAAAAAGCCAATGCCCCAGACAGGATTCGAACCTGTACATGGTCACCCATACAACGACCTGAACGTTGCGCGTCTGCCAGTTCCGCCACTGGGGCATCTCAAATTTAATTGATTAATTGTTGCCTAAGACAACGATATTAACTATACCGTTAATATTAAAATATTGCAAGCGAATTTACCAAAAAAAATCAACTTTTTTGATTTAGCAGCTGCACCATCGTTCCATAACCGGTTAAGACCAGAAATTTAGGTGCGACTTGGACGTTGGCGACATTGGTGGTAAAACGGACGCCAACGATTCCATCAGCACCTTTTTCACTTGCTTTTTGCTTCAGCTTCTCTTCAACGGCTGGAAAAAGCTGATCAAAGGCCTCAAATTCATCGATAGCCTCGCTGGGCAGCATCAGGTGACTGGTTGCATTAACGATGCCAAGCGATTTATGCGGTGATGGCAGATTTTCGGTCATTAAGAACATGGCTTCACTTCCTTAAAATTTATCAATATTTATTTTAGCATAAAGATTTTGCATCGGGCACGGGTGCGGTATAGTGGTTGTATTGAATTTTGAAACCAGGTAAGGAGAGGATTATCATCGGGCGCATCAGGATCAATAATATGAAGTTTCATACCTATAACGGCGTATTTGCCGAAGAAAAGAAACTCGGACAAAAGCTGGAGATTGACGTCGACATGCAGTATCCAATTGAAGAACGGGTTCAGCATGATGATTTGAACGAAACCGTCAGCTATGCGGATGTCTATGATACTATTCAGGATTTTGTTACGACGCATTCTTTTGACTTGATCGAAAGCGTGGCCAATCAGCTTTTAAAAAAGATTTTAGCAGACTACCCAAGCTTGCAGCAGGTTACTTTAAGAATTCGCAAATACAGTGTGCCGATTGATGGTGTTTTTGACAATGTGGAAATTGAAGTAGCGGGGGTTAACAATGACTAAGCGGGCCTATTTAAGTATCGGTACCAATCTGGGCGACCGTTTTGACAATCTGGCACGCGCGTTGGACCTGTTGATGCGCAATCCGGCCAATCAAAATTTGAAGGTCTCGCCAATCTATGAAACCGAACCAGTTGGCGGCGTCAAGCAGGATGATTTTTTAAATATCGCTGTTGCGCTAGATACCAATCTAACACCGCTTGAGCTGCTTCATTGGCTGCAGATCATTGAAAAGTCACTGCATCGACGGCGGCTGATTCACTGGGGACCACGGACGATCGATCTGGATATCGTTCTTTACGAAGATGAAGAATGGCAGACGGCGAATTTAAAGATTCCGCATCCTGAAATGGGCAATCGTCGGTTCGTCCTGCAGCCGTTATTAGACGTGATGGATGATGATCCGGTACACCAAGCTTGGATCAAGCGGCTGCTGCAAAACACCACGGATCATAACTGGATTCGTCCAGTAGAATAGGGGAAATTATGGATCAAGAAAAAATCAAGCACGCGGTCAGTGAGCTTTTAGAGGCATTTGGCGAGGATCCGCAGCGTGAGGGCCTTAAAGAGACGCCAGAGCGGGTTGCCAAGATGTATGCTGAAATTTTTGCCTCTTTGAACCACCAGCCAGAAGACTTCAGCAATTATAAGACTTTTCATGTTGATGATCAGCCAGAAATGGTCCTGATCCAGCAGATTCCGTTTTACTCAATGTGTGAGCATCATCTGCTGCCGTTCTTTGGCAATGTCAGTGTGGCTTACGTGCCACGCGACGGCAAAGTCATCGGCCTAAGCAAGATTCCGCGGCTGGTCGATTTTGTCGCTAAAAAGCCTGGAATGCAGGAGCGGCTGACCACTGAGCTGGCTAATGAGCTGCAGCGGATCTTAAACCCTAAAGGAATTGCAATCAAGGTCGCAGCTCGGCATATGTGCATGGAGATGCGGGGAATCAATAAGACCGGTCAGTTTACCTATACTTCTAAATTTACCGGTGAGTTTAAAGATGACCTGGCACTGCGCAAAGAGTTTTTAATGCAGACTAAGGACCTGGTCAAATGAGCTATGAACGAATCATTGCCAGTCTAAATCCACAGATGCGTGGTGGCGACAACGATCGGGTAGGCATGCTCAGGCGGGTGTTGGCAAAGCTGAATCATCCTGAGCGTCAGTACCGAATCATTCATATTGCTGGGACCAACGGCAAGGGATCGACTGGCAGTCTGATCGTTAATTTTTTGCGGGCCGCGAATTTAAAAGTCGGTCATTTCAGCAGTCCAGTAATGGTTGATCAGCGTGAACAGATTCAAGTCAATGGTCAAATGATTACACGCGCGGATTATGTTGCGGTTTATGAAAAAATCAAACGGCAGCTGCCTGATGATCTATCAACGGCTGATCTAACCGTTTTTGAATGGTGGACGCTGATTATGCTGCAGTATTTTGCCGACCAGAAAGTTGACTGGGCCGTCATCGAGTGCGGCTTGGGCGGTCAAAATGATGCCACCAATGCGATTGAGGCTCCCGAACTGGCGATCATTACGCACATTGCGCTTGATCACACGCGAATTTTAGGACCCGCCATCAAAGACATCGCACAGGCTAAAGCTGGCATCATCAAACCGGGCAGTCAAGCGGTTATTTTAGCGCCACACCAAGAACCGGCTGCTTTTCAAGAGATTTTAAAAAAGGCGCAGGCATGCCAGGTGAGCTTTTTGGACAGTGAAAAGCAGGCTGCAATCAAGGTGTTGGATCAAAGCTGGTCGAAAACACAGCTGCAGATCAAGACGGCAGCCATTGACTCAGTATGCAGTTTTAGGCTTTTAGGCGCTTTTCAGCTGGATAATCTCAAAACTGCATTGATGGCTGTTGATTGGCTGAATCAAACCGGTACAGAGATCACAGCAGAACAGATCAAGAAAGTGTTGGCGCAGATTACGATTCCCGGGCGTCTGCAGCAGATCGGTACGCATCCTTTATGTTTTTTGGATGGCGCGCATAATCCTGACGCGGCATCACGGCTGATTCAAACACTCAATCAATTGGGATACCCCAAAAAACTAGTCTTGGTACTGGGATTTTTAAAGGACAAAAACGTTGCTCAAATGGCTCGGCAATACGCGCAGCTGGATGCCCAGATTATTTTGGCAACACCAGATCAGCCAAAACGCGCTCTGCCAGCTGAAGAGCTGCATCGGTATCTGCCGACTGCCATGGTGATTGATGATGCCTGGACTGCCTATCAAAAAGCCGTTGCATTGGCAGACCCGAGCGGTATGGTGCTGGTAACAGGATCGTTTTATCTGATCAAAGAAATTGAGGCGAGAATTTAAGATGACGACACAGAGTTTTGTAATTGCAACTCATAATCCAGCCAAGCAGCGCGAAATCGGTCAAATTCTGGAATTTTACGGCACCCGTGGAATTGCCTATGATCAATTGACGGTGCGGCAAGAATTTCCAGCAGAAGGCAAGCGCAGCTACGAAGAAAACGCCACAAAAAAAGCCCAGTTCATCAGCCGGCTGCTGCCTGATCAAAACGTGATTGCCGATGACTCTGGACTTGAATTGAAAGCTTTTCCGCAAAAGTTTGGAATTGAGACTGCGCGTCAGCTAACCCCGCATTTTGCCACCAAAAGCGATATGAATGATGGTATTATTCAATTGGTTAATGGTCATGACCGACATTTTGTCATGAAAACCGTAATTGCACTGGCAAGAAACGGTCAAGTCGTTCAAATTGCTCATGGAGAATTGAGCGGAACGATTGCCACAGCTCAGCATGGTAATGAGGGTTCAGGATTCGACCGCATTCTGATTCCAAATGGTCTTGATCATACGCTGGCCGAGATGGATTTTGCCAGTTGGGTTGCCTATTGTCATCGCAGCCGTGCCGTTAAGAATCTTTTAGACCTAATGGAGGAAACATCGAAATGAAAATTGTTGAAAATACAAACATTGCTAACCTGTCTCCGCTGGCCTCAGCAATTTATGACAAGCTGGCTCATAATCAGCAGATGCTTTTTTTAACCTGGGAATGCAAAGATGATGAACTGACCAATCAAGTTGCCCATTTTTTGAATCATTTTGATGCTGCCATTGCGCATTTAAAAGGCAAGGTTGAGTTCATGCTGCCACTGACGGCCTTTCATTTAATGGCTCACCGTGCAACCAGTAAATGGCCGGCTGATGAGGAGCTGTGCCGCTCGCTAGCTAAGATTGCGGCCAATCATACCGTATATTGGCGGGCGGGCCGGTTTGACTTTAACGTTTCGGCCAAGCCAATCATTTATGGCATTATGAACATTACGCCCGACTCGTTTTATGATGGCGGACGCTACAATACTCCAGAAGCCATGCGTGAACATATTCGGCAAATGGTTGCGGCAGGTGCCGATGTGATCGAGGTTAACGGTCAAACCACCAAGCCGGGGGGCTTTAAAGAAGTCTCGCCAGAAGAGGAATTGGCGCGGATCGTTCCTGGAATCAAAATGCTGCAGGAAGAATTCCCCAATGTAGCCATTGCCGTTGATACCTATAAGCTGCCGGTGATGGAAAGAGTTCTGGAAATGGGTGTTGATATCATCAACGACGTGCAGGCCTTTGACGATCAGCGGAAACTGCTGCTGTTAAAGAACAGTCGCGCTGGCTTGGTAACGATGCACAGCAGCCGGGACCGCGAGTATGGCAATCTGACCGTTGAAATGAAGCACTTCTTTGAGCATAACCTGGCTAAGATCTCAGAAGCCGGCATTAACCTGGATCGGGTAATTATTGATGAGGGAATCGGCTATTCTAAGGTTGCCGATGGTGAGCAGGACTATGCAATGATGCGCAATATTGATGAATTCCGCTACCTTAACCGGCCGATCATGGTTGCCATCTCACGCAAGGGCTTTGGCAAGAAATTGTTTGATCTGCCAAAAGATGAGCGGCTGCCGGTTACGCTGATTGCGGAAACCTACATGTATCTGCATGGTGGTCGGGTCTTGCGTGTTCATGACATCGAAGAAACGCGTCAGCTGGTAAAAATGATCGATACGATTACGGCTGGATATTGGCAGCGCGGCTGATCAACAGTATCGGCACTGACTAAGATCGGTCGCATCGTTAGGTCATTCTTGCGGCGTTGGACGGATAAAACCTGATTAATTGGCTTTGATTACCAAATATTGATAATGACGTTGATGATTAAGATCAGGTAGGTAGCCCCAAACAGCCAGGGACTGCCAAAGGTTTCGCGTTTTTGTCGAAAGGCGGCCTCAATTGCAAGCAGCACGACCAGCAACCAAATGATACGGCCGACAAACAGCAGCGGATGCAGACGGAAAAACATTAGCGTCGTTGCCAGAGCCGTAATGGCCGCGACAATCAATGCCAAGCGCGTGAGGACGAACCAGTCACTGACGCGCTTTTCCATTTTGGCATGCAGTCCCATAAAAGCAGTGACGAAAAGAGCAATTGCACAGATGGCATCGATTAAAGTTAGGGTTTTGATCATTTGAAAGGCCTCTTTTTTAAAGTTTTAGTTGTTTAAATTTTATCATTTTTTACCTGATAAAACCGGGTTTGATACGTGATGCTTGAATTTTGCCGCAAAAAGAGTAAACTATCATGTATTGCTATCAATCGGGAAAATTGACGAGGTGAATTGCATGCTTTACAAGATTGGCGATGTTGTCAAAGGCAAGAAGTTTGGCCCCATGGATCATGACTTTTCCGGGGAAGTCGAAAAGGTTTATGAAAACTCGATTATGATTGCCATTCAAGACTACGATCCGTCTGACCAGAGCGGTGTCAACGAATTGAACGGTCGCGCAATCATTCGCAAAGATGAGGCCAAGATGTTAAAGGCGGTTCCACGGACGACAGAAGACAAGGAAGCCGAAGTGGAAGCAGAGAAAGAAGAAGCCGAAAAAGAGGCTAAAAAGACGACTGGTAAGAAGGCGACGCGGGCACGACGCTCTTCAAAGGTACGCATTGAAAAGCCAGCCGACAAGAATTAGTTTGAAAAAATCAAATTACTTGATGACATTTTTAAATTAATGAGGTATACTTGCTAAGTAAGTTATTTTTACTTAGCTTTTGCGGGTATAGTTCAGTGGTAAAACCCAACCTTCCCAAGGTTGTGTCGCGAGTTCGATTCTCGTTACCCGCTTAGTTGAAAGGGATGAGCAGACTGCTCATCCCTTTTTTATTTATCCGATAATTTTAATGACATCAAAAACTGCCATCATGACGATTATTATGCAGAAAATCTTGTATAAAACATCTGACGAAAATCTCATTACCTACTTTTTTCAAAAAAGCGATGTAATAGTAGGTAAAAATCAATGTATATCGAGTTAGGGTATCCTAACATTCATTACCTACTATTGATCAAAAAGCCCCCAATAGTAGGTAATCTCTTGGCCAATAGCCGATTAAGTCCTTATTTTCTTCACAAAGGCAGTTCGCTGATGATCATAAAAGCAGCTGACGACTGAATTTATGGTGGCAGCCCCATCCATCAACTGAAAAGACTTGATGAGGACCACGGCTTTCCCATCAGCATGCAGATTGCAGACAAGTTTGGGCAAACGCACCTATCTGCACATTTTGAAATAATGCTGGGCGTAAGATCGTTTCCTTTTTGGATTATAATTAATGCATAGGGGGAAGCAAAAATGCTGTTTGAACAGATTGCTCGTAATCGCCGGCATACGATTTGGCTGCTGATTTTTATGGCAATTATCGTTTTGGCGGTTGGCTTAGTGTTTGCTTGGGCATTTGGTACCGATTGGATGTGGATCTTTTGGCTGGCTGGTTTTGGTTATCTGGCTTGGTTTTACTGGCATTCGGCGACGGTTTTGATGAAAATCAATGGTGGTCGGCAGGTCGATGAAAAGTCTGCCCCGCGTCTTTATGAGCTGGTGACGGAACTTTGCTTGGCCAGTGGATTGCCAATGCCCAAAATCTATCTATTGCCGATTGACTGTCCCAATGCGTTTGCGACCGGCTGCGACCCTGAGCATGCTAGTTTAGCGGTAACCAGCGGACTGCTTGAAATGATGAATGACGAAGAACTGCGCGGTGTTTTGGGACATGAGCTGGCGCATATCAAAAACTATGATATCCGAGTTACCACGATTGCGATGTCGCTGCTTGAGCTGGTTCGCTATTCAGGATGGGGGCTGCTGATTGCTGGTCTGGGATTGCTGACCGTCAAAACCAGGGCCGGGATCATCAAGCTGATCTTTTGGATGATCGGGGCCAGCCTGGCAGTAGTTGGCGGTTTGATTGCCATTGTTGGGATTCCATTGGCTAAGATCGCGTTTTTTGCCATCTCAAGAGAGCGCGAATATCTGGCTGATGCCGGGTCAGTAGAAATAACGCGTGATCCTAGTGGCTTGATCAGTGCACTTGAGAAATTGAAAAATGATGATCACCAGATGCCAACTGACGATGCGGCCACCAATGCCATCTGCTTTAATGCCAAGCAAGGAAATTGGCTGATGAAGCTGTTTGATACGCACCCGCCATTGGAAAAACGGATCGCCCGACTAAAAGATTCGGCATCTTAAAAACGCACGAGCTGAGAAGATGAATCGCGTGAAAAAATTCATTCTCGTAACAAACATGTAACTTGCCTTTTTTAATTGAACTGGTATAATCTGAAATTGTATAAAAAGCTGAAGAATATTAGAGAGGTAGCCGCTGGCAAGCGAGCCTGCGTTGCTGGAAGGCAGGTGCAGCTGGTCTCTTGAACGCGCTTTGGTAAGACATTTAAATATCATTTGAGTGGAATGTTGCACATTCAACTAGAGTGGTACCGCGGGAAATTTCTCGTCTCTAATGGACTTTGGGGTTCGTTGGAGACGTTTTTTTATTTAGGAGGTTAAACATGGACGAAAAGACACAGGTTGCTACGGCGCTGCAGACTGCATTGCCAGATATGAGCATTGAAGACATCAAAAATAAGTTGGAACGGCCAAAAACCAGCAAGAACGGGGACTACGCTTTCCCAACCTTCTTTTTGGCTAAGGAGCTGCACAAGGCACCACAAATGATTGCTGGTGAATTGATTGAAAAGATCGACCAAACTGGTTTTGAAAAAGTCGTTGCAGCTGGTCCATACATCAACTTCTTCTTGGACAAGGCCAATGTCGGCGCAGGGATCTTAAAGGAAATTTTGGCTGACCCAGAACATTACGGTGACTTGGATCTTGGTCACCAAGCCAACGTTACGATCGACATGTCTTCACCAAACATTGCCAAGCCAATGAGTATGGGTCACCTGCGTTCGACGGTTATCGGTAACGCAATTGCCAACATCATGAAGAAGGTCAACTACAACCCAATCAAGATTGACCACCTTGGCGACTGGGGGACCCAATTTGGTAAGCTGATGGCCGCCTACGAAATGTGGGGCGATGAAGAAGCTGTCAAGGCTGACCCAATCAATACGCTGCAAAAATACTACGTTAAGATCAACACGGAAGCCGACGAACACCCAGAATATGCCGAAGCTGGTCGTGAATGGTTCCGGAAGCTGGAAGATGGCGATGAAGAAGCCGTTCGTCTGTGGAAGTGGTTCCGGGCTGAATCCTTGAAGCGTTTCATGAAGGTCTACGATATGCTGGACGTTCAATTCGACTCCTACAATGGTGAAGCCTTCTACAACGACAAGATGGATGAAATCCTGCAGCTGCTCAACGACAAGCATTTGCTGCAAAAGAGTCGTGGTGCCGGCATCGTTGACCTGTCCAAGTACGACTTGAATCCAGCCATGGTTCAAAAGTCAGACGGCTCAACGCTGTACATGACGCGTGACCTGGCTACGGCCCTGTTCAGAAAGCGGATGTACGGTTTTGAACAGTCGCTTTATGTTGTTGGGGCTGAACAAAGCTACTACTTCCAACAATTAAAGGCTACGCTGGCGACGATGGGCTTTACCTGGTCTAAGCAGATTCACCATATTCCATTTGGTCTGATGACGCTGAATGGTAAGAAGATGTCAACGCGGAAGGGTAATGTCGTTCAACTGGAAGAAGTGCTGGACGAATCCATCAAGCTGGCTCGTCAACAAATTGCCGAAAAGAACCCTGACCTGGCAAATGCCGATCAAGTTGCTCAAGAAGTCGGCGTCGGCGCAATCGTCTTCCATGATTTGAAGAACGAACGGACCAACTCAATTAACTTCAAGCTGGAAGATGCCGTTAAGTTTGAAGGTGAAACCGGTCCTTACGTTCAATATGCGCATGCTCGGGCTGAGAGTCTGCTGCGCAAGGCGGGCAACCCAGATCTTGCTGGTGCCGACTTGAAGCTTAATGATGAAGAATCATGGAACATCATCAAGCTTTTGGGACAATACCAAGAAACGATCAAGCGGGCAGCTGTTAAGTACGACCCATCCCTGATCGGCAAGTACGCTCTGTCACTGGCCAAAGCCTTCAACCAATACTACGCTCATACGCGGATCCTGGTTGACGACGACCAAAAGCTGGCGCGGCTGGCACTGGTTCAAGCAGTCAGTGATGTTTTGAAGTCTGCTCTGGCATTGCTGGGCGTTAAGGCTCCAGACGAAATGTAGTCAATCTCAATGGCTTAAGGGCTGACAACTGCTGGCAATTGAAACCAGACGATTATCGATTCTGACCAGATCAAATCAATCAAGAAGGCTCCTTGCTTCAATGACTGAAGTGAGGAGCTTTTTTGATAAATTGACGATACCGGCAGCTGATCTTCAATGATGAGTTTCAAGCATGATTGTTTGCGTTTTGGATAAGTTTTAATGGACTGACTTGGCGACTGATCCCAAAAAGGACTGATTGTGATAAAATTACGTGGTGAATTTCAAGCATGAGGAAAATTTAAATGAAACAACCAATATCTGATTGGAAAGTACGTTTTAAAGCCTGGCTGGGCAAGACCTGGCATGCTTTTTGGACGCGTTTTAAGTATTTATGGCATCGTTTTCAGCTGACGCGCTGGATTATCGTTGTCCTAATGTCGCTGTTTTTGGTGATCAGCATCTATTTGACGTTTGTTGCCAAGACAGCCAATGTTAAGGATCTTGAGCGACGATTGGAACAGCCGACCATGATCTACGACAGCAAGGGTAAATCGGCCGGCAGTCTTTATTCGCAAAAGGGAACCTACGTCAAGCTTAGCAAGATCTCTGCAAACGTACCTGACGCAGTGCTGTCAACTGAGGATCGTCGTTTTTATCAAGAGCACGGCTTCTCGGTTCGCGGCTTGGGACGGGCGGCACTGCTGCTGGTCAAAAACAAGCTATTGGGTCGTGACTATATTTCAGGCGGGGGTTCGACTTTGACCCAGCAATTGGTAAAAAATGCCTTTTTGAGTCAGGAACAGACCTTTTCGCGGAAAGCCAAGGAAATTTTCATTGCGATTGAGGTTGAGAATCAATACTCCAAAAAACAGATTCTCACTATGTATCTCAATAATGCCTACTTTGGCAATGGCGTCTGGGGCGTGCAGGACGCGGCCAAGCGTTATTTTAACGAAGACGCCAGCGAATTAACGGTTCCCCAGGCGGCCACGCTAGCAGGGATGCTGACCTCGCCAGGAATTTATGATCCCGTCAAGCACCCGGCGGCCACCAAGTCACGGCGGAATGTGGTCTTGCAGCTGATGGTCGAAAACAAGAAATTGACCCAGTCGCAGGCTGATGCCTATAAAAAGACACCGCTAACGATTACCAATGGCTATACCAGTCCTGACACTTATAAGTATCCATACTACTTTGACGCCGTAATCAGCGAGGCCGTCAATACCTACCATCTGTCAGAAAAAGACATTATGAACAATGGCTACAAGATCTACACAACGCTGAATCAAAATCAGCAAAAGGCCATGCAGGATACCTATGATGACGACAGCAACTTCCCAGACAGCTCCACCGGCTCAACGATGGTTCAATCAGCCTCAATTGCCATGGATCCCAAGACTGGCGGAGTAACGGCAGTCGTTGGCGGTCGCGGCAAGCACGTCTTTAGAGGCTACAACCGGGCAACCCAAATGCGGCGGCAGCCTGGATCAACCATTAAGCCGATCGTCGTCTACACACCGGCACTGGAAAAAGGATATTTCTATGACTCAACGCTGCAGGACAAAAAGACGTCTTATGGCAGCAATCACTATACGCCGAAAAACTATGACAACACATACAGCGGCAGCGTGCCAATGTACAAAGCACTGTATGAGAGTCTCAATGCTCCAGCAGTCTGGCTTTTGAACAAGATTGGCGTCAATGCCGGCTACCAGATGGCTGAGAAGTTTGGACTACCGGTTGAAAAGAGCGACAAGAATCTGGCTTTAGCGCTGGGTGGGATGTCAAACGGCGTGTCGCCTCAGCAGATGGCCCGTGCCTACTCGGTCTTTGCCAATGGCGGTAAATTGCCAACTGCGCACTATATCGTCAAGATCGAGGATGCAAACGGCAAAGTGATCAAGCGTTATCGAGCCAAACCCGCTAAGCAGATCATCTCTAAAAAGATCAGCAACGAGATGACCAGCATGCTGTTGGGCGTCTTCAAGCATGGAACCGGGGTATCGGCAAAACCAGACGGCTATGAGCTGGCCGGCAAGACTGGGACGACTGACTCGGGAATTGGCGATGGTGATCGCGACAAATGGATCGTTGGCTACACGCCAGACATTGTCGTTGCAACCTGGGAAGGCTATGACAGTACGACTGAGTCTCAGCAGTTGGCCGATGTTACCAGCAAAAATATCAGTGTGCTCTACAAGGCTGAAATGAGCGCGATTCTGCCAGAAACAGCCGACACGCAGTTTACGGTCAAGGATGCGCAGGCTAAGGCTACGGCTAAGCAAAATAAGACCAGCAGCAGTTGGTGGAGCAGTTTTGCCAACAACTTAAACGACAGCGGCAGCACGCTCAAGCAAAAGGCCAGCGATTGGTGGAGCTCTTTGCAGTCGATGTTTCAGTAGCTTTGCCTTAAGCGGTGCATAATGTTACAATCTAAAAAGCAATGAATTATAGGGGGTAGGCCGATTATGGTTGTCAATATCTACGACACGGCAAACGAAATGGAGCGCCAAATGCGGGAAACGCAGGAATTCCAAGCATTGAAGGAAGCTTTTGCAGAACTTAAAAAGGATGAGGATGCATTTGGTACTTTCCAAAAATTCCAAGAAAAGCAGATGCAGGCTCAACAAAAGCAAATGCAAGGCGTTCAGCTGACGGAAGAAGAAATCAAGGAAGTTCAAGACTTGGCTAAAGAAGTTGGTCAAAAAGACGCCATTAAAAATCTGATGGTTAAAGAACGCCAGCTTGACGACATGATTCAACAGATCAGCAAGACGATTACGGCACCAATTGCGGAACTGTATCGCGAAGCTATGCCGGAACAAAACGGCGGCGCGGAAAAATAGTTTTTAAAACGGAATCGTAGCTTGCGGTTCCGTTTTTTAAAGGCGGTGAAAAAATGGCCAAATTGATTGCTCAATACCAAGATGGCGAGGAAATGCAGCTTTTTGCCCTGATCAAAGAAGCAGCAGCTAAGACTACCAGTGCCGGTAAGCCTTACCTGGCACTGACTTTGGCTGATGCTTCCGGTGAGATTGGCGGAATGCGCTGGGATGCGTCACCAAAAGACATTGCCGAACTGCAGGCTGGCAAAGTCGTCAGCGTTAAAGGCCAGCGCGAAACGTATCGCGACCGGCCCCAGATCAAGATTGAAACAATTCGTTTGGCTGGTGACGATGAGCCGCATGATCCGCTGCTGTTCGTTCCGCGGGCTCCAGAAACGACGGCCCAGCTAAAAGCAGGCTTTCGCGAGTTTTTTGATCTGATCGATGAACCGGTTTGGAAAAAGATTGCCGGGCACCTGTTTAGCAAGCACGGCGACAAACTATTCTCTTATCCAGCAGCCAAGAGCAATCATCATGCTTTTGTAGGCGGTCTGGCCTTTCACACGCTGTCAATTCTACGGCTGGCGCGCTCGGTTGAGGCTCAGTATCCGGGAATCAATGCTGCCTTGCTTTATACTGGGGCAATGCTGCATGATCTGGGCAAGACCATTGAACTGAGCGGACCGATCGCGACCCAATATACCGTGATGGGGAACCTGATTGGTCATATCTCGCTTCTGGACGGCGAGATCGTGCAGGCCTGTGACGAGCTGGACCTTGATCCCGAGGCACCCAAGGTAATTCTGCTGCGGCATATGATTCTTTCTCACCATGGTTTGCTGGAATATGGCTCACCGGCGCGGCCCCAGCTTTTGGAAGCCGAGATTCTGCATCAGCTAGATGAATTGGATGCCTCAATCATGACGATTCAGACGGCCTTGAGGCAAACCGCGCCTGGCGAGTATACGGATCGTTTGTTCAGCTTGGATAATCGCCGCTTTTATCGACCGACCAATGAAGAAACTTTGAAGAAAAGCTAAACATTGTCTAAGCCGGGTTTAATCTGGGATCGGTTGTGTTATATTAGATTGGTAAATTTATCACGAGTAAATTCTTAACAAACTAAAGGATGTGTAATTTAGTGAACGCAAAGAAAAAAGCTTTGGCAATTTTAGCCGGAATTTCTTTAATGCTGCCATTGGCTGCCTGTGGCAATAAGGCTGTTGCAACGACTAGCGGTGGCAAGATTACCGAAAGCGAATACTACAGCAGCATGAAGCAGACTTCTGCTGGTAAGCAGGTGCTGCAGCAGATGATCTTGGATAAGGTACTGGAAAAGCAGTATGGCTCGCAAGTCTCCAAGAGCAAGGTCAACAGTGAATACAATGCCTACAAGAAGCAATACGGTTCATCATTCTCAACCGTTCTGCAGCAAAATGGCCTGACTACCAAGACGCTTAAGCAGCAGATTCGCTCCAATCTGCTTTTGCAAGCGGCCGTTCGCCACTACTCCAACTTCTCCAACAAGGCTTTGAACAAGCAATGGAAGAAGTACCAGCCAAAGGTTCAGACAGCAGAGATCCTGGTTGGCTCAAAGTCTGATGCTCAGGCAATCATTGACGAGCTGAACAACACTTCCGGCGACAAGTACAAGGCATTCAAGAAACTGGCCAAGGAAAAGTCAACGGATACTTCAAACAAGAGCAATGGTGGTAAGGTAGCAGCCTTTGACAACACTGATACCTCGCTTGACTCAGCTTACAAGAAGGCAGCCTTTAAGCTTAAGACTGGCGAATACACGACGACGCCGGTCAAAACCGACAGCGGCTACCAAGTCATCTACATGATCAAGCACCCAGCCAAGGGTAAGAAGAGCAACCACATCGCTCAATTGAAGCAGCAGATCGTCGAAGAAAACATGAATGATTCGACTTTCCTGCAAAACGTTGTCTCCAAGGTTCTGAAGAAGGGCAATGTTTCAATCAAGGACAGCGACTTGAAGAACATCTTGGATGAATACTTGATGACCAGCTCCAGTTCAACCAGCTCGACTTCCAGCTCCAGCAAGAGTTCGAGCTCGGCTTCCAGCTCCAGCAATTAATCAAAAAGGATTGCATCTGATATGCAATCCTTTTTTGGCAGCATTGGAAAAATTAAAATGGGACTCCTTGTCTAAAGGCAGGGGGTCCCATTTTGGCTATGCTTGATATTTTGACAACAGTTTTTGGATCTTGATCAGTCGCGGCTCATTTTTAAACTGCCAAAGATCAATGGCATGCTGGGCAGCGCGGGTAAACTCACTGACGCCATCCATTGCCTGATTCAGCTTGATTACGCTCTGATTAAGCTTAACCAGCTGCGTCTGTAGATTCTTAGCGGCGCTTAAAGTATCGCGACCAGCGTTTTTGAAGTCGTCGAACATGACTAGTCACCGAATTGATCGATAATCGCCTGTTGAACAGCTTGATACTTCTGCTCATCATATTGGCCCGAGTTGTCCGAAAACGTAATGCCAAAATCATCTTGGTCGCTGTAGCGCGGAATCAGGTGAATGTGGGAATGGAAAACGGACTGGTAGGCTACGGCGCCATTGTTGTTTAAAATATTCATGCCCTTGATGTCAGGGTTGGAGTCGCGAATGGCCCGGGCAATCTTTGGCAGCCGGCTAAATACGGCAGCTGCCAAGTCGGAGTCATATTCAAAGATGTCTTGAACGTGCTTTTTGGGTACGACCAGCGTGTGGCCAGGCGTGTTTTGCGAAATGTCCAAAAAGGCTTTGACGACATCATCTTCGTAGACCGTGTAGCTAGGAATCTCACCATTGATAATCTTGCAAAAAATACAATCTTCCATTCTGAGAATACCTCTTTTCAATTTTTTTTAAGTATAAACGAATTTTCCAAAAACTGCACCCTTAGTCGATTATAATCAGTATGGTATAATTACTCGGTTAGGCAAGCAAGAAAGACAAAGAAGGGATGACAATGGCGCTGGAAGTTGAACATTTAACGGGTGGCTATTCTCAGCTGCCGGTTTTAAAAGACGTTTCTTTTAACGTGCAGCCAGGCGAACTGGTCGGCCTGATCGGTTTAAACGGGGCCGGCAAGTCAACGACGATCAATCATGTTATCGGCTTGCTACGGCCGTTTTCAGGATCAATTATTTTAAATGGTCAAAATCTGCAGGAAAACGCCGCGGCTTATAAGCGTCAAATCGCCTATGTGCCGGAAACGCCGATCCTGTATGATGAGCTGACGCTAAAAGAGCATTTGGAACTGACGATGCTGGCATATGGCCTGGATCGAGATCTGACTTGGCAAAACGCCCATCAGCTGCTGAAAATCTTTCGCTTGGACAATAAGCTGGACTGGTTTCCGGCCAACTTTTCCAAGGGGATGAAGCAAAAAGTCATGATCGTCAGTGCTTTTATGACGGACGCCAAGCTGTTCATTGTCGATGAGCCGTTTTATGGCCTGGATCCACTGGCAGTTCATGACCTGTTGAATCTGATTGAGGAAAAAAAGGCACAGGGAGCAGGTATCTTGATGTCGACGCACGTTTTGGACACGGCACAGCGCTACTGTGATCGCTTTATTCTGCTGGCACATGGTCAGGTAAAGGCGCATGGTACGCTAAAGGAACTGCAGCAAAAAGCCGCTGGCGCCGGAGAAACGCTGGATGACATTTATCTGCGCTTGGCAAGGGATGAGAGCGATGAATAGTCTTTTTAAGAAACGGCGGCAAGCCCATCTGCTGCGGCTGATGAAGTATTGGCGGCTGGTATTTAATGACCAATTCACGATTGCGCTGTTCTTTATGATTGGCGCACTGGCCTATACCTATGCGCAATGGCTCAAGACGCTCAGCCCTGGCATATGGTGGATTCGCTGGCTTTTGATTTTATGGTTCGTCTTGGTAATGCAGGTCGGCCGCTTTGCTACTTTGCTGAAACCAGCCGATCCCGTATTTTTGCTGCCGCAGTCTGATGGCATCAAGAAATACCTCAACCAGGCGTTTTTATACAGTCTAATATTGGGCGAGCTGATGTCGCTGGGGCTTTTGATTATCGCGCTGCCCTTAGCTCTGATTGACATCAGACTGACCGCGCTAACCATTTTGGAATTGCTCTTGGCAGGCTTTGTTGCTAAGCTTTCCTGGATGGAGTTGGCCAAAGCCCAGTTGAGTCTGCAATGGTCGCGGTATGCCAAGCAATTACGGCTGGGACAATGGATCGCACCGCTTTTAATCGGTATGCTCAGCTGGCTGATTGCGCCGGTCTGGGGCTGCGGGAGTGCGGTGTTGATCTATCTGGTCATTAAGATTGGGTTGCAAAAGCAGGATCTGGACTGGCGAGCGGCCGTTGATGCCGAGCAGAAGCGGATGTATGACGTTTATCGTTTCTTTAATCTGTTTACCGACGTGCCTAGCGTTAAAGGTGGGATCAAGCGGCGAACTTGGGCCAATGGCTTGATTCACTGGCTGACGATTCCTGATCATGCCTGGTCTTACCTATACGCACGCGGCTTTTTGCGGGATACGGAAACCAGCAGCCTGGTAGGCAGATTGACGATCGTCGGGATGCTGATCGTATTCTTCGTGCCATTGGGCTGGCTGCGCTGCTTACTGGCACTGCTGTTTATTTATTTGATTGCCATGCAGCTGATGCCATTTGCACAGCATTACCAAAACAATGTCTTTACCCATCTCTACCCGATTGAGCAAACAACGCAGCTGACTGATTTCCAGGCGCTTTTAAAAAAGGTCATGATCAGCTTGGGTCTGCTGCTGATCTTGGCCAGTCTTGGTACTGAATTTGACTGGATGAGTCTATTGAGCTGTCTGATTCTAGGCGGTCTGGAGCTGTACTGGCTGATTAATTTTTATTTCAAAAAGAAAATGCAAAAGTGAGGATAACCAATGCGAGTAAAACACAAAAAATGGGCAGAACCACTGATTGAGGCCCATCCTGAAAAAATCACCACTGATCCGGCTCAATTTAAAGGCAAGTGGCAGAGCCGTTTTGCCAAAGAGCAGCCAATCTGGCTTGAAGTCGGCATGGGCAAGGGGCAGTTTGCAATCGGCATGGCCAAGGCGCATCCGGAAGTTAATTTTATCGGTTTAGACGTGGTTTCCACCGTGGCTGGGATTGCCTTGAAAAAGTCGCTGGAAGATGAAGAACTGCCAAACCTGCAGTTTATCTGTGCCAATGGAGCGGGTTTGGATGAGTTTTTTGCGGACGGTGAGATCGATCGGCTGTTTTTGAACTTTTCCGATCCTTGGCCTAAATCGCGACATGCCAAGCGTCGATTAACCTACAAGACCTTTTTGGCAAACTATGAAAAGGTTTTGGTGCCAAAGGGAACGATTGAGTTAAAGACTGACAACATGGGCTTTTTTGAGTTTTCACTGGTCAGCATGAATAATTATGGCATGCAGTATGATGGTGTCTGGCTGGATCTGCATCATAGTGATGAAAATGAAAATAACGTTGAAACGGAATATGAACAAAAATTTGCGGCAAAAGGGCAGCCAATCTACAAACTGAAGGCTCACTTTGCTTAAATATTGAAACGGTACAGTCTGGCATTGATTCAACATCACTGCCAGATTTTTGGTTTGGTCATTTTGCGGAGCTGCCTGGCAGATTTAACGATACCAATCGTTTGCGGGAAAGCAGGTAATGATGATTTTATCGTATATCATTATGCAGAATTTATTGAATAAAAGATGTGGCTGAATTTTTATCAACTGCAGAAAGCGTTGGATGCCAATCAAAGAAGATTATATTTTAAGCGGCTTTGTCACGGGATAACTCCCATGGCAGAGCCGTTTTTAATTGCTTTTAAAAATTGTTCATGCAATTTAGGAAAATAATTTCTATAAAAGTATGGAATTTATTTCAAAACGTGGTATAGTAAAAGCGTTCACTAATGAAAGGGGTTACAAAAATGAAACTTACAGTAGCACAACTAGCCAAATACATGGACCACACGATGCTCAAGCCAAACGCCACTCAAGCAATGATCGACCAATGCATTGACGAAGCTATCAAATACAACACGGCTTCAGTCTGCATCAATCCATATTGGGTCAAGCACACTGCTGATCGCTTGAAGGATACGGATGTCAACACCTGCACGGTCATTGGTTTTCCGCTGGGGGCTTCCACGACTAAGATCAAGGTTGCCGAAGCAGTTGATGCCATCGAAAACGGTGCTGATGAGATTGATATGGTCATCAACATTGGTGAATTGAAATCTGGTCACCAAGAAATCGTTGAGCAGGATATTCGCGAGGTTGCCCAAGCTGTCCACGCTCACCACAAGCTTTTGAAGGTAATCATTGAAACCTGCCTGTTGACTGATGAGGAAAAAACGATTGCCTCTAAGCTGACGGTAGCTGGCGGAGCCGATTTTGTTAAGACTTCAACCGGCTTTTCAACTGGCGGTGCCAAAGCTGAAGATGTGGCATTGATGCGCAAGGCAGTTGGTCCCGACTTTAAGATCAAGGCTTCGGGTGGTATTCATCATTTAGATGAAGCCTATGCAATGATCGAAGCAGGAGCAAACCGCTTGGGAGTTTCCGCTTCGGTCCAAATTCTAGAAGAAGCTGCTCGGCAATAAAATTGGTTTGAAACGTCGCTTAAGATCGATTCAGGGGAGGAAAGATTATGACGTATCAACGAGTATTTGGCATTGTTTTGGATTCTGTAGGGATTGGCGAGGCACCTGATGCATTGAAGTTTGGTGATGATGGTGCCGATACCTTAGGCCACATTGGCAAATGGTATCAAGGCAAGCTGGCATTGCCTAACTTAGCCAAACTGGGACTAAGCAACATTCGCCCGGCCGATCCGATTCAAGGCGTGCCGACAGCTGATCCAGCAATGGGCTGCTTTGGCAAGATGGCTGAGATTTCGGCCGGTAAGGACAGTATGGATGGTCACTGGGAAATGATGGAGCTGCCGGTTAAAAAGCCGTTGTCAACGTTCCCAAACGGTTTTCCTGACAGCATCATTCAAAAACTGGAAGCCTTTTCTGGTCGTAAGGTGATTGTCAACAAGCCATATTCAGGGACGGAGGTTATCCATGACTACGGCGAGCAGCAGATGAAAACCGGTGATTTGATCGTCTACACTTCGGGCGACTCGGTGCTGCAGATTGCGGCGCATGAAGACGTGATTCCGGTTGAAGAACTCTACCGCATCTGCCGTTATGCGCGGACACTGGTCAATGGTCCTGAATACACGGTTGGCCGGATTATTGCACGACCATACGTTGGCCCAGACAAGGATCATTTTGTCAGAACGGCTAACCGGCATGACTTCAGCCTAGAGCCAACTGGTGAGACTGATCTGGATCATTTGAAGGCAGCTGGTCTGGACGTCATTGGAATCGGTAAGATCAATGACATTTTCTCTGGTCATGGCATTACGGAAGGCTATCACAATGAAAGCAATATGGATGGCATGGACCATGTTGACCATGTAATGAAAGAAGATTTTCATGGCTTCTGCTTTGTTAATTTAGTCGATTTTGATGCTATGTATGGTCACCGGCGCAATCCAGAAGGTTTTGGCAAGGCTTTGATGGACTTCGACCAACGCTTGGGAACGGTGCTTGAAAACATGCGGGAAGACGATCTGCTTTTGATCACGGCTGACCATGGCAATGATCCTTGCTTCCGCGGTACGGACCATACCAGAGAAGTGACGCCGCTGCTAGCTTACTCGCCGTCAATGAGGCACCCAGGCCAGTCGTTGGGAACGCGTGGGACGTTTGCTGATTTGGGGGCAACGATCATGGAAAACTTTGGTGTTACCGGCAATCAAGTTGGCACGAGCTTTTTATCAACGATTGAAAACTAGCTAATTATAAAGGGGGATTCATCATGCGAATGGTGGATGTAATTGACCAAAAGCGCAATGGCGGCGTTTTGAGCGATGAGCAGCTGCAATTCTTTGTTGATGGCGTGGTCGACGGCTCGCTGCCTGACTATCAAATCAGTGCTTTGCTGATGGCGATCTATTTTCAGGGGATGACGGATCGTGAACAGACGCAGCTGACAATGAAAATGATGCATTCTGGTGAGCGGCTTGATTTGTCTAAGATTCCTGGGATTAAAGTTGACAAGCATTCAACTGGCGGCGTGGGCGATAAAACCAGTTTGCCACTAGCTGCGATGGTCGCCGCACTGGGAATTCCGGTACCAATGATCTCAGGTCGCGGACTTGGCCATACAGGTGGAACATTAGACAAGCTGGAGGCTATTCCAGGTTTTCAAGTTGAATTAAGCGAGCAGGATTTCATCAAGCAGGTTGCTGAAGAAAAATTGGCAATCGTTGGGGCAACGCGTGACGTCGCGCCAGCTGATAAAAAGATCTATGCTCTGCGTGACGTTACCGATACGGTTGATTCCATTCCATTGATTGCCAGTTCAATTATGAGCAAAAAACTGGCTTCCGGAACCGATGCTTTGGTAATTGACGTTAAGACCGGTGCCGGGGCCTTTATGAAGACTGAGGACTCCGCCGTGAAACTGGCTAAAGCATTGGTAGCAATCGGCAAACAGGCTGGATTGAAGTGTGAAGCCGTGATCTCAGATATGAATCAGCCTTTAGGATCCAAAATCGGCAACACGCTGGAAATTGAAGAGACGCTGGATCTTTTAAAGGGCAAAGGACCAAAAGATCTGCTGGAGCTGGTCTTGGAACTGGGTAGCCGGATGGTCGTGATGGGACAGCAGGCGGCCAGTCTGGCAGAAGCCCGCGCCAAATTGGAACAGACGATTGCTGATGGTTCGGCACTGGCTCGCTTTAAGGCAATGATCAAGGCTCAGCATGGTGATCCAAACGTGGTTGATGACTACTCGCTGATGCCGCATGCCAAGTATCAAATTGAATATCCTGCTCAAAAAGGCGGCGTAATTGCCAAGCTGACCGCAGATGAGATTGGAATGGCCAGCATGCTGATGGGCGGCGGTCGTCAAAAAGCCGATGATCAGCTGGACTATGCGGTTGGGATTGAGCTGCATAAAAAGATTGGCGATTCGGTTCAAAAAGGCGAATCAATCATGACGATCTGGAGCAACCGTGAAGATATTGATGACGTCAAAGAACTGCTGGATCAAGCCGTTGCGATTAAAGAGTCAGCTCAGCAGCCAACTTTGATTCACGAGACGATCGAATAGGAATTATTTATAAAATACGAGGAGGAATTCCAATGAGTACGCCACATATTGAAGCACAAAATGGTGATTATGCTGAAACGGTTCTGCTGCCAGGGGATCCGCTGCGGGCTAAATATATTGCCGAAAATTTCCTGACCAACGTTAAACAGGTCAACAGCGTGCGCAACGCGTTTGGCTACACAGGCGAATACAAGGGCCATCGCATCTCGGTTCAAGGATCGGGGATGGGAATTCCTTCCATGTCGATCTATATCAATGAACTGGTACGTTTTTATGGCGTCAAGACGATTATCCGGGTCGGATCCTGTGGTGGGATGGCTCCCGGCGTCAAGCTGCGGGATGTCTGTTTAGCCTCGGGATCTTCAACTGATTCGGCAGTCGTTGCCAACTCGTTTGCAGCTGGCGTTCACTTTGCCCCGTTAGCTGATTTTAAGCTGCTTGACACGGCTTATCACGTGGCTAAGAACATGGGGATTGAGCCTAAGGTTGGCGATATCTTTGCTGCCGACCGTTTCTACAATGATGATATTGATATGAAGAAGCTGGCTGATTATGGCGTGATCGGTACAGAAATGGAATCAGCAGGACTTTATCTGTTGGCAGCCAAACTGCATTTTAGAGCGCTCTCGGTTTTGACGGTCAGTGATCTGCTGTTTGGCAGTCAAGAAAAAACAACGGCCGCTGAACGTGAAAAGACCTTTAACGACATGATCAAAATCAGTCTGGAAACGGCGATTGCCCAAGCTGATTGATATATGATCGATTACTAAAAAAGACGGTCCGTTACTGACGGGCCGTCTTTTCTTTAGTAGAATTGATATAAACAGCACAAAATCAGAAAGTGGATGGGAATAATGATTGATGAAACTGATAAGCGGGCTTTAAGCGTTAAAGTCGCGCAGCTCTATTATCAAAATGACTGGCGGCAGAGTAGAATCGCAGCCGAGTTGAATCTTTCACGGCCCACGGTATCAAGATTGCTGCAATACGCACGAGAAAGCGGGATTGTCCAGATTAAGATCAGCAATCCGCTGGTTTCGACTCAGCAGCTGGCCGCGGAGCTAAAGGACTATTATCATTTAGACCAAGTCATTGTTGTACCTTCAGAGATGACGGCCAGTGGCGAGCTGTTGGAACTGGTTGGCGCGGCTGCTGCCGAATACATCGAGACAATCGTTAAGGATGATGACACAATTGGGCTGGCCTGGGGAAAAACGATCCATGCCATTGCCCAGCATCTATCGCCTGAAGACGTGCATGGGGTCACGGTGGTTCAGTTAAAGGGCAGCGTTGCCAATACCAAGCAGAAAAACTATGCCTTTGAAAGCGTCAATGCTTTTGCCAGTGCTTTTCACACGCTGCCACAGTATCTGCCGCTGCCAGTTATTTTTGATCACCAAGAAACTAAAGAGCTGGTTGAGCAGGATACGCATATCAAATACATCATGGATCTTGGTCGACAAGCCGATATCGCGGTCTTTACGGTCGGAACGGTACGAGATTCGGCACTGCTGTTTCATTTAGGGTACTTCAGTCAAGCTGAGCAGGAGTATCTGCAGCAGCATGCGGTTGGTGACGTTTTTTCGCGTTTTATCGATCAAAATGGCAGCATTGTAGCACCACAGATCGATCAGCGGACGATCGGCATTGACCTGGAACAGCTGAAAAAAATTCCGCAGCGCGTGCTGGTAATTGCCAATCCAGCTAAGACGCAGGCCGCCGCGGGAGCACTGAAAGCGGGCTATGCCAACGTTTTGGTAATTGATCAGGGCAGTGCTGCCAGCTTGGTTAAGAAACTGCGTGAAAAAGGTGCCAACTGATGCTGGAACGTTTTTTGGAAGATGACGTTGTGGTGAGCGTTCATCTGCTGACCTTGCTGTTTGATCGTTCAGGGCTAACGCTGCATCATCTGGCAGAGCTGATCAGAATTCCCGAGCCCCGGCTTAGAAAGGAACTGAATACATTAAATCAAGAACTGCAGCCGAAAGCATGCATTCAGATCAATGATGCGGTTGTCTCGCTTTCTTTAACCAGCCCGGGTCAGCTGTTTGAGCTAAAAAAACAGCTCTACCAAAAGTCTGAGGTACTGCAGGTGATGGCCTATCTGCTCAATCACCGGGGACGCTCGGTGACGACGTTTTGTCAGGAGCACTACTTTTCTGAGCCGACTTTTTACCGGCTGCAGCGGCAATGCAAGGATTTTTTGCAGACGGTTGGTCTGACGATTCGACGCGGTCAGATCTGCGGTCAAGAATATCGCAAGCGTTACTTGATTGCGGCATTAAGCTGTCATTATGGTATTGACTGCGTAGATTTCGGTTCAGCCAGTCAGCAGATCGTAAAAAATTTCGTCATTGCAGCCAACCCCGGCGTAAAACCGCTACTGGATAAGATGCCGCAAGCATTTGCCATGTTTGATCATCTAATCGCTTTGGCCTGGCTGCGACATGATCAGTCTTTGGAATTGCCAACCGATAATTTCTGGCGGGCGGTCTGTCAAGAAAAGGCGCATCAGCAGCTGGAACGCATGGTTGATGAATATCTGCAGCCGCAATTGTCATTTGAACTGACGCCGCTTGATCATGACTATTTATACCTGGTCTATCTGACGGTTGCCAACGAGCTGTTTCGTGATGATGCCTGGAGCCTGCAGCGAGCAACGTTTCGCGAGATCCTGCAGCAGCTTCCGGAGATTCGACAGCTGACGGATGCTTTTGCCGCGTTATGGGGAGAGCCGCTGATCAAAACGGCAGCCTTTAAAGAAACGGTTAATGGATTTGGCCTGCACTTTATGGGCGGTCTGCAGAATCTGGTAATTGAACGTCAGCTGGACTATCAAACGGAAAACAAGTCGCAGAGATTGACCGATCAGCTGGTGAAAATGATCGTTATGAGGTGGTGCCGGCAAAATCATTGGTCAGATCTGGTTGATGATAATCAGGTCAAGTATTTTTCGCGACAGTTGCTGCCACTGATTGAAGAACAGCTTCCTGCCACGCCGTTATATATCTTTACCAAGTCGCGGGCTGATTATGAAGTAGTGGCTCAAATGGTGCGTCAAGAATTTGGCAATCGCCTTCAAATCAGCAGCTGCAGTTATTTTAGCGCCGAGCAGCTTAAGCAGATCAAGCAAGTACCGCAAAGCATGATTTTAGCTGACCATGAATTTTGGGAGCTTTTGGCTGATACCAATTCAAACAACCAGCGTTTTTTAATTACCTTGGATAGTCCTTTTTTAGGAATCGAACGCTTGCGGACCAGCCTATATCGCCTGCGCACGACTGCTTATGCAGAAAACCTTACGGAGAAACTATCAATTTTGCATGCTCAAGAGGGTTAGATTTTGATAGGAGCAAAACGTTTTTAACCGCTATACTTTAATTGTCATTCAGGGGGGAACCCGAAGATGACTGCTGATTATGTCCGGGTACATTAGAAAAGCAAAGATAAATAGTTGATAATTTGTCAGATCAAGTATGCTGCATCACGAAAAATCGCTTAGTGCACGATGTTTTCGGCGGGACCCCATTCAACCGCTGATGCAGATGCTGACTCCATTAATAGCGATAAACGCATTAAATAATGTTAAGCTTCAATACGACAAATCATTGCTTGGTCAAGATAGTGTGCAGCTTGGCTGATTAAGTGGTTGTCGTGCCAAATGATAAATCTAGATCATCAATGCGATGCCCATCCACTCCGCCATTGATGTTTCCAATCTCAGTAAAAATTGATTGCTTTGACCGCAGTTTATAGTGCAATTACATCAAAAGATTCCAATTAAATCATAATCGGCAGTTATGAATGACAATCGGCCATGCATCATGTTCAGATAGATGGTGCAAAAAAAGGCTGTTGGAGAAATCCAACAGCCTTTTGTGTTGCTTAATTGTCAATGCGCTTTAGTTTCAGCAGCGTACCAGTACTGGCATCTGCCAAGAATTCGTAGCTGACCAGCTGATCGTCTTCAAAGCGCCGGATGCCACCGCGATATACCAAAGTTCGCACGGCAAACTGACGATAAGGAATCGGCTGATGATCAATCCAGCTGCCCTCAACCGTGCCTTCACGTTTAAAATCATTGGTAATCATTTTTAAGATCGTGTTTGCGGAACGCCGTCGGTTGCCCACCAGCTTGCCGGCAAAGAAGCCCGCAATACCGGAAGCACCTAAGGTAAGCGGGATCATCCATGGGCTAAGTGAACCATTTGAATCATTCATTTCAATCGCTTCTTTCGTTTAGCCTATGCCATATTTTGACCCAAAGTAGATTGGATGTAACAATTTTAACACAAAGGCAGATCATTATGCATTGTCTTTCAACTTGTAGTAGACTATACTTACATAAAATAAGTAAAAGGATGGTGTTCTGTGATGGAAGCTTTGCCTAAAGTTAATGCTGAACAGCTGCAAAAATATTTGAAAGGGCAGGTCGTCTTGATGTTTACTGCTGACTGGTGCCCTGACTGCCAGTTTATCAAGCCTGCCATGCCAGAAGTCGAAAAGGATTTTGCCGATTTTAAGTTTTATGCCGTTGATCGTGATGAAAATCTGGATTTGGCAACCGAACTAAACGTCATGGGCATTCCAAGCTTTATTGCCTACCGTGATGGTCAAGAAATTGGCCGGTTCGTCAACAAGGACCGCAAGACCAAGCAGCAGGTCGAGGATTTCTTGAGTAATTTAAAATAAGCAAAAATGGCGGCCGGCAAGTCGCCATTTTTTGATGGACTGGGGCCATGAGCACGGGTTGTGTGGTACAATTTAGTCTGGTTGTCAAAAGTTTTTGACGAAGCGAAAAAGAATTTTTAGCACCGTTGCAAAGCGATGCCAAGGGAAGGATTTTTGATGTTAATTTCAAGCTATAACCCAAATGAGATGGGTGATGTTTTGGTAGTCGTAACTGGTCAGGCCGCTGATCAAAACGTCAAGCAAAATCAAGGCGTAGTTCAGATCGTCAGTGCTCAGGATGGCAGTCTGCTGGGCTACAATTTTCTGAAAGCCAGTGAGGTATTGCCAGAACTCAAGGAGCAAAACGGTCAGGTCTTTTTGAGCGAGGATCAGGTCGAAAAGCTGAATGAAAAGATTCAAGCAGCTGGTTTTGATGAAAAATTAACGGCTGATGAAACGCCAAAGTTTGTTATCGGCTATGTTGAATCCATGACCAAGCATCCAAAATCGGATCATCTGCACATTACGCAAGTTGACTTGGGCGATCAGAAGGCCCAGATTGTCTGCGGCTCGCCTAACATTGCCGAACACGTTAAGGTCGTTGTTGCCAAGGTTGGCGCCATGATGCCAAGCGGTCAGATTATCTGGCCAGGTGCATTGGTTGGCGTGCCAAGTAATGGGATGATCTGTGCAGCTCGTGAACTGAACTTGAAAAATGCTCCGCAAAAGCCTGGCTGTTTGATTCTGCCTGATGATTTTGGTCAAGCTGGCGATGCTTTTGACTTTGCGCGCGGCAATCAGCTGTTTGCCTAGTTGGTGGCAAGGAAAGGAAAAACGGCATTATGGAAAAGAATTATTATTTTGTAGGCATCAAGGGAACCGGGATGGCTGCTTTGGCACGCGTGCTGCATGATCGCGGCTGCCATGTTGAAGGCTCAGATATTGAAAAAGAAACCTTTACGCAGGCACCATTGGAACAAGCCGGCATTCAGATTCACGATTTTGATCCAGCCAACATCAAGCCAGGGATGACGATCGTGCAAGGAAACGCCTTTAGCGATGACCAGCCTGAAATCGTGCGGGCCAAGGAACTGGGCGACAAGGTTCAAAGCTATCCCGCCACGGTTGAAGAATTAGTTGAGCAGTATACCAGCATTGGCGTTGCCGGAGCCCATGGCAAGACCAGTACGACGGCGCTGCTTTCCCATGTGTTAAGCTCAGTTGCGCCAACGACCTATCTGATCGGAGACGGTGAAGGAGTTGGCACGCCTGACTCGCGGTTCTTTGTCTTTGAAGCTGACGAATACCGGGATCACTTCTTGGCCTATCATCCAGACTATGCCATCATGACCAATATTGACTTTGATCATCCCGATTTCTTTAAGGATATTGATGACGTGCGCGATTCGTTTGAAACGTATGGCAAACAGGTCAAAAAAGCCGTCTTTGCCTGGGGTGATGATGAAAATCTGCGCAAGCTGCAGTTGGATGTACCGATCTATTACTACGGCACCAGTGAAAAAGATGACTTCCGTGCGGTTAATATTCAACGGACGCCGCAAGGATCCACTTTTGAAGCCTGGTTTAAAGATGAGAAGCTGGGCGAGTTTGAAATTCATCTTTATGGTGAGCACAGCGTCTTGAACAGTCTGGCCGTAATTGCGGTTGCCTACATGGAAAAAGTTGACCTGACTGACATTGCTAACGGGCTGGCCAGCTTTTCCGGCGTTAAGCGGCGGTTTGCCGAAAGTCGGGTTGGCGATATGACGCTGATTGATGACTATGCTCATCATCCAAGCGAAATCAAGGCGACGATTGATGCAGCACGGCAAAAATATCCTGATAAGCAGGTACTGGCCGTTTTCCAGCCGCATACCTACAGTCGCCTGCAGGCCTACCTTAAAGAATTTGGTCAGTCTTTGAGCGCCGCTGACAAGACGTTTGTCACGCCAATCTTTGGCTCGATTCGTGAAAATGCCGGTCATGTCTCCAGCCAGGACCTGGAAGACTTGATTCCACAAAGCGAGGGCATTGACATGGACTCCATGGACAAGCTTTTAGCGTACCATGATGCCGTTGTTGTCTTCATGGGAGCCGGCGACATTGAAAAATACGAGGACAAGTATAAGAGTTTGTTAGCAAATGATTAAATCACTTGTCGAAAATGGTGGCATTTGCTACCATTTTTTATATAAAAGACAATATTGGTCAAATTAGTTTGACTGCTTAACTCAATTGAAAGAAGGGGAGTTTATGTTCAACTCTACACCAGAGCCCGAGCAAAGAAGACGCGTCGTCAATGCAGCCGGCTTAAATGGCTTTTTGACCAAGATGTACGGCTTTGTCGGCCTGTCAGTTTTTGTTTCGGCCATCAGTTCGTTTTTGGTAATGACGACTTTTAGAACCGCCGTGTTTGGCTACTTTTCTCAGCACACGGGGATGATGTGGCTGCTGTTGCTGCTGCCAATTGCCCTGTCAATGGGAATCAGTGCTAGTGCCACGCGCAATCCAACTGGCAGCTTTATCATGCTGATGGTCCTGTCGATTATGTATGGAGTCGAGTTTGCCCTGCTGGCTGGTTTCTATACTGGCACTGATATTACGGCAGCCTTTGTTTCGTCGGCAACGATCTTTGTAGTAATGGCACTGTATGGGACGGTTACCAAACGCTCGCTGGATCGCTTTGGGGCTCATGCTACGGCGGCCTTGATTGCTTTGATTCTGGCCTCTTTGATCAACATGTTCTTAAACAGTCCGGCCATTACCTACATCTTTTCCTACATTGCCGTAATCATCTTCGTAATTTTGACGGCTTACGATGCGCAAAAGATGAAAAACATCTACCTTAACTACCAAGATCAGGTTTCCGTTACCGGTCTGGCAATTATGGGGGCCTTGCAGCTGTATCTGGACTTTATCAACCTGTTCATCCAGCTGCTGCAGATTTTCGGCATGGGCAGCGATCGTCGCGACTAACTAATTAAATAAAATTTAGATTGGCTCTGCATCCTTAAATGGTGCGGAGCTTTAGTTTTTATTAGGATAGATTTGGCTTCTAAAAAATGTCAGGGGTGGTGAAAGTCTGTTACAATCAAGAAAGAAAACAAAGGACGAGGTAGTTTAAATGGCAGAAAAACTGTTGTTGATTGATGGCAATAGCATTGCGTTTCGGGCTTTTTTTGCAATGCATAATCAAATCGACAAATTTACCAACCAAAACGGTCTTCATACTGCGGCAATCTATGGCTTTAAACTGATGCTGGATCACGTGCTGACCAACTATCAGCCGGATAAGGCCCTGGTAGCGTTTGATGCTGGCAAGCAGACCTTTCGTACGGAAATGTATGCTGACTACAAGGGTGGTCGGGCCAAAACGCCAACTGAGCTGACTGAACAGCTGCCGTATCTGCACGAGATGATGCATGCCTGTGGGATCAAGACCTATCAATTAGCCAACTATGAAGCCGACGACATTATCGGTACCCTGGCCAGACTCGGCGATCAGGCTGGTGATGAGACCCTGATCGTAACTGGCGACCGGGATCTGACACAGCTGGTAACCGATAAGACAACGGTTGCCGTAACGATTAAAGGCGTGACGCAGACCGAAATGTACACGCCGGCTCATTTTCAAGAAAAATTCGGCGTGACGCCAACTCAGTTTATCGATATGAAGGCGCTGATGGGTGACAGTTCCGACAATTATCCAGGGGTCACGGGCATCGGCGAAAAAACCGCGCAGAAGCTGATTCAAGAATATGGCTCGCTGGATGGGCTTTACGAAAATATCGATCAGATGCGCAAGTCAAAGCGGAAAGAAAATCTGGTCAATGAAGAAAAAATTGCCCGTGAATGTAAGGATCTGGCCACGATACGCCGTGACGCTCCACTGACGATAGGTCTGGATGATTTGAAGTATCAAGGCGTGCAGACTGAAGAACTGATCAAGTTTTATCAAGAAATGAACTTTAAGTCGTTTCTAAGCAAGATGAACGTTGCGCCAAGTACTGAAGAAGCCACGGATGCAAAAGAAATCGCATATACTGAACTGACGGCTGACAATCTGGATCTTTTAGCAGATTTAGATCATCACGTAACCTTCCAGCTGGAAATGCCGAATGAAAATTATCATCTTTCAACGTTTGCCGGCTTTGTAATCGGGGATGGTCAAAAATGGCTCGTCAGTCGTGACGAAACTCTGCTGCAGACCGCGCCAGTCAAAAAGATTTTAACCAGCGATCAATATACGAAAGACGTTTTTAATGCCAAAGCACAGATCGTCGGCCTTCACCGATTGGGAATCGAGCTGAACTATGTGGCGTTTGATCTGCTGCTGGCTTCTTATCTGGTTGATCCGAGCGATAACAGCAATGATCTTGGCGAGCTGGCCCATGCCCATGACTATTATGACGTCAAAAGCGATGAAGAGGTTTATGGCAAGGGCGTCAAACGAGCAATTCCAACTGACGATCAGGTCTTCTTTACTCATTTAGCGCAAAAAGCCCGGGCCATTCACGAGCTGCGCGCCCCAGTCTATGACCAGCTTAAGGAACATGAGCAGATGCCGCTTTATGAAGACATCGAGCTGCCTTTAACCTATGTCTTGGCTAAAATGGAGATTGCTGGTATCAAGGTCAACGCACAGACGCTTAAAGAGATGGGCAGCAAGTTAAAGGAGCGCTTAGCCGAAATCGAGCAGGTTATCTATCAAGAAGCGGGTACGGAGTTTAACATTAACTCCACCAAACAGCTGGGCGAGATTTTGTTTGACAAGATGAAACTGCCGGTTATTAAAAAGACGCGTACTGGGTATTCCACGGCTGTTGCGGTTTTAGAAAAGCTGCAGGGTTATTCGCCGATTATTGGTCATATCTTAGAGTATCGGCAGATCGCCAAGCTGCAGTCGACTTATATCGAAGGACTGCTGAAAGTTATTCACAGCAGCGACCAAAAGATCCATACCCGCTATCTGCAGACGCTGACGGCAACCGGCCGCCTGTCTTCAGTTGATCCGAACCTGCAGAATATTCCGGTGCGCTTGGAAGAAGGTCGTCAGATTCGGCGGGCGTTCGTGCCAAGCGAGCCTGGCTGGAAGATTTTCTCTTCTGACTACTCACAGATTGAGCTGCGGGTCTTGGCTCATATTACCGGCGACAAGAACCTGCAGCAGGATTTTATTGATGGCAAGGATATTCACGAAAGTACGGCACGACGTATTTTCCATCTGCTGCCGGGCGAAGCGGTTACGCCTGATATGCGTCGTCATGCCAAAGCGGTCAATTTCGGGATCGTTTACGGCATCAGCGACTATGGCCTCTCACAAAGTATTCACGTTACGCGCAAGCAGGCCCATGAATTTATCGAAAGCTACTTTGAGGAATTTCCTGGCGTCAAGAAATACGTCACGGAAATCGTCAAATCGGCTCACGAAAAAGGCTATGTCGAAACGCTGACGCATCGGCGGCGCTATTTGGATGATATCCATTCCAAGAATTTTGCCAAGCGCTCATTTGCCGAACGAACCGCGATGAACACGCCAATTCAAGGCAGCGCGGCCGACATCATCAAGATTGCCATGATCAATATGGACAAGATGCTGCGGGCTCATAATCTTAAAGCACGGATGCTTTTACAGATTCATGACGAACTGGTCTTTGAGGCGCCGGCTGCAGAGATTCCGACTTTGGAAAAACTGGTGCCGCAGGTCATGGATTCAGCCTTCAAGCTGGACGTACCGCTAAAGGTTGAAAGCAAGTATGGCGACACCTGGTACGATCTGAAAAAATAAATAAAGCTTTAGGCCGTGGCAGTCAAGGCTAGCCGCGGCTTTTGCTTTGAAATGCATTTTGAGCAAAAAATTGGTTGAAAACTGAAAATCAACTATAATCGATAATGATTCTAAAAGAAACGAGGACGATCAAATGCCAGAGATGCCAGAAGTAGAGACCGTACGCCGAGGGTTGATGAATATTGCCGCGGGCCGTAAGATTCAAGGAATTGACGTTTACTATGGGAAAACGATTGAAAACGACATCGAGAAGTTTCGGCAAGCCTTGATTGGTCAGACGATTGAACGGATTGATCGGCGGGGCAAGTATTTGCTGTTTCGCTTTACCAATAATCTGACCATGGTTTCGCATTTGCGGATGGAAGGCAGCTATTATCGCCAGCTCAATGATGGTCCAATCGACAAGCATACGCATGTAGTTTTCCATTTTACGGATGGTACGGAGCTTTGCTATCGTGACACGCGCAAGTTTGGCCGCATGCGCTTGGTTAAAACCGGTGAGGAGATGCAGGTCGGCGGCTTAAAGACTATGGGACCGGAACCAACCACCAAAGACTTTAAGGTTGACTATTTTAAACGAATCTTGAAAAAGAGCCGCAGCAAAATTAAGCCGTTTTTACTAAATCAAGATCACGTTGCCGGGCTGGGTAATATTTATTGCGACGAAGTTCTTTGGCAGAGCCGCATCAATCCTGAACAGCCGGCTAATACGCTGACTGACGAGCAGATTCAGATTCTGCATGACAACATCATCAAAGAAATTGCCAAAGCGACTAAATACAAGGGAACGACCGTGCATACGTTTATGAATGCCTTTGGCGAAGCCGGCGCCTTTCAAAATCAACTGGAAGTTTATGGCCGCGGCGGCGAGAAATGCGAACGGTGCGGTCATAAACTGGTTAAGATCAAGGTAGCGCAGCGCGGCACGACTTTTTGTCCGCGTTGTCAGGCTTGGGCAGGTGATCAGAAATGACTAAGGTAATCGGTCTGACGGGCGGGATTGCAAGCGGCAAGTCAACCATCAGCAATATCTTTAAAGAAGTCGGTTGGCCGGTAATCGATGCCGATCAGGTAGCTCGTCAAGTCGTCATGCCTGGCAGTCTTGGCCTAGCGCAGATCGTAAGCCGTTTTGGCAGCCAGGTGCTTCAGCCTGATGGCACGCTTGATCGTGCAGCGCTGGGCAGCATGGTCTTTGATGATCCCCAAAACCTCAGCGATCTGGATCAAATCGAGCATCCCTTGATTATGGCTGCGATTGATAAACAGCTGGCTGGCTTTAAAAAACAAGGGCTGCCCGTGGTGGTTTTAGATGTGCCATTGCTGTTTGAAACCGGGATGGATCAGGAATGTGATCTGACCGTTTTGGCAGTCGTTGATCGCAAAACGCAGCTTGAGCGGTTGATGAAACGAGATCATTGCAGTAAAGCCGCTGCTTTGAAAAGAATCAATGCTCAGATGCCTTTGGAAGAAAAAATGCGGCGTGCCGATGTGACGATCGACAATAACGGTTCACTTGCACAAACGCGACTTCAAGTGGCAAAACTGGTTGAACGAGTAAGTCAGCAAAAATGATCGCAAGTGTGATAAGATAAATGCATAACCTATTGACAGGAGGAATTCGGTATGCAATGTCCACACTGCCATCATAACGGATCACGCGTGGTTGACAGTCGTCCCAGTGAAGATGGTACCTGTATTCGTCGCCGCCGCGAATGTGCAACCTGTGGCTTTCGCTTTACTACTTTTGAGCGCTATGAGGAAACGCCGCTGTTGGTAATCAAAAAAGATGGCACGCGGCAGGAATTCAATCGCCAAAAAGTCTTAAACGGGTTGGTCCGCTCGGCTGAAAAGCGTCCCGTCAGCATGGAAAAACTTACCAGCATCGCCAATGATGTTGAAAGACGCGTCCGCTCACGTGGAGAAAATGAGGTTTCCAGTCAAGTGATCGGCGAATACGTTATGAATGCGCTCAAAGACGTTGATGAGATCTCCTACATTCGCTTTGCCAGCGTCTATCGGCAGTTTAAAGACGTCGACGCATTTATGAATGAGCTGGAGGCCATGATCAACCAGAATCATCAAAAGCATCAAGACTGATTAAGGAGGAGTCGTTATGGCTGAAGTGCAAGGGCGCTTGACGCCGCAAACCGGCTTTATCGTGGCCACTGCGTCAGACTTTGTACGGTTTGACCAAGCGACTTTTATTGATTTTTACCAACCATTGCTAAGTCCCACCGCGCTGGGGCTTTTTTATGCTTTGCAAAGTCAGCTGGTCCCCGAACCAATGCTGGCCAAGCGCCAGGCTCACAGCATCATGCTGGATCGCTTGAATCTGGGAGTTGCTCAATTTGCTGAGGCCCGTAATAGTTTAGAGGGCGTTGAAATGCTGCAGACCTTTTATCAGCAAGATGAGATCGGCGGCGTCTATGTCTATGTTCTGCAGCCCACAATGACGCCTGAAGAATTTATTAATGATGACCTTTTAAGCGTTCGGCTGCTCCAACAGATTGGCGAGCAGCGGTTTGACGAACTGGTCGCCCGCTCAAGACGCTATCAGTTCGATACCAGCCGTATGCATAATCTGACCCATGACTACTTTGAGGTTTTTCGACCGGATCGTGCGGCCTGGGATGCTGAACGGCCAATTTTAAATAATGCCAGAGCGACGGCGGTTCCTAAAAGCCAGGCAATCCAAAAACTACCGTCTAACAGCTTTGACTTTAACTTTCTGCTTGATCAGCTGAGAAATCGCGGCATTGATCTGCAAAGCGTTAAAGAGCAGCGAAAACTGATCATCTCAGAAAGCGTCCTGTATAGTATTGATGAGAGCAGCATGGCCGGCTTGGTCTACGATGCAACGGATTTTAGAAGCGGTATTCTGCAGCCCCAGGCTCTGAAGCGCGGCATTGCAGCCCATTATGCCGGCACGTTGCGCAGGTCAGACGATCCAGCCCCGACAATTCCGGCTGCTGCTGAAGATCTAACCGACTTGGGCGAGGTTGAGCGCAGCTTGATTCAAATGGCACGCCAGTACGCACCTTATGACTACCTGGCTGGAATCAAGCAGTCAAGCGGCTCTGGCTATGTCTCGCCAAATGAGCGCAACACCCTGACGCGTCTGGTTGAGCAGGGACAGCTGCCTGGCGAGGTTGTCAACATACTGATCTATCATATAATCGTCCAAAAAGAAAATACTACCTTAAAGGCCAGCCTGGCAGATGGGATCGCCAATGCCTGGATCAAGGCGGGAGTAAAGACGGCAGCTGACGCCATTCGTGAAATCAAGAATCATAAAAAGGACAATGATAGGCAGGTTTCATCAAAGTCCAAGCGCCGCTATTACTCAACTGGCCGCAACAATATCAACGAAGAACTGCCGGAATGGGCAAAACATCCAGAAAAAGTTAAAAATAAAAAGCCATCTGCTGAAAAACTTGCTAAGATTGACCAAATGCTGGCTGAACTTGATCAGCAAAAAAACAGTTCAGATAAAAAACAATGATTGGAGGGATTGCCAATGCGTCCTATCATAGAAACCATTAACTCAATTATCGGCGGGCAAAGCGGCTCACCTCAGTATCAGGAACTGATTAAAAAGGCCTACCAAGATCCTGAGGTGCAGAGCTTTTTGCGTCAGCACCGCGCTGAACTGACTGATGAGCAGATCAAGCGGGGCGGGTCAAAACTTTATGAGTTCTACCACGAAAAGATGCTGCTCCAAAATCATCAGACCAGCATTGCCCCAGGCTATACTCCTCAGCTGGTCGTCAGTGCTGGCCGAATCGACGTGGTTTATGTGCCGACTGCCCAGCTTAAGGCACAACAGCAGGCTGCCGAGTTAAGACAGCGCGTAACGACCGTGCGGATGCCTAAATTTATTCGTCAGGCCGATTTTAAACATGTAATTCGTGATAATGACGATCGCGTCAATGCTCTGCAGGCAGCGATGAGCTTTGTAGGGAGTTATCAACTAGGCCAGTTTCAACCCGGAATGTATCTCTCTGGGAACTTTGGGGTTGGCAAGACCTACCTATTAGGCGCTACTGCCAATGCTTTGGCTGAACGCGGTATTATCTCAACTATGGTACATTTTCCAAGCTTTGCCGTTGAGATGAAAGGCGCAATCAAGGATGGTACGGTTGATGAACGGCGGGATGCCATCAAAAAAGCACCGATTTTGATGCTGGACGATATTGGTGCCGATTCAATGTCGGCATGGGTTCGTGACGATGTCTTGGGCGTAATTTTGGAATACCGAATGCAAGAAGAGCTGCCAACGTTTTTTAGTTCCAACTTCACCATGCAGCAGCTGGAAGACCAGCATTTGGCCATTGATGCGCAAGGCGCGCGTGAGCCTTTGAAAGCCAAGCGGATCATGCAGCGGATTCGTTTCTTGTCGCGTGAGTATTATATTGAAGGCGAAAACATGCGGGCTGGGAATTAAATTGCTGCTTGACATTGTTAAAGTGGTTTAGTATATTAGTATCTGTTGAAAGAAAAAGCAGAAGCACCCGCTTCTCGCCTTGGTGACCAGAGTTGCCGGGCTGACGAGTTTAAATGACCGTTGACATTCCTTTGTCAATGGAGTTTAGCGGGGTGCAGTATGCATTCCGCTTTTTTTGCTTGATCTTTCTGCTAGTAAAATTGGAGGTGTGTTGCCATAGCTCAAGGAATGATTGTCAATGACGGTATTCGTGCACGGGAAGTTCGTCTGATCGACCAAAATGGTGAACAACTGGGCATCAAGTCCAAACGTGAAGCTTTGCAGCTGGCTGAGGAGGCCGGTCTTGATCTGGTGCTGGTTGCGCCCAAGGCCCGTCCTGCAGTCGCACGGATTATGGACTACGGGAAGTACCGTTTTGAGATGCAAAAGAAAGAACGGGAAGCCCGCAAGAATCAAAAGACGGTCACGGTTAAGGAAATCCGCCTGAGTCCTTCGATCGATACCAACGACTTCAACGTTAAGCTGAAGCGTGTACGGACGTTTATCGAAAAGGGCGACAAGGTGCGAGTTTCAATTCGTTTCCGTGGTCGGGCAATTACCCATAAGGATATCGGACGTGACATGATTGAAAAGATGGCCGAAGAAACTAAGGACATCGCAACGGTTGTGCAACGGCCAAAGATGGAAGGGCGCAGCATGTTCTTAACGCTGGCCCCTGCTGCTGATAAGGCAAAAAAATAATTATTAAGAAGGTAGGAAATAGTTATGCCAAAGATGAAGACTAATCGCGCTGCTGCTAAGCGTTTCAAGCGTACTGCCAAGGGTGGCTTCAAGAGTGCCCAAGCTTTCACCAGCCACCGTTTCCACGGTAAGACGAAGAAGCAACGTCGTCAACTGCGTGGCCTTTCCATGATGGACAAGTCCAACGTAAAACGTTACAAGAAGATGCTTCCTGCCAAGTAATCAGGGCATTTTACGATTAAATAATTTTTAAACAATCTAGGAGGATACCACTATGCGAGTTAAGGGTGGAACTGTTACGCGCGCACGTCGTAAGCGCATCATGAAGTTGGCTAAGGGTTACACTGGTTCCAAGCACCGTCTGTTCAAGACTGCTAAGGACCAAGTTATGAAGAGCGGTCTGTACGCATTCCGTGACCGCAAGGCTAACAAGCGCAACTTCCGTGAATTGTGGATTGCCCGGATTAACGCGGGTGCCCGTCAAAACGGTATCAGCTACAGCAAGCTGATGCATGGTTTGAAGCTGGCTAACATCGACATGAACCGTAAGATGCTGGCTGACTTGGCTGTTAACGACGCTGAAGCCTTTAAGGCCGTAGTTGACGAAGCTAAGAAGGCCCTCAACTAATTTGCGTTTAATACATTGATAAGGTTGGAGCAGTTAATGTTCTGACCTTATTTTTTTACCGCTGCCTTTGGATGGCACGTTAATTGAACCCTTACCGGTTAGTCGGTATAATTAAAATTAGAAATTTTTTACGAGGTGGAAAATGCTCGAAATGTTTAAACCGACTTGGATGGTTGAACGCGCTTATGAGATCTCACCAGCGGCTCTCAAGCGTCAAGGTATCCGAGCCGTCTTCAGTGATTTGGACAATACGTTGATTGCCTGGAACAATCCAAACGGGACGCCTGAACTGCGGGCCTGGATGGAGGAACTGCATCAGGCAGGAATTCCATTGATCGTTGTCTCTAATAACAGTCGGGCGCGAATCGGCAAGGCGGTTCAAAAGCTGGATCTGCCATACGTTGCGCGGTCGCTTAAGCCGCTTAGCTTTGGCATTACAAGGGCACGTAAGAAGCTGGGCCTGGCAACGTCTGAGGTCGTAATGGTTGGTGATCAGCTGCTGACCGACGTGGCTGCTGCCAATCATGCTCATATTCGCAGTATCTTGGTTAAGCCGCTGATTGAAACCGATAAGTGGGTGACGCGGCCAAATCGTTTTATGGAAAAATTCGTTATGCAGGATTTGCAAAAACAGTATCCAGATATGGACTGGCAGGAGGAACTTAAATAGATGACAGAAATGCATGATGAAGAATTGCGCTGCATTGGCTGTGGCGCGATAATTCAGACAACGGATCCGGATGGCTTGGGATATACGCCCAATTCAGCACTGAAAAAAGGACTGGAAACAGGTGAGCTTTACTGTCAGCGCTGCTTTAGACTGCGTCATTACAACGAGATCGCGCCAGTCTCTTTGACTGATGATGATTTTTTGCGTCTGTTAAATCATATTCGTGATGCACACGCCCTAATCGTTTATGTCGTGGACATCTTTGACTTTAATGGCAGTCTGATTCCGGGACTGCACCGCTTTGTGGGTAATGACAATCCAGTCCTGCTGGTTGGAAATAAAGAAGACGTACTGCCTCGTTCGCTGCGCCGGCGCAAATTGACGGACTGGCTGCGGCAACAGGCTAATCTGGCTGGTTTGCGGCCAATCGATACGCTGCTTGTCTCGGCCAAAAAGAACCATCAGATTGATCAGCTGCTGGCTGAGATTGAAAAGCATCGTGCCGATCGTGACGTCTATGTAGTTGGGGTAACCAACGTCGGCAAGTCGACCTTGATCAATGCCATCATCAAGCAGCAGACAGGAGTTCAAGACCTGATCACGACTTCGCGTTTTCCTGGCACGACGCTGGATAAGATTGAGATTCCGCTGGATGATGGTCATAAGCTGGTTGACACGCCAGGGATCATTCATCAAGAACAGATGGCGCATGTCTTATCGGCTAAGGACCTGAAAATCGTGGCCCCACAAAAGGAAATCAAGCCAAGGACCTTCCAGCTTAATGATTCACAGACCATCTTTTTAGGCGGCGTGGCTCGTTTTGATTACGTCAAGGGACCGCATGCCGGCATCGTGGCCTATTTTGAAAACAGTCTGCCGCTGCACCGAACCAAACTGGTCAATGCGGATGAATTTTATGCAAAACACTGTGGCGATTTACTGACGCCGCCAACCAGTGATGAAATGGCAGACTTTCCGCCGCTTGAACGGCATGAGTTTGCCATTAAGGAAAAAAGCGATCTAGTCTTTGAGGGCTTGGGCTGGATCACGGTACCGGCTGGCACGACGGTAGCCGGCTGGGCGCCTAAAGGAGTCGATGTCTTGGTACGTCGCGCAATGATCTGATTTAATTACAGAAAGGAAAATAATCTATGAATCTTCGCGGAAAGCAGAAGCGTTTTTTGCGTGCACAGGCTAACCATCTCCAGCCATTGTTTGCAGTCGGTAAGAATGGTCTAACCCAGGCTTGGCTCGCGCAATTGGATGGTGCTTTGGACAAGCGTGAGCTGATCAAGGTCAGCATTTTGCAGAATGCCGATGAAACGACTGGCGATGTCAAAGAGTTCATCGAACAAAACAGTGATATCCAGGTCGTCCAAGAGATCGGCCGGGTGCTGGTTTTGTTTAAGGTATCAAGCAATCCCAAGCTGCGGGAACTCTCACAGCGTGTTGAACGCATCTAGAAACGAGGTGTGATTCTTGCAGCAGGCTAAAGCAACGATCGCGATCCCTAAGCCGCAAGTTCAGCGTACCAGCTTTCAGCATCGCAAGCGAATCGGCATTTATGGCGGTACCTTTAATCCTGTGCATAATGCTCATTTACTGGCAGCGGATCAAGTTGGCAAAACGCTCCTATTGAACAAGGTGCTTTTCATGCCTGATATGATTCCACCGCATGTTGATCATAAAGAGGCCATTGATGCTGAAGACCGCGTCAATATGCTGCAGCTGGCAATTGAGGATAATCCTTTGTTTGGTATTGAAATGGCTGAAATTGAGCGAGGCGGCATCAGCTATACCTACGATACGATGAAATATCTGAAAGAAAAGCACCCCGATACCGATTATTACTTCATTATTGGTGGCGATATGGTGGACTATCTGCCAAAATGGCACGAGATCGATAAGTTGGTTAAATTGGTAAACTTTGTCGGTGTACGGCGTCCTGGAGCGCAAAATGACTCGCAGTATCCGGTGATCTGGGTTGATGTACCAGGCGTCGACTTCAGCTCAACCGATATTCGCGATCGGATCAAGCAGGGCCGTTCGATCCGCTATATGGTTCCCGATAAGGTTGCCGAATATATTAAGGAGCATCAGCTATATCATGAATGATGAATTGATTTATCAAGAGCATTTGATTCCAATGACGCGCCAAGAGCTGATTGAGCATCTGCGGGCCGCCTTGCGTGATAAGCGTTTTGAGCATGTGCTGCGTGTTGAGAAAACCGCAATTGAATTGGCAAAACAATATGGCGTTGATGTAGAAGCGGCCAGCATTGCCGGACTGTGTCATGATTATGCCAAGCAGCGTGCTGATGAGGACTTTATCAAGGTAATCAAAGCCAAGAAGCTGGATCCCGATCTATTAAACTATGGCAACGCGATCTGGCATGGTTTTGTCGGTGCTGAGATGGTTAAAGACGAACTGGGCGTGCATGATGAAGATATTTTGAACGCCATTCGCTTCCATACAACGGGGGCAGCCTATATGACCAAGCTGGCACAGATCATCTATATGGCAGATTATATTGAACCAGGTCGTGACTTTCCGGCCGTTAAAAAAGCACGCAAGCTTACCAGGCAGGATTTGGGAGCTGGCGTTGCCTATCAGACCAAGCATACGCTGCTTTACCTGATCAAAAACAACGCCCCGATTCATCCACAGACTCTGGCAACCTTTAATGCATGGGTGCCGCAATATGGAAAGGAAATTGATTAATGGACAGCAAAGAATTATTAAAAATGGCCGTACAGGCAGCTGATGGTCGGCGTGCCGAAGACATTACGGCCTTAAAAGTCGATGCGATTACGCCAATGGCTGATTATTTCGTTATTATGACCGGGGGATCCAATCGTCAGGTCCAAGCCATTGCCAACGCGATTATCGAAGCCGCGCATGAAAACGGCGTCGATATTAAGAGCGTCGAAGGCAAGCAGGAGGCACAGTGGGTCTTGATTGATCTTGGCGATGTGGTTGTACACGTCTTTCGTGAAGAAACGCGTCATTACTATAATCTGGAAAAGCTTTGGTCCGACGCGCCGCTGGTTGACTTGGGCGAATGGGTTAAAGAATAGTCATGATCTACGGAACGTTTGCCCAGCTGTACGATGAATTGTTTGAAAGCGATATGTATCAGCAATGGCGTGAATTTGTCGAGAGCCGGCTGCCAAAAAGCGCGCGAACGATTTTGGACGTTGCTGGGGGCGCGGGACGACTGGGCGTTTTATTGGCACAAGACGGCTATCAGGTCGTGGACTTTGACTTTTCAGAAGAGATGCTGAGTCTGGCCTTTAAGCATGCCCAAGAAGCGCAGGTGCCAATGACGCTGGTACAAGGCGATATGCGCGATCTGAACGGCTTGGAACAGTATGATGCGATTACCTGTTTTGCCGACTCGCTTTGCTATCTGGATGATTTTAACGATGTCCAGGCAACGCTCAAACAGATGGCGGCGCATTTAAAAGATGATGGCTGGCTGCTGTTTAACGTCATTACGCCGTATCAGACCGATGAAATCTACCCTGGCTATATGTACAACTATGAAGATCTTGATGAGCAGCGGGCCTTTTTATGGCGCAGCTATGCCGATGATGACGTTGAGCATGGCGTGATCCATGAATTAACCTTTTTTAACCGCCTGCCCGATGATCACTACCAGCGGCTGCATGAAACGCATTTTGAGCGAGCCTATGAGTTAAAGGACTGGCGAGAGGCGCTTTTAAAGGCTGGCTTTAATCAGGTTGAGGTTAAAGCTGATTTTGGCAGTCAAGCGATTGATGAAAAAACAACGCGCTGGTTCTTTATTTGTCGAAAGCAGGTGGATTAATGCATGCCGTGGGGTTGGTAACCGAGTATAATCCTTTTCATAACGGTCATCGCTATCACCTCAGCCAAGCGCGGGAGCTAACCCATGCTGAGGTTGTCGTTGCCGTAATGAGTGGCAATTTTACGCAGCGCGGCGAACCAACGCTGCTTGATAAATGGCAGCGCGCACAGGCGGCACTGACCAACGGCGTCGACCTGGTCGTTGAACTGCCGATCTTTATGGCCGTACAGCCAGCCCATCGTTTTGCGGCCGGAGCCTTGGAACTGTTAGCAGCCTTAGGAGTTGATGACGTGGTCTTTGGCGCTGAACATCCAAAATGGGATTTTAAACAGCTGGTAGCCGCGGAGCAAAACTTTACGGCTAGCGGCTTTAGTCAGTACAACGCGACTTTTGCCACGCAGTTCAATAAACAGCTGAAAGATCAGACCGGTTTGTCATTGACTGACCCTAACGATATCCTGTCATTTGGCTATTATAAGGCACAGATCAATGAACGACTGCCGCTTCGTCTCCACCCGATTCAGCGGCGTGGCAGTCAGTACCATGATGAGCGCATTGAGGGAAAGATTGCCAGTGCCAGTGCGATTCGGCAGGCTGTTTTAGAGCATGGCGATTTTAAGCAGGCGGTTCCCGTCCAGACGGCCCAGCAGCTGCAAAAGCTTCAGCAGGTGCCAAGCTGGGACGCAATGTATCCGATGCTGCGCAATCAGTTGATTCAGGCCCCCGTCGAGCAGCTGGCCCAGATCTATCAGATGGCAGAAGGGCTGGAATATCGCATGAAAGACGCAGCTCAGCGTAATCTGAGCTTTGCTGGCTTTATGAAGGCAGTCAAAACAAAGCGCTATACCTATGCGCATCTGTTAAGAGTCTATCTGTATACGATCCTGCAGCTTACCGAGTCGCAGGTGAGTGATCATCTTAAACGGCCCTATCTGCATGTTTTGGGCTTTAACGAACGCGGCAGAGACTATCTGCATTCGATTAAGAAGCAGGTTGAATTACCGCTTTTAACCAAGATTGATCAAAATCTGCGTGACGATCTGCTCAATCTTGACTATCGCGCAGGTAAGCTTTACCAGACTTTTACGCCGGTTGAGCAGGATTTAAAGCATGCGCCGGTGATTGTTAAGGGTGTCAAGGAATAAACATTGACAAGCAAACTTGGGACTAGTATAATAACGCTTGTTGCATTAGGAGGTTAGTACCGTGAAATGGACGTTGGCTGAACTTCATCGCTATCATGATGAGCCGCTGCATATTCAAAGTACTTTTGATCTAAACGCATCACTGACAGAACGGTTCCCTAATCAAGTCCTTAACTGTCAGCCTGTTGAGGTTGACGGCTACGTGGTCTATGATCAGGGTGATGCTACTTTAAGCGTCAACGTTAAGACAACGCTGACCGTACCATCCAGCCGTTCGCTGAAACCGGTCGAATTGCCATTGGATTTTGCTTTTGCCGAAACCTATGTCAATGATGAGACGCATGCTGGTCGCTATGAAGACGATGCCTTGGTTTTCGTCTTGCCTGATCCGCATGATACGATTGATTTTGACAATGTTTTGGCGGAAAATATCATTGAGCAGATTCCAATGCAGGTATTGTCCGAAGATGAAAAAAACAGCTCGCAGATGCCAAATGGCAAGGGCTGGGAAGTCATTGCCGAGGACAATATCAATCAGGCACCGGATAAGGAACATGTTGATCCACGTTTCGCTAAGCTAAAAAACTTATTTCCTGATCAGGATAACCAAAATTAGCGAACGGTTAAAAACCACTAGTGGATAGATTATTTGAAGGAGGTGTCACACATGGCTGTACCAGCACGGAAGACATCCAAGACGCGTAAGCGCAATCGTCGTGGTCACATCAAGCTGACTGTGCCTGGCTTGGCTCCATGTCCAAACTGTGGTGAACTGCGCAAGTCACACATGGTTTGCCCAAGCTGTGGTTACTACAACGGCAAGCAAGCTGTTGAAAACAACTAATCACGTCGATTTTATTCGATTAAAGACCTTTCTCGAGGCGCCGGACCTGGGAAGGTCTTTTTTTATGTAAAGATTGAAAAAATTTTAATTTTAACACAGTTTAATTAATCTCAAAGGTAGGGTAGATTAATTTTCTGTGATAAAATTGGTGTGGTTATTATGTGGGAGTAAGACCCACCAATTTAAACGAGGAGCGTTTTAATATGAGTCGGATTTTAATTATTGAAGATGAAGAAAACCTGGCACGATTCGTAGAACTAGAATTAAAGCATGAAGGATACGAAACCGATGTTGAGCTGGATGGCCGCGCCGGACTGGATGCTGCCTTAAATCAAGACTTTGACGTAATTCTGCTTGATTTGATGCTGCCAGAACTGAACGGGATTGAAGTTGCCCGTCGCGTGCGGGAAGTCAAGGACACGCCAATTATCATCATGACAGCGCGCGATTCAGTTATTGACCGGGTTTCTGGCCTGGATCATGGTGCCGATGACTATATCGTCAAGCCATTTGCCATCGAAGAGCTGCTGGCCCGCGTACGGGCACTGCTGCGTCGAATCAGCATTGAAGGCGGTAATGCCAAGAGTCATCAGACAACGGTTACGTATAAGGACCTGACGATTGAAAAGGAAAATCGCGTCGTTCGTCGTGGCGATGAGATCATCAACCTTACCAAGCGTGAATATGAACTGCTTTTAATCCTGATGGAAAACATCAATGTCGTCATGTCGCGTAAGGAACTGCTCAGCAAGGTCTGGGGATATGACTCCAAGGTTGAGACCAACGTTGTGGATGTCTATATCCGTTATCTGCGTAATAAGATCGACCGCCCTGGCGAAAAGAGCTACATTCAAACCGTGCGGGGTACTGGCTACGTAATTCGTTCCTAGTCGATAAAGAAGGGTCTTTATGAGCGAAAAGCAATCAAAATCATCTCGCTTCGTTTCGCTCAAGGTAAAGTGGGCCATTGGTACGGCCATCGGATCTTTAATCATTTCAATGATCGTGGTGATTTCGCTGTTCAGTGCCTTCACGCAAAACCTACTACAGCAAGAACGCAGCGAGCTTAATCATAATATGTCCGTCGTGGTGCGTCAGCTGGGGAATGCTGGCGAAAGTTCTCTGACCAAGGGCAAGGTGCGGTCGATTTTTGAGCATGAGACCAATCTCAGCAGCACGACCGAATTTTATCGTCAGCCTTTGGTTCAGGGCTTAAGCAATTCACGAGTGACGGTTACCGTGATGAACAGTAATGGGAAAAAGATTTTCCAAACTGCCAAGGCCACGCTGCCGCTTAAAACGTCCAAACAAGCTAAAACTGAAATGATCAAAGGCGGCCATCATCAAATCATGGTTGGCCGACAGCCGATCCTATCGCGTGACGGCACGATCATTGGCTATGTTCAGGTCGAAAATGATCTCAAGCAGTACTATCAAGTTTTTAAACGCTTGATTTTGATTTCGGCGCTGGCCCTTTGTCTGGTCGTGATTGCCAGCGGCCTGCTGGGCTATTTCCTGTCTTATTACTGGCTGAGTCCATTAAACGATATTCATGATACCTTGACGGTGGTACGAGATGATCCAACCAGCGATGCGCGCGTGCCAAAAGACGTTACTGAACTAAATGACGAGCTGGGCGAATTATCGCGCATGTTTAATCAAATGCTTGATCAGACTCAGCGCTATATTGATCAGCAGACGCAATTTGTCAGTGACGTTTCACACGAGCTCAGAACGCCGGTTGCCATTATTCAAGGACACATGGAAATGCTGCAGCGCTGGGGCAAGGATGATCCCCAGGTATTGGATGAGTCAATTGCCGCTGCCTTAAAAGAAACGACACGGATGAACAGTCTGATCAAAGAAATGCTTGATCTGACCCGTGCCGAACAAGTTGACGTTAAGTTTCACGATGCCGTCACTGAGGTTAAAGACGTGGTTGAACAGGTCTTTAACAATTTCAAGATGCTGTACCCTGACTACGTTTTCCGTTTTGATGACGATCTGCATGAAGACGTTCCAGTACACATCTATCGTGATCATCTTGAACAGATTCTGATCATCTTGTTTGACAATGCCGTGAAATATTCTAAGGATCGCAAGGAAGTTCATCTCTCCTTATCGCGCAACCTGAATTCCGTTGAAATCGGCGTCCAGGACTTTGGCGAGGGGATTCCGCAAGAAGACGTGCTGCATGTCTTTGACCGCTTCTATCGTGTTGATAAGGCTCGCAGCCGCAAAAAAGGCGGCAACGGTCTCGGACTGGCAATTGCCAAGCGGCTGGTAGAAGGCTATCATGGTCATATTGCCGTTGAAAGTACGGTCGGCTCTGGATCGCTGTTTCGGATTACTTTACCGATCGTGAAGGAAAAACCGATTGAAAAAGACAAATAAGCGTAATATTCAATTACCGCAAACAAAATAAAAACCTCGTTTCAAATGCTGAAGCGAGGTTTTTATATTTAGGCTGATTTAGTCAGATTTGCTTTTCTCTGGGCGTCTTCCATCAGTTTGAGCCGGTGATCCTGCTGATGAACCAGGAAAAAGCCAACCAGCGTTATCAAAAGCTCCGTTACTGGTACGGCAGCCCAAACGCCATTAATGCCGAACAGCCAACCCATTAGGATGATGGCTGGCAGCAAGACAACGTAGCCTCTTAAAAGTGATAGTGAAAACGAAAGCGTAGCGCAGTTAATGGCGGTCAGGAAAATAATCATCAACAGATTGATCGCTGAAAATAAAGTGCTGGTAAAGTAGATCGGCATTCCCGCCATGGCATAGCGAGTCAGCTGCAGAGAATGATCATGATTGAACAGGGTAATGATCGGATGACGGAACGCAACCAGGGCGACAAATGCCAAAACTGCAATTGCCGCTGTAATCTTTATACCATGTCTTAAAGCCAGCCGGACGTTGCGAAAATGCCGAGTCCCATATTCGCGACTGGCCAGCGGCTGAACCCCTAAAGCGACCCCATTAGCGATTGCAACGGTGACGATGGCAATATTTGAGATCACGCCATAAGCTGCCACGGCGTAGTTGCCGCTGAGCTTTAGCAAAACCATGTTGAAAACATAGATTGAAACGCCGGTGCTCAATTCGTTTAAGCATGCTGAAACGCCAAGCTTGGCAGCCGTTTTAAGCGTTTTAAGCCTTGGCCAGACCCAATGCCATTCCAGCTGCCGATATGGAAAACGCTTATGAAAAGAAAGCACGATCAGACTGGTTGCTGGCGAAACGACTGCTGCCAAGGCGGCCCCTTCAATCTGAAGATGCAGGCCAAAAATAAAGAACCAGTCAAAGATGATAACGACAAAACTTTCAATCAGAGCAGCACGCATGGTTAAACCAGGGTGATTGTCATTGCGGACGAAATTAACGGTGATGTAGTTGGCCATGGTAACCGGCGCGTCAATTGACATCAGCCGCAGATACTTGATTGCCATGCCCATGGTCTGATCATTGGCCCCCAGAATCGTTGCCAGCGGCCGTGTAAACAGATTGATTAAAATAATGACTGCGGTCCCCAGCAAAACGGCAAAAATAACCAGTTCACTGTAGAGCGTCTTAACGCGTTCCGGATGGTCAATCTTGTTCAATGAAAAATAGGCAGCACCGCCCACGCCTAAAAGCAGGCCGGTACAGCTGAAAAGACTATAGATGGGCAGCGCCAGATTTAAGACGGTCAAGCCCATTGCTCCGGCAGCCATTGAGATAAAAAGCGTATCAACCAGAATATAGATTGAAAGGCCGACTGAAGCGGTAACGTTGCGGACGATGTAGTTGTTTAACTCGCCGATGATCGATTCATGATGTTTCAATTTTCACCATCCCTTTGCTTTAGGATCGCTGATTAGACAAACCTTGCTCATATTATAAAATAAAAACCAGTCAGCGTAATGGTTAAGCTGCATCAGATCAAAAAGAAAAAGCCGATTCGTCTCAAAAAAGAATCCTTGAGATAAATCGGCTCTGATGATTTAGATGATAATGCCATTGCAATGATCGAGCTCATGCTGGACGGCCTCGGCAGCAAAACCAGTTAATGAAAGCGACTGTTTTTGCCAGTTAAGGTCAAAATATTCAACGACGATCTGCTGGTAGCGAGTTGCTGGGCGCTGACCATCAAGACTGAGGCAGCCTTCCTTGGTCTGGTAAGGCTCTTTTTTGCTCGTCAGTTTTGGATTCAGCATGGCTACGCTGACTGGTCCTAAAGATACGGCAATTATCGCAACTGGCGCGCCGATCATATTGGCTGCCATCCCAACGCAATCCGCGGAATTGGCCGCGAGCGTCTCTAAAAGGTCTTTAGCTAAAGGGATGTCTTGTTTGGTGGCAGGGCGAGCTTTTTGGGCTAGAATCTGCAGGTTGCGACAGATTGGCTTGATCATAATTACGAGCTTCCTTTCTAATGATTTTGGTCTGAATTTATAAAAAGCACCGGGTCATGATCAGACCGCGATGCTTTAGGATCAACTACTTGGATGAATGATGATGCTGCTTGCCGGCATTGCGACGCCGATTCTTATTGGCAGCCGGCTTGGTTTTGACCGGGGACTTTTTAAGCTGTTCGATCGTATCAGTCGTCGGCTTGGTGGCAGCTGGCTGGGCTGGAATCGGGTCTGGCATCTTAACTGGGTGATCCTTCATTTCTTGTTTGATGTTTTCACGCAGCTTTGGTCGCCAGGCATTTACCAGCCAGGTCTGCAGAATAGCAAACAGGGCGCTGACCACAAAATACAGTCCCAATCCGGCAGAAGAAGACCAGGCAATAAACAGGATCATAACGGGGCTCATCAGCATCGCGGCGCCCATCTGCTTGCGCTGTTCTTTAGGTACGCCGATCATGGAAAGCCATCCCTGGACCATGTAGGCCAAAAACGCCAGAATTGCCAAAATTGCGCTTGGCTTCCCTAAAGGCATTCCCATGAACGTAGCATGGTAAAGATCTGGCGAGTAGCGGATGGCTGCGTACAGGGCAGCAAAGATTGGCAGCTGAATCAGCAATGGCAGGCAGCCGATTCCGCCAGTCATCGAGATATTGTTGTCACGATAGAGCTGCATCATCTGTTGGCTGACCGCGGCTTGTTCCTGTGGCGTCTTGGCGTCTTTTTGCCGCTGCTGCAGCTCACGCAGTTGCGGCTGCACCATTGCCATTTTTTCCTGCATCAATGTTGATTTTTTCATTTGGCTCATCATGACCGGCAAAAGAATCAAGCGGACGATCACAACGATCACGACGATTGCCCAACCATAGTTGTTTCCCATGTGCTGAGCCAGCCAAGTCATCAGGTGCTGCATGGGTTTGGCCATGTAGTTGTAGACCCAGCCGATTGGATGTCCATGCTTGTCGGTACGTACGCAGCCGCTTAAGATCAGCAGCATGGCGCCTAAAAGCGTGGCCACGGTGAGACGTTTTTTCTTCATTTTAAATAGCTCATTCCTTTGACTTCAATAAATTTAACATTTTGTATCTTACCTTAAAAAGGGCTTAAAATCTAGCAACTTCAACAAGATCACTGCATTTTAAAGTCCTGCCAGTCGCTTTGAGTGGCGCGTGGCTCGATCTGCATGCCAGTGACTTTGGCATATGGATTGGGACCAGCCTGAACTTCTTTGACAAACATCTTGACTGCTTTGGCCGGACCTTGAACATCGATCGTCACGCTGCCGTCCCATTTATTTTTGACTTGGCCGACCAGACCGTATTGTAAAGCCAGTTCGTGAGTAGACCAGCGGAAACCAACGCCTTGGACGCGGCCAGTGACGACAATATGATAATTAAGCATAAAAACCCCTCCCATAAGCGGTTGACGATTATCAAGGATCATTAGGATAATGGTATAATTAAGTTAACGATAAACTGAGGTGAAAAATTAGACTATGGAAGAATTAACTTCAATTCACAATCAACGCGTCAAAAACTGGAAAAAGCTGCAGACGCGCAAGTACCGTCGGCAAACCGGCCAATACATGCTGGATGGCTGGCATCTGGTTCAAGAAGCCATTCAAAGCGGACTGACGATTCATGAGCTGATCGGCACCAAGGCAGCGCTGGCTGAACATAGTGATATTGTATCACGGGTCAACGCGGTCTATCAGGTCACGCCTGAAATCATGCGTCATATTACAGAGACGATTACGCCCCAAGGGATCGTGGCAATCGTTGACATGCCGAATCTCAAGCGCAAGCCAGCTTTACCATTAAAGGGGGCCTGGCTGCTGCTGGATCGGGTGCAGGACCCGGGTAACGTAGGAACGATGGTCAGAACTGCTGATGCGGCCGGGTTTGCGGGAGTAGTTGCTGGCGATCGGACCGCTGACTTCTACAGCCCGAAAGTCGTCCGTTCCATGCAGGGCAGCCAGTTCCACCTGCAGCTGTTTGAAGGCGATCTAAACAAGTGGATTGCCGATTTTAAACAGCAGCAGTCGCCAGTCTATGGCACGCAGCTTAATCCAGCCGCCAAGAATTTCCGCGATGTGCATCCTGGGACTGATTTTGCCTTGATTATGGGCAACGAGGGTCAAGGAATGAGCGATGAGCTTTTAAAGCAGACGACGGATAATCTGTATATTCCAATGCGTGGTCAGGCAGAGTCACTCAACGTCGCAGTTTCAGCCGGCATCTTAATGTTTCAGCTGAATGCCCAAAACTAAATCCTCAGTTGTCGTCAATCCTGCTGAGTTGCTTACTATTAATACTTACATTTTATAAGAGCTTATTAATTTATTTTTGATGGCAAATCATGTATGATATTGACAAATAAAGGAAGGGGCCAGTTACTATGAAAACCGAAAACGAATGGCGTCAAGACCCAGAATATGTATCCTTGGTCAAAGATCTGCTGGAACAGCCGGCCGTTAAAAGGCTTGCGCACTATAAGCAGCATCATCATTCCAATCGCCTGCAGCATTCGATTGCCGTTTCTTTCGACAGCTACAAGCTGGCAAAGAAAATGCATCTGGACTACAAGAGTACTGCTCGCGCCGGACTCTTGCATGATCTGTTTTATTATGACTGGCGAACTACCAAATTCAATCTGGGATCGCATGCCTTTATTCATCCACGGGTTGCTTTGCGCAATGCCGAAAAGATTACGCATCTGAACAAAAAAGAGCGTGATATCATCTTAAAGCACATGTTTGGCGCTACGATGGCCGTGCCACGCTATATGGAGAGCCTGATCGTTTCGATGGTTGACAACTACGAAGCTGAGCATGAGTTTTTCGGCCCGCTGCGCAAAAAACTTGAACAGCAAAAAAAGGTTGTGGATTGGCATGCGACTCCTTCCAAAAACAGTAAAAAGATTTAGTTTTGAAGAGGGGAAGATTACATGGATCAAGTAAAGGTCAAACAAGATGATTTTACGCTGTGTCCAAAGTTCACTGAAACGTTTGCCATGCTGGGCAAAAAATGGAACGGACTGATCATTGAAGTCTTGCTGCATGAACATACACAGCGTTTCAAGGATCTGGCCGCGCACGTTGATAAATGCAGCGATCGGGTGCTTTGCGAGCGTTTAAAGGAGCTGGAAGAAGACGGGATTGTTTCACGCAATACCTATCCTGGCGAGAGTCGGGTCGATTATTCGCTGACTGAACGAGGTCGTGATCTGGCGCCAGTTATGGAGGCCGTGCACGAATGGAGCAATCAGTGGTGCGGCAAAGACTAAAATTAGGACTTGACCGCGTTGCCATGATTGCCTAAAATAGCCTTATATTTAACTAAAACGACTTTGATGGAAATTAGTAGCTGAACCGACGGCACCTAGGGAGAAATGATCATCGACTGCAAGTCATTTCTGCTTTCATCAGTGAATTTCACTTCCGGAGTCGGTACCTTGTATCCCGGTTGACGACCGTTATCAAGTCATTTGAGCGTATGACATTGTCATAAACCAGGGTGGTACCGCGAACAACTCGTCCCTCGATTCGTCGAAGGACGAGTTTTTTTGTGGCCACGCTAAGGAGGAAAATTGATGGGTTTAAGAGAAAAACTTGAAGAATTGCGTCAACAAGGTCTCAATGAAATTGCAAACAGTGATGACCTAAAGAACGTCAACGATATCCGGGTCAAGCTGCTGGGCAAAAAGGGGCCAATCACCAACGTTTTACGCGGCATGCGTGATCTGAGCGCTGAAGAACGGCCAAAAGTCGGTAAGTTTGCCAATGAGGTTCGCGATGAGCTGCAGCAGGCTTTAGAAGACAAAAAGTCCAGTCTGGAACAGGCATTGATGAATGCTAAGCTGCAAAGCGAGTCAATTGACGTGACCTTGCCGGGAACCCCGGTTGCACAAGGCCAGCCACACGTGATTCAGCAGATCATTGATCAATTGGTTGATCTGTTCATCGGGATGGGTTATGAAGTCGCAGTCGGCGATGAAGTTGAACAAGAAGAATACAACTTTGAAAAGCTGAACCTGCCCAAGGATCACCCGGCCCGCGACATGCAGGATACTTTCTACATCACGCCATCAGTTCTGATGCGGACGCAGACTTCGCCAATGCAGGCGCGGATGATGGAAACACACGACTTTTCTAAGGGACCGCTGAAGATGATCTCGCCAGGCAAGGTCTACCGGCGCGATACTGATGATGCCACGCACAGTCATCAGTTCCACCAAGTAGAAGGACTGGTTGTCGGTGAGCACGTGACGATGGCTGATTTGAAAGGGACGCTGGAAGTAGTTGCCCAAAACCTGTTTGGCGATCAGCTGAAGGTTCGCTTGCGACCAAGCTACTTCCCATTTACCGAGCCGAGCGTTGAAGCCGACGTTACCTGCTTCAACTGTCTGGGCAAGGGCTGTGCAATCTGTAAGGGCAATGGCTGGATTGAAGTCTTGGGTGCCGGGATGGTTCATCCAAACGTCTTGAAGATGTCAGGCGTTGATCCTGACGTATATGGCGGCTTTGCCTTTGGACTGGGGCCGGACCGTTTTGCCATGATTAAATACGGTGTTGAAGACATTCGTGATTTCTACCAAAACGACATGCGCTTCTTGACGCAATTTGATCAGAAAGGATAATTTCAATGAAAGTTTCATACCAATGGTTAAATGAATATCTGCCGCTTGAAAAGAACCAGATTGAACCCAGCGCGCTGGCTGAAAAACTGGCTCTGACCTCGGTTGACATTAATGAGGTCTACTCGCCAAGCGATGGCCTGAGCAATATCGTCGTGGGCCAGATCGAATCGGTCACGCCGCATCCAGACTCTGATCATCTCAATCTGTGCCAGGTCAAGATCAGCGAAGGAGCGGTCGTTCAAATTGTCTGTGGTGCACCCAATGTCAGTCAGGCAGCCGGTAAGAAGGTTATCGTTGCCTTAGCTGGTGCCAAGCTTAAAGACGGCACCAAGATCAAGCGCGGCAAGATTCGTGGCGAAGAATCAAACGGCATGCTGTGTGCGCTGCAGGAAATCGGCTTTAGTGACAAAATTGCACCAAAGGCTTATGAAGAAGGCATCTGGTTCTTGCCAGACGATGCCAAGGTAGGCGATGCCGTCTTTGGCTACCTGGGAATGGATGACACGATCATTGATACCGATCTGACGCCTAACCGGGGTGATATGCTGAGTATGTATGGCAATGTCAATGATCTGAGCGCGATTTATGATCTGCCGAATAATTTCGTTTCACATGACGTTAAGGAAAACGGTGCGCAAAAAGCTGCTGATCTGCTGAAGATTACGATCCCTGATCCACAGATTGCACCAGCCTACAAAGCCCGGGTGATCAAGAACGTTAAGCTGGGCGAGAGTCCAATGTGGCTGCAGATTCGCCTGTGGAATGCGGGCATTCGGCCAATCAACAATGTCGTGGACGTTACCAACTATATTCTGCTCAAGTATGGTCAGCCAATGCACAGCTATGACTATGATCGGCTGCCAGCGCATGAGCTCAGCGTTCGCCATGCGCATGAGGGCGAAAAGTTCGTAACGCTTGATGAGGCTGAACAAACACTGCAAAAAGAAGACATCGTGGTAACCTCAAACGACGAGCCAGTCTGCCTGGCCGGAACGATGGGGGGACTGAATACGGCAGTCAGCGATCAGACGCAAAACGTGGTCTTAGAAGCGGCGATCTTTGACTCAGTCATGGTTCGCAAGCAGGCTCGACGCTTAGATCTGCACAGCGAAAGCTCAATGCGGTTTGAACGGGGCGTTAATCCAGAAACGGTTGAAACGGCTCTGAACGAAGCTGCTTACTGGCTGCAACAGCTGGCTGGCGGTGAGGTTGAACAGGGAATCGTTACTGGCAGTGAGGCGCCAATCAAGTCAACGCCAATCACGATGTCTTTGACTAAGATCAATGCCGTGCTGGGTACGGATCTGAAACTGGCTCAGGTTGAAAACATCTTTGATCGCCTAAAGTTTGCCTACACGCAATCGGATGACGATACGCTGGTCGTAAGCGTACCGGCACGGCGCTGGGATATCAGCATTGCAGCCGATCTGAACGAAGAAATCGCTCGTCTGTACGGCTTCAACAACATTCCTTCAACCTTGCCAACCATGACGCGGACGCTGGGCGGATTAAACGAGCGCCAAAAGTTCTTGAAGGCCACACGCCATTCATTACAGAGCATGGGATTGAACCAGGCGATCAGCTATTCTTTGATGAATGAAAAGCAGGCTCAGCAGTTTACGATTGAACCAGCTGTTGAACCAATGCAGCTTGACTATCCAATGAGCTCTGATCACACGACGGCTCGTGAAAGCATCATCAGTGGTCTTTTGGTTGACGTAGCCTACAATACCACGCGTCAGGTAGAAGACATCGCGCTTTATGAACAAGGCCGCGTCTTCATTCCCAAAGGCGGCGAGCGTCCTGAAGAACAAGAACACGTTGCTGGGGCCATAGCAGGCAGTCTGTTGGCTGACAGCTGGAATCTAAAGCGGCGTCCAGTTGACTTTTATCAGATCAAGGGAATCGTCGAACGCTACCTGCACAACATGGCGATTGCTGGCACGATCGAATACGTGGCTGACAGCACTCGTCCTGAGATGCACCCTGGTCGGACGGCCAATATTTTGTTAAACGGCAAGCTGATCGGCTTTGTTGGTCAGGTTCACCCCCAAATGGCCAAGGACTTGAAGATTCCAGCAACCTATGTCTTTGAACTGAACGTCGAAGCACTGCTGGCTGCCGACAAGCTGCCAAAACAGTACCGTCATATCAGCAAGTACCCAGCCGTAACGCGTGATATTGCGCTGCTGATCGATGAAGATGTGACGAATGAAGAAATCGTTGATCTGATCTACCAAAAAGGCGGTCAATACCTCAAAGACGTTCATCTGTTTGACGTCTACACGGGGGCTAAGCTGCCAGACGGCAAGAAGTCGCTGGCCTACACGCTGACTTATCAAGCCGATGATACCACGCTGACAGAAGATCAGGTCAATGAAGCCTTTGCCAGAGTTGAAAAACACCTGCAAAACGTTTTGAATGCAGAAATTCGTTAATTGCAGTCACTGATTAGGGAACGTCTAAAAAGGCGGTCCCTTTTTGCTATTTTGTTTGAGGAACTTAAAATGCCCCATTTTACCAAACAACAGATTCGGCGCCAAAACATCGTGACCCTGCTTGTCATTGTCATTCTGATCGTTAGTGGCCTAATTGCACATGGCTGGTTTAATCATGAGCTGCTGCCGGTAGATGCTGATGACCAGACCAGACGTGTGGTTGTGATTCCTAAAGGTACGACCGATAAACAGGCCGGTACGCTGCTTAAAAAACAGAAACTGGTTCGCAATGCCTATGTATTCGACTATTATCTGCAGACGCACAAGACGCAGGGCATTAAGGCAGGGCGCTTTTATTTGAAACGAAGCCAGTCAACGCCTCAGATTGTTGAAAAACTGCAGCAAAAACCCACGGCAGCGACAAATCCTGCTGAATAAACTTGTCGCTGCTATCTGGCTGCGCTATACTAAGTTTCGTATTGATAAATAAAGGAGAATTTTAGCGTGAACAATGATGACAAACGTCCAATCATTATTGGCGTAACGGGTGGCTCCGGCAGTGGCAAGACCACGGTTAGCCGAGCCATCTACAATCAGCTGCATGGACAATCCATCCAGATTATTACTCAAGATACCTATTACAATGATCAGGCTGACATGACGATGGAACAGCGTAAGGCCGTCAACTATGATCATCCCCTGGCTTTTGATACGGATCTTTTGGTCGAGCAGCTGGATCAACTGCGGCACAATCAAGCCGTTGAAATGCCGGTCTATGACTACAAAGCCTACACGCGGGCTAAGGAGACCGTGCATGTTGAACCACAAGACGTAATTATCCTGGAAGGCATTTTGATCCTGGATGATGAACGGCTCCGTGATCTGATGGATATCAAGGTGTATGTTGATACCGATGACGATATTCGTATCATCCGCCGTATTCAGCGTGATATGGAAGAGCGCGGGCGTTCTTTGGACTCGATTATTGGTCAGTATCTGGCAACGGTTAAGCCGATGTATCACCAATTTATCGAACCAACCAAGCGCTATGCTGATCTGATCGTGCCAGAAGGTGGTGAGAACCAGGTCGCAATCGATCTTTTATCGACCAAGGTTCGCGATATTCTGGTTAAGCGCGGTCATACTGAACTAAAGTAAGCATAATGATGGTTTACAATTAATGTTGAGCATGTTAACGTTGCAAAAGACGAAATTCAAAAAAGAAATCTAGGAAAATTTAAAGGAGTTGTTGAAATGGCTGAAGAAAAAAGCTACCCAATGACGGCTGAAGGTAAGCAGAAACTGGAAGAAGAACTGGAAAACCTGCGCTTGGTACGGCGTCCAGAAGTAATCAAGCGAATCAAGATTGCCCGCAGCTATGGTGACCTTTCGGAAAACTCTGAATACGAATCTGCCAAAGATGAACAGTCATTCGTTGAAAGCCGGATCTCACAGATCGAACACATGCTGCAATACTCAGTGATCATTGACAACAATGACGTGGCTGCCGACGAGGTTTCGATGGGACGTCAGGTAACGTTTAAGGAACTGCCAGATGAAGAGCCAGAAACCTACCAAATCGTTGGCGAATCCGAATCTGACCCGCTGAACGGCAAGATCTCCAATGAATCGCCAATGGCTAAGGGTCTGATTGGCCACAAGGTCGGCGAGGAAGTTGAAATCGAGATTCCAAACGGGACGATGAATGTCAAGATTCTGGAAGTTAAATAATCTGTAAACCTTTGCCATCTGATCGGCGAGATTGATTGGGTCTTTGTCAGATTGGATTGGTGAAGATCAATTCCCTGCTTCAAAATGAAGTGGGGATTTTTTTATTGCTTTATTGTTGACAAATGTAATTTAAAAGTGCAGACTGATTATATTAATAATTACATGTGTAAACAAAAAGGAGGCTCAACCAATGCTTAAAATTTTGATTTTATTGATAGCTGTAATTTTGATTGCTGCAATTGGCTGGTGGTTCTTTGGCCATCATCAAGAAAAGGCCATGACGGCGCGGCTTAACGACAACGATCAAGATCAAAAAATCCGGATCGAGGTCAATGGCGGCTACTCGCCAAGTACAATCGTCTTAAAAAAGGGCGTGCCGGCCGAATTGGATTTTTATCGCAAGGACCCTTCATCCTGTCTGGAAAGAGTGGTTTTTCCAGAACAGGGAATCAATGAGCAGCTGCCGCAAAATCAGCTGCACCAGATTGAGTTTGATACCAGTAAAGCCGGCGAGTATGAGTTTGCCTGTGGGATGAATATGTTTCATGGCAAGGTGATCGTCAAATGATGAGCATCAAAAAACGTTTCTGGCTGGCACTTTTGCTTTCTTTGCCAATGCTTTATGACATGCTGGCCATGCTGTTTGCCTGGCCGATGCTGCCAAACGGTGATTGGATTGCGCTGGTACTGACGACTTTGATTATGCTGATATCAGGACGGGCATTTATGCAAAGTGCCTGGGCTGCCTTTTTGCATCATCATGCTAACATGGACACGCTGGTTGCGGTAGGGACGCTGACGGCATATCTTTACAGTATCGGTGCCCTGATGCATCATCAAGGCGTGTTTTTTGAAAGTGCTGCTTATATTATCGTCTTTGTCTTATTAGGGCAGTATCTGGAAGACAAGATGCGCACACAGGCTTCGCAGGCAACGACTAAGCTGCTGGAACTGCAGGCAAGACAGGCCACGGTAATCAGAAACGGTCAAACCAGTGAGATTCCGATTGAAGAAGTCGCGATTGGCGATCGGCTGCTGGCCAGGCCAGGAGAAAAGATTGCTGCGGATGGCAGAATCGTTAAGGGGCATTCAACGATCAATGAGTCAATGATTACTGGCGAAAGCATGCCGATTGAAAAACAGACTGGTGATCTGGTAATCGGCGGGACGCTTAATCAGACCGGTATTTTAGAGTACACGGCTGAAAAGGTCGGCAAGGATACCATGCTGGCTCAGATCGTCGAAATTGTCAGACATGCCCAATCCAGCCATGCCCCGATTCAAAAAATGGCTGATCGGATCGCTGATGTTTTTGTTCCCATTGTATTGATGATTGCGATTGCGGTGTTTGCCATTTGGAGCGTCTTTTTGAATGCCACGCTGACCAGATCGCTGACCTTTGCCGTTTCAACGATCGTAATTGCCTGTCCATGCGCGCTGGGGATTGCCACGCCGACTGCTTTGATGGTTGGGACAGGACGGGCGGCCAAAATGGGGATTCTGATCAAAAATGGCGAAGTCTTGGAAACTGCCAGTCATATTAAAAATATTGCCTTTGATAAAACCGGTACGCTTACACAGGGACAACCGACCGTTACGGATGTGATCGGCGACCCAAAGCAAGTCTTAACGCTGGCAGCTGCCTTAGAGTCGCTGTCAGAGCATCCACTGGCTGAAGCGATCGTAAAAGCGGCGCAAAAGCAAGCAATCACCTTGCCAAACGTGACCGAATTTTTAAATCGAACCGGGCAGGGCGTTACCGGTCAAATCAATGGGCATCAGGTTTTTGTTGGGAAGCCTCAGCTGGCCAGTCAGCCGCTTGATAAAGAATGGCAGGATCAAATCAAACGGCTCCAGGAAGTCGGCAAGACAACGGCAGCGGTTGGGCAAGATGGACTGATCATTGGCCTGATCGCGATTCAAGATGCACCGAAGCCGTTTGCCAAGTCAGCCATCGCAAGACTAAGGCAGCAGGGGATGCACACGGTGATGATTACCGGTGATAATAAACGGGCAGCCAAAGCAGTTGCCAAACAGGTCGGTATCGATGAGGTGATTGCCGAGGTAATGCCTGGCGACAAGGCTCAACAGGTCAAAAAGCTGCAGCAGTCTGGGGTGACGGCATTTGTCGGTGACGGGATCAATGACGCACCGGCCCTGGCAGTCGCAGACGTTGGGATTGCTATGGGATCGGGAACCGATGTCGCAATTGAAACGGGTGGCATCGTCTTGGTTAAAAACAGTCTCAAGGATGTCGTCAAGGCGCTGACGATTGCTAAAAAAACTTTTGCGCGTATCAAGCTGAATCTGTTTTGGGCGCTGATCTACAACTTGATCGGCATTCCGATTGCAGCCGGCGTCTTTGCGCGTTGGGGACTGGTTCTCAGCCCGGCACTGGCTGGTCTGGCAATGGCCTTCAGCTCGGCTTCGGTAGTTGCCAGCTCATTGATGCTCAACGCTGCTAAAATCGATGACTAAAATCAAAACCATCAAAAAAGGATGACGTCAGCTGCGTCATCCTTTTGTTGTTAAATAAATAAAACATTAGCGCTTTTGTCGGCCTTTCTTAAGCCACCAGATGCTGCCGCTAATTGCCAACAGGCTGATTGTAGTTCCTAAGATCAGATATGGTGGAATGTAGTACATGGAAACCTTATGCTTGCCAGTCGACATTGGAATTGCCATAAAAGTACTTAAGGCTTTTTTAGGCGTAACGGTTTTGCCATCAACCTTGACGTGCCAGCCCTGATCATAAGGGATGGTAGTCATTAAAAGATCCTGGCCAGCTTTGAGATTGACCGTGCCCGAGATTCGGTTGGCGGCATAGCTGGAGACCTTTAATGGCGATTGCTTTAAGGTCTTGAGACTGGCATTGAAGGCTTTTTGATTAAGCATGTAGAGACTGACGTTTTGCATCCAAAGCGTTGAGTTCTTGAGACTAAAGACGATCTTGATGGTTTTACCCTTAGCGTGGTTGGCGACGTTGACCGTTACCGTATTACGATAGGTATCGTATTGAGTCAAGGCCTTGCCGTTGATCGTAATCGTGGCATTGTTCTTGACGTTGGCGCCTAAAGTCAGGTAATAAGAATTATTGGTCGTCGGGGTAAACTCAAGCTCAATGCTTGCTGGCGTCAGCAGATTGCGTTTTTTAAACGTGGTTCCGGTAATCTGAACGGCGGATTGGACATTGCCAAACGTGACGTGGTTAAAGTTCTGGACCTGGAACAGCAACTGATTGACGCCGCGACCCGCCAGCGACTGGAAGATCTGCGACTGATAGGCCAATGGATCCAGCGTGTTATGCGTCAGATTCAAGACTTGGCTGCTGGCACCAAACGCAATCGGCAGTGCAGCTTGATTGGACTTGATATTGACCATTGAAGTCTGAGCAATCGTTTTTTGCTGCTTGAGATCGGGTCTGAGACTGGTCGACGGCAAAACGGTACTGCCATTCTGCTTGCCATTATGCCGTTCCTGTAAGAAGTATTTAAAGCCCAGCAGTGAATCGGTAACCTGTGTGCCATCCGTGTAGGTGATAAAGCCATCGCCATCGGGCTGCCCAATTGCTCCCATGAATGCTGGCTGAGCGGGTTCCAGCGTTGAGCCAAAGTGATCGCCGCTGTTGAAGTCAGCTTGGAATGGGTCATCCTTGGTCCGCATAAAGGTCTTGCCGGTTCGATAAAGGCCGCTGTCTAGCGATTTGAGCTTGGTAACGGCTTTATCCAGCTCTTTGGTATAATTGCCGAACTCAGCCTGTGAGACATAAGAAATGTTGTTTAGCGCCGTAAATGCGCTGGTGCTGACGTCACAGACCGCCAACAGAATCAGCAGCAGGTCATAGAGTCGTGAATTGCCGTAACGCGGGATCAACAGCGCCAAAATGGCAATCGCTGCAAAGCCAAGCCCGATCAGCAGCTGATTGCGATTGATATACGAAAGATGACTGACCTGTTTTAGCATCAGATAGGCAAAAATACTGCCGACTAAAACCGCTAAGCCAAGCGCGACCGGCCATTTGATTCGAAAGTCAGGCTGCAGAGTGCGCGCGGCCAGCCAGATGCACCAAAATGAAAACAGGTAGGAAAAGCGATACGGATACCAAACTGGGAACTGACCAGCGTGCCAGAACAGATCCAGTGCCTCAATACAAAAAGAGGCCAGTAAAAACAAAGTAATCAGACCGGCTGTCAGACGACCGGCAATTTTTTCGCGCCGATTGAAAAAGTAAAGGACGGCGCCCAGCATAATCAGCATGCCAACATAAATATTTGGCTGACCGCTTGGCATCTGATTGAAATTGAATGATCCGGGCACCAGTTTGGCCAGCATCTTTAATGGATTATACTCAAGCTTCCAGTTCCATGACGTGGTCGTATAAGTGCCCTTGCTCTGCGTTAAGGCATAGGCAGTCGGCAGCAGAACGAACGCGCTGATGGCTCCGGCAAGCAGTGAGCTGCCCAGATAGCGTCCCAGGGTATAGCCGGCTGCATGCCATTGCCATTGCCAAGTCGTTTTCTCACTGGCAATCGTCCAAATTCCAAATAAAATGGTGAAGATGGCAACCATCCAGGCCATATAGTAGTTGTCGATCAAAGCCACTGCCAGCCACAGCGTATAGGTCCAGGGACTGCGGCCGGACAATAATTTGCGCTCACCATAAATGATCAGCGGCAGCAGAAACAAGACGTCCAGCCAGAGCAGATTGAACTGGTTGGCCACCATCCAACCCATTAAGGCGTAGGGGGTCGAAAAAATCCAAATGCGTGGCCCCTGCTGAATCTTTTCACGGTCAAGCACCCAGGCCATCGCCAAACCAGCCAGTCCGTATTTAAGCAGCGTTAGAATGGCAATGCCGCTGGCCAGATGCTGTGCGGGGAAAAAGAGCAATAGCAGATTTAACGGGCTCCAAAGGTAGTAGGCGTTGGTACCCCACATCTCACCGCCCAGTCCCTTACTAAAGGAATAAAGCAGGCTGCTGGGATGATGCAGAAGCGATGAGCGCAGATAGGCAAAAAAGTCGACATACTGCTGACCAAGATCTACAGTCAAGACAGTACTGCTGCCAAATGGTGCCATGCCGCGATAAACAAAGTAGCCGCCCATAATCAAGACGGGCAGCAAAAAACTGATCAGCAAAACCAAACGGCGCTGACGAACGGTATGTGTCATATCAAAACAGATCCTTATCTTTAGGAATGAAAATTACGTTTTTCATTATAGCCATAAAGTGTGAAAACTTCGTGGTTTCCTTGCTTAAAATTCGTTAAATCATCTCATAATAGGTTTAATCTTGCAAATAAAAGTGTATAGTTAAACTCTTGAGGACAATCTTGCAGTTCGATTCGGTCGTGCTGCAAAAAATTTGTTAAAATAGACTTATTCTGTCTAAGGAGATTATTAAAATTGAAGTTCTTAAATCGCTTTAAGGGCATCTTCGATCAACGCAAAAAGAGCAAAAAAACCGCGCAATCCGTGATTCCATCGCGATTGAACTTTTTGCTATGGGTCGTAGCGCTCCTTTTACTGGCCTTGGTTGCCCGCTTGTTTTATCTGCAGGTGCTGAATGGATCATCTTTTAAGGCTGAGGTTAAAAGCTCGGATACGACCGTGCAGACCAACAATGTTCAGCGGGGGATGATCTATGACTCATCTGGCAAGGTTTTAGTCGGCAATCAGGTCCATCAGGCAATTACCTATACTAAAGGCGCTGACGTTACCAGTGCGGATCTGTATAAGATCGCCAATCGCCTCGGTAATTACGTCAACGTTGGCACTAAGACCAAGCTGACGCAGCGTCAGGCAGAAGACTACTATCTGGCCGACAGCGATAATCTAAAGGCGATTGTCAAGAAGCTGCACCTGTCCAGTCAGGTTACCAGCAATGGTCAATACAACAAGGCATTGGCCTACTTGAACAAGCATCCAGAAGTCTACAAGCTGACCAAGCTGCAGCAGAATAAGGCGCGGATCTATGCTGCGATGAGCGGCGCCTACTCGCTGTCGACGACCTATATCAAGTCAACCGGCGTTACCGCTAAGGAATTGGCTGAAGTCGGCGAGCATCTGAGCGAAATGCCAGGGGTTAAGATTGGGAAGGCCTGGACGCGAAATTATCCACAGGGTAAAGACATTCAAACCTTAACCGGGACGCTTTCATCTGGGCTGCCAAGTGATGAGCTGAACTCCATGCTTGCTCAAGGATACTCACGAAACGATGACGTTGGGCAAAGCTATCTGGAAAAGCTCTATCAATCGACTTTAGCCGGCTCGAAATCGCAGACTGAGGTTATGACGACTGGCAATACCACCAAAGAAAAGGTTAAGTATGCCGGCAAGAAGGGTGACAACCTGGTCTTGACGATTAATTCCAAGTTCCAAAAGCAGGTTCAAAGCATTCTGGAAAAGAACTACTCATCAGCTGGGATCGCTTATTCAACCGGGGTCTATGCCGTCGTAATGAATCCAAATACCGGCGAGATCTATGCAATGGCTGGGATTGACCGGGACCCAACGACTGGCAAGCAGACTACCGATGAGATCGGGGCCATCAACCATCCGATTACAATGGGATCGGTTGTTAAAGGGGCCATGATCATGGGTGGCTTTATGAGCGGTGTCATCACGCCAAGCAACAATACCTTGACCGATATGCCGATCAAGCTGGCCGGGACCAGTGCCAAGACTTCTTGGTTCAACAAGACTGGTAGTGCCAACATTGCCTTGAATGCGGCCACGGCTTTGGAAGTTTCATCCAACTCGTACATGATGCAGCTGGCCATGAAAGAAGGGGGCATGAAATATGTCTCTGGTGGTGCGATTGACCTTGACCCATCGATCTTTACCAAGCTGCGCTACTACTTCAAGATGTTCGGCTTAGGGGTTAAGACAGGGATTGACTTGCCAGGCGAAAGCTCGGGCTATGAGGGTCCTTCCAAACAGTCCAACATCGGTTCGGCACTTGACCTTTCGTATGGTAACTACGATGGCTATACAACGATTCAGCTGGCTCAGTACATGTCCACGATTGCCAATGGCGGCTATCGGATGCGGCCGTACATCGTTAAGCAGGTGCGGGGAACCAACAAGGATGGTTCGCTGGGAGCCATTGAATATACTACTAAGCCGGAAGTCTTGGGAACCATCCCAGCCACTGCTGCCGAATGGAAGATCGTCAAAGAAGGTCTCTATGATGTGGTTCACGGCTCAAGTACCTACATTACTGGTAAGAAGCTGGCTAGCGATACGCCATCGATCTCGGGTAAGACTGGTACGGCCGAAACGTTCTACAAGAACAACAGCACGGTTACGCTCAGCTTTGCCGGCTATGCACCATCTGATAATCCACAGGTCGTAGTTGCCCTGGCTATTCCAGGCGCAAGCAACTCTGATGGCGGGGCCAACCTGACGATGGCTTCGCAGATCTTTAAGGCCTTTTGGAAAGATGTTAAGAGCTCGAAAGATTATCAATAGAGCTGTAAATAATAGCTGTCAAGGGAATTTCCTTAACAATCTTGGACAAAACTCTGGTCAAAGCAGCGAATTGATGATATAGTTGTACGAGTTAGGGTTACGAATAACCAATTAAATCTGAAAAAAGTTTGGAGGTTGCCACCAATGCGTGTAAACATTACTCTTGAATGTACTTCATGCCACGAACGGACTTACTTGACCAGCAAGAACCGTCGTAACAACCCGGACCGTCTTGAACTGAACAAGTACTGCCCACGGGAACGCAAGGTTACGCTGCACCGCGAAACCAAGTAATTCAAAGCTAACCAAGACTCAGCTGCTGACTGGCAGTTGAGTCTTTTTTCTTTTCAAAAAGAAGCATGTCTGGCTGCTGATGCATCTTCTTAGCTTGATGATGACCTCTGATTATGATGCTGATCTGAAACGCTTGGTTGTTGAAGAAGGCGTTTGGCAGATCAATCGTTGGCATAGCTGGCCTTTAAGCTGAAGACTGCTTTTATGGATTGGGGGAAGCAATTTGGTATTTTGGTGCAAATTATGCGAACGGTTGCAATTTTTGCGCAAAAACGCTTGCATAAATTGCCATTAGCGGTGATAATTACTTTTTGTAAACGTCTGTCAATACGTTTTACGGAGGGAGAGAGAAAATTGACACATTCAAAAAAGGAAATGCGCAAGGCGTATCTTGCCCGGCTGCAGCAGCTGGATCAAAATACGCGGCTGCGCGAACAGCATCGCCTAGCGCAAAAGCTTTATGATCTGCCGCAGTGGACCAATGCCAAGACGGTTGCACTGACCATGAGCCAGTCGTTTGAGCTGGACACGGCACCGCTGATTCTGCATGCCAGGCATGAGGGAAAAAGAGTGCTGGTTCCGCGCACGTTGCCGAAAAGACAAATGGAGTTTGTTCAAATTGATGAGGATACCGAATTTGAAGAAACTGGATTTGGCGTCTTGGAACCATTGGCAGGGAAGGCCTTGCAACCACAGGAGATCGATCTGATCGTTGTACCAGGAGTGGCCTTTACTGCTGATGGCAAGCGGCTGGGCTTTGGCGGCGGCTATTACGACCGTTACTTGGCAAACTATTTAGGCCAGACGGTTTCTTTGGCCTTGACTACACAGTTGGCTGATGCAGCTGAGTGGCCGGTTGAGGACCATGACGTTATGATTGGTCAGGTCGTTAATCTAGAGCAGGAATAAACATGAAAGAAGCATGGCAAAAAGCACCGCTTACCAGTCTGATCATTTTGATTCAAGTCATTATATTCATCTTGATGACATTGGCGGGCGGCTCGACTAATTCCCAAGTGCTGATTGAATTTGGCGCGCGCTATACGCCGCTGATCAAGGCAGGAGAATGGTGGCGCTTGATTACGCCAGGATTCGTGCACATTGGACTCACGCATCTGGTAGTCAACAGCGTAACGCTTTATTTTATCGGCATGTATATTGAAAATCTGTTTGGGCACTGGCGGTTTTTGGCGATTTATCTAGTAAGTACGCTGATGGGTAATCTGGCCAGTGCGGTCTTTTTGCCACAGTCAATTTCTGCTGGTGCCAGCACTGGTATTTTTGGCCTGTTTGGCGCCTTTTTGATGCTGGGACTGGCCTTTTGGGATGAGCCGGCAATTCATTCGCTGGCCCATCAGTTTTTAATTTTGGTGCTGCTTAACCTGGGAACCGACATCTTGGTACCGGGAATCGATCTGGCCGGTCATCTAGGCGGCCTTTTAGGTGGCTTCTTTATGGCGGCTGTGGTTGGCGCACCGCGTTTGGGCAGGATGGACTTGCTAAAACGCTTTCTAAGTGGCACTATATTGATTGTAACGATTACAGTTTTTTTGGAAATGGGATTGCTAAAATGAAACCAATTCGTGAGATTCGCACGCTATATGATGTTCAACAGCTTTTAAAACGTTTCAACGTCTTCGTCTACGTTGGCAAAAGGCTTTGGGATATTGAGCTGATGGCTATCGAAGTTGACAATCTTTATCAAGCAGGTGTCTTGGACAAGGATTTGTACATGCAGGCTAAACTGGTTTTAAGAAAAGAGCATCGCATTGAAGAAGAACTGAATCAAAAAAACAAATCGCCTTATTGAGGCAAGGGATTTATTGAGGTTAAAGGAGAAATTAGAGCATGAACAAGAAGTTAATCGGTGTTGACCTTGGTGGGACTACGATCAAGTTTGCTATTTTGACGGATCAAGGCGAAATCCAACAAAAGTGGTCGCTGCGGACTAACATTTTGGATGAAGGTTCTCACATCGTTCCCGATATTATTGAATCCATCAACCATCACATTGATCTGTACAAGATGGACCGCAGCCAGTTTATCGGGATCGGCATGGGGACGCCAGGAACGGTTAACCGCGAAGAAGGAACGGTCATTGGCGCCTACAACCTGAACTGGAAGACGCTGCAGCCAGTCAAGGAACAAATCGAAAAAGGTACTGGCCTGAAGTTTGCTCTGGACAACGATGCCAACTGTGCCGGCCTGGGCGAACGTTGGAAGGGTGCTGGCCATGAGGGTGACGATGTGGTATTCATTACGCTGGGAACTGGCGTCGGCGGTGGGATCATCGCTAACGGCAAGCTGGTTCATGGTGTCAATGGTGCTGGTGGTGAAGTTGGCCACATTATCGTTGAACCAAACGGCTATGAATGTACCTGCGGCAACCACGGCTGTCTGGAACAATACGCTTCGGCTACCGGGATCGTTCACCTGGCTCAGGATGCTGCTGAAGAATACGAAGGCAACAGCCGTTTGAAGGCCATGATCGACAATGGCGACGAGATTACGGCCAAGATCGTCTTTGACCTGGCTAAGGAAAACGACTTTTTGGCAAACGAAGTCGTTAAGAAGGTTACGTACTACCTGGGGCTGGCATGTGCCAACATCAGCAACACGCTGAACCCTGAAACGGTGGTGATCGGCGGTGGGGTTTCCGCAGCTGGTGAATTCCTGCTTAAGCGCGTTCAGCAAAACTTCCAAAAGTTCGCCTTCCCAACGGTACGGACTTCCACGCAGCTTAAACTGGCTCAGCTGGGCAACGATGCCGGCGTGATCGGGGCTGCTTCATTGGCGCTTGACTTTATCGCTGATGAAAAATAAACTATTTATTTGAAAGCTATTAAAAGGCAAGGAAGCACGTTTAATACGTGATGAATTGCCTTTCTTAAATTAAAACAAGCATGTTTGGAGGAAATTGTTGTGGTACTGGGAATGAGTTCGGGATGGTTGATTTTTGACATCATCGTATTGGCAATTTTGATTGGCTGGGGAGTAAGTGCTGGGATCAGTGCTTATCGGCGCAAGCATTATGCCACGGTGCTGGATGAAGATGCCTTCCGTGAGGGCATGCGTAAGGCGCAGGTGATTGATCTGCGGCAAAAGGATGCTTTTGATAAAGGGCACATTTTGGGCGCCCGCAGTCTTCCATACATCTATCTCAAGCAGCAGTATGGCGAACTGCGGCCGGATCTGCCGGTTTATCTTTATGATGACGGCATGCAGCTGAGTACGCAGGCCGTGACTTTCTTGGCCAAAAAAGGCTACCGTAAGCTCTACATCTTAAAGGGCGGCTACGCGGAATGGCACGGCAAGACGAAGAAAGCCAAATACGCTGACTAGATAACAAAAGGCTGTTGCAAGCTTGCAACAGCCTTTTTTATAATCTTAAGAGAATTACAGTTGGTGAGAAGAGCGTCCCTTGCGAGTAGCAGCGCGACGGTTCTCATCAAAACGATTTTCTTCTTCTTCGATGGGCTTAACGACCGTCTTGTGGAAAGCTGCTACGCTGCCTGCTACGGCACCGAGCGTCGTTAAGGTTCCCAGGATAAAACCACGTGTAAATTTTTTCAAAAGAGTAGCCCCCTTTATGTCATTTGGCTTTATTATGACCGATTTTTGATTGATTTACCAGTAATTTAAGACAAGGAAGTGTTAAATTTGACTAAAGCAATTGCGATCGTTGGTCCTACTGCAGTCGGCAAGACCGCGCTGTCGATTCAATTAGCTCATCATTTAAACGGCGAGGTGATTTCAGGCGATTCGATGCAGATCTATCGCCATTTGGATATCGGCACGGCCAAGATTACGCCAGCGGAAATGGAGGGCGTACCGCATCATTTGATCAATATTCGCGACCTCAACCAAAGATTCTCGGCTGCTGAGTTTCAAAAACTGGCCAACGAACAGATTGAACAGATTGAACATAAAGGGCATTTGCCGATGATCGTTGGCGGAACCGGATTTTACCTGCAGACGCTGACGGAAAATCTGGCATTGGGCGCGGATCATTTTGATGAAGAATCACAAAGAATCCGTGACTACTGGCATAAAATTGCAGAGCAGAATGGTTCTGAATACGTTTGGCAGCAGCTGCAGCAGAAAGATCCTCAGGCGGCTGCTCAGATTCCAACGGGTAATTTGCGACGCATCATTCGAGCTTTAGAGGTCATTGAAAAAACCGGTCATCTTTTTTCGCAGCAGACTCAGACTAAAACGGCAAATGATTTTTTGCTGATCGGCTTGACGACAGAACGTTCGGTTTTATATGAACGAATCAATCAGCGGGTCGACTTGATGATTAAAAATGGTCTGATAGATGAGGCACGCTGGCTGTATGAACAGGGCGGCGAAAACTATCAGTCTGGCAAGGGAATCGGCTATCGTGAGCTGTTTTCGTACTTTAAGGGTGAGACAACGCTTGACGATGCGGTAGCTAAAATTAAGCAGGATTCCCGTCACTATGCCAAGCGTCAACTGACCTGGTTTAGAAATAAGATGAACATTCAATGGTATGATCTGGTTAGCGGTCGGAATACGACTAATGAAATTGAAGCCGTCGTTAAAAACTGGTTAAAAAATTAAAGTTAAACGTTAGTCAAACTAATTAATCAACGCGATCGACTGTGAAAGCCCTATCAAAAATTGACTTATTCTCCTTCAATTGGTAGGCTATTAAAGTAATCAGAGGGAAGGCTGAACATAAGCATTAGCAATGACCAATCCCTTAATTGGTCTAGCCATCTGAAACTAGTTGTGAAGTAGCAATCGTGGAAGGAATGGAATAAAATGGCAAAACACGTATTCACTAAAGAAGAAGTTCATGAATTGGTTGAAAAGGAAAACGTTCATTTTCTGCGGGTAATGTTCTCAGATCTGTTTGGTACGACTAAGAGCGTGGACCTGCCTGTCAGCCAATTAGACAAGCTGATGAACAACAAGATGATGTTTGATGGCTCTTCAATTGACGGCTTTGTCCGCATCAATGAAAGTGACATGTACCTCTACCCTGACATGTCAACTTGGCTGGTCTTTCCTTGGGGTGAGGAACACGGCAAGGTAGCCCGCGTGATCTGCAGCGTGCACATGACTGATGGTACGCCATTTGCTGGTGACCCACGCAACAACTTGATCCGCGTTTTAGACGACATGAAGAAGGCAGGCTTTACTTCATTCAACATTGGTCCGGAACCAGAATTCTTCTTGTTCAAGACTGATGAAAAGGGCAATCCAACGACTGAAGTAAACGACAACGAAAACTACTTTGACATGGAGCCTGCCGATGCTGGTGAAAACTGCCGTCGCGACATCGTTTTGGCACTGGAAAAGATGGGCTTCGACGTTGAGGCTGCGCACCATGAAGTTGCTCCTGGCCAACACGAAGTCGACTTTAAGTACGCTAATGCTCTGGAAGCTGCCGACAACATTCAAACGTTCAAGTTTGTTGTTAAGTCAGTTGCTAAAAAGCATGGTCTGCACGCTACGTTTATGCCAAAGCCATTGTCCGGCATCAACGGCTCTGGGATGCACACCAACATGTCACTGTTTGACAAGGACGGCAACAACGCCTTCTACGATGAAAAAGGCGAACTGCAATTGTCTGACACGGCCTACCACTTCCTGGCTGGTATCTTGAAGCACGCGCGCGCACTGACGGCAATCTGCAACCCAACCGTTAACTCTTACAAGCGTCTGGTACCAGGCTATGAAGCACCGGTTTACGTTGCATGGTCTGCATCTAACCGTTCACCATTGATTCGGATTCCAGACGACCGCAAGATGGGAACGCGAGTTGAAATGCGTTCCGTTGACTGCACGGCTAACCCATACCTGGCAATTGCTGCTATTTTGGAAGCCGGTCTGGACGGTCTGCGCAACAACCTGACGCCAATGAAGGAAGTTACGGAAAACATCTACATGATGACGCCAGAAGAACGTGAAGCCAAGGGCATTGAGGATCTGCCATCCAACCTGCACAACGCTTTGAAGAGCCTGCGTGCTGATGAAGTCGTTCGTGAATCGATGGGCGAACACCTCTACAAGAACTTCTTTGAAGCCAAGACGCGTGAATACGACGGTTACCGTCAACACGTTTCTGACTGGGAACGTGACAAGTACATGCTCCAATACTAATTTGTGTTTTGCCAAAAAGGCCTGCCAAGCTGCAGGTCTTTTTATTTTAGCGATGAAAAAAACGCAGCGTTGCAAGTGACGCTGCGTTTTTTAAATCAGAATCGTGACAAAAACTATTCACTGAGCTTTTTGGCATCTGCATCCAGCTTAGCGAAGCCTGAACCACTAGGCTTTTTGTTGCCACGCTTTTCCATAGCCTTGCGGGCCATTTCTTTTCGTTCTTGCTTACTCAACTTACGTGCCATAATAGTTTCGCCTCTTTTCTTGACATTCAAGTAGTCCACATATGTGTAATACTCGAACAACTATATTATAGTCATTCTGGATAAATTTGCAACCGTTATCGCCAATGGTAAAGATTTTGCAACTACCTGGATTAATCGCTTTAAAAGTTGTCAAAAATCCGCTAAGATTAAATCAGTATTAAATTAAGGAGTTAAAGCTATGGCAAATGTTGAACAGACAAATGGTGCGCTTGATGTAAGCCAAGCAATCAATAAACAAATTGCTACTAAGATCAAGTATCTGCAAGAATTGGAAACCGCGGTCGATCATCATGATGACTGCAAGGTATATCAATTGCTGGACAATCAACGCTATGCTGCTGAAATCGAGCATCGCGAGCAGCAGCCGAATGAACAGGGCGTAATGAACCTGGTCGATGATCTGGCTGATCAGTTGAGCAATTTTTTGAGTGCCAACCTGATTCAATATTTGGGCAAGGCCTATCCATTCTTTTACTACGAGGAATACCAGACTGGTCACTACCGCATCTATTTTGGGAATTGGTGGGATCGGCGGCGGTTTGGCGAATTAGACGTGCTGAATATCCGCTTTGCCTTTGATCAGGAAGAATACCAAAAGCTGGCGCGCGCGTTTGAGCTGAGCAAGCAAAACAAGCGCTATAACAGCGATCGCATCGAACAGATCTCCAGTGAAAACGATCGTCTGCAAAAACTGATCGATAATCGTCAGGAACGTGAGCAAAAGCGAGCCGAACTGCAGAGTCAGCTTAAGGATGCCAGTGCGCACAGCGGTTTGTTTGAATCCAATAAAAACCGTGAAGCACGGCAGGTAATCGTTGAACAGATCAGCAAGTTGGAAGATGAAGAACAAGAATCGCGAACTGCTGCTGATACGATCAAAGAAAATGAGCGCGTAGTCCTGGATCTGTCCAAGGAAAACACAATCTTGAGCTACGAACAAAAGAGTATTGTTGATACGTTTGGCACGTTTGAGGACTTTGAACTGGCCAATCGGAATCTGTATGCCAGCTATCTTAAGAGCCTAGGCGGCAAGCAAGCGGGGGTGAGCGCAGATGAGCAATAATCAAATGATCTCAACGGCGGCCGATCGCGTTCGCTCGCTCAGTGATTCGATCGCCCAAGGCCTGGAAGTTGGTCAACGCTATGTGGCTCTGCTTAATCAGCTGACTTCGACTAAGGATCCGAAAGAACTGCTTGCGGCAACGGAAAAATTGGAAGGGCTCAGCCTGGAAAATGCATTTGTCAAGTTCCCACAGCACTATCAGCTGGCCGACTACTATCTGCTTTTAATGGCGCGGATGCTGGAATTAAACAATGAGTCTGGCTTGACAATCGAAGAAAATGATATTCACCATCAGCTGTTGGCCAAGATTTCGCCAATGGAAGATCAAGAGCGATTTACTTTTGAGATTGATCCGCGTAATGGCGGGGCCTTCTTTGCCGAGCAGCATCATCATGAGCCACTGTTTTATCTGAATTTGAAGCACCAGATTCTGAAGTTCAGCAATCGGGCACTGGTTGACTTTTTCATCGTGCGTCAGACGCAGAAATTTAGTGATCTGGATCTGCAAGCCGTGGTGCAGCCAATGATCAAGTTTGCTCTGCTGCTGGAAAAACAGCTGGACTTCGTGATTGACCTGGGCATCTTAGAAACTGGCAATGGCGCACGGTTCCGTCTGCAAAAACCAGATCTGCCGCTGACGATTATCGATCGCTTGTTTGTCAAGACCACGGATACCGACTATATGCTGCTGAGCCTGCCGCAAAACAATGGTGCCGAATTGCGGCTGGATCAAAACGTCCGTCTGCAATTGGCTTTTGATCCGGATGACTACAGCCAGGAATGGAGCTTTCGGGTATTAGACAGCGAGGAGCGCGTTTCATTTTTTGATGTCTTGCTGCACTATCCGCTGGTTCGCGAATGGTATCTTGACAACCGTGAATTTTTAGCAGTCCGGACCGATGCAATGATTTTTGCTGCTGATGAGCCGGAAAATCTGACGATGACGACGCCTGATCAGCCAGCCAGTCAAATCGAACAGCCGACTGCTGATTTGGTTGAAACAAAAGAAGCAGAAGAAAAGGAAGATTAGTTTGTTAGATATTACTAAGTTGCTGCACGAATCAATTGAATTTGACTGGCAGCTGGATGAGGATCATGATATTCAACTTGGCGCCGAAGCTCGCGTACAAAACGTTTTTACTGCCTTGGACGTTGAGCTGGCAGAGATTGCCAATGCCGCGGAATGGTTCAAAGTGTGGAAGGAACATCAAGGAAAGCAGCTTCCCGGCCGGACGCATCATCAGACGGTATTAGAAGAATACGTTGACGCGCTGAATTTCTTTTTGCTGTTTAGTGCCAAGAAGCAGTGGACGCATCTGATCGTGTTGGATGAGCAAATGCTGACCCGGATCAAAAATGGCAAACCGGCTGAAAAGGTACCAGATTGGAATAAGGAATATCTGGCAATTAAAAACTTCTTATATGGCAGCTACTTCAATCATCGGCAAGAAGATTTCCGTCATGCCTGGCATCTGTTCTTAAAGCTGGGGCTGGTTGATTTTGGCTTTACTGAAGATGAAATCATGGCAGCCTATGAAGAAAAGCTGAAGATCAATATTCAGCGTCAAGAAGACAACTATTAAGTCAATCAAGCTCGCTAAAGCCGTACGTCATGCTTTTGCGAGCTTTTTTGCAGGATCGCAAAAGAAAGGCAGCGCTGATTATAATGCTTTAAGAACCGGTTTGTCAGGGACCAGCTGTTTCTTCAGATAATAAAAACGACATTCGCCATTTGACGGATGCCGTTTTTGTTGATAAGGAAAGGCGATGCTTCTTGCCGTTAAGCTATGGGACTTAGCGGCGGGGATTTTATTGCCAAAAGATTTGACCAACTACAGATAAAGAAAGAATCAACGAAATGATAAAGAGTGGCAACGTTTTGTGATCCCATCAAAAGCATTGTCTATATGTTTCATTATTGTTACTTTTATTAAAAAATGCAATAGTTTTGTAACACAAAACTATATCTTAATAAAATCTTAAACTTTTTTGCTAAATAGACTAAAAAGAGATTTTTTAGATGAACGTTTATGAGACAAAAAACATCGCTAATCAAATTAATTAATGATTAGCGATGTTTTCTTTAAATGAGATATATAACCAATACCGTTTAAGATAATTGTAAGGGTAACATAAAGGCAACAAAAGATTTTATTTACCAACAGGCAGGCTATGAAATGGTAATTCAAAAGGCTGACATAACAGTATTTTGAGTGGTAATGATGCCTTATGATTTTTACTAATGGGGCAAGTGGGAATCGAACCCACAACCTTTGGTTTAGAAGACCAATGCTCTATCCAGTTGAGCTATTGCCCCAGACCTAATTAAGTATATTATATTCCACGAAAATGTCAATAATACAGTTGATTAGACCATTGCAAAACCTTTTATGTTAATGGAAGTCTAATTTATTGACAAAGCGCTTACATCGTTTTAATCTAACGGTAGAACAAGTTTGTAGACCAGCTACATGTTTTAACCTAAAGAGCGTTTTTTAGATTGGAGGCGTAGTGTCAATGACGGGCAGCAAGGTTGATCCTCGTGTAGTTAAGACCCGCAGTAGTCTCCGCAAGGCACTTGTATATCTGATGAAGCATGAGAAGCTTGAAAACATCAGCGTCCAAAAGATTACTGAAACGGCAAATATTACTCGAGGTACATTTTATCTACATTATAAGGACAAACGCGACTTTATCAAATCAGCAATGAATGAGATTCTGGATGATCTGTTTGCACAAATTATGGTTGAGCGCCAGATCTCAACTTCTGGCAACTCAGTTCAGGTGCTGTCTTTAAATGAAGCCTTTCAATGCATCGAAAACAGTGCAGAAGTCTTTGATGTCTTATTGAATAATGAACGCAATGATTTCTTCTATGCACAGCTCTACGATCGCCTTTGCCAGGAATTAACGAAATATGCCAAACAGTTGGATAGTGAATTTGACGATTTCGATGTTCCAGTCAAAATGCAGGTTTCATTTTTGGCATCCGCCGTGCTGGGCGTAATCAAAAGCTGGTTGCAGGATGGAATGATCTATACGCCACGCTATATGACGCAAAGCATGATGAAGATGCTGCAGCAGTTCAGCGGTGAGGGAATGCTTTTAACCTCGTTTTTTGATGGTAAGGTCAAGTCAGCCTTAGAAATCTAGTAAAAAATCACCGAGCTTTTTGGACTTGGTGATTTTTATTTTGTTGTGGCTTGATTTTTATTGACGCAATCAAAATGTTTTGATATGATATTAGCGTTGTATTTGTGAACCAACAACTACAACCGCACGCAACCGAGTTTTAAAAGCTTCGGCTGCTCGGCCGGCGAGTCTTAGAAATTAAGGAGGTGCACAAACTGATGTACGCAATTATCGTTACTGGCGGCAAGCAATACAAGGTAGAAGCAGGTCAAGCTATCTACGTTGAAAAGCTGGACGCAAAAGAAGGCGAAAAGGTAACTTTTGACAAGGTTATCTTTGTAGGCGGCGACGACGTTAAGGTCGGCACGCCATTTGTTGACGGTGCTACTGTTGAAGGTACTGTTGACAAGCAAGGCAAGGAAAAGAAGGTTGTTACCTTCAAGTACAAGCCAAAGAAGCACACCCACACCAAGAAGGGTCACCGTCAACCATACACTAAGGTTACGATTGACACGATCAACGCTTAATGGGGTGATTCAATGATTCGCGCGGTTTTTCATACCAATCAGGATCATGGAATAGCTTCGTTTGAGATGACTGGGCATGCCGATCATGGCGATTATGGACAAGACATTGTCTGTGCTGCGGTTTCTGCTTTGGCAATCGCAACGGTCAATGGCTTGGAAAGAGTCGTCAAGCAGCCTGCTACGATTACGGCAGATCATGCGAATGGCGGTTTGCTTAAGGTCAGCTCAATTGATCCGGGACACGATTCCCAGATTTTAATGCAGACATTCTTGGAAGCCATGCTTGACATTCAAGAACAGTATGCTGAAAATATTGACATAAAAATGTCTTAAAAACAAATTTCAAGCTGGAGGTGAAAACTATGATTATGGATCTTCAATTCTTCTCCCACCACAAAGGGGGCGGTTCGACTGCCAACGGTCGTAACTCTGCTGGTCGTCGTCTGGGAACTAAGGCTGCTGACGGTTCTGTCGTAACGGCCGGTTCTATCATCTACCGTCAACGTGGTACCCACATTCACCCAGGTGAAAACGTAGGTCGCGGTGGTGACGACACTTTGTTTGCTAAGATCGACGGCGTTGTTAAGTTTGAACGCATGGGTCGCAGCAACCGTAAAGTTTCGGTTTACCCAGTTGCCGAATAATAAAATTAAGCTCAAAGCATTTGATATTTTTATCAGCTGCCTTGAGCTTTTTTATTTGGTTGGCGCTGTCAAAGCAATTCAGATGAGGAATAATAAAATGAATCATTTATTTGAAAACGGAAAGCCGCAATCAATTCCGGCCGTCTTGGCAAACCGTGATCGACGCGTGGCCCTGCAGAATCAGCTGACGGCAAAACATCCGGATCAGACTGTGATTGCTGCTAAGCTGAATATTCCTGGACCAATCAAGAACAATCAAACGATTAGAGACTTTTTTGCGGCTGGCTTGGCAGTTTTTGAAAAACAGCTGGCCGCTAAATTTCAGTTTAGGATGGCTGAGCAATGGCTAGGGGAGTCGACAGGGCCAGAACGTTTCTATCTGGTTGATGGCCCAGCTGCGCAGGTCAAACGACTGACAACAGAATTTGAAGAGGCTCAGGCTGCTCATCGGCTATTTGATCTTGATGTTTTGAGTCGTCAAAACAATCAGACCGTTTCGATATCGCGAACTGAACTGGGACTGCCTAAGCGCCAATGCCTGATCTGTGGCCAGCCAGCCAAGGAATGTGCTCGCTCGCGACGACATTCGGTTGCTGAGCTGCAGGATCGCGTGGCAGCATTGATCGAAAATTATTGATGCAATAATAAAAGCTCCAACTTTTGAGAAATCTCAAGTTGGAGCTTTTGCTGATTTTTAGTAGTTGAACAGATCAGTGGACAGGTAGCGGTCGCCGCCATCTGGAGATACCGTTACGACCTTCTTGCCTTTGCCCAGCTGCTTAGCTAATTCAATTGCGCCATAAATGTTGGCACCGGCTGAGATACCTGGCAAGAAGCCTTCCAGACGACCGACTGCTTGACCGGTCTTAATAGCATCATCGCTGGAAACTTCAATAATGCCGTCGTAGACTTCTTGATCCAGCGTCTTAGGAATGAAACCGGCACTGATACCTTGGATCTTGTGCTTGCCAGCCTTGCCTTCTTTAAGCAGTGGTGACTCAGCAGGCTCCAAGGCGTAGACCTTAATGTTTGGATCGGCTTTTTTCAAGGCGTGGCCGATACCGCTCAGCGTGCCGCCAGTACCAACCCCGGCAACAAAAGCGTCAGGCAGATCGTCCTTGCCAAAAGCATCAATGATTTCTTGACCAGTCGTCGCTTCATGAATTGCTGGGTTGGCTGGGTTTTCAAACTGCATTGGCATAAAGTAGCCTTTGGTGTCAACCAGTTCTTGGGCTTTGGCAATTGAGCCCTTCATTCCATCGGCACCAGGCGTCAGAATCAGTTCCGCACCATAACCCTGCATCAGCTTGCGACGCTCAACGCTCATCGTTTCTGGCATGACGATAATCAGGTGGTAGCCCTTGGCAGCTGCTACGCTGGCCAGCCCAATCCCTGTGTTGCCTGAAGTTGGTTCGATGATCGTGTCGCCAGGTTTGAGCTTGCCTTCTGCTTCGGCTTTTTCAATCATTGCCAGCGCGATCCGGTCTTTGATGGAGCCAGCAGGATTGAAGAATTCCAGCTTTACGTAGACGTCGGCGGCATCTTCAGGAACAATACGGTTAAGCTTTAAAAGAGGCGTGTTGCCGATCAGCTGGTCGATTGAAGTGTAGATTTTTGACATAATTTTTTCTCCTTTAGGCAATGGTTAGTGCGTTTTGTGAATATTCAGCTGTTTTTTGCAGCCAGTTCTTAAAATACAGCTGCTGGACTTTTTCCCACTTGAATTGGGGATCAGTCAGCGTATTAATGTCTTTAAAATAATTCTTAGGCAATGCGTAGTGACGATCAGGATGGGCAGCTGTTTCCCGTTGGTATTCGGCTAATAGTGCCAGACGATCGTATTCAAGGTGGGCAAACAAAAAGTCTTGATTGTCGCTACCGGTTAGCGAAAGCAGGTAGTCATCACTAGACACGGCGTTGATCGTCAGTCCAGGCGTTTGGCGAATCTGGTCATGGTCCAGCTCGGCATAGCGTGCATGCGGTGCCGGGAAGGGAATGGTCAGGCCATTTAAAACGGGGGTTTCAACCAAAACCTCATTGTCAAAGACGCCGAAGTATTTTTTGGTCAATTGCCGTTTTTCAATGCCATACAGATAGTTGGCGGCAGCCATGGCACCCCAGCAGATGTAGAGCTGCGGGATGTTTAGGTCGACCAGCGTATCAATCAGGCGCGTGACCTCATCATGATATTCGACCTGTGCAAACGGAATCTGCTCGATCGGGGCACCCGTAATGATGAATCCTTGCAGCTGACTTACTTTGTTAAGGTCCAGCGGTTCAGAGATTTGTTGAACCAGTTTTGGGACCGGCCGATTGCGGTAGTGGTCAACGGGATAGAAAAAAGTAAGTTCAACCGTGGGATCAAGGGCCTTAAAGATTGATGAAAAACGCTGCTGAGTGGCAACTTTGTCATGCATCAAGTTTAAGATGCCGATTTTAAGACGCGGATTAGTCATCAGGTGCTCCTTTCCTAACGATTGCGATAGTTAAACAATCAGACTTTCACCGGTGAGTTTGTCATAATTTAAAGTGCGATGGATACAAAAAGCCCCACAAACTATTGCTAGTCTGCGGGGCTTTACAATCGACTGGGTTGTCGATCAGGCTGTTTATACGAATGTAAAACAAGCCTTTTCCGCAGAAAGAAAAAGGCAGCAACAAGTCATGTTCATAGCAAAGTTAGACTTAATCATGATGCACCTCTCCTTTCTGGTTATTTATCAACGCATCTTTAAACATGCCCTTATTTTACATGACATCTTACAAAATGCAAGTAGATTATCAAAAAATTATTAAAAAACGGTGATTAACCGCGCCAGCCCGCGATATCGTGCGGAGTAAAGCGATAGTCAAGTTTTTTCTGATAGGCCTTTTCATAAGCAGCCTTTTTTTGAGCATAGTCTTTTTCCATCATCAACTTGGCGTTTTCGTTGACCGAAAGCTGGGGATCTGGCCAAATCAGCGGCAGAACGTGCAACCGATAGCGGGTCTGATAAAAATCGTCGTTATTTTTTTCGGCTTTGGGCAGGTCGATGATTTCCGTAAAACAAGATATGATCGGCGCGTTGGCCCTGGCAGCGTAGTAGTAGGCACCACGCTTGACGGGACGAGGCTTGCGGTAGTTGAACCACATCTCTTGTTCTGGATAGATCAGAACCCAGTGCCCATGCCTAGTCTGCTGCGCGATTTTTTGCGGCAGCGTGCGGCCAAGATAGTTGACGTTTTTAGCCAGCGGTAAGACATCGAGATGATTCATCAAAAAGCCGATCAAGCCGCCCATTTTGAGATTGGTTTCTTGAATGACGATAAACAGGCGACGATGATTTTTTTGGGCCAGCTTGCGGATGACGGTATTATCCAGCTGATTAAAGTGATTGCTGGTAATTACTGCGCCTTGAGTTGGCGAAAGCGGCTTAAGATTTTCTAGTCCACAAAACGTGGTATCGTGGTTGAACCAGTCCGTGATTCCACGCATTGTGGTTCTGGCAATCAAGTTGTCAAAGCGAGCGCGCCAATGAGTCTGATCCTGCCAAAATTGATTAATGATATCTAGGCTTTCTGCTGAGGTCATCTGCGGGTCGTCAATTTCGACTTTTTCGTTAAAGAGGCCCTGCTGCGCGTGATCGGCAATATTGTTGATCACTTGATCGCGATGGTCGCCAATAATCATGAAAGCCGCACCTGCTCTCCTTGGTCCTGCAGCTTCTTAAACGTAACTGGATTTTTCGGCAGCTCGTCAGCGTGATTGAGCATGCTCATTAATTTTTCCCGGTCAAGCTGCTGCATGGCTGGCGTATAGTTGGCCCGCACTGTTTTGAGCTGCTGGGCGTAAGGCGTTTTTTGAGCGGCTTGCCAGAAGTACTGATCATACATCACTTGATCAAAATGCCATGGCTTGAAAAAGAGGTTGTAGTGAATCAGTTTGGGATCGTCAACACGTTCAGCAGCAAATTCATCATCTTTAGGCATGGCATTCCATTTTTCGTTCAGGTAGGTAATGCGGCCGCTGCACATGACGTTTAGATAATCTTGATCGGGAGCGATGCAGTCGACATGATATTTTTGCAGCAGATACAAGAAGTGCTGAGTAAAATCATCTTGACGCAGCTGTTTAAAATTCATCAGTAAAACGCCAGAGTTGATGTATTCAGCTGCCGGTACGCCGACTGCATTTTTGATGTAGGTCTGCATTGGAGCAACGTGTTCTACAGAATGGTCGGGGGCTGCCCCGATCAGATCGTCATTGAGTGCGATGGCAAACATTTCTGCCGGGTCGCCGTTCCAGACCGTATCGCTGTCGACATAGATTGCCTTATCGTATTGCGGGAAAAGATCCGCTAAAAACAGTCGATAAAAGATGCTGGGCGTGAAGAAATCGGCCCGCAAAAAGTTTTCTTTACGATTTTGAATGGCCCCCAGCTTGGCATCATTGATTTCATAAAAAATAATTTCAACGTTATCGCGCGTCAGACTTTTAAGATTTTGCCGCGTAGCCTGCCGCAAGCCCTGATGAACGATGATGATCTGATATTGGCGATCTGATGAGACGTAAGGCAGGAGTGATTCAATCGCTACGGCGGCATAGGGTGCAAAGTCATCGCTGATCGTATAGAAAATTGGAATTGGTTGAGACATATTGACCTTCCTTATAGTTCAGATTTAAGCTGCTGATATTCTTCCAACAGACCATCATATTCATGCAGCCGCAAATCTTTATGGACGTTGCTGATCTGCCATGGCTTAACGGTCAGAATGTGGAACCACGGGAAGAAACGGAAACTGGTGGTAAAGTGCTGAAAAACGGTGTCGTGATGAAGGCGTCGTTGATCATTGAACCGCCGCGGCGCGATCTTTTTGGCGTGCGAAAGACGGTTGATCGCGGCTTGATCCGGCATGAACATATGGCGCGTGGCAATCATACGGCGTGCCTTGACGAATAGATTGGTTGCCTTGATCTCTGGCAGATTCAAAAGCAGAATTCCTGAATTGATATAGTCGGCCATGCGCATTTGATGGTGGAAGAACCATTTGCCATAGTGATCCAGTACGCCGACGACCTGCACGCCAGTCAGATCTTGATAGTAAAAATCGTCAAAAGGCTCGCGGCAGATAACGTCATTGTCTAGATAAAGCAGGCGATCTGGCATGTCGGGAATCAAGTCGACATAAAGGCGCAGCATGGAATAGGGCGTAAAGCGGGAATTCATGTTGGCTGACGGCTGCGATTCATTGAATAATTCAGTGCAGTTGATCAGATGCAGCGTATTTTGTGGATTATAGGACTGAAGCTGCTGGGTCAAAAGATCGGCGGCTTTTTGGCTGAACGGTTCGTATTCGCGGGTTTCAGTAGCTGTTTTCATGGTAAGAACATAGATGTTTAACGGCTCTTTGACATGGTGAAGCAGAGAAAGCGTAACGATCAAGACGCCATCTTCAGCGCGGTGATCGCCACAAAATAAAATATTCACGGTTTCATCTTCTTTCTTGAACGTATTTGATGGATTCATAGCTGCTGCAGTGGGCGCGCTGGTTCATTGTGGCTTGGATCTGATCGTGCAGCCAGACCTGCTGTTTTTTAGCCGATTGGTTTTTAGCAGGGATGAACGGTCCATCAATAAAAACAGTTAGACGCGGCTTTTTCCCAAAACGCGGCTTTTGATAGGTAGTCGTCATGCAAAATGCCGGGCTTTGCGTTTTAACTGGAAAGCGAAAACTGGTGTCGGGAAAAGGGCGGATCTCAGTATAGGCAGGCCAGACGTGAGCTTCAGGATAGATGAAGACATGTCCTTGATGCTGAACGACTTTTTGGACGGCTTTTAAGAGCTGTGCAGTTTGGTGAAGCGAATTGCCAACCGGCAGCGCGCCGCCAAAAGAAAGCAGTGGGCCGATCACAGGAATCCCCCAGTTGGCTGGAGCTGCCAACGCGTAGAAATGCCGGGCCTGACCGACTAAAAACGGCATGAATACGTCGTTGATCGGCTGCGTATGATTGCCGTAGACAAAGTATCCCTGTTTTTGGTAGGGTCTCAGCTTTTCCAGGCCGATGATTCGAGTTTGCCGATAGCCATAAGTATACAGATAGGCAAACGCTTTGGCACTGCTGCGCACCATCAAAGACCAGCAGCGTTCAGCCGGCTTAGTGCGCAGCCAGCAAAAATCATCAGGCAGCTGAAAGTCTTGATGCGCGCTTTGAACTACGTCATCAGTTGGTTCGGTATAATAAATGGTTTTTACCAAACTTTTCACCTTCTAAAATTGTAGCAGTTAATTTAAAATTAACAGAAATTAGTCTAGAAGTTATTATACTCAAAAAATATTGCAAGTAAATACTTGCAATGTAGTAAAATTAAGCAGGAAAGGAGATGGGCCAATGAAAAGCAAGTCAGCCACCGATGAAAAAATCATGCAGGCGTTTGCTCAATTGGTTGAACAGCAAGGGTACAGCGCAACGACAACCGTACAGCTGGCCCAGACCGCTGGCGTTAATGAAAGTACGATCTTTCGTCATTTTGGCGATAAGCTTGGCTTGGCAACCGGGTTGATCGTCAGATATCGCAAGAGTCTGATGGACATCATAGCTGATTTTAAGCCGGTTTGGGATCTGGAAACCGATCTGATTGATTTTTCCAGATGTTTTCGAAAGCAGTGGCCTAAGCAGCATGTGATGGTAATGCTGATGAGCACGGTCAAGGACCCAGCGCAAAAGCAGAAGCTGCATGCTGCGACTCACCAGATTAAAAATGGCATTCAAGAACAGATCACGCAATATTTAGAGCAGATGCAAAACCGCGGCCGGATTCGGGAGGACGTGAATCCAGAGCAGATTGCACTAAATTTTATTTGGCTCAATATCGGCCAGTTTTGGACCAGCCGCTTTTGGGAAAACGAGCAGCACCAGCTATCAGATGAGCGCTTTTATGAACTGTCAATACGTCCATTCGTTCATCTCTTGACGACTTAATGGCTTAAAATAATGATTGATAAAGATGAAAAAGAAAGGTTGTTGAATATGGCTTCACGAATTGAACGACTGCGGAAAAGATTTGATGCTTTATATATTGACGCGTTTATGGTTACCAATGAGGCAAATATTTTCTATCTTACCGGCTTTGACTTGATGCAGGGGGATGGCGAGCTTTTGATTACCAAGGATGCCGCCATTTTGATTACCGATGATCGCTATGCTACTGAGCTGCAGGAATTTGACAGCGATGAGGTCGTGGCTACGATCACGCGGGACTACTGGGGAGCTTTAAATCAGATCTGTCAGGGCATGCAGATTGAGGTCATTGGGTTTGAAAATACGATTGACTACCGAATCTATGATGTCTTAGATGAAATCATGACTGCCGACATCGTACCTTTTGATGGGCTGATTGAGTCGATGCGGGCAATCAAGGACCCCGATGAGATTGAAAAGATCCGCTTGGCTGCCCGGCTGCAGTCAGCTGGCTATGAATACGTCTTGAGTTTTATTAAACCAGGAATGACCGAAAGACAGGTTGCCAACCGGCTTGATTTGTGGATGAAGGAGCATGGTGCCGAGTCCGCCTCGTTTCCGACCATCTGTGCCAGTGGTGCCAACGCTGCCATGCCGCACGCAACAGCCGGCGATAAGGAAATTGAAGAAGGCGATATCGTTACGCTGGACTTTGGCTACTTTGTTGAAGGTTATACGGCGGACATGACGCGGACGTTTGGAATTGGCGATATTGATCCAGAGCTAAAGGACGTCTATAAAATCGTCAATGAAGCTCGCCAGGCTGTGATTGAAGCTGCCAGGGTCGGAATCCACGGTGATCAGTTGGATGCTGCCGGCCGCCAGATCATTGAAACTGCTGGCTATGGCGATGAGTTCAATCATGGCATGGGTCACGGCATTGGCTTGAGCGTTCATGAACTGCCAAGCAGCTATGGTCCCAATGCCAGCGATGTGATCGTACAAAACAACCAGGTCATTACCGTGGAGCCGGGGATCTATATTCCAGAAATCGGCGGGGTGCGCATTGAAGACGATATTTTGGTAACGCATGGCGGAGTTGAAGTGCTGACGACGGCGCCAACCGAGCTGGAAATCGTTAAATGTTAAGATGAAAAAAGAGCTAGACAGTTTATATAAGTCAATTGATCAAAAAGGCAACGCAGCCATCTTAAAAAATCAGTTTGCCGATCCGTATTTATGTCAAGTTAAGGCAGATTCGCGACGTGGCTTGACGCTGCTTGCTCGGCTGCCGGTTCATGTCGGCAGAAACATCGGCTATGCTCAGCAGAAACTGCGAATCACCAATCCCAATCTCTACTGTTATCCATTGGCGGATCTGCATCTGACCGTTTTGGATCTGATTAGGGCACGGGCTGATTTTTCGCTGGCACCGGCTGACTTAGCGGCCTATCAAAACAGTATCAAAGAACTGCTGGCAAGTTGCCGCCCGTTTTCAGTCACGCTGCAAGGCTTGATTGCCAGTCCCAGCGGTATTTTGGCAACGGGATATTATTCTGATGAGCTGTTTGAGCTGCGGGAGGCGCTGCGCTTAAAGCTGGCTAAAGAATTACCGCTTGCTGAGCGTTATCAGACAGCATCCGGTCATGTTACGATTGCCCGTTTTAAAGCGCCACTGAACGATTCTAACGGGCTACTTTTTGACTTGGCCAAGATGGATCAACTGCGATTTGGCAGCTTTGTCGTCAAGCAGGTAGACTTGGTAATTCACGATTGGTACAATCATGATGTAAAAGTAATTGACGAATTTGCACTGACCGCGCTAAGCTAGCATGGTTGCCAATTTTGGCGGAATAGTGCATAATTAAAAGGATGTCTTAATGACGAAAAAACTGGAGGGCTGACAAATGGCAGAAGATTCCAACATTATCTTAAACAGCGAAGATCAATCGTTGGGTACGATTCAAATCGCTCCACGTGTCTTAGAAATCATTGCAGGGATTGCCGCTGGTCAAATTGAGGGCGTTTCACGCATGCATGGCTCGATTGCCAACAGCGTCAGTGAATTACTGGGGCGTTCTGACCATCGTCGCGGCGTTAAGCTTTCCAACAGTGATGACGAACTGTCGATTGACGTTGACGTTTACTTGGAATATGGCGTTTCCGTTCCTAAGGTTGCTGCTGAGATTCAAGATAAAATCAAGCAGCAGGTTACGCTGATGACTGATCTGAGCGTTAAGGAAGTCAACGTTCACGTACAGGGCGTGATTACGGAAAAAGAAGAGCAACAGGTTGACCCCAATGATATTTTTGGGGAACACGAAAACAAAGATGGTGAAGAATAGTGGAAATTAGTCGTCATGCGATCCGTGAATGCGCCTTTCAAACGCTTTTTGCATTGGCTTCGGATCCGGAAATCGATCGCGAGGCAATCTACGCAGAACGCTTGGGGCTCAAGCCGGATGAAGAGGTGCCGGCCTACTTGCCAGAGCTGGTCAATGGCGTCTTGGCTCACCAAGATGAACTGGACGCTCAGATCGAATCCAAGCTGGCTCCAGGCTGGACCTTATCACGCTTGGCTCGCCCTGATCTGGTGATTCTGCGCCTGGCATTGTACGAGCTGGAATACACGCAGGTACCAAATGCCGTGGCTATTAACGAAGCCTTACGCTTGGCACACGACTTCAGCGATGAAAAGTCGTACCGCTTTATCAATGGTGTTTTAGGCAGCATTGAAAGCGAACAAAATTAATCAAAAAACTCATCTCCAAAGCGGGGATGAGTTTTTTTGTTGCGGCTTTAATGCTAGAATATAAACATATGCAATTTTTATGCAGTCTGATAAGGAGAGATTTTAGTGGCAACATTGATCGACGGTCGGGCATTGGCTAAAGAAGTCAACGCCCACACTAAGCAGCGTATTGAGAAGCTAAAGGAAAAAGGCGTTACGCCGGGGATTGCAACGATTTTGGTTGGTGATGATCCAGCCAGCCAGATCTACACGCGCAGCAAGGAAAAAAAGGCGCACAGTCTGGGGATGAAGTCGGTACGAGAACAATTGCCGGCCTCAACCACGCAAGCTGAACTGGTACAGGCGGTTGAGCACTTAAACAGCGATCCATCGATTCACGCAATCCTGGTACAAGAGCCGCTGCCTAATCATCTTGACGACACGGCAATCGTTAATCTGATTGATCCGCTCAAAGACGTTGATGGTTTTCATCCCATCAATGTCGGTAAGCTCTATAACAACGTTCAAGGCAATTATCCAGTTGCCTGCACGCCACGGGGAATTATGACGATGCTGCGCCATTACCACGTTCCATTGGCCAGCCAGGACGTTGTGATCGTTGGCCGCAGCACGCTGGTCAGTCGGCCGCTGCAGGCGCTGCTGATCAATGAGGATGCCACGGTAACGATTACCGGACGGCGCACTAAGGATTTAGCTAAGCGAACGCGTGAAGCCGATATTCTGGTCGTAGCAGCCGGCGTGCCTAATTTGATCAAGGCCGATGCCGTTAAGCCGGGAGCCACGGTGATCGATGTCGGCATCAATCGGCTGGATGACGGGACGATCGTTGGCGACGTTGACTTTGAATCAGTCAAAGAGGTCGCGGGAATGATTACGCCCGTTCCAGGTGGGGTTGGTCCAATGACGATTGCCTCTTTAATGGAACAAACGGTTGATCTGGCAGAATGGAGCGCGGAAATTAATGGATAAAAAGGATTGCCTGACGGTTAATCAACTGACTCGCTATATCAAACGCAAATTTGATTTTGATCCTTATCTGCAAAAAAATCTTTGGATCGTTGGCAAGCTGACCAACTTTAAGCAAAGAGCACGCCATCAGTATTTTTCGCTTAAAGATGATGACGCGCCCGAAGATCAGCAGGCCGTAATCGATGCCGTCATGTTTAGCAGCGACTGGGAAAAAGTCGACTTCACACCGGAAAACGGCATGGAGGTTATCTTGGGCGGCAAGGTGACGGTCTATGAAAGAAACGGCCGCTATCAGTTTTATGTCAATCGGATGCTGCCGGTTGGCGTCAGTGCAGCCCAGCTGGCATTTCAAGAAACCTATAAAAAACTGAAGGCCAGTGGGGTATTTTCGCATGCGCAAAATCCGCGGCCGCTGAATCGGTTTCCTAAGCGGATTGCGATTGTAACCAGCAATGATGGGGCCGTTAAGCATGATATGATTACGCGGATTCGCAACAACAATCCCTTGGCTCAAGTGGTTTTTTATCCAGCGCAGGTACAAGGCGAGCGGGCTGCTGAGGATCTGGCCCGCCAGATACAGCGCGCTGGCATCAATGGCACGTTTGATACGCTGATCGTGGCGCGGGGTGGTGGCTCAGAAGAAGATCTGATGCCGTTCAACTCAGAAATCGTGGCGCGAGCAGTAGCGGCCAGCCCGATTCCCGTAATCTCAGGGGTTGGTCATGAAACTGATACGACCATCTGTGATCTGGCGGCTGATTATCGGGCTCAGGTACCGGGACTGGCAGCGGAAATGGCGACCCAGCTGCATTTGCTGGACATTCTGACTGAACTGCAGCGGGCCCGTACGCAGATGGCTAATACGATTCAGAACCAACTGCAGCAGGCCCAGCAGCAGCTGCAGGTCTTGACCAGCAGCTATGTATTTTCTCAGCCTGCTCGTCTGTATGAAGGCGAACAGCAGCATGTTGACCAGCTGACTGAAAAGCTGCAGCAGTCCATGCAGTGGCGCCTTTCGCAAACCAGTCACGCCTGGCAGCGCTTGTTGGATTCGCTTTTATTGAATGCGCCAGCCAATCGACTGCAGCAGAATCGACAACAGCTCACACAACTGCAGCAGGCAATGGTTCATGCCATGGATAAGCAGCTGCTGTCGGCAGGCGACCGCTTCAAGAATCTGCTCAGTCAGCTGGATTCACTGAGTCCGCTGAAAGTGATGGCGCGCGGCTACAGCTATGTGACCAAAGAAGATAATAAAGTCGTTGCCAGCACCAGTCAGCTGCAGCCTGATGAGCAAGTGGCGCTGCATTTTAGTGATGGCACGGCTGAAGCAGTAATCAAAAAAATCAATAAGAGGTAAAAAATGGCAAAACAACCTAGCTTTGAAGAACAGATGAGTCAGCTGCAGCAAATCGTCAACGAGCTGCAGCAGGGCAATCTGTCTTTGGAAGAATCATTGAATGAATTCAAAACCGGTATGGAATTGGCAAACGGTCTGCAAAAACAGCTGCAAAACGCGGAGGCCACGGTTGCCCATCTGATGAAAGACGATGGCAAGGAAGTCGAGGATCCAACCGACAGCCGCAGCGATGATGGCTCAGGACACCAGGGATACCGTTCACAGTTTAGCGGCCAGGGATTTGAAGACGGTCAGGACGATAACGTTGATCTTTTCTAATTTGCGATTAATGAAAGGAATGAGCAAATGGTCAGCACGATAACGGAACTTAAAACACGGATCGATGCCTATCTGGACCAGGCTCTGCCAATGGACATCGACCAGCCGACTTTAAAAGAATCAATGTGCTACTCGGTTGAAGCGGGCGGCAAACGCTTACGGCCGGCACTGACATTGGCAACGATTGAGATGTTGGGCAAAAAGATCGACCAGAATGCGCTGCGGGCTGCCTGTGCCTTAGAGCTGCTGCACACCTACTCGCTGATTCATGATGATCTGCCAGCAATGGACAATGATGATCTGCGGCGGGGCGAGCCAACCAATCACGTCAAGTTTGGCGCAGGGATGGCGACGCTGGCTGGTGACGGCTTGCTGACGCTGGCTTTTCAATGGCTGACGGACAATCAGCTGCCAGTTGACGTTCAGGTGAATCTAACGCTGGCTTTGGCTAAGGCGGCCGGTCCCAGCGGTATGGTTGCTGGACAGGCACGCGATATCGAGGGCGAGGGTCAGCATCTGAAGCTAACCGAGCTGCAGTATCTGCATCGCCAAAAAACGGGAGCACTGCTCAAATACGCGGTTCAGGCAGGTGGCATCATCACTGAGCAGCCGGTTACAGTCATTGACCTTTTAGGAACGTTTGGCGCGCAGTTTGGCTTAGCTTTTCAGATCTATGACGACATCATGGACGTGGTAGCCACGCCAGCACAGATGGGCAAGGCAACTCAAAAAGACGCCGCTGAGCAAAAAAACACTTATCCAGGACTGTTGGGACTTGATGGTGCTAAAGAACAGCTGCAAAAAGCCCTTGTTCAGGCAAAAAATGCTCAACAGCAGCTGGCAGAACTGACAGGACGATCAATGGCTGGTTTTGATCAATTTTTGGCATACTTTAAACTATAGGACGAGATTATGATTGAAAAAGAACGCGTTGATATTTTACTAGTCAAGCAGGGCCTGTTCGATTCCAGAGAACAAGCCAAGCGTGCCGTAATGGCTGGCGAGATCCTAGGCAAGAACAATGAGCGCCTTGATAAGCCAGGGCAAAAGATTCCCGTTACGACAACGCTGCACATGAAGGGCAAGAAGATGCCGTACGTCAGCCGAGGTGGTCTGAAACTGGCCAAGGCACTCAAGGTATTTGACATCTCGGTTAAAGACAAAGTGGTACTGGATATTGGCAGCTCGACCGGTGGCTTTACCGACGTGATGCTGCAAAACGGCGCCAAGCTCAGCTATGCCTTAGATGTTGGTACCAATCAACTGGTTTGGCAGCTGCGGGACGATCCGCGCGTCGTGGTAATGGAGCAGACCAACTTCCGCTACAGCAAGCTGGCTGATTTTACGCATGGTCAGCCGGAGTTTGCCTCGATTGACGTATCGTTTATTTCTTTGAGTCTGATTCTGCCGCCACTGGCCCAGATTCTGAAAATGGGCGGCTCGGTCGTGGCCCTGATCAAGCCGCAGTTTGAAGCCGGCAAGGAACACGTTGGCAAGCATGGCATCGTTCGTGATCGTAAGGTGCATGAAGAAGTGCTGCAGCATGTTCTGGGCTTTGCGACCGCTGATCATTTTGATGTTTTAGGACTGGATTTCTCGCCGATTAAAGGTGGTCAGGGGAATATTGAATTTTTGGCGCACCTGCAGCTGGTTGATCGGGAGGGCCGCATCGCACCAGAAGTTGACATTGACCAGACGATCAGCGCGGCTTATGCAGAACTGAACAAGCAGGATTAGTTTTGGAGGTTTTGTCAATGAAAAAATCAGAACGTCAGCGACACATTCAAGAAATTATTTCCAATCAATACGTCGAACGTCAAGAAGATCTGGTCAAGCTACTGGCCAAATCCGGCATTCGCGTCACGCAGGCTACGATTTCACGCGACATCAAGGATATGCAGCTGCTCAAGGTGCCAAGCGTAGGCGGCGGCTATCACTACAGCCTGCCAGCCCGGCGTCAGGACAATAAAGAAGAACGGCTGGCAAACGTGATGGGTAATGAGCTGCAGGAAATGAAGCGCAGCGATCGTTTCGTATCCTTATCAATGCGGCCAGGCAACGGCCCGGTAGCCGCCATGCTGATCAATCAGATGAAATATCCCACGGTGTTTACCGCGATTGGCGATGACGCTACGGTTTTGATCGTCTGTCACTCTGCCGGGGCCGCCGTTGAATTTGAACGCACGCTGCAGGCACTGCGCTAGACTGGGTGATCAGCTATGCTACAGGAACTGACAATTGATAATTTAGCGATTATCGAGCATTTAACGCTGGATTTTAGCGATCAGATGACGGTTTTGACTGGTGAGACCGGGGCCGGCAAGTCCATTATTATCGATGCGGTGGGTTTATTGGCTGGCAATCGCGGCTCACAGGAGTTTATTCGGCATGGCGAAGAAAAGCTTCATCTGCAGGGCCAGTTCACATTACCGGATGATCAGCGCGTTTTTGCATTACTGGATGATCTGGGAATTGAACGTGATGATGGCACGCTGATTATTTCGCGTGAGATTCATCGCAATGGCCGCAACGTGATCCGGGTCAATGGCGCGCTGATCAATACTGCCACGCTGCGTAGAATCGGTGCTCATCTGGTTGATATTCAAGGGCAAAACGATCATCAGCAGCTGATGCAGCCAGAAAACCATCTGCACATGCTCGATCAGTTTGCTGCCGACCAGGTTAAGCCGCTGTTGTCTAAATATCAAGAGGCCTATCAGCGCTATGCCAAATTGAAGGCAACGCTAAGCCGCAAGCAGGCTGACTCGCAGCAGTGGGCCCAGCGTCTGGACATGCTGCGCTACCAGGTTAAAGAAATCAGTGCTGCCGATCTGCACGCCAATGAAGAAGATGAGCTGACCAGCGAGCGCGACCGCTTAGAGCATTTTCAACAGATCAACAATGCGCTGCAACTGGTCGTCGGGGTTTTAAATGAAGACGAGGCACCGGTTTTGGATCAGGTTGCCCAGGCAATGAATGAGGTTCAAGAAATCGCACCGTTTGACTCAGCCTATGATGAGTTGAGCAAGTCGCTCGGGGATGCCTACTATTCGCTTCAGGATGCTGCCAATGCCGCCAGTCGTCAATTAGACATGCTCGAATTTGATGACGGTCGTCTGGAACAGATCAATGAGCGGCTGACCATTATTGGTGATTTGGAACGTAAGTATGGCGATACGGTTGAAGACGTCTTGGCATACTATGAAAAGATTCATAAGGAACTGTCGACGATGGAGCAGACCGCTGATTCAGATGATGAGCTTAAGCAGCAGCTGGCCACGGTGACTGGTGAGCTGCAAAAACTGGGCGGTGAATTGAGCCAGGTTCGTCAAAAAGCCGCTCATCAGCTCAATGGCCAGGTTCATCAGCAGCTAAAAGAACTCTATATGGACAAAGCCGTTTTTGAGGTTAAGTTTCATCAAAATGAGTCGATGACCTTTTATCCGGATGGGGTTGACAATGTTGAGTTCTATATTCAAACCAACCCTGGCGAAAGCATGGGGCCATTGGTAAAGATTGCCTCTGGCGGGGAGCTTTCGCGGGTCATGCTGGCCTTAAAGACGATTTTTGCGCAGCATGAGGGCGTTACCTCAATTATTTTTGACGAGGTTGATACGGGGGTCAGCGGTCGCGTTGCCCAGGCCATTGCCGATAAGATCAAGCTGATTGCCCAGCACTCACAGGTTTTGTGCATTACGCATCTGCCGCAGGTTGCCGCCGTTGCTCAGCATCATTTTCTGATTCAAAAAACCGTGCAGAACAACCGTACGACGACGCACGTTACGATTCTGCATCCCGAAGAACGAATTAATGAATTGGCTCGGATGATCTCAGGTGAAGAAATTACCAAGCTGAGTCGCGAGCATGCTAAAGAATTATTGCAGATGGCGCATTCATAATCCACGCTAGGTTTAGCATTTGCGGGTGCGTCACGTTAAGCTGCTAGGTGCTTTACATCCGTGAACGTGCAGAAGTTGGATTGAAATATATGGATGTGATTAGCCAGCTGCTGCCGCTAAGATTACGGAATTTTCGGTTAAGAACAGATCAAAGAAACTTTATCAAATTTGATTGATGAAGATCAAAATGGGACGCCTTGTCAAGTGACAGGAGTCCCATTTTTTATTGGCTTGCTATCCAATCAGTGTAAAAACTGCTTAAAATCAAGCTTTGATCATTGAATTAACTTGTTGGTCAAAGAAGCAAACGATGAATATCGAAATTGAATTACGATTATCGAGTCAGTCATCGGATAGTCGCAAAAGCTGTAAGCAAGCATCTTGTTGAAATCAGGTCGGTTATTAGATTTTGGCAGTATCGATCATTAAGCAGAGATGTTTGAGTACATCGCAATGTTTATGGAGCGATTTGATTTTCAGCTGACCGTGAAGCTTAGTTCTATTGGCGGTGAACCAGAAGAAAACGGTGGCTATTATAGACGGAAAATGGTAATCACGTGCTATCCTTTCTTGCTGAATGATTCTTAGAATATTGGTGAACTAAACGATAAAAGATCAAGTGTTATCGGAAAAGTTAGGAATCAACTGATTAAAATTCAGCGGTATCTATTTGCCTCGATATATTATATACGATATAATATTATAAAATAAAACTGAAAGAGGCGAAACGAGAGATGAAAATTCAAGTTTCAGCTGATCTTTTGGATGGATTGGTGCTGGCGCTGCTTGAACGCAAAGATTACTACGGCTACGCGCTGACTCAAGACATGCAAAAAGCGATTACGATTTCAGAATCCACTCTTTATCCGGTATTGCGCCGGCTAAAAAGAGATCAGTTCGTTGAAACGTATGATCAGCCATATCATGGACGCAATCGCCGCTATTATCGCATTACGTCTGCTGGTGAATCACATCTGGCACGCGTTAAGCAGGTATGGAAAGACTATAAGGAAAGCCTCGATTCGATTTTTGAAGCCAGCAAATATCCTGTAAAGGAGAATCAGACACATGACTTCTGAAACTGCAAAGTACATGCAGATGTTAAGACGTTACCTTCGCAAGCTGCCAGATGATGAGATTGATGACATCGTTGAATTCTACAGTGAGTATTTGGCAGATGCCGGCATTGATACCAAAGCAGAAATTGAACAGGAACTAGGAACGCCGCGTCAGCTTGCATTAAAGATACTTGCTGATCATTCCATCAAAGAAGAGGCTGAAGATCAGCGGGTTGTCTCAAAAACCAAGATTAAGACGACATGGCTGATCATTCTTGCGCTGTTGGCCACTCCGGCAACCTTGATTATCGGCTTGATTCTGCTGAGCGTGCTGATTGCCATCTTTGCAGTCGTCTTTAGTGGCGTGGTGGTAGTTATATCGCTTGCCGGGGGTGGCATCTTCTTAACGGCGGCGGCTATCTTTACCGGTCTGAGTCTTTTGTTTACCAACCTGGGGACAGGACTTTTCTACCTAGGGATTGGCTTGCTCGGATTAGGACTGTTGCTAGTCGTGATTCCCCTCGTCTGGGGCTGTTCTGTCTGGATCGTTAAGGCATGCACGCGTCTCGTTCAGCACGTCTACTACAGGTACATCAAAAAGGAGGCGGCAAAATGAAAAAGACCATTGTAGGCGGCCTGGTCATCACGGTGATTGGCGCTGTTGTGCTGGCGTTTGGCATTGGAATGCATGGTCAGCGAGCAGTAATCTTTGACGGCTTGACTCCGCATGTAGTATCAAAAGCCAAGACAACACGGACCCAGACCTATGCCAAAGCTGAGCGGATTAAGGCAGACGTAAGCGATATGAATGTTGTTGTCAAATCGGGCAAGACCTTTTCTGTTAAGTATGCCGGTGAAAAGATCAATCAGCCAACCATTCAAAAGAAAAGCGGTACGGTGATCATCAATTCTAAGAGTCATAAGCATGGCTTTAGCTTTAATGGCTTCAGTTTTTCTTCAACTGGCTTTTATCATGGCGCGGCAAATGACAAGCTGACGATTACGGTACCAGAGAACGTAAATCTCAAGCATTTGGCGCTGCGGGCTAGTGATGGCAAGGTCATTCAAGAACCAGCTGCCAAGATGAAAATCGAAAAATATGATTTACGGGTAAACGATGCCAGTCAAGTCAGCTTGAGCAATCTGGAAATTGAGCAGGCCGACTTCCAACTCAACGATACGGATACTTTTTTTAATGGCGTAACGATCAACAATGGCCAGCTGCACCTTAACGACAATGATCTTGCCGTTAACGATTCTGCTTTAACCAAGATGCTGATTCAGACGGCTGATTCAGATATTACGATGAATTCCGTTGCCTTGGATGGCGGCAGTCTCAGTACCCAGGATGGCGACGTTCATTTTAACGCCATCACGATTGCCAATGGCTACTCGATTACAGCCAAGGATGGCGACGTGGAAGCACTGAACACTAAAGCGGATGGCTACTCGACTTCGGTCAGCGACGGCGACAATCGCTTATTCAATCAGTCCAATGACAATGGCGGTACGCTTACTCAAAACGATGCCGCGCCAAATCGCCTGCAGGTCACTGCTTCCGATGGTGACGTGACGATTAGATAGGGGGATCATTATGAAAAAGCTGACGAAATCAAACGATCGGATTATTGCCGGTGTTTGTGGCGGAATTGCAGAGTATTTTGGCTTTGACGCAACGATCGTACGACTGGTGACTGCCGCCCTGGCTCTTTTCACCGCGATTGTGCCATCAGTCATTCTTTACCTGATTGCGGCAATGATTATTCCAGACGCATCGCCAAAGAAACCTGAAGATGATGGTCCAGTTTTCTACGAGTCAGATAAAAAATAATAACTAAAAATGCCCGGTGATTGTCAGCGGAAATAAGCTGATGATGGCAGGGTATTTTTGATTGAATCGATTAGGTAAAATTCAATTATGAAATTTGAAAAAGGCGGTCTATTTGAATAGATCGCCTTTTAATCATCATTCAATGTAATTTTTTGACAACGCTTTCTTTTGTGAAACGTGATCATACGAAGACTTTATTAAAAAAATTCAAACTAGCGGGAAGCTTAACGTTATTCACCATAAAACGGCTCCAGTCCAAAGATTGATACATTTTTGGCCGATCATCTTTACTCTTAGATTAAAAGTAAATAAACTTTGTATTAACTTTTGATTAGAAGGGAGCCTGCTTATGACATCTTTACTACGCAAAAAAGATATCAATGCCTTGATTAGTCACGCATCGCCATTAAAGCGAACGCTGCGTACCTGGGATCTGACTTTCCTGGGAATTGGTGCCATCATCGGTACGGGGATTTTTGTTTTAACTGGGAAAGGGGCCCTTACTGCAGGACCAGCCCTTTCCATTTCATTTTTGATCGCGGCACTTTGCTGTGGCTTTGCTGGCCTTTGTTATGCTGAATTTGCATCAATGGCACCAATTGCTGGTTCGGCCTACACTTATTCTTACATTGCATTTGGTGAAATCATCGCTTTTATTATTGGCTGGGATCTGATCCTGGAATACGCGCTTAGTGCTGCAACGGTGGCCGTTGGGTGGTCGGGTTATTTTGTCAACCTGCTTGATAATTTTGGGATTCATATTCCAACGGCCCTAACAACCGCGGCTGGGACTACGCCTGGTGTTACTAGTTACTTCAACTTACCGGCTTTCTTGGTCGTTTTGATCATTACCTGGGTCATCTCGATGGGAATCACGCAAACTAAGCGGGTCAACGATACAATGGTAATTGTCAAATTGCTGGTCATTATTCTCTTTATTGCCTGCACGGTTTGGTTCATCAAGCCGCAAAACTGGCATCCTTTCAGCCCATATGGATGGTATTCGCATCATAATGGTACGGCGACCGGAATTATTCCGGGGGCTTCGATCGTCTTCTTCTCGTTTATCGGTTTTGATTCGGTCTCATCCAGTGCCGAAGAAACGATCAATCCTAGCAAGACTTTACCGCGTGGGATTCTGCTCTCGCTGATTATCTCAACGATTCTGTACTTCTGCATGACGCTTACGATGACTGGCGTCGTTCGCTACCCAGTTTTCCGGAAATATATCAATGCGCCGGTGCTGGCGGTTTTGGCGAAGACTGGTCAAAGCTGGCTGTCGATTATCGTGTCGATTGGTGCTATTCTTGGGATGACCACCGTTATTCTGGTTCAGCTGTATGGACAGTCAAGAATCAGCTATTCAATGTCACGGGATGGCCTTTTTCCGAAGTTCTTCGGTCAAGTTGATGAAAAACACCAAACGCCTTTTAAAGGGACTTGGTTTTTCGGCATCATTACTTCGCTTGGAGCCGGCTTGATCAACTTAAACATTCTATCTGAATTGGTTAACATTGGGACACTGACTGCCTTCATCCTGGTTTCGGCGGGAATCTTGATCATGCGCTATACGCAGCCCGATCTGCATCGTGGTTTTAAAGCGCCGGGCGTTCCGTTTACCCCGATCATTTCGATTATTTTCTGCTTAACGCTGGTGGCAGGACTTAACTGGGAAACCTGGGTTCGATTCTTTGTCTGGCTGGCTCTTGGAATGGCGCTTTACTTTGGCTATGGTCGGCGACATTCGCATTTAAATCCAAACTACAAAGGAGCTGATTAACATGGCCTACAAAAATATTTTAGTCGGGATTGATGGTTCTAAACGTGCTGAACGAGCTTTTGAAACAGCGGTTGATCTGGCCAAGGTTTTTTCGGCCAAGCTGTACTTGGTCTGGGTAGTCAATCGTGACCGCGGGATGGATTCATCATTTGGAGTCAATGAGGATTTCTACCAGGATTTTGCCAAACGTACCAAAAAACAGCTGCAGATCTATTTGAAAAAAGCACAGGATAAAGGAGCAGATGCCAGTGCCACGGTGATTATCGGCAGCATTAAAACCGTGCTTGCCTATGATTTTCCTGATCAGCATGATATTGATCTGATTGTCCTTGGCAGTACCGGGATCAATGCCGTTGAAAAAATGCTGCAGGGGTCGCATACCGATTATGTCGTTCGTCATGCCAAGGCCGATGTGCTGGTAGTCAAGTAGATAGATTTTTTATCGACACGTCATTAAGGAGGAAGTTTCCATGAGTAAAATTGCATCACTGGTTCCAGAAAGTTTAAAGTCATCCAAGCCATCACTGATTCGAGTGCTTAACAATAAATACGGCAGTGATCCAGAAGTCGTTAATCTGACAGTTGGCGAGCCGGATTTTAAAACGGCCGATCATGTTAAGCTGGCGGCAATCAAAAGTATTCTTGACGATCATACGCACTATCCGCACAACTGGGGGACACTAGGTCTGCGTAAGGCAATCAGCGAATATCTGGCAGACGACTTGGACCTTCACTATGATCCAGAAGGCGAAATCTTCGTTACAGAAGGTGCCAGTGGAGCCATCAGTACGATTATTGCCGGTTTATGTCAGCCAGGTGACGTCGTATTGATCCCTTGCCCTGCCTACACGCTTTATCGAATCAATGCCGAGCTGCGTGATGCCAAAGCGGTTGAACTGGAAACTGCCGAGCCTGACTTTAAGGTGACGCCGGAATTATTGAAAAAGGCGTTGGACAAATATGGTGAAAAGGTAAAGGTGCTGGTTCTCAACTATCCAGTCAATCCAACTGGTGTCACCTATACTCCTGATGAGGTCCGGGCACTGGCTGATCTCCTCAAGGACTACAACGTTGCCATTTTGGATGATGAGATCTATGCCGACCTGCTTTATGAAGGTGAGCATCTGCCAATGGCTAAGCTGCTGCCAGACCAGACCCTTTATGTCAGTGGGGTGTCTAAAAATGCCGCAATGACTGGCTGGCGGGTTGGTTATATCTGCGGACCGCGTGATGTTTTAGGAGCACTGGCCAAGGTACATCAAGCCGCAATCTCGACCAATGCCACGATGAACATGGATGCCGCTGAAGAAGCCCTCCGTCATGGCAAGGCTGATACTGCTCAAATGAAAGCAGAATATGATCGGCGGCGGCAGTTCTTAATGACCGCTATGGATAAGATTGGTTTCCAATACACTAAGCCAATGGGGGCCTTTTATCTGTGGGTCAAGATTCCAGACAGCTTTGATGGCGATTCGATGGCCTATGCAGAGCACCTGGCAGAAAAAGCTAAAGTAGCCATTGTTCCGGCAGCGGCCTTCACCAAGCTTCCCGTGCGCTACTTTAGAATCTCATATGCGGCTTCAATGGAAAAACTTAAGCGGGCAGTTGATGGACTGGCCAAAGTTTTTGCAGAAGACGGTTCATTCTACAACTAGTGATGCTGAATTACCGGCAGTTAAGCCAGGAATGTCGGCAGCTGAATAACAAAACAATTGGACAAAAGCAAAAACAGGCTCGAGAAATTTTCTCAAGCCTGTTTTTATATATATAAATTAGTATGATAAGAAATGTCGATATATTTATGATATTGATTGTGTTTAAAGAATTTGGCGCCAGTTCTCCCCATAACGTCTTCTCAGTTCTCTTTCGGCTGAGCCGCTAAGCATTAGATCATTGGATTGAGTTGCCCAATATACGAGATCTTCTTTTGTGGCATTATGAGTTTTTTCGAAGTTATTGCTGACCTTTTTATCGAGGTCTGTATCTACCTTAAATGCCCAGTAAATGATAGATACGATCCCTAAACCAATCGCTCCTAGCATATGACCCCACTTAATGCCTTTTTTAGCGTGAAGATACCAACAAATACCTAATACAATTATAAGAATAATAAGAAACATAATAGCTCTCCCCTAAGATCTATTGCTTGATAAAAAACAATTGCTAATTAATATTATTAAGTTAAATAACATTATATATATCTATATATGGTCAATGCTTTAATTTTATTAACTGATAAATACATATAATTTGGCTTTCTAATGTTGCTAAAAAAGACTGCTTTTTCTTCACAAAGTCAGCAATCTTGAAACCGTTGAATCAATCATCAGTTGGTCGCCGAAGAAATGCAATGAACAAACGATTCTGAAGTCGGCACCAATCAATATCAGGGTTGTGTCAACTGCCAACGATTAAGAAGCGGTGGTGGAATGCATAGTATTTGAAGATATAAGAAAAGAGCCCGCCAGTCAGCGAGCTCTTTTGATTTAGACTTGATTAATCTTTGCGCTTGTTTTGATTATCCTTGACGTGATTACGGATTGGATAGCTCAAGTAGATCGTGCTGGTCATGACGATTGGCAAGATGATTACCAAGATGATCAGACCAACGATTACCGTCATCGCAACTTCAATCAGTGTTGGAATGCCAGATGGAATCAAAGCAGCAAACGTACCACTCAAGATGATAGCGGCACTGATAACGACGGTCCCGATGATTGCGCAGGCATAGTAGATTCGCTCGCCTGGCAGGTACTTGTTCTCGTCGATTTCACGATAACGCGTCATCAAGAAGATACTGTAGTCAACCCCTAAGGCAATCAGCATAATGAAGCTAAAGAATGGTGTATTCCAAGCCAGCATGCTGCGGTGCATGAAGATGCCGACCAGCCAGTGGTTGATTGACAGTGAGGAAATGTAGGCCAACAACAGCGAACCCAGAATGTAGACTGGCTGCAGCAGTGAATGCGTGATCAGCATCAGCGCAATGCCAATCCCGATCAGCATGATGGCTGCGGTCCGGACAAAGTCGCCGCTGGCCGTGTTCTTAATGTCGTTGATCCGTGAAGACTGACCGCCCATGGCAACCGTGGCATTGCTAAGGGCAGTGCCTTTCAATGACTTACGAGCCATGTTGGAGATGTTTTCGGCATCTTTTGTGGCTTTTTCATCACTAGGGTTGGTGTCAAAGACAATCGTAATCTTGGTGATCTTACGGTTGGATGACATGTAGTTGTCGATTGCTGGCTTAAAGGTCTTGCTGTGCAGAACTGACTTAGGAATGTAGAAGGTTTCAGCAGCGGCCGACTTCTGCAGACCCGTCAGATAGCTTTGACCCTCGCCAAGTCCAGAGTTCAGCTGGTTTAGGCCGTTGGTGATCTGTGGTGAGCTTTGCGCCAGCTTGTTGATGCCGGTGTTAAGCTGCAGACTGCCGGCACTAAGCTGTCCCATCCCGGCACTTAACTGTTGACTGCCAGAGTAGGCAGAGTTGATGCCGTTGCTTAACTGTGGCGATGCGGCTGCCAGCTTGTTGATGCCAGTGTTAAGCTGACCCAGAGCATTGGTGCCTTGACCAAGTGCGCTTTGAATCTGGTTGAGGCCGCTGGTTAACTGCTGCAGGGCTGAAACGGCACCAGGCAGAGCAACATTAGAGGCTTGAGCCAATTGAGCAACCTGGGCCTTCAGCGTTGCGACCTGCGTATTAAGGTTCTGCAGACTGGAAGCCGAACCGGCAACGTTTTGTAGATTGATTCTAATTTGTTGATCGGCATCGCCAGCTTTCTGCAGGTTTTGGGCTACGCTTTGCAGCTGATTGGCCAGCGCGCTGGTTTGACTGTTGGTCTGAGAAGCAATCTGGCTTTGAATGCCGCTAAGAATCTGCTGCATAGCTCCTTCCATCACGGCCTTTTGCTGATCATTCAGGTTGGCTTGACTTTCAGCAGCCTTAAACTGAGTCATGACAGAATCAAGACTGGCTGAGCTGGAAGAACCGGCAGATCCTTGAATGCTCTTTAAGGTATTGCCTGCCTGTTCCAGCTGACTGCCAATGATTTGAGCCTGACTGGCAACGTTTTGCAGGTTGGATTGAATGCCAGTCGTGTCAATCGAGGTACCAGCACTCTGCAGGGCACTGTTCAGCTGTTGGATTCCGTTATTGATCTGTGGCAGACCGCTTTCCAGCTGTTGAAGCTGTGAGGCATTGGCACCGGTCAATTGGGAACTGAGCTGCTGACTCATCTGGTTCATGCCGTTGACCAGCTGCTGACTACCGGCACTAAGCTGGTTTAAGCCGCTGGTCATTTGATTGCCGCCAGAACTGAGCTGTGCCAGACCAGAAGTCAGTCGGTTGGCACCAGTAGCCGCGGAATTGATCCCGCTGTTCAGCTGGTTGGTACCAGTTGCGGCGGAGTTAAGGCCATTTGTCATCTGTTGACTGCCGGCGCTTAGTTTGCCAAGCCCGTTGCGAGCCGTTGAAACGCCGTTGTTAACCGTCTTCATCTGACTGTTGACGTAAAGCTTCTTGATCTTAGAACCAGATGGCTGAGTAACGGAAGCCACGGTCTTAACGCCTTTAGTATGCTTGATCTGTTCCGTCAACTGGTCGATCAGCTTTAAGTCTTTTTCATTGTCCAGCGTGTGGTTGGACTTGATATAAAGCGTGGCGGGCTCAGCCGTTCCTTTGGAGAAGTGCTTCTGAACGATCAGGAACCCTTGCTTGGATGGCGTTGAGTCAGCGATTTCGGCCGTGTCGTCATAATTCAGCTTGTTTTGATAAGTGAAGTAGAATGGTGACAGAGCAGCCAGAACCAAGACCAGCGCAATGATTGGATGGGCCAGGGAATGCTTGGAAAGAAAACGCCAGAACGGACTTTCCGATTCACCGTTGAAGGTCTTAACCGGCCAGAACATGGTCTTACCCATCGTGGTCATAAAGAACATGTTCAGCGTCAGCAAGACAATCAGCAAAACGGCAACCCCAACGGCAACCCCAGCTGCGGATTTGTAAACTGAGAAACGGGCCAGACCCAGTGCTGAGAAACCGATCAAGATAGAAGAACCTGACATCAGGATCGTCTTGCCGGCATTCCACTGGGCGTTTTTGGCCGCCTCGAACTTATCCATGCCGTTTCCTAGATTAGCCTTGAAACGGTCATAAAGCAGAATGTTGTAGTCGGTACCGATCCCAAACAAAACGATCACCATAAAGACTTGGGTAAAGTTACTGAATGGGAAATTAAAGTTCTTAACCAGGTTGGTAACGATTGAAAAGGCGGTAATGAACGAAACCCCAACCGTCAGCAGCGAGATCAATGGAACGATCGGTGACCGGAAGACCAGTACCAAGACGATGAAGATAAAGATAACCGAGATGACCTCAGTCTTCTTGATTCCTTCTTGGATGGCTCCCGAAAAGTCGTCCTGCAAGATGTCGGCGCCAGTAATATAGGTTCTGATGCCATCCGTTTTAACGGCTTTAGTAAGCTGCTTGTTGATATTGGAAACTGATTTCTTTTTAGAAACGTTTAACTGAACTAATTCGGTAGTCTTGTCTTTTGAGATCAGGTTCTTCTTGGTAGCCGAGTTTTCATATGGGGTCAACATACTCTTGATGCCCAGTTCGGATTTGTGACGCTTCAGATAGCGAATCGTCTGGTTAACGTTTTTTTGATCCGATTTGGACATTGCACCGTCTTGATTGTTAAAAACGGCGACAACCTGATAGGTATTGTTTTGATGATGTCCCCAATGATTGCCAATCGTGCTGGCAACCTCACTTTGAACGTTGGCAGGCAGTGAGATTGTCGAGTGCTCACGCGTTAATTGATTGACGTTAGGCAGCATGAAGATCGAGATCACAACAATGAGAATCCACGCGATCAAGGATCCAACGTGGTTTTTAATAAATCGCATCTCAAAATTTCTCCTTACCTATTTATATAAAAAATAATGCACCAAAATTGCGGCTTGCATGTCCTAGGCTTTTTCAACGGGGTCAATCAGTCGAAAAAGCATTTGATGGTAGTTGACAGTCGCAACATTTTCATCTTCAGCTTGGTAGAGTGGTGTCGTTTCAAGAAAAATATAGCCTAAAACCGCACCAATCAAGACATGTGAAGAAATCAGCCGGTTACCATCTACATCAACGACTTGATCGACCAGCTTGATCATTCGCTTGATTTCTTGATACATTGCCGAGTCGGTTGAAAAACGCTGGGCATGGTACAGGATCGCTGATAAAGAAGCATGGGCCAGTAAAAAATCACGAACGATATCCGCGAATTTTAAATAGGCCTTGGAACCGGAAAGACCGATAATGCCATCAACGACCTGCTGATACATTTGCTGCATCAATCGAGCACCAGTCAGCGATACCATTTCTTCACGGTTGGCGACATAGTTGTAAAGCGATTGTGAGCGAATGTCGAGTGCTTTAGCCAGATTGGGCATGGTTAAAGCTTCAAGCCCTTGTTCATCGGCTAATTTTTCAGCAGTAGCAAGTACCTTTTCCCGATCAAGGGTTCGTCGCTTGGTCATGAAATCCCTCCTTTACTTTTTTAACCAGAATAATATAACATTACTAAATGTAGATAACAATCTACACTCTGTAGTTTATTTGAGCGAGACGTTCTATTATAAGATATATGTCGTAAATTATTCCATGGCGGCATAAAAAAGACCTGCAACATTTGGCAAGTCTTAGGATAAAGGATGGGCAATGTAGCGTAATTGATCGAAATCAAAGAAGTAGGAAAGATTTTTTGATTGAACCAAATAGCGATCCTGACCAAGCGATTTTAAATAGCCGCGTACCTCAACCGGCTGGCCCGCAGCAGTTTTAGGCATCAGCTGCAGATAGACCAGCAGCTGATCAGCCAATGCTTTTTGGATAAACATTTTCCTTTGAAAAGCGGGCTGGGGATTCAATAAATCTGGAATAGGAGCGAACTCAATCGGCTCAAACAAATGGTGCAGACTTTGGGAGATAATTTTGGTACTACGATTAATAATTGACTGCCGCTGATTTTGCATGATCATTCCTCCGAACACTCGTTTGTGACTATAGTATACGAACAAGCGTTCAAAAATGCAAGCAATAATTTTAATACAGCTTTTTATTTATTGAGATGAACGGGCCGAATGCCGGTAAATAAGGAATTGGTCACCTTAGTTAATGTTGAGATGACCATTGCTGAAACGAGATGATCGACAGCCATATTAATAAAAAAATCGCCGTAAGCATGGTCAGAAAAGATCATTTCATCATCAGGTGATATTTTTGCAAGGGCAGCGGATGTTTTCAAGCTGTGATTCAAGTAAGAGCAAAATCAGAATCCAGCTGCTGATTAGGCGGATCTTGAAATTTCCATTGAATTATGACCGAATTTATTGCAGAATATGGTATTATTAAACATTAAAAGAGCTATGAGAAAAGAAGGTATGGAAGCAATATGAGCAAGCGAGGAATGCTGATTGTTTTGTCTGGTCCATCAGGCGTAGGTAAAGGAACGGTTAGAAAAGCGCTGTTTAGTCAGCCTGGCAATGATTTTCAATACTCGGTCTCAATGACGACGCGGCAGCCCCGGCCCGGCGAAGTCAACGGCAAGGACTATTTCTTTGTTTCAAAAGAAGAGTTTGAGCAGCACATTCGCGAAGGACAGATGCTGGAATATGCCAAGTATGTTGACAACTATTACGGCACTCCTTTAAAATATATAAATGATACGCTAGACGAAGGTAAAGATGTCTTCTTGGAAATTGAAGTCAATGGTGCCATGCAGGTTCGCTCAAAATGTCCTGATGGCGTCTTCATCTTTCTTACGCCGCCGGATCTGATGGAGCTGCGCCAACGCTTGATCCATCGTGGTACCGACAGCATGGAAGTCATCAACAAACGAATCCACAAAGCTTTCGGCGAGATTCAAATGATGCAGAACTACGACTATGCCGTGGTTAATGATCAAGTTGACAATGCAGTCACTAAGATCAAAGACATTATTCGTTCCGAACGCTTGCGGGTACCTCGCGTAATGCCGGATTACCTTGAAATGTTAGGAGATTCAGAAAAATGATTCTTTTTCCATCAGTCGATGAATTGCTCAAGCGCGTTGACTCTCGCTACTCTCTGATTATGCTGGCAAGCAAGCGGGCTCACGAAATCGATAAGTACCGTGCTGACAAATGGCGTGCCGAAAACGCTGATCAGTCAAAGGACAATTACGCAGCCGAAGCATTGGCACAAGATCATCCATTGCTGCTGGATCATTACTACTCAACCAAGTCAGTCGGGATGGCGCTGGAAGAAATCGAAGCCGGCAAGGTAACGATTGATACTGATCATACGGAAGACTTGCAAGACTAGTTGCAGCTGCCAAAGAGCGACACCAGACAAAAGTTTTGGTGCTGCTCTTTTTATTTTTCATCAAGGAGGCAAACATGACGAAGATTGCGGTACATATGACAGGTGGGATTGCTGTCTATAAGGCAGTTGAAGTTGTTCGCGGCTTGCAGAAGCAGGGGCACGAGGTTCGCGTGGCGATGACTCAAAATGCAGCCCGCTTTGTCGGCCCGGCAACTCTGGCGGCGCTAACCAAGCATCCCGTTTTAATCGATCAGTGGGCGGCGACTTTAAACGGTCAGGTGCCGCATATTGAATTGGCAGACTGGAGCGAGCTGGCCTTAGTGGTTCCGGCAACGGCCAATCTGTTGGCAAAAATGGCAGCAGGTCTGGCTGATGACGCTGTTTCAGCCACGCTTTTGGCAACCAGCGCGCCAAAGATCGTGGTCCCAGCCATGAATGTTCACATGTGGAACAATCCGGCTACGCAAAGAAACATTGCCCAGCTCAGACAGGATAACGTCATGGTAATGGATCCGGCAACAGGCATGCTTGCAGAAGGGTATGCCGGTAAGGGACGCATGCCAGAGCCAGCTGCGATCGTAAAACAGGTGCAGGATTACTTAACCAATGGCCCGCTGAAAGGTAAAACGCTGGTAGTGACTGCTGGTGGTACCAGAGAGGCGCTTGATCCGGTTCGCTATCTAGGTAATCGTTCCTCTGGCAAAATGGGAATTGCAATTGCAAAAGCAGCGGCCAATGCAGGTGCGCGGGTCGAATTGATTGTCGGCAGCGTTTCGGTGGCACTGCCACATTCTGATCGCATTACGGTGACCCAAGCTCTTTCAACGAGCGCGATGGCGGCTGCCGTATCCGACAAGTTTCAAACTGCTGATGCCTTGATCATGGCGGCAGCAGTTGCGGATTTTCGGCCAGCCGTTTTGGCGGATCAAAAAATCAAAAAGCATGGTGATGGCACCTTGACTCTGCATTTGGTACCAACTGAAGATATTTTGGCAAAGATGGGCGCGCAAAAACGCTCAGATCAAGTAGTAATCGGCTTTGCGGCTGAGACCAATGACCTTTTGCAAAATGCCAATGCCAAGCTGAAAAAGAAAAATGCCGATGCAATCGTGGCTAATGACGTTTCTGAGCCGGGAATCGGGTTTGGAACGGATGACAATGCCGTTACGATTCTGCGGCCAAATCAGGCACCGTTGAGATGGTCGCGCCAGTCTAAGATGATGATTGCCGAAAAAATCGTTGCTTTGACGGCCAACCTGCTGAAAGTGGGTGATTAAATGGCTGAACTGGCCCAGGTAATCGTTGACGTACCGACGATGCAGACTGACCAGCCGTATACCTACGCGATTCCCAAACGCCTGGAAAGCCAGATTCAGGTCGGCATGCGCGTAATCGTACCATTTGGGCGGGGCAAGCGCGAGGTTCAGGGCTTTGTCGTTGGCATTGATCAGCCGACGGAATATGATGGCACGCTCAAATCGATTATTGGACTGATGGATCTGGTACCGGTCGTCAATACCGAACTGCTGCAACTGAGCCGCTGGATGGCCGATCAAACCTATGCATTCTGGATCTCGTGTTTGTACACGATGCTGCCCAATGCCTTAAAAGCCAAGAGTCATCGAGTGGTGCGCATAGTCGACGAGGTTGATGAGCAGACGGCCCTGGATCTTTTTCAAGGAGCTGATGAGCTGGATTTTGAACGGTATCAAAATGATCCGCAAATCGTCAGCCAGCTGCTTAAACTTAAGCGGCAGGGTAAGGTCTCGTTTGAGTATCAAGTTGAGGATCGGGCCCGTGTCAAAAAAGAAATTGCCATTCAGCCATTGATGTCGTTTGAACAATATGAAGATGAGCGAGTCGGCGTTCGGGCCAACGCGCATGCTCAACAGCAGCTGCTTTCCTATCTGCAGCAGATTGACGGCCAAAAAGTCAAGCTTAAGCAGGCCGAACAGCAGTCGGGGTTGAAAGCTGGAACGTTTAACGTTGGCGAAAAGCGCGGCTGGCTCAAAAAAATCGCAGTGGAGACCTATCGAACGCCGGCTGGCATGATACCTGATGATCAGCATCTGGATTCACCATTGAAATTGAATCCGGATCAGCAGGCGGCCGTTGCCCAAATCGATCAGGCCATCGATCAAGCCCAAAATCAAACCTTTTTGCTGCAGGGGGTTACCGGATCAGGCAAAACCGAAGTCTACCTGCAGGCAATGGCTGAAACTTTAAGGCAGGGGAAAACGGCCTTGATGCTGGTACCAGAAATCTCTTTGACGCCGCAGATGGTCAATCGGGTCCGGCGGCGATTTGGTCAGCGCGTGGCCGTTTTACACAGCAGTCTTTCAGATGGCGAGCGCTATGATGAATGGCGCCGAATCGAGCGGGGTGAGGCTCAGGTAGTAGTCGGCGCACGATCGGCGGTGTTTGCTCCGCTTGAAAATCTGGGGCTGATTATTATGGATGAAGAACACGAAACCAGCTATAAGCAAGACGAAACGCCGCGCTATCATGCTCGTGACGTTGCCGCCTGGCGTGCTGAGTATCATCATGCACCGCTGGTATTGGGATCGGCCACCCCTAGTCTGGAAAGCCGGGCGCGGGCACTGGCTGGCGTTTATCAGCTTTTGAGAATGCCGATGCGGGTCAATCAGCGGCCGTTGCCACCAGTAGAAGTCGTTGACATGCGGCCGGAAATGCAGCGCAACGGCGAGACCAACTTTTCAGACCGGCTGTTGAATCTGTTGAACGAGCGGCTGCAAAAAGGCGAACAGAGTATTTTGATGCTGAATCGGCGCGGTTTTTCTTCATTTATTATGTGCCGAGACTGCGGCTTTGTTTTGAAGTGTCCCAACTGTGATATCTCGCTGACGCTGCACATGGACTCGAGAACGATGAAATGTCATTATTGCGGCCATGAGGAGCCGATTCCTTCAATCTGTCCGCAATGCCAAGGTCGCCACATTCGCTACTATGGCACGGGAACCGAAAAAGTTGCGGCCGAGCTGCAGCAGCTGATGCCAAGCGCGCGTGTGATTCGCATGGATGTTGATACAACACGGCGCAAAGGGATGCATGCCAAGCTGCTGAAAGAATTTGGCGAGCATCAAGCCGATATTTTGCTGGGCACGCAGATGATTGCCAAAGGACTGGACTTTCCCAACGTGACTCTGGTGGGGGTCTTGAATGCCGATACGGGATTGGACCTGCCAGACTTTCGGGCCAGTGAGCGGACGTTTGATCTGCTCAGTCAGGTCAGCGGTCGTGCTGGTCGTGCCGATAAGCCGGGAAACGTCGTGATTCAGACCTTTAATCCAGATAACTACGCGATTCGCTATGCGCAGCTGCATGATTATGAAGACTTCTTCAAGGCCGAAATGAACATTCGCTACCAGGCTGGCTATCCGCCTTATTACTACACCGTTCGCATCATGGCCAGTAATGAAGACGAACGTGCGGCTGCCAAGGCCATCTATGAAATCAGAAACCAGCTCAGTGTCAATCTAAGCAAAGAGACGGTCGTTTTAGGGCCTACGCCGCGGCCGATTGCTCGAATGAAAAACCGATACTATTATCAGATAATCGTTAAGTATAAGCATGATTCCAAGCTGCACGCGCTTTTAAAGGACATCATGCGTCAAACGCAGGCCAAGAGCCGTCAAGACACCTTGGTCAGCATTGATCCGGAACCACAGTATTTTATGTAATCAAGAAAGGATTTGTTGTTATGTCAGTATCAGTTGTATTTATGGGAACGCCTCAGTTTGCCGTACCGATTCTGCAGGCTTTGATTGATGATGAGGCCTATGACGTAAAAGCGGTCGTTACGCAGCCGGATCGCCGGGTTGGCCGTAAGCATGAACTGCGCGCGACACCAGTTAAGGAATTGGCCGTTAAGTATGGAATCGAGGTTCTGCAGCCCGAAAAGCTGAGCGGCAGTCCGGAAATGCAGCGTGTGATCGACTTGGCGCCTGATTTTGAGATTACCGCGGCGTTTGGTCAGTTTTTGCCCGTCAAGATGCTTGAAGCGGCTAAGATTGCGGCCATCAACGTCCACGGCTCGCTGCTGCCTAAATACCGTGGCGGCGCGCCGATTCAATACTCAATCATCAATGGCGATCAAGAAACCGGCGTCACGATCATGTACATGGTCAAAGCAATGGATGCCGGCGATATTATTGCGCAAAAGGCAATTCCGATTACCAAACAGGACGACAGCGGCACGATGTTTGAAAAATTGAGCCTGCTGGGCCGCGACCTTTTGATGGAGACGCTGCCCAAAATGATTACCGGCGACGTACAGCCAGTCAAGCAGGATCCGGAAAAAGTCGTCTTCTCACCGAATATTACCAGTGAGCAGGAACGCATTGACTATCGCTTGCCAGCTGACCGGATTGATGACAAAGTACGCGGCTTGCGGCCATTCCCAATTGGCAACATGATTATTGACGGTCTGCAGACTAAGATCTACGACGTCACGCCATTGGACGAAAAAACGGATCTGGCACCGGGACAGGTCGTACGCGTTGAAAAGCATGCCTTGATTCTGGCGGCTGGCGATCATACGACTTATCGGATCAATCGGCTCAAGCCTAAGGGCAAACGCGAAATGGACATCACTTCTTATCTGAATGGTCATCAAAATCTAAAGCAAGGAGTTCAGGCAATCACCGATGAAGAATAAGCAAATCAATACTGCACGCGGCGCTGCCTTAAAAACGCTTGATCAGGTATTGCAGAATGGCGCCTATTCCAATCTGCAGCTGAATCAGAATCTCAAGAGCAGCCAGCTGAGCGAAGTCGACAAACGCTTGGCTACCAATCTGGTCTATGGGGTCTTACAGCACAAGCTAACCCTGGAATACTGGCTGGCGCCTTTTATTAAGGGTAAAAAGATCGAAAGCTGGGTCAAGACGCTGCTTTTAATGTCGATCTATCAATATCGCTACCTGGATCGCGTGCCTGACTGGGCAGTAACCAATGAGTCGATCGAACTGGCTAAGCAGCTTGGCAATCCGGGAACCCGTCGTTTTGTGACCGGCGTTTTGCATGCCGTTTTGCGTCAAGGGCTGAGGGATGTTAACGCCATCGAGGATCCAATCAAGCGGCGTTCAGTGGAGTTCAGTCTGCCGCAATGGCTGGTTGATGAATTGATCAAACAATATGGTCAGTCGACTGCCGATGCAATTTTTAAGGCCGTCAACGAACCAGCCCGCGTGTCACTGCGGGTAAATGAGGCCAAGACGACTATTCCCCAGGCAATTGCCATTTTAAAAGAGCAGGGCGTTGAAGTTGAGCCTAGCCAGGTTGCCAAGGCCGGTCTGGTGGTTAAAAGCGGCGATGTCGTCAATACAGACGTGTTTATGCAGGGATTGGTCACGATTCAAGACGAAAGCGCCATGCTGGCCGTAGAAAGTATGACGATTAACCCAGCAGATCAGGTTTTGGATGCCTGTGCCGCGCCGGGAGGGAAAACCGTCCAGATTGCGGCTGCCTTGGATGAAAAACAGGGTGGCAGCGTTACGGCCTTAGACATTCATGCCCACAAGATCAAATTAATTGAAAAAAATGCTCAGCGGCTTGGCGTGGCTGAGCGCGTCCATGCTTGTCAACTGGATGCACGCAAGGTGGATGAAAAGTTTGAGGATGGCCAGTTTGACAAAATCTTAGTTGACGCGCCCTGCAGCGGAATTGGCCTTTTGCGCCGCAAGCCCGAGATTCGCTATGATAAAAAACTTAGTGACAGTCAAAATCTGCATGAAATTCAGCTGGCAATTTTAAATGCAGTTGCCCCAAAACTAAAAAAAGGCGGTATAATAACATATAGTACGTGCACGATTTTGCAGCAGGAAAATGATGGTACTGTGCAGGCCTTTTTAGCCGCACATCCCGAATTCAGACTGCTAAAGACGCAAACGGCGCGTACCTTGAAAAACGCGCGAACGGGGGCAACCTTGACGATTTTGCCAAGCGATTATGGTTCTGATGGATTCTTTATCAGTAACCTCCAACGTTTGTAGAAGGGAACATAGACCCATGGAAACAGCCTATCAATCAGATATTGGACAACAACGATCTGAAAATCAAGATCGCGTCGATAGTTTTGCCACGGATGCCGGAATGCAGCTGGATTTGGTTGCAGATGGCATTGGTGGCAATCGTGGCGGGGATGTTGCCGCTCAAACAACCGTTCAGACTCTCGGTCAGCGCTTCTTAAAGTCTGCGCCCAATGATGAGGCAGCTGCTAAACAGTGGCTTGCCGATCAGGTGCAGCAGATCAATGATCAAATCATTGACGAATCACGCAAGAATGAAAATTATCAGGGAATGGGGACCACTTTGGTAGCCGCCATTTTCTTTAATGATCGGCAAAAAATCGTAATTGCCAATATCGGCGACAGTCGTGGCTATATCATGCATCAAAACGTCTTGACACAGGTCACGGTTGATCATTCCTTGGTAAATGAGTTAGTCAAGAACGGCGATCTAACCGAACAGGAAGCCGCCGTGTCACCACAGAACAATATTATAACCCGGGCAATTGGAATCTCGCATGATGCGCAGATTGATGTTAACGTTTTTCCATTTGAACCGGGAGATCAATTGCTAATGTGCTCGGATGGCCTGTCCAAAACTGTTGATAAGCAGGAATTGACCCAAGTGCTACAAAGCGATGCACCGCTGAAGGACAAGTGCAGCGTTTTGGTTGAAAAAGCCAATGCAGCTGGTGGCCCGGACAATATCACCGTTCTGATCAGCCAAAATGATCAGGAGAGATAAAATCAATGAAACCCGGATATGAGCTTAATCACCGGTATAAAATAATCGAATCGCTGGGTGAGGGCGGCATGGCCAATGTCTACCTGGCTCACGATCTGGTGCTGGATCGCGATGTTTCGGTCAAGCTGCTGCGCTTGGACCTGCGCGATGATCCGAGTACCAAACGTCGCTTTGAACGAGAAGCCATGGCGGCCACTCAGCTTAACGATCCTCATATCGTTGGCGTTTATGATGTTGGCGAAGAGCATGGCATTCAATACATGGTAATGGAATACGTTAAGGGTACCGACCTGAAAAACTATATTCATGATCACTATCCAATTCCCTTGCCGCAAGTCATCGACATTATGGAACAGGTTTTGTCAGCAGTGCAGACCGCCCATGCTAACGGCATTATTCACCGCGACTTAAAGCCACAGAATATTTTGATCGATGAGAATAAAAATATTAAGATTACGGATTTTGGGATTGCCATGGCGGCTTCGCAAAATTCAATGACGCAAACCAATAGTCTGTTGGGATCGGTTCACTACCTTTCTCCCGAACAGGCGCGCGGCAGCATTGCAACGCCGCAGTCTGATATCTACTCTTTAGGAATCATCCTATTTGAATTGCTGACTGGTCAAGTGCCTTTTGAAGGTGAGACAGCGGTTTCGATTGCCTTAAAACACTTTCGCGATGAGATTCCGTCAGTGCGCAAATTCAATCCGCAGATTCCGCAGCCGTTGGAAAACGTGGTCTATCGGGCCACTGCCAAGCACCCTTGTGACCGATATCACGATGTTGAGGCAATGGCGGCTGATCTGCAGACCTCGTTGGATCCATCACGGGCTGATGAACCAAAATTCGTAGTTGGTCAACATTCCAGCAACGAAGAAACCAAAGTATTGGATCTGGATGCAATTAAAGAGGCCACCAATCTTGATGAGACCAGCGATGAAAAGGTTGACGACGACACCAAACAACTGACGGCAACGCGACAAAGCCGTATGAAACGCTCCATTCAGCGCCACCCAATTCGCAAATGGGCGGTTATTTTAGTGCTGCTGATCGCGGCAATCGGAATTGGTACCGGTCTTTACATGCATCGATCGGTCAGCGTTCCTGACGTCGAGGGACTGACGACGGCACAGGCGGAAAAGAAACTGCAGGCAAATCATCTGCGCTTAGGCAACGTTACCGAAAAAAGCAGTCAGACCGTGGCTAAAAATCATGTCGTCAAAGTTGCTGGCAGCCAGCGCCACGCCCATGCTGGCCAGTCGATCGATCTGGTTGTCAGCCGCGGCGTTAAGACATGGAAGATGGCTGATTACGTTGGCGACAGCTATTCCGACACGGCTGATGAGCTGCGCGATAAAGGCTTTGTCGTTAAGCAGGCCAAAAAATATTCCGATACCGTTGCAACGGGGAAAATCATTAAACAAAGCGTCAATGCCGGCACGACGATCAATCCCAGCCAGCAGACGGTCACGCTGACGGTTAGCGCCGGCAAGAAGCAGGTCACGATTCCAAGCTTTAAAGGCAAGGATGTCAGTGAAGTGCAGGATTTTGCCAATAAGCACCAGCTGCAGCTGACGACGACGCAGAAAAATTCAACAACCGTTGCTACCAACCATGTGATCCAGCAAACGCCTAAAGCAGGCAGCAAGCTGACGCATGGTGATACCTTGACCGTTCAGATTGCCAGCAATTCCAACGAGTTAAGGACGACCAATATTCAAATCAACATTCCGTTTGATGGTAATGGCGGCAAGAAGGAAAACCGAGTACAGGTATATATTCGCGATGCCTATCATAACCTGACGATGGAATATGAGGATATTACCATCAATCAAGAAACGACGATTAACGTACCATTTACGCTGCGTAATGGTCAGACTGGCGCCTACCGAGTAATTCGCAATGGTCAGACTATTATGAGCGCGACGAATATTACAGGATAAGTTGAGGTGTAAAGTGCAACAAGGAATCATCCAGCAATCGCTCAGCGGCTTTTTTGACGTGCTTTGTGACGGTGCAGTTTATCGTACGCGTGGCCGAGGCAACTTCCGTAAGCGCGGCATTAAGCCAATCGTTGGCGATCAAGTAGAATTTGCAGACGGCTATCTGCTTAAGGTGCTGCCCCGTAAGAACCAGCTGCGGCGGCCGCCAGTAGCCAATGTCGATCAGGCAGTCGTCGTTACGGCCGCTAAACAGCCCAAGTTTTCCAGCAATTTATTGGATCGTCAGCTGATTGCTCTGGAAAAACAAACCATTGAACCAATCATTTATTTTTCTAAGACGGATCTGCTAAATGATGACGAATGGCAGGATCTGCAGCCGATCTTAGCTGGCTATCGGGCAATCGGCTACGCAGTAATTGCGCAGCGGCCGCCGTTTGGCCAAACAACACTGGATCAGCTTCAACAGCTGCTCAGTCATCATATCGTTACGATGATGGGGCAGACTGGGGCGGGCAAGTCAACGCTGCTGAATCACCTGGCGCCTGAATTAAATCTGGCAACTGGTGAGGTCTCGCAGGCTTTAAAACGCGGGCGGCATACCACGCGTAAAGTCAGTCTGATGACGATTGGCGAGGCCTTGATTGCTGATACGCCTGGTTTTTCGTCATATGAGGATTTTGATATGGACGTGACGGAGCTTTCAAAATTATTTCCAGAAATGCGTCAGTTGGCCCCAGAATGCAAATTTCGCGGCTGTCTGCATCTAAAAGAACCTGGCTGTGCCGTGAAGAACGCCGTCGAGCATGGTACAATAATGAAGAGCCGGTATGACAATTATGTTCAGTTTAATGAACTAATTGTCAGCCAAAAACCAAACTATTGAATTGAAACGAGGGAAAAAGATTATGATTAAAGTAGCTCCATCGATTTTGAGCGCAGACTACATGAATCTTGAAAAGGACATCAAGCTGGTTGACCAGGCTGGTGCTGAAGAACTGCACATTGACGTGATGGATGGCACGTTTGTTCCAAGCATTTCCTATGGCCCAGGCTTTGTAAAGGCAATTCGTCAAATCACTGACATGTACCTGGACGTTCACATGATGGTTCAAAATCCTGAACACCTGATTCCAGCAATGGCAGAAGCTGGTGCTGACAACATTGGCGTTCACGTTGAAGCAACGCCGCACATTCACCGTGCCTTGCAGCTGATCAAGAACGCAGGCAAGGATGCTGAAGTCGTGATCAACCCAGGGACGCCGGTTGAGATGATCAAGCCGGTTCTGCACATGGTTGACCAAGTATTGGTAATGACTGTTAACCCTGGCTTTGGCGGTCAAAAGTTCCTGCCAGAAACGGTTGCCAAGATTGCTGAATTGGATGCAATTAAGAAAGCTAACGGCTATGACTTTGACATTGAAATCGATGGTGGGATCAACAATGAAACGGTTGTTGACTGCTACAAGGCTGGCGCCACGGTTGCGGTTGCCGGTTCATACGTCTACAATGCCGAAGACCCACTGGCCCGCATTCAAGCACTGCGCGACGCTACTAAGTAATCAGGTTAATTAGGTTAAAAACGTGACGAAGCGATTCGTCGCGTTTTTTGAGAGGCTGCTTATGAATGAAAAAATCAACATTATGGTTGGCGGGCCGGAAGCGCTGATTCCTTATGATCAAGTCGCTGATCATCGCTCTGAGACTTGGCTGGGCGTTGATTTAGGAGCAACCAGACTGCTTGAGCATGGTATTGTTCCCGAATATGCTGCTGGCGACTTTGATTCCAGCACGCCTGAGCAATTAGCACGAGTCAAAGCGGCGGTCCCAAAAGTAGATATCTATCCACCGGAAAAAGACTATACCGATACTCAGATCGGTATTTTACTGGCAATGAAATATTACCAGCCAGCTTCAATCACGATCTGGGGGACAACGGGAGGCCGCCTGGATCAGCTGCTGGCCAACCTGTACACGCCATTGATGGAGCCATATCGTAAGTACCTAGCAAAGATTCATCTGGTTGATCGTCAGAATACGGTTGATTTTTATGAACCGGGCAGCTATGAGATTTATAAAGTGCCTGAGATGCCGTATCTGGCTTTTGTCAATCTGACGCCGGTAACCGGTTTGACGCTGCCTGATGAAAAGTATAATCTGGATCATTTTGACAGCCCGCTGCCCATTTCCTGGTCCAGCAATGAGTTTGTCGGGACGATCAATCATTTTTCTTTTGACAGTGGAATCGTGGCCGTTATTCAAAGCCGTGATGTCCATTCACAGGGGCCTTTCAAAGGTGTCAAGTGAAAATACTTGAAAGAAAACTATTGCATTGAAAGCCCCCCTATGGTAAATTATTTAGGTGAGTTACAGCGCGCATCTCAGCGCGGAGAAAATAACTGATGAGGAGAGGAGGGTTCCACATGGCTAAGGATTTCATGACCGGTAAGCGGACGCGCTTCGGCAACAAGCGTTCACACGCCCTTAACTCAAGTCGTCGTACCTGGAAGCCAAACCTGCAAAAGGTTACCATTTTGGTAAATGGCAAGCCAAAGAAGGTTTACGTTTCAGCACGTACCCTGAAGTCGGGTAAAGTGACTCGGGTTTAGTCCAAAAACATAGGCTGTCCGCCTTGCGGGCGGCTTATTTTTTTGTTGATTGGTTTAAGCAATGCGGGCTAATTTGCTTTTTGACATTGCTGTGCTATGGTAAGATGATAGAGATATCAACTTGATGACAAACGATTAAGGGAGGCCATTGAAGATGGCAGTTAAGATTAAAACAAAGTCTGGCACGATCGATATTGCTAATGATGTGATCTCAACGGTCGTAGGCGGCGCCGCTACCGATAACTATGGCGTAGTAGGGATGGCCAGTCGCAATCCATTAAAGGATGGCGTCAACCAGATTCTGCGGCATGACAGCTACAGCAAGGGCGTTGTTGTTCGTCAGCAAGACAATGGCGTTTCCGTTGACGTTAATATCATTGTTGGCTATGGCACGAAGATTTCAGAAGTGTCTAAGAGCGTCCAAGAAAAGGTCAAGTACAACCTCGAATCCATGCTGGGCGTCACGGCCAATGCCGTCAATGTATACGTTCAAGGCGTTCGCGTTTTGGGCGATGATTAAGACGTGCCACGGGAGGAATTGATTTTGACAGTTACCAAGATTACTAATCTCGAATTCGGCAAGATGGTTCAGGCGGCAGCCGCCAAACTGAACGCTCAAGCCGAATTCATTAATTCGTTAAATGTATTCCCGGTTCCAGATGGTGACACGGGAACCAACATGAGTATGTCAATGACCAGCGGTGCCAAATATGAGCGTGAAGCTACCAGCACCAACGTTGGCGACTTGGCGCAGGCACTGGCTAAAGGTCTTTTAATGGGTGCCCGGGGCAATTCCGGCGTTATCCTGTCGCAGATTTTCCGTGGCTTTGCCAAAGGCTGTGCCGATAAGCAGGAATTATCAGCCAAAGATTTTGTTGACGCCTATGCCAATGGTGCCCAAACGGCCTACAAGGCAGTTATGAAGCCAACGGAAGGGACGATTCTGACAGTTGTTCGCGAATCAGCTCAAGCCGGTTTAAATGAGGTCAAGGCTGGGAATGATGATCTGGTTGACATTATGGAAAAAATCTATGATGCCAGTGAAGAAGCCTTGAAAAAGACGCCGGATCTGTTGCCGGTGCTCAAGGAAGTCGGGGTAGTTGATTCTGGTGGTCAAGGGCTGGTGTTTGTTTTGCAGGCCTTTTATGAATCATTAAGCGGCAAGGTTGCAGAAAACGACCTGGTTAAGCCGGATAATGCTCAAATTGATGAAATGATCAATGCCAAGCATCATCAAAGCGCACAGGGTAAGCTGGATCCGAATGACATCAAGTACGGCTACTGTACACAGATGATGGTTCGGATTGGCCGTGGCAAGCAGGTAACGCAAAAATTTGACTACGACACCTTCTATAACTACCTGGCCAAGCTGGGCGACAGCCTGTTGGTCATTAATGACGATGAGGTTGTTAAGGTTCACGTTCATACTGAATTCCCAGGCAAGGTACTTTCCTGGGGTCAGCAGTTTGGTGATCTGCAGACGGTCAAGGTTGACAATATGCGTTGGCAGCAAGAAGAGATCATGGAAAAAGACGAAGGCGAGCCGACACCGCTTGAAAAGGCCAAGGAAGCTGAAAAGCCGGCGCTGGACACAGCAGTAATTGCCGTAGCCTCTGGCGATGGGATTGCCAAGCTGCTGGAAAGTCTTGGCGTAACCCATGTGATCAACGGCGGTCAGACCATGAATCCAAGCATTCAAGAAATTGCCGAAGCTATCAACGAAAGCGGTGCTAAGCAGGCCTTGGTATTGCCTGACAATGGCAACATCTTTATGGCTGCCGATCAAGCTGCCGAAGTTGCCGATATTCCAACTAAGGTCGTTCATGCCAAGACGATTGCGCAGGGCATGAGTGCAATGCTGGAATTCAATCCAGAAGCTGACCTGGCAGAAAACCAAGCCAACATGGAAGGCAACCTGGATATGGTTAAGAGCGGCGAGGTTACCAACGCGGTTCGCGATACGACGATTGATGGTCAAACGATCAAGAAAGATGACTTCATGGGAATCGTGGATGGCAAGATCGTCAATACGGCGGCTGATGTCAAAACGGCAGCAATCGAAATGGTTAAGCAGATGCTGGATGAAGACAGCGAGATCGTTACGATTCTTTATGGGGTCGATGGCAATAAAGAAACTGCTGAAGCCATCAAGGAAGCCATTTTGGCCGTTGATGACGAATTAGACGTTCAGATCTATGATGGTGGTCAGCCAGTCTATCCATATCTGATTTCGGTTGAATAATTATCAGCGCTGAATTGGCGTAATCAAGTCGTGTCGTCAGCAGGCGATGCGGCTTTTTTATTACCAGCAATAAAAGGGGGCGTTTGTTTGAAAAGTCTGCAGGATCCAGTTGGCTGCCTAAAAGGGGTTGGCCCGAAAACGGTTGAGGCACTGGCGACTTTAGACATTAAAACGGTTGAGGATCTATTGACGTACTTTCCTTCACGCTATGATGACTTTGCCCCGACTGATCTGAGCACTGCCAAGGATCGTCAAAAAGTAACGGTGCATGGTACGGTGAGCTCGGAGCCGGTTTTGACGCGGTACGGCTATCGACGCAATCGTTTGAGTTTTCGGCTGTTGGTTGATCGCAACGTTGTCTTGACGACTTTTTTCAATCAGCCATATTTAAAAAACAGTATTATCCTAAATACCCATGTTACCGTGCAGGGAAAATGGGATGCCGCGCGTCAGCAGATTCTGGGAAGCAAATTGTTTACGCAGAACCAAGAGCGTGAATTAGGCGCGATCTACCCAGCCAACAAGCATGTTTCACAAAAAACACTGCGTAAGTTGATCAAACAGGCCTATGATCAATATAAAGACGTCATTGCAACGCTGCTGCCGATTTCGCTGCGCCAGCGCTATCAGCTGATGGAGCGCCGCGAAATGATCAAGCAGATGCATTGGCCAACCACGCCTTTTGTTGCCAAGCAGGCGCAAAAAACAGCTGCCTATGAAGAATTCTTCTTGTTTCAGCTGAGACTGCAGGCAATTCGACGGGCGCACCGGCAAGACGATGGCAATCAGATTCTGTATAACAATCAGGAACTCAAGGAATTTATCAAAACGATTCCCTTTGAGCTGACTGACGCGCAGAAACGCTCGGTCAATGAGATCTGTCGCGACCTGCGCGCGCCTTACCAGATGAACCGTCTCTTACAAGGGGACGTGGGGTCAGGCAAAACAATCGTCGCTGCGCTGGCAATTGCGGCCACGGTCAATGCTGGCTACCAGGCTGCTTTGATGGCGCCGACCGAAATTTTGGCGGCCCAGCATGCTGCCAAACTGGCTGATATTTTTGAAGGCACGCATGTCAGCGTCGGTCTTTTAACCGGGTCAATGACTGCTAAGCAGCATAAGCAGCTGCTTAATGAGATTAAAGCGGGAACCATTAATCTGGTTGTTGGCACGCATGCTTTGATTCAAGACAAGGTTGATTATGCCAATCTAGGGCTGGCGATTATTGATGAGCAGCATCGGTTTGGGGTTCGTCAACGGCAGCTGCTGCGCGAAAAAGGCGAGAATCCGGATGTCTTGGCGATGACGGCCACGCCGATTCCGCGGACGCTGGCAATTACAACCTATGGCGAGATGGACGTTTCGATCATTGACCAGTTGCCAGCTGGCCGCAAGCCGATTGAAACGCGTTGGCTGCGAGAAAATCAGAGCGGAGCCGCGCTGTCGTTTTTAAAAGAACAGCTGGCAGACGGCGCGCAGGTTTATGTAGTCAGTCCCCTGATTGAACAGTCGGAATCAATCGATGTAAAAAATGCAACCGACCTCTATGAAAAGTTTGCCGAGTATTTCGCGCCCGACTACCGAGTTGGACTGCTGCATGGTCGGATGAGCAGTGATGAAAAAGCGGCGGTTATGCAGCAGTTTAAGGACAATCAGCTGCAGGTACTGGTGGCAACGACCGTAATTGAAGTCGGTGTCGACAATCCAAATGCCACGGTCATGCTGATCTATGACGCGGATCGCTTTGGGCTGGCCCAGCTGCATCAATTGCGCGGTCGTGTCGGGCGTGGACAGCGCCAGAGCTATTGTCTACTGATTGCCGATCCAAAAACTGAGGATGGTCAGGCCCGGATGCAGACCATGACTGAAACGACAGATGGATTTGCCGTTGCGCAGCGCGACTTGGAGCTTAGAGGTTCAGGTGACGTCTTAGGAACCAACCAGTCAGGCCTGCCGCAGTTTAAAGTCGGCGATCCAATTGGAGATTTGAAGATGCTGCAGACGGCGCGGGCTGACGCAGGCGCGCTCTTGGCTGCACCGCATTGGGATGAAAAAGATGAGAATCAGCCGCTGGTACTGTATTTAAAACGTCATCAGCTGGAAACGCACTTTGATTAAGGAGAGAAAAAATGATTAAAATTGCTGTAGATGCCATGGGCGGCGACCACGCACCCCAGGCAATCGTTGCTGGAGTTGAAGCATCCCGTGATCAGTATGCCGATTTGGAATTTGATCTGTACGGAGATCCGCAAAAAGTTGAACCGCTGATTAAGGATCAGACGCGGCTGCACTTGGTAAAAACCACCGAAGAAATCGAAATGGGCGAAGAACCAGTCAAGGCCATTCGCCGCAAGAAGGATTCCTCGATCGTGCGGGCCGCGCAAGCCGTTAAGGAAGGACAGGCCGATGCCTTCTTTTCGGCTGGTAATACTGGCGCGATTCTGGCAGCGGGCCTGCTGATCGTTGGCCGCATTAAGGGAATCGATCGGCCGGGTCTGACCAGCGTTCTGCCAATTGCGGAGCCAGGCAGCTCACGGCACAGTTTCGTCTACCTGGATTGTGGCGCCAATGCTGAGGCCAAGGAGCGCAATCTGGTTCAGTATGCTCATTTGGGCCGTTTCTATGCCGAAAGCGTGCTGGGAATCGAAAATCCGCGGGTGGCGCTGCTCAACAATGGTGCTGAAGAAGATAAAGGCGACCGGCTGCATAAAGAAGTTCACCAGCAGCTTAAGGCCGAAGACAATCTGAATTTTATCGGCAACGTGGAAGCTGGCGACTTGCTGGTTGGCAAGGCAGATGTCGTAGTCAGCGACGGCTGGACGGCCAACGCGGCACTGAAGGCTACTGAAGGCACTGCCAAGATGTTTTTGAAGCTGATCAAAAGCGGGATCTTAAATGGCGGTCTGCGGGCCAAGATCGGCTACCTGTTCTTAAAGCCCGTCTTTAAAAACATTGCCAAGCAGATGAGCACTTCGACTTATGGCGGGGCCGTACTGCTTGGCTTGAAGGCGCCAGTTGTTAAGACGCATGGCTCTGCTGATGCGGTTGCAGTCAAGAATACGATTGGCCAGATTCGCACCATGATCCAGACCGGCATTATAAAAGAAGCCGTTGACTACTTCAGTCCCGAGGAAAACATGGACAATCAGCCTAAAAACTAATACAATAGGAAAAGTTAGTTCAAAATAAAATTGTGAGGTAGAACAGACGATGGATAAAAAGGAAATCTTTGACAAGGTCTCATCAATCGTAGCCGATCACTTTGACATTGACCGGGCTAAGATTACGGAAGACCTGAACTTAAAGACCGACCTGGATGCCGATTCCATCGACTTTGTAGAATTCGTTCTGGAAGTCGAAGATACTTTTGGTGCTGAAATCGAAGACAGCGAAGCCGAAAAGCTCAGCACGATCGGTGAAGTGGTTGATTACATCGCTGCCCATCAACAGGACAAAAAATAAGCAAAATCACCGGGACCGCGATGAAGCATTACTTTGTCGGCGGTCTTTTTTTCAATGGAAATTACACGAAAGGAAGTTTTTCTCATTAAAGAACTAGAAGACTATCTTGCCAAAGAGTTTGGCATTCATTTCAATAATCCGGATCTTTTAGCAGAGGCCTTTACGCAGGCATCATACGTTAATGAGCATCCGCATCAGGGACTGAAATACTATGAGCGAATCGAGTTTTTGGGTGATGCGGTTTTGCAGCTGTTTGTTTCGGAATATATCTACAAGCGGTTTCCTGAGCTGCCGCAGGGTAAATTGACGCGGTTGCGGGCAGCGATGGTGTGCGAGGACAGTTTTTCCAAGTTTGCCAAGGAATGTCACTTTGATCAATATATTCGTTTGGGGCATGGCGAGGAAATGGCCGGCGCTCGGCAGCGGGCCAGTCTGCTGTGTGACATTTTCGAAGCTTTTATTGGCGCTTTGTACTTGGATCAAGGCCGCGATGCCGTGGAAAAGTTTATTCACCGCGTCATCTTTCCGAAACTGGATATGGGCTGGTTTGACCACGCCGTTGATGCCAAGACCAGTCTGCAGGAATTCTTGCAACGCAACGGGGATGTTGATATTGAATACCATCTCCTCAGTGAAGCCGGTACTGAAAATGATCCGCAGTTTAAAGTCAGCGTCAGCGTAAATGGCAAACCGATTGCTCAAGGGATCGGCAGCTCAAAGAAGCACGCTGAAATGCAGGCGGCACAGGCAGCTTTGAATCAGCTGCGCAAAAATAACTAAAAGGCAGGGAATCCCGATGCGCTTATTGTCGCTTACGTTGGATGGCTTTAAGTCATTTGCCCAACCAACAACAATTGAATTTCGTCCGGGAATGACCGGGATCATTGGCCCCAATGGCAGTGGGAAGTCAAATATCATCGAGGCCATTCGCTGGGTTTTGGGTGAGCAGTCGGCCAAAACTCTGCGTGGTAATAAAATGGCGGATGTCATCTTTAATGGTTCTGAAGACCGTGCGCCATTAAATCGGGCACTGGTTTCGATTGCCTTTGACAACAGTGATCATTATCTGAACAGTGATTTTTCCGAGCTCAAGATCACGCGCAAGCTGTATCGAAATGGCGACAGCGAATATTTGATCAACAGTCAGCAGGTTCGCTTAAGAGATATTGTTGATCTGTTTGTTGACTCCGGCGTTGGTCGCGAGTCGTTCTCCGTGATCTCACAAGGCCGGATTGCTGAGATTTTTAATGGCAAGCCCGCTGATCGCCGTGCCATTATTGAAACGGCTGCTGGAGTATCAAAATATAAACAAAATAAGGCAACCGCTGAAAAACGCCTGGATACGACGCGAGAAAACCTCAACCGGGTCAATGATATCGTTGCCGAGCTGGAAGATCAGCTGGAGCCTTTAGCCGAGCAGAGTGCGTTGGCTCAAGACTACCTGGAGCAAAAAGGCAAGTTCGATCTGCTTGACAAGACCAGGACCGTCCGTGAGCTGGATTCGAACCAAGCCGCGCTGAAACAAATCGTCGCCAAGCAGGAAAAAGCACAGACCATGGCGGCTGAATATGACGAACAGGCCAAGGCGGCTGCTCAAGCGCTGGCCCAGCAGCAGGCGCAGCAAAAACGGCTGTTAGTCGTCAAAGATGAGCTGCAGCAAAAGATTCTGGATGCCACGACGATCATTGGCAAGCTTAACAGTAAACAGTCGCTGTCCTCTGTCAGACTTGAACAGCGCGAAAATGAAAAACAGCGCCTGCTTGCCCGGCAAAATGAGCTTAAACAGCAGCTGACAGCAACTGAACAGGCACTTCTGCAGCAGGATCAGGCAATTGCCGATCAGCAGCAGGCGATTAAGGAACATCAAACAGCGCTTAATGAGGCCAAATCGCAAAGTGCGGAACAGCGCGCGCAGCAGCTGGCTCAGCAACTGGAATCAATGCGTGATCAGCAGGTTGATCTGATGCAGAAACAAGCTGCGACCCATAACCAGCAGACGTTTTTGCAGCGCAGCCATGAACAGGCCCTCAATCAGTATCAGCAGCACAGCGATGAACTGAAAAACGTACAGGAACGCTTGGAAAATGCCCAGCAGAATGCTGATCAGCAGGTCCAGCTTGTAATTGCCGCTCAAAAGGAACAGCAAGCCAAAGCCCAGCAGCTCGATCAGGAAAAAGCTCAGCAGGCTCAGCTGCAAACGCAGTATGAGCAGGTTCAACAGAGCTGGTATCAAGCGCTGGGGGATGTGCGTTCGTGTCAAAACCGCGTGAAAAACTATCAGGCAATGGCTGCCGACTATACCGGCTATTACAGCGGCGTGCAGAACGTCTTAAAGCAGCGGCGCCAGTTTAACGGTTTGTACGGTCCGGTCAGTGAGCTGATCAAAGTACCGCAAGCCTATACGACGGCACTGGAAACGGTTCTGGGCGGTCAGCTCCAGCATTTGGTGGTGGCCACTCAAAACGATGGTAAGCAGATTATCAACTATCTGGTTCGTCAGCGCGGCGGTCGGGCAACGATTCTGCCATTGGATACGCTGCGCGGCGGTTATCAGCCTCGCAATCTGGCACGCCTGCGCACGCTGCCTGGCTTTGTCGGTCGTGCCAGTGAGCTGATTCAGTATGATCCACGCTTTCAAGTCGTAATCGATCATCTGCTGAGCAATACGATCGTGGCCGATAATCTTGATCATGCCACGCTGCTCGCTAAAGAAGGCCAGCACCAGGTTCGCGTCATTACGCTGGATGGTCAGCTGATCAATACCAGCGGGGCAATGACTGGTGGGGCCAGCCGCAGTCAGCGGATTGGTCTGTTAAGCCAGCAGCAGATGGTTGAAAAGATGAAACAAGAGCTGCAGGTACAACAGCAGCGATCCAGTGAGCTGGAACAAAAAGTATCGCAGCTGGAACAGGCAAGGCGGAGCAATCAGCAAACGCTGGCCGCTTTGCAGAATGAAACTGCCCAGGCCAATCAAAAACTCAGTGAAGCCAAGGCCAATCAGCAGCTCGCTGACAGTCAGCTGGCTGAGCTTAAGCGTCAGTTGAAAGCTTTGGACTACCAAGCCAATGCAGCCGGCAACCCAGATCAGTTTGCCCAAGAGATGGCCGCAGCCAAGCAAAACGAACAACAGCTCGCTGATGAACTGACGCAGCTTAAGGTCACCATGGAGAAGATCAAGCAGCAGCAAAATGATCTGCAGAACAACGCCAGTGCCCAGCTTGAACAGCTTCATGAAATGCAGCAGTGGCTGGCCGTGGCGCGTGAACGGCTGCGTCAGGCTAAAGAGCAGCGCGCGGAACTGCAGACGCGTCAAGAGAATGCCAATGAGCAGCTAGCCAGTCTGGAACAGCAATTACAGGCGCTTGACCATGATGATCAGCTGCAGGCCGATGATCGCCAGACAACGGCCGCCGCATTGGCTGAGGCTCAACAGCAGCTTCACGACGCGCAGGATCAGTTGAAAGCCAGTGATGAAAAACTGACGACGCTGAATGATCAGCTGCAGGATGCCAATGAGCAGAACGATCGGCTGCAGGCATTACAGCGCGCGGCTATCGAAGATCTTTCTGGGATCAAGTCGCAGCGGGCCCGTTTGGAGATGCTGATCGATCAAGGACTGAATCGTTTAAGCGAAACCTATTCAATGACGCTTGCCGATGCCAGACAAGAGCTCAGTCCACTGTCTGATGATGAATTGAACCGGCAGCTGAAGCTTTTGAAGCGCGGCCTGGATGAGCTGGGGCCGGTCAATACTGGTGCCATTCAGGAATATGAACGTATTTCGGAGCGCTATGACTTTTTGTCTGGCCAAAAAGCCGATTTGGAAAAAGCCAGAGATCAGCTTAAGGAAACCATGGATGCGATGGATGAACAGGTTAAGACGCGCTTTATCAAGACTTTTAAAGAAGTATCGGCCGCCTTTACCGAAACGTTTGCCACGATTTTTGAAGGTGGTCAGGCTAAACTGGTGCTGACTGATCCGGATGATGTTTTGACTAGTGGGGTCGACATCATGGCCCAACCGCCTGGCAAACGCAATCAACAGCTGAGCCTGCTTTCTGGTGGGGAAAAGGCGCTGACGGCAATCGCGTTGCTATTTGCCATCTTGAAGGTGCGGCCGGTACCATTTGCCATTTTGGATGAACCCGAAGCTGCCTTGGATGAGGTCAACGTTGATCGATTTGCCAAGTACCTGAGTCGTTTCGGCGAGGATGGCCCACAGTTTATCGTAATTACGCACCGGAAAGGAACCATGATGAATGCCAACGTCTTGTATGGGGTCACCATGCAGGAATCCGGGGTTTCCAAGATGGTTTCCGTCGATGTTGAAGAAGCACTCAATAGCGATGATCGCAATTAGGTTAGAAAGAAGGCGTAAAAATGGGATTATTTGATATTTTCCGTCGTAAGTCCAAGCAGAAAAAAGAAGAAGCCCCTGAATCAGCGGCCAGTGAAAATGCTGAAAGCCAGGCCGCTGCCAGCGAAAATACAGCCAGTCAAAGCACGGCTGCTGAATCTGAGGTAGGTGAAGGCACGGCTAGCCAAAGCACGGCTGGCCAAAGTACGGTCGCTGAATCTGAGGTAAGTGAAGGCACGGCCGGTCAAAGCACGGCTGCTGAATCTGAGGTAAGTGAAGACACTGCCGGTCAAGGTACCGCAGTTGAATCCGAAGCAGCCAGTGCGGCAAATGATCAAAAAGAAGCAGCTGCTGAAATTGATGAAGCAACGGCAGCAGCCATGCAGGAATCTGCCGCAGCTGCTGAGGAACAAGCCGCCCAATCTGATGCCGCACGTCAAGCAGAACAGGCAGCCATTGAAAAAGCACAGTCCGAAGCCGCCAAGCAAAGCGCCGCGGCCGCCGAGAAACAAGCCGCTCAATCCGATGCCGCGCGTCAAGCAGAACAGGCTGCCATTGAAAAAGCACAGTCTGAGGCCGCCGAGCAAAGCGCCGCGGCAGCTGAAGAACAAGCCGCTCAGGTTAAATCAGCTCAGTCACAAGCCGCATCAGAAGCCATCAGCGATGAAAGATCAGCTGAACAGGCTGATTCTCAGTCTGCCGGTACTGAAGCTGCTTCGGCCGGATCTGATGAGAGTGCGGTCACAGCGACAGTCAAAGCATCAGTTGCAGCTGAAGAAACGGTTGAAGAACCAACTAAAGCAGCTGAGCCGCAGTCAGACGCTGACCACGATTCGGCTGCAGCAGTGCAAGCCGAAACGGAAGCCACGGTTGAACAAAATGATGAAAATGATGATGAGGCTGCTTCGGAATCCCAGGCCGAAGAATCGACGACTGAAAAATATGATCGCGGTCTGAAAAAGTCACGGACCGGCTTTGGGGCCAAACTGAATCACTTCTTAGCCAATTTCCGCCACGTTGACGAGGATTTCTTTGAAGACTTGGAAGACCTGTTGATCGAATCAGACGTCGGCTATGACATGGCGATGAAGATCTCTGATGAGCTGCGCGAAGAAGTTAAGCTGCAAAATGCCAAGAGCAAGCAGGATGTCTCCAACGTCATCATTGAAAAGATGGTGGATCTGTATGAAGATGCTGGCAAGGATGAAAACCCTGATCTGAATTTTGCCAAGGAAGGCCCAACCGTGATTATGTTCGTCGGGGTTAATGGTGCCGGTAAGACGACTACGATCGGTAAAATGGCCAAGCGCTTTAAGGATGAAGGCAAGCGCGTCCTGCTGGCAGCTGGTGACACGTTTAGAGCCGGGGCCGTTGAGCAGCTGGATGTCTGGGCTAAGCGTGATGGCGTTGATATCGTCATGGGACCTGCCAACGGTGATCCAGCAGCCGTTGTTTTTGACGGGGTGAAGAAAGCCAAGGAAGAAAACTACGACATTCTGCTGGTTGATACGGCAGGACGGCTGCAAAACAAGGTCAACCTGATGAACGAGCTGGCTAAGATGAAACGGATCATGGCACGTGAGATTCCAGATGCGCCACATGAGGTTCTGCTGGTATTAGATGCAACGACTGGTCAAAACGCGCTGAATCAAGCCAAGCTGTTTAAGGAAAGCACGGATGTTTCCGGAATCGTGCTGACCAAACTGGATGGCACGGCGCGTGGTGGGATTGTTCTGGCCATTCGCAATGAGCTGCATCTGCCGGTTAAGTACGTTGGGCTGGGCGAAAAGGTTACCGATCTGGAGAAATTCGATGCCAGCGATTTTGTCTACGGACTGTTCAAGGGCCTGGTTGTCGAAAAATAAGAGGTGGCGGCCGTGGATATCGAAAAAAACGAGCGGATCAACGCGCTGTTTGAGTTTTATCAGCCATTGCTGACCAAAAAGCAGAACGAATATATTCAGCTTTACTATGCCGATGACTATTCGCTTGGCGAGATTGCTGAAGAATTTGAAGTTTCGCGGCAGGCGGTCTATGACAACATCAAGCGGACCGAAAAGATTCTGGAAAGCTACGAGGACAAGCTGCATCTGTATGCCGATTTTGAGATGCGCAATCGCCAGGCAGATCGAATTCAGCGCTATGTCAAGGAGCATTATCCTGATGACGCCGAGCTGAATAATCTGATTGCCAACATGGAAAACATGGAAGAAGAATAAAATAAGCTGGCCGGTTCATTTTGAGTTGGCCGGCTTTTTGGTATAATAAGAAATGTTTGAACTATAAATTAAATTAACCTCATCGATTGCGATTGACCAAGCACGATGAAAAGAGGAGAAAAAAATGGCATTTGAAGGATTGACCGATCGCCTGCAAAAAGCGATGGAAAAACTGCGGCGTAAGCCTAAAGTTACGGAAGCCGATCTGCGCGAAACCATGCGTGAGATTCGCCTGGCACTTTTGGAAGCCGACGTTAACTTTGCTGTAGTTAAGGATTTTGTTAAAACGGTACGGGAAAAAGCAGCTGGGGCTGAGGTTCTAAAAGGCTTAAATCCAGCACAGCAGATCGTTAAAATCGTTAATGAAGAATTAACCAAGCTGATGGGTGAGGAAGCCGTCCCGCTGAATAAAGCACCGCACATTCCAACCGTAATTATGATGGTCGGGCTGCAGGGTGCCGGTAAAACGACGACGGCCGGTAAGCTGGCACTGCGTCTGAAAAATGAAGAAAACGCCCGACCAATGTTTATCGCGGCCGATGTTTACCGACCAGCCGCAATTACGCAGCTGCAGCAGGTTGCTGACCAGATTGGCGTGCCGGTATTTGAAGAAGGAACCGAAAAAGATCCCGTTGATATCGTTAGAGACGGGATGGAACAGGCCAAGCAGAATCATAACGACTATGTAATCATCGATACGGCTGGACGGCTGCAGATTGACGAGCAGTTGATGGATGAGCTGGTCAACATCAAGAACCTGACACAGCCAAATGAAATTCTGCTGGTCGTTGATGCCATGACTGGTCAAAACGCGGTTAAAACGGCGCAAGGCTTTAACGACAAGCTGGACATCACGGGGGTCGTCTTGACCAAGTTGGATGGCGATACTCGTGGTGGGGCGGCCATGTCGATTCGAGCCGTTACTGGCAAGCCAATCAAGTTTGTCGGTGAAGGTGAAAAGATGGAGGATCTCGACGTCTTCCATCCCGATCGTATGGCTTCACGAATTCTGGGCATGGGGGACATGATGACCCTGATTGAAAAGGCCCAGAAGAATTTCGATGAAGAAAAAGCCCAGGAAACCATGGACAAGATGCGGGCCAATGAGTTTGACTATAATGACTTTTTGGAGCAGATGGACCAGGTTACCAAAATGGGCCCACTGGAGAATATCTTAAAGATGATGCCTGGGATGGCCAATAATCCCGCATTAAAGAATATCAACATTGATCCAAAACAGTTTGCCCACATCAAGGCCATCATTTTGTCAATGACGCCTGAAGAACGGGAAAATCCTGATCTGATGAACCCGAGTCGTCGTCGTCGGCTGGCAGCAGGTTCTGGGCGGCCAATCGTTGAGGTCAACCGGATGATCAAGCAGTTCAATCAGATGCGCAAAATGATGAAGCAGGTTACCAATGGCAATTTTGGCGGTCTGCAGAACATGATGGGCGGACAGATGCCTGGCATGGGCGGCAAAATGGGTCAAATGGCGATGAATCGCATGGCGCGGCAGGCTAAGAAGCGTCAGCAGCAAAAACTGCGGAAACTGCGCAACAAGCATAAGCGCCGCTAAAATCAACCGATCAAAAGCTTGGTTGGCAATATAATTCAATCCTGAGCAGTTTTCTGTTCAGTCAATCCCCTGTCTCGATAATGAGGCGGGGTTTTTTATTTTGGTAATAAGGTATTTAGTGTTCACAGACCGGCAAAAGAGCTCACCAAATCAATTCACTAAAAAATCTGTATCAGAAAACTCCTTGTGTACCAAGGCTTTAGGCGGCTCGACGAAATTATTTTATTTTTAGAGCTTGCAAAAAACAAAAGCTTTGGTATTATTTAGTTAGTTACTTATGTAATTAACTAAGAGGATAAATAGGGAGGGTTGGTCATGCAATTTGAATTTGACCAAACGGAACCAATCTATCAACAGATTGCCGATCAGCTGGAAGACATGATCTTTACTGGTCTGTTGAAGGAAGGTGAACAGGCGCCTTCAACCACGCAGCTTTCTCAAGAACTGCACATCAATCCGGCGACCGTGCTCAAAGGAATGCGGCAGCTGGTTGATCGGGGACTGTTGGAAAAGCATCGCGGCTTGGGAATGTTTGTAGCAGCGGGGGCCCAAGCCAAGATAGTCGAAACGCGTAAGGACGCATTTTATGAAAACTATATTAAAAGCCTGCTGGAAGAAGCCGGCAAGCTGGGAATCACTGAAGAGCATCTAATCGAATTGATCAAACGGGGGTATCAAGATGGAAACATTAAAGGTTAGTCAAATTACCAAAAAATATGGTCGGCAGACGATTTTAGACGACATCAGTCTGACGATTCAGCCGGGCAAGATTTACGGGCTGTTGGGACGCAATGGAGCTGGCAAGTCAACGCTATTGAATCTGATCGTTAATCGAATTCTGCCAACTAATGGCACGATTAAGCTGGGCAATGATGAGATCAATGACAATGACGCGGCCTTAACGCAGTTTTATCTGATGAGCGAGGTCAGTCTCTATCCTAAACACGTGACTTTAAAGCAGATGTGGGAAATGGCAGACCTTTCTTATGGCAGCTTTAACTTTAATCGGGCACGGCGGCTGCTAAAGGAGTTTGATATTCAAGACGAGAACGTAAGGCTGAGCAATCTTTCGACAGGTCTGCAGACGGCGGCCAAGCTCATCGTGGCATTATCGGTCAACGCTAATTATATTTTCCTGGATGAACCGATCTTGGGGCTGGATGCCAATCACCGCGATGTTTTTTATCAAGAACTGCTCAAGGCCTATGAAGAAAACGTCAAGACCTATGTGCTGTCAACACACCTGATTGAAGAGATTCAGCAGCTGGTTGAACATGTCTTTATTTTGGATAATAAAAAGATTGCCGTTGATGCTGACGTTGAAGATCTGTTAGGCGAGATGTTTGTAATCAGCGGTCCGGCAATGCTGGTTGAAGAGTATGTTAAGGATCAAAACGTATTGGGAACGCGCAGCCTGGCCGGCATCAAGACCGCGTTCGTACGTGGGGCGCTGAATGAAGAAAAGGAGATTCCGGATCAGATTCAAATCAAGCATCCAGATCTGCAGCAGGCATTTATCTATCTAACGAACAAATAGGGGGAGAATTATGATTTCATCAAAACAAAAAACCGTGGTGCAGACAGATCTGTACCGCTGCGGCAAGGGCTTTGTCATTGCTGCAATCTGGCTGGCGGCAATTCAGGCATTTTTTGCCATCTTGAACCTGATTTTAGGACACATTGACTGGAGCAGCTTTGGCAGTGATCTGCGCGGCATCTTCAGTTCTTGGAGCTTTATCCTTAGTTTGGTGCCATTCTTCTATTTTTTGATTATGCCATACAGCACTTTTAAATGGACGATTCAAAACGGCATCTCACGTAAGACCATGTGGCGTTCTCAGATGCTCAGCGCGGTTATCATTACGCTGGTTCAAGAAGTTCTGATCGTGCTGTTTGAAGTCTTGGCAGATGGTCATCCGGCAGAGGCGTTTATCGTTAACAGCAGCGTGTCGACTTGGCAGGGAATCTTGTTTGAGTTGCTGCTGTTGTTTGAAGCAACCATGACGGCAATGGCAATCGGCTACTTCTTTAGTCTATTGAATCGTAAGTGGAAAGTAATCGTTGCGATTGGCGGCCCGATTCTGGCAGCATTCTGCATCTATTACCTGACGCTGCTATTGATCAAACTGGGCGTCTTCCAGTTTATTGGATCAAACTGGTCAATCGATTTGAGCGGTCAGGCAGCTAAAACGGCAATCATCGTTACGCTGGTTGTCTCAGCAATCGTTTGGACGCTTTTAATGATGCTGGTCTCACGCATCAGTGCCAAACACATGCAGCTGCGGCGCGACTAATCATTAAACGATCCCTGCCGATCAATCAGGCGGGGATTTTTTGATTGATAGTAAATAAAAATCGGATCGTGCTGCCTGGATAAAACTTGAATTGCTTGGCGTGAAATACCGTGATTTCAACGGTTTTGATTGGCTGAGGACTTATGGATTCAAGGAAAAGAAGACGAAGATATGCTTAAAAAGGATTTTTTTGAAAAAAGTTTAGCCTGTCAAGAAAAAATACTTTACATTCACTTGAATGACTGGTATATTATTAGCTGTTAGAAAAAATCAAGGAGGTGTGAATCAATGTCAGTAAAGATCCGTTTAAAGCGTATGGGTTCTAAGAAGCGCCCATTCTACCGTATCGTGGTTGCCGACTCACGTTCACCACGTGATGGCCGCTTCATCACGACGCTGGGTACTTACAACCCACTGACCACTCCAAAGGAAGTTAAGTTCGACGAAGACGCCGTTATGGACTGGCTGCAAAAGGGTGCCCAACCTTCAGATACTGTTCGCAATATGTTCCAAAAAGCAGGTATCATGAAGAAGCTCCACGAAGCCAAGTACGCTTCCAAGAAGTAGTGGTAAATAGTCATGACTGAGACAAATCTAGAGACACTGATTCGTACCCTGGTCACGCCGTTGGTCAAGCATCCGGATGCAGTTCGCATCACCGAATCAGAGACTGATCGGTATCACCGGTACGTCCTCGACGTTCATCCGGCTGACGTCGGTCGCGTGATTGGTCGGCAGGGACACGTTGCTTCCGCGCTGCGTACCGTAGTCGAAGGCATGCGTTCTAAGCGGCCCAACTCTAAGAAAGTCCGGTTGGTGATTAATGACCATCGACATTAAATAAAAACTCCCACACCAACCCTGTGGGAGTTTTTCTATTATTCGGAGGATTTTTAAATGCAATATTATAATGTTGGTAAAATCGTCAATACGCATGGTATTCGCGGCGAGGTTCGCGTGATTGCCACGACTGATTTTCCTCAAGAGCGTTTCCAAAATGGCGCCATCCTTTACCTAAAGCAGTCTGCCGGTGAGCCATTACGCCTGGAAGTTGCCGGCGCGCGTCAGCATAAGGGAATGTGGCTGGTTAAGTTTAAAGGCTACGACAACATCAATGACGTGCAGAGTTTCCGTGACCACGAGCTGATGGTGACTGAAGACGAGCAGCAGCCTTTAGAAGAAGGTCAGTACTACTATCATCAGATCATTGGTTTGACGGTTAAGACGCTGGAAGGACGCGAATTAGGCGTGATCAAAGAGATTCTTTCGCCAGGTGCCAATGATGTCTGGGTCGTCAAACGAGCCGGTCAAAGCGATCTTTTATTGCCGGTAATTGATGATGTGGTCAAAAACGTTGATCTGGACAAGGGTGAAGTTGACGTTGAATTAATGGAAGGACTGGAATAATGCGAATCGATGTTTTAAGTCTGTTTCCGGACATGTTTAAGCCGACGCTGGGTCAGTCGATCGTGGGGCGGGCCCAAGACGATGGCTTTTTGGATATTCATGTAACTGATTTTCGTCATTTTACGACTGACAAGCACAATCATGTCGATGACGCGCCGTTTGGTGGTGGTGCCGGCATGCTGCTGCAGGCTCAGCCGATTTTTGATGCGATGGCGGCCATTGACGAAGAAGCACAAAAGGAAAACTATCCGAAAGGCCGTGTCATCTTAATGGATCCGGCAGGGCGCAAGTTTGATCAGGACTATGCTCAGGAATTGGCCCAAGAAGAACATTTGACGTTTATCTGCGGTCACTATGAGGGCTATGATGAACGCATTCGCCAGCTGGTAACCGATGAAGCCTCATTAGGTGACTACGTGCTGACGGGCGGCGAATTGGCGGCTATGGTTATGATTGATGCCACGGTTCGATTCGTGCCGGGCGTTTTGGGCAATATGTCTTCTTCAATGGGCGACTCGTTCAGCAATGGTTTGCTGGAATATCCCCAATACACACGGCCAGCTGAGTTTCGCGGGATGAAGGTGCCAGAAGTGCTGACCAGCGGCAACCATGAAAAAATTCGGCAGTGGCGGATGTATCAATCGTTAAAACGCACCTGGGAACGCCGCCCAGATCTGATTGAACAGGCCAAACTGTCCCACGAGCAGCAGATCATGCTTCAAGACATTAAATTGGGTGAAGACCCAACGATGCAGTAGGCGACGCGCATGATTAAGAATAAGTTTTTAAAACGACTGCTGGCCAAAGAAGATCCAACAGTCTATCAGCTCAAGGATGCATCGCTGGAACCTTCATTGACGACTTTGGATCTGATCGGTCTGGGGACGGGGATGGTCGTAGGCACGGCGATCTTTACCTTGCCAGGGATCGTAGCTGCTGAGCATACCGGACCAGCCGTACCATTGGCGTTTATCGTGGCGGCAATCGGAGCGGGACTTTCTGCCTTGGCCTACGCAGAAACAGCCTCAGTGCTGCCGTTTGCCGGTTCGGCGTTTTCTTGGATGAACGTCTTGTTTGGCGAGTTTTTTGGCTGGATCGCGGGCTGGGCACTGCTGGCGGAATATTTTATCTCCGTAGCGTTCGTTGCCTCGGGCTGGTCGGCGTATATGCAGGGCTTTTTGGGCAGCTTCGGCGTAAAATTGCCAGTTGCTCTGACTGGTGGATTTAATCCGGCTAAGGGCTCGTATGTCGATATTTTGGCGGCAATTGCGATATTGATCGTCGGCTGCTTGATCGCACGTGGCATTCATCAGGTCAGCCGCGTCGAGAATACGATCGTGGCCGTTAAGCTGATCGTGATTATCATGTTTGTTGTGATTGGCGCGACTGCCATTCATCCGCAAAACTATGTGCCGTTTATTCCCGCGCACCGACCAGGAACGACTTTTGGGGGCTGGCAGGGGATCTTGGCCGGCTCTTCGCAGATTTTTATTGCCTATGTTGGCTTTGATGCAATTGCGGCCAATACTGCTGAAACCAAGGATCCTCAGCACACGATGCCCAAAGGATTGATTGGTACGCTGCTGTTGGGGACCGGCTTTTTCATCGCTGTCTCACTGGTTTTGGTAGGGATGTTTAAATACAGCCGCTATGCTAATAACGCCGAACCGGCTGCCTGGGCGCTGCGGCATTCAGGTCATTATTTAACGGCCAATCTGCTTTCGGTAGTAGCCTTGATTGGGATCTTTTCAGCCTTGATCGCAATTCTGCTGGCCTCATCGCGTCTGATCTATGCGTTTGGGCGGGATGGTCTGCTGCCAAGCCGGCTGGGTCATATTGATGATAAGCACGTTCCTGATCACGCATTATGGCTGATCACGGTGCTGGCGATGATTCTTGGTTCTGTATTCCCATTTACGTTTTTAGCGACGCTGGTTTCGGCCGGGACCTTGATTGCCTTTATCTTTGTCTCGTTGGGGATCTACGCGTTAAGGAAACGGGAAGGCGTCGACCTGCCGGAAGCCAAGTTTAAGATGCCGGGCTATCCGGTTTTGCCAGCCATCTCGGTTGTCTATTCGATCGTTATTTTTGCTGGTTTGAATATTGATGCCAAATTACTGATGATCGGCTGGTTCGTTATTGGTTTGATAATCTACTTTGCTTATGGAATCAAGCATTCAAACCTGAATCAGCAGCTCAAAAAGGTTGTCAAGTAATTTACCCTTGCAGTCGCCAGGGGAATATGTTATATTATGTCTTGGCTTTTTATGGCCATAACAACGGTATTCCGCTGCTGAAATCGGGCAAGAATATCGACGAAAGGAAAAAATATTATGCGTCAAAACCAATTGATTGAAAAGATCACCGCCAGCCAACTGCGCGATGACATTCCAGAATTCCGCGCTGGTGACACGATTCGCGTCCACGCCAAGATCGTTGAAGGTACTCGTGAACGTATCCAGATCTTCCAAGGTGTCGTTATCAAGCGTCACGGTGCAGGCATTTCTGCTACTTACACTGTTCGTAAGATTAGTAACGGTGTTGGTGTTGAACGTACTTTCCCAGTTCACTCCCCACGTGTTGCTAAGATCGAAGTTGTTCGTTACGGTCGTGTTCGTCGTGCTAAGCTGTACTACCTGCGTGAACGTACTGGTAAGTCCGCTCGTATTCCTGAACGTCGTCGCGACGTTAAGTAGTCGAGTGTCGACCAAAACCCTTGCTGTGCAAGGGTTTTTCTTTTTGCCTAATTTTTAAAATGTCGATTGAGTTTGTGAATTTTTGCCCTGCTTGCAGTTCTAAGTAGCCAATAAGTAGCCAACTTGTCACAAATTTTCCAATTGATTACGATTTTTCACAAGTGCTTCGTGAGTAACATGAGTGTAGATTTCTTGAGTAACCCGGCTGTTAGAGTGACCAACCCGTTGCTGGATGACATACATCGGCACGCCTAGCTCAGCCAACTTTGAGATGTGCGTGTGGCGAAAGATGTGAGAGCTGACTGGCTTGTCAATTTTTAGCTTTTTAGCTGCATTACGCAAAAAAGTATTGAACGCTGATATTTGAATTGGTGTATGATTCTTAGTAGTGAACAAATAGCCGTGCCCATCAGCATAGGCGTACCGATCACGATATATTTCGACTGCCCGCCTGGAGAGCGCAACATCGCGCATTCCGGCGGGCGTTTTTGTTTGATTGGTTTTATGCCATTCATTCATTTTAAGCTTAGTATATTCCATTGTTCCGTTGACATGCGCTACCCAGCCATCACTCGTGTTCTCAATATCTTTAACATCAAGCGCTAGAGCTTCGCCACAGCGCATTCCAGTCTGATATAGCCATTCGCAAAGCGTGGCATAGTTATGATTGTGGGAATACGCATATTCAAGCAGCTTGTTAAGTTCGTCAGTTTCCAAAAACTTGTTGCGAGTTGAGCTGCCACCTTCACTAGGACGATAGGCGATTTCCAGCTTTTCTGCAGGATTATCGCTTAGATATGATTCCTTAACCGCAAAAGCAAATAGCTGATGCAAAAAGATTTTAAATTTAGACGCATAAGCATTTGAGATGTGTCGTGGGCCATAGATCATGTCTTCAATGGTCCGCGTTAAGATTAGCGGGGTGATTTTTTCAATCAGCGCGTCCTTATCTAATGATTTGACTAGCGATCTGCACATCATTTCGGCATTTGCGTAGGTGGAACGGCGGACACGAGGCTTGTAATTGGTTAAATAGTCATCAACTAGTTTTTGCAAGGTAATCCCATGAATCGTTTCAATATGATTAACCTGGCTCATTATCTTAGCAATCTTAGCCTGTAAGATCATTCGAGCTCTATTCTTGGATTGGAGAGTATTTCTATCTAATGAGACCGAAACTAGTCGACGTTTATTGGTTAATGGGTCGCGGTAGGTTTCTGTAAATCTATATTTTTTTCCTCGCTTGACAACATACATAATATCCTTCCTTTGTTTTTAAACATATGTTCGATTGATGTGCAAAAATTAAGCTCGGCGCTGTGCCGGACCTATTTCATATCAGCAATATCTAGATTGCCAATTTCCATTGATTCTTTTAAATAACTAGCATCATCAGGATACTTTTTTATATATTGTGCTACCCACACTTTCAGCCATGTGAAGAGGTGCGTATAGGGATCGTTGTTTTCCATGATTGCCAGGCATAGTAGTAAAGCATTGATACTACTACGAGAGTATCCATTTTTAAATTTGGTTCGTGAAATTGAACTAGCATATAAAAGCTGTGAGTAGACGGAAATTTGATGTTTGTCAGAACGGTGGTTGTATACACGACCGCCATGTGCCGCTAAATTACGGTAATCAAGAATTAGTGTAAGAGAGTCACTAAACACTTGTTTAATTTTAAATAGATCATCTAGTCCTGAGATGATCGATGGGTCAAACCCCATCATTCTCCCAATTACTGCTTCTTTGATATTTTTATCTTTTAGAAGGCTAAACAGATACATAGAGCTTCCTAAACTTAAGCCTTTAACAAGAATCCAAGGTGGGACATTGTTATATTTGGTGCGGTAGTGCTTATAAGGCTCAATGTCTAATGCTTGTACATTATTTAATTTTTTTAGCAAAAAATCACGATCGGATTTACCATACTGATTAATATGACCGGGTGAGTAGTTTTTTTTATTGGAGTAAACTGAGAAATCATCAGAAATATATTTTGAAATATTATAAGCCAATGATTGCTTAAATGAATTTTCAAAAATCTCAATCGCGCTCATAACCGAAGATCGGATATTGGAATCTAATTGATATAGCTCGAAGATATGTTCAAAAGTTGCTAACGGCTTATACCCTATATCATCATTTGATGAATCCTTTAAGAAAGGATATTTATATCCATTGATTATTTCATAATATCCATAATCTTGAAGTGTCTTCTTTGCAGCAGTTTCATTCAAGATTATTAAATTTCGATCTTTCAAAATGTTTATTTGATCATCAATAGTTTTAAAAGGTTTTTTACTCATTTTTTACCTCCGAAAACAAAAAGGCAGGTACAAAAAAATGTACCCGCCTAGTCGGTCTTAAGCTGACCATCTAAATTGATTGGTACTATTTTCTAATAGATCTTTAAATTTGTCAATGCTTTAATATGGGTTCTAACATCTGACCAAATCAATCCCATGCCTAAGATCGAACAAATAGCCATAATATTTAGATATTGAGCCAAGCTTACGTTACTAGCAGCTAATTGCCTGCCGAAATGATTTTTAGTATCCTTGATTAACGGCATTTTGGTATTCCTGCTGAGGATCCTTTCCTTGCTCGTACATGTACTGGTCTTGCATTTCACCAGACGTTTTCATGTTATTTCTCCCAATAATAATTTTATATAATTAGCGAAGAGCTTTGCGGTAACCTGCTGCTTGTGCTTCAGCCTCAGAGTTGAAATAAACAGCGTTAGCGGAATTCATACGGTAACCAGCTTGCTCAGGCGTGTGGTAAATCATTGTTTTAGAATTACCCACAATAGTGCCTTGCTGATCAGTCATCAGATCGCCTTTGTTTGAAGGAGAAGTAGTACTTGATTCAGAATCATTTTCTGAAGCGACAGATGAATCAGTTGAAGAAATGCTATTGTTGGATGAGCTTACTGAACTGTTGTCATAATCGTCGTTGCTTGACGATTCACTTGATGCTTTAGATTCGCTGGAGGAATTGCTAGACGTCTTTTTTTGCTTTCTTTCGGAATGATGCTTCTTTACAACTTTGGAAGAAGTCTGCTGCTTTGTTGATGAGTGACTGTTAGAGTTTCCCACAGCAAACATAACTACGCCCAAAAATACTAGAGAAACAATTCCGACAATCAATTTCTTTGAGTCTTTAATATTATGCCGATGATTAAGTAATAGGTATGCTGCCCAAAGAATAAATATCCAACCTAGAAAAATCATTTTTATTTGTCCTCCTGTTTTTCCCTGTTAATTACATGCCATCCAATCAAAAAAATAAACATAATTGCAAAAAAGATATGGCAGGTAGTAAGTAAAATTGCAGTGATAATGATCATCAAAACATCCCAAAAACCAGATGGCAATTTTTTATCTGAAGTATTGGTAGAAACGTTTTGTCTCTTTTTGCCAGTTAATGCTTTAGCAAAAGCTTTTCTGGTATCTATAGAAGTGCGGTAATAAGCCTTGTTGTACAGCTTTCGTTTAGGGTGCAACCATCCTGCGGTTTTCGTTCCATATCCAGGAATAAGACTTTTCTTTATTTTTCTGGTATAGGATCCTTTGTATTTTGCGGCTAAAGACTTCTTGATTGATGGTTTACGAAATACGCTTCGTGACATTTTTCCTCCCAATGGTAGCTTTTAACGTCAATCACGCTTGGACGTAATTCTATAAATAACGCGCATGGTCAGCTGATTTTAAATGCTATAATTAAAGAAACTAATGTTCGAGGTGTAAAAATGTCTGAGAAAAATCCGTTTGAAATTGTTGATGGGCAGGTTATATTACATAACGAATTTCAAGGAATCGATGAGGTAATTCTGAATTATGAGCAGGTAGCTGCGATTAAGCTGCTCATTCAAAAATGCATTTGCAAAGACCATGGCCAAAATCAGTCAAACTAATATACGAATGTACTAAATTTAATTCGTTAGATTCATATTCTATGGGCTTGTTGTCGTTAGATTCATATTCTATGGGCTTGTTAATAGCCATTCTGAGAATTTTTTCTATTGTTGCATATTTGTCATCACTTTTTGCCAGTATTTTAGATTGATTATCATTAACAACGCCCAAAGAAACAAGAATATCAAGAGATGAGTTAAAGTTGTTAACTATATTTGAATTATCATCAATGGCAATTTTAGTTGGAAACGTATATCCGTAACTGTTGCCAAGATCTAACCTTAATTGGCCATATGGCAGTTGTTGACCGCCTTGCTGATAGATTATTTTAAGAAACTTAGCTTCACTAGGGCCAAATTGAGAAACAACAGTAGCTAGTCTGGGACTAACAACATTATTTTTGCGATTGTCTACAGTAGAAGCAATAAGGTTAACGTATAATTTGCGAATATCATCTTCGTTAAGCTGATAACGAGCTTCTTCAATGGCCTTAACTGCCAAGCCTACCTTTGATGAGTCACGATTCTCTACTGGTATTTGTTTGTTCTTTTCTCGAATCTCTTTTGTAAATTGTTCGAGTTTTGCCTTTTGGATAATTCTAAGTTTTAATAGTGGCCAACAAAGAGCCGTAGCAACGCCATCTAACGCCTGGCCGATTGTTCTTGCTGTTGGGTTGACTAAATACTCAATAGTGCTTTGAGGCAGAAAATTCTTCCATGCTTCTATTTGATTTGGATCCATATTTCATCACGTCCTTTCTTCGGAGAGGGCTTTTTTTATTTTCAATCAGTTTAGATCGTCGTATGTCATATGGATAATGGCTTGGCTGTTTTTGCCACTATCATCTTTGGTTTCGGATGACCAGTAATGCTTGCCAGTCTTTTTAGAAGCGTAATGATCTTTTGATGTTTCTTTGAGATCTGATGCGGTCACTTTACGATAGTCCTTCAGTACCTTTTTGTTTGAGACTGATGCGCTGTCAGTCTCGAAATAGTTGAACTTAACGGCTGACACAACTTTTTTGCCGTCAGCATTGGTAGCTGGATAATACCGCACGTATGATCTGCCTTTGACGGTATAGTAGGCTCCGTCAGAATGGCTCTTTGCATTCTTGGCCACTTTTGAAATCGGCGTGCCCAATTTGTAGTAGGCAGCGGGCTGTTTCTTGCTGTGGCCGCCAAACAGCCCTGAGCATAGAAAAATGACAGCTAAAAGCCCAGAAACGACAACAACTGCCTTTTTACCAAACGAACTGTACTTGGCATATTTATCCGGCTTGGTTGTGTATTCGTGCCATGATCCCCAGGCTAGGCAGCCAAAAACAATTGCTAAGAGAGTATCGAACATTTTTATTGCCTCCCAATAGCTTTTAACGTCAATCACGCTTGGACGTATTATTAGTATCTGTTTGAAATATAATAGTTGTGCACTTCTTCCTTGACTACATTGTCAAGGTAGCTCGGCACTTCGTATGATTCCATAAAATCGTATACGTTTATGGTTTCTTTTGGTACGCCTTGGCAATAAAAGGGAACCATAAGCTTAACTGCGCCGGTGTTTGCTTTATATTCAACGGAGTGTTTGCCAGTAAAAGTAGCGTGGTAGAAGCAAATATCAGTTTCATCACCATTTAAGATGTGTGAAATTTCGTGAGCAAGCTGAAACGAAATTTCAGCAGGGCGATGCCAGTTAAGGTTCATGACGATGCTGCGGTAATGGAGCGAACAGCCAGGCGGAGTTTCAGGGGCCAACTTATCGGTCCAGACAATATTAATATTATGGTTAAGGGCTACCTTTTCCAAGTAGCTGCTGATCTCGGTCAATTTGGGCACCTCGATTCTGATGAAAAATGGTGATAATAAGTTTTGCTTTTATTTATTTATAGATTTGTATTATTATTGGGTTATCTTTAGAGAAGAAAAGGGGGTAAAGTCAGTGAGTTTAAAAGACGTTGAAAGAATGAAATTTAAATTCGACTCCTTTTCAAAAAAAGTTGAAAGAAAACAAAAACTTCTTTCGTCTAGACATCAAATAATGGATAATGAGCATGCTCAATTTAGGGATAAAATAAATAAACATATGAATTACTACTCGAAATAGATGGCGATAGGTTTGACTAACCTGTCGTCTTTTTTTATTAGCCCAAATGATGATAATAAAAAGAAACTGAACTTAGGCATCAATGTGGTAAGAGCCACTGGGTTGTTTAATAGCCCTTCGCTGATCAGACCGGAATTTAAATCGTTTTCACTAATGATTGATTCTATTTTTCCTAAAATAGTAATTTTTCTATTAGCGAGAACTAATGATTTTAACTGTGATTCATTCATTCTAAAATTATCCTTCTCAGCGATAGTAAGAGCATTATTGGTTGAGAGTAAAATACTGTTAGGGAAAAGATTGTTAAGTAATTTTCCAAAGTTGGTAATAAGATTAAAGCCCTTTTTAGCATTGGAAAGGTCATCATTAGTAGTATCAAAGCTTAACAAAAATGAAACCATTTCATCACCAATGTTTGAACTAATGGTCATAGGGTCGATGATGTTGAATGATGATGTAAGTTGAACAAATGCTCCCTCGGGCTGTTTAGTAGTAGTTTTAAGTAAGCTTGCATCATCTAATTCTTTCGTCATGATGTTGACAGCGTAATCATGATAAACGGTGGAGATGGCTTCTTGGTACATTTCACTATTAGTATCGGAATTATTCGCCTCGTATTCCCCGTTAAAACTAGCTTCACCTTTAGCACCAAGGTTTACTCCTCCAGAAACCCCGTTTGACATTTTGTGAGCAGTCCCCACAGCATTCGTTTCCGTTGATTGCTTTATTTCTTCTATAACTTTAGGAATGCCATCTTCAAACTGTGCAAGTATCGAATTAACTTCAATATTGTCTAGATAGATATACTCTTTAATATGTTTCACATTTTTATGGTTGTGTTTGTTCAAGGCTAACGATCTCCTTAATTCGTCTGTAATTTTATTTTCTCCCACCGCGCAGTAGCCGTTTCATATACTCCAGATCCTGCTCAGGGATAGGCTTGCCCTCGAAGGTGAAGATGGTGTCATCATCAGCGAGATCTGCGGTCTTGAGATCGTCTTCCTTGGTGTCGCGGTGAGGTTCTATTAAATCCGCTTTGTCAACGCCAAAGAAATTAGCCATTTTTTCAATTTTATCTATGCGAGGATATGTTTTTGCATGAATCCAATCTAGGACAGTAGTGTATTTAAAACCTAATTTCTCGGAAAATTCTTTAGCGGTCATGCCATTCTGGTTTAATTTTTCCTTAATGTGTTCGGCCATAATCTGCTTATTATAATTAGCATTATTAGTCATATTCATAACCACCTTTTTAGGCTAATTATAACTGGTTAAACCGTGTTTTTGTTGAATTTTAATAAGAAAAGTAAAATAAAATGATAAAAAGTATTGCTAACACGGTTAAACCGTGTTAATATATGACTCGTAAGGTTGATCAAGGCCTTAACAAGAAAGGAGCATAGATAATAAGTTGACAATGACACTGAGAGCTGCACGCGTTAATGCCAAATTAACGCAGAAAGAGGCTGCTAAAAAGGTAGGAGTATCACCTGCCGCCTGGAGCAAATGGGAGCGTGGGATGACGTATCCTAATGCTTTACAGATTCGAAAAATTGAAAAAATTCTAAATATCGGATTTTCCGATATTATTTTTTAAACAAAAACACGGTTTAACCGTAGTGCGGAGGAAACATAATGCAAAACGTAAATGCTGAAGTTGCCATTGAGAACACAGCAAATGTGCAGATGTTCAAATATGGTGACGTTGAATTGCCGGTCAAGGCTTATGCAGACGGCTCAATTGAATTTGATGCTGAACAATCAGCCTTTGGATTTGGGCTTACTAAAATTTCAAAGGGCAAAGAGTATGTCCGTTGGGAGCGAGTTAACGAATATTTAGGGTTGTCCAGAAGTGGACAACAGATTAAGCGCGGTGATTTTATCACTGAGCCACAGTTCTACAAGTTGGCAATCAAGGCCAACAACCAGGTCGCAGAGAAATTCCAGAATTGGGTAACATCTGAAGTCCTCCCATCTATCCGCAAGCACGGAGCATACATGACGGACGAGAAGATTGAGGAAGTATTACTTAACCCAGACACGATTATCAAGCTGGCAACGGAGCTTAAGACTGAGCGGGAGCGTCGATCAATTGCTGAACAGCGGGTCAATGAGCTGACGCCTAAAGCCAGCTACTACGATCTGGTGCTGAGCAATAAATCGTTGGTCACAATCACTCAGATTGCCAAAGATTATGGTATGAGTGGTCAGGCAATGAATCATAAGCTGCATGATCTAGGCGTCATTTACAAGCAGGGCGACACTTGGCTGTTATACAGCAAGTATCAACGGACTGGTTGGACGCATTCAGAGACGATCATGGTGACTAAATCAGACGGCACTCAGAAAGCCGTCATGCATACCAAATGGACGCAGAAAGGACGGCTTGGGCTGTATGAACTGCTCAAACGGCATGGCATCCTTCCACTAATCGAAACCGCAGACGAAAAGAAGGGAGCATAGGTATGGATTCATCTGATCGTCAAAGGCTTAAATCACAGCTCGAAAATGAGTTGCTGATTAAGGCTGTAAAAGCAAAAAGCCTGATTAAGAAGGCACTCTTAATCAAGCTTATGCAATGGCTTAAAAATTAATCATCTTGGGTCATGTCGATATAAACGATGTCATCTGCATTAAAGACAACTGTCCCTAATTGTTTCTTAGGATTGTCCCCAAATGTAAGACGGTGGTAGTTAAAAGTGATGGTTTTGGCTTCACTCAATTTCAAATCTTTTGGCTGTATTTGTACGCCATCAACTAGCAACGCAAATACATTGCCTAGCTCAAATTCGTTTGTATCACTGACAGGCCGAAAGTGGACACTAATTCGGAACATTTGATTCACCTCCTTTCATTAGGAGATGAGTCAATTGTAGCAGAAAGGAGATGTAGGAATGAGCCCGTATCGGTATCAGCTGAACAAAGCAGAGTTCATGTCTGAATGGCATGACAGCAATGGTCAGCCAATGTCTGAGTCAACGTATCAGCGAAGGCGGCGGGAAGCCACTGACTATCCAGACGGATGGCGTGTTTTCCTGCCAGATGGTCGCGTTGATATTCAAGAGTATCAACGTTTTATGACCTGGTTGGCAAAGAAGAAGCACGATAAGAAGCAAGACCCTCGCTTAGTCGCATATCAAAAGTATTAGGAGGAACAGCATGGACTTATTTGGACCTATTTTTGGGATCCTACTGGTGGCATTGCTGCTAGTAGACCACAGCATCTTGAACGCAAAAATTGAAAAGCTTGGGAAGGAGTTGAAGCGCTATGAACAACGTTACCCGAATTAACTGGATTGTGCTTGCCTACCTGGCTATCTGGAGCTGGGTAGACGGCTTCACTATGACAGCCTTTGTGCTGACTGTACTGGTCAGCTTCGAAGCGCTTTGGAAACCATTTGTTAACTCTAGTCTGGCCGTTAAGCTGTTCGGCACAGAAACGATGGCTATGTTGCAACAAAAAAACGTTACTGGCCGCCACCAGTAACGCTCACAGAAAAATATTCTACAGGAGAAATTATATATGAGTTTGTCGCCAAACGAAAGGGCATTGACAGATGAAGCGCTCCAACAACTATCGGTTGCTACTAAGTGGCTGTTGCGAGCCTACAGAGCTGAGGAAGACAACGATGCATTAACCGATCTGTCAATTGCGACAAGAATGTTGGAATTGGCTCAGGAACCATTGCTGAACGCAAAACGAATGATTAAAACTCGGAAGGAGCAAGATAACAATGACTAATCAAATGGCGATCCTGCAGAAGGACATTACAGACACAGTATCGAAAAAAATCGATCAGTTGACGGACGAAGGGCTGGCATTGCCGGCAAACTACAAATGGCAGAACGCTTTAAAATCGGCTTTCTTTACGCTCCAAAACGTCAAAGGACGTGACGGTCGGCCGGCTCTGCAGTGTGTTCCCGCCTCAATCGCTAACTCTTTGCTGGATATGGTCGAGCAAGGGCTTAGCCCGGCTAAGAATCAGTGCTATTTCATCGTCTATGGCAATCAGCTGCAGATGCAACGGTCTTACTTTGGCACTATCACGGCACTCAAACGGCTGAAAGGGGTTAAGGATATTGATGCTCAAGTAGTTCATCAGGGCGACGAGTTCGTGATTGGTGCTGACGAGCTTGGCCGAATCAAGGTCACCAAGTTCGTGCCTAAGTTCGAGAACCTGGACAAGCCGATCAAAGCGGTTTTTGCGTTCATCCAGATGACTGACGGTCGTGTTAACTACACGGTTATGACACAGAAACAGATCCAAGCCAGTTGGTCACAGTCACGTCAGCACAACGTTCAGAATAAGTTCCCTGAGGAGATGGCTAAGCGGACGGTTATCAATCGGGCTGCCAAGATGGTCATCAATACGAGCGACGATAGCGACCTGCTGACCGGCTCAATCAACAGCGTTACGGCAAACGAGTACGAGGACGATTCTGAACGCAAAGACGTAACACCAGAAACACCAAAATCAGCCGCAGATAAGCTCGTGGAAGGCTTTAAGCAAGAGCAAGAACAAAACCACGAAGAGGAAAAAGAAACGGCTGAGGAACCCCAAGAACAGCCAGAACAAGAGCAAGAAAAACCGGTAAAAGAGTCAGAACAAGAACCAGCAAAAGAGGAGGCAGAACACGATGACAACCAAGAGGCAGACGGCCAAACCGACATCTTCGACTACATCGATGAAGTTGACGAAAAGTAACTACTACAGTCATGATACGGACTTCCAGTACATGTCTTTTTCAGTGTTCAAGGATTTTGAAAAGTGCGAGGCGGCTACCTTAGCCAAGCTGAAAGGCGACTGGGAGCCGACCAGTGATCCTAAGGCGTTGCTGATTGGGAACTATGTACATTCTTACTTTGAGTCGGAACAAGCGCACGCGGACTTTATCAGTGCCAACCATAAAGCTATGATGACCAATCCCAACAAGAAGGAACCCGACGGCCATCTGCGAGCCGACTATAAGATCGCTGACAAGATGATCGAAGCACTTAGCGAGGACGATTTCTTCAATTACGTTTACGCGCCAGGCGATAAAGAGGTCATTGTCACTGGTGAGCTGTTCGGCCACCAGTGGAAAGGTAAGATCGACAGTCTCTGCCTGGATCGTGGCTACTTCTGCGATCTAAAGACGGTTGATGATTTCCACAAAGGGCACTGGAACCCAGTACTGCGGCAGAAAACCAATTTTGTCGAGGATCGTGGCTATCACATGCAGATGGCCATCTATCAGGAACTGATCAAGCAGACGTTTGGTATTGACTGCCAACCATATATCTTTGGCGTGTCAAAACAGGTGCCACCAGACAAGATCGCAATCAGCTTTGACGGAGATGGACAGTTTTTGATGCAGTCAGCACTTGAAAAAATCAAGGCTGACCAAGACCGTTTCTGGCGAGTCTTGATGGGTGAGGAGCCACCTAAGGCGTGCGGCAAATGCGAATACTGTCGGCAGGGCAAACAGCTGGCAGGATTTACAGAGGTTAGCAGCATCGAGATCTCATAAGGAGGCGAGAAAGATGGTCAGAATCAGAAAGGAGTACAGCAAAGGGTTTACCACCACCAGCAACACAATCATCCGTGACGAGCGCCTGACATGGAAAGCACGTGGAATCTTCAACTATCTCTGGTCAATGCCTGATGATTGGGACTTCTATGCTAAAGAAGTAGCCAAGCATGCCAAAGACGGTATCCATTCTCTAGATAGTGGATTGGAGGAATTGGCAAAATACGGCTACCTTGAGCGGACAAGATTGCGTGATAAGAAAGGCAGATTCGGCGCGCCAGTATGGATTCTGCATGATGACCCTGTCGATGCCCAGAAACCTAAATGCGATTTTCCTATCTTGGATAATCCTATCTTGGAAAAACCTATCTTGGAAAATCGCACACTACTAAATAAATACCTTACTAAAGAAACATCTACTAATGAAATACAAGAAGAGAGAGATGTATATAAGGCACCTCTCAACAAAAACGAAAAACTGTCTTTTATCCGCTGGCCAGACAGCTTAGGCGTGATGACTGATCAGATCACACGGCTACTGCTGTCCGCTCAGGAACAAGGGATGTCAGATGCCGTTATCCAAATGATCATCGACAAAACGCGTATGGCAAAGCCAAACACGACGTACGGCTACCTGAAGAAGGTGATCGATGATTATCTCGGTCAAGGCATCTATACAACAGCCGATTTTAGACGCAAGCAGGATCGAAGACGACAGGCGGAGCATCGGGAGATTCCCAACATCCCTGTTTTCAAGATTGATTAGGAGGACATCATGAGTCTAACCGTTGAAGAGCACAAGTATTATCGCGGTGACAAGCTGCAGAGCATCGAGTACGTGACCGAGTTCATCGACAATAACAACGATGGGGTCATGTACTACATGGATGCCGAAACCGGCATGTACACGGACTACGGCTACTGTATTGACGAATTGCAGTGCTACACCAACGACTGGCGGAAAGTGGCTGAGGACTGCTGCAAGCGGTACGGATGTGAACTGGCCGGTGAGAAGTTGGAAGCAGAGACAGAAGATGCTCTGGTACAGACAATGCTCGCCATCTACGCGTGGATCGAGTTCAAGGACTGGCTGTACTACGACCAGATCGAAGAAAAACATGGAATTATGCATGACAAAGGGGAATAACCATGACTAAAGAAGAGTATCAAGGAAAACTTAGCCAATTGCTTAAAGAGATGGACGAACTGGATGTCGAATACTACGATGACGATCAATTCGCCTTCGACGGCGACTGCATTATGCGACTACACGACGTTGCGGATGCTGCATTGGAACTGGCAGAAAAAGCAAAGGATGTGTTTAACAATGACTAATCAAGAATTTATCAACAAGTGCAAATGGCGCGTATCTGACTATCTCAACAAGCTGGTCGGAAAGGAAACGGCCTGCAAGCCGGAAAACGTGTTTGTCGTGTGGCAAGCTAAGGCTCTGCAGAATCACAAGGCCATGCTTGCAGCACCGGGCAGATACAACGACAAGGACTACTACTTCGAGTTTACCTATAATGGCAATCTCAACGAAACATACATGGACGTGTACACGAAAGACGAAAACGTTCTGTTTAAGGAGGCACGCGATGGTCAAGACAAAAATGTTTACCGATCTGGTCAACGATATTGATCCCAGCGTGCAGATCAATCGTTGGCTAGACAAACATCCCGACTATATCATTGTGGACGTCAAGCTGTCGACTGATTTCATCGAGGAAGACAATCAGTTATGCTGCACGGCATTGGTCATTTACAGGGAGTATGAAAATGTGTGAATTTTGTGAGCAACATAAGCCGTTGCTGATCTGCAAGTTTAACGGCATCGGCATAACAGTTAAGGTTGTCAACCATACGCAGTTAGACGCAATGGCGAAGGTCAAGCGAAACGAAAGTGTGATCAGTGTCGGGCAGTCAAACCGTATCAAGTACTGTCCGATGTGCGGGAGGGAACTGAAAGATTGAAAAACTACTATGGCAAAAAGGTTAAGCTGGACGGTTACACGTTTGACTCAAGAAAAGAGGCGTCTTTTTACGCAGCTTATATCAAGAGCTGTGGCAAGAAGTACCAGGTACATCCCCAGTGCGAGTTGTTGCCAATCTATAATGCCGGCGAAGTCCGTGTTGGCGGAATCTACTATCGACCCGACTTTGTTGTGTATGGTGTTGACGGGGCCATAGAGCACGTTTACGACGTTAAAACGGGAATTGCCTATCGAGCAACCGACGCAAGCGCACAGCTAAGATTTAAGCTGTTCTGGCGCAAGTATGGCATCCCGGTTGAGGTGGTGACGCCGTTCAGGAGCTACTTTAAAGTCAAGATCTTAGGCACGACCACCAAAACACAGCCGATGCATCAGCGCATCAAGCGTGACGGGACGATCGTCAAGGACTACTACGACATCAAAACTTCAATTGATTACAAAGTAGAAGAATTACTGGAAGGAGAAAGAGATGGAAAGCAAAGAGGTTGAGCGGGCATTCCGTAACAGCAGAGCAGTGACACTTGGTGACTCAAAACTGTACCTGATCATTGAAGCTAATCACATTAACGAAACGGTCATGCTAGATGAGGTATACCAGGATGGGCAGAGCTACGTATCAAAGAAGCTGCCGAGAATCGGGGCAAGGTTTGATACGCTGCGAAAGCCAACGTTATACAGGTGACCACAATGAAAAGAAAGTGGAATGGATTAGGGATGACGGTAATGGTTTGCCTGCTGTTTTGGGCAGTCGTGATTGTGTTGCTAGCACACGTGTTGGGAGGATAGATATGCGTAAGGAAACGGTATTGGGAACACTGGTGGTTGGATTTAAGTATACGGCGATCGCATCAATTACTATTGCGGTGATCATGACGGTTAAAAGTGCATGGATTAAGTTCCTATGCTTCTGGCTTAGCCTTTGCTTTCTATGAGGCAGTCTGATGGCAGTAAAAAAGAGCCGCACCGCGATGGCACGACCCTCTAATGAATCAACACCATCAATTATAGCAGAGGAGAGTGGTGTCGTGGTGCAAATGGATTTAGGCTTGGAAATCGACAGCAAGGAGACCGCTGCTAATGTGCGACGATTCTGGACGCATGGGATTAATCGGTATCTATATCAAGCTGGTCTGCATCGCAATCAGCTCAAATCACCGACACTCAGCCTAGCAGGTGGCGGTGGGGCAAATGGCAATCACGCTGAGGACAGACTCATTAGCGGGATGCAGGCACAACGCATGTGCGACTGCATCAGGGATACGCTGGAGAACTGCGAGCCGTTGACTTATCAAATCATCTCAGCCGTCTATATCGAAGGCCTAAAAGACTGGCAGATGGCCGATAAACTTTGCTATTCACCGTCACAATATCAGAACATCAAGCGATCGTGTATGTGTGAGTTTGCTGAGCGGTTTGAAGGCTTTGAGAAGCGATACGGTTTTGACGGTCTAGATTATATCAAGCTGGTTCAAAAAATCGGAGCATCGTAAGAGCACAAGGCGAGCATTTACGGACTACAATGGTATCGTGATAGAAATATCACGAAGCCCAATTACTCGGCTTTCTCAAAGGGTGTCTTTCCTACTGGAATTGATTAGAACTTCTTCCAAAACAGGCGCTACGGCGTCTGCTTATGCATCATCACCGGGAACGCAGCTTTTATGCCAATTATGCCATGGTCCCCTGTCAATAAAATAGACAATTTAAATAGAGACTTTTTTGTCCTATGCCACGACTAAATTTTGAATTTGAGTTTGATACTCATCTTCAAGTTGCTTTGGTGATTTGAATCCACAGTGACTGTGAATTCTAACTGTGTTGTAAAACGTTTCAATGTACTGAAAAACTAGTCGTTTAGCTTCGGAGTATGAATGGATTTTAAACCGATTTATCCATTCACGCTTAATCAAGGCGTGAAACGACTCAATGCAGGCATTATCCCAAGGATAAGCTTTCTTTGAATAGCTTAATGTCATGCTAGCTGTAACTTGATTGTAAGCTTCAGACGTAAACTGACTACCACGATCACTGTGCATGATTAATGGCTTGCTAATATGGCGACTGTGCTTAGTCTTTTCAATAAGTGGGATGACATTCGATACCTCCAAGGTTTCAGATAAGTCCCAACCAATGATCCGTCGGGAGTACAAGTCCATAATACTGGTTAAATAAACGAATCCGTCATGAACTGGAATATAAGTGGTGTCAATGCACCAAACGGCGTTTGGTCGCAATGGATTGAACTGCTCGTCTAAAATATTTATTAGCTGTTTATCAAACTTAGAATTGCGAGTGGTAGTCGTCCAAGGGGTTAGGTAAACGGCGTGAATGCCAAGTTCACGCATATACTTACCAACAGTTCGTTCAGCGATCTTATATCCTTTTGAGCGAAGTTCTTGGGTGATTTTGCCGGCACCGTAAATACAAAGGCTTTTGAGCCAAATTGCTTTAATTTCACCTTGAATAAACTTCTTCCGAAGCTTTCGCGGTGATTGGTGATTATGACGCTTTTCTCGTTGATAGTAACCACTTCTTGAGATTCCAACATAATCACACATACCATTGATGGAAGGGTGGGATTCCAAAGCGTGCTGAACGTCCATTTCTTGGTATACCTTTTCGGTAGTTACTTGCTCAGAATCCCGATTGATTTTTTTAATACTTCGATCGCTCCTTCAGCGTCACGAAGTTGACGCTTTAGTCGTGCAATCTCCTTGTCCTTATCGCTGGCAAAATTACCAGAGCCACGGCCAAACTCCCCAGTCTCAGTAAACAGCTTAATCCATTTATGTAATGTACTAGCCCCAATACCTAGATTCTTACTTATTTCATTCATGGTCATGTGATCCTTGTTATCTAAGTAATACTGAACGGCCTGTTCCTTAAATTCCTTGTCATAACTGTGCTTCGTCATTATTTGATCCTCCAATTTACTTCCTTAATTATACTAAATCAGAGTCTCTATTTAACTTGTACACTTTTTATTCTAGGCCCACCAAGACGATATTACATCAGTGAAACAACTGCGATGAAGACTAACAATTAGTTCAATTCAATCCATATGTTCGTATGGAACCTCCTTTCATATTGTGGGAACAAACGAGTGAATGATTAATGTGCGTTTCAAATACGGCTGCGCGTGGGTTCGACTCCCACATGGTGCTTTCCCGCATCAACGGGAATTTTATTTTTATTTATTTTTTCCAACCCATAAACTAGGCACCGCATACGGTTAGCTGCTCACACGGCTAGGCGGTTCGACTCCGCCGTGCGGTATTGCGCTGACACACAGCAGCGCATTGTCAGTGTTTAGAGTTTCACTGGCTGGAAGGTCCCAGGCGGGCACTGCGTTTCTAACCATCATGTCGCAGCGCAAAAAAGGGTGCGAGTCCCTTACCTATCCTTTTCCTGGCTTTAATTTCTATCAACGACAATATACCTGCCAGGACAACGTGGCGGGCGAATCCCGTCAGCGTGGAAGTATGGCTGAGTGGCTTAAAGCGCCAGTTTGCTAAATTGGTAAAGTCCTTTTATAGACTTTCGCAGGTTCGAATCCTGCTGCTTCCATTGAGAGTAGCGCAATTCACTCTCTTGTCTTTCGATCGATTTAGGCTTTAGATGAAAGGCAGACGGTACGGTCATCTCCATACTTCAGAGGGGGATGCTATGGTTCAACTCCACAGGCCGTCATTGTCCGAAATGACGTTAAACTACATATCACCCATTCAGAGTCTAGCTATAATGGCTAGGCTTTTGTATTATGTTTTTGGGTGATGTATAATGTCTGATAAAATTCGTAAATTTTGTAGTAAACATTCAAATGTAGTGGCATTTGTTTTAGGGATGATTACAATTGCATTAATTCTCTCAATAGTTAGGCAAGCCGCTTCTTTGAATACAAAGCCATTTTTTCAATGGATTGCTAATGATCATGGTGATGTTGCTGATTGGGTAAGTGGAATTGGAACATTCTTGGCGTTCTTGGCAATATTTTGGCAGGTGAATAAGCAGACTAATATTCAGAGAGGACTTGATGCTGAGCATCAACGTCCAAGATTCTCGCTTGTCTTTATTCCAGTAGTGAGAACTGGTGTGACAACCATAGTTTTCGGTGAAGAACAAGATGGCAGCAAAGCAAAACAATTGGCGACTAATCATTCTGGATACAGGAAAATATGTATTAATAATATGTCGCCAAATACGATCTATGAAATTGAAGTTCGCTTAAAATACCATTTGAGCTCAGATCCTCAAGGAATACGAGAAGAATACTTTCTGTATTCCGGGTTAAGGCCTAATCACGATTTAGTCCTTTTGCCAGATTTTAAATTTAATGAAAGCGATGAACAAATTAGATATGATCATCTAACGATTAGATTTGATACCTCAGCTAATGAAATAGGATTTTGTGACTATCCAGGATCGCATAGTAAATCACATGATAGTGCTTTTAGTAGTGAAAAATATTATTTTGTACGTTCCAAAAATAAAAGTATTTCAGCAACGGCACCTGACATAATGATAAAAAAGGAGTCAAAAACGTATATGGACTTGAATGATGGCATGGATGCTGCTAATAAACATACAAGTTATGAACATATTTGAGTGATTAATTATGGAGTATTTCATAAAACTAATAACAATTGCTGCAGTTGTTGCTTTTTTAATTTTGCTTATAACGAGTATAGTAATTAATCTGTAAATATAGTCAGCTTAACGGCTGGCTTTTTATTTAGCTAGAGACTATATGGACATGGACTAAATCACCCCGAAAGAAGCCTGGTTATTATGACCGGGCTTTTGTATTATATGGATGAGGTGATTAATATGATAAAAATATTAGAAAATATCTTTAATTCGTGGCTCAAACGTAGAGAATCAAAGTATGATGCTGGGTTAAAAAGAGAAGCTAGCAACATAGAACATATTAAAAACAGTAAAGATATAGAAAAACTATATGATTTTACACTTTATTGTGCAAAGTCACTTTACGGGAATGCCTTTAGAGACGTCAAAGAATTATTCTATAGCAACAAATTTGACGAAATGAAAGAAAAATTAGATGAATTTGAATTTCAAACTCATCTTAGTAAAAAGACATTACAAATATGGAATGCTGTTTTTGAAGATATGGAAAATGTTTTCGAAAATTATGAAAATTGGCAATGTTGGAAACGATATGTAAATAGTAACTCTGAAAAATTTAGTTATCATAGAGAAGATGACCTTCATAACAAAGAAAATGAGGATAAAGCTAAGCTTAAGGAAGATATTCAAAGGCTGAAAAAATGTGGGGACTTACGTGCTTAGAAATCAAATATTAAAAGGAGGTGAGTAGCATTACTCAAAAATTAACACAAAAGCAACAACGCTTCATTATTTCGGGTAATGCCACTCAAGCAGCAATCAACTCTCTTGTCTGTCGATTTAGGCTTTAGATGGACGCAAGCTCAGCTTTGGCTGGGCTTTTTATTTTGGTTTAGGTGGTGACAACATGAGAGCGTATAAGGATTGGAGCGTCTGCTCGAACGAAGAACATAAGATGCTAGTACTAGCCGACAAGATTTATCGTAAACAGCACCCAGAACGAGTGAAAGACAAGCCGGCAGAATACACGATCAAGCCACCAGTTCTACATACTAGGAAAGGAGGTGGCCACAATGCCAAGGGTTAGACGATGCAGATATCCGGGATGTCATGCCATGTGCCAGCTACCTGATCACTACTGCAAGCAGCACTATGAGCATGAGGCTGAGTACCTAGCCAGTCGCCAGAAGTGGGCACGATCTCACAACGCTGAGTATCAGCGCAAGTACAACAACGTCACAAGATATCGTGACGATACCAAGTCAGCACAGTACCACTTCTACAAGTCCAGGCAATGGCAGTCACTGCGTAAGCAAGTACTCGAGCGTGACCACTATGTCTGCCAGTACTGTGGCAAGCCAAACTCCAAGACCGTTGACCACGTCATACCAATCGAGTTTGACAACAAGCTGCAGGCAGACACTGACAACCTGGCAACCATCTGTCGGGACTGCCATAGACTCAAGACAGCTTGGGAGCAACGGCACTATGGCACCGGCAAAGACAACCAGTTGATAGCTGGTGCTGAGCCAATCCATGACGTGGACGTTATAGCCAAACTCATAACGCTGTGAGAGGCTCATATTTGCTCTCTCGCGCGTTTTAAAAATTTTTGATTAATTTATCGAATTCGATTTTAAAATTTACCCCCGCCCCCTATTCGCTTGCCAAAAGGAGCGCACACAGTTCAGCCGTCTCTTACAGAAATGCGATTTTAAAAATTTTTACCCCAGGGGGGCTCCGGAACGTTCCGAATCTGCAGAAAGGAGAGCCAAAAATGCCAAAACAGGTGTTTTTTAAGCAAAATCACGGTCATTTGCCACCAAATCCGCCTAATTATTTCGGGCCGATTGCCGCTGCATGCTGGCGAAAAATAGTGCCATATCTCGAGAGCACCGAGCGGGTCCAGCGAATTGATGCCGGCATGGTCGAACAGTACTGCACTCAGTACGAGATCTACCGTCAGGCGTATGCTGACGTACAGGAAAACGGCATCCAAACCAAGCTGTTTACGTCATTGCAGAATGCAGCCGGCGAGATTATCGGCAAGGATTTCACCGGGTATCGAAAGAATCCAGCGGTCGGAATCATGACCGATGCAAACAAGCAGCTTAACTCGATTGGCATTCAACTTGGCCTGACGCCTAAGGGCAGACAGGACCTTATGCAGATTGCAAGTCAGAAGAAAGAGAAGTCGATCAGCGATCAGATGAAAGAAGCGGGGTTGGTATAGTTGAAGATTGATTTGACACAAACACATGACGTGCTTGGGGCTTATCACAGCATCAACTTTGATGATATCCGCAAACAGTATCAAGATTCTGGCACACGGTACGCCTTTGACGTGCTCGATGAAAAGATTTTGACTGGCTATCTGATCAAACTAGCCGCTTTTAGACATCTGCGAGACCTGCAACGTATAGGGGATGCTGATTTCCATTATCACTACAGCACTAAAGAGTGCCATAAGATCCTTAAATTCGCATCGATTGCACCGAACGTTGATACCGGCGTGCCTGTTCCGCTAATGGACTGGCAGAAGTTCATTTTTTGCATGCTATTCGGCTGGCGGGATGAGTCAAATTTAAAACGGTTTGACCGCTGCATACTTTCGGTGGCACGTGGTCAAGGCAAGACCTATCTCATGGCTATCTACATGTGCTATACGTATCTGATTGAGTCAATGGGGCTATCCAACCAAGACTACCTTGTTACTGCCGAAAATGCAGACCAGACCGGTAAGCTTTTTGGCTATATCAGCAGCATGATTCCAAGAATCATCGAGCAGCAGCCTGTTTTTGGCAAGCTTGCCAAGGAAGTTGAACTGGCCGTACTGCACAACAAGATTACGATGCGCAAAGTCAACAATGTTATCCGGCCAATCACGTTTAACTCAGGGAAGTACGACTCGTACCACTTCAAAACGGCGGTATTTGACGAAATCGGTAATATTCACACCGACGAAGGCTCAGCAAAGATCACTTCTGGTCAAGTAAAAGTTCCTAATCATCAGTACATAGAGATTTCAACGGCCTATCCAGACCCGACAGTGCCGTATCATGCCGATGAGAAGCTGGCTCAAACGATCATGGAGCAGGACTATAAGCGTGATGGTGACAACTATCTGGGGCTGATTTGGTGCCAAGACAGTCTTGATGAAACCTTTAAGCCTGAAACCTGGTATAAGTCAAACCCGCTGCTTTACTTGGATGGCCAAAAAGAAGTGCTGTTCAAAGGCTTGACTAACAGCCGAAACAACGAGGCAATGGCCGGCCATATCGACCGTTTTCAAAACAAGAACCTGAACATGTGGCTCCAGGAAGCTACTAACTCATTTCTAAAGCTGGCCGACATTGAGCGAGCGGTTAAAAATGATTTTAGTTTTCGTGGCCAACAGGTCTATATCGGCTTTGACTACTCTATGTTTTCAGACAACACAGCTATTGCCTTTGTATTCCCGTACACTGACGCTGACGGCAACCAGAAATGGCATGTCAAGCAGCACAGCTTTATCCCGTGGCAAAAAGCCGGCTCAATCGAGGCCAAGGAAAAGCAAGACGGGATTGAGTATCGGGAATTAGCAAGAAAAGGCTACTGTACAATCACCAGCCATCCGCAAGGCTTGATCAATGACGACCAAGTCTATCAATGGTTGCTTGATTTTGTCGCTGACAATGATCTCAAGGTCCTGTTTTTTGGCTATGACGCATGGGGAGCAACCAATGCGATCAAACAGATGGAAATCAACACTGAATGGCCGTTGAACCCGATTCGGCAGCGTACCAGTGAGCTGAAAGACCCGACTAAGTTCCTGCAGAAGGGCTTTGTTGAGTCGTCAATCACGCGTGATGATGATGAAATCATGGAAAAAGCACTTGTTAACGCCGAAATTATCCAGGACAAGATTGGCATCCAGGTCGACAAAGCCAAGGCAACGCTGAAAATCGATGTTGTGGACGCAATTATTGACGCTCTCTATCAAGCTATGTATCACTTTGAGGACTTCGGGATTGCTAACGACAAATCAAAACAGGTCGAACTGATGACAAGTGAGCAAGTCAAAGCCTGGTTTGAGAACGAAGACTCCGGCTTGCTGTAATGGAGGTGGCCTATGCTGAAATTTATCTGGAAATACATTGATGTTTTATGTTTTTTAGCCGCAGCGTTTTTTATCGTCTGGGGCTTTTTTAGATTAAGCATTACGGCCGGCATTTTTGCGGTCGGTATTGCGCTGATTATGGTTGGGCTAATTACCGAGATGATTGCGAGCTGAAAGGAGGTGATTGAATGCCGATTTTTAAACTGAGAAATAAAGCTAACTCTGTTTTATCGATCGCGGATGATCAAAGCATTATCAATTTCCTCAATCCAAACGGCACTAGCGATTATGTGGATGCATCAACTGCTCTGCATAATTCTGACGTCTACTCGCTGATCTTTCAGCTGAGTTCGGATTTGGCAAATGGCCGGTTTGTTACCGAAAAGTCGCGGACGCAAGGGATGCTTGACAATCCTACCGTCACCAGCAACGCTCATGCTTTCTGGCAGTCAATGTTTGCTCAACTGCTGCTTGGCGGTGAGTGTTTTGCCTACCGTTGGCGCAATAACAATGGCATTGATAGTTATTGGGAGTATCTAAGGCCATCTCAGGTATCGCCATATTTGCTTGAAGACGGCTCTGGGCTGATCTATACGGTTACGTTTGATGAGCCAAGCGTTGGCGTTGTTGAGGCCATACCACAGTCCGACATGATCCATATTCGGCTTTTGTCCAAAAATGGCGGTAAGACTGGCATCAGTCCACTGTCAGCTCTGGCTAATGAGCTGAGTATCAGCAAGGCAAGTAATCGACTGACTCTCTCAGCACTTGCGCAGTCTATTTCTGCGCCTGGGATTTTAAAGATCCAGAAAGGCGGGTTGCTCAACGCTAAGGAAAAAGCTCAACGCTCGCAGAAGTTTATGCAGCAGATGCAGGCGTCAGGGAGCGGGCCAATCGTGCTTGACGATTTGGAAGACTACCAGCCTTTGGAAATCCAGGGAAACGTTGCTCAACTGCTGAATCAAGCCAATTGGACTGGCGCACAGATTGCCAAGGTATACGGTGTATCCGACTCGGTTATCAATGGGCAAGGTGACCAACAGTCATCGTTGGCCATGATGGGTAATGACTATGCCAAGTCGCTGAGCCGTTTTGCCAAAGCGATTGACAGCGAGCTCAGCAACAAGCTGACTGGCAATGTCAAACTGGACCTGCGACCGGCCGTTGATCCGCTTGGTGATACGTTTGCCGGCACGATTGCATCGATGGTTAAATCGGGGGCTCTGGCAGGCAATCAGGCTGCTTACGTGCTTGAACAATCCGGGTATTTACCGGAAAGGCTTCCACGAGCTGATAATGCAAAGAAGGGAGGTGAGAACGATGACCAAGATTAACATTAAAGGCGACGTTGTCGACAACATGACCGGCAAATTTTACAGCTGGTTTGATCTGGATTCCGCCTATCCTCAGGCGGTTGAACGAATGTTAGCCGATGCCGATGATGATCTGGTGGTAGACATTGCATCGCCAGGTGGGGACGTACACGCAGCGTCTGAAATCTATACGATGCTGCGTGACTATCCCGGCAAAGTTACGGTTAACGTGCTGGGCCTAGCTGCTAGTGCAGCATCGGTTATCGCGATGGCTGGGGATGAGATCAACATGTCGCCAACCGCACAGATGATGATCCATAAGGCATGGACCGTAACGCAAGGCAACGCCGACGATCTCGACCATGATTCCAAGATGATGGATACCGTTGACCAAACGATTATCAACGCTTACGAAGCCAAAACAGGCTTAAAGCGGGATGAAATCGAAAAGCTGATGTCTGACGAAACTTGGATGACGGCTAAAGATGCCGTTGATAAGGGCTTTGCCGACAAAATCATGTTCGCCGATGAAAGTCAGCCACAAGTGGTCAATGCTGTCCACAGTATCCCTTCGCACGCCGCAATCAACAAATTCATGACGCTTATGGCCAAGGCCGAACAGCCAAAGCCAGAAGAAAAGCCGGCTCCGTCTGTTTATGACGAGAAGCTGGCTATTTTATTGGACAAAAAGGAGGCCCAACATGGGAATCAATGAACTGAACAACGCTTGGATTGAAGCCGGCCAAAAGGTTTCTGATCTGAACGATAAGCTTAACGTCGCTCTGATGGACGACTCTTTCGATCAAGCAGCTTTTGCAGATTTGAAGGAACAACGCGACCATGCCAAGGAACGTCGCGATGCTCTGAAAGACCAGCTTAACGAAGCTCGCGCAGCAGAAGTAGTTAAGATGCACGACAGCGACAAGGAGCCGCTGAATGACAACCAACTGTCGCTGAAAGACAAGTTTGTTAAGGACTTCAAGGATATGGTTACTACGGGAACGTCTGGAACTGGTAACGGTGGTCTGACGATTCCAGACGACATCCGCACGACTATTAATACTCTGGTGCGTCAATACGCATCTCTGCAGAACCTGGTTCGTGTGGAATCTGTAACGACCGAATCCGGTTCGCGGGTTTATGAAAAGTTATCCGACATCAAGCCATTAGCATCACTGGATGATGAAACGGCTGCAATTGGTGACAACGACGATCCAGAACTGACCACGATCAAGTACCTGATCAAGCGTTACGCTGGTATCACGACCGTTACTAACACGCTGCTGAAAGACACGGCTGAAAACATTATTGCATGGCTGTCTACTTGGATTGCTCGTAAAGTCGTCGTTACTCGTAACCAAGCTATTCTGGCAGTTATGAATACGGCATCCAAAAAGCCAACGATTGCTAAGTTTGATGACATCAAGGACTTGGAACTGACCGCACTTGACCCTGCAATCAACGCTACGTCATCGTTCTTGACCAACCAATCTGGTTTTGCCGTTCTGGCCAAGGTTAAGAACGCAATGGGCGACTACCTGGTACAACGTGACCCAACCAGTCCCGAAATCTATCGTATTGGCGGTAAGCCAGTCACGGTAGTTGCTGACCGTTGGCTCCCAGACGTATCTAGTGCTCATCCACTGTACTACGGCGACTTTAAGCAGGCTATCACGCTGTTTGACCGCGAGAACATGAGTCTGCTGACGACCAACGTTGGTGCTGGCGCCTTTGAACATGATGAAACCAAGATTCGTGTCATTGACCGGTTCGACGTTGAACAAGTCGATGGTGATGCATACGCAGTTGGCTCGTTTACGACGGTTGCTGATCAGACGGCTAACTTCCAAGCTTCCGCAGGCGCTGGTAAGTAGGCGATTTAAATGGCTGTATCAGTAGACGATGTAAAAAAGGTACTATACCTTGACGGCACGGACGATGACGTACTGCTGCAAGCCTACATTGGTGCAGCCGAGCAGTATGTTAAAGGTGCAATTGGTGATGGGGATGCATTTTACACGCAAAGCAATGTCTCGCCATTGTTTGATATGGCGGTAAAGTCGCTTGCAGCTACTTATTACCAATACCGCCTGAGCATGTCAGATGTCCAGACATACGAGATTGATCTGACCGTCAACAGCATTATTGGTCAGCTGCGTGGACGATACGACGTTTGGGAGGCGAGCCAAGATGAAACTACCAATCAGCCGTCTGAACCACATAATTGAAATCGGTACGGTATCAACTGTTCCGAGCAGGACATTAGGCGGTTCGCATCAAAAGTTTGTGCCGACTCAAACTCTGCACTGCGCAATCTATCAGCGGTCTCAATCACAGCAGTATGCTCTGGTTGGGACGGCATTAGCAGATACAACGGTAGTAGCTGTCCGCTCTCAGTATCACGTTGACAAACAGCTCAAGGTGAGATTCAAGGGCGACAGTACGATCTATGACATCTTGACCATATCCAGGGATGAGAGCCATACGACTACGCGTTATGATCTGTTGACGCTTAAGGATACTAAGAAAGCTGGTGCTACCAATGGATGATCTCGGTAAAATGTTAGAGGTATTTGGCAAGAACGCCGAAAAATTCGCCATTCCTGATCATGCTACGAGGAAAGCGATGACTGCTGCTGGAGCAAAAGTTTTAGCAGACGAGTTGCGCAAAGCAACCCCGCGCTCGACAAAGAAAAATCCAAAGTATGGCCACCTGCAAGACAATGTTGGTTTTCAAAATACTGACATTGACGGTGAAGATGACGGCAATTCCGTTGTCGGCTTTGGTCAAAAAGCCTATATCGCCAGATTCCTAAATGATGGAACCGTTAAGATGAAGGCTACTCACTTTGCTGACAACGCGCGTCGCGATTCGGCTGACAAGGTTTTTGCAGCAGAGAAAAAGGTTCTTGATGCAAGAAATGGCGGTGTTAAATGATGGAACTGCCAGTTTTTCAAGCACTAGATCTGATCAATGGCAAATTTGACTGGATTGATGAGATTTATACCGATTCGATCCCAGAAGAAGAGTCCGATTATGAAGGCAAGACGATCTGCTTGATTACAGAATGGCTGAACGAGCCCACCTACTATGCCAACCACACTTTCAAGGGATGGACGGTCGGTGTGGAAGTTCAGATATTCTACAAACTCGACAACGATGTCAGCACGCTAGATGGCGAGCAGGCACTGGCACGGCTGTTTGTTGATAATAATTGGACTGTCGAACAATCGAAGAATCACATAAAAGACCCCGACACTAAACAAGTGACGAAGGTCTTTTATTTTGCAAAAAATGAAATTATCAAGGAGGGGAATTAAATGTCCGCAGGTATTTCTACTTCCGGTATCAATTGGATCGCGTTAGGGATGATCGACGATACCGGGAAGCTTATTGCTGACGCTACAAAAGGGCTCTCTGAGTCCGGCGTAGTATTGCTGGACGGTGATGGCGAAGGTGCCACGACTGCCAACATTACTAACATCGAAGAAGCAGGCACGCAACAATACGCTAACAACAAAGTTAAGCGTAACGCTCATGGTACGCCAACTCCACAGGTTGCCGTTACGTACCTCGATTTGCCATATGAAATTGGCATGAAGTGCACCGGCTATGAACTTGATACAACTGGTGGTGCTACGTTGGGCAAAAAGCCACACTTGGCAATGCTGATTTGCTCTGACGATTTCAAGGGCAACAAGTACTTTGACGGGTTTGCCAATGGCGAAATGATTATGCCAACTCGTAATCATGGTACCAACAACAAAAACGAAACTGACGCCAACGCTGCATTTACCTACCAAGCTTTGACGCCAATTGATGACACTGTCTTTGTCAACTCCAAGGGCACGCAACAGCCTTACAAACAATGGAACAGTGGCGCAACTGGATTTAGTGCTGCAGCTATGCTTAAGGAAGTATTCGGCGGCTATGTCGGCGATGACATTACCAAGCATGGTCAAGCTACCACTACCACCAGCAACACTGTTACTCACAGCTAAAAAATTTAAAGTCGCCTAGTAAATACACAGTACCAATGGGGCGGCTGATATGAGGTGTCAAAAATGGAAAAAATTAAAGTAGATGCATCCCTGTTTGGCATTAAGCAGCCAATTGTGATTAAGCCAACCGTACGGGTAACGTACAAGCTTAACCAGTTTATGAAGCAGGCGTTAGAGGCTTCCCTGGCTACTGATGAGTCTGTTAACGATGAGGATGCACAAGGGAAATTTGTTGAAGTCATTGATCAAGAAGCCGAATTTATTGATGGTGCAATCAAGTTTATCGCGCAATTGCTGCATATTGACGAAGACCGTATTTGGGACAACGCTACCGAAACAGAAATTGGGGCTTATCTATCCTATCTGCGCAGTCGTACATCTGGCGTTAGCGAAAAAGAGGCACAAGAAGCACTTAAATCTACGGATGAATCCCCAAAATCGGAAGCGGAGAAATCCGCAAAAGAATCTGGGAGATCAATCAAGAAATAGAAGACATCAATTACCTTAAGCAGCAGTTGATGCTTAATAGTGGTGTTTTGCCAGATGATTTAGACAATCAAAATTATTTGGAACTGTTGGAAACTTTGAATGCGCGGTCAAGGGATGACAGGCCAATGAGCCCAGAAGACGCGCACGCACAATTATCTAAGATGTTTGGAGGTGGATAGCTTGAAAGTACAGAATGAAATGGCCACACGGATTTCGGTTGATACGATTTCTGCCGTTGGGAGCATGTCCGCCTTCCGAAACGCAATCACGGCCACAACCAATGCCTGGAAGGCTCAAGAAATAGCCTTAAAAAACAGCGGCGACTATACGCAGGCGGCTAAGGTGAAACTTGATGGCCTTACTCAGGCGATGGAACTGCAGCGTGCCAAGATTGAAGAACTGCGCAGTCGTCAAGATGGTCTTGATCAGTCAAACGAGAAACAGGCCAACCAATGGCTAAAACTTGAAAAGCAGATCAATCAAGCCAATCGTCAATTAGCCAGCTACGAAGCTCAAGCTCAGCGTGCTAAAGCAGCCTATGAGTATCAAGCATCCGGCTTATCAGACCTGCAGTCCAAGTACAAGTTGACGCAATCGGCATCACAAGCCTACGTTGACCGTATGGCGGCCGAACATCGCACCGCTTCTGAAACCGTTGCACGCTATCATCAACTGGCTTCTGGCCTGGAAAACTTGCAACAGCAGTATAAGATCCAGTCCAGAATGCTTGAGGAAATCAAGAGCCGTTCTGGCGAAACGTCTGACGCTTATCTCAAGCAGAAACAACGGTTAGACGAAACTGCAACGTCGATTGCTAAAACGCAAGATGAACTTAAACAGCTTCGTGTACAGGAGGCATCCCTTGAGCCGACTGGTATTGCTCGTGTTGACAATGCGATCATCAAGATGCGCGACCACACTGAGCAGATTCAGCCAAGGCTGGACCGGCTTAAAGGCCAGGTAAACAATTTCTGGGATTCTGTTAAAAGCGGGGTTATGGCTGCCGGAATTGCCGTTAGTGCATTTACTGCATATACGGTTGATGGTGCCAAGAAGGCTGAAGACATACAACATACGTACGTCACCAACACCAACCTGATGACGACTGCCGGCGAAAAGCACAAGGATGTCCAGAAGGCAATCAATCAGATGTATGCCGATGGTTCCAGCCTGTCGGTCAAATACGGTGTATCACAACAGCAAATTGCCGAAGGTTACCAGACGCTGATCAAGCGTGGGTATGACAGTCAGATGGCTTTGGGTGCCATGCCACAACTTCTTAAAGCAGCTAAGGCTTCCGGGGATGACTTTAACGATGCTATGGAAGTCACGACCTCAACTTTGGAAGCCTTCGGGATGAAGTCCGACAATGCTAACAAGATGATGCAGGCCACGTCTTATACAGCAAACACTCTGGCTAAGGCAGCTGACGTTACGTCTACCGACTTTTCTAAGCTTGGTATTGGTATGCAGTATGCCGGCGGTACGGCCAAAGGTGCTGGTATCTCGATGAGAGATGCTGCATCAGCGCTGGGTGAGTTGTCCAACAACGGTTTGGAAGCATCTCAAGCCGGTACAAGTCTGCAGCGGATTATCGTACGTCTGTCCAGTGGCTCTCAAAGTGCGACAAAAGCATTTAAAGAGTATGGATTGTCAATGGATGACTTCAAGACTAAGTCTGGGAAACTTAAATCGATTCCAGAAATCTTTGACCAGATCAACAAGAAGGTTCCTAAGGCAGACCGGCTGAAAGTCTTTAACCAGGCATTCGGCCAGTCGGCACAATCCGCCGCTGTTATCTTGTCTAACAACCTCAAGGACCTTGATGAAGTCGAAGGCAAGGTTAAGACTGCGTACAACGAAGACTATGTCGGCAAGCTGGCTCTGCGCAACATGAAGTCTGCTAAGAGCGCGCAAGACCGGTTCAAGTACGCATCGCAAGCAATTCAAATTGAGGTTGGTCAGGCACTTCTGCCGGCAATTTCTAAAGCTTCGGTTGCTTTGGCGGAAGCATTCAGCAAAAAGTCTACTAAAAAGGCATTTGCAGACCTAGCCAAGGACCTTGGTAAACTCTCGATGGCGGTTGTCAACTTTGCTGTGTACTGTTCCAAGCATAAGACAATGGTAGTTGGCTTTGCTAAAGCTGTTGCGGCGGCATTTGTCTTTACCAAAGCAATGACCGGCCTTAATGCTCTGATTAAAGGAATTGGGCTTTTTGCTCGTGTGCTCAAGGTGGCCACGCTTGGGTTCAACCCTTGGATGATTGCAATCGAAATCGCACTTGCACTGATCATTAAGTACCATAAACAGATTGGCAAGTTCGCCAAAGATTTTGGCAAAGCCTTTAAGGACCTGGGCACGCTTATTGTCAAACGAACCAAGGAAACCAACAAAGAAATCGGCAACTGGTGGAACTCGACTAAAAAGAGCTTTGCGGACGGCTGGAAAGATCTGAAGAAAAAGACCGGTGATGGAATTGATGCCGTAGAACGTGGCTGGGACAGATTGAGCAGCGATACTGCCCGCTCGGCTCAGCAGATGTTTAACAAGCATAAGTCAACATTCCAAGCGGGCTATAAAGTTATCGAGGACCGGACTACTACTTGGCATGATCTTGTTTCGGGACGTTGGGATCGCTTAGGCGAAGACACCGAACGTACTGCACAGGACATGTTTAAGTTCAACCGCAAGATTTTTTCTGATATGTACAACAAGCTAAATGATATGACGGGCGGTCGTTTAGGAGACATGCTCAAGATTTGGCAGGACATTTTTGGCAAGATCCAAGATGCGGTTAGCAATGCAGTTGGCAGTGTACATCGCCATTTCGTTGATTTGGTAAATGGTGTACTTAAGCCATTTAAGACCATGATCGATGACGTCAAAGGCGGTATCAACTGGATTCTTGATAAAGTCGGTGGATCTAAGATTGGTGGAGATTTCAGCATTTCGATGCCAAGCTACGCCAACGGTACCAACGACACTCATCCCGGTGGCTTTGCCAAAGTCAATGACGGCTTGACGGCACACTATCGTGAGATGTTTATGACCAAAGATGGCCAAGTTGGGATGTTCCCAGCTAAGCGCAACTTGATTCTGCCATTGCCAAAGGGTACCAGTGTGCTTGACGGTGAACGGAGCTATCAGCTGTCGCGTATGTTCGGGATGATTCCGCATTATGCAGACGGTGTGGGCAATGCTTTCAGCTCACTGCTCAGCAAAGTCGGAGATGCAACTGATGATGTTTTAGGCATGGTCGACAAAATCATGTCAAAGCCGGTCGAGTTTATGGAATCCGTATTCCAAAAATTTGTCCACGTCAGCACGCCGGTTAAGTTTGCTGCAGAGTTAGTCAAGGACGTACCGGTTTATATCGCTAAGCAGATGGGCAACTGGATCAAAAAGCAGTTTGAGACGCTTGCCAACCCAGGCGGTGCCGGGGTCGAACGTTGGCGGCCTTACATCATCAAAGCCTTCAAGACTTTGGGTGTTGAAGCTACTGCTACGAAGGTTTCTAAACTGTTAAAACAGATCCAGACCGAATCTGGCGGTAATCCAACCGTACCGCAAAAGGTCTGGGACATTAACATGGCGAACGGCAATCCCGCACAAGGGTTGCTGCAGTTCATCCCAAGTACTTTTAACCATTGGGCAATTCCTGGCCACAAACAAATCCTTAATGGATATGACCAGATCTTAGCTGCTATCAACGCTCTGGAACATGGCGGTGAAGGTGGCTGGGGCAATGTCGGTCAAGGCCACGGCTGGGCTAATGGTGGTCTGATCTCTAACCATGGCGTTTATGAGATTGCAGAAAAGAACATGCCAGAATATGTCATCCCGACCGACATCAGCAGACGGTCACGTGCATATCAGCTGCTTGGCGAGATCGTTACAAGATTCCGCAACGATGATCCTACTTTGAGCCATAATGCTCAATTTGTCGGCGAAAATAATCGCCAGTCAGACGCTCTGAGTCGCAAGTTAGACGAGTTACTGTCCAAGTTTGATATTTTGTTGCGTCTGAGCGGCGATCAGGTAGACGCGATTAAAGCACAAGGCAGTCTTGATATGCAACAGTTGTACAAAAAGGAAGCAAAAGACGCGCGCATGCGTCAATTAGGATTCTAGGAAGGGGATGAGCAGATGTCGGATCCATATATCATGATCAAGGTTGGCGATCAGCAGGAAATCAATCTCTGCGATCAGATAACCGGACTGCGTTATCTCGGATTGGACGACGCCAGCTCGTCGCCACAATTTACCAATCAGTACCAAGATACGACTGGCACTGATGGCTCGCCATTTGCCGGTCAGATCTTTGCTAAAAGGACATTTAGCGAGAAATTCTGGCTTAGCTTTGGCGGATATGATGATTTAGTGTTGGCCAAACATGAGCTTTATCGATTGTTTGGCTCACGCAAGTTGGTTCGGGTACGGACTGACACCAGTCCAGGCAAGGTATACTTTGGCATCCCAACGCCATTTGATATCGCGCCGATTACCCCAGGGTCTAATGACGCCAACTTTTCAATTCCGTTTGACGTACCGAACGGTTATCGTTATTCGCTGTATCGGAGTGATTCGTTGCCTAGCGTGGCTGACGGCTGGCAGTTTGGCATGAATCTGCCTAAGAATCTGCCGAGCTATCATTTTACGTCAACGAGTTTTGACGTCTACAACGCCAGCGATATTGCGATTGACCCGTACTATCAGCGCCATGATCTCAAAATCTCATGCAGGTTTAATGGCAACTCCATTAAGCTTACCAACAAGACCAATGGCGCCAGCTGGCAGTACACGCAGTCTAACGATGGCAGTCATACGGTCGTACTCAACGGGATTAACACCTATCTGGACGGCAACCTTGCCAACACTAAGACTGACTACGGGACAATATCGTTGGAGCCCGGATGGAACAGCTTTACTGCCGAAGGAGCCGGCAGTGTGGACATCACGTTCAGCTTTCCGTTCGTTTATCTGTCATGAGCGTAGTCTTAAAGGTAGCTGCTACCAAAGATCATGCTCTGAAGGTGCCTAATGGTGATGATCAGATCGCCATGCTCCACTCGGCACTGGAAGACAGCATCTATATCAGTTGGGAAGTCAATAACACGTACCAAGCGTACTTTACGGCTTGGGATGACGAGTCCGTTGCCTATCAAATGCTGACCGTGCAGAACATGGTCGAGATTGACGGGCAGTGGTTTGTCATCAAACAGTGCGAGCCGGACTACTCTGGCGGTATTGGTACGACAGCTGTTACTCTGCAGCATATCTCCGGCGAAATCAGCCGAATGCACATCTACGGTAGTGATCCAGTTGATTGGGGACAGTACTCGCATACTGGCAACAGCAATGTATCCTTGGACGTGCCGAATAATACTGACACGGTCGCTCAGTCGGTGTCTCCAAGCGATATCCTTAATGCCTTTTTTGGCGGTGATAACGGTAAGAACTGGAACATCACCTACCAGGTAATCGGCAGCTTTAACAATGCAATGGTTGAAAACCCTTATGCAGCCGGTTCTGGCAAGGACGCTATCAGCCGGATTCTGGAAGCATGGACGTCAGCGGTCTTTTGGCCGGACAATCTTAATCTGCGTATCTACTCGCATGATGAGTTCTACAAAGACTATGGCCACCGCTATGACTATCTGCGTGATACTTCAGAAGTCCAGCTGCAGTATGACACCACCGATATGACAAACGCTGCCCGTCTGGTTGGCGCGACACAGGAAATCCAGACTACCACTGATTCTAAGGAGCAGTACTACTTTGCTCCTTTTTATTTTGTCGATGAAGCCAGCCATCAGCGTTGGGGATTGTTCGTTGGGGATGACATCACCAGTGACACCATCACTGACAAGGAGCAAATGAAAGCTTATGCCGAGTCGCAATTTAAAGCTAATCCAGACTTTACTCTGCAGCTTACGGTTGATCCAGGTAAAGAGATTATCGAAGGTGATATGGTACGGCTGGAGATTCGGCCGGCTGACTACGTCACCAAAGTTGGATTGGTTGGGTATCAGAAATATCCATACAGCCATACGCAGTCGTCTACGGCTACGCTAAACAGCAATGCTGCTAACATCCTTGATTTTCAACGGTCACAGCAGACTAATCTGTCCAGACTGCAAGAGCAGACTAAATCACTGATCATTAGCAGCAATAACAGGGATGATTCAAACAACGCCTGGAACGAAACGGAGGTGAAGGCATTTGACGACAGCAAACGTAGTTGACGTATCGGAATGGCAGCCGACCAGTATCGACTGGGCCAATATGAAAGCTAACGGCGTCAAAGCAGTAGTCGTGCGTATCGGTCATGGCGTGACGCGTGATGAGCGCGCAGCAGACCATATCGCCAACGCAACTAAAGCCGGGCTGATTGTTCATGCCTATCACTACTACGAAGGCGTGGACGGAGAACTGCAATACTCGGTCAACAACGCTAAGAGCCTAAACATCCAGCCTAACGTGTACTACTTTCTCGACATGGAAGGCACGATTGCCGGCTCATGGCCGAGCATCTTTGAATCGTTCCGCAAACAGTGGTCAGCGTACGGCTGGAATACCGGTCTGTACTGCTCATTAAGCAACTACGCCAAGTTTGACGACGCCACGCTTGTTAAGCAGGGCGTGTACCGTTGGATTGCGGCGTGGGGCAGTGATCAGCCAAGCAATGCCGACATGTGGCAGTACGACAGCAAGACAGGTCTAGGCAACTATACAAGTGCACTAGACAAGGACGTTGATATTGCCGGCAAGCTGATCAAAGCGCCGGACAGCACGGTTGTTGAACCAACCGATCCGAACGGCAACTACACGATCAAGCCTGGCGCTTTTGTCGGGTTTGACCATTCAACCACTGAGCTACAAGGCGGCGAGATGCTGGTTGCCAGTCCGGACGGCCAAAATAAAATCCCCAAGCTGTCGCCAGACGGCCAGTTCCTGTTCAACAACAACGACGGGGACAATATGTGGACACTTATCAAGCCTAAGATACAGATGCCTAAGCTTGACTGGTCCGCGATAACCAACAAGCCAGATGTTGCACTTAAGTCCGACCTGACGTGGGCTAACATCTCGGGCAAGCCAAGCATACCTGATGTCGACGCTACGACAACTGTATCAAGCGGCGACCTTAATGACTACACGACAACGGGCAAGTACTACATGCCTAATGCGTTGTCTAACTACACTAATCATCCGGCCACCGGTACTGATATGGGCGACTGGTTCGTCATGAAAGTCGATGCATATCACAGTGGTGACATGATAGTGCAGACAATCTATCAGACTAATTCTGGTGATGTTTGGATACGGCAGCGATGGAGCAACGCCTGGAAATCATGGCGTCAAGTAACGTTCTGGCCACACAGTTAAGGGAGGTGATCTTAATGGATTTAATCGGCTATGTGACAAACAGTATCACTGCTGTATATCAAAAGATTGCCTACCTATATCAGCTGGAGATAGAAGTTAATGACGACTATGAGCTTAGCGTTCCAACGCTAACCGTAGAAGAGTGTAATGAAACTGCGCTTAATCGCAATTCCAGACTATGGATATTTCGAGTGTTAAAGTGCATGGCCTATGACATCAACAATCTGGTTACGCTATACAACAAGCAGCAGCTGATTGATTGGGATGCTGATGGCGAGCCGTTAACGCCGCCATATAGCGTGGTCATGCCAACGTCGTTAGCTTTCAGCGAGGCCAAGACCGTTTTAGATGATGACTTTAAACGAGCGCTTGAGCTGTTAGGACAGCTTGAACGCTATGCAAATAACATGAAAGGAGACTGATTATGGCAGCGATTAATACGCGAGTTGTCTTGGACTTGGTCCGGGACGCGCAACCGAACGCAAGCTCGATTGTCGATTTAACGCCGTATTTTCAAGGGCGGGTTGGCGACAGCCAAGCACCAATGCCACTAGCGTTGAAAATGGACGGTCGACCACAGGATATGACCGGCTACGGCTTTCAGATCGAAGCAACTGATAGCGCAGGACACACCTTTGTGCTTTCCAACTGTGCTAAAGAAGTTGCGCAGTCTGATAGCTTTAAACGTGGATTCTTCACGGTAATCTGGGCAGCAGAAATGTTTCAGAATCCCGGCATTATGACAGGTGCCTTTGTGATAACCAATCCAGACACCAATGAACGAATTTCCACGTTGGACTTTAACCTGAATGTCTTAGGGCAAGCAGTTAGCTTTAACACACTAAATGACAGCTACAGCAACCGACTCGAAGACGTTATCAACGACTTAAAGTCAAAAGCAGATGAAATGATCAATGGTACATCCATTGCAACGTTGACTGCACAACTTAAGTCTGCTCAATCGGCTTTGGAGACTGCAACAAGCTTGATCAACACAAAGGGTATCCCAACAACGGTTGATATGCAGAATTATGTGAAGAGCTATATGGTGGCTCAGAATACTGGCGACGATCTCAACACGTTGACCACGCCTGGTATGAGCTACTATGTAACAACGACTTCTGCTGGCAATTTGCCAAATGGCAAGCTGGGACTGCTCAGCATTCATGGTAATACATCACACTTGCTGCAGGTTTTCACGGACGCTGACCAGAACGCTTTTGTGCGGGGATATGAGAACAATGTTTGGTCTAATTGGCGTCAAGTAACATTCTGGCCAAAGGAGGCATAGAAATGATTACGTTTGTAAATATTTCTGGGGGGGGGCGCAGCTGCGCTCCTGATTAGCAATAGTGGCACTGCCAAGATTGGAGGTGCCTACTAATGTCAATCAAATTAATCAACAACGGACAAGAGGACTGGCTTAATACTCTTAACGCAAACTCCGCATTGATCAACAAACTGCCTGTTGATGGCGCTATTCATGTCAACTCACCAGCTACCTTTTTAAGTGGCGCATCTGGCTACTCTAATTGCTGGTATCTGCCGTTTAATGGTGGAAAATTAGTTGTCTTATCTCTCTGGCAGATTGCAACTACAACAAGCATAGTGCGCCATGACTTGTTTAGTTTGCCAGATGCGTTAGCTCCTTCATACGCAGTAGGAGCAATTTTAAACGAAGTCAGTTATATCACCAATCGCCATGCTAGCCAGAATGCTTTCACGTTCTGGTCTTCAAACACTACTGATAATCTGATGGATATGGATACTACGCTGGTTTATCTGCACTTCGACTAACTAAGCCAGTCCTGGAAAGGACAAAAAATGGCTTTAACACAATTAACCCCAGTTGAGAACTGGACAAAAATCATCAACGATAACTTTGGGAAGACAGATCTTGCAAACCTAAACTGGCATCGAGTTAATTTTGCTTGCACAGTGCTTAATGGCGCAACGTTAGTTGCTAATGACCTTTTCTACGCTAACATTGGGCAAGCAAAACTATGCTTACTAGAAATTTCTGGATTAAAAATTAGCAATTTGACACAAGGCGCTGAGTATTTCAGTGTACCTACCAATTACGCCCCAAGCCATGTGGTTAGTGCATCACTTGATCAATGTTCTTACACTGCTGAGACTTCGTTCGGCGGGGGGAATACTTTCCAGGTATGGAGTACCAATAACGCAATCGGCTATGGCAATGCATCAATGGTATGGCTTCACGTTGATGGCGGGCTGTAGAAAGGAGCAATGAAATGAACGATACAATTGTAGTCTATGAGTTTGACACAAAAGACCGTACGCACCATTATCTTGATGCAGTACAGGTCAGTGCAGATGCCAAACTTCAAGACAATCAAACTACTGTGGCTCCAAATGGGTCACAGTTTTTTAATGGGAAAGAATGGGTAGACGAACTGGTCAGTGCCTATCATTATGATGACAATGGCTACTTCAACTATTTCTCAAGCGTGCCAAAAGGATCAGATTTGGAGGCAAATGAGACACTGATTGTGCCATATGACGCTAATGGTGCGGGGATGTATAAGCCGAAGTGGGATGCTACGCAAGGCAAGTGGATTGAGACGCTAAGTAAAGAGGAGATTGAAGAACTCAACAAGCCAGCAACGCCAGAACCAACCGCTGAGCAACAGATGATCAGCCTGCTGGGCCAACAGGTAGCCAAAACTAACGCCGAAAACGTACAGATCAAGCAGGACAACGCGCAACTTAAGCAGATGGTGTCCATGCTTGGCCAAACGGTTGCTCAGCTTAAGGCACAATCTACGACTACGACGACTAACTAAGGGGAGAGTGAGAGACTATGATGACTGAATTTGACTTTGTCAAGACGATTTACTCTTGGGGGTTCCCGATTGAGTGCTACGTACAGTACAACACGATCACTAAAGATCAGTACAAGGAAATCACTGGCAAGGACTACGTGGACGCAAGTACGTCTACGTCAGATGCCGGTGCCAGCGAATCCACGAGCACGGATACAGTCAAGCCTAGTTAACTAAAACATAGTCGCCAGAGAAAGATAACAGTACCATGTGGGGCGGCTTTTAGATCAGGAAAGCGAGGCGAGACATGGATATGCATAGACCTTTTGGCTTTGATTGGGGGGAGCTAGTCAGCATTGTGACGCTGATTGGGGTTGTCATGACGTACTTCAAGACGTCAATCACACACACGGCTCATGACTCGAACAAGGCCGAATTTGACCGGCTGGGCGACTCAATCGCTCAGTTAAATCAAACGATGATTAAAGTTAACATGGCTCTGGACAGTCTCAAAGCTGACCGTGAGTCAACTAACCGACGGCTCAATAAGTTGGAAGCAACTACTGACAAACATGATGTTCAGCTGGCACGGATTGAGGAACATGTAATCGTCAAGGGGGATGACAAGCGATGAAAGTAGCAAATGATATTGTAGAATGGCTGATCCAATCTGGCACACTAGCCGTACTGGTGGCCTTTCTTTGGACATACGCAAAGCCGTTGTTGACCGCTAAGGCTAAGACTGCCAAAACGGAGCAATCGCGTCAGCTTTGGACGTTGGCCGAACAGGTAGCAGAAGCAGCCGTCAACACGATGGCTAGTCGCAACATGAGCGGAGCTGACAAATACGCTACGGCGGTTGAAATGGTACAAACATCATTGGCTAAGTCTGGACACCATATCGCGCCAGAAGACGCCGAATCGGTTGTACAGTCCGCTTATGAAAAGTCGGGTTTGGCAGAAAGCAAGAAAGGGGAAAACTAACATGACTATGTACAGTGTGGACGTATACAGTGGCTCGTCTGACAGCATCATCCAAGACAGCCACGCACAGGCAGTCATCGTTAAGGCTACACAGGGCACGGGCTACGTCAACCCTAAGTGCAATCACCAGGTGGAGCTGGCTAAATCGCTGGGCAAGAAGCTTGGCTACTACCACTACGCCGGCGGTGGTGATCCGGTAGCAGAGGCTGACTACTTTATCAACAATATCAGCGGTTATGTCGGTACGGGTATGCTAATTATTGACTGGGAGGGATACCAGAACAGCGCCTTTGGCAACACAACTTGGGTCCGCCGGTTTGTCGACCGTGTGCACGACCGGACCGGTGTCTGGTGTGTTATCTATGTGTCCGAGTCAGCTCTGGCTCAGGTAGCCAACTGTGCCAACGACTGTGGCGTGTGGGTCGCTAAGTACGCATCTATGACGTGGGGCAGTTGGACGGTGCCTAACATGGCAGTATCCAGCGGTGCGTTCAAGTTCATCACCGGTTGGCAGTACACCGGTGGCGACATGGACCGGTCTATCTGGTACCTAGACGCAGCGGCTTGGGACAAGTTTGCCAAAGCTAACGTATCCAACCCTGCACCGGCACCGCAGCCTAAGGTTGACCAGGCTAAGCCGGTCGTCAAACCGCAGACCACGTGGACGGACAACTTGGGTGCGGTATGGCACGCCGAAGACGGCAAGTTTATCAGCAACACGGCTTTACATCTGCGGTGGGGCGCTCTGCCAAGCGCATCTACGATTGCAGTCCTGCCGGCTGGCAGTGTTATCAAGTACGACGCCTGGTCGCGGGGCCGTGAATTCGTCTATGTGCGTCAACCACGTGGCAACGGCTATGGCTATGTAGCTGTCCGCAACGCTCGCACGGGCGAAGCGTATGGTAAGTTTGAATAGGAGTGATTAGGATGACACAGTTCGACATCACATATACTGACTTTAAGCGTGAAGATACGACTAACGATATCACCATCAAACTATATGCTGATAACAAACGGCCAATCATACCTGATGCCAGCCACACATGGAAAGCTAAGGTGGCTAAGGGAGATAAGTACGTTGGCGAATACCCGGTTACGATTTTCGGCAATGTTATCAAACTTTCGTCAAGTAACTTAACTAGACTGCCAGACGGTATCTATGCTCTAGAGCTGTGGGAAACCTATGACGGATCTACTGCTATCTATCCATCAACCGGAGTGATGGAGTTTAGGGTCCACGAAAATATCGATGATACACTGGGGACGATTGACCCGACTACCGATATCAACGCTATTATCGACGATCTGCATAAAGCCGGGCAGAACATCAAAGTAGTTGCCACCAACACTTTGCCTGCCGGTAGCAAAGCGTCAGTAACGCAGTCCATCACCAATGGTGAAAACCAGTTGACGTTTTACATTCCACAAGGCGACAAGGGTGAAAAAGGTGATGTAGGGCCTGCACCTACGTTAAAAATTGGGACAGTGACAAAACTGGACCCTGATCAGACACCAACAGCTAGTTTTAGTGGTGGTAATGGCTCCTACACGCTTGATCTGGGAATCCCGCAAGGCGTTCAAGGCGAAACAAATCCCACAGCTACACAGGCTTTGGATATCGCAAAAAGTGTGGATAGCAAGGTTAACGATATCACCAGCAATGGTGGTGGGCGTAACTTAATTGCAAATACTGGTACAGATATTGTGGTTGACGCTACGAGTGACTCTGCTGGCAATTGGGAGCTTACTAAATTGTACTTTACCGAACAACCTAAACAGGGTGATTTGATTACCGTATCAGCGGAAGGCACCTTGACGGGAACGGGTACACTAAGTGAGTATGAAGTCATTCTGTTCGATAACAGTACCTTGAATCCGAGAAGCCAAGCACAATATCTAAAGGCTGGCAAACGTGATAGTGTAACGCTTAGCCTTGATAACTTAAACGGTAGTGGCAATACCACCTTGCTCATTTATGCTGGCAAGGGTGGCGAAACACAAGGCAAGAAAAATGTCGTCCATCATCTTATGGTTGAAAAAGGAACGGTAGCTCACGACTGGCAACCAGCGCCAGAAGACATCCAGTCCGAGATTGACGCATTGAAGGAAGCTGTTAAAAAATTGGGAGGGACAATCTAGCCCCACTAGCTCCAGCAATGCGTAATACATTAATAGATGTAACCGAATAATAAAAGACAGTCCTGGCTCATAGGCTAGGACTGTCTTTTTGTTTACATATATAATTATTGTGGTAAGTGGCTAACAGCGTAGTCGGCTTGGTCTTGTGTGAACTTGTCGCCGGCATCAGAAGTAAGCTGATCGCGAATTGCTTCCGGTGACATATTTTGATCTTTCTGGTAGCTTTCTGCAGCTTTCAGAGCATTCTTGTTCCAGTCAGCTTTAACATGGTCAACTGCGTATTGAGCTGAAGCATCGTCAAACTTATCACCAGCATCAGAAGTAAGCTGATCATAAATTCCTTGCTTAGACATGTGCATGGTGTCAGAATAAGTTTGAGCGGATTTTAACGCTGCTACTTTGGTTGCAGAAACATGAGATGATGAAGAACTAGAGCTGGACTTAGCAGAAGATGAAGAGCTGCTTGATGATGAGCTGTTACTCCCACCGCTCACCGCTGCAGAGCCGATAAAGATAACCAGTACAACGAGGATCCAGAACCAAACTCGCTTGTAGATCGGTTTCTTTTCCACGTAAACCTTACCGTCTTCGCCTTTAATTTGCTTTGCCATTATGTATGACCTCCCAATAGTTCAGCTTTTAACGTCATTCAGATTTTGGACGATTTAATTTCCTGAGCTCTTTAATGATTTCATCGTTTTGGCGAATCAGAATAGTATTCTGCATCTTAATCACATCCAACTCATGATATAGGGTCTTGGTATCATTGCTAGTGAAAGATGGTGCAGACATGATGAAGTTTTCACTGAAGCCGATCTGGTTAAGCATGTCGCGATACTTTGGGTCAACATCTTGAAGAAAGTTTTCGTTAATATACTTTTCACCATACTTCTCAAAGCCATTCTGCTTAGGCTTATCTGGGTCTGGTTTGTTCCAAAAAGCCAAATTAATCATCTCCATATTTAGAAACTTTACTAATTTTAATTATAAATGATTGTATATGATTAGATAGGCTTATTTTAAAATACGTATCTAGGTACGATCAAAATAAAGAATGCCTTTATATCAGTATTTTTCTGTCTGCAAAAGATAGACTTGTGAAGTAGTCACTGGGTAGCCATTAGGTAGCAAAAATGTGAAAGTATAGTGATACAATATTGAATGTATTTACTAACTTAGATAAAAATGAAATAGGTAGTGACATGGTATTAACACCATTATGGGATGTTAGTGAATGCCACCATTAATTCCGTGAACGTACTGGTAAGTCCGCTCGTATTCCTGAACGTCGTCGCGACGTTAAGTAGTCGAGTGTCGACCAAAACCCTTGCTGTGCAAGGGTTTTTCTTTTTGCCTAATTTTTAAAATGCCAATTGAGTTTGTGAATTTTTGCCAATTATTTGCTTGTGGTAGCAAAATGGTAGCAAACTGGTCACAAATTTTCCAATTGATCACGATTTTTCACAATTGCTTCGTGAGTAACGTGTGTGTAGATTTCCTGAGTAACTCGACTATTAGAGTGTAAGCACACAGTAACAACACGTATTCCAACCGCCATACGGACCTCCTATACTTGAGGAAACTCATATAGGAGGCCTTTTTGGATGGCTCAAAATGAAATCGTTGAAGTCAGCGCCGCTTCAAACGATCGCAAGACTAATCGGCGCGTATTAGTAGCATCACTTTCAATTCAGAAGGTACGGCTCAACATCTATCAAGATGCTGGGTCTGCTAATACGGCTGTCAGCCAAGCTTAAGAGCAAACAAAAAAGCCCACAGCATGATACTGTGAGCTAATAAAAGAGCGCCCTTTTGAGGAGCGCCCAGCCGGCTTGTAAGTTAGGAAGCACTCACTGCACACGGCTTAGTATTTATCACAAAGTCATTATAACATACTCTGATTACGTTACATTAATAAAGCACACATGAGCAGGCTTAGGAAACCTAACTTGTGCTGAAAGGAGACAACTCCCAATGTGGCATTTGTGCTTAGTATTTATCATCGTGCCTAATAAGCACGTTAAAAATTAATTAAGCGACTGTCCAAGTAGCAGTCACCAGCGCTCATCAGTTTGGATACTGATTGGGCGCTTTTTGCTTATCAAAATTCTGGTAATGTAAATGACAAGCAACCGGTACTCAACGATTAGAGGTAGTGATATTATGACGATATCTGCGACTACTCATAAATCGCCATCTTAAACTGCCATAATTGTACATTTTCAAATTGCCATTTCTATACAATTTTTAACTGTCCCTGACATCTTTCACTTGATGGTAAGTATGATGTTCATATTCATATTTCCCAGATGAAAGAAATGCAAGCAAATATTTGGACGGAAAATCGTACTAAGAAGCATCATGCCTTTGACAATCTGATTCAGCAAAAGCTCAAACTGGATCTGCATGGTCAAAAGGTCGGCGTCGCGATTGGCAATGGTCAAAACGGTGAGATGCTCAAAGAAGTCGTGAAAAGCTACCATGGGAATCCCAAGCTCATCGACGCCTTCTCTGGCAAACGCAAGACGCTGCGCAAACAGACCAAGAATCTGGACATGTTGATTTTGGTAACGGCCTATGCCTCGCATCCATCTTCTTGGGTTTTGAATGAAGCCTGCAAGGACTATGGCATTAAGTTTGCCGTCAGTCCCAAGCTGGCCGTTCAATCATTCAGCAAGGCGCTTTACCGGGCTGAGCATCATCTGACGGTCTTTGAGCAGGGAAATCAAGAAGTTGCGTATCCAGTTGCTTAAGCAAAATAGTGCAAAATGAAAATGGCTCCGTCACGAAAATCGTGGTTGAGCCATTTTCTGTCTTTGATGTTCTCGAAGTATTCATGAGCGATGTGAAATGGCAGAGGTAATTTTTACTGGGTTTGAAGTTTTTTGAATATTGCATAATGAGCTGCTAAGACATCTAACCACCCTCCATAATGACATATCTAAATTAAGCATACCAAAACGGCCCTGACGCAAAACTTGCGGCAGGGTCGTGCTGTTTTAGATGAATTTTGAGACAGCCAGCTTTAAAATTCAATTCGCTTCTGGAAAATCGGCTGTTGGCGCAGGTCGTAAATCGAACCGGCAATTGGCGTAATGGCAAATGGTCTTAAAATGCTGCGCCGTTCAGAATGGTTTGCCGAAATCTGCTGCATTTCCGGTCGTGCGGCAAAAATCTGCTCCAGATACTGCTGATCGACTTCAGCTGCCGTGCCGGTTAAGGTGAAGCCAACACTGTCCAGAGTTTCGCTGCCTTTTAAAGCCGTGATCGAGATGCGGGGATGAGCCTTTAAACGCTGATAAAATGGTTTTTGATAGGTCGTTGCAAAAATCAGCCGGTTGCCGTCTAAAACCTCGATATCAGCGACGTTGGTGTGGGGATCGCCATTTTGATCAACCGTGCCAAACACAACGGACTGAAAACTATCGACAATCAGTTTGAGAAATTCATCGCCTGACAGATGGCTGTCTAACATCGGAACTGGTTTGCGCATTGTGATACCTGCTTTCTTTTATATTTTTGTGTTAATTGTAATTAAAAACATTACATTTGTATATGATCAACTGCAGCAAATCGTATCAAAGTTTCTTGATAAAAGCGCAAGACAGGTGATTTTAGAAAAAATTTGCCATTTACAAAAAAAGTACTTACGAAACCGAGGCAATTTTTGCTAGAATGGCAAACATGCTGATTAAGATTAAGAGTTAGCGTTAATTGAATACATCAAATTAAGTCTGCTTGCTGTTTGGTCTTTAATCAAGTCAATTTGATTAAAGGAGCAAAATATATGCAAAATTTTTCTGAACCTGCTTTTCGCGTCAAACACCCTGGCTTGACGATGGCCAGTTTGCTTTTGGGGGCTTTTGTCGGCATGTTTAGTGAAACTTCATTAAACATCGCGCTGCCAAAGCTGATGATTGTCTTTCATACCAGTACGGCCGTTTTACAATGGCTGGTAACTGGCTACATGCTGGTTATTGGGATTGTCTTGCCGCTGTCCAGTTTGATTGCCAAGTGGTTTACAACTCGCCAGATTGTGATTTTTGCCCTGCTGGATTTTATTATCGGTGCGGCAATTTCAGCACTGGCGCCTAACTTTGCGGTTCTGTTGGCGGGTCGAATGATTCAAGGGATTGGAACCGGTCTGATTCTGCCACTGATGTTTACGATTGTGATGCAGATTTTCCCGCCTAAAAAGATTGGCAGTATTATGGGCATCTGTGCTTTGGTAATCATGTTTGCCCCGGCAATTGGGCCAACTTTGACTGGTTTGATTCTGGCCAAGCTTTCCTGGCGCTGGATCTTTTGGTCATTTGAAATTTTCTTGGTCATCGCCTTATGCCTGGCCGTAACTGCTTTGGAAAATATTGGTCAGCCAACGCGTCCTCACATTGATCTGCTTTCAATCATTGAATCCGTGCTTGGCTTTTCTGGTCTGGTAATTGGCGCGAGCCTGTCCAGTCTGGATGGCTGGGGTTCTTGGCCAGTCTTAGGCTCGTTTGCGGTTGGGATTTTGGTATTGATTGCCTATGTGATTCGTCAGCTGAAACTAGAAACACCGATCTTAAATCTGCGCGTTTTCAAAGTTAAGGCATTTACAATTGGCGCTGTATTGGTCATGCTTGATTTTGGTATTATTCTTTCGGCCATGTATCTGATGCCAATGTATCTGCAAAATGGCTTACTGTTGGCCGTTGCCTTAACTGGGATCGTCATGTTGCCAGGTGGTCTGGTAAATGCTTTGGTTTCCGCGTTTGCTGGACGGATGTATGATTCAATTGGGGCCAAGCGTCCAGTCATGATTGGTTTTGTGATTGCCATCGTCGGGATCGTCATGCTGCTTTTGACGACTGATCATTCTGCAGTTGCATACGTAATTGCGGCTCACGTGATCTTGATGATTGGCTGTCCATTAGCAATGTCACCAGCGCAGACTAGTGCTCTAAACGCATTGCGGGGACCAGCCTCCAGTGATGGCAGTACGATTTTGAATACGATGCAGCAAATCGTTGGGGCATTGGCAACTGCTCTGGCTACCAGTTTCTTGGAATTAGGCCGGCATGCGGCAGCTGGCAGTCAAGCGATGCGTTTTACGTCCGGGGTACACACGGGACTTTACTTTACGCTGGCTTTGGCAATTATCGCGCTGATCGTATCGTTTGCCTTGCCCAAACAAAGTGAGGATTAATCGTGTTATTAAGCCTTTAAAATAAATCCCAAAAATTTTTAATAGACCCTCATTCTCAAAATTATCTTTGGGAATGGGGGTCAAATTATTTTAACCATCAATATTTGACGATAACGACATAAAGTGATATTCTATTTTATGTTGATAACGACATTTATGAAAGGCGGAAATAATTATGGCAAACTTAAATCATATGGACAAACAATTCAAAACGCTGGATGACTTCTTGGGAACGCATTTCATCTATACGTATGACAATGGCTGGGAATACGAATGGTATGCTAAAAATGATCACACGGTTGACTATCGGATTCATGGCGGAATGGTTGCCGGACGTTGGGTTAAGGATCAGCCAGCGCACATTCATCAATTAACTGAAGGAATTTACAAGATTGCGTGGACCGAGCCAACGGGAACTGATGTCGCATTGGATTTCGTTCCTAATGAACATAAGCTTAACGGTACGATTTTCTTTCCAAAATGGGTACAGGAACATCCAGAAATTACGGTTTGCTTCCAAAATGAACACATTGATTTAATGCATGAATCGCGTGAAAAGTATGAAACCTATCCAAAATTAGTGGTTCCAGAGTTTGCAACGATTACCTACATGGGTGATGCTGGTCAGGATAATGAAGAAGTCATCAATGAAGCCCCTTATGCTGGCATGACTGATGATATTCGCAATGGCCGCTTCTTTGATGAAAATTACCATCGTCTGGCTAAGTAGCTTGTTATATAATGTTTTGCAGAATCAGATAAGGAAGGATGCTGCAAAATGCCGCAAAAAAGGATACTGCCCTACGTTATTATGGGGATCCTGCTCAATAAAGACTGTACTGGAAAGCAGATTATGGATGAGTTTCGTTTTGATATTGGGGAATTTTGGCAATCATCACATAGTCAGGTTTATCCAGAGCTAAAGCGTATGGAACAAGATCGTTGGATTGAAAGCTACTCAAAAGAAGATAATGATAAAGAGATACACTACCATTTAACGGCTTATGGTCATGAAATTATTAATGACTGGTTGATGGAACCCGTTGATAAGCTGCCGGTATCCAAAGACCTATTTTCTTTAAAGACTTTTTTCATTAATGATCGTAATGATCCAAGACTGAAAAAATTGTTTAGGCACCAAATCCAACTGGTTAGCAACAGCCTTAATCATCTGCGCGAGCGTCGACAAGCATTATTCAGCAGTCAAAAACAGATTGATCAGCATTATGGCCATTACTTGATTTTAGCCCGGGCGATCAGTCGCCAAGAAAATCAATTGGCCTGGCTGGAAGATAAAATTAATAATCGATAACGACTTTGAGAAAAGCAATCCCGCTATACCAGCTTTTGGGAAACTGGTGGCGTGCGATTGCTTTTTATATTATGCTACGTAAATTCGGAACTTTTCTCCCTAAAAATGCATTTCCGCTTAAACCGTCTAAAGCATTTATAAGGACACTGATAGATGATTTGAGAAAGGAAGCCGGAAAATGAGAAAAAAGCTCCAACAACTTGGTCCCCAAATGCGACACGTGTTCATCGGCCGGTTTGAGCGCGTTGGCTATAAAAAAAGCTACCGTTACTGTCGGCCAACGCTTTTGCTCACCCACGTTGCTTTAGCCGAAACTGGAGAACTGATTACTGATCATTTATGGCTCAATTATACGAAAGGCTTTTTAGATTTAGGCGAACTGTTAACTGGTGACCTGCTGCGATTCAACGGTCGAGTTGCCAGCTACGTCAAAGGTTATTTTGGCACGTCGCAAAAACTTGACTACAAGGTAGAGCGGCCCTCGCAAGTTGCGCTGCAGGCCAAAATTGAGGGACCACGCCGCTTGCTGCCTGACACTGCTACCAAATTCGGTCGTCAAGCACTGATTGGCTACATTATGGAACGGGAGCGCGCGTTTTACGAGGCCAGCTGTCGTCCGATTGATCCGTACTATATTGAGCAGTATCGAGTCTGGCTGGCCAATCATGTTATGAAAAATGCGCAAAACTATGATAGTGTCTTGCAAAAACAACTTACTGTAGCATCTAAAAAGCACTGAGCCGCATTAAGCAGTTCAGCGCTTGGAGATCAAGGTTGTCAGTATTTGATTAGTTTAGGGCGTTGATTAAGTTGTCCAGACTGGTCAGAATTTCAGCTGGCAGTTTTTCGCCCGTGTGCTGAGCTTCATAGTTCTTAACCCAGTCGCGCCGGATTTCAAAACGCGTCTTGAGCTTGGTTACGTATTCAGCATCATTAAAGTCAACTGGATAGCCGTCGTAAGCAATGTATTCCATGTTGGCCAGCTCGCCAAATGGCTTAAAGGCGGCCTGGTTTTGGGCAATGTCTTCCAAAGCCTTCAAGGTCAGTTCTTTAGGGATGTCCAAGCCGTTAAAGTTGGCGGTATTGACGATGTAGCAGTCAACGTGGCGTTCTTCAAACAGCGCCTTAAAGTCTTGATAGTCCTCGCTTAATGGGTAGGCGCGGAATGGGTCGGCAAATGGTTCGATAACCAAAGCGTTGCGGTCAGCGCCCACCACGTTTTCAGCTGTGGAGCGCTTGGTAGCCAGCGTCAGACCAAACGTAGCCGCGGTAACGGGATCGGTCAGTTTAACGACTGGTGGCAGACTGTCATCTTTCATAATCCAAAAGACGGCATTGATTGGGGCAATTTCGCGATCCACCCGGTTGGTAGAAGCATAGCGCGTCTTAATGGTCCGTCCATTGCCGTTACGCAGATCCTGGGTTACCAGTACTTTTTGGCCGGCTTCGTTAAGCGTGACGCCAACGTTCATCACCGTAGTAAAGTACTGCATTTCGCGGCTGCCCGGCAGATAGTCGTTGGTCTTGTCAAAGTAGGCCGGTTCAAGAGCCGTGGAGCTGCCGTCTTCACGATTGATTACAAACGCATCGTCATGCAGCACGGTAATATCAAACTTGCCACCATGCTTGGCGTGCGTCAGCGTAGACTTGCCCGAACCAGAAAGTCCATAGAAGGCAAACGTCTGATCATCACGGTCGCTGAAGTGGAAAGTCTTTTCGCCGCCGTGACAAGCAGTAAAACCATGCCGGTGCGCGGTTGCCCAGGCCAGCGTCAAAGTGGACTTCTTAAGCTCGCCAAAGTAGCGCAGACCCAAGACTGCCGCTGCATTGTGCTGAGCATCGATGACAACCAGCCCATGTGGATAGTCGGGACTGCTCCAGTATGGGTCGCAGTACAGATAGATGTCGCCTTCATCATAGGCCCGTGAATCGGCATAGCGCTTCAGCCAGTTTTCGGTAGCTGTTTGGAAGTTGAGCATGTAAGAAAGCAGATTAACCTCAAATCCTTCTGCTAGTGCCAGATGCGCCTTTACCATAAAGTCTTCATCCAGCCCCACGATCACGTCCGTCGTGTAAAAGTCGCGTTCGTGGCCTTCATAGATAGCTTCACGCAGGACGCCATCGATTTTTTCGGCATCAACGTCTGGAGAACCGATCAAACGCCGTGCTGCCGCGGTCCGGCCCACGATCTGACCATGGTTGTCGACCAGCATCTTGGCATCGGCTGGCAGTCCCAGTTCTTCGGTATGCTTGATTGGCAGGTCGGTAACGATGGTGTTGGGGTTGCCGGCCGCCAAACGATAAGCAGTCGCGGTATCAGCAATATGCGTCATGTTGTTGGCGTAGAATGCCGATTCAATCGTAGTCCGCGTCCGTGAGAAGATCGGATTGGTCTTAACGATGTCTTTTTCAGAAAATTTTGTTTGAGTACTCATTGAACAGCCACCTTTCTGATAAACTATCGTGATTAAAGTGCTTACATTCCTATTATAATGCAAATATCAGCCAATAATAGATTTAAATTTTGATATTTGTCGAAAAGTTTGATAAATGTCAAAAAACTCTGGAATTGACTATTTTATGAATTTTTTAAAGTTATTGATTAAGATTAACTGGATTTACTCTGGCAAGAGGAAGAGCTCCTGGCCTAAGAAGTACCGCAGCAAACTGCTGACGCCAACCAAGGGTACTAAGATTACTGGTGGTCAGCATGACTTGACGCTGCTCAGTGATAAGAACGGCAAGCTCAAGGTCCTGCTTTATGACAACAATATTGACGTTACGAATGGTGATTCCAAGACGTCTGGCAAGTACTCGCAGGCGGTTCAATACACGATCGACACCAAGAAGATGACGATCAAGCAGACCTGGTCATATGGTAAGAGTCTAGGAAAGGCCAACTTCACGCGGGTAATCGGTTCAGCGCAGCGTTTGAGCAATGGCAATACCTTGATTGACTTTGGCTACAAGAACGATGGCAGCCAAAGCAACATTATCGAAGTTGACAGTAACAATAATCAGGTATTCAATTTGACGATCAGTTCGTCCAAGACAGATTGGACATATGTCTACCGTGCATTACGCGTCAAATTTACGCCATCTAATTTTGTATTTGATGCAACTAAATAGTTTTACGCTCAGTTACAAAGAAGCGTTGGCATTTTTGTCGGCGCTTTTTCTATTTTTAGTTTAAGAGTTATCAGTGATTTTGGTGACAATAAGCAGACTGATTAGTTAAAAGGATGGATGGCTGATTTTGGGAATAGCAAATCGAGCCTGCACTCGGAAAATTTTTAAAATGGATTGTTATCATGATTATTCGCAAAAGTCGTTGATTGGCTTGGACTGCGTCATGACTATGTAGTCGCTTGTAATAGTTTATGAATTGATGTAATAACGGTTTCCTTAGGCTGCGTTGTTTTGGAAGTCTCGCGAGATAGTGGAGATTTTAGCTATCATAATCTGATTAATCGCTAAAAATAAAACTTTTCTGCTGTTTGGTGCTCTATCAGATGCTTGCTTGCGTGTCAAAGCCGACAATGGTATTTAATCTGTTGAGATAATCGCAAATTTTGCGGTTAATAAACTAACGATCAATATGGATTAACTTTACTGCTAAAATTCGTATTTTTATGAACGATAATTAAGTCAGGAGATCCAATATTCATAGTTTGAAAAATAATTGAAAAACTTTTGATAAGCCGTTGACATATGATCGTAATCTTTGTATATTAGATAACGTTGTCGCGGCGATGAGTTGCTGATTGCTTGAAATCACAGGTTTTTCGCTAGAACGTCAAGAAATGTTTTAAAAAAGTTCTTGACTTTAAAACGACGATTTGTTAAACTAATAAAGTTGCTTGCTTAAAACGAGCGGGCAACGGTAGACCTTTGAAAACTGAATACAGTTTCGACGAACACAAATGTGCAGGGTCATCAATCATTACGATTGGTGCAAAAACATTTGCGAAGTCAATTCGCTTAATTTAAATTTGAGCTTTTCAAGTTCTTATATTTTATATGAGAGTTTGATCCTGGCTCAGGATGAACGCCGGCGGTGTGCCTAATACATGCAAGTCGAACGCGTTGGCCCAACTGATTGAACGTGCTTGCACGGACTTGACGTTGGTTTACCAGCGAGTGGCGGACGGGTGAGTAACACGTAGGTAACCTGCCCCAAAGTGGGGGATAACATTTGGAAACAGATGCTAATACCGCATAACAGTTTGAATCGCATGATTCAAATTTAAAAGATGGCTTCGGCTATCACTTTGGGATGGACCTGCGGCGCATTAGCTTGTTGGTAGGGTAACGGCCTACCAAGGCTGTGATGCGTAGCCGAGTTGAGAGACTGATCGGCCACAATGGAACTGAGACACGGTCCATACTCCTACGGGAGGCAGCAGTAGGGAATCTTCCACAATGGGCGCAAGCCTGATGGAGCAACACCGCGTGAGTGAAGAAGGGTTTCGGCTCGTAAAGCTCTGTTGTTAGAGAAGAACGTGCGTGAGAGTAACTGTTCACGCAGTGACGGTATCTAACCAGAAAGTCACGGCTAACTACGTGCCAGCAGCCGCGGTAATACGTAGGTGGCAAGCGTTATCCGGATTTATTGGGCGTAAAGCGAGCGCAGGCGGTTTGATAAGTCTGATGTGAAAGCCTTTGGCTTAACCAAAGAAGTGCATCGGAAACTGTCAGACTTGAGTGCAGAAGAGGACAGTGGAACTCCATGTGTAGCGGTGGAATGCGTAGATATATGGAAGAACACCAGTGGCGAAGGCGGCTGTCTGGTCTGCAACTGACGCTGAGGCTCGAAAGCATGGGTAGCGAACAGGATTAGATACCCTGGTAGTCCATGCCGTAAACGATGAGTGCTAGGTGTTGGAGGGTTTCCGCCCTTCAGTGCCGCAGCTAACGCATTAAGCACTCCGCCTGGGGAGTACGACCGCAAGGTTGAAACTCAAAGGAATTGACGGGGGCCCGCACAAGCGGTGGAGCATGTGGTTTAATTCGAAGCTACGCGAAGAACCTTACCAGGTCTTGACATCTTGCGCCAACCCTAGAGATAGGGCGTTTCCTTCGGGAACGCAATGACAGGTGGTGCATGGTCGTCGTCAGCTCGTGTCGTGAGATGTTGGGTTAAGTCCCGCAACGAGCGCAACCCTTGTTACTAGTTGCCAGCATTCAGTTGGGCACTCTAGTGAGACTGCCGGTGACAAACCGGAGGAAGGTGGGGACGACGTCAGATCATCATGCCCCTTATGACCTGGGCTACACACGTGCTACAATGGACGGTACAACGAGTCGCGAACTCGCGAGGGCAAGCTAATCTCTTAAAACCGTTCTCAGTTCGGACTGCAGGCTGCAACTCGCCTGCACGAAGTCGGAATCGCTAGTAATCGCGGATCAGCATGCCGCGGTGAATACGTTCCCGGGCCTTGTACACACCGCCCGTCACACCATGAGAGTTTGCAACACCCAAAGTCGGTGGGGTAACCCTTCGGGGAGCTAGCCGCCTAAGGTGGGGCAGATGATTAGGGTGAAGTCGTAACAAGGTAGCCGTAGGAGAACCTGCGGCTGGATCACCTCCTTTCTAAGGAATTAATCGGAAACCTGCACATTCGTTGAAACTGCGTTCAGTTTTGAGGGGTTTACCACCTCATCTCAATAATCGTTCGCTTGTTGGGTCTATAGCTCAGTTGGTTAGAGCGCACGCCTGATAAGCGTGAGGTCGGTGGTTCGAGTCCACTTAGACCCATATATGGGGAATTAGCTCAGCTGGGAGAGCACCTGCTTTGCAAGCAGGAGGTCATCGGTTCGATCCCGTTATTCTCCATTGCCAGTCGTTTGACTGGTGCTTGTACTTTGAAAACTAAATAATATTTATTTCTTTATTCACAATTAAACCGAGAACACCGCGTTATTTGAGTTTTATTAACGAAATTAATCGCATACTCAATAACTGAGGTGATCGTAAGATCATCAAGGTTAAGTTATGAAGGGCGCATGGTGAATGCCTTGGTACTAGGAGCCGATGAAGGACGGGACTAACACCGATATGCTTCGGGGAGCGGTAAGTACGCTTTGATCCGGAGATTTCCGAATGGGGAAACCCAATCATCTTAGTCGATGATTGCCTGAGCAGTGAATACATAGCTGTCAGGCGGTAGACGCAGTGAACTGAAACATCTAAGTAGCTGCAGGAAGAGAAAGAAAATTCGATTCCCTGAGTAGCGGCGAGCGAAACGGGAAGAGCCCAAACCAACGAGCTTGCTTGTTGGGGTTGTAGGACTGAACATTTGAGTTACCAAAGTGCGACGTAGTTGAAGTCGTTGGGAAGCGACGCCAAAGATGGTGATAGCCCAGTAAGCGAAACGTCACACTCTCAGTTCAGGATCCTGAGTACGGCGGGACACGTGAAACCCCGTCGGAATCCGCGAGGACCATCTCGCAAGGCTAAATACTCCCTAGTGACCGATAGTGAACCAGTACCGTGAGGGAAAGGTGAAAAGCACCCCGGGAGGGGAGTGAAACAGTTCCTGAAACCATGTGCCTACAAGCTGTCGGAGCACATTTACGTGTGACGGCGTGCCTCTTGCAGAATGAACCGGCGAGTCATGATTGCGTGCAAGGTTAAGGTGGAAAAACCGGAGCCGCAGCGAAAGCGAGTCTGAAATGGGCGTACGAAGTACGCAGTTATGTACCCGAAACCAGGTGACCTACCCATGTCCAGGTTGAAGGTGCGGTAAAACGCACTGGAGGACCGAACCCGTATCAGTTGAAAATGGTTGGGATGAGGTGTGGGTAGCGGTGAAATTCCAAACGAACTTGGAGATAGCTGGTTCTCTCCGAAATCTCTTTAGGGGGAGCCTCGAGGTTTAGAATCATGGAGGTAGAGCACTGTTTGGACTAGGGGCCCGTCATGGGTTACTGACTTCAGATAAACTCCGAATGCCATTGATTTTTACTCGGGAGTCACACGGTGAGTGATAAGATCCATCGTGGAAAGGGGAACAGCCCAGATCATCAGCTAAGGTCCCTAAATATATGCTAAGTGGAAAAGGATGTGGAATTGCACAGACAACTAGGATGTTGGCTCAGAAGCAGCCATCATTTAAAGAGTGCGTAATAGCTCACTAGTCGAGTGACTCTGCGCCGAAAATGTACCGGGGCTAAGCATATTACCGAAGCTATGGATGCATCCATTAGGATGCGTGGTAGGAGAGCGTTCCAAGGGCGATGAAGTCAGACCGTAAGGACTGGTGGAGCGCTTGGAAGTGAGAATGCCGGTATGAGTAGCGAAAGACAGGTGAGAATCCTGTCCACCGAATGACTAAGGTTTCCTGGGGAAGGCTCGTCCTCCCAGGGTTAGTCGGGACCTAAGTCGAGGCCGAGAGGCGTAGACGATGGACAACAGGTTGATATTCCTGTACCAGTTGATTGTGCTTGAGTGATGGAGTGACGCAGAAGGCTAAGCGATCCGGACGATTGGAAGTGTCCGGCCAAGCAGCAAGTCAGTTGATGAGTCAAATGCTTATCAGCGGGTTGACAAGCTGTGACGGGGAGCGAAATTATAGTAGCGAAGTCGTTGATGTCACGCTGCCGAGAAAAGCTTCTAGCGAATAATCAACTGCCCGTACCGCAAACCGACACAGGTAGTCGAGGAGAGTATCCTAAGGTGAGCGAGCGAACTCTCGTTAAGGAACTCGGCAAAATGACCCCGTAACTTAGGGAGAAGGGGTGCTGATCGCAAGATCAGCCGCAGTGAAAAGGCCCAGGCGACTGTTTATCAAAAACACAGGTTTCTGCAAAATCGTAAGATGAAGTATAGGGGCTGACGCCTGCCCGGTGCTGGAAGGTTAAAAGGAAGAGTTAGCTTCGGCGAAGCCCTGAATTGAAGCCCCAGTAAACGGCGGCCGTAACTATAACGGTCCTAAGGTAGCGAAATTCCTTGTCGGGTAAGTTCCGACCCGCACGAAAGGCGTAACGATCTGGGCACTGTCTCAACGAGAGACTCGGTGAAATTGAATTGCCTGTGAAGATGCAGGCTACCCGCGACAGGACGGAAAGACCCCATGGAGCTTTACTGTAGCTTGATATTGAGTGCTTGTACTGCTTGTACAGGATAGGTAGGAGCCATAGAAGCCAGGACGCTAGTTTTGGCAGAGGCGTTGGTGGGATACTACCCTTGCATTATGATCACTCTAACCCGCACCACTGATCGTGGTGGGAGACAGTGTCAGGTGGGCAGTTTGACTGGGGCGGTCGCCTCCCAAAAGATAACGGAGGCGCCCAAAGGTTCGCTCAGAATGGTTGGAAATCATTCGCAGAGTGTAAAGGCACAAGCGAGCTTGACTGCGAGACAGACAGGTCGAGCAGGGACGAAAGTCGGGCTTAGTGATCCGGTGGTTCCGCATGGAAGGGCCATCGCTCAACGGATAAAAGCTACCCTGGGGATAACAGGCTTATCTCCCCCAAGAGTCCACATCGACGGGGAGGTTTGGCACCTCGATGTCGGCTCATCGCATCCTGGGGCTGTAGTCGGTCCCAAGGGTTGGGCTGTTCGCCCATTAAAGCGGTACGCGAGCTGGGTTCAGAACGTCGTGAGACAGTTCGGTCCCTATCCGTCGCGGGCGTAGGAAATTTGAGAGGACCTGTCCTTAGTACGAGAGGACCGGGATGGACATACCGCTGGTGTACCAGTTGTTCCGCCAGGAGCATCGCTGGGTAGCTATGTATGGATGAGATAAACGCTGAAAGCATCTAAGCGTGAAACTCGCCTCAAGATGAGATTTCCCATTCCTTATGGAAGTAAGACCCCTCAGAGATGATGAGGTAGATAGGATGGAAGTGGAAGTGCCGCGAGGCATGGAGCGGACCATTACTAATCGGTCGAGGACTTAACCAAGTTTAGGGTGTTTCGATTGAACGTGAGAAGAATAGATATTGTTTAGTTTTGAGAGTGCAAGCTCTCAATCCTGAAAAGGATTAGTGTGGTGATGATGGCTTGAAGGATACACCTGTTCCCATACCGAACACAGAAGTTAAGCTTCAACGCGCCGAAAGTAGTTGGGGGATCGCTCCCTGCGAGGATAGGGCATTGCCATGCATTATGGAGGATTAGCTCAGTTGGGAGAGCATCTGCCTTACAAGCAGAGGGTCACAGGTTCGAGCCCTGTATCCTCCATTTTTATTTATTGGGCTATAGCCAAGTGGTAAGGCAACGGTTTTTGGTACCGTCATGCGCTGGTTCGAACCCAGCTAGCCCAACTGATTAACCGTCAGATGACATTACGTCGTCTGGCGGTTTTTTGTATTATTCACGATAATTGGGTGTGCTTGGCGTGATCTTAATAGAATAGAAAAAATCCTATTTAGTAAAAATACATTCTAAAATAAAAAATTTAAATTATTTTTCTCCAGACGGACTATAGACGGACTATAAAGACGGTAGCGTTTCCTATAATTAAAATAGGCATTCAGAAATGGGAAATAAAGACAATCAAAGAGAATTAAAATCAGATAGTCTTTATTAGGTATGGACCAGAAGTAAATATGTTATTCCTAAAGATTTGTACTACTTTTTTAGTTGATTAATTTAAATTTGTTTTATTATGAGAGATATATTTTATTCTTCATTAAAATTTTTAGCCCAACACATAGAAGAAAATCATTTTTCTATATATTGCGGTCGCACTTTCTCGTAGGGTGCGTGGATTGAAATATTATTGGCTGTCACAATCGTATTTTCATCTGATGTCGCACTCTTTTGCAGGGTGCGTGGATAAAAATTGCTCCCAAGCATTCTGACCCATTAAACAATGTCGATGGCGACTTCAAAATGTACAAAAACGGCAATCTCAAATTGTACAATTATGGCAAAATGAATTGGCACATATTGATAAACTAATGGCGTCTTATGATGTTCATCAATCTAGCCATTTTGGATATACTAAGATCATCAAATACGAGTTAAACAAATGGAGGTTTAATTATGAGCAATAAAGTGATCTTGGTAACGGGTGCTAGCAGCGGAATGGGTTTTGAGACGGCAAAGACTTTAGCACAGCAAGGCAATAAAGTTTATGGTGCCGCGCGTCGGGTTGAAAAAATGGCCGCTTTAAAAGAATATGGGGTAACGCCACTGAAGCTGGATATTACTGATGAGGCATCGAATAAGGCTGCCATTGCAGAAATTAATTATTGCCAAGGAAGGCCGAATTGATGTCTTGATTAACAATGCAGGTTATGGCAGTTACGGCGCGATTGAGGACGTTGATCTGGCAGAGGCCAAGCGCCAATTTGACGTCAACTTGTTTGGCTTGGCAGCTCTGACAAAAAACGTTTTGCCTTACATGCGCGCGCAACACTCAGGTAAAATCATCAATGTATCATCGATGGGTGGCCGCTTGGTATCGTTTATGGGTGGCTGGTATCACGCGACTAAATATGCCGTTGAAGCTTTTAGCGATGCCCTGCGAATGGAAGTAAAGCAGTTTGGCATCGATGTAATTTTGATCGAACCAGGCGGCATCAAGACTGACTGGGGACACATTGCGGCTGATCATCTCGCTGACTCGGCTAAGGGCGGTGCTTATGAAAAGACTGCGCTAAAGGTCGCTGAAGGGATGCACAAGCAATACAATGGCAACATGATGAGCAAGCCTCAGGTAGTCGTTAAGGCAACCGTTAAGGCAGTTAATGCGCGACGCCCTAAGCCACGCTATCTGATTGGGTTCGGGGCTAAGCCATTGGTATTTGCCCACGCCATTTTGCCAACGCGAGTGTTCGAATTTATCATGATGCACGCTTCTTAAATCAAGAAACGTCGCTTCTAAATTAAAGCTTCTTAATCTTGTCTTGATGGAATCTAATAATTTTTAGAATAATGGTTGACATTTATCGTTATGACAAGTATGATGATTACATCAAAATTAGAAATTGCTTAGAAGAGATGAGTAGTCGCGGGCAGCCTTTAAAGAGAACCGGGGTAGGTGAGAGCCGGGATCGTGAAACGCGATGAAGATGGTCTTGGAGCAAGTCGGCGGGCGAGCCGTTTGGTAAGCCGGCCGCGGGGTGACGTCCGATATCACGGTCCGGGTCTTCTAATTTTTAGAGTACTCAGTAAGGGCTAGATTGTGAGGTCTAGCTGAATCAGGGTGGTAACACGTTGAATAAGCAGTCAACGTCCCTGGGAGAAAGTGCAGGATGTGCTTTTCCCAGGGATTTTTAATTTCCTGAGAAGTCCTGCCAAACAAGCATTTTCGAAAGGAAGTTATCACATATGACGCAAGCACAAACTTTAACTTTTACCAACCGCACGACTTCACCATTCCGTTATGATATTGTGGGCAGTTTCCTGCGTCCAGCCGAACTGAAAGCGGCTCGGGAAAAATTTGCCAACCATGAAATTGACCATGACGAACTGAAAAACGTTGAAGACAAGTGTATCAAGGAACTGGTCGAAAAAGAGGCGCAAGCAGGCCTGCACGCGGTTACTGATGGCGAGTTTCGGCGTTCTTGGTGGCATCTGGACACGTTCTGGGGCTTTGAAGGGATCGCACACACGAATCCAGAGCATGGCTACTTTTTCCATGGTGAAGAAACCCGTGCAGATTCAGCAGCTGTGACAGGCAAGGTTCGCTTTAACGGTACGCACCCCGACCTGGAAGCCTTCAAGTACCTTAAGCGCTTAACGGATGGCACGGACCTGATCCCACGCCAAAGCATTCCGGCACCGGCACAATGTTATGAAGAATTAGTACTGGGTGAGGGGAAGAACGAGGCCATCGCTGAATTTTACTCATCCAAGGCAGAATTGGCCAAAGACGTTTCGCAAGCTTACCATGATCTGATTTTGGCTTTATATGATGCCGGCTGTCGTGACTTGAAACTGGATGACTGTACCTGGGGATCAATTGCTGATGACGAATTCTGGCATGTGTTTGCAGAAGATGGTCAAAGCCGTGAACTGTTGCAAGAACAACTCTTAAAGATCAACAATGATGCCTTGGTAAACCTGCCAGCTGATTTGGTCGTGACTACGCATGTCTGCCGTGGCAACTACCACTCCACTTGGGCAACCAAAGGCGGTTATGGTCCCGTTGCTGACTATGTACTGGCGAAAGAAAACGTGGCAGCCTTTTATCTGGAATACGATTCAGAGCGGGCAGGCGGTTTTGAACCCTTGGCGAAGGTCCCAGCCGACAAATACGTGGTGCTGGGTCTGCTAACCTCTAAATCTGGTGAATTGGAAGATCGGCAGGTTATCTTGGACCGGATTCAAGAAGCGGCACAGTATCATGATCTGGACAAACTATGCCTGAGTACGCAATGTGGCTTCTCTTCAACTGAAGAAGGCAATATCCTGACTGAAGAACAACAGTGGGCTAAGATTGCCTTGGTCAAAAGCATTGCCGAAGAAGTCTGGGGCGCTTAAAACATTCTTTATTAATCTCCTTAAATGACATTTTTCCTAAAAAAAGCAGCACATGCCAAAGGATCAACAATCGTGGGCTGAGATCATTTAGCTCAAATATGCTGAAATACTATAAATATCTCCTCAAATAAAATAAAACTCCTCGCAGCCAAGCGGGGAGTTTTATTTTAATAACGAGACCTAGTCAGTAGCGAGTCAGATTAGCCTTGGACCGTGGCAGCTTGCAGGTCGCTGGCTTCCTTGATGTTGTGAGCGTCCATGTATTCGATGATTTGATTGATGGTAATGTAAGGAACGTTGACGCGCTTGGCCATTTCTGCCAGATCGTCGCGGCGAGCCATGTGGCCATCTTCTTTAAGCACTTCAATGATTACCGCAGCCGGTTCAGCGCCCGCCAGATATGCCAGGTCAACAGAAGCTTCAGTATGACCGATCCGTTTGCGCAGCCCGCCATCCAAAGCATAAAGTGGTTGAATGTGGCCAGGGTGGTTAAAGTCGGTTGGCTTAGCAGCGGGGTTGGCAATACGCTTGATCGTAGCAGCACGGTCAAATGCGGAAACGCCAGTCGTGACACCGGTTGCTTCAAAAGTACCATCCGCGGTCGTCATAAATGGCGTTTGGTTTGGATCAGTACTGTGTTCAACCATCTTGGTAAAGCCCAGTTCATGTGCCCGTTGGATGGTGATTGGCACGCACATCAGACCATTGGCTTCGTGCAGCATTTCGTAGACCGTTTCGGGAGTGATGCGGTCAGCTAAAGCCACCAGATCGCCTTCGTTTTCGCGATCCTCATTGTCAGAAAGAATTACGTAGCCACCATTTTGCAGTTGTTGCAGTGCAGTTTCGATCGTGTCAAATTGAACCATAATTTTAGCCTCTTTCTCTGTTTGCCAAATGTAAAATCAACTCTCCGTTCGAACGTGGCCTTATCATATCCTGTTATCGTTAGTTTGTAAACCGTACTATCTGCTTGAAACAGCTTTGTTTATCGAATGAATCACGAACAATAACGTTAAAATGCAACGAACGTTCGAGAATTGCCAACTGAGCAATTGAACAAGAATTTGATTATCCAGGCAGACGAACGTTCGTAAAGCTTTTCGATTACTTTAGGCGCTTGCTCTTTGAAACAAGTGTCGTTTTTGTTTAGTGGTGAACTAGAAAATGAACAAAAAATGCCATCAAAAACTTTTTCAAAAAATTTCTGATGACTTTCATTTATTAAATATCTAAAGTCGATTGGTTGATTATTTGCAATGAAACCAATCGAATTAATTCAATAATTAAGGTTGCCGGTTTTGGCATTCCGTTCTTGTGCAGCCTGGGGAGCCATCTGTTCACGCAGCGCGCCATAGATTGGCCGTCCCCCTAACAGATCGTTGACTGTGTAGGCAATGAACGTAACCAGCAGCATTGGCAGAATCTGCTGAATCGTGCCGACCATTTCAGTCAAAAGACAGATGGCGGTAAACGGGGCCATTTCAATTGCGCCAAAATAAGCAGCCATACCAATGACCACCAGATTGATGTAGGCTTTGGCAGGAATGAGACCAAAGCGGATCATCAAGCAGCCAGCAAAGCCACCCAAGATCGCACCCAGTACCAGAATCGGCATGAAAATCCCGCCTGGTACTGCGGCACCATAAGAAATCATCGAAAAAACGAAGCGAATTACAAAATAGATCCCCAAAAGCACCATCATCGCTTGAAACCCGTGTACATGACGTGGCAGCTGGGCGATAACCTCGACGAAAACGTGACTGCCTCCCAGCATGTTGGCATCCCACAAGCCGATTGGAACTACCAGCAGCAAGGGGATGATCGCGCGCCGATTTCTTGGCAGCCAGGTAATCTTGCCATACCAACAATGAATGTTAATCAGACAATATTGGTAAAACCAAGCCAGAATACCCAGCAAGATGCCAAACAAAGCCAAGGGAAGATAGGTAGCCGGTGGCAGGCGATAGGTAACGGGCAGCCACATGCATGGTCGCGTGCCAAAAAAGAGCAGGGTGACGAGATCGGAAGCGATGGCTGCGGTTAATGCCGTCAGCCAGGTTTGCGACTCAAACGTATAGGTAATCTCTTCAAGCAGGAAAAGCGCACCGGCCAATGGAGCTGAAAAAGCAGCGGAAAGTCCGGCGGCAATCCCACAGGCAATCATGATCTTGGTTTCGTCCTTGGATGATTTAAAGCATTTTTCAGACAGTCCTTGACCAATCGCTGCCCCCATCTGAATACAAGGACCCTCGCGACCTAGGAACAGCCCTGGACAGATTGCCATTAGGCCGATTATGTATTTGCGCCAGAGTACCGACCACCAAGACATCCAGTGTTCATCATGTAAAACGTCTTCAACTTGTGGCACGCCGGAACCAACGATGTCAAAAAGATGATTTTTCAACAGACGTGACATGATCAGCCATAAGATAACCGTGCCGATCAGATATGCGCCCAGCATCAGATAATGAGTTCGCATATAAGGATAGATAACGTTGAGTCCCTGCAGCGTTGTGTCAATGATTTTGCGAAACGTGGTTACGATCAGACCAGTTGCCATTCCGACAGCGGTGCCGCGTCCAATCCTTTTTAAAAAGTTTGAGGCAAAGGGCCGGTGCAGAATTTCGCTTGCGTCAATTTCTTTCAAGATACAATCCCCTTTTCGAATTTCTGTCTTTGTTATTGTGGCATTCTGATTGGTTGCCATTTTGATAACAGCTATCAATCAATCGTTAAATAATGAATTACTTAATAATCAACTTATGGCGAAAAAACAAAATGCAGTCTGTCTAACCACGAAAAATATAGCACAAATGAAATCGCTTTTTAAGAAACATTCATTAAAATTAGTTAATCTAAAGTATCTTTTTATCGAATTTTACAAAAATTAAGTTGTTATTTTATTAAAGATGTTATACTTTTCTCCAATATCAAAAAGACGGTTTATTTGACGAGGAGTCGCTCAATGCCGTCCTAGGATATCCTTAAAAGTTGTTGTTGATTACCTGTCTGAAGGAGGAATTTATGATGACTAAAGACTTGGAAAATAAAACGGCGATCGTTACGGCAGCCAGTCGCGGCATCGGCCTGGCAATTGCTGAAAAGCTGGTTGAGCAGGGGGCCATTGTCTATATGGCTGTGCGGGACAGTGAAAAGAACCGTCAGTTGACGGCACGCCTGCACGAGCAAAATGAAAACTTCCGCAGCGTTTTTTATGATGCGTTTGACTTTGCAACCTATACGCCCATGATTCAAGAAGTAGTGCAAGACGCGAGTCATTTGGACATTCTGGTCAATAATTTTGGCACGACGGATGTTAAAAAAGATACGACTTTGGTTGATGGCGACAGTCAGACCTTCTTTGATATCGTTGACAAAAACATCGCAAGCGTTTATTACACTTCCAAATATGCCGTTAAAGTAATGCGCGAGCAGGAAAGCGGCGGCAACATTATCAATATTTCATCAGTTGCCGGTACGACGCCAGATATCAGTCGCTTGGCATATGGCGTCTCAAAAGCAGCCATCAACTCGCTGACCAAACAGACAGCTGTTGAGTATGCGCGTGATAAGATTCGGGCCAACGCGGTACTGCCTGGTTTTGTCGGTACGGATGGCGCCTTGCAGAACATGTCAAAGAGCTTCTTGGATGGCTTTTTGAAACACGTGCCATTAAATGAGGTCGTTAAGCCAGTGGATATCGCCAATATGGTTGCTTTCCTGGCCAGCGATAAGGCACGTTATGTCACGGGTGAGCTGATTACGGTTGCCGGTGGCTTTGGCCTGCCAACGCCAATCTATGGGGATGCCATGAGCGGCAGCATTAAAAAAGGCTGATAATAATTAACCAGATAAAAAGGACTCGTCGATTTTGGCGGGTCCTTTTATATATTATTTAAATCATTAGCTTAGTTGGCTTGATTCAGCAAGGTCCGCATCGCTTGGATCGGAATGCGGCTGTAATTGACGTCTAAGCGACTGACATAGTTCAAATCAGCCAGCCATTTTTCGATTGCTCGCCTAAACTTGCGATTAAAACAGTGGTCAAACTGTTTTTTATTCAAGCTTTTGGTGCAGCTGACGGTAGCGTCGCGGACTGACACCGCAGATTTTCGTCAACCACCATCGGCTAAAGTCGATGGCTTGTGGGCAAACACCCCAGTATTGAGTATCCGAGCCACAATTTGCATAGATACGGACGATTTACTCAAACAGCCGCAGTTGCTTGAGCAGTGATCATCTAATTACCAATGCCTTTTACATTCCCAGGTTGCCATAGGAATGATCCCAGCTTTTTGACTAGGCTTTTTGTTGTTTCTGGAGTCCTTTTTCTAAAATATTTAGTGCTGCATTGTAATCACGGATATGATGAACATGGCACTGTGGACATATCCATTCACGATCTGCCAGTGTCAGCTTTTCGGTCCCGTCACTTCCCATTACAAAGCCACAGTCATGACAGGTTTGGGTAGTGTTTTTAGGACTGACAGTGATAAATTGACGGTCATAGAGGTCGGCTTTGTATGACAACATACCCAAGAAAGACCGCCAGCCAACATCACTGATGTTCATTGCCAGGGCATGATTTTTTAGCAGATTCTTACTCCTCAATTCTTCGGCTACAACGAGATCTTGGTTCTTGATCAGTGCTGTAGACGTGCGTTGAAGAAAATCACGGCGTCGGTCAAATACTCGTGCATGGATCTTAGCGACTAACAAACGCTGCTTCTGGTAGTTTTTGCTTTCCCGCAAAGAACGCTGCTCTTTTTTAGCCCGGCGCTGGCGGCGTGAAAGAGTACGCTGTGCTTTAGCTAATTTTCCCTTGATTGTTCGATAGTAGCGTGGGTTAGCGATGGTTCGACCATCACTGGCAGTCAGAAAGTTTTCTGTGTTTAGGTCAATGCCAATTTGCCGATTAGTGCGGCTAAGCTTAGGAACAAACGGTATATCGGAACCTAATTGCAGCGACAAAAAGAATCGATCGGCAGCATCTTTGGAAATGGTTACCGTACCAATGCGTGTTTCGCCTTGACGATCCAATAGTCGCTGCTGAGCACCTTTGATCCGCAAACGTCCTAGTTTATATGTTTGCGGTCTTCAAAGCAGACGGTACCGTTGTCTAGCTGGGCCGTCTTTTGTTTTGGATATTGACAGTTGGTCTGGTATCGCCAGGCATAGCTTTTACGATGAAATTTTGGCACACCGGCTTCATGAACCTTGCGAAAAGCGTTCCAAGCCTTGTGATAGTTTTGAATGGCATTAGCCTTAGCAAGACTGTCAATACGCTTATCTTCTAAAAACTGGAAATGATTTGACATCTGCTTAGCGTTTTGACGAAGCTTTAGCTGTTGGATCCGATCCTGAACCGTATCAATCGACAGTTTTACTCGGTTTAATTGCCAAAGTTCTTTACCGATTGCAACCATCTCATTATAGATGAAACGACTCGCATCGCTGTTAACCTTGATTATTTGTTTCTGGTGATCGCTTGGATAGATGCGAACCTTCAATCCATAATGATATTCTAGCTGTGCCATTGACTTCATTTTTTCACCTCCTTTAATTGGATTATATCATCAGCTAATGACTATAACGATTGAGGTTGTTCTTAATGACTAAAGAAAAAATTCAAGACGCAGTTTATACTCGTTGATATATCTATAATTTTCATTATCACTTAATCTGGGTAACCAAGTATCGTCACCAGACTTTTTCAACTAAGGAACTGGTAGACGAAATGAAAGACATACTGCGAATGGTCGCAAAAGATAACGATATTGTGATGGAAAAGCTGGAAGTCATCCTGGATCATGTTCATGTACTGATCAGTTTTCCACCTAGCAAGGCGCTAACCAGCGCTATCAAAGCACTAAAGGGGCGTAGTGCATTCATCTTTCTCAAACGACATCCAGAAATTCGACAATCACAATATTGGGGTGGTCATTTATGTTCTCACAGCTACTATATGAGTACGCTTGGCAATATGAGTAAAGATGTAGTGGAAAACTATATCAACAATCAAAAATACAATGCACTCCAAAAGAAAAAGTGTCCAAATGGACGTTGAGTGAGCCTAGCCGAAAATCCCATGACTAAAGTCACGGGATTTTCGGCTAGGCATAATTAAAAGTCTGATCGTAATGACTGGCGGAGGCAAAGGCGTAGTTTACTGCAATTTGGCTGATTGGCAGTGAGGAATACACCAACTCATTTTGCGAGGCGTTGATTTTACACAGATTGAGATAGGATTTAAGCGGCATCTCGGTCGTCGTTTTGAAGAGTGCCGATAAGTAGTTGGGAGTCACGTGCAGATGACTGGCGAGAGCGGCTACCGTTAACGGCTCGTGCAAATGAACGGCAACCTCGGCCTTGACGCGCTGAACTAAGGGATGATCGCTGGCCAGTGACTGCTGCTGAATCTTTTTAACCAGCCGTAGATATTCAAACTTGCCGTTAACCGTAATTGAATAAACCTTATCAGCCGTCCGAGCATTTTCGATGGACTGAATATAGGCATCATTAAGCAAAAAAGAATCTTCATAGTTCATCCCGCCTTTAATTGCTGCCCTGGCGATGAGGCCCAAATCGACAATGGCCAGGCTCTTAAACGAGCGGAGCGGATTTTTCGCAAGAGTGCCATATGAGCCGGTGAAGCTTTCATTTAATGCCTTTTTCAGCTGTTCTTCGTTGCCCGCTGCAATGGCACTGAGTTCACGCTGCTCTTCATCATAGGGATTATGGCGAAAGCTGGCTTCATGCGCGTTAAACAGGTGCTGAGCTGCACTTTTTTGCTGGGTTTGCCGCAATTCTTGAAAATAGCGGGTTTGACTGATCAGATCGCTGGCATGCAGATCAGTCGCTGAAATCAGATTCTGAATCAGGCACACGCCCTCCAGAAAAGTCTGATGCGGTTCACTGATTTGGTCAGCGCTGACGGGCCCGATTAAGATTAGCCTTTGCCGATTTAACTTGATCAGGACGATGATTTTGCCGTGCGCGCCCGTAATCAGTGGGATATCAGTGTGGCATTGACTGCCAAGCTGATTGACGTCAAAATCGCTGTTCAGCGGAGTGGCAGGATTTTTGATTTCCGGGGCCCAGCAGTGATTGCTTTTTTGCCAGTTTGAGATTGGGCAGTGATGGACTCTTTGAAAATAGTCGAGCGTTAATTGCAATGGCCGCATAAGATCACCTTACTTTTTTGATAGCTTGCGTTGTTTTTTGATATTAAAAACCATATTGATAGCTTATGCTGAAACCGTTATCAAAAGCAAGCATTTCTTGACAGCTTAGAAAGGATAGGTAAGTCGCTTATGGAACTATCAATTGACATCGATCAAACGCTGGGAATCGTTGACCCTAAGCTACACGGGCAGTTTATCGAGTTTTTGGGTGAATGTATTGATCAGGGAATCTGGGTTGGGCCGGATTCAAAGATTCCTAATATTCATGGCTTTCGCAAGACGATCGTCGAAAAGATGCAGGCGCTGCACCCAGCAGTGATTCGCTGGCCAGGCGGCTGTTATGCAGACTCATATCATTGGCGGGATGGCATTGGTCCACGCAAGCAGCGGCCAATCACCTTTAATGAAAATTTTGGTACGTTTACCAGGGATGATCATCAATTCGGCACGGACGAGTTTATGGAATTTTGCGAACTGGTTGGCGCAGAACCGTGGATCAATATCAATCTGATGAGCGGCACGGTTCAGGAAATGAAGGACTGGATGGAGTACTGCAATCGAGAGTCGGGTACCGATCTGGCAAGACTGCGTGCTCAAAATGGACATCCGGCACCTTATCACGTTAAATACTGGGGGATTGGCAATGAGGTCTGGGCAGGCGGCGGCTTTATGACTCCCGCGGCCTATGCAGCCAAGTATCGTGAGTTTGCGACCGCTATGCCGAGCTTTAAGCATGATCTCTTTGATAAGGAAAAGATCTATCGAATTGCTTCCGGACCCGATGGCAACAAACCGATCGAACGCGTGAACTGGACGCGCGATCTGCTGAATGAGCTGGCAAAGTATCGACAGCCATCGATTCAAGGCCTCGACCTGCATTACTATAATTGGAATCTGGCTGACGACGACACACCAACTGAATTTGATAAGCAGAGCTGGGATCGAGTAGTTAAAGGGGCTGGTGAGATTGAAGAAGTAATCGTTCAACAAGGAGAACTGATTAATCAAGGGCTTGCGAAAATGCCAACGCCGGAGTCAAGTATGGATCAGCGTCTGAGCAAACTGGAACTGATCGTCGGTGAATGGGGAGTCTGGCACCGGGATGCTTTTACCGCCAAACCGGCATTAAAACAGCAGGTAACAATGCGGGATGCAGTGGCAACTGCGATCACGCTCAATGTCTTGCAGTGTCACTGTGATCTGGTGAAAATGGCTACGGTAGCACAGTCGGTCAACGTGCTGAATGCATTGTTTTTGACTGAAGATGAAAAGACGATCATGACGCCAAACTATGACGTCTTTGTCATGTATCAGCGGCATCAAAATGGGCGACTGATCCAACTGCCGGCAATGAACAGTGAAAAACTTGATGTCATGGCAACCATCAAGCAGGGCCAATTGACGGTAACTATCATTAATAAAGACTATGCCCAATCCCATCAGCTGAATTTAAGATTGGGCGCTCCAGCCACGATGACGCGTCACGAAGAACTCAGCGCGGCCTCGCCTAATGAATATAATTCGGCAGCCGCACCGGATCGTGTCCGGACGCGTACTAAAGCGCCAGCGCCATTTACAGCTGATGTTTTCGCGCTCGAATTGCCGAATGCTTCCGTCAGTCAATTCCAGTTTCAGATGAACTAGACTGCAGCAATGACCGACCAGTCGAATTTGGCTGATTAATAAAAGCGGGGGGCTAGATTGCTGGTCACCTTATCGATCCTTTAATCAAACGACGCAAAACGGCCAGTCAAAAATTTTTTATTTATTTTTAGTAAGCGCAGTCGTTACGGTTAAATAGATACTTTAGCGTGATTTTGTTTAAGATAGATGAAGAAATTTGCATTGGCAAGTGAATCGATCTTTTGGTAGGATATACAAGTTGCTCAAAGCCAAAACGGCTGATTTGTTTTATTTTATGGGCCCGTAAAATAAGACAGCTGGCGAGAAAACGAGCACTTCTCGTCAACCGAGGTGGGGGTCGCCCCACGGATAAGCAGCCGCGCAGTTCGCGTGGTAAAAGCTACTGAGAAAAAGGAGAATCGATTCATGGAACGTAATGAAAATTACTTTGTCTGGCTGTTCAATCAACTGAAAGGGTGGCCAATGCAGAACTATCTGCTGTTTTTCTTTGCCCTGGGCTTTCAGCTGGCTTTGTTGATCAGCAGCAAGGTTACGTCGGTCACGCTGATTACGTTTATCGGCACGATCTTGGGGACGCTGTGCGTGTTGGCCATCAATGCTACCAAGGCAATCAATGGCTGGCTGGGGCTGATCTCGGCTGCCTGCTTTATTTACGCGGGTTTGGCAGCAAAAAACTACCTGTCGATTTTTGAACAGATTGCCTATGTATTGACGCTTGATCTGCCGGTAATCTTTGCCGTCCGCAGCTGGAACGACGATACCAAAAATCATCTGCGCCGTTTCGGAACCAAACAATGGATCATAGCCATTATTGGTACGCTGCTGGTCTACGCTATCAGTGGTTATCTGATTGGCAGTTTCACTAATGATCCGCGGCCATGGATCGATGCCATCAGTTTTGCTATCAGTCTGACTGCAGGGATCATGTGCTTTATGCGCTACAATAACCAATACTACTGGTGGCTGGCTTCTGGGATCTTCCAGCTGATTCTTTGGGGCGTGACCTTTGCGCAAGGGGATGCTACGCTGGCAATGGCAATCAACAGTTTGATCTACGTGGTCAATGACATTCTGGCTTTTACGGTTTCGCCATGGTTTAATCGCGGCCGTCGTCAAGCTGGTTTAACGGAAATGGAATAAATCAGGCCGGATGTTATCGGCACCAACTGATTTCAGAGCGATCTGAAGGCAGTTTTTTTGTGAATAAATTCCGCATGAGCAGCCATTGATTCCTGTAAATACCTACTATTCGCCGATTTTAGGCCAGAAGTAGGTAGTTGCATATTCGAACGGATCAACTTTACCTACTTTTGACGGTTTTTCTTCAAATCGTAGGTAATAATGCATATTTTAGGGTTGATTGGGTCAGACCGACTTTGTGAATTACCTACGATTGCGTGTTTTTTATGAAATAGTAGGTAATATTAGGGACCCCTAACTCAATATACACTGATTTTTACCTACTTATACATCGATTTTGGCAAAAAGCAGGTAATGATGGTTTCGTCATATGTTTTATGCAGGATTTTTTGCATAACAGCCACTAATCAGCAGTTCAGGAACGGCTGCTCATTGTTGCAAACATGATCCAAGCAGCAGTACTTAAGGCTTCCAGGAACGATTGCATCAATCAAATCAAAAACTTCACCACGGAGCATTTCCACGATGAGGTTTAAGAAGTCTATGTGGATCAACAAGCAGGCAGATTAGTTATGACGTTTTTTGAAGGCCCCCGTTAAGGAAAGCGCCAGACTGGACAAGCCAAGTCCTAAGGCAGCCAGTAAACCAGTCTGTTCATTACCAGCTTGTGGCAGCGTCTTTTGGCTGGTCTTGGCAGTGTTTTGGCGGTTGTTCATTGATGAAGCCGTGACTGTAACAACCGGCGTATTCGAATCGGTTGAATTGTTGGCGGTAAACGTTGGCAGCAGGACGATTTCTTCAACTTTGCGGCTGTCAGAATTGTTGTTGGTAACGACCGTGTTGACATCGAAAGTACCATCGGATTGATTGGCATTTAAAATCGAGCTGCCGTTGTATCCAGTCGTCTGGTTGTTGACCGTGATGTTAATGCCGTGTTGAATGTTATCCGTTGCAGGCGCCTGGGCACTGTTTTGCTTGGAGTTGATAATCGTTTGATCAGCCTCAGTGCTTTGATCAGTCGAACTGTTCGTACTCATCGCGGTGTTGGCGGAATCAGTCGCGGTTGATGCCTAATCCTTGGCATTGTTAGCAGTAGTTGACTGAGCAGCGGAATCAGAGGTGGCTACTGAATGAGTCAAAGCGTCGGCAGCAGTAGTTGATTGATCCGTTGAATTGGCTGTCAAGACAGTCGTTGTCGTGGATCCATCACTGGTATCGGCGTGGACCGTCATGGCACTGCTGCCGATAAAGAACAGGCTGGCGATGGCTACCGAGGCAATTTCGGTACCAAATTTACGCAGTGAAAACCGCAATTGGCGATCGCTGGCTTGTTTGATTTTCAGATTGTGATTGTTTTTACTAAGCATGGTGTAATCATCCACTTACGTTTGGTAAAAATTATCATTCGTGTGATAACTAGGCCAAGAAGAAAATTACTTTTATAGGAACGATTTGCATTGTCACAAGCAGTGGTAATCAATTATTTATAATTAGATATGATAATTTTGTCATAGCTTACAAATGCTAATATACCAACGTTTGTTAGATAAACTAAACAAACAAGTGATTTAATAAATGAAATATATTTTTGCTTATCTAACGAATCGCCAAGTGTGAATTTATTGACATAATAATGACTTTGGAGCGGATGTGGGGCTGCTAAGAGGCGATTGGTGCGATAAAAATTATCAGCGACCAATAAATACAGTGATGGGCTTGGTTGCATCAATGATCGAGAATAGCATAAGCAAGCTCACGATGGCATTCAGCTTGGAAAAGATCATAAACGTTTGATTAATCGGTTCTTTGGCTCAGCTAATCAAAAAGTTTACCCGAAAAGATCAGCGATAAGTGCATATTTGAAGATGGAAGATTGCATCGTTTGGCCTATCAATAAGAAGGTTTAACGCAATTGTTGCTCGTCATGACTTGTAATGCGGAGTAGAATAGAGACAAAGCATGAATCAAAAGCCAATTGAAAAGGGAAGTGTCGATTATGAAAAAGACATTGTATGACGGCGAACATTTTCAAGTAGTTCTGGAAAGTAAAAAGCCGCTGGTTAAAGGCGTTAAGACTGACCTTCATAAAATGGCCGGCGTCATGCTGGCAGCCGGGGCGGCATGGCTGTTGATCAAGAAGCATTAAATAGAAGAACCGTTCGACTGGCTGAGACTGGTTGAGCGGTTTTTGAGTTCAGCGGATTTTTAAAGGGGCAGGGGTGGCTGAGCGGCAACCTTTAAGGAAATTAGCTGTTGAACGCCAGCTGACAAATTGTTGACGGCCAGCAGTTGCGTTATTAAAGAATAGTTTTGAAAATTAATTAAGTAGTTTTTAAGACTATGTAAAGCGTTGCCAAATCAGTGTTAATTGTGGTATGATTGCCCCAAGTTATTGGATTAAAGGAGAGATTTTTCATGCCATTGGTACACATTGATCTGTTGGAAGGTCGCACTGAAGAACAATTAAAGGCCCTGGTTAAGGACGTTACGGCAGCCATTTCTAAGGATGCCAATGTTCCTGAAGAACGCATCCACATCGTTTTAAACGAAATGCGCAAGGATCGCTACAGTGTGGCTGGCAAGATGGTCAGCGATAAGTAAACGATTAGCCGCTGAATGGCCTTGGGTCGCCAGCGGTTTTTTTGCGTCATGAAGCGGTGCTGAAATTGAGTTGGGGAGTTTTCCAACCAGCATATCCAGACAGGCTGGGCAGTTTAATGGTTTGGCGAACGCTTGGGAATGACTGGTATGCTGGGGCAGCTTACTAACTGGCGAACAACCAGGCAAGCCGCGCAGTGCTCATAACGGAAAGGATTGAAATTCATGAGTGACGAACAATATATAATGGCAATTGATCAAGGAACGACCAGCTCGCGGGCAATCATCTTTGATCACCAAGGACATGAAATTGCAATGGCTCAGCAGGAGTTTCCGCAATACTTCCCGAATCCAGGCTGGGTTGAACATGATGCCACGGAAATCTGGGATAGCGTTCAATCAGTAATTTCTGATGTTATGATCAAATCACAGATCAAGCCGTACCGTATTGCCGCGATTGGGATTACCAACCAGCGGGAAACGACGGTCATCTGGGATCGCCACACTGGCAAGCCAATCTACCATGCGATCGTTTGGCAGTCTAAGCAGACCAGTGACATTGCCGAACAGCTGATCAAGGATGGCTATAAAGATCTGATTCACGAAAAAACCGGTCTGGTAGTCGACTCTTACTTCTCCGCAACTAAAATCAAGTGGATTTTGGATCACGTGCCGGGCGCGCGGGAAAAAGCAGCCAATGGCGATCTGCTGTTTGGGACGATTGATACTTGGCTGCTGTGGAATCTGACGGGCGGCCGCGTGCATGCCACGGACGTTACCAATGCCAGTCGGACGATGCTGTTTAACATTCACACGCGTCAATGGGATCAAGATATTTTACAGCTGCTGGACATCCCAAGCCAAATGCTGCCGGCCGTGCGCTCAAATTCAGAAGTGTACGGCTATACGGGCGATTACCACTTCTTTGGGGTCGAGATTCCGATTGCGGGGATGGCTGGTGATCAGCAGGCAGCTTTGTTTGGTCAGGCTGCCTATGAAAAGGGATCCGTTAAGAATACTTACGGTACTGGCGCCTTTATCGTGATGAATACTGGTACCGAGGCCACGCTGTCGAAAAATGGTCTGCTGACGACGATTGCCTATGAGCTGAACGGACAATTGAACTATGCTTTGGAAGGCTCGATCTTTGTAGCGGGATCGGCAATTCAATGGCTGCGCGATGGGCTGCAGTTCTTTACCAAGGCCAGCGAGTCAGAAAAAATGGCCGTTGAAGCCGGTTCAACTGGCGGCGTTTATGTGGTACCGTCATTTACCGGGCTGGGCGCGCCATACTGGGATCAAGAAGTGCGTGGCGCGATGTTTGGCTTGACGCGGGGATCCAATCGCCAAAGCATTACGCGGGCTACGTTGGAATCGATCGCCTACCAGACGAGGGATGTCGTTGATACGATGGTCAAAGACACCGACTTGCCGTTAAAGGCACTGACGGTCAACGGCGGGGCTTGTCGCAACGACTTTTTGATGCAGTTCCAGGCTGATATTCTGCAAACGCCGATTGAACGAGCACAAATGGAAGAAACTACGGCACTGGGCGCGGCTTTCCTGGCTGGTTTGGCAGTTGGCTTTTGGAATGATCAAGAGGAGCTCAAGGAACTTTCCAAACTGGGCGATGAGTTTATGCCGGTGATGAAGCGTGAAGATGCCGAACAGCTTTACCACGGCTGGCAGCGAGCAATCAAAGCCGCTCAGTTCTTCAGCCACGGAGAATAAAGCCTTGGGAACGATTAAGCTGCGCCCTAGGAGAAATGCTACGCTTTGGGGCAGTGATTTGCTTGAACGGCGGCACATTGATTATGCTTAGCGGCAAAATAATAATTGGCAAAACGCCTTGCCTGGTCTGGCAAGGCGTTTTCAAATTGCAATGCCGATTGAAATCAGCTATAATTATGGCGTAAACAAAAAGGCTAACGTGCTGGAACATGTTAGCCCGAATGTCCTTGAAAATCGACAGTGCTTACACTCATAAAACATGAATTTGTCACACCATCTTAGAGCTGCCACTCATAAAGATGGTTTTTTCTTTTTGGTCAGAAATGACTGACCATGTAGCAACCGGCTATGAGGGAAGCAATCACAATGATTACGACCGTGGCCAAAGCTGCATGTTGAACGCCGATCGGTAAGCCATGCAGTTCGTGAAGAACAGCGGCAAGACCTTTTAAGTCGGCGCCATCTTGATGTCGGTTTGACACTTATGGATCCCTTTCATAATGATGGGAAGCGTCGTGTGTTTTTTCAACTCCTTCATTGGCATCGCTCCCTTCGAAAAGCGAAGCACCACCAATGTTCCTGGACAAAAATATTATAACATAATCGAGTCAGTTGCTAACTGGCTCGATTTTTTAGTAAACTTTCTCAAATTGATTTGGTAAAGTTCATCAGATTGAATCGCTATTTAGTTAAGAATAGCAGCGAATTATTCAGTGGATCGTCGTGCCGGGCAAGCAATCATCCAGCGTTGTGTTTGCTATTTTGTTGGAAATCGTTTCTAGGTTATAATTGTTCTAGAATCGATCTGAAAGAAGGGATGACGATGCAAGAGAAAAAAGCATTCCACGTTAATGGCTATCTGGGATTGATTGCTGCCATTGCGGTCGCGGTTTTAGGAGTTTGGCTGTGCTATCGCGGTTACGCTGATCAGCAGCATGGTGAGCTGGCAGTCGGGGTCATTTTGATTTTGCTGGCTGCACTGTGCGCTTCAGCATTGACGATCGTACAGCCAAATGAAGCTAAGGTGCTGACTTTTTTCGGCAACTATATTGGCACGATTCGCGATGCCGGCCTGTTTATGACGGTGCCGTTAACGGACAAGCAGAGCATTTCCCTACGAGTACGCAACTTTAACTCTCAGATTTTGAAGGTTAATGACTCAAAAGGGAATCCAGTTGAAATCGCGGCCGTAGTAGTCTTTAAAGTCATTGATACGGCGCAGGCTCTGTTTAATGTTGATGACTATGAGGAATTCGTTGAGATTCAAAGCGAGTCTGCTGTGCGTCACGTTGCCAGCGAATATCCGTACGACACATTTGATGAGCAGGATAAGCTGACGCTGCGTGGGAATCCGACTGAAGTTTCTGACCGCTTGACACAAGAACTGCAGGAACGGCTTAACGTGGCTGGCGTGCAGATTTTGGAAACGCGGCTGACGCACTTGGCATATGCCACGGAAATTGCCAGTGCGATGCTGCAAAGACAACAGTCCGCGGCGATTCTGTCAGCACGTAAGATTATCGTTGAAGGTGCCGTCTCAATCACGGAAGATGCTATGGAGCGGCTGGCCAAGGAAACGGATTTAAATCTGACTGATGAGCAGCGTTTACAGGTCATTAACAATATAATGGTAGCAATTATTAGTGAACGCGGCACGCAGCCAGTAATCAATACTGGAAAATAACTGAATTTATCTTTAAATGCTTAATCGCACGTTCTAGCTGTCAAAGGCAGGGCGGGCGATTTTTTATCAATTGGTTCAAGCATTAGAGTATAGTAGCGTTGGGGTGGGGTGATTGCCCGATAGATTGTTTTTTCAAAGTCCAGGGAGGTTCGTGAGGCTGGTAGAAGTGCTGTGATGGATTATGGGATCAATCTATCAGTAGGTTGCAGGATGGATGCTGATTTGTGATTTCCGCGGAAAATGATGCTAACCATGGCGTTGGCTGGTTTGAAGGGTTTAAAATTAGCAAACCCATTAAAAACTAAAATGCCTTGCCGCCTGGATTGGGCGACAGGGCATTTTACGCTCCTAAGCTTGGTCGCATGAGTCTGCTTCGTGTGATGACGGAGACTTTTGTTGGTCATTCAGCCAAGCGCTTAAATATTTCTGCAAGGCCTTAACGTCAGCTTGATCAAGTGAAAAAGTTGCGTCATGCGGCTCGTTATTAAAGCCATGGTTGCTCAAAATCAGGTTTAAGCGGTACTCATCATTAGCAGGCTGCAGACTCAATTCGTTAGCACAGCCGTCATCACGTTCTTCACCTTGATAAAAAAGATGCAGCCATTGACCATCTGTATTGATTTGATGCAAGAAGATTATCCTTTCTAGAAATAAGTTCGCAAAGTCAGCGCTCCCAGTTTCAGGCTTGATCTAGCGCAGCCGGCAATGATCATCAATGAAATTACCGCGATGCAGACTGGTCAGCATGTCACTGTCAACGTAACGAGTCAGTGGACTGTTGTCATTAAGATACTGATCATTCAAAGCTGCCATCGCAAGCAGCTGACGTTCCAGTTTGGCCAGATTGATGATGAAAGGCTGCTCGTATTCGCGTTCGCCGGTTTCGCGACTGGCCAGCAGTTCTTTGAGATAGCGCTGTTCGAGACCGGTTAATGGACGCTTGGCCTTAAATTTAGCAAATTGATCAAGCTGCGACAGTGAGTAGAGTCGATTTCGCATTCCAGGGGCGGGCATGGTTGCTTGATCGGGGTTGGCCGCCACGAACATGGAATGAATGACGGGTTGCGCGTTCATTAAAATCTGGCGTGCGTTGGCATCCTCAAATAACAGGCGTGAGACCGCATGCTCGTGGTTGCTGAGCTGCTCAGCGGCATTTTTAATCTGTTCACAGTAGCCGTTGGGGTAGGCAATGATGAAATCGCCATCCTTGGTTAGCTGCAGCGCCAGGCCTTGATAGTTTTTAACTTCTGGAATCAAGACCCCGTTGCGAGTGATCAATATAATGTCGATCTGATTAACGGCAGCGGTATTTTGCTTTTTGTAGTAGTCAAAAGGCAGGTTGAGCGAGTCCAGCAGTTCTTCATGAGGATAAAGCTCCTGCAGCAGTTGATAGACGCGGCGCTCTCCGATATCTCCCTGCAAAAGCTGCGTGGCGCGCTCATGCAGCTGAATGATTCCTTTAAGGTGGTCTTTAGAGAGCATGGCCAGTTCATGTGGGGAGCGATCCGTACCATGGCTGTACCAAGAATAGGTTTTGGCCATCTCATAAGCTAAAAAGCGCAGGCCGGGGAATGGATCATGGAAAAAGGCGTTCTTCTGGGCGTCAGAAAAGTTTTGCCGGGCCTGGGTCGCAATCTCATCATGATCCGCGACCATACTGAGATGCCGGTCCCACTGCTGCAGCTGCTCTAAGTAGGCGGCATTGCTGATCGGCTTGGTTGTGAGCAGATTTGACCAGTTCAACGGTTGCGCTGCCGTTGACCAATTAACTGGGCGTTTGAAGCTAAACCATGATATAAAAGGTGATCGTTTTGATTTAGCTCGCGGCCTGGATGAGAAATCATCATCATGGGGGGCCTTTGATTCGGTTTTAGGTGGCACGCTAGTTTGATCTTGAAGCTTTGCCGCTGGATTTGCCAGCATTTCAGTGTTGCCAAGATTCGGTTGGCTTTTGTGATCGTATTGAGCAGCCAATGTCGGCTTATGCTCGTCTGGTATCAAATGAGCAGCCACTGCCGGTTTATGCTCGTCTGGTATCGATTGACCATGCTCATTTGGCACTGATTGAGCGATTATTGTTGGTTGATGAACATTTGACGTCGATGGAGGAATTGTTTCTGGTTCATGCTCAGATGTGGCATTCGGCTGGTGAGTAGCTTTTTGACGAGGCGGATGTTTTCGGCTGATCCCAAGCCAGTCCTTAAAGATCAAAAGCAGAATGCCGCCAATCAGAATGCTGATTAGATAGCGCAGCAAGGGCCTGCCTCCTTTCGATTTTGAATACTGCCTTTATTTTATCATAACTAATAAAAGCATCCCCCTGATTGATCAAGTGGATGCTAAACAAAACTACTTATTCGTATCGGCAGTCTCCGGATGGCGCTTTTGCCACCACCAATAGCCGAGATAACAAATTAAAACAAACGGCAGCGTCCAATACAACGCGATTCGCTGCTGAGGATCAAACCAGATCAAAAGACACGATAAACCGCTTGAGATTAAAGCAAATAATGGAACAAACGGATAGCCGGGCGTGCGGTACAAAAGCTCATCGATTTGATGTCCCTGTGCTAGGAATGCCTTTCTGAAATTTAGCTGCGCCAGGGCGATTGCCATCCAGACAAAAACAACGGCCAATCCAGAAATTGAAACAAGCACCAAGTAGACGGTATCAGCGGCGATCACGCTGGAAAGCAGAGCCAAGATACCGCCCAGCATACTGAATGCCAAGGCTACCGTGGGGATGCTGCGTCGGTTGGTTTTAGTAAAGAATTTCGGCAGCATTCCTTCATTGCTAAGCGACCACAGCATTCGAGTCGAGGCATAAAGACCGGAATTAGCCGCAGAAATAATAGCCGATAAGACAACAAAATTCATAATGTCACCGGCAAATGGAATGCCCATCATCTTAAAGACATAGACGAATGGACTTTGAGTAACGCCAGCTTTTTGGTATGGAATCAAGGCGGCCATTACGATCATGGAACCAATGAAAAAGATTATAAGACGCCAAAGGGTAGTGTGGATGGCCTTGGGCAGTGTTTTTTCAGGCTGTTTGGCTTCACCGGCCGTTACCCCGATCAATTCAGTGCCAGAAAAAGCGAAGTTTACCGTCAGCATGGTTGTGAAGACACCACCAAAGCCAGTTGGAAATAAGCCATCCTTGACGAAATTCTGCAATCCTGGAGCATGCGAATAGCCCTTGAGCGGAATCACGCCAATAATTGCCAGCGATCCCAAGACGATAAAAGCAATTATTGCAAACACCTTGATTGCGGCCAGCCAAAACTCGCTTTCCGCAAAAATCCGTACCGAATAAATATTGCTTATCACAATGCCAATCATAAACAATAGGCTCCAGATCCAGACTGGCGTATGTGGGAACCAATTGCGCATGATCAGTCCAGCAGCTGTAAATTCAGAACCTAGCGCAATCGTCCAAGTCAGCCAATAAAGAATGGCGACGACAAAGCCGGTTGCTGGGTTGATATAGCGCTTGGCATACACGTGAAACGAACCGGTATAAGGCATTGCTACCGAAAGCTCGCCCAGACAAAGCATGACGCTGTAGACGATCAGTGCGCCAACGAAATAGGCCAGCACTGTTCCTAAAGGGCCTGCTTGATGGATCGTATAGCCAGAGCTCAAGAAAAGCCCGGTACCAATTACGCCGCCCAATGAGATTATCTGGATATGACGCGATTCCATTTTACGTGCTAAGTGTTCAGTTTGTTTGGCAATTGCCATTTTTTCACTTCCCAAGCTAAAATAATTGTTAATATTAATTAATTAGAATATCATTAGAGAATAATAACACAAAAAGGTGAAAGTAATGGTAAAAAAATCAATTTTCTCAAATCCATTGGTAATTGATGGCTCAATGAGTACTAGTCTTGAGCGGCTGGGCTGTGATACGGACAATGAGTTGTGGACAGCCGCGGCTTTGATTAACCAGCCAGAACTCGTTTATCAAGTACACAAAGAGTATTTTGAAGCTGGGGCGCGGTTGGCGATTACTGATACCTACCAAGCCAATCTTCCAGCACTTAAAAAAGCGGGACTGACTGAAAAACAAGCTCGACAAGTTATTGAAAAGGCCGTTGAATTAGCCAAGCAGGCACGAGATGATTACGAAACAGAAACGGGAGCGCACGGGTATGTGGCTGGCTCGCTTGGACCTTATGGCGCTTATCTGGCAAATGGGAGCGAATATCGTGGCGATTATGAATTAACGTCGGCTGAGTATCAAGAATTCTACCGCCCTCGTTTGGAAGCAATCGTCAATGCTGGCGTAGACTGTCTGGCATTGGAGACGCAACCGAAATTGAGTGAGGTTAAAGCGGTTTTGGATCTGTTAAAAAATGAGTATCCTGACCAAAAAGTATATGTTTCCTTTACTTTGCAAAATGCCAAGACCATCAGTGAGGGGACTAAACTGGTCGATGCTGCCAAAGCCGTTGCGCAGTATGATCAGGTAATTAGCGTTGGGGTCAACTGTATTCCGCCGCGCCTGGTAACGCCAGCGATTAAGAAACTAAAAGAAGCTACAGCACTGCCAATAATCGTCTATCCAAATTCGGGAGCAAGCTATGATGCAACGACTAAAACCTGGTCAGCAGCACCTGCCGAAGATGATTTTGGCAAATTGACGAAAGAGTGGCTGCTCGCCGGGGCCAGCGCGATTGGTGGCTGCTGTACGACTACGCCCACTGATATTGCGAAGATTGCGGCAGTTTTAAATGATCAATAATATTAATAAAAACAGCGTCATCGCGAGGGGAAAAAGCCCAGGCATGACGCTGTTTTATGCTAGCCAAAAATCTCTTGCGCTTAACTATGGATAAATTGGCTTATTTAAGGCTAGGATAAATGTTCTTTAATTAATTGCTGACTAATTGAACTAAGCAGCCGTTTTATTTATTTTCGTGGTGATCTTCCCAGACCTTGCGCAGCATTGGGTACCGCAGATCACCAGTTTGAGCTACCTGATAGTCGGCCGCACTCAAAAGTTCTGCATCGCCAATACCAATTGAGATCAGGTGAGCCTGATTGATAGCATCAATATCAGCTGGAGTAGTAGCCAGAGCAATGCATTCGTTTGGCGCTGCCGATAGCTGTTGGGCAAAGGCGGAGTAAGGATCGCCCTCATTAGGGATGATGGCGGTGAAGTAGTCGGCAATCTGCAGCTGTTTTAAAATGAGTTCGGCATGACCACCATTATCAACGACCCCCATGTTGACGTAGTGATCGTCCAGGTTGATCAAAAGACGTTCGATCCCAGGCATTACTGAAGATTCATCCAGCGAGTCCAGCGCTTTTTGATACATCTGTTCTTGTTCAGAAAGCAAGGCGGCCTGTTCTGCTTCATCGGCCGTTTGGTGCAGCTGGTTCAAAACGATTGGCAAAGCTGCGGTGGCACTGAGGTTTTTGAGCTGCGGGGCCAGTTTGCCAGGCAGTCCCAGCCCATACTCATACATTGCCAGTTCGCGCCAGGCATCAAACTGCTGCTGATTTGTGTCGACGATTAGATTGTTGACGTTAAAGATTGCACCCTTCATAAAAATATTCCTTTCAATAAATACGATAATTTTATTTTAACCCAAAGCTTGGAAAATAAAAACGCCGCCATAACATAAGGGGATTCATTTCCTTAATTTAGCCAGTTGATCAAAAAACATTTTAAAGCCAGAAGCTGTTTCAAAATAAAAATCGCACTATCGCGAGCGAGAAGCTGTGACAGTGCGATATCAAATTTAACAGAAGTTTCCTTGCATTATTGTCTTTGCTTAATTGTTTTTCTTTTTAGATACTACAACCCAACCGGCTGCACTAACACAAAGCATGACTCCCAGCCAGCAGATTGCGTTGGAAGCATGGTTACCAGTCTTTGGCAGCAGCTTCTGAGCCTGAGCGATCACGCCATTATCAGCAGCTGGCTTGGCAACCGGCTGTGGCTGTGATGAGTAATTATTGTCTGCCACTGCATTTGGCTTGTTGGTATGAGCAGCCGAAGTTGAAGGTGTTGCCGTTGCTTCAGAATCAGCATGCTTATCAGCAGGTTTAATAATTGCAGCTGGCATTGAGTGGTCATCTGAGTTGCCATCTTTTGCCGGTGTCAACGGTGTCCAAGGTTTCACTTCCTTAGCGGGTGTCAACGGTGTCCACGGCTTAACTTCCTTAGCCGGTGTTAATGGTGTCCATGGTTTGACTTCCTTAGCGGGTGTCAGCGGTGTCCACGGCTTCACGTCCTTCGCCGGAGTCAACGGTACCCAGGGCTTTACATCCTTAGAAGGCGTGAGCGGCGTCCACGGAATCGACTTTTTCACATCATTATAGACAATCAACGGCGTACCATTTGCATTGTCTGAGATCTCAATTGTCCAAGTTTGGTCTTTAGCTTTCGAGAAATCAATCCAGTCAGGAACCGTGATTTGTTTAATCGTGTACTTTCCCGCTGGCAGGTCCTTGATGTCAATCACACCATTTTCGTCCGTCGTGTAGGTCATTGATTCGTCATCTGGTTTGATGACCTCAAAAGTTGCATCGGGCAAAATCTTAATTTTACCTTCATCATCAGTGTACTTGTTGATGATCTTCATTTCACCAGGCTTGGTTCCCGTGACGTTGGCATCAAATGAAACGTTTTTCACAGAGTATGAATATTCAACGGTGGTAGGCTGACTGTCTTCTTTTAATTGATAGGAGACATTGGCCGTATTGTTGAAGACCGCTAAATCATTATCAGTGATTTTCGTTCCGTAGCCAACCAAAATTGTTTTACCGGAAAATTCGTCTTTATTGAAACGGAAAGTAAGAGTCTTGCCGTTGATTTCAATTGAAGAATTAGGGTAGGCGGCTTTGAATTGATCAAAAGACAATGACTGCCCATTAACGGTAATTCGATTATATGCTGAATCAGGATCAAACTGCTGACCGCCCTGAATAGTATCGGAACAGATAATGTCACTGCCAAGTGCGGCCGCATTGCTGTTCAGATAGATTCCCCAGGCCAATGCATTATGATCGCCTCGATTAAGCATCATTCCAACTTTATCGCCACGCCATCCTTTACCGCTTGGCTGTTCACTGCTACCTTTGGTGATTCCTTTGACTGGAATGGATGCAACAGTACTGCCGGCTGTAATCTGGATTGTCTGGTTCTGTTCGTCAGTGTTGCGAACTTCAATGTCAAATGAAAAATTGCCGCTGACATTTTGCAAGTCATTGATTTTGTCATTAAACGTCAAGGTTGCGCCAGTTTGATCGACGGTGTAGTGGCCAATCATCGCTCCATTGACGTAAAGATCCTTACCGCCAACGTAACTGTTGACGTAGGCTTGACCACTGTTGGGCCAGTTGACATGAATCGTGTCGCCGCCTTGAATTTTACCGCGCGCATCGCTAAAAGTTCCGCTGACCGTGACATAAGCGCCATCGTTATAGATTGACTGCGACTTTTTGGAATCACGTTCGACAACAGTCAGATTAGTAATACGGTCACTGACGTCTTGCGGCTGATGATTGCTGCTGACGGCCGACACCGCGGTATGTTCAGCGGTAGTGCTGTTTTGATCTTGTTTAGATTGATTATTGACAGAAGTGCTATTAACAATTGATTGTGAACTGTTGCTCGATGTTGTGGACAGTTCACTAGCAAAGACATAGCTGCCGGTCATCGCAAAGCTGACCAGCAGCATTAAAGAAAATGCAAGGGAAACGCAGAATAATGCTCCCCTTTTTATCATGCGATTAAAAAATACCCCCTTAGTAACTTAAAACAGCACGGGAGCGATTATATTGCGGTTGAATAGATTTAGTCAATCGTTAATTTAAAACGTTTTACATAAGAAGGACTTAAATATTCATATTTATTCGATTAATCTGTTTAAAAATTCAGATGAGAACGATACACCAAGCAGTCAAAATAATATTTTTTCGTTGTGATTACTTGAACAAAAAATCATATTTATCAAAAGCAAAGGGGACAAAAAAGGCGCCAGCTCCAAACACTTATCGTCTGGATGCAGCGCCATGCTTATAATTAATGGGTTATTGCTATTTACTGGAGAGGGCTGGGTGAACGGCTTTTTCAACTGGTGAGGCAATCAAAAGCGCGATTACCGAGCCGACAATGCCTTGAATCAGGTTCGGGAGAACGCCGGCTGCACCAGTTGCCCAGGTGTACAGAATGGCATCTGAGAAGAAGTAGCCGATTACCATTACGATCGTTCCCGCGGTTACACCAGCAACGCGGCCCCATTTGCCACGAACGTATTTAAAGACCAATCCGGCAACGATGCCTTCCAAACCGTGTGAGATGAACGAAAATGGTGCATATTGGGCAAAGCCGGAAATCAAGTCCAGAAACATGGCGCCAAAGCCCCCGATAAAGCCGCCTGCCCATGGTCCCAGCAGCATGGCACCGATAAAGATGCCGACATCGCAGAGATTGATGTTACCATGTGTCCAAGGCAGCGGAATCAAGAAGAAACGACCAAAGATCAAAGTCAGCGCCGTCAAAAGCGCCGTGAATACCAAATGTCTAACCGTTGCAGATTTTTGCATTAAAATCACTCCTCTTATGCTTGCTTACATAGTGAATCAAATGATCGAGACGCAGACCAAATCGCCGCTCGTTGTCGGGGAGGGGAGCGGTCTGCTGGATTGCGAGCTCCATGGCATTCGTCGCATTCTCAACTGCTGTCTCCAGCGACCAGCCTTGCAGCAGCCGACCGTAAAGCAGTGCCGAGAAGATATCGCCAGTACCATAGAAATGACCGGCCTGAACATCATTACCGCAAAAATTCATTGGCTGCTTATGATAACAATCGCTGTTGCTTTGCAGACTCTGGTGTGAATCGGAACCGTTTTGAAGATTCTGACCTTCATCATTACCGTGCTGATAGTCGTGATGTTGACGGCTGATTTGCGGTTGGGGCTTAAATCCGGTTTGTTCATCCTGACGCCAGCAGCAGCCAATCTGTCCATTCAAATGAACACCGGTGATAATGACCGTGGCGTTGATTCCCGCTACCTTTAGCTGATCAATCCCTTGAATTAGTGTCTCAGCAGTTGGCAACGAATATGGCAGACCAGCCAGGAAACAAAGCTCAGTCCAGTTAGGCGTAATCAAATCAGCGTGGCGGCACAGTTTTTTGACCGCCTCGACATAATCGTGATCAAATCCAGGATATAGTCGGCCTTGATCACCCATCACCGGATCGACGATTTTTAAGCAGTCAGTCAGGTTTTGCTGTTCAAGCCAGCTGCCTAGCTGTTCGGCGAGGGTGCATTGACCAAGGTAGCCAATTAAAACGCCGCTAGGTTCAATGTCTTGTGCCTGCCAATGTCTAAGCGAAGCCTGAATCCATTGCTTGGTGTCTAAAACGGCAGGCTGACCGAATCCCTCCGTTTGACTGGATAGAATGGTTGCAGGCAGGGATGCGGTTGTAACTCCCATTGCTTGCAAGACGCTTAGGGCACCAATTAATGAAATTTGACCTAACGCCGAAAAATCCTCAATCAACAGGGCGGGCTTGATCATATCAACAATCCTCTCTAATCATTTTTTAATTTGATGATCTTACTATACGGCGACTGCCACTTACTGACAAGACGTAGCCAGATATTAGTCTGAATTGTATTGATACAATTATTGGACTAACGATGATTATAAAATCTGCTTGACGATTTAAATAAAACGCGGTAGTATTTACAACTGTTGGTAATATTAATTACTGATTTAATTTCGGGAAATAGCTCAGCTTGGTAGAGCACCTGGTTTGGGACCAGGGGGTCGCAGGTTCGAATCCTGTTTTCCCGACTTGATAAAAAGTCCCTGCTCAGATTTGAGTAGGGATTTTTTTTGAGCTTTATTGATTATAAAAAATGATGCTGTGATGTACGATTGAAATTTATGGATTTTAGAAGCGGTACCTCGATGCGGATCTGGTTATCGCATTAAATTTTATAAGCTGCCGAAACATTTGCCTTAGCCGCTATCGAGTCAGAACACTGGTCATAGCATTAAACTTTATTGGCTGACGAAACAGTCTTCTGATGTGCGTCTGGTCAGAGCTCGCTGTGTTGCATGGCAAAAGATTGGTACGCTTTTTTCTACTCCAAGTTAAGTGTTATCAATGATTTTAAATAATTTAATTTTGAAATACGCACCTAGTTGAAAAATAGCTGTTGTAGAATCGGATCAAATGTTTGATTTCGATGGTGAATCTTGGTATCAATCAGTCAGAAAAGCTGATCCAAGCCGCTCGATCATGATCAATGCAATGAATGACTGGACTCATTGATTGTCAGAATTTAATGATCGTCATGGTCCGGAAAAAATCAAAAATAATGCTGGCAGCTTGAAGCAATCGTAAAATTCCAAGCTCTGCCAGCTTCCATCGCACTAACAACATTCTTTGGTGGTATTAAGTTTTTGGCAGGGTATTTAACTATACTGACGATCATCAATGGGTTCGGATCCAGCAGCGTCTCTGCGCATAGCTGCAGTTGAGAATGAGCCTGGATGCAGCCGTGTTTTCGTTAATGAGAACTGTCTGGAACAGATTTTGCAAAATATGAAAATGTTTGCAATAATAAAAAACATGCATGAACCACCAAATGCGTTTAATTATTGAGCAAATTAAATAAAAAACAATTTATTAATCGTGTCAGATGGAGGGGTGAGTCTGGCAGCGATTGTTAAAGTGGGGATAACAATGCTTACGTATGAGTTGATGGTTTACCATTGTTCAAAGGGCTACTGTGCAGTTTTGCCGCCAGAGCTTAAAATGCTGGAAAGCCACTATCAGCAGCAGGTGTGTTTTTCTGATGGTCTGCCAGGCGAGCTATTAAGCGGAACGGAGCGCGATAACGTTATTTTTCGGGGGCGCGTGGTCTTGGAACAAGTATTGAACTGCGCACGCTTTGACGACTTTGAGCTGCCGGAGCCGATTAAGTGGTCGGAATGCCGCAATGCACAGTCGCAGGTCGAATTCATACCGGTCGCTTACCTGCAGAAAGGAGCGATTCAGATTTATGAAGGCCGTCACGTTCGGTTTTATCATAACAGCTTAAAATCGCCGCTGGTCAATTGGCAAGGGCAGGGTATTAAGCCGGTTGAAAGGCCATGTCACGTTGCTGTCGTTGGAAATGCTTTTTTCGGGCTCTGCTATGATTGGACAGACTAATGCGTTTAGCGGCGGCTGATTTATGTGTCAAAACGGTTCTGCTACGACAAAACGACTGATAATTTTAGTATAGACGATTGATACTGAGGCAAATAACGGATCAGATTCAACGATCGGTTTTGCAATTGAATCAATGTTGATCAGCAAATATTCAATCAATTAAGTCGCTTACGGGCGGCTTTTTATAGTTGGCATTGGCTGCTGGCTTCAGTTAGACTAAAAGAGTAATTAAATAGAACAAAGGAATGAAAACTAATGCAAGCCAATGATGTTCAATGGAATGCCCAATATGACGTGGTTGTCGTGGGCTTTGGCGGTGCTGGTGCTACGGCAGCTCGGTTTGCGGCTGACGCGGGAGCATACGTCTTATTGGTTGATACGGCACCCCTGGGAAGAGAAGGCGGCAATACGCGCTATGCCTCACAGCACGTTGCAATGGGCAAAGGAATCGGCCAGCTGACCAAGTACTATCAGCAGCTCAATGACGATTATATGGTACCGGCTAAGCTGATGCAGACATATCTGCACGGACTGGTAAATATGCCGGACTATTTTGAAAAGTACCTGGGCGTTAAGGCAGTTAGCTGGAAAGACGACATCCGCCTAGGCGATCCAGTCGTTCCCAAGCACTCGCCGGCTGAGTATCCAGAACTGGCCGACAGCGAGTCAGTCGACATTGCCCTGGTTCACCGACGCGATAAGGATGCGGCGCTATGGAAGATACTGCGGCAAAACGTGGTTGAGCGTGCGGACCGGATCGATGTCTGGCTCAACACGCGGGCGCGGCATCTATACCAGGATGAACGAACCGGCGTGGTAAAGGGCGTTCAGCTGCGTCGGCGCGGTAAGGATTATCGGATTGCCGTTAAGAATGGTCTGGTTTTGGCAACGGGCGGTTTTGAAAACAATCGGGAAATGATTCAAAACTATCTGCAAAAACCGGCGCTAATGCCAATGGGAACACTGTTTAACCGTGGCGATGGCATTAAAATGGCCCAAGAAGTTCAGGCTAAGCTTTGGCACATGGGAAACTACGAAAGCTATGGCACGCTGGCCGGACTGACATTTGCTGAAGAGGGAACGCAGCATCGGGGCCGGGTAATTCAAAGCTGGTCGCAGTTGAATCATGGCAGTATTTTTGTGATTGGCGATGATGGGACGCGCTTTTTTGCGGAGAACCAGCCCGCGCGTCATGGCCATCTATATTCACATGGCCATTGGGTTCTGCCGCACTATCAAAAACATCCTTATCTGGTATTTGACCAGGCGCAGTACGAGGTTTTTGCTCAGCAGGAAAAAGATGACCGGCGCCTGCCCTATCCAAAGTTTATGCAAAAGCTGCTCAGCGCGGATTCATTGCCAGAACTGGCTAAACAGCTGCACGTGCCGGCAATCAGCCTGACGCAGACGGTTACTGACTTCAATCATTTTAAAGAGATTGGCCGTGACTATCAGACCGGTCGCGATACGGATACCATGCGTAAGTTCGGGGCGGGGCCATACTATGCAATTAAATTGGCCAGCAACGTGTTGAATACGCAGGGCGGACCGCAGCATGATGAAAAAGCGCGCGTCTTAAACGTTGATGACCAGCCGATCCCGCATTTATACAGCGCCGGTGAATTGGGCGGAATTGCCGCTAACTATTATCAGAGTGGCGGTAACCTGGCTGAATGTCTGATTTTTGGCAAGATCGCGGGCGAAAATGCCGCTAAGCCAAAAAAGGATGCCGCCAACGTTGCGCGACTGCATAATGCGGTTACGGTGCATATTAATGATCTGCTGGATCTGTCGGCGCAGCATTATATGGTAGGGCCGGATCAGTATCTGGGCGTTTCGGATGATGGCATGGGCGGCCGAATCGTTGTCCGTGTAACCTATCAAAATCAAAAGCTGCGTCAAATTGAGATTTTGGAGAATCATGAAAACGAAGAGATCGGTCAGGCAGCTTTTGATCAGCTTGAAAAGAACATGATCAGTGCCAATACGCCAGCCGTTGACGCCATCTCGGGAGCAACGACGACCAGCCGCGCGCTGAGTGAAGCAGTTGCTGATGCACTGAGCAAAGTCAAATCAAAGTAATAAAAAACCGTCACCGAATTTTGCGTTCGATGACGGTTTTTTTAGTTGTCTGCAGGCTCATGGATGTAATGTGGATTAAATTTTTAATGATTAGAGTGAACAAGAGTCAGTCATAAGAGATGAGCCTGCCAAACAAGGATGATCAGACGTGAAGCCTTAAAGTGGATTTAAAGGGATTGAGAGTCCGGCACTGGGGATTGGCATACCAGTACCGGCAGCTTCACGATTTTGAGGAAAGACGAAGGATCGCCTTGAGGTTAAATGAACATCTGACCGCTGGAGTTGGCGTACTACAACGGTCGAAGGAAGGGTCGGTCAAACGTTGGCGGCAGATCGATGGATTGACGGTGACAGTCATCAGCAAACTTGGCGTAGTTAGAGGATGGCTATCGTCGACTGCCTGCACGAACGGTTTCACGATAAAACAAGTTATGAAAGAAAAGCAGGATTGAAAACACTTTCCTTACGACCCATAAATATAATAGTATAACGGTTTACTAAGTGCAAGCCTTTTTCGGAAATTTCTGAATAAAAAATCAAAAAGAGCTTAAAAAGTCTGTTTTAATAACACTTGGAAATTTATCGAAAAGAACGCTCAGTAAGGTTGAATCGGCGTAAAATAAAGACAGCTAAACTAGAAAGGACGTGTTGTCAATGAAATGTCCACACTGCAAAACTCCACTTAAGGCTCACGAAAAAATCTGTGCAAAATGCGGCCACACAGTCAAGACGGCGCGCCAAAAACAGCGGCGTGATCTGATTTTGGCTGGTCTATTGTTGATGCGCCTGCTGCTGACGATTGGGCTGACTTTTAAGATGCTCAAGCAGCACCAGAAAAACTGATCTTAAATACAAAAACAGTGCTGTCTCAAGCTTTAGTGGGGCTTGAAACAGCACTGCCTGTTTTTTGGATGTTAATGCCGGTGCAGCTTAAAATGGCCGGGTTCCTCATGGCCATCCAGATAATGATTGACGTACCAGATAAGCAGATAGTGCAGCTTAACCATGACCTGATAGGCAAAAGCCGCGTCGATTCGTTTGGGATGGCGGCCGGCCGCGCGTAATTGAGTCAGCAGCATGATCAATTCGTCATTGAGCAGTTGCGTGGTCTGCAGCATGATCAAGCCATCCTCGCTGTTGAAGGGGTGATTCAGATTGGGCAATTCTTGTTTTACCAGCTTGCGAATCAAACGACCGCTGATCTCGCTGATCAACAGGGCTTCGGTAGCAAACTGCCCATTACGATAGGCTTTTTCGGCCATATGAGAAAGATGATGCAGTTTATGCATGCCATGATAAGATTTTAAAAAGGCAAAATTGCTGGCCAAGATGACATCCTCATTTCATTTGAAGTACTACGACTATTTTACCATTAATCAATCGGCATGATGACGGCGGTATAATCAGATCATGCTGATATTGAAACTTGACAAACCAAATTAAGGTTACGGGAGGCAATTATGAAAAAATCTTTAGAGATGCTCGGTATTATTGGCTTGAGCAGTCTGATGCTAGCGGGGTGCGGTCATCAGAGCCAGGAAAACCATTCGTCAGCAAAACTGGAAACATCTTCAAAAACGACGCATCATAAGAAAAAGACGGCCAAAAAAGCGACCCGGCAAGCGGCCAGTTCCAAAAATTCTGCTTCCAGTGCGAGCGTTTCGAGCAGTCAAACGGCGCAGAGCTCATCATCAGAGACATCGAGCAGTTCCAGTCAAGCAGCTGACCAAGCGACAGGTACAAATCAAAACGCCAGTCAGACCGCGGGGAGCTCGACTGGTCAATCCGCTGCCATCAATTCGGTTCAAGAAGCAATTGCCGCGGTTGACGCCAAATATGGCAATGGCGATATTCAATGGTCCTACATGTCGGAAGGAAACGGCACGATGGCTACCGATACGAATGGTCAGCCGGTTTATTGGATTCGGGGCCAGGATTCGGCATATCGCAACGCGCATAATACGGCTGGCAGCTATGATGGTCATGACTATTACGTCTACCCGGATGGCCGCATCGTACCGCGTGAGTAAAAAACTATTTTAACGCGAGTACGGTGCGGGGATGATCCAGGCCCAAAAATGAAATGCACTCAAAACTGAAGCAACAGACTGGACGTTAGAAGGGTTCGTTGTCGGAACGATTTTCAACTAGGAATTGCGCTTTTAAAATGGTTAATCCTTTTACCTAAACGACTATTGACCCTTTTGCCATGATACGACTAAAATTAAGTTATTCACTTCAAAATTAAATCAGTACTTTTGGCATATGGCAAATTTTTGAAATTCAAGCATATGCTTAGCTGCAGTCTGATTTTTATCAATGAGCCATCCATTGGTTCAAACTATCTATTAATAATGAAAGGAGAGTCATGCCTGTTTTGCCAGTTCAATAATCTTGAACTACTTGAATCGGCATGATGCTTTGTCAGTTCATGGCAACAATTAAAGATATCGCGGCACGCGCGGGAGTCTCGGTTTCTACGGCTTCAAGAGCTTTAAATGATAACCCACGAATCAGCGAGGCAACGCGCGAAAAAATCAAGAAGATTGCCGTTGAGATCGGCTATCATCCAAACTATGCCGCCCGCAATCTAACCCGGGGCGAGGCCAATATGGTTGGACTGGTTTTTCCAGTAACCACCGATGAAGCGCCAGCCAACCCATTTCATATCGACTTGATGCGGGGAATTGCTTCAGCGTTGGAATCACGCGACTACTCAATGGTCGTTGCATTGGCGCCCACGCAGGAAAAATTGCTGCGCGCGGTTAAATCCATGGCGCTGCAGTCAAAAATTCATAACTTCTTATTGTTCTATACGTTGGAACATGATCCAGTAGCGGCCTATCTGCGCGAGCATGGCTATAATTTTGTGGTAATCGGTCATCCCGAGCGGCACCAAAACGATCGCTATGTTGATAACGATAACGTCGCGGCAGGCTATGCGGCTACCAAACAGCTGCTGATCAATCATGACGTCACTAATCTGGCCTATGTCAGCTCGCCATATCATTGGCAATATGAGGAGGATCGGCGCCTGGGCTACGAAAACTGTCTGGCGGAGCGGCATCTGCCGGAGCTGGACTGGTATTATGACACGCAATCGGCCAGTGAATTCTTTAGTCAGCATCCAAAGGTCGATGGACTGGTTTGTGCCGATGACCTGCTGTTTTTGAAACTGAATCATGAGCTGCAGGAAATGCATCTGCTGGATCGGCTTTCCGTGATCTGCTTTAACAACAGCAAATTACTGGGGATGCTGCTGCCAACCGTCGAAAAAGTTGATTTGCAGCCGCATGAGCTGGGCAAAAAGGCGGTTGAGCTGCTGTTCAATCCTAATCTGCAGCATGCCTTTGTTGCCTTTAAGGTTGACTAGCTGCCAGTCAGACTGCCGAAATACTAAAAAACATGATTGATTTCAAAGCGTAGGAATTAATCGTCAAAAAAATAAAAAATTTTTAAGTCGGTCCATTCCTTGCTGGGCCGGCTTTTCTTTAAGATTTTTGCGCAATCGGTTGCATTAAATTTTGTGCAAACGGTTGCGGAAAACGAATTCATTTGATATATTATTAATTGTTAAAAAAGTCATGAAGCGCTTACACGACTTGGCAATTATTTATTGAGTGGATTTTTTAGGATAGGAGTTTTAAGTCATGAGTGAAGTAGAACAAAAGAAACAGACCTCTGGCTTGCCATATTTGTCCAAGAAAACGATTTGGATGATTAACTTCGGTTTTCTTGGCGTACAGACGGCCTTTACTTTACAAAGTTCTCAAATGAGTCGGATCTTCCAAACGATTGGTGCCGACCCTAACAGTCTTGGGTGGTTCTTCATTTTGCCACCATTGATGGGTATGATCGTGCAGCCGATCGTTGGTTACTACTCTGACCGGACCTGGGCACCAAAACTTGGCGGTCGCCGGCTGCCATACCTGATGCTTGGTACGATCGTTGCCGTTATCGTTATGCTCCTCTTGCCAAACTCAGGTAGTCTTGGCTTTGGGTATGGATCATTTGCGGCATTGATGTTCGGTGCAATTACCGTTGCCTTCTTGGACCTGTCTTCTAACGTCGCCATGCAGCCATTCAAGATGATGGTTGGTGACATGGTCAACGATGATCAAAAGAGTTATGCTTATGGTATTCAGAGTCTGCTGAACAACATTGGTTCCGTTCTGGCAGCCGTCTTCCCATTCCTGCTGACTTGGTTTGGTCTGCAGAACACGGCTCCTAAGGGTGTCGTTCCTCCTTCGGTTCGCTGGGCCTTCTACATTGGTGCTATTCTGCTGATTTGTACCAGTGCTTTGACGATGACTCACGTTAAGGAATATGACCCTGAAACCTACGCTAAGTACCACGGCATCAAGGAATCCGACAACAAGGAAGGCGGTAACTGGGTTGAACTGCTCAAGCACGCTCCAAAGGCCTTCTGGACGGTTTCTTTGGTACAATTCTTCTGCTGGTTTGCTTTCCAATACCTGTGGACTTACTCCGCTGGTGCAATTGCTCAAAACGTATGGCACACGACCAACGCAAGTTCTGCCGCTTACCAGGCTGCTGGTAACTGGTACGGTGTGATGGCTGCCGTTCAGTCAATCGCCGCTGTTGTATGGTCCTACGTATTGGCTAAGCTGCCTAACAAGTACCACAAGGCTGGCTACATGGGCTCGCTTCTGCTGGGTGCGGTTGGTTTCGCAACGGTCTGCTTCTTCTCCAACCAATACGCTTTGATTCTGTCTTACGCACTGGTTGGCATTGGCTGGGCCGGTATCAACACTTACCCACTGACGATCGTTACCAACGCATTGTCTGGTAAGCACATGGGTACCTACCTTGGTCTGTTCAACTGCTCGATCTGTCTGCCACAGATTGTTGCCTCACTTTGCAGCTTCTTCCTTTACCCAATGCTGGGCAACTCCCAACCACACATGCTGTTGCTGGGTGGGATCGTAATGGCAATCGGTGCATTCTCCGTTAACGCCATCAAGGAAACGTTCGCTGCTTAGTTTTGACTGATTTTGCAACTTTAGAAATTAATTGAGATTGAGAAAGGATAATATCTTATGAAACGAACTTTTGACGTTGCTCCTTGGAATATCGTAACTACCAAGTGGGCTCCTGAAGACAAGCGCCTGCAAGAATCAATGACCAGTCTGGCCAACGAAAACCTCGGGATGCGTGGTTTCTTTGAAGAAGGCTACTCTGGCGACAAGATGGAAGGTGTCTACTACGGTGGCGTTTGGTTCCCAGACAAGACACGGGTCGGCTGGTGGAAGATCGGCTATCCAAAGTACTTTGGCAAGATGATCAACGGTACCAACTTTCTGCAGCTGACGATCAAGGTTAATGGCGAACAGCTGGATCTGGCTAAGCAGGAACCAACTGACTTCAAACTGGACCTTGACTTGAAGAAGGGGATCTTTACCCGTGAATTTACGGCCGAAGTTGGCGGTGCTAAGCTGCACTTTACGTTTGAACGTTTTGTCAGCGTAGCCCAAAAGGAACTGGTTGGTCAGCGTCTGCACGTCAAGAACCTGGGCGATGCTGAAGCTAAGCTGGAAGTTGCCAGTGTTATCAATGGTGACGTCTACAACGAAGACTCCAACTATGATGAACAGTTCTGGGATGTACTGGAACAAAAGGCAGCTGGCGAACATGCACTGCTGGTTTCCAAGACGAAGCCAAATCCATTCGGCACGCCTCAATTTACGGTTGGGGTAAAGACGACTACCAAGACGACGCTGGAACACGTTGGCGACGGCACGACTGCCAAGACGGCTGAAAACGACTTTGCCGGCACGCTGGCTGCTGGTGCAGAAGTTGAACTGGAAAAGCGTTCCGTAGTAGCAACTTCACGTGATTTTGACACGCAAGAAGCACTGGTTGCACGTCTGGACGAATTGGCTGGTCAACTGGATGGTCAAAGCTTTGATGATCTGCTGGCTCCCCACGTTGCTGGCTGGACAGAACGCTGGAACAAGGCCGATGTTGAAATCAATGGCGATGACGAAGCTCAACAAGGGATTCGCTTCAACCTGTTCCAACTCTTCTCAACTTACTACGGCAACGACTCACGCCTGAACATCAGTCCTAAAGGGTTCACTGGTGAAAAGTACGGTGGTGCTACCTACTGGGATACTGAAGCATACTGTCTGCCAGTCTACCTGGGTGTTGCCGACCCTGAGATTTCCCGCAACCTGCTGATGTACCGTTACGACCAATTGGATGGCGCTTACGTCAACGCTCAAGAACAAGGCTTGAAGGGTGCTCTGTTCCCAATGGTTACGTTCAACGGGATTGAATGCCACAACGAATGGGAAATCACGTTTGAAGAAATCCACCGTAATGGTGACATTGCCTACGCAATCTACAACTACACCAACTACACGGGCGACAAGAGCTACGTGCTGCATGAAGGTGCCAAGGTTCTGACTGAAATTTCTCGTTTCTGGGCCGACCGGGTTCACTACTCACAACGTCAAAACAAGTACATGCTGCATGCCGTAACCGGTCCTGACGAATACGACAACAACGTCAACAACGACTGGTATACGAACCTGCTTTGCCAATGGACGCTGAAGTACACGCTGCAAGTGCTGAAGGAAGTTGACGCTGACGTAGCTGCCAAGCTCAACGTTACTGAAGATGAAAAGCGCAAGTGGCAGGCAATCGTTGACAACATGTACCTGCCATACGACAAGGAACGTGACATCTTCCCTGAAAACGATGGCTTCTTGGACAAGGATCTGAAGCCGGTTGCCGACATTCCAAGCGACCAGCTGCCAATCAACCAACACTGGTCATGGGACAAGATCCTGCGTTCGCCATACGTTAAGCAAGGTGACGTTATCCAAGGTATCTGGGACTTCATCGACGACTTTACGCCAGAAGAAAAGAAGCACAACTTTGACTTCTACGAACAATACACGGTTCACGAATCAAGCCTGTCGCCATCGATCTACTCCATCATCGCTGCTGACCTGGGTTACGAAGACAAGGCCGTTGAACTGTACGACCGTTCTGCTCGTCTTGACCTGGACAACTACAACAATGACACTTCCGATGGTCTGCACATTACTTCGATGACTGGTAGCTGGCTGGATATCGTGCAAGGCTTTGCAGGCATGCGGATTCGTGAAGGCAAGCTGCACTACGCACCATTCCTGCCTAAGAAGTGGGATTCATACCAATTCACGCAGGTCTTCCGTGGCCGCGTCATCAAGGTGCTGGTTGACAAGGAAGGCACGCACGTATCACTGGTATCCGGTGAACCACTGACCATTGACTTGGCTGGTAAGGACCTGGAACTGAAGTAGGAGGCATTTTACATGAAGTTTGAAGATCTGAAGGGTTTTGCCTTTGACCTGGACGGCGTTATTGCCGACACGGCCCGTTTCCACACGCAAGCCTGGCATCAATTAGCCGACAAGGTAGGAACGACTTGGACGCCAGAACTGCAGGAAAGTCTGAAGGGCGTCGGCCGGATGGATTCGCTGGAGCTGATCTTAAAGGCGGGTGGTCACGAAAACGACTACACGCAAGCTGAAAAGGAAGCCCTGGCTGCTGAAAAGAACGACAACTACCTGCGTTTGGTTGAAACCTTGACGCCAGCTGATGTTCTGCCCGGCATGCAGGCTTTCTTGGACGATATTCGTGCCAAGGGCTATCAAATGGTACTGGCATCAGCTTCCAAGAACGCGCCTAAGGTATTGAAGTACTTGAAGTTAAGCGACTACTTTGATGGGATCGTCAACCCAGCTTCGGTAAAGCATGGTAAACCAGCTCCTGACATCTACATCGCAGCTGCTGAAATGATGAACCTGCCTGTTGCCAACGTGGCAGGTCTGGAAGATGCTCAAGCCGGTGTTCAAGCCATTAACGATGCTGGCGAGCTCTCAATCGGTATTGGTGCCGGACTTGATGATGCCGACATTCGCTTTGACGCAACCAAGGACGTTACGTTAGAAGCAATCAAGGCTCAACTCGACTAATTAAAAGTTCGTTTTGAATCAAAATTCTCTCTCTCAACATGGTCTGCGAATTCATTTCGCGGGCCATTTTTATTGGATTATTTTGGCTGTCGGCTGAAATAAAGCAATGATCAAATTGAAACGGAAGTACTGACGTGATGGACCAACTGCTTAATTAAGCCAGGCAAACAGATTCTGCCAATGTAGCATTAACGAATATAATTGTCCAAATGTTTCGGTCTTGATATCAATCAGCCAGCAAAATCGGTGCTAAACTAAACGTAGACAATCAAGAGCTTAGCAAGGGGATGAATTAAATGGAATTGATGGACTTATTACAGTCGCGGCGGGCCTTTCGCGAATATGATGATCAGCCGCTGACCAGTGAAGAGCTGCAGCCGATTCTACTGGCCGCGGAAACCAGTCCAGTCGGCTTGGGGAAATACCGCAATCATCGGCTGACGGTGATTCAAGATCCCAAGGTACTAAAGCAGATTCAAAATATCTATCAGGCGCCGACCTTGATCGTTGTTTCATCACCAGACCCGGGTCAGCTGGAGTTTATCGATGCTGGGATTATCGTGCATAACATGGAGCTGGCTGCTGAAAATGAAGGTTTGGCCGCTAACTATAACATGGCCTGCCTGGCATCGCTGCCGAAAGCGGTAATTCCAGCGGGGATGACGCCTTGTTTTGCGATTACTTTGGGTCATACCAAGGAAAAACTGACGCCGCGCGATCTTGATATCAAGCGGATTCCCATTAATTGGATCAAGAAAGACTAGTATTTTATTACAACCGTCTGATTCGATTTCCCGGGAAATAAGATTGGCATTCAAAATAAAACAGCGTTGCCGCAAGCTTTGATAGCTTAAAGCAACGCTGTTTTTACGTGTACGCATTGGAATGATTGTTTATTCTGCCAGCTGTAGTTTAGCCGCATCGAGATGGAAATAATCCTGCAGATATTTAGCCAAGCCATCATGATCGTTGTCAAGCGGCGTTACGTCATCAGCAATCTGCTTGATATCGTCAACGGCATTTTTCATGGCAACCCCACGACCGGCATAGCTGAGCATTTCGGCATCATTGTGCTCATCGCCGAATGCAATGATCTGATCAGGACTGAGCTGATATTCCTTGACTAGGTGACGCAGCCCAGCTTCTTTGTGCGTCCCGCGCCGAATCAGCTCCATAATCGAATAGGGGCCGCCCCAAACGCGTGGTTCAACGAAATCGCCATATTTTTGATCCACGGCATTTAAAATCGCATCTTTTTTGGCGGGATCAAACTGAATCGTTAAGGCGATTGGATCGTTGTTTAGGTTATGCTCATTAAGAATCTGTTCGGGAGCCAGTTTAGCAGGCAGAAATTCGGGCAGATCGCTGCTGGGATGGTCAGCCCAGACGTGATATTTATCCTCGGCAATCACCATTTTGATTCCCAATTCCTGTTTATGCGCTAACAGATCGAGCGTCATCTCGCGAGTAACGTTGACCGCGTATTCGCCGGCCCACTTGCGATGCGGAATATGACCCAAGGCGCCGTTGAAGTTGATCATTGGCGTTTTGAGTCCAATCTGATCGTAGAGATGACCAGAAATCAAATATGGTCGGCCAGTAACGATTGAGACCAGATGACCCTGCCGGCTGAGTGTCTGCAGAGTTTTGATCGTTGTCGGCGTCAGTTTCGACTGGTTGTTGAGCGTGGTTCCATCCAGATCGATGGCAATAAGATGCTGCTTCATTAAAAAATTCCTTTCGTAAAAAGTATCTGCTTAAATTATATCGATGATCGGCTATGAAAGGCAAATTATTCAACAGCAGTAAGACAATTAGCCTTTAATTTAATATATAACGCACAAACGCTTATATAACAGCATTTGTGGCAATTAAGTGCAATAACGGTGCAATGATAGCTATAATTGCGCTAATTTCTGCTCAATTTCATCGTCTAGCTTATGTTTATATTCATCTATTAGATAAGCATATACATTAATTGTCGTTGTCATATTCGAGTGCCCTAATCGTTTGCTAATGGCGTAAATGTCGATTCCTTGGCTCAAAAGAAACGCAACATGGCTGTGGCGGAGCGCATGGAATGTGTAATCACGCTTTTTGATTCCGATTCGTTCCAAAGTTGATTTAAGATATGAATTCACGTCTTGCAACAAACTATTCTTAAAAGATTGCGGAGTTTTGGCGAATAGAAGCGGCGTTCGATTAACTTTTAGCTGTGCCAAAATCTTAAGCAGTTCGCCATTGACTCGAATCGTTCTGTTTGAGCTTTCATTTTTGGTCGGCTTGAATCCAATATTATATTTATAATCAACAGATTTATTAATCGTAATCGTTCGGCGCAGGTAGTCAACGTCTTTCCAAGTCAAGGCGAGAATTTCTGAAAATCGTGCACCAGTATAAATGGCAGTCAGAACGATATAAGGCTTAACGTTATCTGGTCTTAAATCGTCATTGAGAGCCGATATCAGCTGTTTAAGCTCGCTGATAGATAAATATTCAGGTTTCCGTGTTAAAGCTTTGTTGTAGGTTATATTTGCGTTATAGGTAAAGTCTTTTGAAATAATGCCGTCTGCAATTGCTGATTTAACACAGGCTTTAATTTTTGAAGTCAATTCTTTCATCGTCCCAAACGAGTGATCTTTTCCATAGTCGTTTAAAAATTTCTGATAGGTGCTGCGCTTGATCTGCTTGATTCTGATATCACCAAAATATTTCGTGATAACTCGACTAGAGATGATATAGTTTTCAGCCGTTGCCTTTGATATTTTTGGCAAACGGTAAGTTTCATACCATGTCTTGAAATAGTCGGCAAAAACCGGGTCTGCTGCAATGTCAACGCCATTGATCAACTCATTTTCCATTTTGGTTGCGTAGTCTTTCGCCTGTGCTTTGGTAGCAAATCCAGACTTTGCTTTTTGATGGAGTTTGCCATTTTCATCATGCCAGCTGATACGAGCTTGCCATTTCCCATTTCGTTTTGTAAAAGAAGCCATAGTAAATCCTTTCGTACATATGTTCGATTTAAGTCTATTTTTAAACCCTAGCCGTAACAGCTAGGGCTATTTTTGTTTAAGTTGCTATTCCCAACCATTCGCTTTGGCAAGACTTTCTTGTATCTGCTGCGTGTCTGCAATGACATCTGGGTCGCCTGCAAAACTGCCAGTGTCGTTGCCAGTCTGATAAATAGTACCGCCTTGCGATGGTTGAGCGGTGTAAGTTTGATCGTTGCTGCTTGAACTTGAAGTCTGGGTAGTGCTGCTACCGCTATTGTTCTGAGTAACGGTTTTACTTTGCGAAACTGCGTTTGTTTGCGTTGTAGAAGATGAAGAAGAGTTAGACTGATTAAGTTTCTTTCTTTCCGCTTTGCTTAATTTCTTGCTAATTTTGTAAGTCTTGGTCCCAATCGTTTCAAAATTAGGATTTTCAAATTCCAAACGAACCGGTTTGTCGTTGTTGATAGTGAACGTCATAACCGCTTTAACGGTCTTTCCAGGAAGTAACTTGTTGTATAACCCGTCTTCATATTGTTGTAATGGATTGTTCCCATTTTCATCTAATGCTGCCATTCCCGGTGTGAGCTGCACGTCAGAAGTTTCGTTTTTCTGATAGGCACCAACTACCATATATACGTTTGACGGGTCCATTTCCTTTGTCGAGTTGTTAGTAACATCACAGTAAAGGACAAGAATCTTTTTGCCTTGATCTGCTGAATCCATAACGTCCCACTTGGTAAATCGGTAAGTTTCATTACCAGCGTCAAAAACGTTGTTCTTGTAAGTCCAAGTCCGCTCAGATGCGTTAGGGTCAGGCTTAACCGATGATGATCTTGAAACGCTTGATGAACTGGAAGAACTTGAAGATTTAGCTTTGTCTGTATTCGTGCTGCAACCGGCTAAGGCAATCCCACATGCCATTATCAAGAAAGCAATACTTTTTCTCATATTATTTACCCCATTTGTAACCTTTGATCGTTTCTTTGACGACCGATTCATAGTCTGCCGATATATCGTTAAACTGCATAAAATCTATATAGTTGATGTTTTCCGGTTCGATTCCGGTATGTTTGATATAGTCGTCTATTAGCTCATAGACAACGCAACGGTTGATTTCGCTTTCCATTTTAATCGAGCTGAAACGGTAGCGTTGTAAAGTGCTGTTTGGCCTGACTGTTTAGCGATATGTTCTAGTTCGTGGATTAGCGTAACTTTCTGTACTCGCGCTGGGTAGCGGTTAGAAATGAACACAAACTTTAGCTGCTTGTCTGCACTGATCGTTGCATAGCCAGGCTTTTCCATATCTATATAGTACACGTTGATATTCAGTTGTTTGACAATGTTGCGAACGTCCATAGCTAGTCCCGATTGTCTAAGTACGCCTTTATAATGCTTTCCATTAGCTTCCTATCATGTTCGGTCGGTTCTTTGCCGTCTGCTGACATGATAGTGTCCATTGCTTCATCAATGGTCATTTTTCTACTATTAATATTCTCTATATTAGTCCTGCCGAGAATGTAATCGGCTGAAACATCGAAGAAATCAGCTAGTTTATTAAGTGCGCTGCTAGAAGGTTCAGCTTTTCCAGTTTCCCATGCTGTAACGGTCGCTTGCGAAACATTAACGAACTTTGATAACTCGGTCTGCGACATTCTATGACGTTTTCTTAAATCTTTAATTCGTTGGGCGGTGGTCATTGTACAAGCTCCTTTCATACTACAATATAGTTATATTGTTATTATACTTGATATAAAGTTTTTTCGTTTATTTTAAAAAGTTTTATATTATCGTGTTGCATTTTATAAAGTTTTATTGTAGTATATAAACATACCAATTAAAGGAGTTGAAAACATGACTGATAGCATTAAGTTCTTACGTATTCGCAAAGGACTTACGCAAGTTGAATTAGCGAAAGAAGTAGGAGTTAGTTTCCCGACTGTTTCTTCTTGGGAAACAGGGAAGTCAATTCCTAGCCCGCGTCATTTGAAGAAACTGGCAACGGTTTTGGATTGTAGCGTGGAGCAAATTTTTTTGCTGTTAAATACCAAAAAACTTGATAAAAATAAACAGAAACAAGGCTAATTACAAAGTTTTATTTTAGGAGGAACAATATGGAAAACATCAATACAGAAAAAGTTCTGGAAAACGTTCCAGAAATCAAAGTAATTGGTGAAAAACATATCGCCGGTTTTGAATTTTTGGGAATCGAAGGCGGTTTTGGGGAAGGCAAAAAGTCAATGCTTGCCAGAGATATTGCAAACATTCACGAACGCCCGCTGTTTAAGATCAACCAATTAATCAACGACAACATTAAGCACTTTAAAACCGGCATCGATTTAATCGACTTAAAACAGATACTTTCAAAGTATATGTTTTCTGACTATGGGTTCACCAAAGCACAATGGGGCAACGCAAAGCACGTTTATCTGCTTTCTGAGCGAGGCTACGCAAAACTTTTAAAAGTGCTTGATGATGATAAAGCGTGGGACATTTACGACGAGTTGGTAGACAACTACTTCAATATGCGAGTAGCAATCAAGAAAAACAGCCCTTCATTGGTACAGCAACGACGATTGTCAATCATGGAAGACAACGCTGCTACTCGTAAAGCCAACATGATGTACAAAATCGCAATGGCTACCAGTTCAGAAACAGCCCGTCAATCGCTACTAGCTCATGCTGCTAAAGAGTTGACTGGTGAAATGACAGTGCCAGTCATGAAACACAAAGAGTACACGGCAACACAAATTGGGCAAAAGCTAGGCATCACTTCTAACAAAGTTGGTCGTATCGCTAACCAGTTGGGGTTGAAAGCTGAACAGCCTGGACAAAACGAATACGGTCGTTGGGCTAACAGCAAGTCGCGTAGCTCAGACAAAGAAGTGCCACAGTGGCTTTACTTTGACAAAGGTGTAAAAGCTATCGAATCAGCAATCAAATAAACACAAACGTTGATATATAAGGCTTCTAACGTTTCGTTATAAGCCTAATGCAAAACAAAAACGGAGGACTAATCATGAACACGAAGATTATCAAGCGTCGAGAAGGCGAAACCCAAGAAGATTTTGAACTGCGAGTTGATGTGCTGCTTGCAGACGTTGATTTTCTATCAGTCAGCTTTCAAACAGACGAGAATGGCGAATCGAAAGAGGCCAAAGTTTTGTATTTCTAGGAGGTGTCAACGATGTACGAACCAGATAACTTGCGTGAAGCGCTCAAAACGCTGATTGAATACAACACCGCTACTTTAACTACAACCCGTGATGGTAACGGTAATGAACGTGAAGCACGAATTGAAGACCTACAAGACATGAATCTTGATGTTCTATATGCAGTATGTGATCTGCTTGGCATGGACGACTTAATTAAGGGGTAAGTGATCGAATGGAACTTGACGATTTTAATCGTGGGCTGGTCGCTTTAATCAAAAAGATTGTCCGCAAGGTGATTGGCGAGTTTGATTTGGTGCCACGTGAAAGTCTAAAAGGCAAAACATGGGACGTTGAAGAGTTCCGCAAACAATGCTTAGGCGGTAAAGGCCGGGCATGGGTCAAGCGTGAAATCTTTGATCGTTACCCAGAAACTCATATCGAGAACGGCGGGTTCGTTGTTGACCCGTTTCCAGGCACTGGGCATAAAACAATCATTTATGCCTACGATGCCAGCCTTTGGGTCAACGAGCATTACCGCGAGTTCAATTGGAGGAGTTAGCGAATGGGAATTGCAATTGCATTGTTGGGCTTGCTAGTAGTGATTTTATTTGTCGGTCTTGCTGATCTGACTAACAAGGTTGCTGCGCTTGAAAGGCAAGTGGGAATCAATCGAGGTGGTAAACATGGCAAGTATTAAAGCTGCGGTTTGGTCGTTGTTGAGTGGTGGTTTTGTCTACCTATACATGACTAACCACTTTATCAAGGCAAACTGGGTAGCACTGATCTGGATTGTGTTGTTTGCTTTGCAGACAACGATTAGCGCAACAAAAAAAGGCACTACCGATCGCAGGTAATGCCGATAAAAAAACAATTTACAAGGAGATTATATCATGCTGCAACTCAAATTTGACAGCTTAAAAGAAATGGCAAGCAAAAAAAGCGAGTCAACCTATAATGGGCGCTTTAATTTTCCAGTACTCACTTTGTACTGGTCAACCCACAGAATCGGTATCAACAAGCCATTTAACGAAAAAATCAAAAACGCCAAGTATGCAACGTTTGATGTTTTTAAGCAAGACAAGGTTATGGTCATGAGCTTTTTCAATCAGAAAGTTGACGGTGTGCACACGTTGTCGTTATCGACATCTTCACACGGGCTGAACAACAAGCAAATGCCTGTTAACAAAAAGTTGGACTACATCATGAAAAAGCAACACCACAACTACAAATTTAAAGCTGATATTTACAACAAAGATTTCCCTACCGTGATTGATTCTGGGGTAAAGCCAGTGGCTGTGGCGATTATCCACTTAGATAAAGACTTGGAGGTAGATTGATGCCAACAAAACATATACACAAAAGATTTAGTCAAAGCTTGGCAGTCTGGCTATGAAGAAGGCTACCAAGACGCACTGATCGACAACTATCTGGAAGACGAACCGGAAGATGAACCGAAGCACGACTAGGAGGAAACATGAACACGAGTGAGATTATCACGGCTATCGCAACCGTTGACCAGAAACGGGCCGACGGCGAAATCGATAAGCAGTCATACACGGACACTATCGATGCCTTGCAGCTTGAGCTGGCTGACAAGCTAGACGCCATTGCTTGGCTGATTAACGACACCGAAAAAGATTTAGCTATCTACAACCACGAGCTGGAAAAGCTGACAGAAATCAAAAAAGAACGGGACAAGGCAAAAGCCCGTATTGATCGCTTGCAAGAGTATATCGGTTATATCGTTGCTAACTCAGGAACAACGAAAGTTCGCACTGATAAGCACGTTTATAGCAAGCGTAAGTCGCAAACAGTCGAATTTAGCGATGAAAGCTTAATTCCGGCTGACTATTGGAAAGAAACGGTCAAAGTTGATCGAAAGCCCGTTAAGGCGGAAATCAAGAAGGCAATCAAAGACGGCAAGGAAGTTCCTGGTGCTTATCTAGCAACAAACTACAAGGGGGTCATTAAGTAAATGGCAGACGAAAAGAAGAAATCAGTCTTTGAAACGTTATCTGCGGTTGATGTTTCAAAGCACGTTGAAGTTATCAGTATGCGAAAAGGCCCGGCACTGAAGTATGTTTCGTGGGCTTGGGCTTGGAACATGGTTAAGAGTATTTATCCAAGCGCTAACCGTGTTATCGAGGAGTTTCCAGAGTACCGGTTCAACGAAAAAACAGGTGCATGGTATGCAACTGGTCAAATGCTAGATTATCGAATTACGCCGGAAGGCTGCGAAGTCAAGGTAACGGTAACGATCGAAGATGAAACATATTCTGAACGGCTGTACGTCATGGATATGCGAAACCAACCGGTCGCAAAGCCTAACATCGCACAGATCAACAAAACGCAACAACGTTGCTTGGTCAAGGCGCTAGCAATGGCAGGACTAGGGCTTAACTTATATGCCGGTGAAGACTTGCCGATGGCGGACATCAACGAAGCTGACAAAGAGCAAGCAGAGCAGCGCAAGGAACAAGTTAATCAGCAACGCAAAATGAACGCATTACAAGCCGAATATCGGCGCTTAATGATGGAGTTGATTAATCGGCTTAACGGTGATGCAAAACGCGCTGAAGAGCTCGTAAAGGGCACTCTCGGCGAAGGCAAACATAACGGGCAAGAATATGTAAATGCGGTAAAAGCATTATTAGAAAGCGAGGAACAGAAATAATGATCAATAACGTAACGCTCACGGGCCGTATCACGAAAGGCCTTGAAAAGCACCAAACGAACAAAGGCACGTCCGTTGTCAACTTCTCGTTAGCAGTTGACCGCCGGTTCAAGGATTCAAACGGCAATCGTGAAGCTGATTTCATCAGCATTCAAGCGTGGGGCATGACCGCTGACTTACTCTGTAAGTATTGCGGTAAAGGCTCATTGATCGGAATTGAAGGACGTATTCAAACCCGCAACTACGAAAACAATCAAGGCCAGCGAGTTTATGTAACCGAAGTTGTAGCTGAGAACGTAACCTTTCTTGATTCCAAGAAGAACAACGATCAAGGCCAACAAGGCGGTTATCAACAGTCTAACGGCTATCAGAACGATAGCTATCAACAAACGTTCGACAGCGCTTTGCCATTTGACAACAGCGCCGATGATGTTCCGTTCTAATGCTGCGAAGCGGTAAAGCCTACTGGGAGCAGGGCGGGTGGTGGATTGCACCGGACGAAACGCCTAACTTGTCGCATATCGAAACGATGTACGGCAAAACAAGCGGTGTACCGGTGCAATATGAAATCCCAGATAGGCGAAAAGCAAGACCACGTCAGAGAAGACTATTCTTTGCGCTGTTAAGCGATATTCACAGATGGTCAGGCGAACCGGCGGAGTGGTTGAAGGAATACTTTTACCTTCAATACACAATCAAGACGGCTGGCAAAGAGATTAGCTTGGCAAACGATACTGTTAGCACGGTATCAGACGCAACGGAACTGATAAACCTGGTGATCGATTTCATCTTTGATTATCAAGTCCCGATCAACGATGGTTATCCGTTGTTGCCAAGAGACGAAAGTTATTTCCAATTCAAGTGCATACAACACCGGCGTTGCTTGATCTGCGGTCGTGCTGCTGACATCAACCATATCGATGAGGTCGGCATGGGTCGCAATCGTAACAAGCTAGACCATACGCAAGCGAGATTATCAGCGCTTTGTAGGGTTCATCACGGCGAATTCCATCAAATCGGTTATAAAGCGTTCTGCAAGAAGTATCGCTTAACTAACTTAGGCGTGAAGGTAAACGCTGAAACGTTGAAACGAATCGGCATGAAGGGAGCTTATGACAATGACTAACAGACTTATGGACGACAGTCCCTTTGGCGGAGTTGCTATTTTGTGTTTACAAAGTGATCACACTTTAAGGGACAATATGGGGCTTATGTTTACGCAAGAAGAAATTGATGAAATTCGTTTCTTCCTTGACTATACGGAAATGAAAATTAATAAAAACGGTGTAGACGTTGATGCTTATAACAAGCAACGTATTAAGGAATTGAACGGTGGTCATTAATGGTACGGATTAAGAAGAAATACACCAAGGGTTTCACAACCATTAACAATGACATCTTAAATGATACGGAACTTAGCTTTAAAGCGAAAGGACTATTCTCGTATCTTTGGTCGTTGCCAGATGATTGGGTTTACTACGAAACGGAAGTAGCCAAGCATTCAACTGATGGCAGAGGCTCAGTAAGGAGTGGCCTTAAAGAGCTGGAAGAGAAAGGCTATCTAAAACGTGGACGTGAGCGAAACGAGAAGGGCCAACTGGTTAACGCTGATTGGCAATTAGCAGATACGCCTATGTTTAAAAAACGTACATTGGATAAGCGTACATTGGAAAAACGTACATTGGAAAATTGCACACTACTAAATACTAACCTTACAAATGAAACATTAACTAAAGAAGAACATACAAATAATAGTCGGGCAAAGCCCGACAGCATAGCTGGCGAAGTTAAAACAATCGTTGGCTATCTGAACGAAAAGACAAAGAGCACTTACCGAACAACAACTAGAGAAACCAAGCGCTTGATCAAAGCACGATTAAACGAAGGTTTCACAGTTGATGACTTTAAAACTGTTATCGACAAAAAAACTGCTGCTTGGTTCAACGATACAAAGATGAAGAACTATCTGCGACCAACAACACTGTTTGGCCCAAAGTTTGAAGAGTATCTGAACGAAAAGGTTAAGGGAGTTCCTGACCATAACGATCCTTACTACACCGAGAAGATTAATCCGATGACTGGTCAGCCAGACCCTAACGGATTGACGCGGTATCAGATGGACAACGAATACTGGTAGTTTACGGATTTCAAATCCGAAAACCTAATGGAGGTGAAAACATGTTAAGCGTAAAAGATAGCGCTAAAGAAGGCGTTAGGAGTCTAAAGAAAATTTTTGACAAAGAAGGCTGGAACCTTCCAGACGTTGATCTGACAGATAAGCAAGCAATGGCTGACTATCTTAAAAAGAAAGCTGAGCCGTTGCATGACGAATGGAGGAAAGAGAACGCACGGCACAACTTTAATCGGGTTTATCGCAAGAGCTTATGGACTGGCAATCAGCCGGTAAAGTTCACGTTTGACGATTGGAAAGTCGACAAACAGGCGGACAAGAAACAGGCTGCTGAAATTGGCAACCGTGCTTGGACGCTGGCAAAGATGATTGCCAACGGTCAGAACATGAACGTGTATCTGGCAGGGAATCCCGGCACTGGCAAGACAAGCCTAGCACTAGCGATGGTTGACAAGATTCGCAACGAAAGCGGAAAGACGGCACTGTTTGTTTCAACGGACGCGCTGGCCGAGCTATACAGCCGGCGATTCGATGATAAGACGGTTCAGAATCGCTTGTACGGTCTGATTGATCTAATGCAAGGCAACCGCCAACTGAAAATCGAACCGGTTGATGTTCTGGTGCTTGATGATTTCGGCACAGAAGGCGGTATGCGAACCGACACAAAAAGTCAAGTTCGCGTTGATATGCAAAAGGGACTGTTCAGCGTTGCGGACGCACGGTTTGGCAAGTTTACAACGATCGTTACCACGAACAACAAGACAAGCGAACTACAAGAAATGTATAACGAAAAGCTATTAAGTCGCTTGATTACACGTAACCCAGAGCACCGCTTGACGTTTAACGGCATGGTAGATGTTCGAGCAAGCATGATTTAAAGGAGCGTTAACTATGAGCCCAGAATGGTTTGAAAAACAAAATGAAAGATATCGTTATGTCACGGAGTACAACCGTGACAATGCGATTGATTGGCTTGACAGCTACTACGAGTATGACCATGACGACAGAAGATTGGTGGAAGATGCTGCAGATGTGATTCAAGCGCTGCTTGATGAGGCTAATCGCAACAGCCAAGAACGTTTCAGCCGTGAACAACCGGTTTACATCGTTTTCGTTCCTCACACCCCAGATTGCTATTATTTGCGATATGAGTACGGACTAATGATTTCTAAAGATAAGCAGCTTGCAGGGCTTGCGTATAGCGATTTTATCGACGTCAAAAATATTGATCACCGAGAAAACCTAGTCGATTGCTTATTCACAATGGCAGAAATCAAATATTGGGGTTTGGAAGACTGCAATCGAGTTCAAATTGAATGGTAGGAGGGCTGAAAATGCTGAAAGTAACGAAAGACAAGATGATCTTAGACACTGAGCAATGCTGCGCTTGGTGTGAAGGTTCAGGCTACCTGGACACAATCGAACGCAAGTGCCCGTTCTGTGAAGGCGATGGCATGCTGCGTATTGACCCAGCAATCGTAAAAATCATGAAGAGTTCCGGGCATTGGGACAGCAACAACGATGTAGACGCAAGCTTAATGCATGATATGGGGGTATAAGAGCTTGAAAGTTTTAGCAAAGCTATTCTATTTACTAGCGATTAGCGCAATGTTGGCAACAGCGGTTGGTTTTTTCTGGGCACTATGGATTAACGCCATTGTAGGCGTAAAAGCAACGGTAACTGCTATTTTTAGCGCTTTGATTTTCGCCTGCATCGGTACGTCATTAGACCATTGATGATCAAACTGATTTTGCCGATTGAACCGGTAGCACAAGCAAGACCACGAGCAAGAAGGTTCGGCAAAGGCATTCGGCTGTATGACCCACCTAAAACTGCCACGTTTAAGCGCAAGCTGCACAAGCTGGCAACAGAGATGTATCACGATGCACCAGTCGAGGGTGAAATCTATCTCAAGGTAGCCTTTTATCGAAAGATTCAAAAGAGTATATCGAAAAAAGAACACGATAGACGGGCATCAGGAGCGCATAGACCGATTGTAAAAGCCGACTTGTCTAATTACCTTAAATCATTCGAAGATGCCTTAAACGGCGTTTTATGGAAAGATGACGCAATGATTGTTCACGAAGAAATCGACAAGTATTACTCGGACAAGCCAAGAATAGAGATTGAAATTTATGCAAAAGAAACTTATTGAAGTTAGGAGTATGACAAATGCTGACTAAAGAAAAGTTATCAAAAATTGTTGAGGAAGCAATCGGGACGTTGCATTACACCTGTTCCGTTGCAAATTTGGATTCGCAAAACAGCTTTGCGATTTATCTGTATGACCAATTGAACGATGAACTAGCAGCGAATTTATTCATTCATGAAGGCAATAAACCGGGTTGGTTCAGAGTTGATTCCATTCCGGATCTAAAGAACAAAACTGATCGTGAAGTGCTGCGTTTGATCAACAGCCAGCTGTTCGATTATTTCAATGAACAGCTTGAGCAGAAATACTATATCAAGCTGCTTAATACTGATTACGGCTATCTAGCAAGGGTAGAAGGCACTGATTCGTGGAGCGTAACATCACTCAAGATTGCCAAGATGAGCAATCAGAAAGTGGCATTCACGGCTGATGAGATCCACGAAATGGCTAATGATGAAGTGTTCGCAAACTTGAGCGCAACGGACCTATTACGAGCTGCGGAAGAAGTCAAGGAGGATTAAACATGGCATCGAGCTACAAAGGGACTGAAAACAACGAACAGCCAAAGCGCTTGTTGTTGACGTTTGACACGAGTGAAGGACTTCAAAGGGTTCCCATCAAAGGTGTATTTCGCACCGAAACCGCGCTGATTGATCAAGCAATGCGCAAGGGTACGTTGTATCGCACTACTGGTGAACTGGGCGATATGATCGCTATCGTACCGAACAAAATCATTAGTTTGTGTGAAATTCATGACTTGGAACGAGTTAAGGAGCTGATTAAAGATGAAGATCAAGATTGATGATAGCTATTACATCACTAGCGATAGCTACAACCCTGCTATCTTGGTTAAGTTTGGCATTAACAAGGAAAATGGCGAAGTCGTTGAGCTGCGGCGTTGGTACTGTGGACGCAAACTAAGTGCTGCGTTTGACGAGTATATCAAGCAGACGGCAAACAACGACGATGAAATTAAGACCATGCAGGCATATGCCGCACTGGTTGATAGCACAGAAAAGCGTATCGCGAAGATGTTGAAGGAAGGGACTATCTAGATGACGAAACGGGCACGGGAACATGCGGGGCTTGTACTTGCGTTGAAAGCATTCAAGCGCTGCTATCGTGCCAACGGGCCAGGTGTTTCTGGTCCACGTTGGCGAGCATATCGGACGGAGCGAGAAAAGGAAATGAGGCGTTGGCAATGAAACTGTTTTTAAACGTAGCAATTGTAGTTAGCTTTTTCGGATTAGTTGCAGCCGCTATCTGGTTGGTCTGGGATCAGGAAGGATTTTCTAATGCTGAGAAGGCCGTTATATCAGCTTTATTCGTATTCGTAGCCTTAATGCTGCTCGCTTTAGGCCTGTGTTTGTATAAGTTGTAAAGGAGCTGTGGCAATGAAGAACAAACTAGCTGTTTTGATGGCTGAACGAGGATTGAAGATTACTGATCTGTATAAAGATACCGGCATTTCAAAAACAACTTTAATGCAAATTGCTAACAATACGGGAAAAGGCATTCAGTACGAAACACTTGAAAAGCTGTTAGATTATTTTGATATTTCGCCAAATGATTTTTTTGGATACAAAAGCAAAGCAACGATTACTAGCTTTGAAAATTTAGGCCAACTATTCATTGATCTGGGTAAAAACTTTAATGAGTTAGCTAACAAAAGAAAGGGATAATCATGAACAGATTAAAAGTGCTGCGTAAAAAGCGTGGGTTGACGTTAAAGGAAATGTCGAAAGAGCTAAAAGAACGGGTAGGCCTTGATATTACGCCGGACGCGTTATCCAAATATGAACGCCAAGAACGAAAAATGAGAAATTATGAAGTAGTGGAAAAGATTGCATGCTTTTTCTGCGTTTCAATTGATTATTTATTAGGCAACGTAAGCAACATGTGTCGTGAAGAACTAGAAGAACCGGAAGAAGTCAAGCAGTTAACGGATTGGTACGATTTCAAGTATTGCCCATACTGTGGGCGGAAATTGTAAGAGAGGTTAAAACATGAGTACTAAACGAGCACGACAACACCAGTGGATTGTATTTAGGCGGAAAGCATCCCGACGTTTAAAGCGCCAACGTGGCATTTACCGCACGGAACCGCTCGGACTGTTGCAGTTTAAACCGGCTAGTTGGCAAGGTCATGAAACAATGCTGTACCGTCTGTCAGAAACCCATAACAACCGGTCGCAAAAGGCTCGCTGCATTAACATACGACGAGCACGAGCTGCTGAGTCAGCTTATGAATGGCGGAAACCCAAGCAGTATTCCGAAATTGCAGAGAATCTGTATAAAACCGGTCCAGTGTCAGTTGAGTTTAGCACAAACCCTGAGTTTGCAAGAAAACTGTGGGAGGCTTTAAAAGATGATTAACGATGTAGAACGAGCATTTCGTAATAACGAGCTGGTAACGCTGATTGACGGTTTTAGACTGTATCAAATCGTCGAGCTAAACAAGCTGAATAAAACCGTGCTGCTTGATGAAATGTACAACGACGAAGGAAACTATTACTCAAAGCATTTTCCAAAGATTCTCACTGGCTGGGAAAGCGTATATACGACTGGCAAGCATGTTATCGAAAGCGAGGGACATTATGAAGGTTGAGTTTTTCTGCGATTCCAACATCGCAATCTTACAAGACAAGATGAACGAATGGCTAACTAAGAACAAAGTAGCAGTAGTTGATATTAAGCTTGCACCAACCGCTTATGGCGTTCACGGCTCATACAACTACTACACGGCAATGGTGATCTACAATGCGTAATTGGAACGGGTTAGGCTTTGTCTTTGCTGCATGCTTAGTGTTCTGGGCATTAGTAGCAATAGCGGTTTTGAAAATGGTAGGTGGTTAAATGGTTGACATGAAAGAGTTCTGTTATCTCGAAAACTGGTATCGAACAACGTACCCCGATTTATATCTGGAGTATGATTTTCTGGACGATGATGGTTGCCCAGACGGCGAAACGGCAACAGCGAAGTATAAGAAGCTGCAAGCGATGATTAAGGAAATGCGGGCAAGCTATCACAAGCCAGGACAAAGCGTTGACAACTTTGCCATTGAAGCTGAAATTTACGAAAAGCAAAAGGAAGCGCTAGAACGAGGCGAAAACTGGCATTGGGTTATCGAGAACGTGCCGATTTCTAGAAGCAGCTACCTTTACCACGTTCGCAGGAACGGAGCATTGAAGGTTATGCACCAAAAGTTGCCGTCATTTAAAAGGCCTGGCGTGGAAATCACCATTAAAGATTTAAAGCTAGGTAAGGTCATGCACTATATCAGCATTCAAGCAGCAGAACGGGCGTTAGGCTTTAAAGCTCATGCGCTACACAACTATTTGAAACGCCGGCAAGAAAAGCCATATCTGGGTCGCTATGAAGTCGAAAGGGGTTAGGCATGTCAGTTAAACAAGCAGAATTATTTGACGAAATCGATGAGCAGGCAACCCGCCAAGCGGTGCGCGATTTCTTCTTCGATGATGGATTCAACAAGCGGACGTTTAGCCATATTCTACGCAAGGCGGGGTCAGGCGATATTAAAAGCCCGTCATTGTCTGCTGACGGCGGTTTCGGTGGTAGTAGTGGAAATCATAACGAAGATGCTTTTATCGCTCACACGGAGTACTCACGGGCATTAAAAGCGGTGTATGACGCAATCAACAATTGTTTGAGTGAAGAAAGCCGTGTTATTCTGAAAAACCGGTTCGTCAAGCGGGAACAAGTAGAAGACGTCAAAGAGCTGCTGCATATCAGTAGCAACAAGAGCTGGCATAAGTTGGAAAAGTTTGCATGCTATGAGTTTTCTGAAACAATAGAAACAGCGATTGCAAAGTACCAAGTTGAAGAGCTGTTCCCTACGTTTACAATCATGAAGAAAGCGACTGCTTAAAAAGTGGTATATAAGGTAGTACCAACTGGGGTACTAAAAGGGGATTAAACAAACCTTGAAAATGCGGTATATTGGTATTGTGCCAGAGATGGCATAGAACCTTTGTTCCGATGGTCTTTCAAATTTGTTGGAAATGAAATCCTTTCAAGACGATTGTTTAGATTAGTCATACTTTGATTTTCTAGGCTTGCATGCGCAAGAAAAAATATTCGCGATTGCAAAGCGACTTTATACCTACTAAGCAAGGAAACTTGCTTTTTCATACCGTATAAGATGGCAAATGATTACTTCCGTAAACCTTAAACCTAATCGCTCCAATATTGATCATTTGCGAGGCGGTGCGATTCCGCCTTACGGTGTTACTACTCGAAAGACACGACGAGTAGTTGGAAGGTCCCAGGTGGGCTTGCTGCTAACTTTGATTCGAACGATCCACCGGCGTTGGCAGCATGCAAAAAGTGGTGCGAGTCCACTACCTATCCTTTGCCAGAGATGGCATAATTTGAAACGGGTTGCATAATCCTTTGCATATAATCCTTCCGGCATGGTGTTCTTTATCAACGCCGGCGGGTTTGGTATCCTTAGCTCAATGGGCGAGCAGCCGCCTACGCGGAAGATGCGGGTTCGATTCCTGCGGGATACGTTGCCTACGGGCAAAAATAAAACTATTTTTCGTTGAGTTACACAAAATAGTTTTAGTGTGTACGTTGACAGTGGTCGTTGGCGTGCTGCTTACGCATCAGTTTCAATTGACGGGTTTCGGCCCGTCTTTTTTATTTAGTCGGAGAGCGAACGAATGTTTATTACAAAGAAATACGGGCTAGTCAGTAGCCGGTCTGAGTATATCATGTTGGCTTATGCTGACCGGATATGCAGAGCACGACACAAGGCCGAGAATGAACGACACGAGCCCGTTAAGACAAAGAATGATAAAAAGGTTAGGTATAGCATTAAACCGCCGAGAATGAAGTTGTGAGGTGTGATTATGGAACAAATTCGAGAAGTGCCAATCGACAGTGTTAAACCATACGAAAACAACCCACGTGATAACGATGGAGCAGTTGAAGCGACGGCAAACAGTATTAAAGAGTTCGGATGGCAACAACCGATTGTAGTTGATAAAGATATGGTTGTTATTGCTGGCCATACAAGATTGAAGGCAGCTAAACAGTTAGGACTAAAACATGTGCCGATTGTGGTAGCCGATTTATCTGAGGAACAAGCTAAAGCATACCGTTTGGCAGACAATAAAACGGGTGAACTGGCAGACTGGATTTTTTCTGATATGAATGCTGAATTGTCGGAAATCACCACTATTGACATGAGCACTTTAGGTTTTGATGAAACGGATATGTCCATCGCTGAATCATGGGACGACGATGGTTCACTTGACGATTATGTCGAACCGGAAAAAGAAACAGACGATACATTTGTCTGCCCAGAATGTGGTCATGAAGGGCCGAAGAAGGAATTCAAGAAATGAAAATCTTTTTATCAGCCCTTGAAGGTAGCGAAGTAGAGTATCTACTCGATCAGTTCATAGCAGAAGGCAAGCGAATTCCATTCGGACTTGTGTCGTACTATTACATTCAGAAAAGTAAGAAGGCATATAGTAATTTCAAAAAATGCCTACAAATTTGCGATTATGTATTAGTTGATAGTGGGGCGCACTCATTCCAAGAAGGGGCAAGAGTTCCTTGGAAAGAGTATACAGAAAGTTACGCAAAATTTATCAAAGAAAATGATCACCCTAAGATTCTCGGATTCTTTGAAATGGACGTTGACGCTGTTATAGGCTACGAGAAAGTTTTAGAGCTGAGAAAAATTCTTGAAAATGTTAGCGACAAAATTATTCCAGTGTGGCACAAAAACCGTGGCGTTTCAGAGTTTAAAAAGATGTGCCAAACCGCTAAAAGTGAAATCGTTGCAGTTACTGGATTCAGAAATGAAGATATTTCAGATAATCAGTATGCAGCATTCCTTAAATACGCCTGGAAGTGTGGTAAAAAAATCCATTGTCTAGGCATGACACGCAAGAAAGTTCTTGACAAGGTGCCGTTTGATTTAGTTGATAGCAGCAGTTGGAAGATGGCGGCTAGATACGGGCAAGTTAAACAATGGAGTAATCGCAAGCATTCGTTAGTTAATATTCCGAACACGAAAGGAAAATTTGCGACTAAACAGATATTCCGAGCTAATTTGATTGCTTACATTGAGCTGGTCAAATACTACAACGTTAAATGGCACAAGATAAACCATGATTTACATTTTAAATTCGGTGTTCGTGATATCCACCGGTTAATAAAACTACTGAAAGAGAGATTTAAAACATGGGTAATGGAAAACTTAAAGAAATCGCTAAAGGCGGAGTTTTAGCTGCGCTTTATGTGGCACTTACAATGCTAATTACTCCCTTGGCTTATGGCCCTTTTCAAATTCGCATTAGTGAAATGTTTAATCATATGATTGATTTTAACAAACGTTATATCTGGGCATTAACTTTAGGCTGCTTTATTAGCAATCTGCAAAGCCCATTAGGACCAATTGACATGATTGTAGGAACGCTTGGAACGCTTGTATCAGGACTTATGATTTACGCCATTAACAAGAACGTTCATTCAATTAAAATGAAATTGTTAGTTAGTACGTTGATACCGTCATTCATTGGCATGCTACCAGTTGCAGTGGAATTATATTATTTGCAACACGTTCCGTTCTGGGCAACGTATGCAAGCACGGTAGTTGGCGAACTTATTTCACTTTTAATTGGTGCTTTTCTTGTTTTAGCGTTGTCTAAGCGAATGGATTTGACTAAATAGAGGTGTGAAAATGGCAAGAGCGAGATATCCAGACTGGCTTACGCCGGAAAAATTATTGTTGATTCAAGGGTGGAAAAGAAATGGACTTACAGACGATCAAGTGGCTGGCAACATGGGCATTTCTCGGCGCACTCTCAATACATGGAAAACAGAGCATAAGCCCATTTTTCAAGCATTAAAATAGGCCGTGAGCAGGCTAACTTCGCAGTTGAAAATCAGTTGTTTAATAAGGCTATTAAAGGCAATACAACCGCGATGATCTTTTGGTTAAAGAACAATTGGCGTGATAAGTACAACGACAGCGCTTTGTCGCCTGAAGAACGCGAAATGACGAAGGCGCGTAAAGAGAACGTTATCCAAGATACCCGTATCAAGAAACTTAAGGCGGACGTTATGGAACGCCTGGGAGCTGAGAGCAACGAACAGCTTGATATGTTAATGGACAAGTTAATCAAAGAGGCGGACAAAGAACATGACGCTGAAGAACATACTGACAAGCAAACAGATTGAGGTGCTGCAATCCTATCTGCATGACGATTGGAAGTATCTTATCTTGTCTGGAGCAGTTCGGAGTGGCAAAACGTATATCGATAACTACTTGTTCATTCTTGAATTGCGAAGAGTTGCAAAACTTGCTGCGTCCCTTCATGACCCGAAACCCCAATTTATCCTTGCGGGCTTTAGTTCTAACACTATCTATAACAACGTCATTAGTTCGTTAAGCTCACAGTTTGGCATTGATCTAACACCGGACAAGCACGGACACTATCATTTGTTTGGCGTTGATATAGTGCCAGCTTATACGGGTAGCATACGGGGCATGAGTGGCATTCGTGGTATGACTAGCTATGGAGCCTACATCAATGAATGTAGTTTAGCAGTGCATGAAGTGTTTCAAGAAATTCTTGACCGTTGCTCAGTAGAAGGCGCACGGGTTATCTGCGACACAAACCCCGACAACCCACAGCATTTCTTGAAAACTGATTATATCGATAATCACGATCCGGAAGCGCGTATTAAAACGTTCTCGTTTGTGCTAGATGATAACCCCACTTTGTCGCGCGATTACGTCGATGCTTTAAAGGCTGCTATGCCTAGTGGGGTCTTTTATGATCGGCGTATTTTAGGCCAGTGGGTCAGTGGGGACGGTATTGTTTATCGTGATTTTGATAAGCGAACCATGATGATAGACAAGCAAGACTTACCGGACGATTTAAGCTACTATTGCGGTGTTGACTGGGGTTTTGAGCACGCCGGTGTTATCACGGTCTTTGGTGATGATAGGCAAGGCAACGTTTATCTTATTGAAGAGCACACGAAACAGTTTAAATTTATTGATTATTGGAAAAGTATTGCGAAGGATATTCAAGCTAAGTACGGCCGGAATATCCTTTTTTGGTGTGATTCGGCACGACCAGACAACGTTAGCGAGTTTCAGCAAGCTGGTATTCAAGCCCGCAATGCTAACAAGGCGAAAATGGCGGGTATTGAAAAGGTTAGCGAGTACATGAAACAAGGCAAGTTCTTTGTCGTTAAAGAAGGCGTTAACCAGTTTCTAGATGAAGTCTATCAGTACGTCTGGGACGACAAGACCGGCGAGCCTGTCAAAGAGAACGACCACGTGATGGATTCCATGCGTTATGCAGTATTTAACCAGCACCGCGACAATCAAGCACGGACGATTCGTTCAAGATATTTCTGATTTTACGCACACGATATGCGTTTAATGGCTAACGAAAAAGAGGTGAGAGAATGGCAATTCAAAAAACGATTAGCGAAAACTGTTATGTAACCAAAGAAGGCGTATATCTGTTCGCCGGTGAAGAGCTGGACACGACTAGCTTAATGCAGTTCATTAACGAAAACCGTCAACGGTCTACGAAGTATAACCATTACTACGATCTGTATAGCGGTAATCATGACATTCTGCGTAAGCCACATGATCGATCTTTTAGACCTGACAACCGTATCATTAGCAACTGGGCTAACTATGTCGTTGATACGTATGTAGGCTATTTCATCGGCAAGCCACCTAAGATTGCGTTAGATGATGATAGCACCAATGAACGACTGCAAGACTGGTTGAACGTCAACTCGTTTCAAGACAAGCTAAGCGAAGTTGCCAAGCAAGTTGCTATCTATGGCCGGTCGTACATGATGGCCTATCAGAACGAGAACAGCGAAACTGAAATTGCGGTTGCTGCGCCCGACAGTAGCTTTATGATCTATGACACGACGATTAAACGGAATCCCGTTGCATTCGTGCGGTATTCAAGCTACAACAACCAGTTGAGTGGTGAAGCTTATACCGACAAAGAAATTACTTATTTCGGCAACGATGGCAAGACAATGGAACAGATCAACCACTTATTCGGTTATGTTCCTGCTGCTGAATTTTATGCCAACGATGAGCGCCTTTCGCTGATTGGCAAGATTGATACGTTGGTTGAAGAGTACGATAGGGCAATCAGTCAGAAAGCTAACCAGGTCGCTTACTTTGATAATGCGTACCTTAAGATTCTGGGCATTCCTTTGCCAACGGATGAAGACGGCGAAACGGTTCTCAACTTGGAACAAGACCACGTGCTTTACTCGCCGAGCGCAGATGCTGCACAAGGTGAAGTCGATTTCATCACCAAACCTGATGGCGACAACATGCAAGAAAACCTGCTTAGTCGCTTGAAAGATGATATTTTTCAAACGGCAATGGTTGCCAACCTTAACGATGAAGCATTTAGCGGTAACGCAAGCGGGGTTGCGATTCGCTATAAGCTGTTATCAATGCAAAACCAGGCTGCGTTTGAAGACCGCAAGTTTGCCATTAGTCTGCGTCAACTGCTGGGCACTGCGTTAGGTCTGGGCAAGGCAATTGGCACGGTTAGCCGAGTTGACGTTATGAAAGACTTGCAAATCGTTCCAGCGCGTAACATTCCGCTTGACGTTGAGAACGAGGCACAAACTGCGTCTACGTTATCAGGTATCGTATCGAAGGAAACCCAGTTAAGCACGTTGTCAATCGTTGACGATCCGAAGAAGGAAATCGAACGTATGCGGGAAGAACAAGCCGAAGACGTGCGAAACAACTTGCAGGCGATGCCGTCCATGACTGATCAGCAAAAGCAAGACACCGAAAGCGATGATGTAAATGCCGAGTAGTTACTGGGAAGAGCGAGCCAAGCAAGAGAAAGCCTGGCAACTCAAACAGCTTGAAAATGATGCTGAGTTTGGTAAGTTACTTGAAACCTACTACAACCAAGCAATCGAAGACATTAACGACAGTATCGAAAAAGAGCTTAACCGAGTAGGGAAAGACCAAGTAACGCAAATGGACGTCAAAACGTACGAAACCAAAGCTAAATCAATCGTGGCTGAGGCGGAGAAAATGCGGGCTAATGGTCAAAAGGTAACGTATGCTGATTTTAGCGACCAGGTGAACCAGCGCTTGAAGGTCTACAACGCTACAATGCGAATCAACCGCCTTGAGCATTTAAAGTCCGAAGTTGGTCTTGATATGCTGCGAGCCAGTGTCAAAGTCGATTCTAGTCTGCGAGACAAATTAAGTGGCGATTATCAAAAAGAAGTCATTAGGCAAGCCGGTATCATGATGGACAGCGCGCAACGTTCACCTTGGACAGGAAAAGATGCTGCTAAAATCTTAATGGCGCAAACCAACGGGGCAACGTTTAGCCAACGTTTGTGGGCTGACCAAGACGCCCTTAAAGCCAAGCTAGACCAAGTTTTAAGTGTAGGCATGATACAGGGTCAAAACCCACGTAAAATGGCTACACGGCTACGTGAACAGGTCAAAACAGCGGTTGGCAATCAGAGATATGTAACCGAGCGATTAGCACGGACTGAGAGTGCGAGAATTCAAACGAACGTGCAGTTAGAATCGATTAAAAGCACGGCTATAACTATGTTCAATGGATTGCCGAACCGAAAGCGTGCCCTGCTTGTCGAGCAATTGCAAGTCGTGATAGTGGGTACGGCGAAGGTGTCTACAAAGTCGCTAAAGTGCCAAAGATTCCAGATTCTACCCACCCAAATTGTCGTTGCAGCATATCTGAAACGTGGGTTGATGGCAGAGATGATAACCTTGTCGGTGGCAAACGTTCAAAGGCGCTTGAAAAGGCTATTGGCGCAAAGAAAGTTTAGCTGCGGCTAGGCCTTTTTTACTTTCCAAATTAAAAACAAAATCGAGAGAACTCATGCATAGCAAGGGTTATCTTTTTTCATGCTTAAATTTTGGCCTTTTTGACTTGCTTGCAGGCCTTAAAGAACAAGTTCGGACTATATAGCCGACCGGGCTTAAAACGAGGTGTATTTATGAGTTTTGATGAACAACAACATGGGTTGCCTATGAACTTGCAATTTTTCGCTGAACAGGGCGAAGGTTCGAACAGTGCACCAAATACCGAATCAGGACAGCCAAACGAAGGCGAAGAAGAGCAAGGCGAACAACAGCCCAAGACTTTTACTCAAGACGAAGTTAACAAGATTGTTAGTCAACGTTTGGAACGTCAAAAGGAACAGCTTAAGGCCAAGGAAGACGAGGCCAAGAAGTTTTCGCGTATGAATGCCGAACAAAAGGCTAACTACGAATTGGAGAAAGCAAACAAGCGGGCTGAAGAAGCTGCTGCAAAGCTGGCACGCTATGAAATGCGCGACAGTGCCAAGCAAATGTTGGCAGACGGCGGTTTTAACAACGCCGACAACGGTCTGCTTGATCTGGTTGTAACTGAAACCGCCGAAAGCACTCAAGCAAACGTGAACGTGCTGCTGAATGCGATTGAGGCGATTCGAGAAGATGAACGAAACAAACTTTTAGCGGGGAAGACGCCTAAGGTAGGCGGGAATGAAATCAAACCGGTATCAGCTCAAAAGCTTCTAAAGATGAGCACGGCTGAACGAGTAAAATTCCAACGCGAAAACCCCGCTGAGTACGCACGTATTTTAGGAGGTAACTAACTATGGCAGATAACATGACTATGATTGCGGACCTGGTAAATCCAGAAGTCAATGCACCGATTGTCCAATACACGATGAAACATGCAATGCGGTTTACCCCACTTGCACAAGTCGATTCTACTTTGGTAGGCAACGCAGGCGACACGCTGAAGTTCCCTAAGTTCACCTACATTGGCGACGCTAAAAACATCGCCGAAGGTCAGCCAATCCCACTGGACAAGCTGGGCACTAAGACGGCTAGCGTTAAGGTACAAAAGGCTGCTAAGGGTACGCGAATCACTGATGAAGCTGTTTTGTCTGGCTATGGCGATGTAATGGGTGAAACTAACCGTCAACTTGGTATGAGCATTGCTGATTTTGTTGATACCCAACTGCTGACTGCTGCTAAGGGTGGCACGCAAAAGGTTACGATTACGCCAACGGTTGAAGGCTTGCAGACGGCCCTTGATATGTTCAACGATGAAGACGATTCTACGGTTGTAGCTGTTATGAGTCCAAAGACAGCATCTAAGCTGCGCATGGACGCAATCAACAAGAAGGCAGGTAGTGAGGCCGGTGCAAACCAAGTGATCAACGGCACTTACTACGATGTTCTGGGCGCTCAAATCGTACGGAGCAAGAAGATGGCTGATACGGATATGATTCTGATCAAGGCTAATGCAACGTCGCCAGCACTTAAGTTGGTTATGAAGCGCAATGTCGCTGTTGAAACTCAACGTGATATCGTTACTAAGTCAACGATTATGACGGCCGATGAACATTTTGCTGCTTATCTATATGACGACACGAAGGTAGTTGTCGCAACGGTTCAAGATGCAACTGGCGTTGGCAAGTAAAGGGTGATCTATCATGGCAAGTCTTGACGATCTGAAAACAATGCTAGGGCTTGCGACTGATGACACAAGCCAAGATTCTGTTTTGGCGCTGATTCTTAAAAACACTGACTTACAACTGCGGTTTAAGTTAGCCTTAGACACTGGCAAGGAAGTGCCTGATGAATTATCCTACATTCCGATTGAAGTTGCTGTACGGCGCTATAATCGCCTAAAAAACGAAGGTATGACGTCATACAGTCAAGAAGGCGAAAGCATTACGTTTAACAGTAACGATTTTGATGATTTTCAGGCTGATATCGACGACTGGCGCAAACGTCATAGTCATGGCATACTAACTACGGTTGACCCGTTCTATCGAAAGCGGGGCGATTAAATGCGTTTTGACCACATTATTAAGTTCTATGATAAGTCGGAACGGCACTATGACCCGAAAATGCACGGCTATGTAGGCGGTGAAAAGCTAGTTTCAACCCTGCATGGCAATATAACTGACGTTGGCACGGTTAAGTCGGTGCAATTGTTCGGCGACTATAAACAGAACAGTCTAGTGATACGGCTTTATGCTGCACCGCCTAAGTGGTCCTATCTGACCATTGACGATGGAACACAGAAGTATGTATTGCAGACAATGCGAAAACCGTTAAAATTGTTTACTTTGATTGTAGGTGAAAGCAATGGCTAAAGTAACGTTCCAACTTAAGGGCGCTAGAGAGTTGCAACAAGCAATTGCCAAGCGACCCATGATGATGGCGACACAAACGAAAACGATTGTAGCCAAACATGGTGCACTTCTTAAGACAAAAACGGTACAAAACATGGCTGCTGCGTATACAGCAGGCTATTCAACCGGTGAAGCTGGTATTAGGGGGACAGTTGACACTGTATTCTCGAATGCTGGTATGACTGCGACGGTTGCGCCGCATAAAGAGTATTTTCCTTACTTGGAATTTGGCACTCGGTTCATGTCGGCACGGCCTACACTTAATCCGGCATTTGCATATCAAAGCGTTCAGTTTGTTAACGATTTAAAGAAAATGATGAAGTAAGGAGGCGATGGCATGATACCTGAACAGGAACTATTCGACACGGTATTTTCCAAAGCACAAGAGCTAGGCTATACCGTGTATGATCATTTGCCGTTGGAGAGCGAGAATGCGCCATACCCGTTTGTTAACGTTGGCGATGTAAATTCCACCATTAGTCCGTATAAGGACGCCTACGGGGCTAGAATCGATATCACGCTTAACGTGTGGGACACTGGAGAGAATCGCTACAACGTGGCAAAGATGATGAACGCCTTGTCTGCAATTGGACAGGGCGTTTTACTTTCAGAAAATTTCCGGTTCGTTGGTCGGCCGTCGCTTAACAGCAATCAAATAATCACTGATACAAGCGTGCAGGATACCGTGTTAATACATGGCATTGTGTCGCTTGTTTTTCAATTGAGTTAGGAGTGAGAGAATGGCAAATACTGATTTAGAGCAAATCCAAGGCGTTAACGTCGTTGTCTATGCCCGCAAATTGTCAGAGGCTGCTAAAGTAGCCGGTCAGCTTATCCCGTATCAAACGAGCTTGAGCATTGACCCACAGCGTGATTCTGACAAAAAGAAAACTAAGTCTGGCACGGTAACTACGACGTCGAGCTTGGAAACTGATTTCAAATTTGAGTTCGTGAACAACTGGTCCAAGATTGCCGACCAGCTGCTTGATTCCATTTTTGACAACGAAGAAATGGAATTTTGGGCAGTTAACCGGCAACGTAAGAATTCGGACGGTCAATACTATGCCCTGTATCTGCGCGGTAAGGTTACCGAAGACAGCAACGACAACGACCCGGACGATGTTTCTAGCCGTGAAACGACTATCACGGTTGACTATGGCCCAGTTCGTGGTTGGGTAACGCTGAGCGAAGAGCAAGAAGCCGAATTGGCTTACATTTTCCGCGGTGTTGGCGCAATTGAAGGTTCGCCAAAGAACGATGGCACTGACGGCGCCGGTAAGGCTTGGAGCAAAGACACTGACGCCGGACAAGGCGTTGGCAACAACTAGGAGGGCTTTTAATGCAAATTAAAGTTAACGGCAAGGACGTCAACCTTAATTTTGGCGTTCGTTTCATTCGTGAACTTGACCAAAAGCCGGTTTAACGCTGACTGTACAAGGCATTAAGCAGAATTTCGGCATGGCGCTGACTAAGGTTATCCCTGCGCTGCAAAGCTATGATGTCGCTGTTTTGGCCGACTTGCTTTACTGCGCTGCATGGGACAATCAAAAGCGACCATCTTTGAGTGATATTGACGCTTACCTTGACGACACGAACACTGACATTGACAAGCTGTTTGATGATGTTCAACGTGAACTCAAGTCAAGTAATGCTGCACGCACTGCAACAAAAAATCTGAAAGCCTAGATAGTCAAGAGAACGACCAGACAAGCGAAGAAACATATCGCATGATCTTGGTCAACTGCCTGGCATATCTAGGCTTTAATGATCTAAAACAGGCAGAGCGTATCACGTTGGCTGAGTATCAACTACGGCTTGAAGCGTACGAACTGCGAGCGATTCGCAAGCGTGAAGACCAGGCATATCAAGCGTGGTACAACTATGCCGTTCAGGCAACCACTGGCGGTAAAAATCCAAAATGGAAATACGCGTCTGTTCAAAAGTTCCTTAAAGATGTCGGTATAACCAAGTCATTATCGGCGATTAACGCCCAGTATGGACGTTCTAACGACAATAACAAGGAAAACACCACGAAACTGTTTCAACAGCGCTACAAGGAATTCAGAGAGCTTAAAAAGCGCGGTCTGATTGATATGCAAGCATGGAAAGGTGGCGGTTAGAATGGCACAAGAAATGAGTATCGAGGCGATTCTTTCCGCCGTCGATCAAAATTTCACCAAAACGATGGAATCGGCTGTTGATAGCCTTAGCAAAGTCGTTAGTCAAAGTAACCAAACGGCAAGCGCTACAACATCTGCAACCAGTTCTGTTAAAAATCTTGCAACTTCGTTAGGGCTTGTTGCGGTTGCAAGCAAAGCATTTAACGTTGTTAAAGATTCAATCGGTGGGGCAATTGATCGTTTCGATACGCTTAACAAGTATCCAGTCGTCATGGACGCGTTAGGATATTCGGCACGAGATGTTGCCAAATCAAGCAAGTTAATGCAAAAAGGCATTGATGGATTGCCAACGTCATTGCAAGATATCACTTCGGTTGCCCAGCAGTTAGCACCGTTGACGGGTAGCGCAACAAAGGCTAGCAAGTCAGCGTTAGCCCTTAACAACGCCTTTCTGGCGAGCGGAGCAAGCGTTGCTGATACCAGCCGAGGTCTGCAACAGTACACTCAAATGCTGTCAACCGGTAAAGTCGACATGATGAGTTACAGGACGTTAATGGAAACTATGCCTATCGCGCTGCGTAAAGTCGCAAATGCGTTTGGTTTCACTGGCAAATCTGCCGAACAGGATCTTTTTAACGCGTTGCAAAGCGGGAAAATTTCAGTTGACCAGTTGAACGATAAATTTATCGAACTTAACAAGGGTCAGAATGGTTTTGCGCAACTTGCGAAGAAAAACAGTGCCGGGATTGCAACCAGTTTTGCAAACTTGAAAGCTAGTGTCGTGAAGAACCTTGGAAACATGCTAACTGCCATTAACAATGGTTTTAGCAAAGCTGGTTTTGGTTCTATCGCGCAAGTGCTTGATAACATGAAAGTTGGTATTAACGGAGCTTTTACCGCTATAACGCCAATTGTTACGCAAGCAACCACCGTTATTTTGAACTCATTGAAATCAATGTTTGATTTCATCAACGCTAACAAGGATTGGCTTACACCACTAGTTATCGGAATTGGTGCATTTGTTGGACAAATGATTTTATTGAAGAAGACTGTATCATTCGTTAATAGTGCAAAGACTGCTATTGCAGAATTCCAAGCGATTATGAATACCATGTCGTTTGATAATGTCTTTAAATCTTTTGGTGGGTTAAAGATGGTTGCGATTGCAGCTATTATTGCAATTGTTGCTGCATTAGTCTATTTCTTCACTCAAACTGAAAAAGGACGCCAAATGTGGCAATCTTTTGTTTCGTGGCTATCAAATGCATGGCAAACACTATCGACAATCGCTACATCTGTTTGGGGGAAAATTAGTGATGTTGTTAGCGTTGCTTGTAACACGGTAAAAAATGTATTGGGTGGTGTTAGCCAAACTATTCAAGGCTTTATAACCAAAATGGGCGGCATTGGCGGTATTGCTTCCATGATTGTTAGCACCTTAACCAAAATAGGATTAGCTGCATTAGGGATTTCTGGCCCTTGGGGGCTTGCTGCGGGGGCTGTCATTAGTTTTGTAACAGCTTGGCTGCAAACTGGACAACTAAATGCCGATGGTATTACTCAAGTTTTCGATCAGTTAAGCAATACTATCACGAACGTAACTAACGCTATTGTCGCAAACATTCCGCTGATTGTCGGAATGATAACTAATGTCATTGTAGGTATTGCTAACAGTATTTCTGAGAACCTTCCACAAATCATTGCGATTGGTACACAAATCATCACGTCGTTGACCACAGCGATTACAGCTGCGTTGCCACTACTGATAGTTGCGGGCGTACAGATTCTGATTGCGCTTATCAATACCATAGTTGCAAGTTTGCCAATGATCATTACGGCTGGTCTGCAAATTATCATGGCACTTGCTAACGCCATTGTTACCGTATTGCCAATGCTTATTACGGCCGGCGTGCAAATTATCATGGCACTTGCTAACGCCATTATTAGCAATTTGCCACAAATTATTGAAGCTGGGGTAGAGATTCTTACAGCGTTAATTAATGGTATTGCACAAGTGCTGCCATTGCTTGTGGTTAGTGCGTTACGAATTATCGTTGTATTAGCAGAAGCCATCATTAGCAACTTACCGCAGATTATAGCAGCAGGGGTACAAATTATAGCTGCTTTGATAAAAGGCATTCTGCAAATGATTGGCAGCTTAGGCAGCGCAATGGCACAGGTTGGACGCGAGATCATTAATTCGGTTGCTCACATTGATTTATCGGCTAACGGTAAGGCAATCATGAACAGTTTGCTTGGCGGTCTTAAATCGGCTTGGGAAAGTGTTAAGTCATTTGTCGGTGGCATTGGCAAGTGGATTAAAGCCCACAAAGGGCCTATCAGTGTTGACCGGCGTTTGCTGATTCCGGCCGGGCATGCAATCATGAACGGTCTGGGCAACGGGTTAGTCGATGGCTTTAGCGATGTTCAGAAGTCTGTTCTGGCAATGAATAAGCAAATCGCCGACGCAATGCAGCCTGATGTATCTGGTTTCGCCAACCGTTTGAACGGCATGGCGAGCGATGTACAATCGCGATTCGCCGGTTCGTTGACCATGCAAGACAGCACTTTGCAAATGCAGAATAACGCACTGCTGCGACAGATTGCAGGCAAAGATACAACGATGATTCTTGATTCCGGTGTGCTTGTTGGTGCAACGGCTGGCAGTTATGATCAACGTTTAGGACAGCGAACGGCATTAAAGGATAGGTGGAGTTAATGGAGTATATATTCAGCGATTTACCGCCAACCGAAGTTGACGTTGACACATTGCCAAACGTTGAAGGCTTTGCTTTTGCTGATTTCGATAGCATTAAATCCGGTTGGTGGTTGACCGAACGGACGGCACCGACACCGGAAGAACAAGAAATCACCGAAAGTGTTCCGTATCGTCAAGGTAGCTACGATTTCTCGATGATTGATAACGAACGTTTCTTCAACAACCGAGAAATCACCTACAAGCTGTTATATGTCGGCGAAGAGTATCACAACCGCAAAGGTTTTGAACAAGAGCTGAAACGGCAACTAATGCCCCACAACTGGGGCAAGTTGGTTGATACTCACGAACCGGTTTACTACTGGTGGGCCAAGTGCAAGAGCGTTGAAGTTGACGATAGCAGCGACAATGAAACGCTTGAAGCGTCAATAGTGTTTACGGCTTATCCTTATGCTTACACTAACCACAATGAAGGTGCTGATTACTGGGACGATGTTTTCTTCCCGCACTGGATATGGCAACAAGTTAAGTTCAGCGTCAACGGCAGTCAGGACGTCAATGTTAAAACATTGGCTCACGGCCGGTTTTATCGTCTTTCGTGGTAACAGGTAACGTCAAGGCAAAAGGAAGTTTCGGCGAAGTATCGCTTAATGACGGCAACTACAAGCAAACGCAAGTGGTGCTTGACATTGGCGATAACAAAATTAATTTGTCTGGCAACGGCACGATTGAGTTTGTCTTTAAACGTGAGGAGATGGTTTAATGTATCGAATTATCGGATATAACGAACCTACCGACAAAAACGGCTTTATCGTGCTTGACCAACGCGTTAATCGTACGGTCAGCGAAGGCAAGTTGACGATCAAAGAAACTGATATTGATGATCTGGAGTTAACAGTTAACCGCGATAACTTGTTGTTTGATAACGTTCGACCGATGCACACGCACGTTGAAGTCTACGATGACGATAAACTGCTGTTTCGTGGCCGGGCAATCAAGCCGAAAAAGGAAATGCAATCAAGCGGGCGGTTTATCAGAACTTACACGTTTGAAGATATTGAAGCTTATTTGCTTGATAGTGTTCAACGATTCTATGAAGCGGTGGGGCTAACCCCGAAAGAGTTTCTGCAATCGCTGCTTGATGTTCACAACAGCCAAGTGCCACAGTATAAGCAATTCAAGCTGCGTAACTGTAACGTTACCAACAACAAAGATGATGCTTATCGGCAAATCGACTACCCGAAAACACGGGACGCAATCAAAGATAAGCTGATTAACGAGCTAGGCGGGTATCTGGTAACTGAGTACAAGCCGGACGGCCCGAACATGCTTGACTATGTAACTGATATTGGCAACGATCATAAAAACGACACGCCGATTCAGTTAGCCATTAATATGAAGTCAGCGAGCCTTACGATTGACCCTACAAAAGTCATTACCCGTGTGGTTCCGCTTGGCAAACAGTTAGAACCTCAAAAAGTCGAGGTTGACGGCGAAAACTCAACAATAGCGACTGGCGGTGGGGCTACAACCGCTATTAATGGCGATTGGACAGAAGCCATTAAGCATGCTGCAAAGATGATGAATATTAACCTTGATCAGAACGGGTTGAACGCTGTTTTAAGGCGTATCAACCAGGAATCCGGTGGGAGCGAAACGGTAACGAACAACTGGGACAGCAACGCACGAGCTGGCCACCCGTCAACAGGGCTGTTGCAGTATATTCAACCAACGTTCGACACGTGGAAGGTGCAAGGCTATGAAGATATTCACAAGGGCTTTCATCAGCTTTTGGCGTTGTTCAACGATTCTAACTGGTTGGCTGATATTTCACACGCCGGCGGTTGGGGTCCAACTGGTACACGGCGGGTTAATGGCCCAGTTGCTGATACCACGACCGAAACACTCACAAACGGTTGGGGCTGGCCGTTCCTAGTGTCGGCGAAGGCAGTTTTAGCCAAGCACAACGATTCGGCTATGATGGCGGTTATCGTACTAACAGTTTTCATGATGGCTTGGATTTCGGTTCGGTTGACCACCCGGGTAGCGAAGTTCACGCCATTCACGGTGGCACGGTAGTTTTCAAAGGCTACATGGGTGGGCTTGGCAATTACGTTGTAACGCATAGTACAGACGGTTTTAACATCGTCTATCAAGAGGCGTTCAGCAGTGCCAGTCAAATTCGCGTCAACATTGGCGACAAGGTCAAAACCGGCGATGTTATCGGTTGGCGAAACACCGACCATTTGCACGTTGGGGTTACCAAAGCCGATTTCTATGATGCGGTCAAGAAGTCGTTTACCAATGACGGCACGTGGCTAGACCCGCAAGCGTTGATCAAAAACGGTGGTGATGGTTCACAGTCCGAAGACGAAAGCAAGAAAGAAGAGGTCAGCAACTCAAACGCTGCTAGGCCAAAGCTAACGATTACTAGTGTCAACGAAGGGCGAGATTATATTGATATACCAGAATTGCAAAAAGAGTTCGGCATTATCAACGGCACAATCGAGTTCAACGAAGTAACCGACGCTAACGACTTGATGAACCAAGCGAAAGCATGGATTGACGCACAACGAGTGCCAGAAAGCTGGGAAGTTAGCGCGGTTGAGTTGAACTTGCCTAACTTTGATCATTTCAAAGTTTCCGACCGGTATATGTTTGTCAATCCGTATGTAGCACAAACGCAACTGCTGCGAGTGGTGCAGAAAGAAGTTGACCTGTTGCAACCGCACAAGTCAACGCTGACTATCGGCGACAAATCGTTAGGGCTGACCGATTATCAGTTGGAAACGAGCCGTCAAGCGCAAGACTTTGAGCGGGTTAAGGTTATCGTTAGCCATGTAGCTGAGGTTCAAGCGAGTGGCCAGGCTCACACGTCAAGCACGACTACGATTATTCAAAACGATGCAAGCAGCGAAGACGTAACTCAACTTAAATTTGATATGCGACAGCTACAATCGATCATTAACGATAAGATACCGGCGGGCTATGTATCGCAAGCTGACTTTAACAAACTGAAAGCCGAAGTTGATAAGCTGAAAGGGGCAAGCTAATGGCAACCACTGATGATATGAAAAGCATTGCTGAAACGATTCGTAAGGCCCAGTATGGCAAAGACGTTCGGGAAGCTATCGCAAAGGGCTTTGAGCTGTTAGCTGCAAAGCAGGATAAAGTCGATGGCTTTTTGGATTCATACGGGCTTGATGAAGACACTTTGAATGAACGATGAAAGAAGGTGAATGAATGGCATTACGAGAAAAGGCACGGCTAACGCTTGATCTAACCCGCTATCAAGACCAAATCCTTGATATTAGCGGTTATTTCAAAGGCCGTGTAGGCGATACTGACGACTACTTGCCGGTATATATCACTAGCAATAGCCTTCCCGTTGATATGCGGGGTTGGCAATACGAATATGGCGGTGTTGACAGTCAAGGGTACGTGCACAAGCATATCTACCCAGTAGAAGCTAATGATCGCAACGATCAAATCGCTTTGGGACGGGTAACGCTGCACTTTGATGAGCGCACTTTCAACGTGCCTGGACACTGGCAACAGTTCTTTGTTCGTTTCATAGGCCGAGATGGTCAGACGGTATCAACCGTTGACATGGACTTTGATGTTATCGACGACCAGTTTTTCGCTCACGTTGGCAATGCTGGCCGAGATTATATCGAAGAGTTTGAACAAATCCTTAAGCAAGTAACCGATGAAGGGAACACGATTAAGGGCAAGCTTGATCAGGCCGGCGAAACGTACAGTCAGGAATTTAACGATTGGCTGACCAAGTACAAGCAGTCATTAAGCGACGCAATGGCAGCAGTGAACGATCCTAAGGACGGTTTGTTCGCACGGTATAACTCACTGCTGCTCATGACGCAACAAATCCAGGAAACGCTGAAACAAGCCCAGTTCCACGACCGAGCATGGCAATTCAGCGATGTTCCGACCATGCAAAGTTATGCTGCGTTAGCTGCGAACGACCTTGCAATAACAAAAGGTTGGGACAACTACGATGACGGGCATGGCGCTGTTTGGCAAATCCGCGTTAAACACAAGGACGAAACCCCAGACGGTACTAACGTCATTGAGTTAGCTAACGGCATGGTTGCTGAGCGTAACGCAAGCATGGTTACGGCTGATAGCCTGGAAGACCTGCTTTACGGCTACGAAATCACAATCGTACACAATCAAGCTGACTATCCAGAGCCAAAAGTCATGTATTACGAATATGCAATTGGCACTGAACCTAACGGGCTAGGGAGTGGTCCAAGTGGGTTTGGTCAAACTAACACAAAGCTAGTCCCTTGCATGGCTACGTATCCAGACGCTAACACGATTAAAGTTCGGTTACCGCGTAATTTCTATTTAGATGATGCGCCGAACTTTGAATCGAGCGCCGGTGCATGGTATGTTCGCGACGGCTACAAGACAATTAAAGTCAGTCTGGGTAACGTTAACGCGCAACTGGCACTGACTGGTGAAGGAAAAGGCAAGAGCGCACTTGCAGGCGGTTCGGGCTATTTCAGCAAGCCTACAAGCCCAAGTGATCTGCGAGCTATCTATATTGATGAACACACGCAACGGCTAGAATGGCGCAACTAAACTAAGGGGGTATAGTTAAGTTGAAGTATTACATCTATCAAGGTGTAGGCGCTAGTGGGGAACTTACTAAGATTGCGGAAGTTACCGACCAGAAAACCTACACGGTTACGGGTCTGCAAGCGAAAACGACCTATCGTTTTGCCGTAAGTAGTTACAACGGTCTGCGGGAAAGTGCCAAGTCGAACATCGTAACGGTAACGACTAGCGAAATCCCAGTACAATCCATCACGATTGCAATCGATAAGACTGCACTTGAAGTCGGCGGTACTGCTAAGGCCAGCGTAACGGTAACGCCAACTAACGAAACGGACGGGGACTACACGCTGACCAGCACCACGCCGACGGTTGCAACAGTTGATCAGTCTGGCAATATCAAGGCGATTGCGCCTGGTACAACCACGATTAAGGCAACTATTGGCACTAAGACGTCAAACGTGGTAACAATCACGGTCTATGAAGCACTGGTCGACGTATCTAACCTTACGTCAAGCGATGTAACGACTAACAGCGTTGATTTAAGCTGGACTTAAAAAGCAGGTGATGTCATGCAGTATCGAGTACGCAACGGCACCGCTTTAATCGCAACGACAAGTAGTAAGAACTACACGGTAACGGGGTTATCGCCTAACACGGCGTACACCTTAAGTGTAACGGCTTATAATGGCTTGCGAGAAAGCGAATCAAAAAGTATTAGCGTACTGACACGAGGCATTCGCATTCGTGTTCCTACGACCTTAACTGTCGGTTCAACTGCCAACGTAACCTATCTGGAGTATCCACTCGGTATCGTACCAATCGGCACTGAGCCTAGCGGTTTCTTTGGTGGTGGCAATCGACAAACGTTGCCGGTTAAAGTTGTCAGTGTATCTAACGGCATTAGCACGTTAGAAATCACGAGCAAATTCAGCAACTTTTCCGACAACCAACTAATGCAAAAATTAGATGATGGTAGCTTTGGCGTATTCGATGGCGTCAAGGCTATTTATTTTAAATGAGAGGTGAAAAAATGGACCTTACTAAGATTTTTAGTGGAATGGATAAAGGGCCTGAAGCTATCCAAGCCAACTTTGAAACGCTCAAAAATACGTTCAAAGCAACATATCTTAATGGCGCTGATATGACTAATGTCAACGGGACGAACGAGAAAGGTATTAACTTTGGTTGGCGTTTAGATTTTGACAAAGTTTCGCTGCTATTCATCAACTTGTGGATTAACGATTTCAGCGGTAACGAAGCATGGAAATCATACAAGAACGTTGCGATTCCCAAGTCGTTTCTTAACGGTGCTACGAAAATTAAAACTATTCCAGAACAGGAAACTCAAGATAATGGAGCAATCGTTAACTGGACGTTAGATACCAATGGCCAGTTGTCAGTTGCCACACGTGGTACTGCAATCGGTGAACATGTCGGGATTGGGTTCGTTGGCATGTTTCTATTGTTTCAATAATCGGAGGTGATTATTAATGTCAAAAAAGATTTATTTTTTCGAGCCAACTAACAAGAACGCATTTAGCTACTTCGACATCATCGAAGATGATGCACAAGTTCCTGCAAATGCAACGACTGTCGCACCATTTGACGGTGAAGGAAAGCCGTTGCTTAACCCTACCTGGAACGGTTTGGCTTGGACCGGTGTAGACGAAGAAACTTGGCGAAAGAGCTTGCCAGAAGTTCCACACGAAGAAGCCAAAAAAGAACCAAGCTCTGATGATCAAGATATCATTGTGCTTACTGCTCAACTGCTGCAAACGCAAATGACAGTTAAGCAGCAAGGCACGCAAATCGCTAGTCTAACTGGCGCACTACTGGCAAACGCAAAGGCAAAGGCAACTAACTAAAGAGAGGTAAAAACTATGTATTCCATTTTCAAAATGTATTACCCAATGGGCCTGTTTACTGTACAACAATGCAAGGACGCGGTTTTGTCGGTTGGCTGACCGCTGAACAATTTAAGGAAATCACCGGACAAGATTACGTGGCTGCGTAATCTTTTTTATTTTGTCGCCTATGAAAGATAACAGTATTGCATAGCAAGGCGGCAGTTAGGAGTTGGGAAATTGGACGTTATTAAGTATCTTGCTGACGGTCCAGGCGTACCATACCATATGCAATACATGGAGCACTTGCATATGTTAGTCGATAACAAAATCGTGTGGCTTTTTGTCTGGATTGTCGTTGCTGATATTATCACGGGCTTTTTGAAGTCTTTGGTTACTAAGAAAACAAGCAGTCGTAAAGGCACTGATGGCTTGATTCGGCACGGGGTATTGCTGCTAATCATTATCACGCTTTACCCTATGTTAGACATCAACGGCTTTCGGAGTGCTGGCGACACGCTGATTATCTTTTATGTACTTTTCTATGCTGTTTCAATCATTGAAAATCTGGGGCAAATGGGCGTACCCGTTCCAGATTTCGTCAAGCAGTATATCTACAAGTTAAGCGATGAGTATGTTCACGAAGACAAGAACGAGGAGGTCAAAAATGGCACGCGAAATCATGATTGATCTGGCTAGTTATCAAGCTAACCTGACCGCTAACGATTACCGCGCAATTGGCGCTACTAAGGCAATCGTTAAGGCTACGGAAAGCACTAACTACGTCAACCCTTACATTCAAAGCGAAGTAAATAACGCTGCTGCGGGTGGTGTTAACGGCTTTGCATTCTACCATTTCGGACGTTTCACCAACGATGCCGGAGCAAAGGCGGAAGCCGAGTTCTTCATCGCCAACGCTAAGGCAAAGGCAAACGTCAAGCCTGGCACGCTGTTAGTCCTTGACGCTGAAATCAATAACATGCCAACGTCAAGCGTTATCGTGTTCTTAGACACACTGCGCAACGCTGGTTATCACACCGGTTTCTATACCTACAAATATTTGTTGCCTAAGTTTGATCTGGAAGCAATCCACCCACACTGCGATTTCTTCTGGTTGGCTGCATACGTGCTGGCAAACGGCAAAGCGGACGGTAAAGAGCCTAACTTTAACTACTTCCCAAGTGCCAACTATGTTGACGCATGGCAGTACACTGATAACCTGTTAGGCTACAAGGTTGACGGGTCTATCACGCTGACTGACAACGCTTTGGCGCTGTTTAATCCAACCGAAGTTAAGCAACCGGAACAGCCTGCACAACCGGCTAACAAGCCCGCTGAAACGGTCTGGAAGGACGCACTGGGCGATGAGTGGCACGCTGAAAGTGGTACGTTCACGAGTACAACTGCACTTCATCTGCGGTGGGGTGCTAAAGTAACCGCAACGTCAATCGCAGTCTTGCCAGCTGGTAGCGTGATTAAGTATGACGCATGGAGCCGTCATAACGGGTTCGTTTGGCTGCGTCAACCACGTGGCAACGGTCAATACGGCTATCTAGTATGCCGAAATGCTAACACTGGTGAGCCTTACGGAACTTTCAAATAACGATTAGACCTAGCTTAACGGCTAGGTCTTTTTTTATTTTAACTTTTTTGTTAATAGATATTTACAAACGTAATGGAAGAGTGTATTATAATAGTTGTAAAGAGACATTAACAAAATAGAAAGAAGGAACTTAAAATGAAGATTGAAGAAACAAAGATTTTTAAAAACTGGCAAAAATACGGGCTGATCAGCTTGGAAGACTTCACCGAAAACTGGAACTGGGTAAATCAAGACCCACTCGACGAAACGGGACACTTAACCCGTTCAATGGGTTTGGAAGTAACTAAGGATATGGAAACCAAAGCCATTAACGAAAACAATCCAATGGCTAACTTGCTATATGATGAGAACAACCTGCAAGGCAAGATTGTTCGACTTGAACGCAAGTGGGTTCCAGGCCTTGACCGGTATTATTTCTACAAAGACGGCAAGCGCTGGAACGGAGATATTATCTTAAGCAAGCGGGACCATTTGAACTAGGGGGGCTGCTAAATGATTATTGATACAACAGCAATAAAAAAGTTGATATGTGATTCGGGCATACCAACAACTAAGCTAGAAAAGGGCACGGGCGTCAACCGCGTAACCATTTCTAACTTGCGGGCTGGCCGGTCAGACTGGAGTAAGGTTTGGCTGACCACGCTTGAAAAGTTTCAAACATTCATCAACGATAACGAGGAGGAAATTAAAATGATGAAGAAAGAACAACTGGAATTGAACGAACTGGTAGAACTGCAAGGATTAGCAAAGGAAGGCGTAACTGTTGGCCTTCCAGAAGATATCATTAGCATCTACAATGATGAAGCGGAAGAAGAAAAGATGACCACCGCTGAATTTGTCGAAAACTTTGTTGATGATCTGAGCGGTATTATCGAGCTGCACGAAGACGGTTCAATCGATATTAAAGGCGAAGGTTTGGTCGTCATTGATAATAGCAATCTTTGTGGCAATGATTTATTAGATTGGTTAGGAAACAATTCCAATTTCAAGGAATTGTTCACCGATTCCGTTAAAGCTAAAGAACTTGTTGAAAATGTTTATGATACGTATTTTGATTAGGAGGTCTTAAAGATGATTTCAATCCGTACTGAAGCCGATAAAGCATACATTAGTAGCCCATATAATCCAGAGTTTGTAAAAGAAATCCATAGCATTGGCAGTGCCAAGTGGCATGCTGCTACAAAAGAATGGCAAGTACCTGTTGAAAGTCTTGAAGACGCAAAGCAGGTGCTGCGTGATGTCTATGGTACTGACGGTTCAGAAAATAACGAACCGAAAGTAACCGTTAAGCTTACGATTGATGATGATGTCGATTTAGGCGATATTCAATCAATCGACAACGAGCTGGTAATGACGTTGTTCGGCCGTGAAATCATGTCGGCACGTGGTCGTGATTCCGGCGTAAAAGTTGCCGATGGCGTAACCGTCAAAGGCAAATACAAGTCAGGCGGTTCGATGAAGTACCCAACAATCGAGTTTGGCAAAGGGACAGAAATTATTGTATATAACGTCCCAGAAAGCTTGGCAAAGAAAACTAAGGTTAAACATGCAACTGTTGAAGTTGTCAGCAAACCAAAGATTGATCGCCAAGCGCTGCTTGACGAAAAAGAGCGACTATTGAAACGCATTGCCGAAATTGACAAACTGCTATAAAATAAAAACAGCCAGTAGCGATACCGGCTGTTTCGTGCTTTCAGCACGCGGATTGAAATCTATAATTAAATTAGGCATTAGCTTATTTAGTACCCGCCCAAAGCGGGTGTGATCCAGATATAGATATTAGAATACCTTGGGTCTTAATTTGTTATCCCCATATCAAGTGGGGCTGCGGTCGTCATTATGATGGCCGCTTTTTTGTGCAACGAAAAGTGCAATGATTAGAAAATTTATATATCACTATATATCACTAAATTAAGCTAATATGCATATTTGCGCATTATAAAAAACTATATAACATTATACCGACCTTAGCCTTTAATGTTTGAAAGCATTGTTTGATGGCCAACGAGCGCGCTACAATTGGCTTAATTAGATTCAGAAGGGGAGATGGTGATATGACAGCTTTGATTAATCGCAAGACGCATCATATTGGCGGCGTTGAGTTTCGCAATCCGCGCAAATTTCAGCTGCTGGCAGTGACGGTTGCCAACAGTGCCATGGAAGGCTGGCAACCAACCGATGAGCAGATACGGGCACTGGCTGATGCATATGATCACCCGCAGCCTGAATTAGACGCACAATTGAATCAGCTGCGGCATTGGCGGGTTCCGGTTGCTAAGCCGGCGATCACGGATGAGCAGGCCTTAGCTCATACTTTTTTAAATCCAAACGGTACCTTAAAAAATAAGCTGGGCATTCATGATAAAGCGGATCTTGATGAGCATGAGTTTATTCAAGGTTCATTGGTAGGGCTGAGAATGCTGCAGCGCGGTTTTAAGATAGCCAGTGTTGACGATCTATGCCGGATCAACCGGGCCTTGTTTGGCGATCTATACGACTGGGCCGGCGAGCTGCGCAACTATAATCTGACCAAGCAGCAGACGTTGTTTTTGCCACCGAACGTTTTTGACAATGGCATTCGCTCGGTCAATGCTGAGATTACCGCTTTAAAGCAGCAGTCACGACCACAGACAGCCGCATACGCCAAGCTTTTGGACGAGCTGAACTACCTGCATCCATTTCGCGAGGGCAATGGGCGGGCCATTCGTGTTCTGATTGAATTATTGGCAAACGAAAAAGGTCAGTATCTTTATTATGACGCTGAGGATGATGAGTTTATCCAAGCGCTGTATGACTCAAAGGTTGACGTTCTAACCCGTAAGCTCCATCTAACGGCTTTGGCGATAGAATAATGCTATAATAATAAGGATATTTTATGACGAGGAGCTTTTTTTGTGAAACTACCAACTGCTTTTATTGAAAAATACCGTCAGCTGTTAGGTAATGAGGCCGATGCGTTTTTGGCCGCGTTTGATCAGCCAAGCTGCAGCGGCTTTCGTACCAATCCTTTAAAAAACGGCCAGCCGGATGCCACGTTGAAAACAGCGTCAGGCAAGATTGAATATGTTGAAAATGGCTGGTTTGGCAAGGTTGATGGCAAGTCGCTGGATCACGTTACCGGTTGGGTATACAGCCAGGAACCTAGCGCCATGTACGTTGGCGAGGTTGTGGATCCGCAGCCGGGTGAGCGTGTGCTGGATCTATGCGCGGCCCCAGGTGGTAAAAGTACGCATTTAATCGCCAAAATGCATGATGAGGGTCTGCTGGTTGCCAATGAGATCTTTCGCAAGCGGGCCAATATCCTAGCTGAAAATCTTGAACGCTGGGGGACTCGGCATGCAGTCGTGATGAATGAGAGCCCAGCTGACCTTGAAAAACAGTTTCCGCAGTTTTTTGATCGAATTTTAGTGGATGCGCCTTGTTCTGGTGAGGGAATGTTTCGCAAAGAGCCGGCTGGAATTGAGTATTGGACGCCGGATTATCCAAGTGAATGTGCCAATCGTCAGCGCAAGATTTTAAGCTCAGCTATGAAAATGCTGAAACCGGGGGGCACGCTGGTTTATTCCACCTGCACGTTTGCTCCGGAAGAAGATGAGCAAAACGCGGCCTGGCTGTTGGACAACTATGATCTGACTATGGAGCCGATTAAGAAGTATGTCGGCATGGATGATGGCCGACCAGAATGGGCAGACGGCAATCCTGAATTAAGTCGTGCCGTGCGTCTGTTCCCGCATCATATCCAAGGCGAGGGCCATTTTATTGCTAAATTCCGTTTGCAGGGCACCTTACTGACGTCGGTATCTGCCAAAAAGAAAAGCAAGAAAAAGGGCAAGCAGCGCGCTAACCATAATTCGATTACCAAAGAGCAGCGAACCTTATTTGAAAAGTTTGCTGCTCAGACAATGCCCAGCTATCAAGCTAATCAGCTGCTGACTTATGGTGACCAGCTTTATGATCTGCCAAAGGGAATCGATGAGATCGCGCAGATGACCATTCTGCGGCCGGGACTGCATTTGGGAACGTTTAAAAAGAATCGATTTGAACCCGCGCTGGCCTGGGCCTTAGCCAGTCAGCCCACTGATACCGACCATGTCTTGTCGATTACGCTTGATCAGTGGCGCCAATACGTGCATGGCGATACGCTGCAGCTGAGTGGCGAGCCTGGCTGGCAGCTGCTGGTTTGTCAGGGGCATGTCTGCGGCTGGGGCAAGCTGGTTGGTCAAACGCTTAAAAACTTTTATCCAAAAGGGCTTCGATTCTAGATCGCTTTATTTACTTGAACGATCATGCAATCAGCCTAACGAGAGTCGTAAATAAAAGCGGTGCTGTCCCGAGGTGAGGACGGCACCGCTTTTTAAGATTAAAAAACCTCATCTCATCGGTTGAGACAAGGTTGGAGGCTAATTGTAGGCCAGCTGCATGGCTTGACTTGAGCCGCGACCGTTAAGCTTGCCCAAGAGTTGCGACAGTTCCAGGCGCCGCTGCTGATGAGGAACCAAAACCCCCATCTTATCAGCATTGAAACCCGTCAGCATTTTGTGGCCACTGACGATTAGCGGACTTTTAAGGATCTGTGGTGTTTCTTGAATGGCATCAATCAGCTGATTCATCGTTGGCGCGGGATGTTTGGCGTAAAGTTCTTTGGTTGCCTTGGAACGTTCGGATACCAGCGTTTCAGTGCCATCGGGCGAGAGTTCCAGTAATTGGAGAACTTCATCGCGCGTTAAAGGATCTTTATTCAGGTTGCGGGATTGGAAGTCAAGGCCATGCTTGGTCAGCCATTTTTCCGCGCGCCGTTTGGCAGGATTATTTGTGTGAAAGTAAAATTTAATCATTGGCAATTTCCTTTCATAAACTAGTTTCGTGTTTTTCTTCTTCAAACAAGCCATTAACCGAAATGCGGACGACTCTTTTGATCTGTGCATCGTCGACTTGCGTATTGTTGAGCTTTGCCTGACGCAAAAGCCACATGATTGGTCCCAGCAGCAGGGCACCAACCAGAAACTGGTCGCCGACGACTGCTGCTTGACTTTCTTTGCACAGACGGCAGTATAGTCCGCTCAGACTGTTGGTAAACGAGGCGCCTTCCTGCCTGGCAGTTGGCGTAATCAATTCGGGAGCGGCATGAATGGCCATGATGTAGTTGGCCTGCAGAGGATATTTTATATACTGCCGAGCAAAATACTCCAGGCAGGTGATTAGTTGTTCTTTAGTTGAGTCGGTTTGGGCCAGCTGTTCGTCTAGCCCGGATTCCAGCTGCTGTTTAGCAGCAACATAGATCTGTGAGAGCATGTCCGTTTTATCGCGGTAGTACACATAAGGGGTGCCGGAACTGATGCCGGCCCATTTGGCGATTTTACCAAATGACAGCCCCGCGAGACCGTCACGATCCACGATTTCAAAAACGGCTTGGATAATTTTAGCTTTTTTAGATTGGTCTTTTTCTCTCATGTTAATCATACTAAATGATCATTTAGTTAAAGTCAATGAAATCTTGAAAAAAACCGGAAAAACTTGTTGATTAATTAAGAAAGCGTTATTATTGATAAACGAATAACAATAATAGGACAATTTTAACGAGCGAGGGATTAATTTTATGATACTTGGTAGTATTGAAGCCGGCGGGACCAAATTTGTCTGTGCAGTTGGCAATGAAAATTATGAGGTAATCGATAAGGCAATCTTCCCCACGATTGACCCAGCAACCACGATTGGCAACTGTATTGCATTCTTCAAAAAATATCCGGAAATGCAGGCGATGAGCGTTGCCAGCTTTGGACCGATCGATATCGACAAGCATTCGGCTAAATATGGCTACATTACTGATACGCCAAAGATCAAGTGGTCAAACTGTGATTTTATCGGAATGCTGAAGCGCGGGCTGGGACAAAACCTGCCAATCTACTTTACAACCGACGTTAATGGCTCGGTTTATGGCGAATACGTCAATCTAAAGGATCAGCTGCCTAAAGCCGACCTGGTCTACTATACGATTGGGACTGGCGTTGGGGCCGGAGCAATTCAAGATGGTCACTTTATTGGCGGCGTTGGGGCACCGGAAATGGGGCATGTCTTGGTAAAGCGGCATCCTGACGATCTGAACTTTACGGGGATCTGTCCTTATCATGGCGACTGTCTGGAAGGCCTGCTGTGCGGTCCGACCTTTAAAGCACGTCTTGGTAAGCGAGGAGAAGACGTAAGTGACGATGATCATGTCTGGGACATTATGGCTTACTATGCTGCTCAGGCAGTGATGCAGGCAACGTCAATTCTGCGGCCCGCTCGCGTGATTTTTGGTGGCAGCGTTTCACGACCACACTTTATGGAAAGGGTTCGCGATCAGTTCAGACAGCTCTACAATGGCTATCTGGAAGTCGGCGATCTGGAAGAATACATCACGAATCCAAGCGTTCCTGGCAATGGTTCGGCAACGCTGGGTAACTTTGCTTTGGCAGAAAAGATGCTTCATCAATAAAAATGAGATCACGGTGCTTGAACGGGCATGCGTGATCTTTTTGGTAACGGGCTTTGGTTTTCCCAGGAAATAATCAAAGTAAGCCGGTCGCATTACATCGAAAACGAAAACTGCACGGGTAATTGACGCGTTGTTGGCAAGTGCAGTCTGGGATTTGGCTAGGGCTTAACGTGGCTTGGCTGTCATTTGATGATAAAGTAAATTTGATCGGGCGTTGATGCTTTCAAGCAGGCTTGTTTGTGAAGAAAATCGAATCTTGAGCAGCTTACAGGACTGGATTTACCTACTATTCTTCGTTTTTGGACCGGAAGTAGGTAAGTGAATATTCAATTCGCCAAACATTACCTACTTGAGACGAATTTTTCCGAATCGTAGGTTTAGAAACTGGTAGGGGTTGATTGGATCAGACCGACTTTGTGAATTTACTATGCATTGATTTTTGATGAAAAGTAGGTAATGAGGTTTTTGTCATATGTTTATACAAGATTTTTTGCATATCTGCTGGGCATCAATTAACTATTGGCAAAACATTTGAAGAATACATAATCAAAAAGACCTTTAAGAACCAATAGCGCCACCTCAAGCCGGAAAAACTTGAGATGACGCTATTTTTACTTGACAGTTGCCATAAATGAAGCAGTTTTGGCTTTATTGCGCTTTTTTCGCGGTGTGCGGTGCCAGTTTATGCTGAACCCAGCCCAGTAGCCAGTCAGTAATGATCGCCATTAAAGCAGTTGGCAGGGCACCGGCAAGGATGATGGCCCCGCCGTTGGTTGCGTTGGTCCCACGAATGATAATATCACCTAGACCGCCGGCACCAACAAAAGAGCCAATTGCCGTAATTCCGATGGCAACGACCAGGGCATTCCGAATCCCGGCCATGATAACGGATACGGAAAGTGGCATTTCAACCATGACCAAAAGCTGCCACTTCGTCATGCCCAGCCCACGACCGGCATCCAGCGAAACAGGACTGACGCTGTCCAGGCCGGCTGCCGTGTTTTTAATGATCGGCAGCAGCGAATACAGAAAGTTGGCAACGATAACGGTCTGGGTCCCCAGTCCTAAGACCAGCATCAGCATTGAAACCATGGCCAAAGAAGGAATCGTTTGAATAATGTTGGCGATACTGATGATCGGCCCATTTAAGTGATGGTGACGAGAAATCAGGATTCCAAGTGGGATTCCAACTAATGCTGCCAGTAAGACGCCATAGACAGAGATGGCAAAATGATGGTTAAACTGCTGCAGAACATAGGTGCCATTATGACCGAGGTAGTACCAGAACTGCTGCCATAGACTCAAACCCTTCATTAATTGTCGCCTCCTTCAAAGTAGTGGTGCTTAACTAAGAAACGGTGCGCAACCGTAGCGGGCTCCAACAGTTCGTCATCAGCCTGATAGTTAAGCTCCTGCATGGTTGATAGACTGATTTTGCCATCCAAGCGGTGCAGGACTTTTTTAAGATGCGGATCATGACGAATGATTGCGCCTCTGACGACTAGTGAGCAGTTATATGGCGGGAAAAAGTGCAGATTGTCCTTTAAGATCTTCAGGTTATAGCTGCGGATTCGTCCGTCAGTTGAGTAGCCTAAAATAACCTGCATTTTGCCTTGTTCGGCCGCATCATAGACCAACCCGATCTGCATTGGGTAGACGCGCTTGAACTTAAATCCATATACCTTGGCAAAGTCGTTGTAGCCATCGCCTTTACGGTTCATCCAGGAACTGTCGACCCCAGCCGTTAATTGACTGGCAACCGGCTTCAAGTCACCGACCGTGGTTAGATTGTACTTTTTGGCATTGGCCTGGGTTACCATGAAGGCATAGGTATCGGCAAAACCGTACGAAGGATAGCGAATCTCATCGTAACGCTGCTTTAAAAGGCGATCAACGGTTTTAGTAGCTTTTTTGGGGTCTTTTTGAGCGGGCATGCCCAAAGTCCCAGTCAAATCAGTTCCCGTGTAGCTGGTCGCCATAATATCAGCATCATTGTTTTGCAGCGCCTTGTGTGAAACCGATGAGCTCCCCAGGTTGCTGACCATCTTGACCTTATAGTTGGTGTCGTGTTCGATCAGATCCTTAAGCATGTAGCCCATGATCTGAGATTCAGTTGAGCTTTGAGTAGCAATCCGCAGCGTCTTAGGCTGATGATAGGTGGTTTCAGTAGAAGAACTGCAGCCGCTGACGCCTAAAACGAGGACAAAAATGCTAAAAAGCAGCGCCCCGATCTTTAAATTTCTATGCCTGATCATTAGCCGCACCTCCCCGACTCGTAGTAGGTGTGAGTTTGCGTTCCACAATGCCCAGCAGCCAGTCAGCAACCAAGGCCAGGATGGTAACTGGGATCGTACCGCCGATGATCAAATCCGGTTCGTAAAGGTCCAAACCATTGAAGATGAAGTCACCCAAGCCGCCAGCCCCAATGTAGGAAGCCAGCGTTGACCAGGCAATAACATAGACGGCCGCCAGACGAATCCCGGCCATGATTACGGGCAGGGCTAATGGCAGTTCAACCATCTTGATTGATTCCCAATTGGTCATGCCCATTCCCTTGGCGCTGTCAATCAAGGTTGGATCAACGTCTTCCATGCCGGCATAGGTATTGCGTAGAATCGGCAGCAGGGAATAGATAAACAGTGCTACGATTGCCGGCGTTTTGCCAATTCCTAAGATTGGAATCATCAAGGCCAGCAGTGCCAATGAAGGGATGGTCTGCAGCATGCTGGCCAGCCCAATTACGAATCTGGCAATTTTTTTACAACGCGTTAAAGCAATTCCAAGAGGTACCGCAACAATGATTCCCAAAGCAAGCGAAACAGCAGAAATATAGATCTGCTCCCATGTTTTGACGATCAGTTCGGTCCCATGTGCTTGCAAGAATGCCATCATTATTGCTCACCTGCCTCTTTTAGATCCTTAGCTTGGTCTTTGGCTGGATGGGGATTTTCAGTGGTTCCCCAAACGGCATCATAGATTACGTCAACCAGTGCTGATCGGGTAATGATGCCTTTTAAGTGATTTTGCTCATCAACTACGGGAACGTACTCCCAATTCCGTTCCAAAAGCGGTTCCGTAATCATCTGCAGGCGTTCGTCTTCCTTGATCTTAACCGGTACCGCATGCTTCATGTCATCAATAATCAACTGCGGTTGCTGCTGGTTGCGCAGCGTCTTTAAGTCAAGAATCCCGGTCAGATGATCTTCATCGTCGACGACCATCAGACTGTCGACGTGGTATTGGTGCATTTGGTTCAAGGCATCGCCGAGATTTTGCTGAGCGTGAATCTTGATTGGATTTGGCCGCATGATCTCGGCTGCCGTCAAGTGGTTGACCTTGGCCTGGCGGAGACGTTCTGGACCAATCAGATTGGCAACGAACTCATTAGCAGGGTGAGTCAGTACATCGTCAGGCGAGGCATTTTGAATGATATGTCCCTGATCCATAATCACGATTCGATCGGCCAGCCGAATTGCTTCATCCATGTCGTGGGTAACCATGATGATGGTCCGGCCCATCTGCTGCTGCAATCGCTTAACCAGCCGCTGCAGTGCTTCACGCGTCAACGGGTCCAGGGCACCAAACGGCTCATCCATCAAGATGATCTGCTGATCGGCAGCCAAGGCCCGAATAACCCCGATCCGCTGCTGCTGACCGCCGGAAAGCTCAGAAGGGTAGCGATCCAGAAATTCTTCGGGCAGTTCGACCATTTTGATCAGTTCCTTGGCACGGGCATCACGTTTTTCTTTAGGCCATTTCAAAAGCTTGGGAACCAGCGTGATGTTATCGCGAATCGTCATATGCGGCATCAGCCCGATGTTTTGAATCACATAGCCAATGCTGCGGCGCAATTCGATTGGATCAATATCATGGATGTTTTTACCATCGACAGTGATATCGCCGCCAGTTGGAATCAGCATACCGTTGATCATTCGCAGGGTCGTCGTCTTGCCACCGCCAGAGGTCCCGATAAAACAAACGAATTCTCCACGCTCAATGCGCAGATTGATATTTTCAACAGCTACCTTGCCTCCCGGATAAATCTTGGAGACGTTCTTAAATTCGACCATTGGTGGTTTAGCAGCCATATGCATCCTCCTCCTTACAGTCAAAAATTAAAATTTCCCAGTGCAAAAAATTAGAAATCCCTCACTAACTTTAGTATAAGATTGACCAGCCAAATTGTCATTACTTAAAAAACGTTCACCTGTCGCGCAAGTGAACGTTTTCAAAAAAATATCCAAGTAAAATAGTTTATTAAATATAAAATGTTATTCTAATTATCCGAAATAGTATTTTGAATTATGGCTTATAAGCCACGTTGGGTTGCATAGCTGATCAGTTCAGGACTTAAGACTACTTCGGCCTGCTTCAGCTCGGCAAAATCATGACAGCCCAAAAGCGTCAGCAAGCGCAGGATTGCTTCTTGCCAAGTGTCCAGCTCGCGATCTAAGGCGTCGTTGCCCTCATCAAGCAGCGTGTGCAGAAAATGGCCAGCCACGCCGACTGCACTTGCGCCCAAAGCACCAGCCTTAATGACGTCGAGTGGGGAAGTAATGCCGCCCGAAGCAATAATACTGACATTGGGATTTTTAACGGCGCGGGCCTCCAACAATGATTCTGGCGTCGTCTGTCCCCAGTCATTGAGCATTGACAGGTCGAAATTATGATTGCGCCGATTTTCGATGGCCGCGAAGTTGGTACCGCCGCGGCCGCTGACGTTGATGTATCTAACGCCCAGCTTCTGCAGCCTGGCAATGGTTTTTTTATCCATGCCGAAGCCGACTTCCTTAACGATGACGGGGATGTTTAGCTGACTGACCAGTTTTTTGATGCGTTCCTGCCAGAAAAACTCACGATCTCCTTCCGGCATTACCAGTTCCTGGGCAGCATTGAGATGAATCTCAATAGCATCGGCTTTTAGAATCTCAATTGCCTTTTGGGCCTGCTTTGGATCGACGCTGGCGCCAAGATTGGCAATGACTGGTTCAGTCGGCATCTTTTCGCGAACGATGGCAAAAGATGCCTGGGCCTGGGGATCTTTTAAGGCAACGCTTAAAGATCCGGTTGCCATTGCCAGCCCATGCTGATGAGCAAGTATTGCCAGTTGGGCGTTGATTTTGGCCGTCTGCATGCTGCCACCAGTCATCGCCTCAATATAAAAAGGCGATTTGAAGGTCAATTTGCCCAGCTTAACGCATGGATCCGCCTGGCTGAGTGCCATTTCCGGCAGGCTGTTGTGAATCAGGCGGACCTGATCGAACGGATGATTGGCATGGGATTGCGAGTAGAGCTTTTCGGCCAGCGAAACATGTTCATTTTTACGGTGAGCTTGCAGCGATTCCATAATACCTCCTTGAATAGGGTACATAAAATTCGCGCGTCACGAAATAGCGGCGCGCGAACGGATTTATTTGATCTTGAGCTTGTAGCGGCGAATCGAGTTAACAAAATGAACCGCTAACGGCAGCTGTTCGATTTTCTTAGTCTGCCAAGCCGCTAAAAGGCTATCCAGATCAGCATGACCATCAATTGCTACGATGCCGCAGTCGCCGCCGCCAGCACCGGAAGTCTTGGCCGCGCCGCCGAAATCTTCGGCAATGCGACATAGTTCATGCAGAATCGGCGTTTCAATCTGGACTCCGGAATTGGCACCCAGATTTTTCAGCAGCTCGCGGTTTTTGCGAATCTCACGCTTGATCACGTCCAGATCAGCCTGGTGAAAGCCTTCAATCATGCGCTGAATGCAGGCCTTGCTTTCTTCCAGGAAATGATGATACTTATCCTGCTGACGGGCCTTAAACAAAGAGATCTTGTCGACCAGCCGCGAAGTTGAAGCCGGGCTGCCGGTCCAGCCGATCAAAAGCTGCAGGTTGGCTGGGGCGGTCAGTGATTCGATTTTTAGATCAGGCCATGGCAGGTCCAGCAGAGTCGGCAGATCCAGGTATTGGCGCTGTTCAGCCAGCCATTGCCGATCAAACGAGTGGTACGCGATCCAACCGCCATATACCGAAGCTGCCACATCCCCCAATGAACCGTTGCCTTGGACGGCGAAATGGGCGATGGCAGCCAGCTTAAAGAGCTTGTCCTTGTCAACCGGCAGATCATAAAAAAGACACAGCGCCTTGACCGTGGCAACGGTAACCGCGGCGGAAGAACCCAGACCATATTTTTTGCCATTGGCTGAGTCAAGCTGACTGTCAATATAGATGTCGTAGATCTGCAGCTGACGATCCAGGCTGCGGGCATATTCTTCGGTCACGCTGATGGCAGAAAGAATGTAGGCGAATGGGTTGTCGCGCTGATCAACGACCATTTTATCGCCTTGCCGCCGCCAGAGCAGGGAATTTTCGTGGTACTGCTCACTGATGATGCGTCCCGTGTCGGCAGGACTGACTTTGATTGAACAGGTAACGAACTGGTTTAGCGCAACCAGAATTGCCGGGTAGCCATTTTCAACTACGGCATATTCACCGGCAATATAAAGCTTGCCAGGAGCTTTTGCAGTAATCAATTTTCCATATTCCTCTCAATATTGGTTTATTTTTGATCCAATAAGACTGTTCCTGGTCCGGGCTGGGACACGACCAGATTGTCGGCGCCGAACAGTGGGGTCAGGGCAGCTTGAATTTTACTACGGTCAGCCCGATCGTAAATGACTTTTACGTTCGGACCCGCATCCATCGTATAATAACAGTTTGTACCACTGGCGCGCAAGTTATCGATCGCGTGCATGGCTTGGAGCGTGGCGGCATTAAAGTATGTAAAGCCAGGATCGGCGGCCAGATTCAGGGCATGCATGCGCAGGGCATTTGTCTGAGCAATGTGGCCAATTTCATTGATATCGCGTTTTTCAATGGCCAGCTTGATTTTCTGCATGTCGGCTTGAACGACCTCGCGCCAGGCTGGGTAATAAGGCGAGGTCTCAACGACGTGCTGCATGCCCAGCGTGCTGGAAACCTTTTTTTGCTCCGTATTGAGCAAGATGGCCATCATTTCAAGCGGAAAATCCACCTTTTCCATAATTGGCTCCGCATACGAGGTGAGGTCATCAACACCGCGATGCCATTCAACCAGGCCACCATAGATTGAGCGGGTGGCCGAGCCTGAACCACGGCGCGCCAGTCTTGAAAGATCACGGCGCGCCAGCTTCAACCCTGCAGCCGTGCTGGCGGCCATTGCCAACGCAGCAAAGGCTGAAGCTGAGCTGGCCAGACCGGCTGCCATGGGAACATGGTTGATTGATTCGACCCGGGCAAACTGATTGGTCTGACTCATCTGACGCACGATCGACAAGACTTTTTGAACTTTTTTAAAGCCCTTGCCGCTCACCGGTTGACCATCAATAATCAGCTCATCGGCGGTCAGCTGGGTGGAAAACTCAACTTTGGTGTCGGCATAGAACTCATTCAGCGTTAAGGAAAGACTGTCAGTTTGCGGCAGCATCAGCTCACTGTCGCGTTTTCCCCAGTATTTGACCAATGCGATGTTGGTATGCGCCCGCGCGACTGCACTTGTCATTATTCATCCCCCTTTGCCAATGGCTGAATCCAGGTTTCAACCGCACCATGCTGTTTTAAAATTCCGGCCAGCTTGCGAGCACCCAGGGCAGTTTTGGCAAGTGCAAACATGCAGCCGCCGCGTCCGCCGCCAGTCAGTTTGGCACCTAAAGCTCCATTTTGCCGGGCAACTTGGATCAAGCGTTCAAGTGCCGCGTCGCTGACGTTAAGCTCAGTCAGTTCGTCTTGAGCCAGATTTAAGACGCGTCCCAGCTCATTAGGATCATCGTGGCTTAAAATCGTCCGCGCACGCTCAGTCAGCTTACCCAGATGTGCCAAACGCTGCTGGGTAGTCTGCGGATCAGTGGCCAGCAGCTCTCTGACGGCCATGATGGCTTCTTTAGTAGCTCCTTTGACGCCGGTATCGGCAATCACCATTGTAGCGTGCAGGTTGAGCTCAATTGGCTGGCCAGGCTGTCCCTTGATGAAGTAAATTGGCTGATCAGAGCTGGTCGTAGCCGCATCCAAGCCGCTGGGACTGCGATGCGTGATCTGTTCTTCAACATCGGCCAGCTTTAATAGCGTTTCACGGTCCAATGGCGTTTCATATAAATCAAAAAAGGCCCGTACAATGGCAATCGCGGTGGCGGCTGAAGATCCCATGCCGCGCTCGGATGGCAGCATGCTGTCGATTTCCAGTGTCCAACCGTCATCTTGACCGTTGAAACGTTCCATCAGGGTGTTGATGAGTTTTTGAATGCCTGCCATGGATTCGGGCAGACTGGTTAAATTTCCTTGGGCCCAGCTGCATTTGACAACGTGACTGGCAGATGTCGTGTCAGCCGTGAGCGTTGCCTTAAGCTTGACGTTTGGCAGCGGCAGGGCAATTGCCGGCTGACCATAGACAACGCTGTGCTCGCCAATTAGAATAATCTTGGCGTGACTTTGCCCAATACCTTGTTGTTTCAATCTGAAACCTACTTTCTTCAAAAATGTTTCTCTAATTATCTTAACCTAATCTGGGGATGTCTGAAAGATTTTTATGTTTTTTAGCGCTTTTTGCTGCCAAACATCCAGATGCAACAATGGTCAAGATGACAAATGAATAGTATCATGGTGGTGAGAAATATAACGAAGTACGGTGAAGACAAGTGAAAAAACAGTCAAAAAAGCGCGAGCCGATTTATGCGATCGTTGACTTGGAAACTACCGGTACCAGCGTTAAGCATGGCGATCGGATCATTCAGATTGGCTGCGTTTTGGTTCAGGCAGGCCAGATTATCAATCAGTTTGAAACCAAAATCAATCCGCGCACCAAGATTCCTCACAGTATTGAGCAGCTGACGGGAATCACCAACTCAGACGTTCATGACGCGCCTTGGTTTGATGACGTAGCGGATACGCTGGAAAGCCTGCTTAGCGATACGATTTTTGTCGCGCATAACGTTAATTTTGATTTTCCGTTTTTAAATGCAGAGTTAGAGCGGGCAGGGCATCAATCCTTGGCAATTCCAGCGATTGATACGGTGACGCTGGCCCAGATTCTGCTGCCCACGGCTAAGAGCTTTCGATTGCGTGATCTGAGCTCTTATCTGGCAATCGAGCATGATCAGCCGCACAGTGCCGCCAGTGATGCTGAGGCAACGGCTGTGTTGCTGATTGATCTTTTAAAAAAGGTTCATCAGCTGCCCACGCTGACCCTGGCAAGCCTGGTTAAGATGAAGCTGCAGCTGCCAAAACAGACGGCAGACGTGTTCAGCCAGGAGCTGGAAAAACGCCGCCATCATCCGCAGAATCTAAGCGCTGATCTCTACGTCAGCAATGGTCTTGTACTGCATAAGTCGCGTCCTTTGGCAACCCCAATGGCCCATGACAAGAATGCCTACCCAGCCACCAAAAAGGCCAAGGAGAAACTGTTTGGCGATCAACTGGAGTTCCGTGCCACGCAGTCTAAGATGATGAACAGCATCTATAATCACTATGCTCATGATGCTGAAAAGCCAATGATCATTGAGGCCGGAACCGGGGTCGGCAAGACTTTGGGCTATCTTTTGCCAATGGTCTATCAAGCTTATCCAGATCGGCAAATCGTGGTTTCAACGGCGACCAACCTGCAGCTGCAGCAGATTGAGCAAAAAACGATGCCGCAGCTTAATGCAATGCTGCCATTTGAGGTTGCCAGCGTGGTTGTAAAGGGCAACGATCATTATCTGGATCTTGCCAAATTTGCACACTCGCTGAGCATCGTGGAGGATTCTAAGCTCGTGCAGCTGCTTAAGGCGCGTATCTTGGTATGGCTTTTGCAGACGACCAGCGGCGATATGGATGAATTGAATCTGAATGCTCAGCAGTCGCCTTATTTTACCGAGATCCGTCATCATGGGCTCAGAACGCTAAGTCGCGACAACCCGTTTATCAAAGATGATTTTTTGATGCGGCGCAACCGTCAGCTTCAGCATGCTACGGTCGTGATTACCAATCATGCCTATCTGGCTGCCCACGCGGCTGAGTTTGGCCACGATGCGCTGCGGCCGTATCTGGTGGTTGACGAGGCACAGCACCTAAGCGACAGTATTTTGAAAAAAGCGCGGCAGACCGTGGACTTTCAACGCTTGACGACGGCAGCTCACGTTTTGGAGGGCCTGGTTAAGGAAGGCAGCGAGCGCAATCTGATTGATGTCTTCGCGCATCTGCCGCTGGGAATCTACAACGTTGAGCTGCTGCAGGGTGATCTGCAGCAGCTGGATCAGGCATTCTTAGATTTTCAAGGAGCGCTTTACCGCAGCTTTATGCTGAACGCAGCGGGCGAAGACGATCAGATCATCGAACAGGTCGTTGATAATGATCGGCTTTATGCACTCCTGGATACGTCAGGACCGGTCATGATGAATCTTGAACAGTCATTAGCCAGCGTCCAGCTGCATTTTTCCGCGCTTGATCATCTATTTGCCTCGCGCAGTGACAGCTGGCTGGCCAGTGATCGCTACCTGATGAGCCAGTTTGCGACCCAATTGGCAGCATTGAACGGGGCTGACGAGGTGCTTCACGAGTTTGTGGCGGCCTTGGATCAGCATGATGAGGCCGCGGTTTTCTGGCTGACGGTTCAGCAGTCGCATGAGCGCAGCACGATGAAATTGAGCGGGGGACTCTTAAACGCCAGTCATTACCTCAGCGAACAGGTCTATCCATTCTTTCAGCCGGCACTGTTTGTCGGGGCGACGCTGTTTACCTCTAAGCGCTCCAACTATCTGTACCAGCAGCTGGATCTGAATCGTGATAACGTCAAGGTCAAGCATTTCAAGTCGCCGTTCAACTACCAGCAAAACAGCCGGCTTTTGATTGCCAAGGACGCGCCGATGCCAGCCGATGCCGATAATGGCGACTACATCCGCTATCTTAGCCAAACCATCTACCGCCTGGCCAACGAGACTCAGTGTCAGACAATGGTGCTGTTCAATTCACTCGTGACGGTTGAACAGGTCTACAGTCAGCTGCGCAGTACCGATCTGTTTAATCAGCGTGATATTTTGGCTCAGGGAATCACGGGCAATCGCGAAAAGCTGCTGAAACAGTTTGCGACGGGCGAAAATTCGGTTTTACTGGGCGCGGCCAGCTTTTGGGAGGGAATCGATCTACCCAACAGCCAGCTGCAGCTTTTGATCATTACGCGGCTGCCGTTTGACTCACCGCAAGAGATTCTTAACCGCGCGCAAAGCAGCCTGCTTAAATCAAAGGGCATCAACCCGTTTTATCATTTAGAGCTGCCTAAAGCGACGATGCGGATGCGGCAAGGAATCGGGCGTCTTTTAAGAACACCGGATGATTACGGCGTGGCCGTTGTTTTGGATCCGCGGCTGAGCGATCGGCGCTACGGGAAAACGATCCTGAATGCCTTGCCGGAAATGATGCCGGTAGCAGCAGCGGCAACTGCCAATGTGATTGAAGAGACAAAAAAATTCTTAAAAAACCATGAACGATCCACGCAGCGCCAATAGATTTTGTTATAATGCAAGAGATACTGAATTGAATTAGGAAGGAAGGCCGCTATGCAAAGTCGCCGCGAGGTACAAAGAGAACGCAGTCGTGGAACATCGAAGCGGATGATTCGTGATCTGCTGATTCTGATCATCCTAATTTTTTTGGTTGGCTGGAGCATCTATGCTGTCGGCAATCATCCCAAAGCAGAAGCGGAACGTCAGGCAACCACAATTGCCAAGCGTTATGCCAATTTAAAGACGCGCACTGATTTTTACATCTACAACCGAGAAAATACTTATTACACGGTTGCAGGCAAAAACAACAAAGGCCAGCGGATTCTGGTCATCGTGCCGCAGAAAAACGGCTCAGTGCGGGTTGTCAAGCAAAGTACGGGATTAACCGAACAACAGGCGCTTGCCCAGGTTAAGAGCAATGAGCATCCGAAAAGGGTACTCAAGGCCGTGCCGGGGATCTTTAATGACAAGGTAGTCTGGGAAGTTACCTACCTTAACAGCAAAGGCAATCTCTGTTATGACCTGATCAACTTCAAGACGGGCAGCTATGTGCAACAGATCAACAACTTATAGTTACATTGTTTGGAGGAATTTTTTGTGGAAACCATCAACATTATTGATGCGCCAAAGCACGTCAACGAACGCGTGCGGATTGGCGTTTGGCTGACTGACAAGCGTTCCAGTGGCAAGATCGCTTTCTTGCAGTTGCGTGACGGGACAGCATTTTTCCAAGGCATTCTGCGGAAAAATGACGTAACGCCAGAAGTATTTGAAATGGCACGGCATGAACTGCGTCAAGAAAGCAGTTTTTGGGTAACGGGCGAGATTCATGAAGATGCTCGTTCCAAGTTTGGCTACGAAATTCAGATTGAAGACATCGAACTGATCGGCGAAAGCGTTGACTACCCAATCGGCAACAAGGAACACGGAATCGACTTTTTGCTTGATCACCGTCATCTGTGGCTGCGTTCCAGCAAGCCACACGCGCTGATGCGGATTCGCGATCGCGTCATTCGGGCCAACTACGAGTTCTTTGGCGAACATGGCTTTACCAAGATTGACGCGCCGATCTTGACGGCCAATGCACCAGAAGGAACGACCGACCTGTTTAAGACTAAGTACTTTGACCGGGATGCCTACCTTTCTCAGTCCGGTCAGCTTTACGAAGAAGCCGGCGCGCTGGCATTTGACAAGGTCTACAGCTTTGGTCCGGTTTTCCGTGCTGAAAAGTCTAAGACGCGTCGTCACTTGATTGAATTCTGGATGATCGAACCAGAAATGGCCTTTATGCACCAAGAAGAAAGTCTGCAGCTGCAGGAAGAATACGTGGCCTACCTGATCAAGGCCGTAATCAAGGACTGCAGCCGGGAACTGGAAGTGGTTGGTCGTGATCCAAAGACGCTGGAACCATTCACGCAGACGCCATACCCACGCATCAGCTATGATGAAGCAATTAAGCTTTTGCAGGATGCCGGCATGGACGTCAAGTGGGGCGACGACTTTGGTTCACCAGAAGAAACCTACCTGGCCAACCACTTCAGCAAGCCGGTATTTGTATTGAACTATCCTAAGTCAATCAAGCCATTCTACATGAAGGGACACCCAACGCGCGATGACGTCTATGTCTGCGCCGATCTGCTGGCTCCAGAAGGCTATGGCGAGATCATTGGCGGCTCAGAGCGTGAAACCGACTACGACACACTGGTAGCATCAGCTAAAGAGGCAGGGCTGAACATCGATGACTATCAATGGTACTTTGACCTGCGCAAGTATGGCACGGTGCCACACAGCGGTTTTGGTCTGGGGCTGGAACGTTTCCTGACCTGGATCTGCCTGCAGGATCACCTGCGCGAAGTCATCCCATTCCCACGTCTGTTAAACCGGATCTACCCATAATCGGTATTAGCCGCAATAATGTGGCTTAAAATATAAATTAAAGGACCGATGGCAGCGAGTCATCGGTCCTTTTGCTTGACCTGGATTGGTTAAGTTAATGATCGAACCTGCTTTAAGCAACATTGCCATGAAGAAGATGTTTGAATGAATTGCTGATTGAATGGCTTTGAGACTTGTATAAGTACAGGCCGTTATTTTAAAATGATTGGTGCACGAATGAAAAAGGGGGATGCTTATGGCGAAGCAGGATTTTTTGTTTTCCTATCTGCAGGCCGGTGAAACTTCAATCAGTAATCTTTTGCTTCATCATTACCGAGAAATCGGGATGACCAGTGGTGAGCTGCTGGTCTATCTGGAATTAAAGTCCTACATCGATCGGGGAATTGAAAACCCCAGCATCACCTGGATTGCGGAAAATCTGCAGACTGATGAGCGGACCGTCTATGAGCAGATTCATCAGATGACTGAGCATCAATTGCTGGTGCAGCGAATGAAACGCGATGCTGAGGGAAAAGAAACGGCCTACTATGACTTTTCGCCACTGATCAGTCGTTTGGTTGGTCGTGAGGGACAGATTCAGTCGCAGCAAAAAAACGTCAAACAGACCACGGCTCGTGAAAAACTGTTTGCCGAGATTGAAAGCGAGTTTGGCCGCCCGTTGACGCCAATGGAGATTACCTATGTCAATGACTGGCTGGATAAGGATCATTATGAGATTGAAATGATTCGGCTGGCCTTAAAAGAAGCAGTCGTCAATGGCTCACTGCGGTTCCGCTATATGGATTCAATCCTGATGAACTGGCGCAAGAACAACCTTAAGACGCCCCAAGAAGTCGAACAGGATAAGCAACGCTATCAGAGTCGCATGGCACAGCAGGGCGGACAGCTGGGCAACCGGCCGATCCCCAACATCCCAATCCTTAAGCTGCCTGATGATTAAGACTCAGCTGACTGCTTGGTGATCATGGCCACGGGAATCAACCGTCTGCTCAAATTCTAATGAGTGCTTGATCTAATCTTTAAGTTTTGGTCAAGACAGCGCTTTTAAAACGAATTCAAGGTATAATTAAGAGGCAAATAATCAGAAAGGCGGTTTGCTAAAGATGAACAAACCAATCAAAATGCTGGCTGGATTGATGCTGGCAGTAACGCTTGCTGGTGCGGCAGCAGTAGCGACTCCAGCGGTCGTATCTGCTGACACTGCAACCGAGCAGTCAAGCTCATCGTCTTCTACGGCTACGCATACCTTAAGCAGCTCTTACGTGGTTTATGGTGCCGGTGCGCCACAAAGCGTCTATGATCAGCTGAACTCGGTAATGGGCGTGGATTCGTCTTTTAAGAAATTAACGGCCACGGCCAGCGACTACGCTAAATACATCGGCAATGGCACGACTACCGATGCCGCCATGATCAGTTCGGTGGCAATTGCACCAACCGATCCAGGCAGCGGGGTCAAGGTCAATATCAAAAAATACAACGGTCAAAGCAACATTACTGAGGTTACGGCTCAGCAGTACGCAATGGTTGCTCAGATGGCAGGGGTAACCGATATTACGATCGTGGTCACTGCCAATCGCGCCGTGTCAGGTGAATCTGCTTTAACTGGGGTCTACAAGGCCTTTGAAGAAGATGGTCACCAGCTGAACAGTCAAAACACGGCGGCAGCCAACTCGGTTCTGGATGCTACTCAAGATGCCATTGATGCCAATAAGGACGACTCATCCTACCCAGGTAAGCTGATGGCGGCAGTTGGCGATACGTCCAAGCAGATCGCTCAGCAAAAACAGAGCAGTGGCGAGCTGGCAACCAAGGCAGATATTCAGGAAATGCTGAACAAGGCCCTGGAAAAACGCGGTATTGCTGATCAAACGACTACGACGCAGCAGGAAAAGATTGCTGGCGCGTTGGTCAACTTCCAAAACTCACCAATTTCTTCCAGCAAGACCTATATCAATAATGTAACCAATACGATCAATAACGTTAAGAATTCAACCGGCAACTTGATGAATAAGGCGAAGAACTGGGCCAACAGTGAAGCCGGCAAGGAAACGGTCAAACAGGCGCAAAACTGGCTGACTAGATTTATTAATTGGGTCAAGAGCTGGTTCTAAACTTAATATAATTAAGCAAACCGTTCGTGAAACTTTCATGAACGGTTTTTTTGCTGAAAAAAAGCATTTTGCCAGAAGAATTTATCCAAAAATGTTAGAATATTTTCTATTGTGATTTGAAATAATTTATGGGTAGGATTTTAAGATGAATAAACAAAAAAATATCGTTAAAGGGATGCTGTGGGCAGGAACCGCCTCAATCAGCTGGGGTGTTTCCGGCACGGTTCTGCAGCTGATCTCACAGAATCTGGCTATCCCTGCACATTGGATGCTTTCAATGCGTACCTCGGCTGCGGGGGCAATTTTATTGATAATCAGCGCGATTTTATACCGCGGTAAGATCTTTAACGTTTTTAAGTCATGGCCATCCGTAATCTCACTGTTCAGTTATGCGGTTTTTGGCTTGATGGCTAATCTCTATACTTTCTATTACGCGGTTCAGACCGGGAATGCGTCCATGGCGACCATTCTGCAGTATCTGTCACCATTGTTTATTGTTTTTGGCGGCTGGTTTTTCCAGCATAGCCGTCCGCTGAAAAGCGATCTCTTATCATTTGTGATTGCCATGGCTGGGGTTTTTCTCTGCTTGACTAAGGGGAATTTTGGTCATTTGGCGATTCCGCTGAATTCATTCTTATGGGGGCTGGGTTCTGGTATTACGGCAGCTTTCTACGTTGTTTTACCGCAAAAGGCTGCTGAAGAAAATTCGCCGCTGGTTGTGTTGGGTTGGGGGACCGCGATTGCTGGGGTCTTGTTTAATCTATACCAGCCATTTTGGGTCAACCCGCCGCACATTACCGGAACACTGGTTGCATCCGTTTCAACAGTGGTCTTATTTGGGACGATTATTCCGTTTGGGATGTTGATGCACGCGACCAAGTTTGCCCCTTCAGACGTGGTCAGCATTATGGACGCGCTGCAGCCAATCGTGACGGCAATCCTGAGTGTGATTTTCTTTAAGGAATGGATGAACTGGATCGAAATCTTAGGCATTGTGCTCGTGATTCTGGCTATCTATATTCTGCAAAATGGTCGTCGGAAGGGTCATCTTGAAACTATTGATTAAAATGTTATGAGTTGTCGAAATAGGTATCTGGCTTTTTAAGCAGGATGCCTATTTTTGTCGGTTTTAGATAAAAAAACGATGCTGGCGAGTTATCTGACGGTCCTTGATTATTAGATTGTGATTCCTAGGCTGGCTTGGCAAATTAATTTAATTGCATCAGCAGCGTGTCTGCCAATGAAAGCGACTGTGGTTGACGCATGGTGATTATTTTCAAGAGGCGTCATCTGCTGACCATTGTCGATCGTGTAGCTGCTGAAATGTTTGGTAAGCGCGAAAAACCGTTCACCTGGGAATTTATGAAGAAAGTCAGGATCTAACTGGCCGAGGATCCGAAAACTACCTACGATTCCTTGATTTTTAGCCAGATGTAGGTAACTGCATACGCGGCTTACCGAACTTTACCTACTTATGGTAGTTTTTTCCGAATCGTAGGTAAAATTGGATATTTTTAAGCCGATTATGCAGGATTTTCTGAATAATAGACGCGACCAATACTTTGACATCTAATAAACTGGTATCAACTTTGACAGTCACATTTGAGCTGCTTGCTGCCTGATGTTCTTGATAGGGTAAGTAGCAATGTACTGGTAATTTAATAAATGCATACAGAAAAAACGATCGGTTCCGCTCTTAAACGGGATCGATCGTCTTCTTTTTTGAGATATTGAATTATTGACCAACGGCTGGCTGTGGCTGCTGAGCCGGCTGTTGCGTTGAGCTGGAAGCTGCTGGAGCCGAGCTGACTGCGCTGGATGCACTTGATGAGCTTTCGCTAGAAGAACTGGCAGCGCTGGAACTGGAGCTGGAAGAGCTGGATTCCGAACTCGAATCAGATGCTGAGGATTCAGATTTGGAATGAGAACTGGAACTAGCTGAGCTGCTGGAGCTGGATGACAGTGCCGAGCTGCTGGTTACGCCTAGAGCCCATTTAGAATCTTTAATAACCAACTGACGAGTACCGTTTACCGTAACGGCTTCAACCGTGCTTGGCATAGACCAGTTCGTAGCGTGATTCTTGTTGTCAAGATACTGCATCAGATCCTTATACAGCAATTGCGCCGTTGTCTGGTAGGCTTTGGTAATTCCGCTGCCGGCCTGCATTGGATGATCATAGCCAGTCCAGATGGCAATTGAGTAGTTCTTAGTGTAGCCGGCCATCCAGGAATCCATTTCACCATCGGGATGGCTAGAGGTTGGATAATCCGTCGAACCAGTCTTGCCGGCTTGGTAGACGCCAGAAAGGTTGGCCTTAGTGGCGCTTCCTTGACCGGTAAAGACGCCCTTGAGCATATCAGTGATCATGTAGGCCGTTGCCTTGCTCATGGCCCGCTTGCCACTTGGTGAGTAGGTAAGCGTCTTGCCATCCTGCGTCGTGATCGAACTGATGTAGTAAGGCTTGTAGTAGGTACCGCCATTAGCAAAAGCCGCGTAGGCAGCCGCAATCTGCAGCGGCGATACGTAGATGCCAATCCCGTTTTGCAGCGTGTATGCCTTGGATTGGGAAATACCCAGGCCCTTTAAGAACTTGGTAGCCCGTGAAATGCCAACGGTCTGCAGCGTTCGGATGGCTGGAACGTTTCTGGATTGAACCAAAGCTTCGCGCATCGTCATCGTACCCTTGTATTGGTTGTCAAAGTCATGCAGAACCTTGTTAGTACCAGGGTAGACGAACTTGGTATCTTGAACGGACTTATAGGTTGGCCATTGGAGGTATTGAATAGCTGGGCCATAGTCCATCAAAGGCTTAACGGTCGAACCAGATGAGCGGTCAGTCTGAACGGCACGGTTAAGGCCATAGACAACGTTGCCAGTCTTGCGGCCACCAAGCATGGCAACAATTTGACCATTATTAGGATCAACGACGGCGACCCCAGTCTGCATCTTATCGCTTTGGAAAGCTACCGAATTGTTGGCAGCATTGTACAGGTGCTTTTGGGCGCTCAAGTCAAGATTGGTGTGCACTTTTAAGCCGTCCGTGTAAGGGTTGTATCCTTTAGCCACCAGCTGCGACAGAACTTCCTTGACGTAGGAGTCAACCACTTTTTCCTTAACTTGGACGGAATTATCGGAAGTGTTGCCATGGTTAGGATCAAGTCCTTCTTTGATGCTGACTTTTTTAGCAGCATTGGCCTGACTTTGTGAGATGTACTTGCTGCGTACCATGGCATCAAGTACCTGGTTGCGTCGTTGGGTTGCATATTTGGCATTGCCAGTTGTCGGGTTGTAGTAGGTTGGCGATTGGGGAATCCCAGCCAGCATTGCCAACTGAGCCAGACTAAGTTCTTTTAGATCCTTGCCGTAGTAGTATTGGGCGGCCGTCTTCATCCCATAGACCCCGTTACCCATGTAGACCTTATTGATATAAAAGCCGAGGATCTGCGACTTGGAAAAATGCCTTTCAACGTTAATAGCCAGCCATGCTTCTTGAGCCTTGCGCTTAAGCGTGCGGTCGGCATCAGAAGTTGAGAAGACGGAAAGCTTGACCAACTGCTGAGTCAGGGTGCTGCCCCCTTGCATGCCGCTTGAGCGATGGGTAATGTCGGCGACGGCAGCGCCCATGATTCGGACGGGATCAACCCCATGATGCTTGTAGAAACGCCGGTCTTCAATCGCAACGACCGCATTTTTCAAGGTACTTGGAATCTCGCTGCTGCTTGCGTATTCACGCTTTTGTGCGCCCAAGCGTGAGATGACGTTATTATCAGCGTCATAAATCGTGGTAGTAGTCTGACTGGCTAATTCATTGCGACTGATCTTGGGCGCGCTGGATGCATAATAGAAAAATACGCATGCTCCGGCAACGACCATTAAAACAAACAGTCCCAAGATCCACAACAGCACGCGCTTGACAATGCTGCCGCGACCAGTCTTTTTCTTACCGGACCGTTGACTGGAACGGCTCGGCCTTGATTGGTTGTTCATTGCTTACTCCTTTAAAATTAGTGCTTTTTGGCGGCAATCAGCTGGTCAACCGCTGTCAGATAGTGCAAGCGCGGATTTAGGCCATACTGAACTGGATAGCCGTCTTGAATAATAGCGGTCAAGGGAATTGATTTACGTCCGCCATGCAGCTGTCGTTGCCAATATTCAAACAGGCTGGTGGCTGGAAAGACATACATTTGATCGAGTTCGACAAATCTGATCAAGGCAAAACAAATCCCACCTTGATCAACACACTCACGCATATGACGAATCTGATGCTCATGAAAGTTCTTTAATGGAAAAGAGGCCTTATTGCGGGTTTCCTTGGCGTCAAAATCAATGTACCATCCTTTATAGATGCCATTGTAGTCAGTGGTTGAAGGCTGTTTAAAGTAGGCCTCGCGAATAACGGCGGCACTTCTTTTAGGATAATCAACCTTTACCAACTGAACTGGAGTTGGTTTTTTATGAATTACGGCAATATGATTTGCCAGGTAATACTGATTGCTGGCATTGATCTCAGCTTCCAATGACATTCCGCGCTGAGCATAGGATGAACGCAGCGCAACGGATCGAGACTGCGGTCGTTCGTGAACAGCGAGTGGCTTTTGACCACTTGGATAATGAATGCTCATCAGTTTTTCCTCCCTTAACTAGGTGTTATTATACCAGAGTACGAAAAAAACCGGTTAAATCCATACAATAAAATTAATTGCAAACTAAATTCGGAAAGGAACATGATTAAATGAAAAGACTGTGGACGACGGGCTATCGGGCATATGAACTGGGCGTCTTTGATGAGAAGGATCCCAAAGTCGCGGTAATTAAAGAGGTACTGCAAAAGGAGCTTTGCTATCAATTGGACAGTACGTCTGAGGAGTTTTGGCTGATTACGGGACCGCAAATGGGTGTTGAGCGTTGGAGCATCGAAAGCGCGCTGGCAATCAAAGACGACTATCCGCAGCTAAAGATTGCCTTAATGGAGCCGTATGCCGATTTTGCCGCGCGCTGGAATGAAAACAACCAGGCCCGTTTGGCAGCAGTTAAGGCCCAGGTTGATTTTGCCGGCCGAGTCAGCGAGAAAAAATATGAGTCGCCGGAACAATTGCGCGCCTATCAAAACTTCATGCTCCATTACACGGACGGTGCGCTTTTAATCTATGATCCCGAGCGTGAGGGCAAAACGGTTTGGGATTGGCGTGCTATTAATCGCTATCGTGAGCAGAACAGTGATTATTCAATGAGAATGATTGATTTTGATGAGCTCCAGGAAGCGGCTGAAGAATACAGTGAGCGTCTGCGAGAAACAGATGAAGAATAAAATTCAAAATTGACTCTTGCAATAATTTTTGAGTCTGGTAAAATTAGTTAATGTATTACGGATTAAACAAGCAATGAGGTGTTTAAGTTGGATGGCATTAAGTTTACACCGCAAGATATTTTGCAAAAACAGTTCAAAGAAAAAAGCATCGGTAAAGGTTACGACGTTTCTGATGTAGATTCTTTCCTCGATGATGTTATCAAGGACTATGACACTTTTAATAAAGAAATTACGCGGCTGCAAGATGAGAATGCTCGCTTGCGGTCCAAGGTTGATGAGCTTAATCGGCAGGTGGAGGTTGGTTCTTCCATTCCACGTTCAGCAAGCTCGCAGCCTGTTTCAAATGCAACCAATATGGACATTTTGAAACGACTTTCGAATCTGGAACGGCGGGTTTTCGGCTCACAGCTGAACAGCAGCGACCGTGACGATTCTCATTTGCTCTAGTCCGCAAATAAAATTGAAAAAAATAATGCAGGTCTTGGGCGATCGGGCATGATCATGCATCATGTCAGGAAGGTCCATGCTCGCACAGACTGCGATGTCTGTAGTGTTTGTGCTCGCTGAAAAAATAAGGCGGGGCACCGAGTGAACTCGGTGACGGCGGGAAAACCGGCTAAGGCGCAAGCTATGCCCTAGTATCCCTGAAAAGTGCCACAGTGACGAAGCAGGATTGGAAACAGTACTGGTGGAACGCGGTAAACCCCTCAAGCGGTAAACCCAAACTACGGTAGGGGAGCTTTGGATAGCGAATTGAAGTGATTCCAGGGGAGAGTTTTTACTCTGAGATAGATGATTGCCTCGATGTTGTCATGACCTGGTGACAGCATTACGACAAAACATGGCCTACAGAGATCTGCATTACAGGTGCCCGAGTTTATGCTCGGGTTTTTTGTTGCCATTAAATGTAAACGCTTTCCAAAAAGGCTGCGACTGAATTACAGGATGGTTTGATGTTTGATCTCATGCTTGCTGATTTATGATGATCAATCTAATCGTGGCTTGGCTAGACCTTAAATTAAAGACGCAGCAACTGCTTGTCTGTTTGAATAATTGCCAGGCCTATTAATTGATCATATCCAAAATAAAATTATGGAACGATGCATTTTTATAAATGGAACGAACCAAATAAATTAAAGAATATTCATTTAATGCTGATTAAATCCTAAGCGATGTTGTCAAAATTACAATTCAAAGGGCATATGTTGCAAAAAAAATTGAGAAAAAACACTTTTTTGAAACAATTCGTCAAATCTGTATTAAATTACTAATAATATATTACATATTTAACTAAGTTCGTGTTGTTGAAAGTATGGAATCGTTTTATACTTTAGATAGTTAAAAGCAGTAAACGAAATTTCTTTTAGAAAAGATAGTTGGCTGATTTTATTAATTATTTTCTAATAATTAATAAAAGTTGCTTTTAGCTAATAATTAGCTATTTTTATGCATGAAATTTACATTCGATTTTGTAAAGGGGTGATCAAATGCTGAGTGAAAAAGATTTGTCAGCCTCGCTGCAGGCCTTTGTCGATGGCTCTAATTATCGTGCCCAAGATGTTTTAGGCGTTCATCGCGAAAAGCGTGCGGAAGGTGAGGGATTCGTTTTTCGGGTCTGGGCACCGCATGCTCAGCAGGTTTGGCTGGTCGGTGACTTCAATCAGTGGGATGAGCATTCGCTGCCGATGCAAAAGGATCAATATGGCGTCTGGAGTATTTTTACTGACCAGGCACAGGCCGGCCAGCTTTATAAGTTTAATATCAAGCAGAGTACCGGCCGCGAAATCATGAAGATTGATCCATTCGCGGTCTGTTTTGAACAGCGACCTGGCGTGGCGGCCCGCATCATTGATTTTCCCAACCGAAAATGGAAAGACGGCTTATGGCGGGGGCGGCAAAAACGCGAGCATCATTTTAATCGTCCGCTTAATATTTATGAGGTGCACGCTGGCTCATGGCGCTTTCATGAAGACGGTACTCCCTATGATTTTAGTGATCTAACGCGCGAACTGATTCCTTATTTAAAAAAGATGCATTACAGTCACGTTGAGTTTATGCCGTTGATGGAACATCCGCTGCCGGCATCCTGGGGCTATCAAATTATTGGCTTTTATGCGCTTTGCTCCAGCTATGGCACTCCCGAACAGTTTCAAGAATTTGTCGAGAGCTGTCATCAAGCCAACATTGGCGTAATCGTTGATTGGGTGCCTGGTCATTTTAATATCAATGATGACGCGCTGGCTTATTACGATGGCACGGCGACGTTTGAATATGAGGATGCCGATCGGGCTAAAAACATCGGCTGGGGGGCCTTGAACTTTGATCTGGGCAAACCACAGGTACAGTCATTTTTGATCTCCAGCGCGCTGTTTTGGCTGAACGCCTATCATGTTGATGGGATTCGGGCTGATGCAATTTCCAGCATCATCTACCTTGACTACGATTTCGGTCCTTGGAAGCCGAATAAGTATGGCGACACGCGCAACCTGGAAGGCTATGATTTTTTGCATAAGGCAACCAAAGCCATCAAGCTTGAGCATCCCGAGTCGTTATGGATCGCGGAGGAAAGCTCAGCTGGCGTGCAGGTTTCCGGTCGAATCGAGGATGGTGCGTTGGGCTTTGACTACAAGTGGAACATGGGTTGGATGAACGATACGCTGGACTTTTACAGCGAGGATCCAATCTATCGCAGCTTTGACTTCCACAAGCTGACCTTCTCATTTATGTATCGCTTGGCAGAAAACTTTATCCTGCCGCTGTCGCATGATGAGGTGGTTCATGGCAAGCGCAGTCTGATGAACAAGATGTGGGGCGATCGCTATAAGCAGTTTGCCCAGCTGCGGAATCTGTATGTCTGGCAGATGACGCATCCAGGCAAGAAGCTGCTGTTTATGGGCGGCGAGTTTGGCCAGTATCTCGAATGGAAATATGATGCGCCACTGGAATGGGTTGATCTAAAAGACCCGTTGAACCAGTCGATGCAGCACTTTACCGCGGTTTTAAACGGCCTGTATCATGACAACCCATCGCTTTGGGAACTGGATACTAAAGACAGCGGTTTAGAGATCATTGATGCCGATAATAAGGATCAGACGGTCTTGAGCTATATTCGGCATGGTAAGCGCAAGCGTGATTTTTTGATCGTGATTCTGAACTACACGCCGGTTGAAAGACGCGGCTTTAAGATCGGCGTTCCTTACGCGGGTACCTATCATGAGATTCTCAATACTGAAATGAAGGAGTTTGGCGGCACCTGGACTCGAAATAATCCTGCCTGTCATACCAAGTCGGATTCATTTAAGGAATATGAGTATACGATTGAAACCACGGTACCGGCATTGGGGGCCTTGATTCTGAAACCTGGCAAAGATGTCAAGATCGCGCGTCGCAAGCCACAGCCACGACCAAGAAAGCAAGTTAAGCCAACCAACAAACAACAGCAGCAAGCGGGGAGCAAATAGAAAGGGGTGTTGGATGGAGCCCACCATCCATGATTATGAATGATGAAATGTTAGGGATTGTATTGGCCGGCGGTAAGGGAACTCGTCTGGGCAAGCTGACGCAGAATCAAGCCAAGCCTGCCGTACCATTTGGCGGCCGCTATCGAATTATTGACTTTACGATGAGCAACTGTGTCAATTCAGGCATTCGCAATATTGGCGTAATCACGCAGTATCAGCCCCTGGTTTTGGATCGGCACATTGGTAATGGGGCCAGCTGGGGATTGGATCGTTTGGACTCTGGCGTGACGATCCTGCAGCCATACTCCAGTCCAGATGGCAGCAAGTGGTTTGCAGGAACGGCGCATGCCATCTATCAAAACATCGACTATATCGACAGTATCAATCCAAAGTATCTGCTGGTCTTGTCCGGTGACCACATCTATAAGATGGACTACAGCGACATGCTGCAGCAGCATATTGACAATGGTGCCTCTTTGACGGTAGCCGTAATCGACGTGCCGTGGGAAGATGCTTCGCGGTTTGGCATCATGAACACTGATGAGCATGATCGGATTACCGAGTTTGTGGAAAAGCCGGCTGAGCCAAAGAGCAACCACGCCTCAATGGGAATCTACATCTTTAACTGGGCCCGGCTTCGTGAGGTCTTGGTCAACAACTTTACCAAAAACGACAATATGCTCGATTTTGGCAAGAACGTGATTCCATACTATCTGGACAGCGGCGAGCCGGTCTATGCCTACCGCTTCTCGGGCTACTGGCGGGATGTTGGGACGATTATGTCGCTTTGGCAGGCCAACATGGAATTTCTAGAACCAAACAACGGCCTTAACATGCAGGATCGTAGCTGGCGGATCAATTCCCGCAGTCCACTGGCGCCACCACAGATGCTGACTGATACGGCGGAAGTTTCACAGTCGATGATCGTTGATGGCTGCTACGTGGCTGGTAAGATTCAGCACAGTATTCTGTCAGCCAATGTTCGGGTCAAAGAAGGCAGTCAGGTGATCGACAGTATGATCATGCCAGGTGCCAGCATTGGTCGTGACGTTACGATTCGGCGGGCGATTATTGGCGAGAATGCCGTAATTGGCGATGGCGTAACGATCGATGGCGGAGATGATGACATTGCGGTAGTCGGCAATGGCGAAACGTTAGGGGGAACCTCAAATGAAGAATAATCAAATGTGTGCAATCATTGTCGACGAGCTCAATGATGATGCCTTAAAGCCATTAACCAACGAACGACCACTGGGAACGCTGTTTTTTGACTGCAAGTACCGCTTGATCGACTTTGAGCTGTCCAGTGTCGTCAATGCCGGGATCCGTAACGTTCAGCTGATTGAAGACGAAGACAAGGTGCGGTCCGTCTTTGATCACCTGGGTGGCGGTCGTGAATGGGGACTGGATGCGATTGGCTCCTATCAATACGTCAACTATTTCCAGGACAGTGAAAACAAAAAGGCCGCTGGCGAAAAATATTTCAACAACACGATTGAGTTTTTGGAAAAATCGCACACCGCCTATACGGTCATCATGGGGACGCGGATGCTTTGCAATCTCAATCTGCGGGCAGCTTTAAAGATTCACAAGCAGACCGATAAACCGCTGACGGTAATCTACAGTCGAACCGATGCCGATGAAATTGCCGCTTACGACAACATCTTGAGTTTTGACAGCCTGGGCAACGTGATTACCTGCGATGAGTTTGCCAAGCTGTCTGATCAAACAGGAATCTTCAACCTGTCGATGAACGTCTACATTGCTGATACGCGTTGGCTGATCGATGCCCTGCGCAAGGGTCAGCAGCTGGATGCGCCGGCTCAGCTGGATGACTTTTTAAAAGCGCAACTGCCTAAGCCGGGGTTGGCGGGCGGTTATGAATACGTTGGCTATCTGCGGAACATTTATGATCTGACGAGTTACTATCAAGCCAATCGCGACATGCTTGATTCCAACAAAATGAACGAGCTACTCTACACCAATCAGCGCATCATCACCCGGACGCGCAATGAGGTTGCCACCTACTACGACAGGCACGCCAAGGTTAAGAACAGTCATCTGGCAACCGGCTGCGATATTTACGGTACGGTTACCGACAGCTTGATCTCGCGGCGCTCAGTCGTTGATCCAAAGGCTGTCGTAACCAACTCGATCGTGATGCCAAATGCAAGAATCGGTCATGATGCCGAGGTTCACTGGGCAATTCTTGATAAAAACGTGGTCGTCAAACCGGGCGTCAAAATCGTCGGGACCCCTGACAACATTTTGGTAGTGCCCAAAGATACCCGAGTTGAGGCTAATTTGAGCAGTACGGAAGAAGAGGCGAATTAATCATGAAAATTATGTTTGCAGCCGCGGAATGTGCCCCGTTCTTTAAGAGCGGTGGTCTGGGTGACGTGGTCGGCGCGCTGCCTAAAGCCCTTGCTAAAAAAGGTCATGAGGTGCGGGTGGTTTTGCCGCTGTGGCGCTGGATGCCAGGCAAGTTTCAAGAAAAAATGGAAAGCTGGGGCTCATTTGAGGTCAAAGTCGGTTGGCGAACCGAGTACTGTGGCGTTGAGACGCTTTATCAAGACGGCGTGCGCTACATGTTTTTGGACAACCGCTACTATTTTGATCGGCCTAAGCTTTACGGCTACTATGACGATGGTGAGCGGTTTGCCTGGTTTCAGCAGGCAGCCTGTGAATTAATGGGCCGCTACAATTGGGTGCCGGATGTTTTGAACTGCAACGACTACCATACCGCGTTTATGCCGTTTCTGCTTAAGGAAAAATATGGCTGGGTTGGACCATATCATCACATCAAGACGGTTTTGACGATTCATAATCTGGAATTCCAGGGTGAATATGGCCGCGAAGTCATGACCGAACTGTTTGGCATGTCGCCGGAACGCTATGACGATGGCACGGTTCGCTATGGCACGGCCGTTAACTTTATGAAGGCCGGGATCCTGTATGCTGATCGGGTCAACACGGTCAGTCCAAGCTATGCGGCCGAGATTCAGACGCCTGAATTCGGCTGCCATCTGGATGAGGTGCTGCGCATGGAAAACTTTAAGCTGTGCGGCATTCTAAATGGGATCGACTATGACGTCAATAACCCGGTAACCGACCATAATCTGGCTGCCAATTACTCAATTAAGGATCTAAAAGGCAAGGCCAAGGATAAGGCAGACCTGCAAAAAGAGTTTGGTCTGCCGCAGCGTCCAGACGTTCCATTGATCGGGATAGTCAGCCGCCTGACCTATCAAAAGGGTTTTCAGCTGGTCGTCAATGAAATGGAAAATCTGATGAAATTTGATGTGCAAGTCGTGCTGCTGGGAACGGGCTATGCCAATTTTGAACACGACTTCCGCTGGTTCAACGGCGTTCATCATGATAAGTTTGGCGCCAAGATTGAGTTTGATGTTGGTCTGGCCCAGCGCATCTACGCAGGAGCCGATATGTTCTTGATGCCATCTGGTTTTGAGCCATGCGGACTTTCGCAGATGATTTCAATGCGCTATGGCACGCTGCCAATCGTTCACCAAATCGGGGGACTAAAAGACAGTGTCGAGCCATATAATCCGATCACCAATACTGGTACGGGCTTTGGCTTTGAGCAGTTTAGCGGCTTTTACATGATGGAGACCATTAAAGAAGCCATGGCAACCTATCAACAGCCGAAAATCTGGCGTCATCTGATGCAAAACGCGATGGCTAAGGACTTTAGCTGGGACAAGCAGAGCCAGGCCTATTTGGATATGTATAAGTCACTGTTTTAGTTTTTGATTGCGAAAAACTGAGAGGGGATAGAAATTTGAGTTTAACAAAATCACAGTTTAAGCAGGATTTTAAGCGGCGTTTAAAAGACGATCTGGCCTTGGATATTGATGAGGCCTCCTATTTTGACATGTACAAGGTCTTGGCAGGCATGGTCAAGTCAGCCTACAACCAAAACTGGCATCACACCTGGCGCAGCTATGATCAGCAGCACAAAAAGCAGCTGTACTATTTCTCGATTGAATTTCTGCCAGGCCGCATGCTGCAAAGCAATCTGTTCAATATGGGCTGGCTGGAGATCGTCAAGGATGGCATGAAGGAACTGGGCGTTGATTTTGAAAAGGTCGTGGAACAGGAAAACGACATGGCGCTTGGCAATGGTGGCCTGGGACGCTTGGCCTCATCGTTTATGGATGCACTGGCCAGTGATGGCTATGCCGGCAATGGGAACGGGATTCGCTACAAGTACGGCTTGTTTAAGCAGAAGTTCATTGATGGCTATCAAGTTGAACTGCCAAACAACTGGCTGAACGAAGGCAATGTCTGGGAAGAACGCCGGGAAACGCATTCCGTGCTGGTTCGGTTTGGCGGTCAGGTCTACCTGCAGCCAAAAAATGGTCAGCTGAAGCCGGTATACGAAGGTTCGCAGCTGGTTAAGGCCGTGCCATACGATACTGGGATGGTCGGCTATGAGAATGGCGTGGTCAATACGCTGCGGCTTTGGGATGCAGAGATTCCTGAAGATGAGGAAAGCAAGTATCGGACGATTGACGATCTGCGGCGGGTTGAGGATCTGACCAGCGTGCTCTATCCTGACGATTCAACGGAAGATGGCCGGCGCATGCGGATCCGTCAAGAATACTTCTTCGTTTCGGCTGGCCTGCAAAGCATTCTCAATCACTATCTGGAAAAATACGATCAGCCTTTGACCAAGCTTGATCAATACGTTGCCGTTCACATCAATGATACGCATCCATCCATGGCAATCGCCGAATTGATGCGGCTTTTGATGGATGAGCATGGTCTGGGCTGGGAGGATGCCTGGCAAGTTACGGTCAACGTTATGAGCTACACCAACCATACGATTATGGCTGAGGCGATGGAACGCTGGGACATTAACATGATGCAGCAGGAAGTACCGCGGATTCTGCAGATCATTCAAGAAATCGATCGGCGTTTCGTGCTGTCTTTGGAAGGCAAATATGATCAAAACTTCATTAACCGCACGCGCATCATCGCCAATAACCAGGTTCACATGGCACACCTGGCAATCATTGGCTCACACAGCATCAACGGGGTTGCCAAGCTGCATACCGAGCTGCTGAAAAAAGAAGTGCTGCATGATTTCTATCGGCTTTATCCCGAACGCTTCAACAATAAGACTAATGGGGTAACGTTGCGTCGCTGGATGGCGATCGACAATCCGCGGCTGGCTGCCATTTTGGATCAGGAAATCGGCTCTGGCTGGCGCAAGAACCCGCTTGAATTGGAAAAGCTGCTGAAGTACCGGAGCAACAACAAGGTCTTGGATCAGCTGATTGCCGCCAAGCAGGCCAACAAGCGCGATCTGGCCAAGTTTATCAAGCAGCAGACGGGGATCGAGGTTTCATCAAAAGCTATCTTTGACGTTCAGATCAAGCGGCTGCATGCCTACAAGCGCCAATTGCTGAACCTGCTGCGGATCGTCAAGCTTTATCAAGATTTAAAGGCCAATCCAAATGCCGACATCTACCCACGCGTCTTCATCTTTGGCGCCAAGGCAGCACCAAGCTATCAATACGCTAAGGCCGTGATCAAGTGCATCAATGAGGTTGCCAACCTGGTCAACAACGATCCTGACATCCATGATAAGCTTAAGGTCGTCTTCTTGGAAAACTACAACGTATCATTAGCCGATCGGATTATCCCGGCTGCCGATGTTTCTGAGCAGATCTCACTGGCCTCAAAGGAAGCATCGGGAACCAGCAACATGAAGCTCATGGCCAATGGTGCGTTGACGGTGGCTACGATGGATGGCGCCAACATTGAGATTCATGACTATGTTGGTGATGACAACATCTTTACGTTTGGTCTCTCATCCAAGGAAGTCTACCGATACTACGCCGATAATTCATATCACGCCAGCGAGTACTATGAAAACGACCCGGTTATTCATCGTGTCGTGGATGCCTTTGTTGATGGCACGATTCCAAATATCAGCATGGAAGGCCGCGAGATTTTTGATTCGCTGGTTCAGTATAACGGCGATCAGTTCTTTGTGCTGCGCGACTTTGAATCCTACCTCAAGGCGCAGGATAAGGTTGATCAGGCCTACCGCAACCCTAAGCACTGGGCCCAGATGAGTCTGATCAATACTGCCAATGCCGGTCACTTCTCATCTGACTTGACGATTGATCGCTACGTTGACGATGTCTGGAAACTGACGCCAAACAAGTAAGGGGGGACTGCTTTGGGGCAGATCCATTACAATGCCTGGCAGCTGGAGTTTAAACGGCCTTTTGGAGCACTGCAGGCGGGCAACAACGTTCAATTCAGCGTTAAGGTTGATTGCCAGAGCGTTACGCAGGTCGCGGTCGGTGTTACCAAGCTGGATGAGAATACGGTTTTTTATCCGCTGACTCAAGATGAAAATGAGCCCGGCAGGTATACCGGCGAGATCAAGATCACGACTTCCGGCTTGTATCACTACTATTTCCGGGTGCGTCGCGAAAACGATACCGCGCTCTACTTGGGGCATCTGCATGGCGGTACGGGGAAAGAGACTACGGACATCAGCAAGGTTGAGCCGTTTCAGCTGACCTGTTACGATCGACAGGTGCCGCGGCCGGAATGGTATCGCAATGCGGTTTTTTATCAGATTTTTCCGGATCGCTTTGCAAATGGCAATCCGCATGGTGAGATTGATGGCAAGAAGCCAAATACGTTTTTATATGCAACCACTGCTGATCGACCAATGTATATCTATGATGAGAACCATAAGATTGCACGCTGGGACTTTTACGGCGGCAACCTGCGTGGCATCATTGCCAAACTTCCCTATCTTAAGCGCTTGGGCGTGACGGCACTTTATCTGAACCCGATATTTGAAGCCTCCAGCAATCATCGCTACGATACCAATGATTACTTAAAGATCGATCCAATGCTGGGAACTGAAGAAGACTTTAAGACTTTAATCACGATGCTGCATGAAAACGATATGCATCTGATCTTGGATGGCGTCTTCAATCACGTAGGCAAAAACAGTCGCTATTTCAACGCTGGTCATCTCTACGGCGAGCAGACCGGTGCGGCTAATGACAAAAACAGCTCTTATTATGAATGGTTCAATTTTAAGCATTACCCGGATCAATATGACTGCTGGTGGGGAGTTGATGATCTGCCAACGGTCAATAAGGACAATCCCAGCTATCAGCAGTTCATCTATGGTGAGCGGGGCAGTGTCTTGACGAAATGGAATGATCTGGGAATTGATGGCTGGCGGCTGGACGTGGCCGATGAGCTGCCGGATGATTTTCTGCGGGCCATTCGTCATAATCTGGACCGCTATGATGATCGCATTCTGATTGGCGAAGTCTGGGAAGACGCATCTAATAAAATCAGCTATGGTCATCGACGTCCCTATGTCAGTGGCGACAATCTGTACGGTACAATGAACTACCCATTACGGCAGTGGGTGATCAGTCTTTTGCATCGTCATGAGGAATTGACCAAAGTTGGCGAAGATTTGTTAACGTTGGTGGAAAACTATCCGCGCAATTTCCTGCTTGATTGTCTGAATAACCTGGGAACGCATGATACCGAGCGCATCCTGACCGTTTTGAATCAAAGTGTGCCAATGGTAAAGATCGCGTTTGCCCTACTATTTAACCTGCCGGGAATCCCCTGCGTCTATTACGGGGATGAAGCTGGCGTGGAAGGTGGCAAGGATCCCGATAATCGCCGCTATTTTCCATGGGGGCATGAAAATACCGAATTGCAAAAAACGGTACACTACTGGTCGGATATCCGCCAAGAATGCGAAGCGCTTAAAGAAGGGCAGACTGGAGTCATGGTTGCCGGCAATGAGGTTTTGGGCTTGATTCGCTACACCGAAGACAGCGCGACTCTGCTGCTGGTTAATCGAGAAAATCAGTACGCGCTGGTGCGGGATCTGCAGTTCATGCATGTTCCAGCCAGTCTGCAGCAGGCTATTGAAAAACGAGTGGCTGGGCTGCGAATGGCGCCATTTACCACCAGATTCACTGAGCTGAACGTGATCTCGGTGATGGCCGATGAAGACAGCTAATAAGCATTAAAGCATCGCTGCAGTTTTGCGGCGGTGTTTTTTAGTTGCAGTCAAAGCAGAACTGCAGGGGAGCTGGGGAGAGGGACAGATCCGGGGCGACTAAAGGCTTTTAACGAATCTCGGTGAGGGGACGGCGATGCAATCATAATGTTGATTTGGCAATGACAACAGCTTGCGGATGCGACCAATTACTGGGAGGAAGAGTTGCCGTCAAACGTCATCGGCACGTATTATGCAAAAAATTCTGCATAATAACATATGAGAAATTTATCATTACCTACTTTTCTTAAAAAACGCTGTATAAGTAGGTAAAAATCAATGTATATCGAGTTAGGTATCCCTAACATTACCTACTATTAATCGAAAATCCATAAATAGTAGGTAATTCACAAAGTTGGTCTGGCCCAATCAACTTCAAAATATCCAATTTTACCTACGATTCGGAAAAAAGCTGCCGCAAGTAGGTAAAGTTAAGCAGGACGAGTATGCACTTACCTACATCCAGCTAAAAATTGAGGAATAGTAGGTAATTTGAGAATGTCAGCTGGTCAACGTTCAATTTTCTTCACATAGTCAGTGTTTTAAAATCATTAATTCCTAATTAGTGATCGGTTTTTGGAAACTAAGGATGTCAACTGGCCTAAAGTTAGTGATGTCAAGCTGAGCCGGTAATTACTGGTAAATTTGACTGCGTGGTACTGCCGCTTTCCGAGTGCTGATGAAGGTTTTTGCTGAGCAGATTAAAATTTTTTGAGATTCTTGTTGACAGTCGTCGTCGATTCAGTTAAGATACTTTATGAAAAATAAATTAAAAAGTGCTGAGAAAAGATGAGTATCCAATGAAGACCGCTTAGAGAGTCGTTAATGGTGGAAAGCGATCGGTCAAAGTTGGTGAAGATGGTCTTGGAGCGGTTTGCTGCGTGAGCCTTTGGTGAGCGCAGCACGGGGCGATGCCGTTATCAAAGTTGGGGTTTTCGAATAATCGAGAACTTGCTGAGGAGAATGCTGCAATGCGTTCTTGAAGATGGGTGGTAACACGCTGATCATGACTGTCAGACGTCCCTGAAAAATGGCTGAAGAGCCGTTTTTTAGGGGCGTTTTTTAATTTTCAACAGCACTGAGGAGGATCTTATGAGAAGAAAGCGACGTCGAAACTGGATTATTGCCATCGTTGCCTTATTAATCGTTGCAGCAGGAGCGATTGGCCTAATCTATAAACGGACGGCCAAGCCAAAGACGACCACGGTGCGATTAGGGTTGGTCGGGACTGACTCGCAGCCGGTTTGGAATAACGTCAAGGCGCGGCTCAAAAAGCAGGGGATCAATATTGAATATGTGGTCTTTGATGATTACGTTCAGCCAGACAAGGCCTTGAAGGATGGCAAGATTGACATGCACTCCTGCTTGACCAAGTACTACTTTGAATCTTACAACAAGTCACAAAACGCGCATCTGGTAAGCATTGGTAATACGGTGATCTCGCCATTGGGACTGTACTCCAAGAAATACAGCTCACTTAAAGATCTGCCGGACGGAGCTACGATTGCGATTCCAAACGAACCAACGACTTTGGGCCGCGGACTGAACATGCTGCAGTCGGCAGGGCTGATCAAGGTTAAGAAGAGCAGCGGCATCAAGCCATCATTAAACGACATTACCAGCAACCCTAAGAATCTGAAATTTAAAGAAGTTGATCCAGCAACGGCAGCCCGGGCCTTAAGCTCTGTCGATGCATCTGTAATCAACGGTAACTACGCGGTGGCTGCTAAGCTTAAGCCAGGCAAGGATTCGCTTTACATGGAACCAATCAACAAAAAGGCTAAGCCATACGTAAACATCATTGCCGTACAGGAAAAGGACAAGGATAACCCAGTCTACAAGAAGGTCGTAAAGGCTTACCAGACTGAAGAAACCAAAAAGGCAATCCAAAAGACTTACAAGGGTGCCCAAAAAGCTGCTTGGGATATCTATGGCACGAAGTAATAGTTAGTGACGATTAAACGAAAGGGGCAGTTAAGATGAGTTTTGAAACGGCAATTTTCGCAGGAGGATGCTTCTGGTGCATGGTTGAGCCATTCGATACCTATCCGGGCATTGAAAAGGTTGAATCTGGCTATACGGGCGGGCACGTTGAGAACCCAACCTATGAACAGGTCAAGACGGGGACGACCGGTCATACGGAGGCAGTCCGCATTACGTTTGATCCCGCCAAGGTTTCTTATGAACAGCTGGTTGAGATCTACTGGCACCAGACTGATCCAACCGATGCCATGGGCCAGTTTCAAGATCGTGGCGACAACTACCGCCCCGTGATTTTCGTTAAGGATGAGCAGCAGCGGCAGATCGCATTGGCGTCACGGCAAAAACTGGCCGACAGCGGAATTTTCGATGATCCGATCGTAACCAAGATTGAAGACGCCCAGCCATTTTATCTGGCAGAAGACTATCACCAGGATTTCTACAAGAAAGATCCGGAACGCTATGCCAAAGAGGAGGCTGGCGGACGAGAACAGTTCAAACAGGAACACTGGCACGCCTAATTTTTGAGAATCTAGAGTAACTTAAAACCCGACTGGTTTGCGAAAAATCGCGAATCAATCGGGTTTTTTAATTGCATTTACTGATTAATCAGCATTAATTTGGCTGATAAAAGTTGACCAATCCTTGGCTACGCTTGTTTGAGAGTAGGGGAGCATAGTTTTTGATATATTTTGATTATACCTTTTTAAAATTTCACGGTGGATTAGCAGGTTTGATAAAGTTCGCTGCAGACTCCAAGTATCACCAGCAGGGATCAGGTTGCCGGTCTTGTTGTTTTTAATCAGCTCATTTGGTCCATAGTTGATATCATAACTTACGACCGGACATCCATGCCCCAAAGCTTCTAGAGTGGCCATGGAAAAGCCTTCATAAGCGCTGGTAACGACTTCGATATCGGCAGATTGGTAAACCTGAGTTAAATCTTTTAAATAGCCGCAAAAATGAATATAATTGGCAGCATCTGCATTTTTTACCAGATGATGCAAAGCAGTTGAGGTCTCATAATTTTGCCAATCGTCATCATAGCCATAAATTTTTAAATCAATGAAAGGCAATTTTTGATGAAGTAAGATTACCGCATTGATTAGCTGGTCTAGTTGCTTGACTGGAGTGAGGCGAGCTACGGCAATTAACTGACCAGGAATCCGGCTTTCAAAGGGAACTTGTTTTTCCAATAGCGAATCAGGTAGAAAACTGACTGGGATTGCATAGCATGGTATTTTTACCTCAGGGCGTTTTTTTAAATCATTTGCTTCATGGCTAGTGGAGACGATAATGCCACTGAGCTGATTGCCAAGGTCAAAAATTTCTTTGATATAGGGAAATGGTTCGCCATCTGCTTGAGCATTTTGTGTAAATGCTGAATGAAGAATGATGAATTTTTTAGCCGATATATTCATCAGTTTAAAAATCGGCACGACATAGTCTTCTCGATCCGAATATAAGACAGCTGCTGAATCCTGCTTAACGATTAAAGTTAAAAAGTAGGCCCAAAAATTGATTTCTTGATCAAATTGAATCCAGCTGTTTGAATGTCTTAGCTGAATTAAGGTGAGCACTGGCACGTTACCAGGTCCGCCGCGATAATGATAGGTTAAAAAAGCAATGCCTTGATAATCGAAATACGTTCGCGTTATCAATTTACCTTTGTCATCGAAGTATTCAGAAAAGCTGAGTTGGTTATTGACGTAAAAGTCGCGACGATCAGTAAATCCCCAACGATCAAGATACGTAACGTAATCTATCTCATCGCCATACATATTGATTTCAATGCGGAGTCGGTCATTGATAAAGCCACGATTTTCTTGAATTACTAACTGATCGCCACTTAACAGTTCTTTTCTTAATTCAGCAGTTGAATTTTTATGATCAGATAATCTTTGAAAATAGGCAATTGGATTAATAACATCGTGCTCGATACCTAGTTCACGCCAAACATGCTGTTGATAACGTGAATAGACCAACGTGATGATTTTAGCCGGAATCTGAAGCGACTTAAAGATTTTTAGTCTTTTAATTTCGGCCAACTCAATTGCCGAAGTGAGCTTATCGATTCGCGATGTAATAAAATAATGCATTTAATCACTTCTTTTAATCTTTAGTCTTTGCGTTTATTACGATGAGTCAAGAGACTAATTAAACCACTTAAAATGATGGCAAGATAGCCTAAAATTGATAATGAGTGTTCATGTTCAGATTGATTGCCAGTCTTTGGTAACGATTGATTCTTTTGAGGATCGGACGCCTTAGTTGCTGGGTAATTGAGACTAAGATTAACTAGCTGAGTCGGTTGGGTCGGCTGAGTTGGCTGAGTCGGCTGGGTTGGCTGAGTTGGTTGGGTTGGCTGAGTTGGTTGAGTCGGCTGAGTTGGTTGGGTCGGCTGCGTTGGTTGGGTCGGCTGCGTTGGTTGAGTCGGTTGGGTTGGCTGAGTTGGTTGAGTTGGTTGAGTTGGTTGAGTCGGCTGCGTTGGTTGGGTCGGCTGCGTTGGTTGAGTCGGTTGGGTCGGCTGCGTTGGTTGCGTTGGCTGAGTTGGCTGCGTTGGTTGAGTTGGTTGCGTTGGTTGAGTCGGCTGGGTCGGTTGAGTCGGCTGCGTTGGTTGAGTCGGTTGAGTTGGCTGCGTTGGTTGAGTCGGTTGGGTTGGCTGAGTTGGTTGAGTCGGCTGAGTTGGTTGAGTTGGTTGCGTTGGTTGAGTCGGCTGAGTCGGCTGGGTTGGCTGAGTCGGCTGCGTTGGTTGAGTCGGTTGGGTTGGCTGAGTCGGCTGGGTTGGTTGCGTTGGTTGAGTCGGCTGAGTCGGCTGGATTAGCTGAGTGCAAAGGTCCCAACGATGAGACTCGCCACCGATGATGTTGACGGAATTAGCGACGATATTGCCATCAATATTTACATTTGCATTAACAGTTGCGTTCGGCGCCAGAATGCTACCCATAAAACGGCCACTATTGAAATTAAGTGTCAATTTATCATTGCCGAAATTCCAAACGATATGATTTGGCTTGGTATGTGATTCACTATTGGCTAGAATGTTGCCATCCTCATATTTTAGTTGAATCTGGGTTGAGATATTTTGATTGTCGTTGGGAATATCAGTTACATTTACTACGATGGTTGGTGCAACCAATGAGTTTGATAAACCTTTGATAGTAAGAGGCTGAGGCGCACTTAGATATTCAAATGGAATATTCAAATAGATGTAGCCATTTTCTGCCTTGGCATTTGAGACATCTACGTATCGATTATTCATGTCAGTAAAATTGGCGACCACATTTTCTGAATTGGCAGAGTGATTTGAAGCGGTGCTTGAGTTTAGCTTTAGCTTATTGAAAACTTGATCAAAGTTAATAAATGGTTTATCCACATCGCTTTGAACATCGGCCGGTTTTAAATTATTAATTGTGGTGTCATTGATCAAAACCCGGTCAGCTTGCTTGTCAACTTTAATTTTCTTGCCAAGAATAACGTGATTAAAGGATGTATTTCTAAAGGCATTTCCAGGGAGATTTTGGGCCAACTGTTGAATGTAGTTAATGTCGCCGCTTGTTAAATTAGGAGATTCGCCACGGGTACCAAAGTCGTTTGCTTTGTTTAGTATTTTGACTGCTAAATTGCCGTTTGTATCTGCAGTTAAACTAGCTTGATTAGCAAAAATATGGAAAAGAGAGGCAATGCTAAGAAAATTCTGAGAATCCAAATCATTGACATTGATGCCAAGTTTCTTAAGGTAATCATCATTGCCTATCCATCCCAACTTGTTACTGATGGTATCGACAGCTGTTGAACTGGATTGATTAGACTTTTGGGCTACGACTGGAGTGATGCTGCTTGCATGAACTTGTTTAGGAGACAGACTGGCAGTTGATAGCATTCCTAGAGATGCTGCAATCATACCAGCGCTGAATTCCTTGGTCAAACTATGCTTTTTCATAAATGTCTACCTTCTTTACAAAAAAATATCAAAAAATTTACGCTTCTATCAATATCTCTTAATAAAATGGATATTCAATATGTATGAAGAATTTAAAAAATACAATATGAATTATTTATTTTTTATAAAACAAACGTTGATAAATAGACATAATGATAGAACGAGGATGTTAGAATTGATCAAAAAGATGTGAGGAAGGATCAATATGGCCTATATTAAAGACTTGCGCGCCAAAGTCGGCCATCAGCCATTGATCATGACCAGTGCCTCGGGAGCTTTAGTTAACGAAAAGCAACAGGTATTGCTGCAGGAGCGGGCTGATACTGGTGATTGGGGATTTCCGGGCGGTTATATGGAATTTGGCGAGTCATTTCAGGACACGGTTAAGCGCGAGTTTAAAGAAGATGCCGGAATTGAGATTGAGCCAGTTAAACTGCTGAAGATTTCAGATCAGGAATTCTACACCTATCCAAACGGCGATCGGGTTCAGCCAATCAATGCCTTCTTTTTGGTTAAGCAAGTCGGCAGTCGGCAAACGGCTTTTAAACCAGCCGAAACATTGCGGATTCGCTATTTTTCTCTGGATGAGGCGCCTAAGTTCTTCAACCATCAGCACGCAATGATGTGGCAGACGATCAAGGATGAACTGCAATCATCATCCGTGCTTGACACCGGCTGCTGAAGTTTCTAAAATAATTTAACAAATAAGTCACCTGAAAGCAAATTTCAGATAAATAAAAAATAATGGCTTGCTGACTATGTTTTTCCATAGTCGGCAGGTCATTTTTGATTTAGAGGGGAAATTATTGATGAATAAACTAAAGTTACAGACGAGTATCTTTGTGTTAACAGCTTTTTTATTAGGCTGTAATGAATTTATGATTGTTGGAATTATTTCTGATCTGGCTCAAAGTTTTAATGGCTCATTATCTTTGCTGGGCCTGCTGGTTACACTATTTGGGATCGTTTATGCGGGGACAACACCGGTTTTAACGGCTTGGACCAATCGTTGGCCACGGTACCATGTCTTAATGTGGCTGATGGGAATTTTCTGTATTGGCAATACGTTAACGGCAATGGCGCCCAACTTGTTTTGGCTGTTTGTCTCGCGTGTGATTACGGCTGCGGTTGCTGGGACAATTATTTCATTAGTTTTAGCGTTCGTGAGTCTGCTTACGCCAATGGAGAAGCGGGGAATGACCGTGGCGGCCGTCTTTGCCGGGTTTAGCATTGCCACGATTATTGGCGTGCCGGTTGGAACCATGGTCAGTGCGGCTTTTTCGTGGCGAGTAAGCTTTGGTGTTATCTCGATTTTGTCGATGCTGGTTTGGTTTTTGCTGGCTAAGATATTGCCGCGCTATTCGGAACAGATGGCTGGAAATTTAAATGGCCAGCTCAGTATGTTTAAGGATGCGCGAATTGTTTGGGGAATCGTAGTCATGATTGCATTAATGGCTGCCGAATACGCGTTTTATACGTACATCCGTCCTTTAATCGTTAAGCAGCTGGGCTTCTCCGTTAATCAGTTGAGTCTGTTGCTGGGATTGATTGGCATCATGTTTATTTTAGGAAATCTGACGGCAGGCCAGCTGATTGAGCGTTATGGCACGCAAAAGATTGGTTGGGTCAGCGGCATGGTTTTGGTTTTGCTGCTGATGCTTACATTGACTGTAAATAATTCTTGGAGCGGTTTACTTAATCTTGACCTGCTTTGTTTTGTGTTGGGAATGCCAGGATCGATGCTGCAGGTAATGTTTTTGAATACGGCTGAACGGGATTTTCCCATGGCACTGAATCTGGCATCATCATTGAATCCAATCTGTACGAATATTGGGGTGACGATTGGCTCATTGACGGCCTCGATTGGTATTCGGTACATCAAATTGACACAGATTGGCTGGCTAGGGTGCGGTTATGCTCTAATAGGCGTTTTGGGTTCACTGAGCTTGCTAAAGGCATTGAAACGATCGAAGGCCAAAAGCTAGAATACGCTTTGATGAAACATTCATCCAGCAAGCCGTTGATTGATAGTTTATGGTAAAATGATGTCAGCAAAATTTTCATGAGGAGTTTTTATATTGCAAAAATTTCATTTGATAGCTACTGCGGCAGCCGGGATTGAAGCCTTGGTAGGCAAGGAGCTGCGGGCACTGGGCTATGAAACGCAGGTCGAAAATGGCCGGGTGCGTTTTAAAGGCGATCTGCGTGATATCATGGTGGCCAATCTCTGGCTGCGGACGGCTGATCGGGTCAAGATTATCGTAGGTGAGTTTGACGCGACTGATTTTGACAGCCTGTTTGAACAGACCAAGGCATTGCCATGGGAAGACCTGCTGCCAATTGACGCGGCTTTTCCAGTTGAGGGCAAGAGTCATCGCTCACAGCTGCATAACGTTCCCAGCGTACAGGCAATCGTCAAAAAAGCAATCGTTGACCGTTTGAGCACCGTTTATCATCGACGGACGCGGCTGAGCGAAACTGGGGCGACCTATCCGCTGGAAGTTGCCATTAACAAAGATCACGTACTGCTGACGCTTGATACGACTGGCCCCAGCCTGTTCAAGCGCGGCTATCGCAAGGGCAAGGGGGGCGCGCCATTAAAAGAAAACATGGCCGCGGCTTTGGTGATGCTTGCCCACTGGTTCCCTGACAATCCATTCGTGGATCCCGTTTGTGGTTCGGGAACGATTCCAATTGAGGCCGCCTTGATTGGTCATAATATTGCTCCTGGCATTAATCGCGACTTTCAATGCGAGCGCTGGATCAATCTGATGCCAGAAAACCTGAGTGATGACGTGCGTGATGAAGCTGATGCCAAAGCTGACTATGACATCGAATTAGATATTCATGGCTACGACATTGACCAGAATATGATCGATATTGCTCAGCGGAACTGTCAGGCAGCCGGCTTGACGCATGACATCACGTTTAAGCAGCTGGCAGTCAAGGATTGGCACACTGACAAGCTCAATGGGGTCATCGTAGCCAACCCGCCATATGGTGAGCGTTTAAGCGATCAAGAGTCGGTGCGTGAGCTGTATCGGCAAATGGGCGAGATCTACCGGCCAATGACGACTTGGAGCAAGTATATCTTGACGGCCGATTTAGAGTTTGAAACCTACTATGGCCAAAAAGCCACTAAACGCCGTAAGCTTTACAATGGTGCCTTAAGAACGGATCTATTCCAGTACTGGGGCAAGAAGCAAAGGTAACGGATCAAAAAGTTGACTGTTGATAAATAGAGACGGGAAAATTACTTGCCCAATCAAAAAGCCAAGCACCGCATCCGGCAGCTTGGCTTTTAGTTTGCAAACTAGGCTTTGGCATCCCATTCCAAGAAAAACTCGTTTAAAAAGTCTTCCATGATCTGCTGACGATGAGCGGCTATTTTGCGTGCTGTTTCCGTATTCAGCATGTCTTTGATCTTCAACAGCTTTTCGTAAAAATGATTAATGACGGTCTCATCGCGTTCCGTGCGGTATTCCTCACGATTCATGTGCTCACGCGGCTTGATCAGTGGGTCATAGATGCGCTCGCCGTGGCTGCCACCGTAATAGACGGCCCGAGTGATGCCGATGCTGCCCAAACCGTCCAGCCAGTCAGCATCCTGGACGATCTGGCCCTCGCGCGATAAGGTTGGTCGTGCATCGCCCAGCGTATCGGCAAATGACATGTTGGAAATGATATCCATGATTGCTTGGATCTGCTCATTGGTCAGGTCAATGCGCCGCAAGAAATCTTCCAATTCTTCCTCGGCTTCTTTTACGCTGATTACCAGCTTCTCGTCAATCGTATCGTGCAGATAGGCCGCGGCAACGGCAATAAACTCATTGGCAGCTTCGGTTTCAATCAGTTTTTTGGTCATCCGTACGACGCGCATGATGTGGTCGAGACCGTGTCCAGTACTGTCACTGCCAAGTTTTTGGATGGTGTAGCGTTTGATGGCCTCCAATTGTGCTGCTTGTTCCATAAATCTTTCCCTCTTAATAATTGTAGTCGTAAATGTCACCACTCGATCGTAAGCCAATTTAAGCGGTTTGACAAGTAGAAAACCATAAATTAGGGCAATGAGATCGCTTGGCAGATGAATTGGTCTAAGAAACGTTTTGCAACATTTGCTTCGTGCAAAATCGGTCTGGTCATCTAAAATAGAATTAACAGCAGCTATGAGAGGTGAAAATTTTGAATCTATTATTTTCAATTGACGATCGTTTTTGGCGCCAGATGCTGACGGTTCTAAACTCGATCCGACTTAATTCCCAACCGCGCCTGCTTGACGTATACGTGATCCAATCACAAGAACTGGTGCACACGCCAGAGATCCGCAAAACTTGTGAACTCTGGGGGATGAACTATCATCCGATTATTATCAGAGACGATGAATTCGATCAGGCACCGGTTACCGATCGTTATCCCAAGACCATCTATTATCGCTTGCTGGCTCATCAATACTTGCCAAAACAGCTGCATCGCATTCTATATCTGGATGCTGACGTATTGTGCATTAATGATATTGGAACGCTTTATGATACGGATTTGGATGGCTGTCTGTATGCTTCAGCAATTCATACCGGCTTGACTGGTACCACGGAAGTCATCAATAAGATTCGCCTGCAGAACTTTGACGCGGATGGCTATTATAATTCCGGCGTGTTGTTGATGAATCTTGATCTGATCCGGCAGCGGGTTCATGCGGAAGACATCTACGAATATATCCGAGAACACGTCTTGCTGCTGCCAGACCAGGACGTGCTGAATGCCTTATACGGTAAAGATATTAAGACGGTTCCCGATCAGCTCTATAATTTTGATGCCCGCAAAGGCCAGACCTATGAGACGATCAGCTTTGGCGAGTGGACGCTGGATTGGGTCATCAAACATACGGTAATTCTGCACTATTGCGGTCGTCATAAGCCGTGGCTCGTCGATAAGAACACGGGACGCTATACGGCGCTTTATAAGAATTACTTTCAAATGACACAGCGGGCGCTTAAACAGGTCGCCGTCAGTCAAGCTGCTCCGACGGCTACTGCCCTGCAGCCAGATTAGCGATTGTTTATGACTATTCCTGCATTTCAGTATCGATGAAAGTCCAATCACTGGCATCTTTATGGATGGTAAAACGGAAGGCATACGATTTTAGCTGCCGGAAGACTAAAAATTTGTCTTTTAGCTTACAAAAAGTTAGTATAAAGCAAATAGTAAATTACTAGTGCAGCTGAAAGGAGATTGCAATGAAAGTTTTTGTCGCCGGAGCTACGGGACGAGTGGGGCAAGCCGTAGTCACTGAACTCCAAAAAGCAGGTCATGAAGTAGTTGCGGGTGCTCGTCATCCAGAAAAGATCAGTCAACCAGGCGTGTTAAAAGTTAAGCTTGATCTGCATGCTTCCATTACTGAACTGCAAAAAGCACTGGGTCAAGTTGACGCGGTAATCTTTGCAGCAGGATCACGTGGTAAAGATCTGCTGCAGGTTGATTTAAATGGCAGCGTTAAACTGGCAGAAGCAAGCCGGCAAAATGGCATCAAACGTTTCATTCAGCTGAGCTCTGCCTTCGCGCTTGAGCAGGATAAATGGGCTGAGATCCCGGCCTTAAAAGCCATTACCGATTACAATATTGCCAAGTTCTATGCGGATCGCTGGCTGATTGATCATCCGGGGTTGGATTGGACGATTATCCAGGCAGGAGTCTTGGATGAGCGGCCAGCTACGGGGATGGTTGCCTTGAATGATGGCAGTTCAGGACATAACGCGATTCCTGACGTTGCCGCCGTATTGGTAAAAACCCTTGAACATCCAAATACGATTGGCAAGGTCATCATGATGCACGACGGTAGCCAGTCAATCGATGCCGCATTGAGCAGCCTAAAGTAGTCTGATCGCCAGAGCTGTTTTTACGAGCGCGATATTGCCTAAGCAATCTGATTATGGATGTACATTTGTCTGAGCAGCTGATGGGATTTTTGATCGAACAGTGATTCATTCCAGATCGTGCATCGACTTTATAGCGAACTGCTGCTTAGATTTAAGGTCATTAACGTGCGGCTTGGTTTTGGTCGGTTTTGCTGGCTCGGTTAAGCGGATAATTGACAGATTATGTGCCTGTATCAATACCGTTGATGAATTGAAGCAGGATTCACGACTATTTTACCTACGATTTTGAATTTTTTAGCCGAAAGTAGGCAGTTGTATAATCAGTTTCGTGAAAATTACCTACTTTAGCGAATTTTGAGGTTGATAGTAGGTAATCTCGCATATTTTACGGCTGAACGGTCTAAACCAGAACCGTAATTTACCTACAATTTTTGATTTTTCAGCCGTTCGTAGGTAATGGTATTTTTTCAGATGTTTTATTCGCCCCGATTTGAATAATTTGGTGGGGGCATTTTTTCTGCTAGCCAATAATATCTAATTTGTCTAAAACTGCTTGTTGGCTTTAGGCAGGCTGCCAGCTGGTGATCGATTGTAGGCTCGATGTTGCTTGCTTTTCACCTTGGGAGGCTGTCATAAACGGTTGCAAGAAGCTTCCCGTTTGGCTGCCAGTCATCAAGGGCCGTTGAATCCCTTGACCGCATCCCAACAGGCGTTTAGAGAATACCGTCATGACTGTTTGAGAAAAGTTCAAATTGGGACGTATCCATACATTGATGTGACCAGATCGTTGCTAAAGACATTCAAAACTTAATTTGCATGATCAAAGGCCGCGTCATGATTTCCGGTTAGGTCGTGTTGCTTATTTGCCCCATAAGAACTTGATCAAGATCGCGTCGACCTGTGGATTCCGGTGCAAAAGCTCATGTTTGGCATTGGCCCCTGTGATGCGCTGTTCTTGATATGATTTGGCGCGGCCAACAACCAGGTACTTTAAGGCTTTGGATGATTTATTGTCCACCTGGCTGTCGGTACCATTGCCCAGATCGCCATAAATATTTAAGACGCGGGCAGTGGTTGGGTAGGTGTGGCGCAGTTTTTTGAGTTTTTGATATGATTTGGTAGCTGGCGTGGCTTCACCGGTCCGTTCGTTATACTGCAGGTTGGCGGGTTGATTCCAGCCGATTACGCCATCAAAGGTACCAGCCAGCGCGACGTCTTTTTGCAGCTTGGGAAACTTAGAATTGTTGGCGTTTTGCAGCAGGCAGTAAAGAAAAGCCATGTTGCCCATCGAATGCGCCTCAACCTGATATTTTTTGAAATGATAGGTTTGGCAGACTTTTTGAATCGCCGCGGCAACGTAATGACCATCCGTAGTATAGTTTGAGTTTTCATTATCGATCAGGTTGACTTCAATGATTGGGTTGATCGCGCCGTGGGGAATCTTGCCTTCCAGCTCGACGGTACCGTTTTGCGCAACGTTGGCTACGATGACGGTTTTGGTGACGCCGGCATCAATCGCCGCCTGAGCCATGTGTCGTTCGGCATGCGCCCCGCTGCCCCAGCCATGAAAGAAAAAGGTTGGCGTGGTTGACTGAACGTATTTTTGAGAATTCAATGCAGCTGCTTTAGCGGACGAAGTCATGGTCATCATCAAACAAATCGTCAGCATAATTTTAAGCCAGAATTTATATTTCAAGATTTTCGCCTCGTATCATTGTTGATGATGTTATTCTAAGTCTGTTTGTTAAAATTGACCATTTTATTGTCAATTTTTGGCAGAATGTGTTAAATTGATAAACGCTTGATACTTTAAGGAAAGAAGGTTATGCTATGCATATTGAAAAAGCCGAAATGAAGGATCTGGATCGAGTTGTCGAAATTCTACGTGATGGCCGCAATCAGCTGGCGGAAAGCGGGATTGATCAATGGCAAGGCGATTATCCGAATGTTGAACATATCCAAGAAGATATTGAACATGGCTTTGCATACCTGGTACATTCCGACGATCATGAAACGGTGGGAGCTTTTGCAATCGTAGCAGCGCCGGACCACTCTTACGATGAATTGGATGGCAAATGGCTCGTTGATACTGACAACTATCTGGTTATTCACCGGGTTGCCATTCACTCTGACCATGCCGGCAATGGCTATGCTTCTGGTTTGTTTACGAGCGTTATCGACTACGTTAAGGAAAATCCCAACGGTGTCAAGTCATTACGGATCGACACCCATGAGGACAACAAGCCAATGCAGCATTTAATTGAAAAGTATGGCTTTACGCGTGTGGGGACTCTGCATGGCGTCTACCGTCCTGAAGAAACCTCATACGTCTACGAAATGCCGATTCAATAAAAGCAAATAAATAATGTGATAAAATCGACTCAATAGATCATATCGATCATTGAAGTCGTTTTTTATTTTGGGGTGAAAAAATGGATGTAAATGCTCAGCTAACCGATCAGCAGCGAGTCGAGCTGGCAGGTTTGGAATATCAGCCGTTGGGGGTTGGCGATCACGTCAGATTATCCAATGGCAAGCGAGTCGGTCGCGTCAAACGAGCTTTCTATAAACAAGATGGCCTGCGGGGCACCATCATTGTCAATCACCATCAGGATCATAAAGAGATTACGGTGCTGTTTCGCGGCTCATCCGGCTTGAGACATGGCAATCCAACGACATGGTCCAATGAATGGCTGGCAACCAATCTGCCCATTGGCCGTTCGATCGTTGAACATCGAGTTGGTGAGATTCCTTCTCAGCTCAAGTCGGCGGCCAGTTTGTTGAATCGGCTGATGCAGCAGGACTTAACGGCACATTACTATATCTACGGCCATTCACTGGGAGCAATCAACGCCCAGTATGCTCTTGCCAACTGCGATTATCCGGCATGCCTGAGTGAGGCTTGGCTTTATGAGGGGCCAAACGTCTACTGGCTGCTGAATGACCAACAGAAAGCCCAAGCCGCGATTTTGCGCAATAAGATCAATAATTATATTGACTCACTGGACATCGTGACCCTGGGCTATACTGACCTGCATCATGCAATCGGCCGGGTGCGCTACGTTCAGTCAATTCTGCTTGATCCAATCAGTCAGCATATGTGGGGCGGCTATCAGTTCGATCAAAACGGTCGGTTGTATACCAAACCAGTTGCTGAGTATCGGGAAAAAATCGATCGTGAATTGATTGAACATGTCAGTCAAGCCAGCAGCAGTTGGCGTCAATGGCGTCAGGAACAGGTAAAAAAGCGCCAGGAATTGAATCGCTGGCTGCCCTATCGCTAGTTCGTTTCCATGATGGTGTCAATCTGATCATATCGCAACATCAGAATTATAGGTATTGGGTCTTGCAAACGCTGGCCGACTGCGGATTGGCGGCTTGTTTAGTCAAGATCGGCTGACGGCTGGATCTCACCGGCATCATTGCAGTGACCGTCGCGATGATGCGCTTGTTGCAGAGCAGCATGTATCTGAATGATAATGCATAAAATATCTTGCTGGCAAAAAGGCTCTGTTAATCAATAGTGGCTTGCGTTAAAATTAATCTCTGTAATCATTTATTCACAGGGGAGAGGAAAATATGCAAGCATCACCACCGGCAACGCGCCAGGAAACCGTGCGCTTTGCTTTTAACAGTTCGTTACCGATTTTTTTCGGTTATGTTATCTTAGGAACCGGCTATGGGCTATACATGCATAACCTGGGCTTTGGCTTCTGGTTTCCCACGATAATGGCAGCGGTAGTTTATGGGGGATCCGTTGAATTTATCCTGGCTTCCATGCTGGTTCAGAGCTTTTTGCCGGGCAACGTTGTCTTGATAACGCTGGTCGTTGGCTTTCGGCAGTTTTTTTATGGCCTTTCAATGCTGAAAAAATATCGCGGTGCGGGCTGGCGCAAGTTCTTTTTGATTTATGGCTTAACCGATGAAACCTTTGTCGTCAACTATAGTCTGTCGATTCCTAAAGAATATGATCGTTACTCAGTCTATACGCTGATTTCGCTTTTTGATCACAGCTACTGGGTCTTGGGCGCATTTTTAGGCGGCGCACTGGGGAGTCTGATTGGCAAAGAGATTCCCGGCATGGATTTTGTCATGACGGCTCTGTTTATTGCCTTGGCCGTTGACCAGTTTCAAAAAGAAAAGGATCATCTTAGCTCAACCAGCGGCGTGATCGTTACGATTGCCTGTCTGCTGCTGTTTGGCAAGACGTATTTTTTGGTAGCGACGCTGTTGATCCTGGTGGCTGAATACGCCATTATCTACTGGCGTCAAGCAAAGAGGGGGGACCAAAATGACGCTGACTGATCAGATTATCTGCATTGCCTTAGCCGCGCTGGCAAACTTTGCCACCCGGGTAACGCCATTTCTGCTTTTTAGAACGGAAGCGGTCACGCCTGATTTCGTAACGGGGCTGGGCAGGTTTTTACCGGCCGCGATCATGGGGATGCTGGTCGTATACTGCTATCGCAACGTTAATTGGCTTGGCGGCACGCATGGACTGCCAGAAGTCATTGCCGGCGTGGTGACGGTAATCGCGCATTTATGGAAGCACAGCCTGTTTTTAACCTTGATCGTCGGGACGCTTTGCTACATGCTGCTAATCAATTTTATTTTTTAAGAGACAAGAATGGTTGAAAACGCCAAGCTTAGAAAAATGCTGTCGTGGACTTTTGATGAGTCGGCGACAGCATTTTTGCTTTATCATAGTTTGCGCAGCCAGGCGGCCAGATTGTTTGCTTTGAACTGATGAGAGCCGTGAGTCGTGACGTGGAATCCATCAGTGACCTGCAGTCGGCCAGCCCATTTAATGAAATTTGCTTGATAATCATCAGAATCACTCCAGGCAGTTGAGAATGGCGCAATCAAGCCTTGGTATCCTTGAATGGTTTTCAAAAACTCAATCACTGGTGCTGCCACGTTGCCATTCCAGACGGGGCCGCCGACCAAAATAACATCATATTGATTCAGTTGTGGCATGGAATTGATAAGTATCGGCAGCTGGCGTTGTTTTAGCTGCTGTTGATAGATGCGACCAGTAGCTTCCATGTTATTTGGATAGACGCTGTCGGCCACGCGCAGACGCAACGCGGGAGCTTTGGTCGCATCTTGAATTAATTTGGCAAGTTTAGTGGTATTATTAAATTGTGAATAATAAACAATGAGTGCTTGCTGGGCCATTATCTACAGCTCCTTTAATCAGTTTTTGACTTTGATTATAGCAATGAATGCTCAGCACGCTCAAATTAAAGGATGTGATGATGATGAAAAACGGCTCAAGCACCAGTGAAAAAGCCCTTAACGTTTTTTTGTGGTTTATTGTAATTTCGATGATGGTTTCACTGATTTTAACTACCAAAACGGCTTTGACGGCTGCGACAGCCAAAGCAGCAGGGGCCGCCTGGTTTTTGGATCTGGAAATCGTGGCCGGCCTGCTGATTGTTATGCTGCCTAAGTTTTTGGCGATCAAGCTAAAGGTTTATCTGCCGCCGCTGCTTTACGGTCTGTTTTTAATGTTTATCTATGGAGCCATTTATTTGGGCACGATCTATCACTTCTACAGCATTCCATACTGGGACAAAGGTCTGCATCTGATTAGCGGTGCTTTGCTGGCTGGTTTTGCGCTGTCGGCATTTGGCGGCTTGATTCCTGATGAGGGGATCAAACACGTGCCGCCATTTTTTATCAGTATGTATGCCACGGCGTTTGCGGTTTTTTGCGGCGTTTTATGGGAATTTTATGAATTTACCTGTGACTCGTTTGGCATGAATCTGCAGCGGTACATGAAGAACGGTCACTTGCTGTTGGGACGGGCGGCTTTAATGGATACGATGGGTGATCTGTTTGCTGACTTCTTTGGCGCTCTCATTTTTGCAGTGATTGCCTACTTTAAGCTGCGCAAGGACAGTCGCTGGATTGAGAAGTTCTTCTTCCATCGTAATCTGTAATCGAATTAAGCAGTTGCTGAGCATGCGGTTGAGGCTTGATTAAGTCATCAACCGTTTTTTACTTAGTGAACGATCCAATCCATAAATTATTGGCAATTGGATCCGCTTCCGAATTTGCCGTGGCATGATAAAATGCACTATAATATTTCTTATGTATCTTAATTGACTTTAAGAATTTTTTAGTGAGAGGTAATTTTATGCTGCGCGGCAAAAAAGGCTTGCTGTTGTTGATCGGTGCCGTTTTAGCGGTGGCTGGCGGGAGTGGATACTGGTATCACCAGCAGCAGTCAGCATCGACAACGGTTCAACAGACTTCACAAAAAGATCGGGTTTTAAAGAAAAAAATAACGCTGGTCGCGATTGGTGATTCGCTGACGCATGGTCAAGGCGACGATAAAAACGAGCAGGGTTATGTCGGACGGATTAGGAAAAAACTGCAAAAACACTACCATAATCGCGTAACTACGTATAATTATGGGGTAACTGGCGACCGGTCCGATCAGATGCTCAAGCGGCTTAATGAACAGCCAGAAATGCGGGCGAATCTAAAAAAAGCCGATGTGATCGTGATGACGGTTGGCGGCAATGACTTGATGCAGAAACTGGAGAGCAACCTGTTGAGCAATTCAACCAATAAGATCGAGAGCAATATCGAACAAGCAGGCACGACCTATCAGCAAAAGCTAAATGAATTGCTGACCGCGGTTCGCAAACAGAATGCCACTGCGCCGATTTTTATGTACAGCATTTATGATCCGGTTTACACTTATTTTCCTGATGTGTCGATTATCAACGAGTCCGTTGCCAAGTGGAATCAAATCACAAAACAGACCGTGGCTCAGTATGGCCCGTCCTATTTCGTTGATATCAATCATTTAATGTCATATGGCCAGTATAAAACGCCCAAGCAGCGGCAAAAACTCTCACAGCAGGCTCAAAAAGCCAATAGCGATCAGATTACCCAAAAGCAGGTCATTGCGATTATGAACAATGATACGCACAACCTAAACAACTACATCTCAACTGAAGATAATTTTCACCCTAACAGCAAGGGCTATGATCAGATGACCAATGCTTTATACAAGGTGATGCTGCAGCACGATGACTGGGAATATCAGCAAGAGTAGGATGATTTGAATGAATATGGAAGATAAGCTAAAGAAACAATATAATGGCTGGAAGGCAGCTTTTTGGGTTTTGGTAATCGTCTTAATTGGCTCGCTGCTAACGGTAGTTCATCTAGCCAGCGCACCAGTTAAGACGCCAGCTGAAACCACGGCTCCCAAAGCCAGCGATACGTCATTGGAACTGGTTTTGAATCAAAAACAGGTCAATGCCTTAGCCAACAGCTACATTAAAAAAATTCAGAAAAAGTCCAAAAAGCCGCAATATCGTTTTATCGTAGGCAATCAGTATGCAACGGTGATCGGCCACGCCAAGTTTTTGGGGGTCAACGTGCAATACGCGATGAACTGCATTCCGGTTAAAACCAGTGAAGGCAATATTATGCTGAAAGCTAAAGGACTGGCGGTTGGCCGGCTTAACCTGCCGATTGGGTTCGTGATGGGCTATATCAAAAAGAACTATCAGCTGCCAAACTGGGTCTACATTAACCAAAAGAAAAAGACGATTCTACTGGATCTGAATAAATACACCAAAAATAAGGCAGTGCATGCCCAAGCTGATGAGATCAACCTGACAGATGGTCAGTTTAAGTTCTTGATTACCGTGCCGCAGGATAACTAACAGGGGGTCGGCAGATGTTTCGTGAAAGCTTCTATCATTTTTTGATGACCTTAAGGCAGCCCAATCAGCCAACTGAGATTGAGCAGTTTGCCAATAATGCTTTTTTGGACTCGTCGTTTCCTAAGCAATCCCAAGATTTTGATGAAATATCTCACTACTTGGAAGAAAATGCCGAATATCTGCCAGGAATGACGATTTTTGATGACGCCTGGCAGCTGTATCTAGAAAAAATGAATTAGAATTTAGGAGGAACTAAAATGGCAACAATTCAATGGTTCCCTGGTCACATGGCCAAAGCATTGCGCCAGATCAGAGAGCAGATGCCTTTAGTCGATATCGTATTTGAATTGGTTGACGCGCGGGTGCCATACTCCTCGCAAAACCCAGAAGTTGATCTGGCAGCTGGCGACAAGCCGCGTCTTTTGATCTTAACCAAAACCGATTTAGCGGATCCAGAAGTCACCAAAGAATGGCTGCAGTACTTTAAGGATCACGGACAGCCGGTATTGGCACTGGACTCGCGCGCCCGCAGCGTTGCCAAGACCGTTACCAACGCGGCCAAGCAGGTCTTAGCCGAAAAACTGGCCAATGAGCAGGCTAAGGGGATGAAAAAACGGGCTATTCGCGCAATGTGTGTCGGCGTGCCTAACGTCGGCAAGTCAACGCTTTTGAATCACCTGGTCAAAAAGAACGTTGCGGCTACTGGTAATCGGCCGGGGGTAACGACCGGTCAGCAGTGGCTGCGTTCGTCGGCTGAATTGGAGTTGCTGGATACGCCAGGCGTTTTATGGCATAAGTTCGCGACCGAAAAAGAAGGCTTAATGCTGGCACTTTCTGGCGCGATCAAGGACAGTCTGTTTGCCAAGGATGACGTGGCCCTGTTTGCACTGCAGTATCTGCGCGCCAATCGGCTGACCGAATTGAAGCAGCGCTACCATCTGACTGACGCTGATGTTGACGAAAGCGTGACTGATCCGGATCTATTGTTGACGATTACCAAAAAGATGGGCTTTCGTGATGACTACGACCGCGGCAGTGAACGGCTGATCTTTGATTTACGCAAGGGCAAGCTGGGAACGATCTCATTGGAAAAACCGGCTGACATTAATGCCGAGGGTCTCAATGAATAAGCTAAGTATTAAAGAAATCAAGGACCGCTTAAAAGACGTGTCCACGCTTGATGATCCGTTTGTTCAATCACTACGACAAGACGAGCGCAAAGGCGTCCAAACCGCGCTGGCCCAGCTAAAACGTCGATTGGAACGGCAGGCAGCAAGCTACGCGGCCTTCAAAGAGCGTTTCAAATATGAAAATCAGCTCTGGCAAGATGGTCAGCAGTACATTGCCGGTATCGATGAGGTCGGGCGGGGGCCGCTGGCTGGTCCCGTAGTTACGTGTGCGGTAATTCTCAAGCCTGATTTTGATCTGGTGGGGGTTACGGACTCTAAGCAGCTGACCAGGCATGAGCGTGAGCAGCTGTATCTGCAGATCGTTAATGAAGCCCTGGAAGTCAGCATTGCCGTCAATCCATGCACGGTTATCGATCAGCTGAATATCTACGCGGCGACCCAGCAGGCAATGATTCGCAGTGTAAATTCATTGGCGCATCGGCCGTCCCACCTGATTGTCGATGCCGTACCCTTGGCAATTGATATTCCGCAGACAACCTTGATTAAAGGCGATCAAAAGAGTATCAGCGTCGCGGCTGCCAGTATCGTTGCCAAAGAATATCGTGACCATCTGATGCGTGATTACGATCGGCTTTATCCAGGCTATGGCTTTGCTGAAAATATGGGCTATGGTACCAAGCAGCATTTGCAGGGATTGGCAAAACTGGGGCCTTGCCCGATTCATCGGCACTCGTTTTCACCAGTCCAGCAATATCTGCATTAGCAAGTCAGCCACTATCGACTAAAGTTAAGGGATTTCTAGCTGGACATAATTGAATATTAGATAAAAAGAACAGCACTGTCTTGGTTTTGATGAAACTTGAGGCCGTGCTTTTTTAATTGGCTTGTAGGATCGTGTTGTTTCTAAAATTATTGAGACAGTCTATTTCGCAGAAAACAGCCAGTCAGGCAGCTCCTCTAAAATGTCTTGACTGCTTAGGATCGGTCGCGCTCCAGCAGCAATCAGTTCATTGGCTCCAAGCGACATGGGTGAATCGATTGGCCCAGGGACCGCACCGACATTTCGATTATCCTGCAGCGCCAGGTTGGCCGTAATCAGACTGCCGCTGCGCCGACTTCCTTCAACCACCAGACAGGCATGACATAAACCGGCAATGATCCGATTGCGTTCGGGAAAATTGCTCGGGTAGGGCGTAGTTGCCAGTGGATACTCCGTCAGCAAAAGACCGGACTGTGCGATTTGCCGCTGTAAAAATGCATTGCAGCGTGGATAGCTGCCATCTAGACCAGTTCCGATTACGGCAATTGCGGCCCCGCCATCCAGCAGCGTTATCTGGTGAGCCAAGCCGTCAACTCCTTTGGCCAGGCCACTGACGATCGCGACTTGGCTGCTGACGACTCCTGGCAGTAATTGATTGATCGCTTGTTCACCATATTTAGTGATGTTTCTTGATCCAACCACGGCTAGACAAGGGTACTGCAGCAGTTTTAGGTTGCCATGATAATACAAAACCAATGGCGGATCATAAATTTCTCGCAGGCGCTGCGGATAGATCGCGTCAAGCGGCGTTATGAACGGCATCGGTAGATTTTGCTCAGTCTGACGCCGCAGTTCCTGGCTGGACCATTCGTCAAACCACTGCATTCGTTTGTTAAAAGTAATGTTCAAGTGATCAGTCAATTTATCGAGATTAGTAATCTGTTTTTGCTGAATGGCAGCCATTAAAAGCCGATATTTCATACGCCGACTCAAACAGCTGCATAGACTCAGCCTTAAGATAAATTCACGCAGTAGCATCATTTTCCCTCCTTACCTTTGCTATATGCCAAAAATTCAGTTTGACACTAAAATTCCATTCGCTAATTTTTAAATTCGACTTTTTGGCTAAAATGATTTTATCGTTGCCTTGATTTTTTTAATAAACTCGATTATATTGATACGCTAGTTAGACCATTTTCTTTTTTGAATTAATCTAGGTCTATCTGATCGGTTCATTGCTGATTGAAATCAGCCAGACGGGTTTGACCGCACAAGAGACCATATAATAGTATAGAAGATAAAACCGATCAAATTCATCATGATAGGAGCCTTATGATGGCAACTAAAACTGTAAAATCAACTGCTAAAACAACTTCGGCCAAGACGAAAACTGCAAAACCGGCCGCTAAAACAACCAAAAAGACGACTGCCAAGCGCCCTAAGACCAAGAAAAAGCTGGTCATCGTCGAATCGCCTTCCAAAGCCAAGACGATTGGCAAGTATCTGGGACGAACCTATAAAGTCGTCGCTAGTCTGGGTCATGTCCGGGATCTGCCAAAGAGCCGGATGGGGGTTGATATTGAAAACGACTATCAGCCCGACTACATCTCCATTCGCGGTAAGGGTGACGTGATCAAAGAACTGCGCAAGGATGCCAAGCAGGCCAAAGCCGTCTATCTGGCATCTGACCCGGACCGGGAAGGGGAAGCAATTGCCTGGCACGTTGCCAACCTTTTAAAACTGGATACTAAAGACAAGAACCGGGTTACCTTCAATGAAATTACCAAAGACGCCGTTAAGGAAGCCTTTAAGGAGCCGCGTGAAATCAACATGGACCTGGTTGATGCACAGCAGGCACGGCGGGTTTTGGATCGGCTGGTTGGTTATTCCATCAGCCCAATTCTTTGGAAAAAGGTCAAAAAAGGACTGTCTGCCGGACGGGTGCAGTCAGTCGCGCTAAACCTGATCATTCAAAGAGAACAGGCGATTCGCGACTTTAAACCCGAAGAATACTGGACGATTGATGGTCAGTTCAAAAAGGGCAGTGACGAGTTTGCGGCATCTTTTTATGGCGAAAACGGCAAAAAAGCCGCGCTGCCTAATAACGAGGCCGTTCAAAAAGTACTGGCCAAGATTGATCGCAAGGCGCCATTTACGATTGATGACGTTACGCGTAAAGAACGCAAGCGGATGCCACAGCCACCATACACTACCTCAACGATGCAGCAGGATGCCAACCGTCGTTTGAACTTTAGAACGCGCAAGACCATGATGGCTGCTCAACAGCTTTATGAAGGGATCACGCTTGGGCACGGCAGCGCGGTCGGTCTGATCACCTACATGCGTACCGACTCAACGCGGATTGCCTCAATTGCCAAACAGGAAGCCTCTCAGTTTATTCATGAAAACTATGGGGAACAATATGCCGCAATCAAGCCGGTCAAGGGTAAGCTGCCGGAAGGGGCCCAAGACGCGCACGAAGCGATTCGGCCAACTTCGGTCAATCGTACGCCCGCGGAGATGAAACAGTATCTGACGGCTGATCAATACAAACTCTACAGCCTGATCTGGAGCCGATTCGTGGCTAGCCAGATGACGCCGCAGATTGTTGATACGATGGCCGTTTCATTGAGCCAAAACGGGGTCGACTTTCATGCCAACGGATCCAAGGTCAAATTTGACGGCTTTACCAAGGTTTACAAGCGTGGTCAGGAAAAAGACAATGTTTTACCAGACCTGAATCAAGGCGACCAGGTCCAAATGATCAGTGATGCCCCGGCCCAGCACTTCACGCAACCGCCTGCTCGTTATACGGAAGCTGCCTTGATCAAGACGCTGGAAGAAAACGGGGTCGGCCGGCCTTCCACCTACGCGCCAACGCTGGACACGATTCAGCGCCGCTACTATGTTCGTTTGGTATCGCGCCACTTTGAGCCAACCGAGCTGGGTGAGATCGTCAACCAGATCATCGTCAAGCAGTTTCCAGAAATCGTCAATGTCAAGTTTACGGCCGAAGTTGAAGACGACTTGGACCGGATCGAAGAAGGCAAGGAAAACTGGGTTAAGGTCGTTGACAAGTTCTACCAGCCATTTTCTAAAGAGGTCCAGGCTGCTGAGGAACAGGTTGCTAAAATCGAAATGCATGATGAACTGGCCGGCAGCAATTGTGAGATCTGTGGGGCACCAATGGTCGTTAAGATGGGCCGCTATGGCAAGTTCCATGCCTGCTCGCGCTTCCCGAACTGCCGCAATACCAAGGCAATCGTCAAAGATATCGGCGTAACCTGTCCTAAGTGTGGGCAAGGAAACGTAGTCGAGCGCAAGTCCAAGAAGAATCGCGTCTTTTATGGCTGCTCGCGCTACCCTGAATGTGATTTCGTTTCATGGGACAAGCCAATTGGTCGCAACTGTCCTAAAGATGGTCATTTCTTGATTGAAAAGAAGGTCAAGAAGGGTAAGCAGATCGTTTGTCCTAATGGCGACTACGAAGAACCAGTTCAAAATTAAAAGATAGACTTGCGAAAGCCCTCTCAATCTGTTATTGTGCAGATTAGAGGGCTTTTGGCATATACCATTGCCTATTGAGAGTTGAAAGGATGACGAGAGATGATTCAGATTGAAAATGAGCAGCTGACAGTACAGATTGATCCATTAGGCGCGCAGATGCACAGCATTAAGCGAAATGCAGCGGGATTGGAATATTTGTGGCAGGGTGATCCAAAGTCTTGGAAACGACAGGCACCGGTTCTGTTTCCGTTTGTCGGCCGGCTCAAAGATGATCAATACGAATATCAGGGTAAGGTCTATCATCAAACGCAGCATGGCTTTGCCCGCGATCGGGAGTTTCAGGTCGTGGAACAGAGCGGTGAGCGAGTAGTTTTTGAGCTGCGTGATGATGAAAAAACGCGGGCTGCCTTTCCGTTTGCTTTTGTATTGACGATTACCTACCAGTTGGATGAGGATCGTCTGCTGGTCAGCTATCGTGTTGAAAACCCAAGCAATGACCAGACACTGATCTATGCTTTGGGTGCGCACCCGGGTTTTAACGTACCGGTTGATGAACAGGGCAGTTTTGAAACGACTCAGTTCAGTGTTTCGCCGGCGATTGACTATCAACAGGTTAAATTGGTCGCACCTGGTCCATTTAATGATCTGGAACATCCAGCAGTTTTGCACATGCAGCAGCCCATTCAACTGGATCATGAGCTGTTTGATGAGGATGCCTTGATCTTTGCAACCAAGGGCATGCCATTTACGGCAACGCTGACGGAACCGCAGACCAATCATGGGGTCCACGTTCAGGTTAACGGTGCACCATTTGTCGGCGTCTGGTCGCCATACCCAGCCCAGGCCAACCTGGTATGCGTTGAGCCATGGTGGGGGATTGCCGACAGCATCCACAGTGATGGCAGACTCGAAGACAAGCAGGTGATGAGTCGACTGGCACCTGGCAAGCATGAGGACTATGCATTTGCTATTCAGCCTTTCTAACGACTTAAAAAGACGTGGTGAGCTTGATCACCACGTCTTTTTGATTATAGCTGAATTGGATCAGCGCAGCAGGTAGCCGCCATCAACTGACAGCATTACACCGGTCACGTAATCAGATGCTGGACTGGCTAAAAATACCATTGGTCCCATTAATTGCTCAGGACGGCCCCATTCACCAGAAGGAATATGTTCTTTGATCTCAGGCCCCCGCACTGGATCTTCGGCCAGCGTCTTAGTCATATCCGTTAAAATATAGCCTGGTGCCAGACCATTGACTTGAATGTTGTATTTGGAAAGGGCATCAGCGTAGGCTTTGGTCAGGCCCAGGATGCCATGTTTAGCTGCCGTGTAAGGGAAGATGAACTTGCCGGCACGATAGGACTGCATTGAGCCAATATTAATGATCTTGCCGTGCTTTTGCTTCGCCATATATTTGGCTGCGGCCTGCGACATGTGGTAGAGCGCGTTGAGATTCAAATTGATCACCTTGTCCCAGTCTTCATCCTTGAACGCCAAGACGTCATTGCGGATCTGAATACCGGCATTGTTGACCAAAATATCCAGACCACCCATTTCCTTAACACATTGCGCGATGATTTCGTCGGCACAGCCCGGTTCAGTGATGTCGTGCTGCAGAAAGCCGATCTTTTGTCCATTGCCTTCAACCGCTTGACGAGTTTCTTCCCAGCCGTGCTGTGAATTTGAAACGACAAAAATGTCCGCGCCGTAAAGTGACAGCGCCTTTGAATAGTTTTGGCCCAGCCCGCTGGCACCGCCAGTGATCAACGCAACCTTGCCATTAAGCTGAAAACTTTGTTGGTTAAATGAACTCATAAAAAGCACCTCGATGTTTAAAATCGATTTTAGGAAATCGTTACACCTAATTATAAGCGCTTTCAATACTTTTACAAGAGGCTTTAGGAAATCGGTTGCCTAATTTTATCAACAAAATAAAAATCGCATTCAGCTCGGTCTTTAATACCAAGTGATGCGATCATCAGCTTAATTATTTTTGATTGTGTTTTTGCTGTCGCCGATAGCCCAAGCCAAAATGAACCAGCGATTCGGTACCATTGAAGATGCGCTTGATGTTGGCACGGTGCAGCCAGATGATTACCACTGTCAAGAACCCGGCAATGGCTGCCAGGATCCAGTCGTGAATGCATAAGGCAATGATGAAAATTGCGGTAATGCCAACCATGCCAGCCGCGCTAGCCATGCTGGTCAACAATAATACCGTCAGATAGATGGCCCAGGCAACCAAAAAGAGCAGCGGGTTATATGCCAGCAGGATCCCGGCACTGGTTGCAACGGCCTTGCCGCCATGAAAGTGATCAAAAATCGAGCAGGTATGCCCCAAAACGGCAAACAGGCCAATTAAAAGCGGACTGACGGTCTGACTGCAGTGAAAGAAATATGGCTGACAGGCTGCCAGCGTCCCCTTGAACATATCAAGAAACAATACGGTTGCGCCTGCTTTAGGTCCCAAAACGCGCAGAGTGTTGGTCGTGCCGATATTACCGCTGCCTAACTTGCGAATATCCTTGTGGTAGAATACCTGGCCGATCCAAAGTCCCCAGGGAATCGAGCCTAAAAAGTAGGCAATGATCGCCATTAAACAGATTTTAAAAATCATAAATCACTCAAAACTCCTTCGATAATAATTGCATAATTGCTATAATAGCACATTGAGTAGCATCGGCAACTTTTGTTCGATGTGTTAAAATAATGGGGCACAAATGTTTGCAAAATTTCTTTGCTAAATTTTGTCAAATCAGTTATATTAAAAAACGTTACTAAAAAATTATGAGGAGGGCCTTTCGTTGGCAGAACAAGAATATCAATATGATGCATCCTCCATTAAAATCCTTAAAGGACTAGAGGCAGTGCGCAAACGGCCTGGGATGTATATCGGTTCAACGGATACCTATGGCCTGCACCATTTGGTATATGAAATCGTTGACAACGCGGTCGATGAGGCTTTGTCTGGTTTTGGCGATGAAATCAACGTGACGATCGAACCCGACAATTCAATCACGGTCCAGGATCATGGTCGTGGGATGCCGGTAGGAATGCATGCTTCTGGCAAACCAACGCCGGAAGTCATCATGACCGTGCTGCATGCCGGGGGAAAGTTTGGTCAAGACGATGGCTATAAGACTTCCGGTGGGCTGCATGGGGTTGGGGCCTCAGTTGTGAATGCTCTTTCAACCAAACTGACACTGACGATCGTGCGCGATCACGTTCGCTATCAAGAAAAATTCGTCAATGGCGGCAATCCGGTCGGGACGCTCAAAAAATTAGGCAATACGCGTGCGGGTTCCGGAACAACAGTTACCTTTAAGCCTGATCCAAAAATCTTTTCTACGACCGTCTACAACTACGATACTTTGGCAAGACGGCTGCGTGAATCGGCATTCCTGCTAAAGGGCCTGAAGATCACGCTGACTGACAAGCGCGCTGGTCAAGAAAAAGAAGAGGTATTCCAGTTTGAAAACGGCATCAAGGACTTTGTCGGCTACCTCAATGAAGACAAGGATACCCTGGGCCAGATCATGTACTTTGACGGCAAGCAGGATGGCGTTGAAGTTGAGGTTGCGGCTCAGTATAACGATGGCTATTCAGAAAACGTCTTAAGCTTTGTCAACAACGTGCGCACTCCAGATGGGGGAACGCATGAAGCCGGTTTTCGCAATGCCTGGACCAAAACGTTCAATGACTACGCCAGAAAAGTCGGTCTGCTCAAGGAACGCGACAAGAATCTGGAAGGGTCTGACGTTCGTGAAGGCTTGACGGCAGTCGTCTCAGTACGAATCCCAGAACGCATTCTGCAGTTTGAGGGCCAGACCAAAGACAAGCTGGGGACGCCAGAAGCCCGTAAGATCGTGGACTCAATCGTCAGCGACCAGCTAAGCTACATGCTGCTGGAAAATGGTGATGAAGCTCAGCAGCTGATCAGAAAAGCACTTAAGGCTCGCCAGGCAAGAGAAGCCGCGCGCAAGGCTCGTGACGAATCGCGCGGCTCTAAGCGCAAAGGCCGTAAAGAACGCAATTTGTCCGGTAAGCTGACGCCGGCCCAGTCAAAAGATGCCGCTAAAAATGAGCTTTTCTTAGTCGAAGGTGATTCAGCCGGTGGGAGTGCCAAGCAGGGGCGCGATCGAAAGTTTCAAGCGATCCTGCCATTGCGTGGTAAGGTTCTCAATACGGAAAAGGCCAAGCTGGATGACGTCTTGAAAAACGAAGAGCTTAATACGATCATCTATACGGTTGGCGCAGGGGTCGGCAGTGAGTTCAACGTCGCAGACTCCAATTACGACAAGATCATCATCATGACTGATGCCGATGACGATGGGGCCCACATCCAGATCCTGCTGCTGACGTTTTTCTACAAGTACATGCGGCCAATGATCGAAGCCGGTAAGGTCTATATTGCCTTGCCGCCACTGTATCGCATCCAGTCTGGCAAAGGAGCCAAAACCAAGATTCAGTATGCCTGGACCAACGATCAGCTGACACAAATGACCAAAAAGATTCGCGGCGCTCAGCTGCAGCGTTTCAAGGGGCTTGGTGAAATGAACGCTGATCAGCTTTGGGAAACCACGATGAATCCTGACACACGGACGCTGATTCGAGTGCGGATAGAAGATGCCGAGCTGGCTGAAAAGCGCGTCACTACCTTGATGGGCGATAAGGTTGCACCACGTCGGAAATGGATTGAAGAAAACGTGCAATTTACGCTGAGCGATGACGAAGAGTCTGATCAGCTGATGGAAAATCGCGGTCAAAAGGCTAAAACGCCAACGATCAATACCTGGAATCAAAAGTAAGAGGTGAAAGTCAATGAGTGAACCAAAAATCGAAAATATGACTTTGGAAGACTTGATGGGCGATCGCTTCGGCCGGTATTCCAAGTCCATCATTCAAGAACGGGCCCTGCCGGATATTCGCGATGGTCTCAAACCGGTTCAGCGTCGGATCCTGTTTGCCATGAACAAGGATGGCAATACCTATGATAAAGGCTTTCGCAAGTCAGCCAAGTCAGTCGGTAACGTAATGGGTAACTTCCACCCACACGGCGACAGTTCCATTTATGAAGCACTGGTACGGATGAGTCAGGATTGGAAGCTGCGTGACCCATTGATTGAAATGCACGGCAACAACGGGTCAATGGATGGTGATCCACCAGCTGCCATGCGTTATACCGAGGCTCGTTTAAGCAAAATTGCCGGTTTGATGCTCAAGGATATCGACAAAGATACGGTTGATATGACGCTGAACTTTGACGATACTGAAAAAGAGCCGACTGTCTTGCCAGCCCGCATTCCCAATCTTTTGGTTAACGGTGCGACCGGGATCTCGGCGGGGTATGCTACGGAAATTCCGACGCATAATCTGGGCGAGCTGATTGATGCACTGATCTACCTGCTTGGTCATCCCACGGCCAGTCTGGATAAGTTGATGGAATTCGTGTCTGGTCCTGATTTTCCAACTGGCGGGATCATTCAAGGCAAGGAAGGAATCAAAAAAGCCTATGAAACTGGTCGGGGACGCATCGTCGTACGGGCCAAGACCAGTATCGAGACGCTGCGTGGCGGTCGGCAGCAGATCAATATCACGGAGATTCCATATGAAGTCAATAAGGCCCAGCTGGTCAAGCGAATCAACGACCTGCGTCTGGCCAAAAAGGTTGAAGGAATCGCTGAAGCTCGCGATGAGACTGACCGCAGCGGCCTGCGCATCGCGATTGAGCTGAAGCGCGGCGCCAATGCCGAGGGGATCTTAAACTATCTGCTAAAAAACACCGACCTGCAGATCAACTATAACTTCAACATGGTGGCGATCGATAATCAGCGGCCAATGCGGGTAGGCTTGAAACATATTTTGACGTCTTATCTGAGCTTCCAAAAAGAGATCATTATGCGGCGGACGCGTTTTGATTTAAATAAGGCGCAAAAACGGCTCCACATCGTTGAAGGGCTGATTAAGGCGCTCAGTATGCTTGATCAGGTTATTCAAACGATTCGGGCTTCTAAAAACCGGGTTGATGCCAAGCAGAATCTGATTGAATCGCTGGGCTTTGATGATCCGCAAGCCGAAGCCATCGTTACCATGCAGCTGTATCGGCTAACCAATACTGACGTGACGGCGCTTGAAGATGAGCAAAAGCGGCTGAATGATCAGATTGCCGAATACCAGCTGATCTTAAGCGATGAAAATGAGCTGGCTAAAGTGCTGCGCCAAGAAATGCGGACGATTAAAAAAGAATTTGCGACACCGCGCCGGACTGAGATTCAAAGCAAGGTTCAAAAACTGGAAATCGACACTAAGGTTACGGTCGCCAAAGAAGACGTGGTCGTATTGGTTTCCAAAGCCGGCTATATCAAGCGCAGCAGTCTGCGGTCATTTAAGGCTTCCAATGTTGAAGAAGACGGTTTGCGAGAAGACGACTATCCGCTGTTGATTCAAGAAACCAGTACGCTGGCGCATCTGTTCATGTTCACCAATCTTGGCCATCTGATCTATCGGCCGGTGCATGAATTGACTGACGTGCGCTGGAAAGACGTGGGCGAGCATATTTCACAAACGATCGGCCTAGCCGCGGGTGAAGAGATTATCAAGGCACTGATTTTTGATCGGCTGGATATGCCAGGAACGCTGCTGATGGGAACCAGCGATGGTCAAGTCAAGCAGACTGAGTTCAAGGAATATCAGCCAGGATCCCGTTATAAGAGCACGGCGACGGTCTACATGAAGCTTAAGGGTGATGACGCTCAAGTCGTTAACGTAATGTATTATGAGCCAAAAGATACCGCGCAGTCGCTGCTGGCAATTAGTCATGAAGGCTATGCCGTTCGCTTTGACGTAGCTGAAGTACCGATTGCCGGGGTCAGAACGACGGGGGTACGGGCCATTAATCTGCATGACGATGACAGAATGGTTGACCTGCAGCTGGTTGACGAGGATCAGCATCTGGCCATGGTAACTCAGCGCGGGGCCTTTAAAGAAATGGCCGTAGCCGACATCAAGCTTGGCGCGCGGGCAAGACGCGGCGAACTGGTGCTGCACCGTTTGAAGAAGCTGCCGCACAAGTTGGTCGACTTTTTGCCGTATGATGCCGACTATCAGGGAGCCGTTGAGATCATAACCGATCGGCCGCTGTTCCAGGATGTTTTGATTACTGATCACCATCTGGGAACGGCCCATTCAAACGGTACTTTTGTAATTGATACTGAAAGTCAGGGCATTCCGGTTAAGCTGCGCATCAAGCCCCAGCTGACCGAAACATCGACAAGCGAGCAGCTCGATCTGACGGATTCAATTTCATAATCTGCATAAATATGCATCTGAAATGAAATTAGATTCCCATTTAAGAGCTGGTCGTGCTAAAATAAAAGGGTATAATTAATTTGCGAAAACGTTGCAGTTAACGTTTTACGTGATGATTGAATCAAAGGAGTTGTCTTTATGAGCAAGGAATTAGTTTTTGGTCATCAAAAGCCAGATACTGACGCCATTACGGCCGCAATGGCATTTTCATACTTTGAAAACGAACTGGGCTACGAAACGGAAGCCGTTGCCCTGGGCGAACCAAACGATGAAACGAAGTACGCTTTGAACTACTTCAACATGGAAGCACCACGGGTCGTTAAGACGGTTGCCAACGAAACTGACAAGGTAATGCTGGTTGACCACAACGAACCACAACAATCAGTTGCTGACATCGACCAAGTTACGGTTACGCACTTGGTTGATCACCACCGGATCGCCAACTTCAACACGGCACAGCCACTTTGGATCACGGCCCGCCCATACGGCTGTGTTTCCACGATCATCACGGAACTGTTCCAAGAAAAGCACATTGAGATTCCTGCCAACCTGGCTGGGATGATGATGTCTGCTATCATTTCCGACACGCTGCTGCTGAAGTCACCAACGACTACTGACCACGACGGCGAAGCTTTGAAGTACCTGGCAAAGGTTGCCGGTGTTGAAGACTACGAAGCTTACGGAATTGAGATGCTGAAGGCTGGTACCAACCTGGATGCCAAGTCTGACGCTGATATCGTTGATGGCGACGCCAAGACGTTCGAACTGGGCGACGCTAAGCTGCGGATCGGTCAAGTAAACACGGTTGACCTGGATGACGTCTTCTCTCGTCAAGCCGACCTGGAAAAGACGATGCAGCAACTGAACGATGAAAACGGCTATGACACGTTCATCTTGATTGCTACCAACATTTTGAACAGTGATTCTGATCTGCTGGTTGTTGGCGGCAACACGGAAAAGGTTGAACAGGCATTCGGCAAGAAGCTGGGTGACAACCACCGTATGAACCTGCCAGGCGTAGTTTCACGTAAGAAGCAAGTGGTACCTCCATTGACGGACGTCTTTGAAGGCTAATCAGCGCTTAATCAAAACAGCACTCCGCCATTGCTGCGGGGTGCTTTTATTTTGCATAATTAAGTTAATTGATGGTTTGACGGAGGAATTAAGATGAAAATCTGTCCAAACTGTGGTAGTGAAGTTTTAGAAAATGCCCAATACTGTACGCGTTGTGGCTGGCATTTTGAAGCGGTTGACGATCATAAAACGGCTGACCAAAAAAATCAGCCAGCTTCGATAACCAGCGAAAACAGTGAGCTACCGGCAACTGAATCAATCAGCGAGCCACGGACGATAGCGGCTGAACGGCCTCAAGCGGCAGCAGGACAGCATGAGCCGCAAACATCAACGGATCCTGTCCATTCACAAAAGACCGCTGAACCGCATCCAAGCGCGCTGGCACCAGGTCGTGACGAAGCTTCAGACATTCAAAAAGTCGCAGAACAGCGGCATCCTTTGGTCAACGATCCAAAAGCAGCAGTTAGCGCGGCTGGTGAAGCCAAAGGAAATCATGAGTCCGCGTCATTTAAGAGTCGTGCGGAAGCCAGAAAGCAATCAGAATCAAGTACGGCTGGAGACTCAGTTGAACTGACGCTGGATCTCGAGCATACCAAACAGGAATTTAAACGGGCCTGGGACTGGCTGATCGAATCATTGAGACATCCCGGAGCATATCAGCAGCCAAGCTGGCGTTGGACCGGTTTGACGATGCAGATTCTTGAGGCCTTGATTGCGGTTGTGACGATTGGCTGGATGGTTGACCATCTATCGGCTAAGCTTGCTCAGCTTGCGTCAGGCTCGGCAATCGTCTTTCACATCAAGGCCATGACGACGGGAAGCTTTTTATTGCTGTGGCTGCTGATCGTGGTTGCCATGCTGCTGATGAGTGCCGTGGCGTACGTCTTTAAACGCTATGTTAGTGGCATTGAAGGCGGCGATTACGTTGATATGATCAATCGTTTGACGTGGTCCAGCAACTTTAATGTTATTTTGCTGCTGGTCAGCTTGTTGCTGGCATCATTAACCAGTTCGCTTGGCATGATGACTCTGATTGGCGTGATTCTGCTGACTGCTTTGGGAATGTTTGCCCTGGCATTGGCTGATGTGATGCTTGAGGCTGACAGTCAGAAGCTTGATCGCATGTATGGCGCGCTGATCGTTTTGGTCATCAATGGTTTGATCGTTTTTGCCGCGATCTCATTAGGCGGTAAGCTGATTAAAGAAATGATCATGGCGCTGATGCTGCAGCTGTTTTAGCATAAATCCAGATAGAATTTAACCCCCAACCGATTCGCGGGTGCATTGCGAATCAATTGGGGGTTTATTACTTAGAAAAGTTTTGTTAACGTCTTGCAAATCGTGGTCGCGGTAATGTCGGGAAAAATCGACTGCATTCTAACGTTGTCGGGTTTAGCCATATATTCAGCCAATGAGTTCAGCTGCTCAGCCTGGGTAACGCCAAGGTCAGCTAATGACAGCGGCGGGCCAATGCGAGGATAGTAGGCGCGGATTTCTTTGATCAACGCGGCATCGTTTTCCAACGTTACTTGAAACAGATTACCTAAAGCAACGATCTCGCCATGCGTAAAGCGTTGCGGGCCAATGACCTTGACATAGGCGTTATAGAAGGTATGAGCCGCCACGCTGCGTCCATCCAGGTCAGCCAAGCCATCAACCAATGACACTGCTAAAAAGATGGTATCGATAAAGTTCTGCAGGTCAAGGCCGTTAAGTGTGCGTGAATCATTCACTTTTAGCATTTCTTCACGACACCGTTCGATCAGATCCTGCGCTAAGGACAGTGATAGCGAATGTATTTGATCGTCAGTCAGGCGCCGGCGAATCTCATAGTATTTGGCCAGCGTATCGCCGATGCCTGAACGCAGATATTCAAGCGGCGCGTTTTTTAACAGCTCAGGTTCCAGAATAACGGCATCAACGGGCTTTTTTCGCGCACGCTGGCAATCATTTCGTGAGTTGGCGAATAGACGATGCTTTTAGTGGTGAAGGCCGCACAATTGGAGGGGACGGTCTGGACGTTGATCAAGACATTGTTAAGACGATCGCTGACGACTTTTGTCGTATCCATCAGCTGACCGCCGCCAAAAGCGATGATCCCGTCGTAGGCTTTCAGCTGTTCGGTAAGGCGATCGATTTCGGCAAACTCGCAGCTGCTATTAAAGATTTCGACTGGATACCGAGTCAGAAAATCAGCCGGCAGATACTGGGGGATGACTTTTAACAAAAATAGATTATTTAGCGGATGCCGTTTCTTTAGGTGAGACAAAATCACGTTGAATCCAAAGCGAGATCAGCATGGCAATCACGTCAATCACAATAAAGGCCAACAAAGTAACGTAGTAGTTGTGCAGAACTTGGTGCGTAACCGAAAGCAGGACGGGACCGACCATACCGGCAACTGCCCAAGCCGTCAGCACGTAGCCATGGATTGCGCCCAGTTCCTTGGTGCCAAAAATATCGCCCAGGTAGGCTGGAATAACGGAGAAACCAGCACCATAGCAGGAAAGCAGCAGGCAAAGAGCAATGGCAAAGATTGCGGGTACCTGGCAGAAAATCAGAATAATCAGCATAATAATGTCGACGATAAAAATCAGGCTGTAGGTCAGTGGACGGCCAATCCAGTCAGAAAGCGTAGCCCAGATAAGGCGGCCGAAACCGTTGAACAGACCTAAGATACCAACCATTACGGCTGCCGTAGCCGCGCTCATTTTCGTCATTTCTTGGGCCATTGGCGAAGCAGCCGAGACCAGACCGATCCCCGTCGTAATGTTAATGAAGAACATCAGCCACAGGAAAGCAAAAGTTCGGGTTTTAACGGCTTCGTTGGCCGTCAGCTGTTGACCGTTCGTCAGGCTGACGCGGGATGCTTTTTGCGCGATAGCCGTTGGCAGTTCGTTTGGCCGTGGCTTCTTGATGAATTGAGCAGCAAGAAGCATTACAACCAGGTAGAAAGCACCTAAGACGTAGAAAGTAGCAGAAAGACCAACATTAGACATCAGCTGCTGAGCAATTGGACCCGTTAACAAGGCGGCAAAGCCAAAGCCCATGATCGCCAGCCCCGTTGCCAAACCACGTTTGTCAGGGAACCAGCGGATGATTGTGGAAACCGGCGTTACGTAGCCAGATCCCAGCCCCAGTCCGCCGATGATGCCGTATGCCAGATACAGCAGCCAAAGTTGGTGCGTGTGGATGGCCACCCCAGTCAGCATGATGCCAGAGCCGTAAAAGATTGCGGAGATGGTACCAGTAACGGTTGGGCCAAACTTTTCGACCAGCCGACCCATAAAGGCAGCTGACATTCCCAAACAAAAGATGGCCAGGCTAAACGCAAATGAGACTGAGGCTTCCCGCCAACCCGTCTGTTGCGCGATTGGCTTGGTAAAAACGCTCCAAGCATAAACGCCACCGATCATTAAGTGCAGGACGACACCAGCGAGGGCGACGCCGTAACGATTCCTTGTCTTAGTCATTGTTTCCTCTCTCCCTTATATCATTAAACGCGAACATTAATAAATTTAAACTTCTTAAAATTCGGTGTATTGCCACATTAACACGCTAAAGTTGAAAAAACAACGCTAAATCAGCACTTCTAACCGAACTTTAATTTGAAAACCTTTCCACCGGTTGATCAGGGACGGATTTGCTAAAAAAAGAAAGCTTTTCTATAATTTTGCAAAAACAATAATGAGGTGAGCAGCAATTGACTATTCGCTTTGAAAAGGCCAGGCATGAGGATCTGCGCCGGATTGTCGAAATCTATAATCAGATTATTCCTTCACGATTGGCTACGGCAGATTTAGAACCGTTGATGACTTCAGATCGCGAGGCGTGGTTTCACAGTTTTACGCCAACCCATCCGTTATGGGTTATCAGAAACGATGCCGATGAAATTTGGGGATGGGTAGGACTGGAGCCGTTTTATGGGCGGCCAGCCTATGAACACACGGCGGAGATCAGTATCTATATTGATCAGAATGCGCGGCACCAAGGCCTGGGTTCACAGGCCATCCAGTTTGTGATTGCTCAGCTGCCCAGTTTAAACGTAACCGCGTTGGCAGCTTATATTTTTGGGCATAATCAGCCAAGTCTGGGTCTGTTCAAAAAGTTCGGTTTTGAACAGTGGGGCTTTTTGCCGGCGATCGCGGAACTTGATGGAAAAAAACGCGATTTAGTGATTATGGGACAAAGATTTGACTAGCAAACAAGATTTTATAAAAAAGCCTGAGTCGCAGCAAAGAAACGGCTCAAGCTTTTAGTTATTGATCGAAAGCGTGCAATAATCAAGAAATTCTAAATTCGTAACATAAAAAAATCTATGACAATTTCAATTTTTTACATTTTTGTTTTTAACAATTTAAAGCGTTTGCATGTTGAGTAGCAACTGCTATTCGGCATGTTTTCGTTTTCAATGGAACAGATTAATTACTATATGCACAATCTGATGTTCATAACGAAATGCTTTTTTATAAATTTTAAATGCATATAGTTTAACTTTTTACTTGATTTGGAAATTTACGAAAAACAAAAAAGGCGAGACGAGGCAAGAATGTCCCGTTTCACCTGGGATTTCAAGGGAACCAAGTCTCGTCGCCGCGAACGAGTAAATGACAAAATTCAAACTTGGTAATTTATGTCGGGCAACGGCATCTTTGCTATGTCACCACAAAAATGGAGATTTAGCGGCTTAAACTGCGTTGATGCGTTGAGGTGGGTTGACTCATAACTTAGGAGTTATGAGTTATTAAAGAATGCAAAAAATTTTTTAAGGGATTGGCATATATGTTAAGGAAATCATTGACTTGTTGTTCAACAAACATTAAAGTTAAGGTATAAAAGCAGTATCGTACGTAGGTTTGAGATTTGTTGATATCGATTTGCCAAAGATTTCATTCAATTTCAGTCTTATGTGCATACGTGCCTAGAAAATGTGGTTCGTAACTCCTAAGTTTTGGCTCTTTTTAATTTTTTAATTTCTTAAATGGTGTAAGCGCTTAAAAACGCAGCCTAACTATTTAAGAAATTTTCATAAAAGAATTTAAAAAGACGATTTGAAAATGGCAAAGCCTTCAGGAAAGCAAGGGGGGAGTTGTGCAGGGAAAATTTGCCGTGGTTGGCTGGGAAACAATTGCAGCGGTGAATACCGATTTTTATACGACGAAATAATGTTGAAATTTTCCATAATGCAAAATTTAAGGGAGTGTTTTAGCAATATGGTTGGGAAAAACAATAATTACATTAGAGAAAGTAAGTCAAACGAACATTTTCAACGGTTCTCTTTGCGGAAACTGAGTGTTGGAGTTGTATCAGTTGCCGTTGCGGCCGGCTTTTATTTAGGCAGCGGCACAACGGCACAAGCTGCAACTACTGAACCGGATACATCAGCAAAGACTGAACAAGTTGTGCAACAGGACGCAACTTCAGCTGCCAGCGACTCAGCTTCAGCATCTAATAGCAGTGCAGCCGTGTCCACAAGCAGTGCTACGCCGGTAAGTGCCGAGTCCGCTTCGAGCGCGGCAGTTTCTGATTCGCCAGCGTCGGCCAGCGCAGCTTCAGACAACCAAGCTTCAGCTGTCAGTACCAGCGAAAACAGCAGTCAGCCGGCATCTAGCTCAGTTGCTAGCGATGCAGCATCTGCTGTAAGTGAAAAGTCGCAGGCAGCTAGTGAAGCCAACAGTCAAAGTGCTGCTGACAAGCAAACGGCACAGTTGTCAACGTCAGCCGCTAATGTCAATGAAAGCCAAGCCGCCAATATTATTTTGAGTGCTCTAGTCGTTCAACAAGCTGCCAATCAACAGGCCCCAGCCGGATTTACGGTTACTGATCCAACTTATCCAGCAGATATGTATAAGGACACAGTTGCTAGTCACTATACTTACTGGTGGGCACAAAGCTCGGATGGCGAGTATAACCTGGTTCTTTCAACTGATCGAAGTGGTGATGGCAAGGTTTATGTCTCCTTGCTAGACAACAATAATAATGTTTATAAGTACACGGTTGATAAAAATAACTCAGTTGATGTATTTGCCTATTATTATTACGTTGGCAAAGTTTACAATGATGGTCAGTCAGGTGTCTTCATTTCCGCTCATGGTACCTGGAAATCAAAGTTCAACGTTTTTGACCCTCAAGTAGGCAAGGATGATGGAAACTATGGCAGTATCAGTTTCATGATCCCGCAAGTAGAAACCCAGACGACGATTTATGTTAATGGCGAGGGGAACACGGTCAGCATTCCAATCACTCAAGAAGGGCTGGATGGTCAAATCTATACAACCCAGGGCGGTAAGGTACTCACTCACTATTTTGCCAAAGAGCCAAAAAATGCCGAAGGCTTCATGTCGCCATTTGGCAAGCAGGGTGCAACCTATGTAAAGGACATGCATAATGGGTATAAGGCCACATTTAAAGAAACTAATACCGCAACCGGTGAGATGTTGGTTACAGTCACTGATAAATATGGGGTTGTTGTTGACCGATTCAATCTAAAATCTGGGGATACTCATTACGTTGAGAAAGCTAATTGGAACATTCATAGCATCTACATTCCACAAACGATCAACATTGAGTATGTTTATGAAAAACTTGGCAATCTGATTATTGAATCTGATTCCGATGCCTTTCCACCCTTGCCACCTGAGTACCAGACGACCAGTCAGTATCCAAACGATAAAAACGACTCAACCAAGGCGGACAACGTTAAGATTCCAGAAGTGCCTGGCTTTACGCCAACGATCAATGGCATGATCAAGGGCAAGGTTAAGACATATACCCTTACAGATAAGGATTACAACCCTGCAGATAAGAGTTACACGTTTAACCCAGCAGATTACGTCAGCGACTTGAGTCAAGACATTACTGTTAAATACAAGGCTGACGACCAGAAGGCTACCGTCAAGTACATTGACGACGACAATGCGAACAAGGCTCTAAAGACCGAGTCGCTTAGCGGCAAGACGAATGCCAAGTCTGGCTACACTACCGCCCAGGACATTCAAGCCTACAAGGATCTTGGCTACGTACTGGTGAGCGATGACACCAACGGTGCCGAAATCACCTTTGACAATGACGACCATAAAGACCAGAACTTCGAGGTACACCTCAAGCACGGCACCATCACTGTTACTCCAGATAAGCCAGGCCAGCCAGGAACGCCGATCAACCCTGGGAAAGGCTCTGCCAGCTACCCAGACGGTACGGACAAGGCCGGGCTTACGGACACTGTAAATCGGAACATCACCTACAAGATGAGCGACGGATCGAAGGCGCCAGCTGCAGTAAACGACCAGCTGTCATACACCGCTACCAAGGTAATCGACAAGGTTACTGGTAAAGTCATTAAGACTGACTGGAGCCAGAACCAGGACTTCAAGGACATTCCAAGCCCTGAGCAGACGGGCTACACGCCTGACAAGACGGTCGTATCCAACAAGGACGTGGCACACGACGCTCAAGACATTAACGTTGTCGTTACCTACACGGCCGACAACCAGAAGGCTACCGTCAAGTACATTGACGACGACAATGCGAACAAGGCTCTAAAGACCGAGTCGCTTAGCGGCAAGACGAATGCCAAGTCTGGCTACACTACCGCCCAGGACATTCAAGCCTACAAGGATCTTGGCTACGTACTGGTGAGCGATGACACCAACGGTGTCGAAATCACCTTTGACAATGACGACCATAAAGACCAGAACTTCGAGGTACACCTCAAGCACGGCACCATCACTGTTACTCCAGATAAGCCAGGCCAGCCAGGAACGCCGATCAACCCTGGGAAAGGCTCTGCCAGCTACCCAGACGGTACGGACAAGGCCGGGCTTACGGATACTGTAAATCGGAACATCACCTACAAGATGAGCGACGGATCGAAGGCGCCAGCTGCAGTAAACGACCAGCTGTCATACACCGCTACCAAGGTAATCGACAAGGTTACTGGTAAAGTCATTAAGACTGACTGGAGCCAGAACCAGGACTTCAAGGACATTCCAAGCCCTGAGCAGACGGGCTACACGCCTGACAAGACGGTCGTATCCAACAAGGACGTGGCACACGACGCTCAAGACATTAACGTTGTCGTTACCTACACGGCCGACAACCAGAAGGCTACCGTCAAGTACATTGACGACGACAATGCGAACAAGGCTCTAAAGACCGAGTCGCTTAGCGGCAAGACGAATGCCAAGTCTGGCTACACTACCGCCCAGGACATTCAAGCCTACAAGGATCTTGGCTACGTACTGGTGAGCGATGACACCAACGGTGTCGAAATCACCTTTGACAATGACGACCATAAAGACCAGAACTTCGAGGTACACCTCAAGCACGGCACCATCACTGTTACTCCAGATAAGCCAGGCCAGCCAGGAACGCCGATCAACCCTGGGAAAGGCTCTGCCAGCTACCCAGACGGTACGGACAAGGCCGGGCTTACGGATACTGTAAATCGGAACATCACCTACAAGATGAGCGACGGATCGAAGGCGCCAGCTGCAGTAAACGACCAGCTGTCATACACCGCTACCAAGGTAATCGACAAGGTTACTGGTAAAGTCATTAAGACTGACTGGAGCCAGAACCAGGACTTCAAGGACATTCCAAGCCCTGAACAGACGGGCTACACGCCTGACAAGACGGTCGTATCCAACAAGGACGTGGCACACGACGCTCAAGACATTAACGTTGTCGTTACCTACACGGCCGACAACCAGAAGGCTACCGTCAAGTACATTGACGACGACAATGCGAACAAGGCTCTAAAGACCGAGTCGCTTAGCGGCAAGACGAATGCCAAGTCTGGCTACACTACCGCCCAGGACATTCAAGCCTACAAGGATCTTGGCTACGTACTGGTGAGCGATGACACCAACGGTGTCGAAATCACCTTTGACAATGACGACCATAAAGACCAGAACTTCGAGGTACACCTCAAGCACGGCACCATCACTGTTACTCCAGATAAGCCAGGCCAGCCAGGAACGCCGATCAACCCTGGGAAAGGCTCTGCCAGCTACCCAGACGGTACGGACAAGGCCGGGCTTACGGATACTGTAAATCGGAACATCACCTACAAGATGAGCGACGGATCGAAGGCGCCAGCTGCAGTAAACGACCAGCTGTCATACACCGCTACCAAGGTAATCGACAAGGTTACTGGTAAAGTCATTAAGACTGACTGGAGCCAGAACCAGGACTTCAAGGACATTCCAAGCCCTGAGCAGACGGGCTACACGCCTGACAAGACGGTCGTATCCAACAAGGACGTGGCACACGACGCTCAAGACATTAACGTTGTCGTTACCTACACGGCCGACAACCAGAAGGCTACCGTCAAGTACATTGACGACGACAATGCGAACAAGGCTCTAAAGACCGAGTCGCTTAGCGGCAAGACGAATGCCAAGTCTGGCTACACTACCGCCCAGGACATTCAAGCCTACAAGGATCTTGGCTACGTACTGGTGAGCGATGACACCAACGGTGCCGAAATCACCTTTGACAATGACGACCATAAAGACCAGAACTTCGAGGTACACCTCAAGCACGGCACCATCACTGTTACTCCAGATAAGCCAGGCCAGCCAGGAACGCCGATCAACCCTGGGAAAGGCTCTGCCAGCTACCCAGACGGTACGGACAAGGCCGGGCTTACGGATACTGTAAATCGTACGATCACCTACCGGATGAGCGACGGATCGAAGGCGCCAGCTGCAGTAAACGACCAGCTGTCATACACCGCTACCAAGGTAATCGACAAGGTTACTGGTAAAGTCATTAAGACTGACTGGAGCCAGAACCAGGACTTCAAGGACATTCCAAGCCCTGAGCAGACGGGCTACACGCCTGACAAGACGGTCGTATCCAACAAGGACGTGGCACACGACGCTCAAGACATTAACGTTGTCGTTACCTACACGGCCGACAACCAGAAGGCTACCGTCAAGTACATTGACGACGACAATGCGAACAAGGCTCTAAAGACCGAGTCGCTTAGCGGCAAGACGAATGCCAAGTCTGGCTACACTACCGCCCAGGACATTCAAGCCTACAAGGATCTTGGCTACGTACTGGTGAGCGATGACACCAACGGTGTCGAAATCACCTTTGACAATGACGACCATAAAGACCAGAACTTCGAGGTACACCTCAAGCACGGCACCATCACTGTTACTCCAGATAAGCCAGGCCAGCCAGGAACGCCGATCAACCCTGGGAAAGGCTCTGCCAGCTACCCAGACGGTACGGACAAGGCCGGGCTTACGGATACTGTAAATCGTACGATCACCTACCGGATGAGCGACGGATCGAAGGCGCCAGCTGCAGTAAACGACCAGCTGTCATACACCGCTACCAAGGTAATCGACAAGGTTACTGGTAAAGTCATTAAGACTGACTGGAGCCAGAACCAGGACTTCAAGGACATTCCAAGCCCTGAGCAGACGGGCTACACGCCTGACAAGACGGTCGTATCCAACAAGGACGTGGCACACGACGCTCAAGACATTAACGTTGTCGTTACCTACACGGCCGACAACCAGAAGGCTACCGTCAAGTACATTGACGACGACAATGCGAACAAGGCTCTAAAGACCGAGTCGCTTAGCGGCAAGACGAATGCCAAGTCTGGCTACACTACCGCCCAGGACATTCAAGCCTACAAGGATCTTGGCTACGTACTGGTGAGCGATGACACCAACGGTGCCGAAATCACCTTTGACAATGACGACCATAAAGACCAGAACTTCGAGGTTCACCTCAAGCACGGCACCATCACTGTTACGCCAGACAATCCAAAGACGCCGGCTGATGTATTGCCAGACAACCCTGGTAAGAATTACCCAAGCGGTGTTGCCAAGGATGATCTGAACAAGACCGTTACGCGGACGATCAACATTACGACGCCAGATGGCAAGACGCAGACGATCACGCAGAAGGCTGAATTTACGCGAAGTGCAACGGTTGATGAGGTTACCGGTGAAGTAACTTATGGACCATGGTCGAAGAATGTCGTTTTGGAAAGCGTTGACGTACCAAACATTCCTGGATACGTGCCATCCGCATCTGTTCCAGAAATTACGGTTACGCCAAATGACCAAGACATGACGATCAACATCACCTACAAGAAGCTTGATTCTGGCAAGGCAACTGACCAAGGCGGCAATGCTTCCAATGGTGGTCAAGCAACGAATGGCGGTTCAACGACTGGTCAATCCGCTCAAAACGGCCAGTCAGGTCAAACTCAAACCAATGCCGGTGCACAACAATTGCCACAGACTGGTAACGCCAACAACGAAAAGGGCGCCCTGGGCTTGGCAGGAGCACTGTTTGCAGCGGGACTTGGCCTGGGCTTTGGCTCTAAGAAGAAGCGTCACGAAAACTAGATGAAGAAATAGAACAGATTCATCAACGATAAAAAAAGACTCATCCTTTGATTTTTCAAAGGTTGGGCCTTTTTGTCTTTATGATTAAAAATATACTAATGATTTATAAATGTATCTATATAATGTAATATCGTTCTAAAATGATCATTCGTTAAAAATAATCGTTCATTTTATGGAAAAAATGTTTATAAAAAGAAATCACTTGCTACAATAGAACGGTTTTGTTGTAATCAAAAGTTTTGAAAAGGCAATGTACCAAAAAGGTAATAACTGATTAAAGAAAGGAGAGTCCACACACATGCTTTTGAAACTTAAATTGTCTTGGTGTGGTGTTTAGAACATGAAGTACGGATATGCGCGAGTAAGCACGGAAAGCCAAAGTTTATCGACACAGCTGCAACTGTTGAAACAGGTTGGGATTGACGAAATATTCCAGGAAAAATATACCAGAACGACTACCAAACGACCAGAATTTGCTCGCTTGTTGGCAATCGTTCAACCAAACGATGTGATTATCGTCACTAAGCTAGATCGATTTGCGCGTAATACAGGTGAAGATCTGCAAATGATTCAGCAATTGTTTGAAAATCAGGTGAAGATTAACATTTTGAATATGGGCACGATTGACGATACGCCGGTTGGTCGCTTGATTTTTACCGTGTTTTCTGCTTTTGCCCAGTTTGAACGGGATATGATCGTTACCAGGACTCAAGAAGGCAAGTCGTATTCTCGCCGTCATAATCCGAAATATCATGAAGGCCGACCAAAAGTTTATTCGGATGAAAAAATCTGGCAGGCCTATCAGCTTCATCAAAAAGGAATGACTTACCGCGAACTTTCACTGCGCACTGGAATCAGTATTTCGACTTTGCGACGACGCTTTACTCTGATAAAGTCGGTTGAGATAAGGGATCATGAAAAATAGCCGTTCTTAATGTAATTATTCGTGTTAAGCTTATCTAAAAGTTCAGATGTATTTGAAAAGAGGAAAATCATGAGTCTTATTTACGTTACTCGCGCCAAGGAGACCGATATTCCAGCAATCGGTAAAATTTTTGATCAAGCCAAGGCATTCCTAAAGGCTTCTGGCAGTCCGCAGTGGCAGGCGGGATATCCAAATACTGATACAGTTGCTCAAGACCTAGCCAATCAATCAGCTTGGGTGCTGAAAGTCGATGGCCAGGTTGCGGGTTATGTGGCGGCAATCATTGGTGATGATCCAAACTATCAGGAAATTGATGGTGCCTGGCAAAATAATACCGAGCCCTACGCTGCCATTCATCGTTTGGCATTAAGCCAGGATTATCGGGGGCGGCATTTAGCCAAGTATTTCATGAGCAGTTTGATTTCAATTTTAAATGAGCAGGGAATCCATAACTTCCGAGTTGATACGCATGATTTGAACCAGCCAATGCAGCATGTCGCGACTAGCAATGGTTTTATTAGACGCGGGCACATCAATATTTTAGATGATCCCAATGATCCACTGCGCTGGGCATTTGAATTGAATCTGTAAAGTGAAGTCTCACAGCCAAAGTGGTTGCGGGGCTTTTATTATTGCTGATCTGGCGGTATTGATAGTGGTTCAATGTGATGATCATGGCAGTAAAAGATCTTAGCCACCAGCAATGGTCAATGTGATTTTGAGAGATGAATGTGATGATGGCAACCGAGGAGAAATTTTCAGCCATCAGCAGCGATTATGCAAAAAATCCTGTATAAAGACATATGACAAAAACCTCATTACCTACTATTTGAAGAAAAGCAGCCCCGAGTAAGTAAAGTTAGACTGGCTGAACATACAACTACCTACTTGCGGGTGAAAATTAAGCAATAGTAGGTAAGTTCAAGCCCGATAGCCGATTAAAGCCAATTTTTCTTCACAAAGCACTGCAATCAGCAAAGCTAAATATATTTGAAATGGAAACCAGTACCGTCAACCACCATCGGCTAAAGTCGATGGCTTGTGGGCAAACACCCCAGTATTGAGTATCCGAACCACAATTTGCATAGATACGGACGATTTACTCAAACAGCCGCAGTTGCTTGAGCAGTGATCATCTAATTACCAATGCCTTTTACATTCCCAGGTTGCCATAGGAATGAGCCTAGCTTTTTGACTAGGCTTTTTGTTGTTTCTGGAGTCCTTTTTCTAAAATATTTAGTGCTGCATTGTAATCACGGATATGATGAACATGGCACTGTGGACATATCCATTCACGATCTGCCAGTGTCAGCTTTTCGGTCCCGTCACTCCCCATTACAAAGCCACAGTCATGACAGGTTTGGGTCGTGTTTTTAGGACTGACCGTGATAAATTGACGGTCATAGAGGTCGGCTTTGTATGACAACATACCCAAGAAAGACCGCCAGCCAACATCACTGATGCTCATTGCCAAGGCATGATTTTTTAACAGATTCTTACTCCTCAATTCTTCAGCTACAACGAGATCTTGGTTCTTGATCAGTGCTGTAGACGTGCGCTGGAGAAAATCATGGCGGCGGTCAAATACCCGTGCATGTATCTTAGCGACTAATAAACGCTGCTTCTGATAGTTTTTGCTTTCTCGCAAAGAACGCTGCTCTTTTTTAGCCCGGCGCTGGCGGCGTGAAAGAGTACGCTGTGCTTTAGCTAATTTTCCCTTGATTGTTCGATAGTAGCGTGGGTTAGCGATGGTTCGACCATCACTGGCGGTCAGAAAGTTTTCTGTGTTTAGGTCAATGCCAATTTGCCGATTAGTGCGGCTAAGCTTAGGAACAAACGGTGTATCTGAACCTAATTGCAGCGACAAAAAGAATCGATCGGCAGCATCTTTGGAAATGGTTACCGTACCAATGCGTGTTTCGCCTTGACGATCCAATAGTCGCTGCTGAGCGCCTTTGATCCGCAAACGTCCTAGTTTAGGCATCACAATATGTTTGCAATCTTCAAAGCAGACGGTACCGTTGTCTAGCCGAGCCGTCTTTTGCTTTGGATATTGACAGTTCGTCTGGTATCGCCAGGCATAGCTTTTACGATGAAATTTTGGCACACCGGCTTCATGAACCTTGCGAAAAGCGTTCCAAGCCTTGTGATAGTTTTGAATGGCATTAGCCTTAGCAAGGCTGTCAATACGCTTATCTTCTAAAAACTGGAAATGATTTGACATCTGCTTAGCGTTTTGACGAAGCTTTAGCTGTTGGATCCGATCCTGAACCGTATCAATCGACAGTTTTACTCGATTTAATTGCCAGAGTTCTTTACCGATCGCAACCATCTCATTATAGACGAAACGACTGGCATCACTGTTAACCTTGATTATTTGTTTCTGGTAATCATTCGGATAGATGCGAACCTTCAATCCATAATGATATTCTAACTGGGCCATTGACTTCATTTTTTCACCTCCTTTAATTGAATTATATCATCAGCTAATGACTATAACGATTGAGGCGTTCTTAATGACTAAAGAAAAAATTCAAGACGCAGTTTATACTCGCCGTTATATCTATAATTTCCATTACCATTTAATCTGGGTAACTAAGTATCGCCACCAGACTTTTTCAACTAAGGAACTGGTAGACGAAATGAAAGACATATTGCGAATGGTTGCAAAAGATAACGAAATTGTAATCGAAAAGATGGAAGTAATGCCAGATCATGTTCATGTACTGATCAGTTTTCCACCTAGCAAGGCGCCAACCAGCGCTATCAAAGCACTAAAGGGGCGTAGTGCATTCATCTTTCTCAAACGACATCCAGAAATTCGACAATCATAATATTGGGGTGGTCATTTATAGTCGCCAAGCTACTATATGAGTACGCTTGGCAATATGAGTAAAGATGTAGTGGAAAACTATATCAACAATCAAAAATACAATGCACTCCAACAGAAAAAGTGTCCAATGGACGTTGAGTGAGCCTATCCATCCCATGACTAAAGTCACGGGATTTTCGGCTAGGCATAATTAAAGTTCGAGTGGTCGAAATGATCTGACAAAGCGCCTTTTTTAATTTCATATGTCATTTTTAAAAGATACGAAATTATCAATGATCATATTTATAAAGCTTGAATTTTTTAATCGCATAGATCAGTTCATTGGCGTAATTAGGGTCTGTTGCATAGCCGTCCTTTTGCAGCGCCTGGGCAGCTTCTTGGTAGTTCTTGGCTTTTAGCACATCTTTAAATACGTTTGGCTTAGCTTCGGTACCATGGGCAAGCAGCTCGGCGTGGGCCTTTAGTGAAGCCTCCCAACCATCATATACGGCAAAATACTGTTTGATTTCGACTGTCTTACCGTTGATGTTTTCCTTGGTATACATGCGAACGCGATTCTTTTTAGAGGTTGCTTTGATGCCAAAAAGATTGTTGTATTTATAAGCCAGCTTGCTGCGACCCCAGTTTGATTCGGTACCAGCCTGAGCAATGATGATGCTGGCTGGAATGTGGTACTTTTTTTGTTCTTTTTGGGCAATTGGCGCAATCGTTTTGATGAATTGATTAACCGTGATTTTAGATGAATGAGTTTCGCGCTGTGGTTTGGTAGATTGACTGGTTGAGTGCAGGTAGATTCCCAGACCGATTGCCAATGCAAAACACAGTGCCGCGATGCCAATTGCAATCCCAGCCCATTTTTTTGATTTGATCTTCATAAAAAGCCCCTTCGTAAAATGAATATCCCTTTGAAAAGATTTATTGAAGTCTTAAATGTGATTATAAATATGTTTGTCGGCTAAGCATAGGAAAAAGCTAAAAATTCCCAAAATAAGCAAAAATCATTCATACTTCAATCATTATCGAAAAATTTAGATAAACGATTATCAATGCAATTTTCTTCATGTATTCAAGTGATAGATCATTAAATGGATTTTTTTGGTGATTATGCAAATGACACTCATGATTTTTGTAGAATCTGGTCGTGATCATTGCTGTCGTGCTGATGATTATAATGATGTTTTGGAAGTAGCTGCATGGCTGATCAGCTTGGCGATTTTAAGCAAAACCATTAAAAAATTAAAAAACTACTTGCAAAAAACTAAGAATGGATTAAAATAAAAAACAATCAAACAGTTTTGAAAAACCATGAGAAAGACGAGTAGCTGTTTTCATTCGTAAAGTGAGCCGAGGATAATGGGAACTTGGCCGACCCTGATACAGCGAAAAACACTTCCCCGCGTTGCTGACCCAAATGGATTCGTCCAAAGTAGGCTCAGACGTTTTCGACACGTTACAGTCGATGGAGCATGTTTGTGCTCTGATCAAAGCGGTCTGGATATCTCTGGACAACTTGGGTGGCACCGCGGAATAAAGCCTTTCGTCCCATGAAACTACGGGGACAAAAGGCTTTTTATTTTGCCCTCAAGTCTAAGTTTCAAGGAGATTTTTTATTATGAGTCTGATTATTCCAGAACACTACGATCCAAAGCTGTCAGTCCGCGAGACCGAAGCCGCTATTCGCTACATTCGTGAAACCTTCCAAGATGAGATTGGACGCGAATTGAACCTGCAGCGGATGAGTGCGCCAATGTTCGTCGAAAAGAAAACTGGTTTGAACGATAACCTGAACGGAGTAGAGCAGCCAGTTTCATTCACGATGAAAGAACTGCCGGGCGAAACGATTGAAGTCGTTCATTCACTGGCCAAGTGGAAACGCTATGCCTTAAAGAAATACGGCTTTGGGATGCATGAAGGCCTCTACACCAACATGAACGCCATCCGCAAAGACGAAGATCTGGACAACTTCCACTCCATTTACGTTGACCAATGGGACTGGGAAAAGGTGATCGCTAAAGAAGAACGAACCGAAGAAACCTTAAAGGCCACGGTTAAAAAAATCTTTAAGGTTATCAAGCACATGGAACATGAAGTCTGGTACAAGTTCCCGCAAGCCGTTCACCATCTGCCAGACGAGATCCACTTCGTTACGACGCAGGAATTGGAGGATCGCTGGCCAGATCTGACGCCAATGGAACGTGAAGATCGCATTGCCAAGGAACTCGGCTGTGTCTTTGTCATGAAGATCGGTGACAAGCTGCGTCGTTCCGGCAAGCCACATGATGGCCGCGCCCCTGACTATGATGACTGGTCTTTGAACGGCGACATTATCTTCTGGTATGAACCGCTTGACTGCAAGTTGGAAGTATCCAGCATGGGGATTCGGGTTGATGAAGATGCAATGCGCTACCAGCTTAAGGAAGCCGGCGAAGAAGCTCGTGCCGAACTGCCATTCCACAAGATGCTGTTGAACCATGAACTGCCATACACGATTGGTGGTGGGATTGGTCAGTCACGGCTGTGCATGCTGCTGTTAGGTAAGGCACACGTTGGCGAGGTTCAGGCAAGCATCTGGCCAGAAGACATGCGGGAAAAGTGCGAAAAAGCTGGCATTCAACTGCTGTAATCAAGCGGTGTCGTGCTGAATCTAGTTTTTCAACTGCTATCAATAAGCGGTTTGGCATTGTGGGCAGCAGATTGGTGATTGCGACATTTGCATTCTGATTGGATCAGTCTTATTTGCGGACGAACTTCCTAACCTCAGTATCACTTTCTCAGAGTCAGCAGAACAGGACTGAGCTAATTTGAAATGTAAAATGCCAATGATCAATGTGTGAAATGGCGAAATCGTAAAACCGAGATACAGAAGGGATGATCCTGACTGTATCTCGGTTTTTGTTTGGCGTTAGAATTATTTGATTGCTCAACTCATTTAGTATGTCTTAATTAAAAAAGTAAATTAATTTGTTGAGTAAATTTAAGTGAAATCAGCAGTGCAAGGTAACTATAGCTGATCTTTGTAATTAAATTAAATTATTTTAATTTTTTGTTGACACAAGTTCATTATTTTATTATCATTCTTTAAAAATAATTTAAACCGTTGAGGAAAGAGAGTAGCCTTTTAAAGGTGTTTCAGAGAGTCATTGTTGGGTGAGATAATGGCAGCACTAAAATTGGTGAATGGGTTTCCGAGGGCAACGTGAAAGTGATGACATCAGTAGCGGCGCCGGAGTAAAGACCTCTGTGATCAAAGTCTAGCGTATGTATGTATGCGATGAGTGGGCATTAAAAATGTCAACCCGGGGTGGTACCACAGGATGCATCTTGATCTTGTTCCGGCAGTCGTTTTGACTGTCGTTTTTTAATTTTAGGAGGTTTTTATGGATGATTCGTTTGAGCTTTATGATTTGAAGGTTACCGTAGTGGGTAATCCAACTGACTTTGTCTGTAGCCATCAATTAGGCGATTATTTTCTGGTGGAAGGTGAGAATCTGGTATTTCCTCAGACGCATTCATTCTCGATGTACTCACTAAGTGCACTGTTGCCATTGTTGCCAGCCAAGCAACGGGTTTTAAATGCCAATGACTGGATGTTGTCAGACACCTTGATCGCATGTCCAGATCCAAACTGCAAGGCACTTTTTGAAATCAAGCGGATTGGCAAGCGAAAACAGTATCATAACAAGACTACTGTAGTTCCACTGACCGAAACCAAAAGAAAGGAAGATTAATATGCAGCAAAAAATCAGATTGGCAAATGGCTACACGTTCAATCGAGTCATTAATGGCTGTTGGCAGCTGTCGGCCGAGCATAACCTGCAAGGAAAAACCGATGTTGATGATGCATTGCAAGGGTTTCACGAATTGGTTGAGCATGGCTTTACAACTTTCGACTGTGCTGATATCTATACAGGCGTTGAAGAAATTATTGGTCGTTTTGTAAATGAATTAAAAGCAACCGGTCATTATCAAGAAGAGGATATTCAAGTTCATACCAAGTTCGTACCGGATAAAAGCATGCTGAGCAAGGTTGATCGTAAATATGTTGAACGAATCATTGACCGATCATTGCAGAGAATGCATCGTGAGGCGATTGATCTGGTGCAGTTTCATTGGTGGGACTTTAACGTTGCCGGCATGATGGATACAGCGTTTGAATTGGCAAGACTGCAGAAAAAAGGAAAAATTCGCAATATTGGCATGTGCAACATGGATACGGAACGGCTGAAGCAGATGGTCGACGCCGGTATCAACGTTGTCTCAAATCAGGCCCAGTACTCGCTGTTTGACCGGCGTCCGGAAAGATCGCTGCTTAAGTATAGCGCTGCCCACAATATTTATACATTTGCCTATGGAACACTGGCTGGTGGTTTTTTATCCGAGAAATACCTAGGAAAAGAATACGATCGGCCAGAGACACGCTCTCAAGTCAAATATATGCAGATTATCGAGGATTCGCTAGGGTGGGATGGCTTGCAGAAACTATTGCCGCTGCTTAAAGAAATTGCGGCGACGCATCAGGTATCAATTGCTAATGTCGTGACCCAATATATTTTGAATCAGCCTGGGGTCGGCGCCGTCATGATTGGCACCCGCAGTTCAAGACATGTTGCTGACAATCTGCGGACTCTGGAATTTGAGTTGTCGGCTGATGAAATGCAGGCCATCCGAGAGTTTATTGCTCAATATCCGACGCCAGCTGGTGAGTGCTATGAACTTGAACGGACCTCGCCACGTTACCAAGGAATTATTCTGACCGATTTAGACCACTAAAAAGGAGGCAGTTAAATGAATCAAAAATCAACGCTGCAATTTCGTGGTGGTATGTTTATGTCATTAATCCCAGTAGCAATCTACGCGTTTAGCTGTATTTATCTGTTTGTAATCTGTCGGGCCTTTAATATGGAAGCATTGGCAGTCGGCGGTTTTTTAGCTTTATTGATTGGTGGCATCTTTTGTAAAAGCTATCAGCAGTTTTGGGAGGCGGCAATTGAAGGAATCAGCTCAATTACTTCCATCTCGGTTGTCGTTATTTTGCTGATGGTCGGGATGTTTAGTGCTTTGATCAAACTTTGCGGCTTGTCAAATGGATTTGTATGGCTGGCTAATGCAACTGGCATTCACGGCGCACTTTTTGTTGCCTTGGGCCTAGAATAAAAAGTGTACAAGTTAAATAGAGACTCTGATTTAGTATAATTAAGGAAGTAAATTGGAGGATCAAATAATGACGAAGCACAGTTATGACAAGGAATTTAAGGAACAGGCCGTTCAGTATTACTTAGATAACAAGGATCACATGACCATGAATGAAATAAGTAAGAATCTAGGTATTGGGGCTAGTACATTACATAAATGGATTAAGCTGTTTACTGAGACTGGGGAGTTTGGCCGTGGCTCTGGTAATTTTGCCAGCGATAAGGACAAGGAGATTGCACGACTAAAGCGTCAACTTCGTGACGCTGAAGGAGCGATCGAAGTATTAAAAAAATCAATCGGGATTCTGAGCAAGTAACTACCGAAAAGGTATACCAAGAAATGGACGTTCAGCACGCTTTGGAATCCCACCCTTCCATCAATGGTATGTGTGATTATGTTGGAATCTCAAGAAGTGGTTACTATCAACGAGAAAAGCGTCATAATCACCAATCACCGCGAAAGCTTCGGAAGAAGTTTATTCAAGGTGAAATTAAAGCAATTTGGCTCAAAAGCCTTTGTATTTACGGTGCCGGCAAAATCACCCAAGAACTTCGCTCAAAAGGATATAAGATCGCTGAACGAACTGTTGGTAAGTATATGCGTGAACTTGGCATTCACGCCGTTTACCTAACCCCTTGGACGACTACCACTCGCAATTCTAAGTTTGATAAACAGCTAATAAATATTTTAGACGAGCAGTTCAATCCATTGCGACCAAACGCCGTTTGGTGCATTGACACCACTTATATTCCAGTTCATGACGGATTCGTTTATTTAACCAGTATTATGGACTTGTACTCCCGACGGATCATTGGTTGGGACTTATCTGAAACCTTGGAGGTATCGAATGTCATCCCACTTATTGAAAAGACTAAGCACAGTCGCCATATTAGCAAGCCATTAATCATGCACAGTGATCGTGGTAGTCAGTTTACGTCTGAAGCTTACAATCAAGTTACAGCTAGCATGACATTAAGCTATTCAAAGAAAGCTTATCCTTGGGATAATGCCTGCATTGAGTCGTTTCACGCCTTGATTAAGCGTGAATGGATAAATCGGTTTAAAATCCATTCATACTCCGAAGCTAAACGACTAGTTTTTCAGTACATTGAAACGTTTTACAACACAGTTAGAATTCACAGTCACTGTGGATTCAAATCACCAAAGCAACTTGAAGATGAGTATCAAACTCAAATTCAAAATTTAGTCGTGGCATAGGACAAAAAAGTCTCTATTTAAATTGTCTATTTTATTGACAGGGGACCACCTTCACTTTTGTTGCAACCTGCATTGTATCAACGGCAACAGGTTCTTCAATTGGTACAATGTTTATTGCCTTTCCTATTTTTTACCCAGCTGGTGTTTTGCTAGGTGCAAATTCGATGATGATGGCAGGTAGCATTGTTTCGGGAGCTATTTTTGGTGATAATCTGGCGCCAATTTCAGATACTACGATTGCATCTTCTTCAACACAGCAGTTTAATGATGGGCGGCCAGCCGATATTGGAGGAGTCGTAAACAGCCGTTTGAAGTACTCACTGGTGGCCAGCAGTATTACACTGACAATCTATGCAATTATTGGCGGAATCGGCGGAACATACCAAGGCGGGAAGATATCAGCTGCCTCCTCACCAGCACCATTGATTATGCTAGTGCCGGTTGTAGTTATGCTGATCGTTTCGGTAAGGACTCGCAACATCTATGCGGGAATTTTGACCGGATTGACGCTGGGAACGATTACTGGATTGCTTTTTAAGCTGTTTAGATTTTCTGATGTATTTGCTAACCATCCTAGTAAAAATGAGGTAACTGGCTTTTTGGTAGACGGGATCAATAATATTCTGCCAACCGTTGCACTGGTAATCTCGGTGTTTGGCATTATGGGTGTACTGATGCGAGCTGGCATGCTTGACTACCTGGCTGATCGAATTCTTGCCAGTCGATATGGTAAGACAGCTCGTGGAACCGAATTAATTGCAATGCTCGGAATCTCGCTGATTACGATTATGTTTGGCGGCGTGACCAGTGCGTCAATCTTAACGGCAGGACCAATTGTCAATAAAATTGGCCATGCGCGTAACATTCATCCATATCGACGCGCAAACCTTTTAGATGGGACTGCCAATAGTTTACCAGCTATCATTCCGTTTATGAGTGTGTTTGTCTTTATCGGCTCAGCAATGACTAAGCTTTCACCGGTTATTGTTGCAGGCGGCACGATCTACGCCTTTTGTCTATTTTTGACATTCTTAGTTGCGGTTTTGACAGGTTGGGGTCGGCGTCAAGAAGTTCCAGAATCAGTTGACAAGTTGGATGAGACTGTTGAAATTTAAAGATACTTAATTGGCGGCTAAGCAACTTTAATCATAGGACGAAAAAGTAGCGGGTACTGGAAAACATCCATACCAGTGCAAAATCTGTACCTTTATTCAAAAAATATTTGCCACTAATGATTGCCATAATCAGAGACGGTGAAATTCAAAAACCTGCCTTCCAAATCGAGGGCAGGCTTTTTTGATCATAAAGATTGACTCACTGCAAGCTTAAAATCTCGTAATTAACGTCAAACGGCTCGCACCGGGAAAGAAATAGTGATCACCACGTATTATGCAAATAATTTTGCATAATACGTATGACAAAAATCTCATTACCTACTTTACGCGAAAAACCAAGGAATAGTAGGTAGTTTCCGGGCTGACAGCTTGTCAAACTTGAATTTCTTCACAAACTGACGGTCAGCTCATTCTTCCATGGGTATTTGGCTAATGCTCCCCGTGATGCACTATTAAATCAATGAATGGTTTGGCTTTTATTGATTTGAGTTATGTCATTTGACACACCCTGAATCCTCGGGTGGTTGATGTCATTATGAGATATTTCGAGAAACTTTTTTGGCTACGATCCGATTAATCATCTAATCATCGGACTGGATCGTCAGCTGGAAGATGCGGCTTAACTTTTATGACAGCAGTTGGTGGTTGAAATGATTTAACCGAAGTTGGTTTCATGCGGTGATAATAATCATTCCCGGTATCAAAAATGAATGATTCGCATTAAATTTAGTAGGCAGTCAACGGCTAATAATGGTGTCAATATCATTAAATGGATTGGGATTAATTTTGACCTTTACTGCTAATCATAATCTATGTGAATCAATGAACAAATGATCATTTAATTAAAAATAAAAATTAAAACTTATAAAACCCCTACATATCAACACTTTCGGACCAATCAGAGCTATGATGTCAAGACAAAATTTGATGAAATTATCGCTAATACGTGACATTTTTAATTTTCTGACTAAAATAGAGTCGTAAACGATTTCAAAGCCAGACGCATAATCGTTTATCAAGTTCAATGCTGCTAAAGAAAGGGGTATTTTCAATAATGGCTTATCAATCAATCTACCCATATACGGGCGAATTGAAAAAGACTTATGAAAATCAGAGTGATGAATACGTGGAAGACAAGCTGCAAAAAGCCGATGCTCTGTACCACGAATGGCGCAATCAACCACTCGACGGCCGGGCCGAGATCCTTCACGCAGTTGCGGACAATTTGATGAAGCATCAAGATGAACTGGCAAAAGCAATGGTTCAAGACATGGGAAAGCTTTTTGGCGAGGCGAAAGCTGAAGTTGCTCTGTCAGCGATGATTGCCAACTGGTATGCCGACAATGCCAAGGATCTGCTGCGGCCACAGCGCGTCTACACGATCATGGGTGACGCACATTACGAATACCATTCAACGGGGGTCATCATGGCGGTTGAGCCTTGGAACTTCCCATATTACCAAGTCATGCGTGTGTTTGCGCCTAACTTTATGCTGGGCAACCCAGTTATGTTCAAGCAGGCCAGTTCCGTTCCGACCACGGCTTCACTGCTGGAAAAGTACACCTTGGAAGCTGGCGCGCCGGAAGGATCTCTGGTTAACCTGTTCGTTACCTATGACCAGATTGAAAAAATCATTGCCGATCCACGAGTCAGCGGGGTTGCCTTGACTGGTTCTGAACGAGCGGGACAAAAGATTGCTGCTGAAGCCGGTAAGTATTTGAAGAAGAGCACGATGGAGCTGGGCGGCTCAGATCCGTTTATTGTTTTGGATGATGCTGACATGGATGACATCAAGAAGATCCTCTACATGGCACGGCTGTTCAATGCTGGCCAAGAATGTACCTCAGCTAAGCGGTTTATCGTTACGGAAAAGAATTACGACCGGTTTCTGGAAATGCTGAAAGAAGAATTCAGCAAGGCTAAGATGGGCGACCCGATGAACCCTAAGACGACCTTGGCACCGCTAAGTTCTAAGAGCGCGGCTGATGATCTGCACCAGCAGGTTAAAGACGCCATCGTACATGGGGCAACCCTGGCTTATGGTGATCTTGACGTGCCGACGCCAACGCCAAACGGTTTCTGGATGCCGGCTGTGATCTTGACCGACGTTACCCGTGACAATCCGGCCTACTATCAAGAATTCTTTGGTCCAGTCGGGGTTGTCTACAAGGTGGCGGATGAAGAGGAAGCCATCAAGCTGGCCAACGACTCTCATTATGGCTTGGGTGGACAAGTCTTTGCCGGCCATTCCAAGCATGCAGCCGAAGTAGCATCCAAGATTGAGACTGGTGCCGTTTACTGCAACAACTTCCGGGGCTCAATTCCTGAATTGCAGTTTGGCGGGGTCAAGAATTCCGGCTATGGTCGTGAACTAGGGCGGGCCGGTATTCTGGCATTTGCCAATGAACAGATGATTATGCGCAATCCATACGACAAGATCGATCTTAACCATACGATTGGCGGTTTTGTCTAGGATTTAATCGAGCTGGCCATTAAATCAAAAAATGGTAGATTGCAAAAATCCTCCAATATATATGTAGGCATCAAGTCATCTTGACCTGGTGCTCTCAATAAAAAACTGCCGAGCTGATTATCAACTCGGCAGTTTTCTTCATATTTATTATGCTTTTGATCCGTGACCAGGCTGCCATTTGAGACCGATACCTGAAAAACCGCTCAAGATTGAGAAGAGTGGCGATAACAGACTAAACAGGGTGAATGGCAGGAATTCCAATACCGGGACACCCAGGGCAGAGGCAACGAATGAACCGGCCACGCCCCAAGGAATCAGGTAGTTGATGACGCTGCCACCATCTTCCAGCGTCCGACTCAATGCCAACGGGGAAAGACCAATGCGCTTAAAGGCTGGCTTGAAGGCATTCCCAGGCAGGATGACGGAAAGGTACTGCTCGCCGACGAACAGGTTGACGCCGATTCCCGCAAAGATCGTTGCCGTAATCAGACGGCCTGGCTTGTTCAATTTAGCTACTAAAGGCTTCATGGCGCTTTCAATGATTCCCATATGCATCAAGATCCCACCAAGCGCCAGGGTCATGATGATCAAAGAAACGGTGCCCATCATACTGGAGATGCCGCCCCGGGTCAGCAACGCGTCGACGGCCTTGTTGCCAGTCTTGGAGACAAAGCCGCTTTCAATCAACGTGGCAAATTTAGCGACGCCCAGCTGTGGGTTGTTGATAAAGATCATCACGGTTGAAACGATAATATTTAAAAACAGGGTGGGGATGGCTGGCAGTTTTTTCCAGGCACAGACAAACATTAAAATAATTGGCAGTGCTGCCCACCAGGAAACGGCAAAATGCTTAGTCAGAGTCGAACTTACTGAAGCGATGCTGGCAAGTGACGTTCCCTTGTTGCTTTGACCCAAGAAGAAAAAGACGATCAGGGAAACCAAGAAAGCGGGGATGGTGGACCACATCATATTGTTAATGTGATCAAATAAGTCGTCTTCAGCAACAGCCGATGCCAGGTTGGTCGAATCCGAAAGCGGCGACATCTTATCACCAAAAACGGCACCGGAGATAATGGCCCCCGCCGTTAAAGCTGGGTTAACGCCTAAGGTTGATCCCATCCCAAACAGGGCGATTCCTACGGTTGAGATGGTGGTGAAGCCAGAGCCAATGGCCAGTCCGACCAGCGAGCAGACAATGAAGACCGATGGCACGAAGAAACGAGCACTGATTAAATGAAAGCCCAGGACCATCAGTGAAGGAATAATTCCGGCTTGAATCCAAACGGCAATCAAAGTCCCAATCAGAATAAAGATAAAGATGGGAATGATGGCAGTGGAGATTCCCTTGGTAATTCCTTTCATAATGTCATCCCAAGATACGTGGCGCAGGGCCAGCCAGAAGACCAGGAACGCGATCACGGTCAAAACCGGTACCTGTGGTGAAAGACCGAAGCCAATTACGCCACTGCCCAAGATGACCAACATAATCAACAGGATTGCAACAGATTCTTTAAATTCAATTTTCTTGGTCATATTATCGACACCTCATGTTTTAAGCTGATTTGTTTAACGGCATTTGGATTGTAGATAATGACGATAATATCGTTTCATAATTTTTCTCCCCCTCGAGCAAATAAAAAGGGCGCTCCGACTAGATTAAATCTAATCGGGACGCCTAAACGTGGTACCACCCAACTGAAAAGAGTCAATAACAGCTTTTCACTCTTGCCAGTTGCTAACGGTACCGGCCCAATCCGTACGGGCTTATTTTGTCGGGTATTTCGCAACAGACACCCTGTCCGGTTCGCATCGACCACCGGTTTTCTGAACGCTGAGGTGCAGCTCTACTTGACGACCACTCGTAAATTTCGTTGGCATTAATATATCACTTAAAAAAATGAATAGCAAGCAAAATTCTGATGATTTTTTAATTTTATTTTAATCAAAACGCTTTCACAATGAAGATTAAAAAGTCGCTGGATCCAATTATTGGCGCGCTTTATAATGAAACTAATCTATGCAAAAAGGAATCAGTAAACATGACCAAAAAAATATATGTTGTGGGAGCTGCCATTTTAAATGAGCAGCACCAGATTTTAGCAAGCAAACGCAGTGATGATCGTATTTTAGGCGCATTGTGGGAGTTTCCTGGGGGCAAGATTGAGCCGGGCGAGGATCCTCAAACAGCCTTAAAGCGTGAGTTAAGAGAAGAATTCAATGATCAGATTGAAGTTGGACGCCAAGCCGCGCCAACCGCCATCAAACAATATGATTTTGGCGAGATTCATTTGACGGTTTATTATGCCAAACTGGATACGCATCATTTTGATCTGATTGCTCATAGTCAAGTTAAATGGTGTGATCAAGCAGAGCTGATGCATCTGCACTGGGCCGACGCCGACTTGCCGATTGCCAAAGCCATTGCCCAGGCTGATCTGGGAAAGGCGGCGTTTTAACAATGGCTGGCGTTGACTACGGTAAGATTTTAAAACGCTTGCAGAAAGGCGATAATGATCAGCTGGTAGAAGAAATCCATGGCTCGCTTTTAAACGGCTATGTCGATCAAGATGAATTTGCCACGGTTGGCGATCTCGGCCCTAAGCTGCTGACCAATCAAGCAGGCAACCAGATCTGGAACCAGCTGCGTCATGAACTGCAGACCTGCCGCAGTTATATTTTCGCGGTGGCTTTTGTGACGGACGCAATGATTTCATGCTTAAAGCCGGTCTTCAAACAGCTGGCTGATCATGGCGTCCAGGGCCGTTTATTGACTTCTGACTATCTGTACTTCAATCAACCTAAGGCCTTTAATGAGCTGCTCAAGATTCCAGGCTTGACGGTTAAAATTGCCAAGGTGGATGGGTTTCATCAAAAAGGCTACATTTTTCAACATGACGGCTATCAGACGATCATCATCGGCAGCGCCAACCTGACTGAGAACGCCTTAATGCGCAACTATGAGTGGAGTCTGCAGGTCAACTCGCTGAACAATGGCGACATTACGCGGCAAGTCAGTGAAAACATCGAGAATGAATGGCGAAACGCGCAGCCATTGACCGACCAATGGATTGCGCAATATCAGCTGATCTATCAAAAGAATCATCAAGTGGGTCATGCGGTGGCCAAAGTGGTTAAGAACGGCCAACCGGTAATTGATGGTGAACTAATTGAGCCTAATCAGATGCAAAAAGATGCTCTGGCACAGATTGCTCAGCTGCGTGAAGCCGGCAAGGATCGGGGCTTGGTGATTTCAGCAACGGGAACGGGGAAAACCTACTTGGGCGCGTTCGATGTTCGCAATGCCAAGCCAAAGCGGATGCTGTTTTTAGCGCATCGAGAAGAAATTCTGCGCAAATCAGCCCGCAGCTTTCAAAAAGTCATTGGCGGTCCTAAGGAAAATTATGGCCTGTATACGGGAAACGTACATGAAAAAGATGCCAAGTATTTATTTGCTACAGTGCAGACCTTACAAGATGATGCGCATTTACAAGCATTTTCGCCAACTGAATTTGACTACATCCTGGTTGATGAGGTTCATCATGCTGGGGCCAGCTCATATCAAAAAATCATGCAGTATTTTAAGCCTAAATTTTATTTAGGGATGACGGCGACTCCAGAGCGGAATGACGATTTCAGCATTTTTGAGCTGTTCGACTATCATGTTGCCTACGAAATCAGACTGCAGCAGGCTCTTGAAGCTGATATGCTATGTCCGTTTCATTATGTGGGCATCAGCGATTATCAGTTTGCCGATGCCAAGGTCAATGAAACAATTGCCAGCTATCAAAATGCCGCCAGCCATCATAAAAAAGAAGTTCAAGCCATTGAGCATCTGACCAGTACGGAGCGCGTGCACTATATTCTGCAGCAGACGGAATACTATGGCTATTCTGGTCCCAAGCTGCATGGGCTGATCTTTTGTGCGACGGTGCAAGAAGCCAACCAGCTGGCAGCGGAACTAACCAGACAGCATCATCCAGCTAAGGCACTGGCCGGCGCGGATTCAATGAGCGTTCGGCAGCAGGTGGTCAAGGAACTGGAAGATGGTGTAATCGAATATATTGTGACAGTTGATCTGTTCAATGAAGGGATTGATATTCCATGCGTCAATCAAGTGGTTTTTCTGCGCAGCACCAATTCCAGCATCGTCTACGTTCAGCAGCTCGGTCGGGGTCTGCGCAAAGCCCAAAACAAAGACTATGTTGAGGTGTTGGATTTTATCGGCAACTACAAGAACAGCTACATGATCCCAATTGCCTTGACGGGAGATGCCTCGTATTCCAAAGACAGCGCGCGGGAAACCGTTGAGATTGAGCCAACGATTGGGCTGTCAACGATTGCGTTTGATGAGATTGCTAAGGAGCGGATCTATCAGTCGCTGCGCCAGGTTAAGCTGGATGACATGCGCAAGTTGCGGATGGTTTACCAAAATATGAAGCAGCGAGTAGGACGCGTGCCGCTGCTGGCTGACTTTATGGCTGCCGATTCAATTGATCCTGAGATTTTAGCCAATAAAAAGAAGAATTACGCGCAGTTTTTGATTGGCGAAAAAGAACCAGTTGAGATCAATGATTATGAAAATCGCCTATTGACTTTTTTGGACGCGGAACTGTTAAATGGCAAGCGGCGTCATGAACTGATCTTATTGGATGATCTGTTGAATCGGGCAACGGTTACGGAAAAAGAACTCAAGCAGCAGCTAAAAGCGGCCGGCTGTCTGGTTGATGGAGCAACGCTGGCTTCGATGCGGCGTGTTTTGGATCTGACCTTTTACAACAAGAATGCGGCGCCGTCTCGTGCTGATTATGGCGGTCGCCCAGTTGTGATTTTTGATCAGGCAGCGCGGGACTATCGGCTAAATGATGAGCTGCGCGATTCGCTAAAAAACGATGCGTGGTTCAGCCGCCTTTGGCAAGATGGCATCAAGACCGGGCTTTTGCGGGCCAAGCGCTACCAAGCGGATCAACGGTTTACGCTAGGTGAGAAGTATACGCGTAAAGACGTCATGCGCCTGGTCAACAATGTGGTCAATACGACCGCGCAAAATATCGGTGGCTACTTTTTTAATGAGCATGATGGCGTCATTTTTGTCACTTACCATAAAGCTAAAAACATCAGCCGTTCGATTCAGTATGAGGATCAATTTTTAAATGATCACGTTATGCACTACTTTTCCACGGGCAAGCGACGCCTGGACAGTCCTGATGTCAAGAAGTTTATGGATGGCAAGCGGCAGCTGACACTCTTTGTCAAAAAATCTGATGCTGATGACGACAAGACCTTTTATTATCTAGGCACGTGTCGCTACATGCCGGGATCGGCCCGACAAGAGCAGCATGACGGCAAGCCAATCGTTTCCATGAACTTAGAGCTTGATCAGCCAGTTTCTTACACACGCTATCATTCGTTGATTGACTAAAATAAATTAAAATCGCACTGCTCAATTAATGAAGCGGTGCGATTTTTGGGTGTAATTAGATAATAGAATCAGTCATTAGGCACAGCCAATTGGGCAAGCAAGTGATTAAGCTGCGATCATTCAGGCTGATGCGCGTCAAGGTAGGCATTGAGATCAGCATTCTTGATATCGGTAATAAACATGTGCCCTGGCGCGTGAGTGATTACCAAAGGCAGCTTGGCGTTTTCGATTGCTGCTTGTGGAGTTACGCCACATGGCCAAAAGACTGGCACTTCGCCTGGCTTGATCGTGTCAGCATCGCCATAATCGGGATGATCAAGGTCAGAGATGCCAATTGCAGCTGGATCGCCAATTTGGATCGGCGCCCCATGAACGTTAGGCATCTGGGCCGTAATCTGGCGGGCCAGCTGAGCTTTAGCCGGCGACATTGGCCGCATGGAAACCACCATTGGGCCTTTAAAGCGGCCAACTGGGCTGGTCATAATATTGGTTTTATACATGGGAACGTTGTGCTTTTCAGTCAGATGACGAATCTCAATGCCGGCTTTGAGCAGGGCTTCTTCAAACGAAAAAGAGCAGCCAATCAGAAAGCCAACCATATTCGCCTGCCAATACGGAGTGGCATCGGTAACCTCTTTAGTAAAATGGCCGTTTTCATAGAGACGGTAACGCGGAATATCCGTACAGATGTTGGCGTGCCACGCGATCGTCTTGGTCAAGGGTGTTTGTTTGACGGTTTCCAACAGTGGACAGGCTTGTGGATTTTGCCGAATCCATTCACGAAAGTCATGCGCATACATTTGCGGCAAGATTACCAGATTAGCCTGTGCATAGCCCGCTGCCATGCCGGCTGTAGGAAAATCAATGATGCCCGTGCGAATCCTTTGTCGAACCTGGGCGGGCGCTTGTTGGATATAGGGTTGAATATCAAAAGCAGGCATGCATTTCACCTCTTAGATTATATAATGATGTGAAGATTAGACTTACATTAAATAATAATTGCTAAATGGACGTTTGCAAACCCACCGGCTCGGTAAACTGGCTAAATTAAGCACTCAACACTTAAAACTTAATTCATATTGGTTTTTAACTATAAACATGATTAAGAATTAAAACGAGATTTGATAAATGTCGTTGGGTGGCATCGTTGCCGCGAATAGATTTACGATATCGAAAAAAGAGTCGATATTAAACACCGGCTCTTTTTGAATTTAAGGCTTTTTGATAGTCGAAGATACAATCTGCATGCTCTGTGGCCGCGCATAGTCGAAACGATGGTCAGTACGGTGGTCGTGCCATTTTACGATCCCGATCAGAATCAAGATAATGACGATCGTATATAGCAGGGCCGAACGACTGGAAGGATGATCGACCATGGCCGCGCTGCGATACCAACGAAACAGCCAGGCCAACATGCTATAGACCAGAATTCCGCAGACCACGGCAAAAATAATGGCCCACATAAACGTCGTGGCCATCGCCATTACGATTCCCGCGGCGATTAAAAATAAAACCATCAAAACGATGAACAGGCACATTTAAAAATCCCCCTTGTTGTTTAACCAGCCAGGCAGCGGTACGTCGATTACGCGTGGCGGCTGATTTAATTGACAGGCAACAGCTTGACCGATCCCCAGTCCGCTGACGGTGGCGACTAATTGTGTATCCAGATTGAGACTGCTGATTTCCTCGGGACTGGCCAGATGGTGAACCAGCAGATTAGGAAACTGGGAGCGCAGTTTGGCTGGCAGGTCCAATGGTGATTGCGTGGTTAGAATCATGTTTAGTCCAACCTTGCGACCTTCACGCAGAACTTGAAAAATTCCGTTTTCAGCCAGCTTGGTTTCATCAGCTGGGAGATAGCGGTGGGCCTCATCAATTATAATATTGACGGAAAAAGCCGCGTTATGCTGCAGACGGTGCTCCAGAATTCGTTTCATTAAAAGCGAGATGACGGCCCGTTGACCAATCGCGAGCGTCTTCAGCGCGGAAAGGTCGATTACCAGCGTTTTGTGGGCGCTGCGCTGATTTAAAAACATCTGCAGCACGAAATTGAGCTCGGTTTTAACCTGCTGAGGCTGATGAATCATACCGAACAATTTCCGCACTGCCAAGCTGGCCAGCAATTCTCTTAGCTGAATGATTTTGGGCCATGCTGCCGCGATCAGCTGCCGGTCATAGGTCTGACCAAGCAGCTGATAGTCGGCGCGCTGATCGTCATATGGGATCACCAATTCCTCAATTAACTGGTCGGGCAGCAGCTGAACGGCATATGATTTTGACCAGCGACCAAGTTTTTCCAGTTCCTGCTGGTGAGCAGCGATTGGTTGGCTGATGCGCTGATAGCAGCCGGACTGATTCCGCAGATTGTTTTGAATGCGCAGATCATTGACTGCTGAAGCGGCGGCTGTGCTGAGACGTTCGTCAAAATGCAGTCCCAGCGCCTCAATCAACTGAGCAGCCGAAAATTCACCAGGTTCCAGGTAGGCATTTTCTCCCAAGCGATAAACGATGGCATTTGGCAGCTGCGCGTATTCACCGGTAGGATCCAGAACAATGTTGGCTTGACCGCTGCTCTGCAATTGATCCAGCAACGTTAACGTCGAGGTTGTCTTACCGCTGCCGGTCTGTCCAATGATCAGCAGATGTCTGTTTGTCAGCTCGTTCAATGCATTCATCCCCTAGTTTCATCATTATAATATTTTTAATTATATATATAAGAACTTAAATTGTCATAAATGTTGTCATTAATTTTAAATGGCCGACCTTGACTTAATATTCTAAAACTATGCAAGCGGATCCATTTATGTAATATAATGTGATTATAGTGAAAAGTTAGTATTCTAAATAAACAATCAATATGTTAACGAAACCAATCTGCATGTTGTTTAGGCTGGTTAAAAATGGGGGAATTTCAATCATACGGGGAGGGCTTTCCCTTTTTCAATACCTCCTTTAAATTTACACAAACAATTTTATACTCCCGTAGCAAGACTAACTGAAGCATCATTTAGCCACGTTGACCGCGAAAACGATCAACCGAAGCATTATTGAGTCATGTCAGCTGTAGAAACTGCCAACCTAAGCATCATTGAGTCGCGACTGTTGCGGAATCAATCAAATCAGCGGAACATTTCTGAGTGCCAACAGTCTAAAAATTTCATCTGCAAGAAAAATCCCGGTCACCGTTTTTGATCGTGACCGGGATGATTTCGTATTTATGCCTTTTAATTAGCAGTTTCTTCGCTTAAACGCTTTTCCTGGTCTGCAATCAGCTGCTTGGTATGGGCCCAGACATTAGGGTGCTTGGTACCATTAACCCAATAGTCGACATCAGCAAATATTTCGGCTTGACTGGCTTGATCATAGTCATGGTGCAAAAAGTTGGCAGTGGTCTCGGCAGACTGTTTTTCCCACATGGCAGCCATGATGAATTGACTGCGAGTCCGCTGCAGCTTTTCTTCAGCCGGTCCAAGATCACGCGCTTCGACATTGCTGACCTTGGCCGTGGCAATTGGCGGCTGAACCGAGTTGCTTGGCAGATATGGTGCTACAGGGACGTTCATTAAGGCATTTTGCATTACCTCATTCCAACTGTCGCCATAAGTATCCAACCGGTGCTGCAGACCGGGTTCAACATCATTAGCAATTAGATAGTCGCGCTTTTCACCCCAGCTGAGCGTGACATGAGCAACAAAAACTTTTTCTGACATGATTTCACCTTCCAATTGTTTGGGTATTCACAATATTGATTATAGCGCGAATTTAGATTTAGAAAAGCGAAAAAAGTAACGGCTGATCATCAAAAATAAATAAAGCGTTAAACTTTAAAAAATTAATATAATAAAATAAAAAAATAAATTTTAAACGCTGATTTTCGCTATAAACAGCGGTTTTTTTAACCAATGACTTACTTAAATCAAGTGCGAGAGTTAATGATTTATGTTAGATTGAAAGCGCTTAGATTTAACTATTGGGGGAATTTAAGATATGCGAAAAAGAAACTACATTTATTTGTTTGGTTCGGCAATTTTAGGATTAACGATGTCGGCAATGCCGGTTAGTGCTGATGATGCAGCTGCGACAGCGCCTGTTAGTCAAGCCAGTTCCGTTCAGGTGGTTACCAATCCTGATACGGCCAGTCAGCCGGGACAGGCTACTGATTGGTCAGATCCTGCCAAATATCAAGGATACGTACCAGTTCAAATTTTGGGGATCAATGATTTTCATGGTGGGCTTTCCAATACCGGTACCGCTCAGATTGGCGATCAGACCTATCAAAATACGGGGACGGCAGAACGACTGGCTGGCTCTTTGAATCAAGCTGAGAGTGACTTTAAGGCGGCCAATCCAGCGGGGACAACGATTCGTGTTGAAGCTGGTGACATGGTCGGCGCCTCACCAGCCAACTCGGCACTTTTGCAGGATGAATCCACCATGCATGCACTCAAGGCAATGCACATTGAGTATGGCACGCTGGGGAATCATGAGTTTGACGAGGGACTGGGCGAATTTAACCGAATCGTAACCGGTGGCCAGCCAACCAAGCAGTATAACGATGCTGAAATGGCCTATCCGCATGAAGCCTCAGACATCAACATTATTACGGCAAACGTGATTCTCAAGGGCACCAAGACCGATGATAACTATGGCGAGATTCCATATGGTTTTCAGCCTTACATCATCAAGGAAATTCATACCAGTGATAACAAGGTTGTAAAAATCGGCTTTATCGGCATCGAGACGACCGATTTGCCGATTCTGACACTCTATGACAACTACAAGGATTATGAGATTCTTGATGAAGCCGAAACCATTGCTCATTATGAAAAGATTCTGCGCAATCAAGGCGTCAATGCGATCGTTGTCTTGGCACATACTGGGGTAGAGACCAAGAATGGTGAAACCAAGGGCACGGCGGTTGATATTATCCAAAAGCTCTACCAGATCGATCCTGAGAATTCTGTCGACATCTACCTGGCTGGGCACTCTCATCAGTATGCCAATGCCACGGTTGGTTCAGTCAAACTGGTGCAGGCCATCTACACTGGCAAGGCTTATGATGACATCATTGGTTATATCAATCCGGCGACTAACGACTTTGCGCCTGACAGCATCGTCTCACATGTCTTCCCGGTCCTTTCAGAAAAAGACAATCCGGCTGCCGTCAGCGACCCAACCGTTGTGGGAATTGTTGAAGATGCTACCAAGCGAGTGGCGCCAGTCATCAACCAAAAGATTGGGGAGGCAGCAACGCCAGAAACGATCACCGGCCGTTTGCATAATACGCCAACTCGGGAAAACCAGGCTGGTGAGCTGGTAGTTGATGGACAGTTGGCCGAAGCCAGAAAACTGGGCGTCAATGCTGACTTTGCAATGACCAATACTGGTGGGGTACGGGCGGATCTGGTAGTTGAACCGGATCGCACGATTACTTGGGGTGCTGCCCAGGCAGTTCAGCCATTTGGCAATATTTTACGGGTAGTCGAGATGACGGGGCAGCAGGTAATTGACGCCTTAAACCAGCAGTATGACGAAGATCAAAAGTATTATCTGCAGATTGCTGGTCTCAAGTACTACTACACTGACAGTGACGATCCTAACCAGCCATATCGCGTAGTGGCCGCTTATGATGAAAACGGGCAGCCGTTAGACATGAACAAGACTTATCGCGTGGTTATCAACGACTTTTTAGCTGGTGGTGGTGACGGCTTTACGGCCTTTAAGGGTACCAATCAGATTGCAGTGATTGGCGCGGATACGGAAGTCTTTATGAGCTACATTGCTGATCAAACCAATGCCGGCAATTTGATCAAGGCGCCAGTTACTGATCGCAAAAACTACCTGACGCCGGCAGAAGCTAAAGCCTTGCTGCATCCTGTTGTGCCGGATACGCCAGCGAACAGCGAAACTGGTCAGACTGATACCGAAAATAATGGTAATACTAATGGTTCAGCAGCTGATGCAAAGCAGAGCCAGGAAATTGCGGTCGACAATTCGGCAGCTCCGCAATTAAAAATTGTTAATGGTCAGGATCAGACAGCTCCAGTTGCGGTCGCGGTTAAGTCAACCGAACAAAAAGCCAGCCAGACCGCGCTGCCACAAACCGGCAATGACGAAAAATCGGCCTTGGCATTGCTTGGGACGGCGCTGATCGGGCTGTCAGGCATGTTTGTAATTCGTCGTCGGCCACGGCGGCAAAAATAGCCTGGTCAATCGGATATGAATTTAGGGTCGAATAGCGAAAAGATTCAAAGCGGTTCGTCAACCATCATCGACTAAGGTCACGAGATTTCCGGCTAGACATAATGATGATGTGAATGGCTTGATTAGTATGTCGGTCCTAGGTTTAGTGAACCGACTGCTTTTTAAACTAAAAAATATTAGATAGCGTTATACAGAGCTTTTAACGGTTTTGCATAACGCTATTTTTTTGAAATACTAGATTTTTTTAAAATATGCAAATTCTTAATTTTATTAACTTATTAGCTTGTTTTATTTATTTTATTAAGAAAAAATTAAATGAATGGCCACGGTTGAAAAAGCAAAATAAATTTGTTGATAAACTGTGAATATAAGGACGGTTGACAAGTCCAGTCAATTCCAATAGCATGAAAGTTACTCTAATCATTTTATAATGGTCAATTTAAAAATTTAAGTCACTGGCTAAAGGGGGGATGTTCAGTGACCAGTTATCAGATTATACCAGTTGGTGATCAGGCTTTAGCCATTGAGTTTGCCAATCGGATCGATCCAGTTGTCAATCGGCACTTGCAGCAGATTGGGCGTTATATCTTAAAGCAGCATTTATCGGCAGTCAAAACGATTATTCCAGCCTATCGGACGCTGACCGTAACCTTTGATGGTGGCCAGACCGGCTTTGAAGAACTAAAAGATCAGCTTGAGCCGTTAATTGAAAAATCGATGAACGCACCACTGCCGCCATCCAAGACCTGGCTGATCCCAGTCTGCTATGGCGGCAAGTATGGTCCTGATTTGGAGGATGTTGCGCGTTTTGCTGGGCTAAGCACGGCGGAGGTCATTAAAGAGCATACCGCCCAGTCTTATCTGATCTACTTTTTGGGCTTTTTACCCGGTTTTGCCTACATGGGCAGCGTCGACCAAAAGATTGCCATGCCCCGTCTAGAACAGCCACGCTTGGAGATTCCGGCGGGCAGCGTTGGGATTGCTGGTGAGCAGACCGGGTTTTATCCAGTCGCTTCACCAGGCGGCTGGCGCATTATTGGGCAGACGCCGCTTAAGCTTTATGACGAAAAAAATCCCGCTAGTTTTTATCATGCTGGTGACAGTGTTAAGTTCTTTGCCGTTGACGAAGAGAAGTTTCAAAAGATCCAGCTGGCTGATCGGCTTGGCAAGTATCAAGTAAAGGCGGTGACATCAGATGCCGATGATTAATGTAATTGAACCAGGACTGCAGACCACTGTACAGGATCTGGGACGGCCAATGCATCAGATTAATGGTTTTCCGGCTTCTGGGGCAATGGATCAGACCGCTTTGCAGGTTGCTAATTTGTTGGTAGGCAACTCGCCGTATGCCGCTGCTTTAGAGTTTTCACTGACTGGGCCGACATTGCGTTTTATGGCGACGACGTTCATTGCCTTAACCGGAGCTGAATTTAATGCTCAGCTTAATGGTCAGCCAGTCAAAGGATATCGCTGCCTGCAAGTGCATACTGGCGATATATTGAAAATCGGACCCGCAATCATAGGACGGATTGGCTATCTGGCAGTGGCGGGCGGTCTGCATTTGCCATTAGTACTTGACAGTCGTTCAACCACGCTGCGTTTAAAACTGGGTGGTATGGATGGACGAGCGTTAGTCAGTGGCGATCGCTTGCCAATCGAAGCTAAGCCTACTTTAGTCAGTTATTATCATCGACACGCACCAATGCCGGAATTGCCTGATTTGAAAACACCAGTTAAGATTCGCGTCTTAAAAGGACCACAGTGGGAAAAGTTTGATGAAAAAGATCATGAGCGATTTTTGTCTGGAACGTATACGGTGACGAATCAATCTGATCGAATGGGTTACCGGTTAAAAGGCGATGCCATGCAGACCAAACAGGAAAGCATGTTATCGGCAGCCACGGTAATGGGTGGTTTACAGGTGCCAGCCAATGGTGAACCAATTGTATTAATGGCTGATCGACAAACGACTGGCGGCTATCCACTATTGGCAGTCGTGGCGACAGCGGACTTGTCTAAACTGGTGCAGTGTCGTCCAAAACAGCAGATTAAATTCGAACTGATCGAGCTGAATGCAGCCCAGGAACTGTTAAAACAGCAGCAGCAAAATTTAAAAGAGCTGCGACATCGCATCAAAATGGCGCGCTACCAGATGCCATATGGAATTACGCGAGAGGCCAGCCAGCGCATTCAACGACTTTTTAAGGAGTGATAGATTTGGATACCAAAAATATTGAAGAATTGATCAATCTGCTCAAGGAAAACGATCTAACTGAACTGGAATATGAAAAAGATGACGAGCATATCCGCATTAAACGTGCCAATAGCGAATCGTATGCGCAGCCGGTCAGTGTCAGTCCACAGTATAGCAATCCCAGCCATCACATCATGGCCCCTAAAGAAGTCGTTACCAGCAGCAATACGATCAACGCGCCAACGATCGGTGTGTTTTATACGGCTAAATCACCACAGGATCCTCCATACGTCAAGCCAGGCGACCATATTAAGCAAGGCGATGTCGTTGGGGTGATTGAAGCCATGAAGGTCTTTACCAATGTGGTTGCTGATCGTGACGGCATCGTTGAAAAGGTTTTGGTAAACAATGAAGAGGGGGTTGAATATGACCAGCCGCTTATTCAAATTAAATAATTCCGTTAGTAAATGGCCCTTTCATAAGGTGCTGGTAGCCAATCGCGGTGAAATTGCGGTTCGGATCATTCGTACCTGCCGAGTATTGGGACTGGCGACGGTGGCCGTTTATTCCGAAACCGATGCCAAATCGCTGGCCGTTCAGCTTGCAGATCAGGCAGTCTGCATTGGTCCCGACAACGTTAATGCCAGTTACCTCAACATTGCAGCCATCATCTCAGCGGCCCAGCTGACTGGCGCTGATGCCATTCATCCTGGTTATGGCTTTTTGTCAGAAAGTCCTGAATTTGCAGATGCCTGTCTGGAAAACGGGATTAAATTGATTGGCCCAAGTGGTGATGTAATGCGACTGCTAGGCGATAAGGAACAGGCGCGTATGACGGTGGCTAAAGCTGGTCTGCCGGTCGTCAAAGGCAGCAGTACAACGATTGACAATTTGGCTGATGCTTTGGACCAGGCTCAAGAGATCGGTTACCCAATTATGGTTAAAGCTAGTGCAGGTGGCGGCGGAAAAGGCATGCGGATCGTCAATTCACCTAAAGAAATGGCGGCTAAGTTTACGGTCGCCCAAGATGAAGCCAAAGCCGCGTTTGGCAGCGGTCAGATGTATCTGGAACAGTATCTGGCCAATCCGCGGCATATTGAGGTGCAGATTGCTGCCGATCGTTACGGCAATGCAATTGCGCTGGGTGAACGGGACTGTACGATTCAAGCACGCCATCAAAAAGTTATGGAAGAAGCACCGGCTGTGGTAGTGCCCGCGCGAATTCGTGATGAGATGCTGCGGCGCTCAGCAGATGCGGTTACCCAATTGAATTACGAGGGCGTCGGGACGATCGAGTTTTTGTATAACCATGATGGCTCTTATTACTTCATGGAGATGAATACCCGGATCCAAGTCGAGCATCCGATTACCGAAATGATTACCAATGTGGATTTGGTTGAGCTGCAGCTGCGACTGGCGGCTGGTGCGGAATTAGAGCCGCAGTTGGTTGTCACGCACGGTTTTGCTTTAGAATGTCGCATCAATGCCATGACTCCTGGTAAGATTACTGGTCTGCATTTGCCAGGCGGCCAGGGCGTCCGTGTGGATACAGCGATCTATCAAGGCTATGTCGTACCCAACAGCTATGATGGAATGATCGCTAAAATTATTGTTTATGGTGATCGACGTCAGCGGGTTCTCCAACAAATGCAGGCCATCATTGATGAAACGGTGATTACTGGAATTCAGACCAATCTTGGATTATTGGCTCAGATTTTAAAAGAGCCATCATTCCAACGCTTAACAGCTACGGTCAACTGGTTGGATGACTTGCAGAAGCAGAAACATTAGCTAAGGTATTTAAGAAAGGGGCTGCAAAATGAAAGTTGATTTGAACAGTGATCTGGGTGAAAGCTTTGGTCATTATGTTTTGGGAAATGACGAACAGATTCTGCCGCTGATTACTGCGGCCAACGTTGCCTGTGGGTTTCATGCTGGTGATCCCAACGTTATGGCTCAAACGGTAGCAATTGCTGAAAAAAATGGCGTAGCTATCGGTGCCCATCCCAGTTATCCAGACCGGATTGGCTTTGGTCGTCGGCACATGGACATGCAGCTGGAAAACGTTGAAAATATGATTACCTACCAAGTGGCGGCACTGCAAGGCTTTGTCAAGGGACACCGTCTGCATCATGTGAAACCGCATGGCGCGCTTTACAATGCCGCGGCTAAGAGTCTGCCATTGGCACTGGCAATTTGTCGCGGGATTAAGCGCGTTGATCCTGAATTGCCAATTTATGGGCTGGCTGGCAGTCAATTGATTACGGCAGCTCGTGAAATTGGTTTGCCTTATGCCAGCGAGGTGTTTGCTGATCGGGCTTATCAGGCTGATGGGACGCTGGTGCCTCGGGTCAAGCCGCATGCAGTGCTGCATGATCCGCAAGAAGTTGCCAAACGTGCGGTCCATATGATTCAAGATCAGGCCGTTACTGCAATTACTGGTGAGCACGTTGAGCTGCAAGTCGATACGATTTGCGTGCATGGTGACAATGAAGAAGCGTTGGCAATCGTACGGGCGCTGCGCTCAGCACTTAAAGATGCAGCAATTGAAATCGCACCTTTTGATCCCCACCATGCTTGATTTTGTAACTAACGACAGATTACATAAGGGAGGAAGATGTCTATGCAAAAGCACAATAAGAATGGCGCCTCTGAGCTGCCGGCAACTCATGATAAGAAATTACGTTCGGCTGCGATTGGTGGCGCGTTCTTAATGGCCATGTCAGCAGTCGGTCCTGGCTTTTTGACCCAGACGGCTACCTTTACTGGACAATTAGGCGCTGATTTTGGTTTTGCCATTTTGATCTGTATTTTAGTCGATATTGTCGTGCAGCTGAACATCTGGCGCATTATCGTCGTTGCTGGCAAGCGCGCGCAAGTGGTTGCCAACGAGGTCTTCCCGGGCTTGGGCTATCTGCTGAGTGCGTTGGTGGCAATTGGCGGCTTGTTCTTCAATATTGGCAACGTCGGCGGGGCTGGCTTAGGGCTTAATGTTTTGTTTGGCATCTCGCCGCAAGCCGGGGCGGTGTTGATCGGCATTTTTTCAATTATTGTCTTGGTAATTAAAGATGCTCTTAAAGCCGTTGATCGGACGGTTCAGGTACTGGCGGCCATCATTGTTCTGGTTTTGATCTACATTCTGTGCGTTATGAAGGTGCCTTACCAAACCGCGGTCGTTCATACGTTTAAGCCAACCCATATTGACTTTTACTCGATTTTGACGATCGTTGGCGGAACCGTTGGGGGCTACATCTCGTTTGCCGGTGGTCATCGTCTGTTGGCGGGCGGTGCCAGTGGTCAAAAAGACATCAAGTACGTTAATGAAGGTGCCCTGACGGGGATCGGGCTGGCATCAGTCGTGCGGGTAATGCTCTTCTTAGCTGGTCTGGCAGTGGTTACAGCTGGCTACAAGCTCGATCCGGCCAACCCCGCGGCTTCGATTTTTAAATACGCGGCCGGTAATTTTGGCTACAAGTTCTTTGGCCTGGTCTTGATCGCGGCCGGACTGTCTTCTGTCCTAGGCTCAACGTTTACCTCGGTCTCATTTCTGGACTATGCCGTCAGCAAGAAGGGCAATGCCAAGTTTGATCAGTTCCGCAGCTGGATTACGATCGGATTTATCGTTTTTGCCACGGCAATCTTCTATTTCATCGGTCAGCCAGCCAAGGTCCTGGTTGTGGTTGGCGCGCTGAACGGCTTTATCCTGCCAATCGCCTTGGGTATTCTGCTGGTTGCCGCGCACAAGTCCAAGATCATGGGGAGCGATTATCATCATCCTGCTTGGCTGACTTGGACGGGCTGGATCGTGGTTGCCTTCATGGCCTACTCCAGCATTGCCGCGGTTATGAAACTGCTTTAAGATAATTTATGACTGATGTGCTTAACCGTGCATCAGTCTTTTTATGTCAAAAAAGTACAACGTTATACATCTTTTAAACACGGGCTTGGAAACGATTGCTAAAACGTTACGAAACATGTTATGATGGTATGGTAAGATATCAGATGGTTTATTTTCAAGGAGGGGATAACAATGAAGAAAACTCGCATGATGATGTTTAGTCTGGTACTGTTTGGTCTGCTGCTGGTGGCGGTACCCGCGAAGGCAGCCAGCATCGATGCTACGGAAAGCACTGCTTCAGCGTTATCCTCTTTAGCCAGTCTGCCAGTCGCAACGGCCTTAGATGATGGCTGGGCCGTTTTAGGAGCGTTGGTGGTTGCTTTGCCAGGTGCATTCTATTTTGGCAAGAAAACCGACGAGAAGAATCGTCAAAATGCCAAATCAGGCCAATCAAACCAGCTGCTGCTTAACTATCGCGGTCAACAAGGCACGGTTGAGCAAATGAGCGGCAAGCAGGGACTCTTTGGTCATATTGTTGGCGTTCGTCACCTGGTATTATATGAAGGTCGCGATTTTGAAGAGCTGGAAAATGATTTTCACGAAGCGGTCGATGAATACCTGGCTAAATATTAAAAAACCGAGCACGGTCGCAAAAAGCGGCGGTGCTCTTTTATTACGTTGATTATTAGAGTATAATGAGAAAATGTTATCAATTTATAGGGAGTGGCATTTTGGCAAAGCGAGAATCAATCTATACCAAAGACGTGATTTTAGTCATGATTGCGTCTTTTTGCTTTATGTTCAGCAACATGTACTGTAATCCGCTGATTAATGGCTATGCGCAAAAGCTGGGAGCCAGCAGCACGTTTGCCGGCGTGATCGCGGGGATGATGAGTCTGGTGGCAATGTTTCTCAGACCGATTGCTGGTAATCTGACGGATCGAATCTCAAAGCATCGGCTGGCTTCTTGGGGCGGCCTGCTGAGTTTTATTGGTGTGACTGGCTATATTTTTGTACCCAACAGTGGCCTGCTGATGTTGTTTCGCTTGATCAACGGGACGGGGTACGTTTTGTGTACCGTCTGCATGACGACTTGGCTGGCCAGCTTGGTCCCATTGTCGCATGTTGGGGAGGCGATGGGACTGTATGGAATCATGAATGCACTGGCAATGGCGTTTGCACCGGCAGTCTCCATTAATCTGTATCATGTAATCGGCTACCGGCCTGCCATTATCGTCTCGGCCGCGGCGGCGCTTTTGGTTGCGGTAATCGTTCAGTTTGTGAGTGATCGTTCCGTACCGGTAAAGAAATTACGCTCAAATGGGTCTGGCCGAATCAAGATCATTCAAAAAAGCGCGCTGCCAGTTGCGGCCATGACGGCTCTGTTTGCGATTCCTTACTTTGCCACGCAGGCTGATATCGTGACCTATGTTGAACAGCGTCACTTAACGGTTGCCGTGGGTGCGTACTTTATGATCTATGCGGCTGTTTTGCTGGTAATCCGGCTTTGTCTGCGCACTAAATTCGACACGGTTCGTTTCGGTAAATGGCTGATCGTCAGTTTGTTGGCCAATGTTTTTTATTTGATCATGCTGTCAATTATGAAAACCAATTGGGAAATGGCTTTGGCGGCCGCTGGCATGGCAATGGGATATGGCATCATCTACTCAGTCTGCCAATCAACGGCCTTGATGCTGGCGCCACAAGGAGAACAGGGACTGGCCAGTTCAACGTTTTTCCTGGGCGTTGACATTGGGATGACGCTGGGACCGGTTTTAGGGGGCTTGATTGACCAGTATCTGCCGCTTAAAGCTTTTTATCCGGTCATGCTGATCATCGTGCCAATCATTTTCTTGATCTATTTGGGAGATCGCAAAGAGTTGAACGGTGCGATCGCAAAACATTAAAAAAACGCTGGGTTGTCAGATGCAATCCAGCGTTTTACATATCTGTTGCTTAATTATCAGCCAGGTCAGCCCAGGTCTGGTGAGTATAAGCCATTTGCCAAAAGCCCAGCTCATAGCTGCTGCTGCGCAAAAAGGCCGTCATCATCTGTTGTTTGACGGTTTCATTGCTGTTGGCGGCCAGTTCATTTACCAAGCCGACCAGCTGTTGGGTACTGGTATCAAAGCCGACTGTCTGATAGCTGTCAAAAAATGCTTGGTAGACGGGAATGGGACTGGTCTGATCTTTCCAGTAGTCGGCAATCTCATCATAAAGCCAGTAGCAGGGTAAAAGAGCGGTCACGGCAGCAGCGGGATCAACGCTCAGCTGATGCTCCATATGGGTGATGTAAGCGTAGTTGTTAGGAGCGATGGGAGCTTGCTGAATCTCTGCTGGGCTGAGCTTGAGCTGTTGCAGCATAGGACTGCGCTGAACGTCTTCTCCGGAACCATTGGCCAGCTTTAAGAGCAGTGCGCCCTGTGATCGAGGAAGCAGGGCGGCGGTTCTTTCATGCAGCTTTTCAAACGCGGTTAGGTATTTGGTATCCTGCGTCAGATAATAGCGAAAGGTTGCCAATGGCAGTTTACCGCTGGCCAGTTCAGTGATAAATGGATGGTGAATGCTTTTTTGCCAGAGTGGTGCAGCTGCTTGATGCAGTTTTTCAGAAAATTTAGTGGTTTTTGAGTCGTTCATAAAAATTTCACCTGGTTGATTTAGTATAAAGAATTGATATGCTGAACGGTTTTTTGAATGTCAGCGCTTTGCAGAATCATTGAGATCATTGAAAGGCCAGCGACTCCGGCAGCAAGCGTCTGGGCCATGTTGGCTTCGGTAATGCCGCCAATGGCCACGATTGGATGGGTGCTTATCGTGACCAGCTCATGCAGTTTTTCAAGTCCCATCGCTGGATCAGCATCATTTTTGGAGCTGGTTGGAAAAATCGGTCCACTGCCGACATAGGCCACCGGCAATTGGTTGGCGTGCTCGATCTGTGCTGGCTGATTGCATGAATAGCCGACAAACATAGTGTTGCCAACCGCGGCTAAGACCTGTTCGACACGCTGATCCTTTTGACCAACGTGGATGCCGTCAGCGTTGATTACCTGGGCCAATTCAACGTCATCATCAACGATCAGCGGAATATGGTGCTGATCGGCCAGTCTGCGCAGTTTCAATCCCAGCTGTACGCGCTGTTTTTGGCTGAGTTGGCTGGTGCCTTTTTCGCGATACTGAAAGGCGGTAATGCCGCTGTCCATTGCGATTGATACGTCGTTTAGAAACCGTTTTGGATCATGATTGACGTCTTGGGTGCCGCCAACCAAATAGCAGTGAAGCATTTCTTCTCTAAATTGCATACTGCCCTCCTAGACGGCCCAGTGATTCAAAGGACCATGCCCGTGACCAACCTGGATGCCATCACGAATCGTGGCTTCCACGTAGGCCTTGCCAATGCGAATCGCGTTTTCCATTGATACGCCCTTAGCCAGCTCGGCGGTAATGCAGGCTGAGATCGTATCACCAGTCCCGTGCGTGCGTTTGGTGTCGATCCGAGGCGAGCTCATCCAAAAGCTGGATCCATCAGCCAGCAATACAAAATCACTGGCCTGTTTTTGATCGTTAAAATGACCGCCCTTAACCAAGACGTTCTTGGCGCCTAAAGCCTGCAGCCGCTGCCCAGCTTTTTTCATATCGGCGTTGTTCTCGATCGTCATTTCAGCCAGTGCCTCTGCTTCCGGCAGGTTGGGCGTTACTAGATCGGCGAGGGGAAGCAGCTTGGTCCTGACCGTGCTGATCGCCTCATCGGTCAACAGGTGCGCGCCGCCTTTGGCAATCATGACTGGATCAACTACCAGTGGTCCAAAATCGGATTGTCTAAGATTGGCGACGACGGTTTCAACGGTTTCAGTATCAGCCAGCATGCCGGTTTTGCAGGCGCGAATTTTTAAATCGGCTTTTAATGAAGCGAACTGTTCATCAATGATTTTTTTAGGCAGCGGCATGGCGTCTTGAACGCCTAGCGTGTTTTGTGCCGTAATGGCGACTAAAACAGTCGTGGCAAAAACATGCCGCATCTGCATGGTTTTTAGATCTGCCTGCATGCCTGCGCCGCCACCTGAATCAGAGCCAGCAATCGAAAGGGCTTGTGGAAATTCATTAATCATCTTTAGTCTTCTTTCTGTAATTCGGTTTGCCAGGCTGCAATCAATTGATCATCGGCTTGGTAAAGATTGTCCAAAAACATGTCATACCAGCGGCTTGGCAGCTGGGTCTTGTTAGCAGCGGCCTGGCCGGCTAAGGCAAAGACCTCGCAAGCCGTGGCGGCCGCTTCCAAAACACTGCCGCCCAGACCGATAAAGGCCGCGATAATACTGGAAAGCATGTCGCCAGTTCCCACATGAACGGCAAACAGCGGCGAGCCAAACGGAACCTTGATGACTTTTTGACCATCAGTAATGATATCTACGGCTCCAGTCATCGCAACGACGGTTTGATATTTTTGAGCACATTTCTGCGCAATGGCGGTCAGATCACCATCCCCAGATCCCGCGTCGATGCCGTGGCTTTGCCAGTCAATCCCAGCTAATGCAGCAATCTCGCCGGCATTTCCACGGATGCAGGCAAAGCGATACTTGCTCAAAAGCTCGTTGGCGACTTGAGTACGATAGGCGCTGCCGGCACAGGCAACCGGGTCAAAAACGGCTGGGACCTCTAAAAACTGCGCGGCATCCATAACCGCCAGCATCTCTTTTCTTTGTGCGGTTTCAACGGTTCCCAGATTAATCGTGACGGCCTGGGCAATCTTAACCATGTCTTCGGCTTCTTCGGGCGCCTTGGACATGATTGGCGAAGCGCCTAAAACGTTTAAGCCATTGGCAACGTCAGCGGGCGTAACCATATTGGCAACCGTTAAGACGACCGGATTTTGTTTGCGCAGCTGTGCAATCAGACTCATATGAATTCCTCCTTTGATTGGCTGAAATAAAAAATCCGCGAACTCGTTAAAACGCTCGCGGATCTGGTTGATTCCAATTCAAAAAAGAAGCACTTTCCTTCGCAAGCATCGACTTAACAGGTTCAAAGAGTTTACGCGTCACTGCGCGCGTCTCAGTCCAGAACATGGACTCCCCTAGTGCGGAAAAATATTCAACTTAGTTTTTAGTATAGCAGAAAATTCAAATTTAAAAAGACTTAATTCATTCAAGTAGGCTGGGATGCTCAATTTCAATCAATAAAGTCGTTTGCTATACAATTCTGTTTTTGAAAACTTATCAAGCAGTCAATTCAGTGATAGATTAATTATAATTATATTAAAAGGGGGGATGGACATGCCAAATCATCAAGCAGGTAAAATCAGCTTTGCCTCGGTGTTTTTGTTCGGGATCAACAGCATGGTCGGGTCCGGCATCTTTTTATTGCCTGGCGTGCTGTTTCAAGATGCCGGCAACTGGAGCCTGGCTTTGATTCTGCTGGCGGCATTGGCAGTCTTGGCAATGGCCTATTGTTATGCCGAGATGGCGCATCATTTTTCGGGGAATGGCGCGGGCTGGTATTATACCTACAAAGAGTTTGGCCGATTTTGGGGCTTTGAGATCGGGCTGTTTACCTGGCTGCAGGGCGCCGCGGCGATTGCTACCGAGATCGCGGCATTTTTACGCGGGCTGCGACCATGGCTGCCAAGATTAAGTGAGATTACGGTCTATCGCTGGGCCGGATTGGGAATGATTCTGATTTTACTGACGATCCGGCTGCTGGGCAAAAAGGCGTCAACCTGGGCCAATAACTTTTCAACGGTCTTGAAGCTGGCAGTTTTGGGATTGTTTATCGTGCTGGGGATTTTTTACGTCAAGCCGGGCAACTTTAATGCTTCGGTCCATAATTCGCTTAGTGACTTTGATCATGCATTTATGCTGATCTTCTTTATGTTTCCAGGATTTTCGTTTCTGCCGGTACAGGCATCGTCCATTCATAATTCCAAAAAGAACCTGCCAAAGCTTTTGATTGGCGTGGTCATTAGCGTTACGGTCATCTATGTGGTTACCATGAGCGTGGCGATCGGGATGCTTGGCAATCGAATCGACAATGTGGACGCACCGCTGGCTTGGGCGTTTGGTCAGCAGTTTGGCAAGCTGGGTGAGGCCGTGATTATGATCGGCATGTTGGGATCGATTGCCGGCGTGGCGATCTCAATGTTTTACAGTACGCCATACGTGGTCTCATCGCTGGCAAATGAAAAGGCGCTGCTGCCCAGGTTTATCGGCATCAAGTCACAAAATGGCGTTCCATACGTGGCTACGCTTTTAACGGCCGGCATCGTTTTGATTTTGGTAATGACAGGAGATTATCTGGCGCTGATTCCCTGCAGCATCATGATTGCCGTCGTTCAGTACGCATTCGTGGCGATGGCAACCATCAAGCTTGAATTCGCGGATTTAAAGCGGCGGCATGCACAAGGCAAGATTGACCATATTGATATTTATGAAATGGTGCTGGCTGTGATAGCGTTGCTTTGTTGTTTGTTTTTGGCCCGTTTTGTAACTCCCTTGGCAATCGAGATCACGGCTGGCATTGCGTTGATCGGAGTGGTCAGCTATCTGGGACAGCTGATTAAGCGGCCGCCAGCTGGAAATTAACCAAAGACAGCGCTTTCTATCCGCGTTATAATCGGATTAGATGATTTAGAAGCGGAGGGATTTTTAATGACGGAAATCAATTCATACGTGGATTTAAAGTGGCTGCCAGTCGTTGAAAAGTTTCGCCATGAAGCCAAAATAAATGACGACGCGCGTGATGCCGGGCTGAATCCGTACCCAGAAAACGTTGATCGCTTTGACAACATTCGCTATGGTGATCATGGTGATGACAACCTGCTCGATTTGTATCGGCCGCATCGCTATCAAGGAAAACTGCCGGTAATCGTGCACGTGCATGGCGGCGGTTATGTCTATGGTACCAAAGAAACCTATCAATTCTATGGACTGGCAATGGCGCGGATGGGTTTTGCCTTTATCAACTTTAACTATCGCAAGGCGCCAGAAGTTGAATACCCAAGCGAGCTGCGGGAAACCAACCAAGTCTTTCACTGGCTGGTGCAGCACGCCGACAAGTATGATCTGGATCTCAACAACGTCTTCATTGCTGGCGACAGTGCCGGTGCGCAGATGGCAGAACAATATCTGGTCATGTATACCAATCCAGAATACGCGCAGTTGCTGGAAATGCAGATGCCGGATTTAAAATTGAAAGCTGGTCTGCTCAACTGCGGCTGCTACTTTTTGGAACGGCAGCTGGCTCAGCCAAGCGTTCTGGATGCCTATTTTACAGGACATGCCCGTTCGCTGCATCCACATGATCTGAAAGTAGAAGACTATATTACCAAGGACTTTTTGCCGGTCTTTGTTATGACTGCCAACCAAGACTTTTTGCATGATACGGCCGTCCGCTTTGATCAGTATCTGCTTGATCGAAAAATTCCGCATGAGTTTAGAAGCTATGGCGATTCTCAACATCCCCGCGGTCATGTTTTCCATGTCAACCAAAAGGATCCCGAAATTGCGGCCCGCTGCAATGCTGATGAGATCGATTTTTTGCGACGTTTTATTGATTAGTGTCAAATGCTTGCTTAAAAACCGGTGAAGAAATGCCTAATGTTGAAATTAAATCTTCGGCTCAAAGTTTGGGTCGGAGATTTTTTGATGTTTGCTGCGGGTGGCTAATTAACCTATAATGAAAAATAGTCTATCAATGGGGGAATGAGAATGGATCATCAGCCAGACATGCGAGACTGGTCGTTTGCCAAGCGGGCGTTAGCTGAGATTCAGCAGGCCAAGCGCAAAAAGTGGTACAGCTTTTGGGTGCAAGTTGAGCTGCCAGACGGCAAAAAACACTGGTATCAATTGCCCAGAGACGTTCAGTATGCAATGCGGCAGCACGAAAAAAAGCATCGTCAAGACTGGTTTTTGATCATTAAAGGGGCTTTGATCAACGTACCGGTTTCATCATATGATGAACAGGGCGATGTTGAGCTAAAGACTGGCGTGATTCGTCGAGCCGAGCGTCGTCATCAGCATACGTCTGATCCAGCGCAGATCTCACGCAGTCAATTTGTCCAGCCGCGCTACAGCTGGTGGGGGATCAGCAATCAAAAAGAAATGATCGTCTATCTGCAGCATGACCATAATCAAGGTAATCGTGAACAAATCAAACGCGATGTCAAAATCATCAATCGAAACTGGCAAAGAGCACGCTGGCAGGAGCCTTGCCGCTTGATGCTCAAGTACAGTTTGGCGGTCAGCTGCCTGGTGATGCTGTGCAGCCGGTCGATCATGCGCGGGCTGCTTTTGGTTGGTGGACTGATTGGGCTGATCTTTTCGCTTTGGCTGAACTGGTATCTCAGGCCAATCGAGTAACCGATCGCCAAAAACAAGGCATGGCTTGGTACTGTGCGCATTCGAATCGTTTAGAATAGCAAATGACGCTGGATCGAGAATTGACCCAGCGTCATTTTTTAAGATTGAATCGTGATTTTGAGACTATTTATAGTTATTCAGCGCGTTTTGCAGCTCGGTTTTAATCTGGTCAACCAGAGCAGTCGGTTCCAGGATCTTGACTTGTGAGCCAGCACTGAGCAACCAGATCAAAGCACCCTGAATATTGGCCACGTGGGCTTCAATGACGACGTTTTCCTCATCGGCAGCCAGCTGATTAAAGTCGAATGATTCCTGTTTTCTGGCGTCATAGATCGGCGCAGTAAGGTCATTTTCGTGATAGACCTTGGCCGCATAGGGAAATTTGTCGAGTGATGGCTCGATGATGCGGCGCGCACAGCGGAACACGATTTTTTCAACCGTTCCGTTCATGCTGCCAAACATGTTGGCCAGACTGTTGATGTTGGCGCTACGGCTGGTTTCAATAGCATCGGGATCACAGTCGATCGGCAGGCTGGTTAAACTGGCCTGTTGAATGCGGTCGATCCGGTAGTTGCGAATATTGTTAGCTTTTTCCGGCACGTTGTATAAAATTGCGCGCAGATAAAAGTAATGATCGTTAAAGTCGATGCTTAATGGATCCAATTCGCGCTGAGCAATCTGACCATGCGCGTCTTGGTAGACGATTTTTAAGACGTGCTGATCCGACAAGGAATGACAGATCGTCTCAAAAATATTGACGTCAACCAGCGATTGAACGGGTTGGTACTCATCGCGGCTAGGTTTTAAAAGCACCTTGAAAAGCTCATCTTTATTGACGACCTTAAATGGGGCCATCAATCCCTTGATAACCGCGGAAAGGTCGGCTTTGCTGAAGGCCCGGCTGGCAATGATGATCTTGGCGATAATCAAGGTGCGGCGGAAATCGATCGTCTTAGGTGCCGTGTTTAACCGAAAAATCCGATCATGATCATTGAACGACTGGACGGTGATTTCCATTGGGGCCAGCCATTGCTTGATTTTATTGAAGTTCTTGTTGATGGCATCTGATTTGACATTGGCTACGGCTTCGATCTCGCTGCTGGTTACCATCCCTTCCGTCAGCAGTTTGATCAGCATAAAGCGTGCGGCTTTTCCTTTCGTATCAGCCATTGAAAACTCCCCCTTAATGTAAGCAAAAATATTATGGCAAATGAGGAGCTGCCGGGTTAATCACCTGATGACCAAACGAATTGATTGATGAGAGCTGAATTAATGGATTGCTAATACTTTTCAAAGATGCTATCTTGCCAGGCGATCATTATTTGGTGCAGGCTGTAGCTGCATTTCAAAATGCTGACTGTTGATCAGTTCCACACTCGTCAATAGTAATTATCCGCGTTTGACATTAACTTATTTTAATAAATTAAACTAATTAATCTTAATTTAAATTAAAAAATATATTGACATTCTAATTTAATTATCATAAACTAACACCATTAAATCTTGACCAGGCTTAAAACAGAAAGGAGCCGTTTAAAATGGAATTTCAATTAAAAGTTCAATTTAATCAACAAACGGCTCTCAAAAAACAAGCCCTGCTGATGCTGTCAATCAAGGACCCGATTATTATTCAGTGCTGACTGAAAATAATTTGGCCCTTCTTTAGCTTGGCTGGGGGCCTCAAATGAAGCTCTCATTCAAAGCGAATGGGAGCTTTTATTTTGCCGGTCATAGGTTTGCTAAACGATTCGACATAAGATACATGAAAGAGGGAATCTACCATGATGTTTTCACAATGTGGACCACAACGTTTTATTTCTACCAATGATGCCTATGATTACCTGCCAACCTATTTTGAGGAAGGCGGCATCAAGAAGGTGCTGTTCCTGCATGGTGAAAAGTCATGGGCCGCGGCTAAGCCTTACATGCCAGAGATGCCAGCCAGCGTATCAATCATTGACGTGCCCTTCAATGGCGAGTGCTCCTATGAAGAAATTGCGCGCGTCAAGGAGATCGCAACGGAAAACCAGGTTGATATGGTAATCGGTCTGGGCGGCGGCAAGTGTCTGGATACGGTCAAAAGTGTTACGCAGGGAACCAACTTTAAGCTGGGCCTGATTCCAACCTTGGCCAGCAACTGCGCGCCATGGTCGGCTTTAAGCGTCCACTACCAGGAAAACGGCGAGCATATCAATCACGAGATCTATCATGAAACGGCCGACATTATGCTGCTTAATCCTCAGGTGATCGTCAACTCGCCAATCAACTATTTTGTTGCGGGAATTGGCGATACGCTGGCCAAGTACTACGAATCCGAGATGATTTTTGAAAACATGCAGCCAGAACAGTTCAACACGCAGCTGACGATCTCGCGGGCAATGGCTCAGGCTTGCCGCGACGATCTGCTGGAAAACTCAGAACAGGCAATTGCTGACATGAAGAAGGGCGAGGTGACGCCGGTCTTTCGTAAGGTGGTTGAGACGGTGATCGTAACTTCCGGCCTGGTTGGCGGCTGGGGCGACTACTTTGCACGGGCAACCGGTGCTCATTCAGTTCATGATGCTTTGACCGTCTTTCCAGAAACCAGTGATTCGCTGCATGGCGAACGGGTTGCTTATGGGATTCTGGTACTTTTGGCTCTTGAAAAGCGTGAGGATGAAATGGCTGAGCTTTTGCCGCTTTACCGCAGCATGGGTCTGCCAGTATGCCTTGCAGATCTGAATCTTGATGGCTCAGACCAGGACGTGGTGGCGCAGATTGCTCACGACACTTCCGCAGACGGCACGCAGATTCATTTCCTGCCAATCGATACGGGCGAACAGGCTGTTGCACGGGCGATTACCCGCGTTGAAGAAATTACGGCTAGTGAAACGGTTGCTTAAAATAAAGGATCGGCTGGCGATATAATCGTGGCTGAAAAATAAATAAACGAAACGATGCGGCTTGATGGCGGATTTTCCGTAGTCAGGCCGTTTTTTTATCTGAATCTTGAAATTAGAAAAAGCCCATCGAATAACCAGCTGAATTTTTGGATTCGCCTGGATTTTCGGTGGGCATCTTGGCAATGAACCGATTATGGATTTTTAGAGCTTATTTAAGATAGTCGCGGGCAATCTGCTTGTAGATGTCAATCATGCTGAGATACTGATCCAAGTCGATATACTCGTCGATCTTATGGGCCGTGGCGTTGCCGGGACCAAATACCAAAACGTCCATGTCGCGGTTAGCTTTGGTCATTTCCGAGGCATCCGTGCCAAAAGCAATGCCGCGGACGTTAAAGCTGTGGCCCAAATGATCGGCGGCAGCCTTTTGCGCAATGGCGACGATTTCGGCATTACGCTCCGTCGTGACGGCGATCTTGCTGCCGAGAATCTCGATGGAAAGCTGCGCGTGATCCTGATCATTGAGATTGGCGATGATGCGGTTTAAATGAGCGATGATTTCGTCATTGTTCGTTTCGGGAATGGTTCTAAGCTTGACGAAAAGTTCCGCATGATCAGGCACGGCATTCAGCTGCTCACCGCCATCGATCTTAGTAACTACCGGCACGACACGTCCTAAGACGGGATTTTCGTATTTAGCGACCAGTTCGTCAAAATATCGTTCCTGTTCCTGATAAAAATGAATCAAGGGCGTAATGGCGTTAAAGCCCAGATCCGGCCGTGAGCTGTGCGCGGCTTTGCCAATCGAGTCGATGCGGTAGGTGATTGATCCTTTATGCGCGTAGGCAATGTCGGCATTAGTCGGTTCGGCAAAGATCGCGGCGGTCAGATCGTCAACATAGCCGTCTTTTGCAAACCGCTGCGCCCCTTGCATGTGATTGATCTTGGAGCTTTCTTCGGCTACGGTACCCAGCAGTTCCAGCTTACCGTTTAAACCCGCGCCTTCATCTTTTAATTCGGCCATTGCAATCGCCATCGCCGCCAGACCACCTTTCATATCAGCCGTCCCACGTCCATACATACGATTGTTTTCAATATGAGCACTGAATGGCGGAAACTGCCATTTGGCGGGATCCTCAGTCTTTACCACGTCTTGATGACCGCAGAACGCCAAGACCTTATCATTGTTTCCATCACCCAGCTCAGCATAGAAATTGCTGCGGCCTTTCATGACTGGCAATAGCCGGCAGTTGACGTCATGTTCCTGCATGAATGACTGCAGAACAACGGCTAAGCGATCCTCAAAACCGCCAGCCGTGTCGATTTCAATCAGCTGTTTTAAAAAGTCGATACGTGCCTGGTTATCCATGGAAAAGACTCCTTTAAATCATTTTTAAACACCATCATAGCGCGCTGATCACCAGCTGTCTAAAAAATTTTTTAAAAAAGCAAAAGGCAACAGCGCCAACGTGTTTCGGTTTATCGATTTCCTAAATTTAACTGGAAGCGTTGACAAAACATGAAAGCGCATTTATTATACTAGGTGTATCGATAACCTAAAGCGTTTTCAATATTATTGAAGATAAGGGAGAGTTGAAGATGAACTATCTAATTGGTGTGGACGTCGGCACGACCAGCACAAAAGCGGTCCTGTTCGATGAGAAAGCTCAGGTACTGGATTCTTATAAAGAACTGTATCAGCTTTATCGTGACGGCAATGGAATGGCGGAGCAGAATCCGGATGACCTGACTGCGGCCGTCGAAAAAGTGATTCATGATGCGGCTGATCGGGCCAAGTTATTAGGTGGGCAGGTATTGGCAGTCTCGTTTTCCAATGCCAACCAAAGCGTGATCTTGCTGGATAAGAATCATCAGCGGCTGACGCGGGCGATGACCTGGGCTGATACGCGGGCGCGCGAGGTTGCAGCTAAGCTGAAGGCCACCCCGGATGGAGCCGACATCTACGCGCAAACCGGGACGCCGATTCATCCAATGTCACCTTTGACCAAACTGATGTGGCTAAAGCAGACGCAGCCTGAAAAAATGGCAGCTGCGGCATATGTTGCTGACATTAAGTCGTATTTGTTCTGGAAACTGTTCGGCAAGTTTAGAGTCGACATCTCAACGGCCAGCTGCACTGGATTTTTCAATATGCATACGCAGGATTGGGATGATGAGATTCTGAAGCTGACTGGCATTACGCGCTCACAGCTGCCAGAGATCGTTGACGGGACGACCCAGGAAACTGGCTTGACGCCGGTAGCCAAGCAGGCAACGGGGCTTGATGATGAGACGCCGTTTGTCTATGGTGCGTTTGACGGCGCGCTTTCCAATCTTGGCGTCGGGGCCACGCGGCAGGACACGGTTGCCATTACGATTGGGACTTCAGCGGCGGTGCGCGTGGCTACTGATCATCCAGTGGTCGATCCCGAACAGCGCCTGTTCTGCTACTCAATTGATCGGCAGCGCTGGGTAGTCGGTGGTCCTTTGAACAATGGCGGTGATGTTTTTCAATGGGCGGCCAATCATTTGGTCGACAGTTCGGCTGCCAAGAGCGAGGACAAATCGGTTTATGACGTTGCCAATCAAGTAATCGCCAGCGTTCCGGCCGGTGCTCATGGCCTATTGTTCCATCCGTTTCTTGGTGGTGAGCGGGCGCCGCTTTGGGATGCCAACGCGCGCGGCAGCTTCTTTGGTCTGAATCCGCTGCATACCCGTGCTGACATGCTGAGGGCGGTAATGGAGGGCATCTGCATGAACATTGCCACGGTCTATGATGCGGTATGCGATCTGGTTGGTAAGCCTGCCAGCGTAACGGCAACGGGTGGCTTTGCCCGTTCTGAGGTCTGGAAGCAGATGCTGGCGGATGTCTTGGACGTCGCGGTCAACATTCCAGAGTCCTATGAATCGGGATGTCTTGGCGCGGTTACGATGGCGATGAAGAGTCTGGGAATGATTGATGATCTGGACGCGGTACAAGACTTGATCGGCAGCGTTGGTGCTTATCAGCCGGAGCAGGCCACGGTGCGGGTCTATCAAAAGTACCTGCCATTGTTCAAACAGGTTGAAGGATTGCTCAAGCCGGCCTATTCAACGATTGCTCGGCTCCAGCAGGAAAATTAAAATTGAGGGGGAAACATTATGCCACTGCTCATTGTTTTATTAGGGGTTTTGATTCTGATCTTCTTGATCGTTAAGTTGAAGCTCAACACATTCGTTTCACTGGTCGTTACTTCATTTATCATTGCGCTTTGTCTGCAGATTCCGGTTGCCAAGATACCAACCGCGATTGAAACTGGGATTGGCGGTCAGCTGGGCCACTTAGCAATTATTTTCGGATTTGGGTCCATGCTGGGTCAACTGGTTTCTGATGCTGGTGGTGGCTACCGGATTGCCACGACTTTGATCAATAAGTTTGGTCGGCGCTGGATTCAGGTTGCCGTAATTCTGGCATCGTTTATCATTGGTCTGGCACTGTTCTTTGAAGTTGGTCTGGTTGTCGTTTTGCCAATCATTTTCATCATTGCTCGAGAGCTGGACATGCCGCTGATGTACCTGGGGATACCGATGGCAGCTACTTTGAACGTCTGCCACGCCTTCTTGCCGCCACACCCGGCACCAACGGCTATTACCGACATTCTTGGTGCTACTTTGGGTCACGTGCTGCTTTTGGGGATCATCGTCGCGATTCCAACGATCATTATCTCCGGTCCGGTTTTCAACTATTTCCTGCACAAGGTTTATCCTTCCGTTTACCGCAAAGACGTTGATATCTCGGTCCTTGGCGAATACAAGGAATTCAAGCTGGAAGAAACGCCTGGCTTTGGCATCTCCGTTTTGACGGCCATGATGCCGGTTATCCTGATTGCCGTTGCTACGATCTGCTCATTTGTACTCTCTAAGACCAACCCAGTCAACCAGTTCATTCAATTCGTCGGTGCTCCGGATGCGGCCATGCTGCTGTCGCTGCTGTTTGCGATCTGGACGATGGGGCTGGCCCGCAGTGAAAAGATGAGCGAGATCTCCAAGTCAATGACGACTTCCGTTAAGCAGATTGCCATGATGCTGCTGATCATCGGTGGCGGTGGTGCCTTTAAGGAAGTTCTGGTAGAAGGCGGCATCTCCAAATACGTTTCCACGCTGTTCTCCGGTACCAGCATCTCACCAATCCTGGCTGCCTGGCTGATTACGGCATTGCTGCGGGTTTCGCTTGGCTCCTCGACTGTTTCTTCAATGACGGCAGCTGGTCTGATCGCACCAATGGCCGCCCACATGTCGCCAACGATGAGTGCTTTGATGGTGCTTTCAATTGGTGCCGGTTCGGTATTCTGCGATCACGTTAACGATGCTGGTTTCTGGATGATCAAGGAATACTTCGGCCTGTCACTTAAAGAAACCCTGCTTTCCTGGTCGACGCTGACTTCAGTATTGTCACTGGCTGGTCTGGCAAGCGTCTGGGTCCTGTCGTTGATCATTGCCTAACTGATTTTCTTAGCTAAAGATTCACTCTTAAAATACCTATAAAAGTGCGTGGATCCAGTTGTGGTTACGCACTTTTTTAATTAGTGCCGGGTTATGATAAAATAAATCTTACTAAGCAAACAGGCTAAAGGAAGAGGATTATGTCACAGCATGTAACAATCAGCGACGTTGCCAAAGCGGCGGGGGTTTCGGTAACGACCGTCTCGCGCTATCTCAACGGCCATTATCAAAAAATGAGCGCGCAGACCAAAGAGCGCATTGACGCCACGATCAATCAACTGCATTACGTGCCGGCTGCTTCGGCTAGACGACTGCGCCAGACGCAGAGCCATTTAGTGGGGGTATTGGTCGGGGATATTGCCAACCATTTCTCATCACTGCTCAGCAAGGGAATCTATGATATCTTGCAGCCAGCAGGTTATGATGTATTGTTGATGAACACCAACAACTCGCAAGAAATGGAGAAAAAGGCCTTAGATGATCTATATCAGCAGCGCGTTGACGGCATTATCGTGCAGCCAAACTCGCGCAGCTTTGAACAGTATCAATCAATTCTGCGCAATCAGACGCCGTTGGTTTTGGTTGACCGGGAAGTCGACGATCAGCCGCTGACGGTGGGCAAGGTAACCAGCGCCAACTTTGACGCCAGCTACCGGTTGGGACGGCAGTTGGGCAAAAAAGGTTATGCCAATGTAATTACGGTCAGCTCACGATTTGCCGAGGCTTCTGGGCAGCATCCCCGGATCAAGGGCTTTCAGCTGGCGGCCAGTGAGACGGGGCTGACCTATCATAATATTGAAATCAAAGGGCATGATGATGACTGGCTGGCAAGAGAATTGACACGTGTAATGGGGCAGCTTAATGGACGAACGGTCGTGATCTCATTGATGGGCCCGATCCTGTTTACGCTGCTTAAGATCTTTAAGCATGAAAAAGTAACGTTTCCTAAAGATCTGGGGCTGATCAGCTTTGATGACTGGAGCTGGTCGCAGTACGTTGGTGAAGACGGCATCTTTTTGCTGCGGCAGGACATGGAGCTGATGGGTAATCTGGCGGCGCAAAAGCTGCTGACTCAAATCAAAAACCACTCAACGATCAGTGATACGTCGATTCTGCCGGTTACTGTTGATATGCATTCCTCAATCTAGTCAGTAAAAACGGTTGATCCGCAAATTAGCGATCAACCGTTTTTTAATCGTTAATTTAAAAGAAAGCGATAACATTTAACTGTCAATCCATTAAAATAAAAAGAAAAGCCTTTTGATGGGGGATGACAGTATGGCACTGATTGAAGTTCATAATAATACCAAGATTTATCAAACAGGGTCAGAAAAGCTTTATGCCAACAAAGACATCAGCTTTTTAATTGAAAAAGGCGAGCTGGTAATCATTCTGGGCGCTTCTGGCGCGGGCAAGTCAACTTTGCTCAACATCTTAGGCGGGATGGATACGAACTCAAGCGGCGAGGTTATCGTTGCTGGCCACGACATTGCCAAATATGATCGTCGTGAGTTGACGACCTATCGCCGGCTGAGCGTGGGATTTGTCTTTCAGTTCTATAATCTGATTCCCAACCTGACTGCTAAAGAAAACGTTGAATTGGCTTCAGAAATCGTTCCCCAGGCGCTGGATGCCGTTGAAGCGCTAAAAGCCGTGGGGCTGGCCAATCGCATCAACAACTTTCCCGCTCAGCTTTCCGGTGGCGAGCAGCAGCGAGTGGCAATTGCGCGTGCCGTCGCTAAGAACCCACAGCTGCTTTTGTGTGATGAGCCGACTGGTGCGCTGGATTATGAAACAGGCAAGCAGGTGCTGCAGATTCTGCAGGATATGAGTCGCGAGCATGGTTCAACGGTCATTATCGTTACGCATAACGCGGCTTTGGCTCCGATTGGCGATCAGGTGCTGTATATTCACGACGGTCAGCTGGTCAAGCAGAAACGCAATCAGCATCCGGCTGACATTCAGTCAATTGAATGGTAGGTGAGAACTTTGAGCAAGCGAATTTTATGGAAAGATGCCTGGCAGGCTATTTCCCGCTCGCTGGGCCGGTTTATCGCGATCTTTCTCTTAATGGCCGTCAGCGTGTTTGCCTTGATTGGCTTAAAAATTACGGGACCGGATATGCGGCAGACGGCAACCAGCTTTTTTACCCAGCATCATCTGGCCGATACCACGATTACATCGAACTATGGTCTGGATAGCCGCGATCGTCAGCTCATTCGACAGCAAAAGAGCGTTAAGCAGGTTGATTTTGGCTATCTGCAGGACAGTACGATTAATCAGACGAAGCGGGCACTGCGGATTTTTTCACAAACCAATGGCGTCTCAAGCTGGCAGACGGTCAGTGGACATCTACCGCGGCATGATAATGAGATTGCCGTCAGCTACCTGCTAAAGGGCAAGTATCATATTGGCCAGTGGATCACACTCAAGCAAGCAGGTTCGTTGAAGCATCGTCAGTTTAAAATTGTCGGCTTCGTACGTTCCAGCGAGTATCTGGATCGCAGCGACATTGGTCAGACAACGGTAGGAACCGGCCAATTGAGCGGGGTGGCCGTCGTTAAAAAATCAGCCTTTGAGACCGGGACTGCCTATGCAATCGCACGGATCACGTATAACCAGACGGCGAAAATGAATCCTTATTCCACGCGCTATACCAATTATGTTGAAAAACAGCAGCAGCAATTGAAGAAGGCCTTGAATCGGCATGGAAAAACCAAGCAGCAAAACTTGAACGTCAGCTGAAGGCAGCTCAGCAGCAACTTGCCCGGGCAACGCAGCAGGCCGCTTTGCTTCAGCAGAAAAATACAGGGGCAGGCAATGCGGTTCTCATTCAGCAGGCTGCTGCGCTTAAAAAACAGCAGGCCAAGCTCAAGCAGATGGGTTCGCCAACCTATACGCTGAGTGATCGAACGGAAAATCCCGGCTATGCCATTTACCGTTCCAACGCTGAACGAGTCGATATCCTGGCAAACGTCTTTCCGGTGCTGTTGTTTGCAATCGCGGCCCTGGTCAGCCTGACGACGATGACGCGTTTTGTGGAAGAAGAACGGATCCAGATTGGTACGCTCAAGGCTTTAGGATATTCAAATGCCGATGTGGCCAAAAAGTTTGCGCTGTTTAGTCTGTTGGCCAGTTCAGCTGGGGTGGCGCTGGGAGCTTGGGGTGGTTTTATGGTACTGCCAAAGATCATTTTTAAGGCCTATGCTGCCAACTCCACGCTCAGCGGCTTTCAGATCCACTTCTCATGGGCGCTGCTTTTGACGACCTGGCTTATTGCCATTCTCTGTACGACGGGCGCCGCGCTGTGGGCATTGCATCGTGACTTGAAAGCCAAGCCGGCCGCATTGCTGCTGCCTAAGCCACCTAAGGGAGGATCACGCATCTTATTGGAGCGTTGGCATTGGCTGTGGAATCGGCTCAGCTTCAACTATAAGGTAACGATGCGCAATCTCTTTCGGTATAAGAGTCGGGCGTTGATGACGATCTTTGGCGTGGCGGGTTGTACGGGACTTTTGGTAATGGGCTTTGGCATTCGCGATTCGCTCAGCGGCATCAGCAACATTGAATACAGTCGGATCATCAAGTACGATCTGATCGCCGTCCAAAATTCGAACAGCTCTGCCAAACAGCAGCGGCAACTGAAAAACGAGCTGAACGGCAAATCAGTGAAGGGACATACCGGTATCTATTTTGAACAGCTGACCAAGAAAGCCGGTGATGATGATGCCACGCAGTCGATCTCTTTAATCGTTCCAAACAATGAAAAAAACTTTAAGCAGTATTTCGCGGTCAAGAACCGGCAGACTAAAAAAACGCTTAAGCTGCCGCAAGATGGCGTGATAATCTCAGAAAAGCTGGCACGATTGCTCAACGCCAAAAAGGGCAGCTCAATCAAGCTTAAGGACGCGAGTGGAAAATGGCGGACGATGAAGGTTGCTGGCATCATGGAGATGTATATCGGTCACTATGTACTGATGAGTCCCCAGGCATACCAAAAGATTTTCCATCAGTCATATCAGACCAATGCGCAATTGATTACGCTTAAAAAAGGCGCTCAGCTGCAGCAGGAGTCGCAACGTCTGATGGCAACCGGCGCCGTAAAGGGGATCAATCAAAACGTCAATAATCAGCGGACGATTGACAACATCATGGGCAGTTTAAACCGCGTCATGATTATCTTGATCGGTTTAGCAGCCTTATTGGCACTCGTGGTTATCTACAACCTGTCCAACATCAATATTGAGGAACGGATGCGCGAGTTGTCGACAATCAAGGTTTTAGGCTTTTACGATCAAGAAGTGACGCTCTACATCTATCGCGAAACGATCATTTTGTCCGTGATCGGCATCCTGCTGGGCTATCTGGTTGGGATTGGTCTGCATCGCTTTATCATCTTGAGCTTACCGCCTGCCAACGCAATGTTTGATCCAACGATGACGCTGATCAACTTTATCGTTTCGGCACTGATTCCGGCGGTCATTACGGCGGGAGTAGCAATGGCTATGCACCACAAGATCCGAAGCGTTGATATGCTTGATGCATTGAGTTCGGTTGACTAGATGTGATTGACGAAAACCGTCTCTTTATGGGCGGTTTTTTTATTGGAAAATATGAACAGCAGCAGGTTTGCGGCTGTCCGCAGAAAAAGTTGCCGGGCTTGGAATTGGTTTATTGGAAAGATCGTTTTTAAATTTGCAAATGCTTTTACAGATTAATTTACAGAAAGCAGCACGGTTTAAAAACATAAAAGTTAATGGTGTAGACCATTATTGATTAAGATATCAAGCAATTCTTAGAATATTATTAAAAATCGGCTGATCTTGCGTTATGATTATCAGCACCAACTAAAGCTGAGGGGGTTGATAATTCATGTTGAGTACTTTGATCTTTGCCTTGATTCCGATTTTCGTTACGATTAGTCTAGGCTATCTGGCAGCCAGGCGCGGCATTTTTAATGACCAGGACAGCAAAAGATTCGTTAAGCTGGTTTTGACCTTCATGCTTCCGCTGCACGTGTTTGGCGGTCTATGGAGCACCTCGCGCCGGATTTTGATTGCCAACGTGCCGCTGATGGGCTGGCTGATGCTTTCGATGACTGGCTGCTACTTGATGATGATCCTGATCTATCGGTTTGGTCTTCATAATTCAAGACAGCTGGCCACGCTTAGAGCTATGTCGATTGCCAATCCATCGGTACCGTTTATTGGCTCGGCCGTTTTGCCATTATTGTTCAGTACCAGCAACAGTGCGATTACGATCGGCATCTGTTCCTTGACGGTTAACATCATCATGCTGCCGATTGCCTTTGATGCTCTGAGCAGTGACCGCTCACCCTGGAAACGGCTGGCAGCCACGTTTAAAAAGCCATTGGTGCTTGCGGCTGTTTTAGGATTTTTATTAACGTTGTGCGGTACCCAAATGCCAACTCAGCTGACCAGTACGTTTGATCTATTGGGTAAAGGTGCCGGCGGGGTGGCGATTTTTGCAGCCGGCATCGTCTTAGGGACGCGGCACTTGTCGTTTAATAAGACCATTTTTGGTACCGTACTGTTAAAAAACATCGCCTTTCCGTTGGTCGTGCTGCTGATTATGTGGATCGCGGGAACACCGGCTGTTTTAAGGCGCCTGGTCGTGATTGCCTTAGCGATCCCAACGGCAACGATGCCATCAACTTTGGCCATCCGCTTTGGTGTCAATGAAAAGGAGCTGGCATCAACGCAATTCTGGAGTACGGCATTTTCTTTGGTTACGCTGTCGGCATTCGTGCTGGCGTTGGCCTAGCATGTGGTTGGACGCTTTAAAATCAGCGAATAGTCAAGTTAAGTATGATTAATTCAAAAATTTACAATAGAGAAACAGCGCTGCAATAAATTCTTTACAATGATTCGTTAGTCTTAACCATGGAAACAGAAAAACACCTCAGATTGATCCATTGCGTCAATTAAGATCCGTTTCGTGTGATTCCTCGCCTATTTTGAGTCGTTTTGAGGGGTCGGGGCGACTCTTTAACAACTGGATTACAATTGGCAGGGCACCAATTTGAAATCTGCTCGTTTTGCTGCTTCCGAGGCAAGTCAAGAAAGTTCCTAGAATTAGACAAAACGTACCATACTCTTAACCTTAAGCACGCATGTTTCTTAAAGAAGCGGCGTGCTTTTTTGCGTTAAGCTTGAATGGAAACTCAGTATATTTTAATTAAAATAATTAACGACCGGTTCAGATAAAATAGCTGATCAGCAAAAAGGAGTGATTTTTTTGAGTGCATTGATTGAAATGAAGAATAATCGTCTAATGGTTCCTGATAATCCGGAGATTCCTTATTTACAAGGGGATGGGATTGGGCCTGAAATCTGGCAGGCCGCACAGCCAGTGCTGGATGCCGCCGTCAAACGCGCCTATCAAGGACAGCGTGAGATTGACTGGCTGCCGCTTTTAGCTGGCGAACGAGCGCATGAGCTGGTAGACGAATGGCTGCCGCAGCAAACCATTATGGAATTAAAACGGCATCTGGTCGCAATCAAGGGTCCCATGACGACGCCGGTTGGTACTGGTCATCGCTCAATCAACGTTGCCCTGCGACAAACACTTGATCTGTATGCCTGTTGGCGGCCGATTCGCTATTTTACTGGGGTGCCGTCGCAAGTCAAGCATCCGGAGCGCGTTTGCATCGATCTGTTTAGAGAAAATACGGAAGACATCTACGCTGGAATTGAAGCACCAGCTGATTCAAATGCTGCTCAGTCTCTAAAAAAGTGGCTGCAAGAAACCAATCAGCTGCAGCGCGTACGTTTTCCCGACACGGCCGCGTTTGGTATCAAGCCGATCTCAAAAGAAGGCTCACAGCGGCTGATTCAAGCTGCAGTTGACTATGCGTTGAAAAATCACCGCCATTATCTAACCCTGGTGCATAAAGGCAATATTATGAAAGAAACTGAGGGCGGCTTTAAAAAATGGGGATATCAGCTGATTGAGCAAAAATATGCCAAACAGACATTGACGATGCCGCGACTTGAGAAAATAAAAAAAGAGCAGGGAGAAGCGGTGGCGCAACAGGTCCGCCAACAAGCCCAGGCACAAGGAATGCTGATCGTCAATGACATCATCTGCGACAACTTTTTCCAGCAGGCATTGTTATTTCCAGAGCACTTTGATGTTGTTGCCACGATGAACCTCAACGGCGACTATCTGTCTGATGCATTGGCGGCGCAAGTGGGCGGCTTGGGAATTGCACCGGGCAGCAACATTAATTTCCAGACTGGCTGCGCGATTTTTGAGGCTACACATGGTACGGCACCGCAGCTAGCCGGAAAAAACTGCGCTAATCCAACCTCGCTGATTTTATCAGGCGCAATGATGTTGGAATATCTGGGATGGGGGAAAGCAGCCGAAATGATCAGAAAAGCAGTCGCGCAGGCTATTGCCATGCAGAAAGCAACGCCGGATCTAGTGCCGGCAGCTGCAGCGCTTTCCACCAGTCAGTATGGTGAGCTGCTGGTTAAGCTCATCAATTCTTAATCAAAAGCCTAGTTGGCAAAAGTTGCTTTTGATGAAACGGACGGTCAGCAAGACGCCGATTAGTAATCTGAAAGCCGAACATTTCGGGCTGATTAAGGCTGATTATTCTTTATAAAATGAAATGTTTTTAAAAATTTAAAAAATAACGCAATAGTTTGACTGATTTTAAATTTTAAAATAAATTCGCAAATTTAAAAAATGAGGTTGACATTATCTTGAACAGGGATTATTATAATAATCGTAAATTAAAAGTTGATAAGAAACAAAGCATTCTTAACGGAAAAGATTCGCTTAGAACTGCAATCCTGTAAGCATTAAGAGTCCATCTTATCAGATTTTAATTCTTCATTAAAACTGCGCATAATCTTTAAGATCGCGTACGAAAAAACGCCAGTGGCTTACCAGTCACTGGCATTTTTGTTTTCATAATGAATTAAATCACGGTCTGGTTCTTACTCAGCTGTCTGACGATTTATGGTCAACTACAATAATAAAACGCTGCCTGCAGACGTTCTCTGACAAGCAGCGTTTTCAATTAACGACCATCTAGTAGCGAATCTCGTTGCGGGAGCGGCCGCCATTGGCAATTGTAATGGCATCATTGGAGGCAATCTGCACCATGTTGCGGGCCGCAGTTTGAGTAAAGAAAGCAACGTGAGGAGTAATGACCACGTTTGGCATGGCTGCCAGCTCTTTGTAGTCGGCAGGAACGTCTTTTTCGGCCACGTTGGTTTGACCAAAGAAAGTCGTTTCGTCAGCCAGCGTATCCAAACCGGCACCGGCAATCTCGCCATCTTTTAGGGCCTTGATCAAAGCAGATGTGTCAATTAAAGCACCTCGCGCCATGTTGATCAGGTAGGCAGTCTTTTTCATCTTCTTTAGTTCTTTTTCGCCAATCATACCCCGCGTGCTTGGCAATAGCGGTGTATGCAGGGAGATAATGTCGGCTTCCTTGAAGATGGTTTCCCGATCAACGTATTCGGCAAATGGTTCCAGGGCGGGGTCATAGGCGATGTCATTGACTAAAACGCGGGCTCCTAAGGCTTTGTAGATCTGTGCCGTAGCCGTACCGATGTGACCGGCACCAATCAAGCCAACCGTGCAGTTGTAGATTTCATTGCTGATGAGCGTTTCATTCCAGCTGAAATCGTGGTTTTGGTTCATGCGGGCATCAAAAATCCCAATGCGGCGCAGCAGGTACATTGCCTGGGCGACTCCCATCTCAGCAATTGCACGTGGCGAATAGCTGGCGACATTGGTAACGATCAAATGGTTGGCCTTGGCGGCATCCAGATCCACCATGTCGACGCCGACCATGCGGCAGCTGATCTGCTTGATGCCAAAGCTGGCGAGTTTTTCGTAAACCGCAGGACTGCCCATTGAAGCAGTCTGCAGAACCGTGATGGCATCGAAGCCTTTTGCCAGATCAACCGTTTCGTCATTGAGCGGCTCATCAACCATCTTGAGTTCGGTTTGCGTCTGTTGGGCCCATTTTTCAGCGTAGGGCTTTTCATATGGGTGCGTACCATACATTAGCACTTTCATTTTAACGATTCCCTCCTGAATTTATTTATAAAACGACTAATATTATCATATCACGAGTTGCATCGAATAAATAAAACGAATTGCCAAATGTGATGAAAACATTTACAGATGGGATTTTGCTTAATAATCTTTAATATTGAAACCGTATGTCGAATTGATAAACGATTTGCCAAAGAAAAAAACAAAGCAAATCAAGTCCAGTTCAGACGATCGGCCGAAAAATATTGCGGATCAACGGTCTGAAACGGTTAAAGCAGCTTGCTTAATTTTGTTAATCGTTGATCAAGGGCTGATGCGCAATAATTGATGTTTGTTTAATTTTACAAATATTAGTTTTAAATGATTGACATTTTAAGGCGACTAAATTAATATAATGGCAATTCAATTAGAAAAATATTAGAGGAATGGAGGCATTCATTATGGATTTAGTCGTTGTAAATTTCATGGAAGATAACCAAGCAGGTGTCAGCCGACTGATTAGCGAGTTTCTGCATCGTCCCGTTACGGATCTGAATCAGGAAATCGTCAATCTAAGTGGGCAGACGATGGACGAACTGACGATGAGCCGTGGTGAAGAAAACCTCCGTCAAATCGAGCATGACGTTTTCGGTGCCAAGCTGGCGGAACGAAATGTCGTTTTAACCGCACCTAGCCATGTTCTTACTCGCTACGAAAACCTGAAGATGCTGCAGGAAACAGGAGCATTCGTCGTCGTATTGAAAGATCAAAAAAACGCGGACAAAACGTTTGAGGCGATGCTGGAACAGAGCTTTGGACATGATCGCATGATTGACGCGGCTGAGCTTTCAACCAAAGAAGCCGCCCGACGCGTTGCTGCTTGTTGGAGTACTCAAAAGGCTGCCTAGCCAGATAATTCGATTTCAAAAAAGACTGATCAGCAAAATGCTGGTCAGTCTTTTTGGTTATTGTTGATCGTTATTGATTTTTAAAACTTCAGGAAAAAGTGAGAGCAGATACTCGCGCGGTCCAATTTGGTAGTCAAACGTTACGTGGATGGGGAAGATCTCTTCATGTTCTTTAAGCTGCAGATGCAAGTGATGCTGATCAAGCCGCACTTTGATGCCCAGCTCCACGGCTTGACGAATGAGCGACTGCAGACTGGCAGAGCACTTGCCTTTCAATGCCGCTAATGGTTCGGTATATTCCGCAATGCGCTTGCGATCTGCCAAAGCGGTTGTGAGACCGAATTCCAAAAGATCGCCTTGAGGACTGATGTGATCGAGCAATTGGCCACTCAGCGTCAGTGCAGGATTTTCCAAGCGCTGTTCAGCCAGATCCAGGCTCTTGGCATATTTATCCGGCAAGTTCAGCTGGTCAGCAGTAGCGCGCAGCTGTTTAATCAGTGGGGCAGCAAGCGGCTTGACCCAGGCAAAGACTTCGGCCGGATGCTGCAAGGCAATCTGCTCATTGCGTTGGGCAGCCAGTTTTAGCTGTTCCGCTAGTTTTTCAGGAAGGGGCTGCAGCAGAGCATTGATCAAGAATAATTCCAAGAAGTTTAATGCCGCTGGGCTGACCCGTGCCGGCGTAAACGGATCCAGGTCGAACGAACGAAATTCCAGCCGTTCGGTACCGTTATTCTGCAGGTCGGCCAGACTGTCGCCACGACCCTTTAAGCGAACGGGACCGTAAAATTCATGCATCGAGAAGAACTGATGCTGATCAATTCGTTGCTTGAGCTGAGCAAGCTGTTCTTCAAATGAGTCATAGGTAATCTCCTCGCCTTTTTGGTTGGCATAGCCATATGAGCTGCTGCGAAGACTGCGAACTGGAAAACGCAGATCACGCGGTAGATTGCTTGGCAGATTGCCGGCAATTGGACTGGCGCCAAAAAAGTAGGTAAACAGCCAGCGCCACAACACAAAACTCTGGGCTAGCTTGAAGTTTAAAGCATTCTTAAAGTCGGCCAGCGTGGCGAAGTCTTCATTAAAACCGTGGTCCCACAGTGATTGCACCAACGTTTGATTGATGCTGTAGTTGATATGGACGCCGGTAAAGATTTCTCGAGCCGTGCCGTATTTTTGCTGTAGATAGTCGTGATATTCAGCCATCCAAAAGCGAGTGTTGAATGAACCGGCAAAGTCTAAATCATCTTTTGAAAAAGCAGGAGCGATGCTTAGCGGCCAGATGATCTCATCAGCCTGCAGATGGTCGGTCACCAGCTGCTGGAGCATTTCAAGATTGGCCAGATTGGCATCGGTACCCAGCGTTGGCGTGCCGGAAATCTCCAACATGTTGTCGGCAAAATCGGTTTTTAGATACGGATTATGCCGGCGTGACAAAAATTCGGCTGGGTATGGGTAGCGGCTGATGCGACCGTCCTTTAGCAAACGGTGCTCCTCCAGCTCTAATCCCATGTAGTTTTTTGTCAGCAGGCTGTTTAGCTCATTTTCGGCGATGATTTGACTTAACTTGCTCATAATGGTCCCCCATATCGATAAATGGATGTTCGGAGATATTATAACGAAAAAACCAATTTTGTCTAATTATTTACTCATTTTATTTTAAAGAAGCTGGTCAGCTGCCGTTATGATCAAAAAAGCTAAGCCGTCTTGCCATTCCAGATGGTGACGGGCAGAACCACGGATTTAACGTTTTGGCCGTTGATGCGTGCCTGCAGCAGCTGTACTGCCAGATCAGCCATTTCATCAATGGGCTGCTGAATCGTGGTCAGTCCCGGCAAAAGCAGGCGGGTGACGTTGCTTCCGTCATAGCCGACAATCTTGAGGTCTTCCGGGATTCGCTTGCCATATTCGCTGGCCAGATTGATGATCGTGCTGGCATCGGTATCGTTGGCGGCAAAAATACCGTCGACTTCGGGGTGTTCTTCAAAGATGCGCCGGAAAACCCGCTCTTTATCAATGGTACTGATGTTGAAGTCCAGATGGTAGGTAATGGCCGGCAGATTGTTTTTGGTCATCAGATGCTCATAGGCCTCGCGCCGTTTTTGCGTTGGCGTGTCTAATCCAAGCGGGCCGTTGGTGTGGATGATGTGGCGACAACCGTCATCCAACAGGCGCTGGGTTGCCAGCAGACCACCCTGGTAGTTGTCTGAAGAAACCACCGGAATATTTTTACCGACAACCTGATCAATGGCCACGACTGGCAGATTGGCATGCTGATAGCCGATCAGACCACGATTTTGAGTTCCGACGATCAAACCATCGACTTGGTGCGTCAACAGCTGCTGGAGATAGTTTTCTTCTTTGGCAGGATCGTTTTGACTGTTGCCGATCAAAACCTTATAACCATTGCGATAAAGCTGACGTTCCATCTCGGCTTCCAGCTGACTGAAAAACGGATTGTCAACGGTAGGAAAGATCATGCCGACCAGATCCGTCCGCTGCTTATACAGCTGCCGAGCGATGATGTTGGGGCGATAATCAAGTTCCTGCATTGCTTTTTGAACCTTGGCAATGGTTTTTTCGCTTAGGTAGCCGCGATGGTTCAAGACACGCGAGACAGTGGTCTTGGAAACGCCGGCCGCGGCAGCTACGTCTTCTAATTTAGGCCGATGATTGGCTTCCATATTAGGCATTCCTCCATTATTCGTAAAATTGCTTAATCTTCATGTTACACGTTTTCGTGAATAAAAGCCATTCGGGAGCGAATATTTGCTGTCGACCGATGAAATAATTACTGACAACCGGTTGACACTCACGTTGGTAAGCGCTAACATTATAGCCGTAGAGAAGTGAAAGCGTTTTAAAACGACGCTCAAATAAGGATTCAGAGGTGACATTTATGTTGTTAGGAAGCATTGAGGCCGGTGGGACAAAGTTTGTATGTGCAGTGGGGAACGAAGACTATCGCATCATGGACAGTACCAAGTTTCCAACGACGACACCCGCAGAAACCTTGCAAAAATGCATTGACTACTTTAAGCAATTTAACGATCTGCAGGCGATTTCGATTGCTTCGTTTGGCCCAATCGAGATTCGGCGCAACTCACCAAAGTACGGCTACATTACCAACACGCCTAAACCAGGCTGGGCCGATACTGATTTTGTCGGGACGCTGAAAAAAGCCTTTAACGTACCGATTGCCTGGACGACTGACGTTAACGGGTCGGCATATGGCGAATACGTCTTGTCAACGCTGTTCAACCAGCGGCTGCGCTCTTTGGTCTACTTTACGATTGGAACCGGTGTTGGCGGCGGCGCGGTTGTGGATGGTCATTTTCTTGGCGATCTGGGACACCCGGAAATGGGACACATTCGCGTAAAGCGGCATCCAGATGATCTTGATTTTCCAGGCATCTGTCCTTTTCATGGCGACTGCCTGGAAGGGCTGGTCAGCGGGCCGACTTTTGAGGCACGGACGGGAAAGAAGGGTCAAGACGTGCCGCTTGATGATCATGTCTGGGATATTATGGCCTATTATGTTGCACAGGCTGCCCTCGACACGACCTTAATGATGCGGCCAGGGAAGATCATTTTTGGCGGCGGCGTAGTCAGTGAGCCGTTTTTGGCAAAAGTGCGGAATGAATTTGCCAAGCTGTTGGACAATTATGTTGAAGTCGGGGATCTAACGGACTACATCACGATGCCGCTGGCGAAGAACAATGGCTCAGCGACGATCGGCAACTTTGCGCTGGCCTTAAAGGCAATTCTTGAATAAATAAACAAAACGTTTCGTAAAGATACTCTAGCAAACTGAAATGCTGGAGTATTTTTGTTTTTTCGGTAATCCAATAATGATATTATTACTCTTTAGAAAGGTTGAAAAGGTTTAAAGGACGGAGGAAACGTTGAATGAAAAAGATAATTGTTCGTGCTGACGATCTGGGATACTCATGTGCCGTCAACTACGGAATCTATGAGGCAACGCATCGTGGCATCGTTAATAACGTCTCGCTGATGGTCAATCTGCCATTCAGCGAGCATGGCTGGGAGCTGTTAAAAAACGAACCAGACACTGATGTTGGGCTTCACGTCGTAATCTGTGCGGGGAAACCGTTGAGCGATCCAAAACTGGTATCGAGTCTGGTGCAGGAAGATGGGAGCTTTAAGCGTTCGCAGGTCTATCACGATGCTTTTGAACAGGGAAAAGACATTGTTGATTACGAAGACGCGGTCAGAGAAGTCGAGGCGCAATACGAATGTTTCGTGGAAATGACCAAGCGCGAGCCGGACTATCTGGCAGGTCACACGGTACTAAGCCTTAATTTTATTCGGGCGCTGCGTGACGTGGCCAGTGAGCATCAGATTCCATATTTAAGCTTTGACGTTGAGCATGAGGTTGAGTTTCAAGGCCAGAAACTGACGCCATTTATGGAAGATTTCAGTTTGGATTATGATCCAGTGGCAACGCTGGCGCACGTACTTTCTGCAGCTGACAAGCGTCCACATGTGATTCCTGAACTGATTTTGCACCCTGGTTTTTTGGATCAGTTTATCCTGCAGCATTCACATTTGGTTTACCCAAGAACGCTGGATGTTGAAATGGCAACCAGTGGCCAGGCAATTGAAATGATTGAGCGACACGATGTTCAACTGGTTCGGTATTCCGAGCTGGTCGACTCCGCCAAAGCATGACGTCTAGACTAGGGATAAGCGTTGGCAAAGCGAAAAGTGGTTGTGATAGGGATTGGGAGTTAAAATACGATTCAGCTGGAAATCGCTACTGAATCGGGCTTAAATGTTCAATCAAACAGCAATCATACCAGATCCATTTGACTGTATATTAGCTGAGCATATGATGAGTTGGGAGATTCATCGGCTGCTCAGTTTTTTTATGCTTAAATTTTGGTGACGCTGTATTTTAATATAGTAGTATGAATTTACCTTAACTAAAAACATTATCTAGATCGATCAGCAGTTGCTATTGATAGAATGCCAATTATTACCGAGCAAAACGACTTGATTTATCAACTGGGAGTTTTGCTGACAACTGCGATTAGTAATGCTGGTGATTGGCGTTAATGGCTTGATCTGTGACATTTAAAGCAGCTGTTTCAGCAAAATTGATAGTTTCGTCCTATCGCAGGCATGCGAGCGTGTCTTGCTACCAGACAATTACGCCTCCGTGGGTATGCGGGTGTGTCAATTGTGGAGCAAAGCGAGTCTTGGTCAGTTTGGAGGGCGGAAATTACCTACTCTAGACTGCTTTTGATCCGGAAGTAGGTAATGATGATTTTGTCATATGTTAATATGCAGGATTTTTTGTATAATAGCTGCAATTGTGAGATTAGTCATTGCCAGCGCGTTAAATCATCTGCTATCAATAACATGTCTTGAGCAGATAATGAGCTGTTTGGCAGATAAAAGTACTGCGGCAATATAAAATAGAGCACCTCGCCAAGCAGCGAGATGCCCTGTTTTTAAGCCTTAGTCTCAATAATATTTCTAATTTAGTATGACTTTTTGGGCTATTTTTGATTTTCCTTTGCCAAACGGTCAATCAATTGCAGATCGTCTGAGAAGAAGCGATGGTAGGCGATGTAGCATGAGCATACCGATCCCAAACTGGTAGCCGAAAGCAGCATGAAAACGACCATGATCTGATATTTGATCGCGTATACCGGATCCACGCCGGCAAAGATCAATCCTGACATCATCCCTGGCAGACTGACGATGCCATAGGTTTTGGCAGAGTCGATCGTTGGCTGCATGCCGGTTTTAATGCAGGCTCTCACAATGTCGCCGCAAGCTTGAAAGGCAGTCGCGCCAAGGGCAAGTCGTTCCTCAACCGCTTGATGCATGTCATGAAATTTAGTTTTCATCTGCCGGTAGCAAAGACCAATGGCAACCATTGAATTGGAGGCAATCATTCCGGCAATCGGCACGATCTGCGAAGGGATGAACTTGATGGCTCCAGACCAAACCAAACCACCCATCGTAATGCCGGTACTGATCAAGATTGCCAAAAAGGATGGCCAAAACAGCTTGGGAATGCCACTGCCACGGCCGGCCGCGTTATGAGCCGCGTTAAAGATGATGATGAGTACCATGGCCCCGGTAACCAGAACGTTATTGAGCGCGAAAATGTATTTGAGAAGATAGCCGACAATCGTTAGCTGAATGATTGCCCGGACGACGCTGATGATCATGTCGCGGTTCAGTCCCAGCTTTTGACGATATGAGATAAACAGAGCAATCAGTACCAGTCCGGCGGCATAGACCAGGCTGATGTTGTTGACGTGGACGCTATTCATTGATTTGGCCTCCCTTAACGGTAATGATCTTTTCTGCCTTGGCCAGTTCATCAGGATCATGGGTAATGGCCAAAATAGTGCCGGTTTGACGATAATTGGCAATCAGCTGATGGACGATCTGCTTGTTTTGCGCGTCCAGACCGGTCGTTACCTCATCCAGCAGCAGAATCGCTGGTTTAAACATCAGATTACGGATCAAAGCCACGCGCTGTTTTTCGCCGCCGGATAGACTGGCGATGCTTTTGGTCAGGTAGTCCTTAGGCAGATTGACCTGATCTAAAAGTTCCTGCTGTCGGTTTCGATCAGGGGCCTGATTGCGAATCTGAAATGGGAAATCAAGATTGTCGCTGACCGTTTCGCCAAACAAGACGGGCTGCTGAAAACAATAGGAGACGTGGCGGCGATATTCCTGGGGCGGCATCTGAAAGGCGTTTTGTCCTTGATATAAAAGCTCACCACTGCTGGGCGATAAAAGGCGCGCACAGATTTTTAGAATCGTGCTCTTGCCAGCTCCAGAAGGCCCGGCTAATGTGATATAGGCTCCTTTGGGTACGCTTAGATTAATGTTTTTTAAAAGCGTTTTTCCCTGCATGGTCAAGCTGATTTGACGCAGTGTTAGTATGTCAGCCATTTTTTTCACCTCATATGGATTATTTAAGCATATTTAGATTCTATCTTTTTCAGATGAGCAGCTCAACAAATTGAACCTGTAGGCGCTGTCAAAGAATTGCGATATAATATCTTTAATTATGCAGATAAAGTTTTGGGGGAAATCATGCGAAAAACTACTAATAAAAGTACAACCGAATTGCCAATCAATCTTAACCAAAAGCCGGCTGAACCACTGCAGAATCTGGATCAAAATCCCAGTGAGTATGATCATGTCTACGTACGGGCATTTTCGGGCGTTGAGTTTATTATTTTAATCAGCGTGATGATCTTATGCCTGTTCTATCGATTTGGGCTGGCACTGGCAGTGTTGCTGGGCGGTCTGCTGTTTTATCAAAAAGTCGGCATCCGTGATCCTAAAACCGGTCAGTCATGGGTCGTAGCGCGCAAAAAATGGCACCAATACTGTCGCTATAATAACATCGACTGGAAACGGTGGCGTGAGCAGAGCCGAGCAGAGGCGGTTGCGGTGCAGATCAAGAAACGGCAAGCCAAACAATAGTTGATAAGGAGTTTTTTTATGTTACAGTCAGTGAATTTAATGATCTATGTCGATGATGTTGAAAAGGTAGCCGCTTTTTTTGAGCAGGCAGCTGGGACGCCACGAATCAGTGAAGAAACGATGATCGACGGTTCAAAGACGATTACGGTCCCGGTTCTTCCTGAAGCCAGTCTCCAGTTTTTCAGTCGCGCCTTTATTCAGAAATACTCGCCGGAAGTTGCGCTGAACTCGCCTTCAATCATGTTTTATGTTGACGATCTGGCGTCGGCACATGCCAGACTGCTGCAGATGGGCGCGACCGTTAATGAAATTGTTTTGGTAGGCAGCCAGCAGACGTTTAATTTTGCCGATCCGGAGGGCAATTGGTACGCGGTTGCTGAAAAAGACGTTTAAGAGCTGGCTGCCTTTAACCTTGGCTGAATGCCGATCACGACGACGGTTGACAGACAAATAAAACGATATTTAGTATATTCATCCGTACAAATATCCGATCTTGAGCTATAATTAAAGTACAAATAAAGCTTAGGGGATGGATATCATGAATAAGAATAAGCTGCCGCTGCAAAGCGATGCTACGATGGAATACGATCGGCCGTTTGAGCGCTTGATTCCGGTTGGTCAGTTTCTCTTTTGGATGCTGGCCTTGGCGTTTGCGCTGTTCATGCAGTTCGCTCTGGCAGCTGTTTTATTGGTATTGGGCCTGGCTTGCGGAATTCGCGTCTCAATTCGTGATCCCAAAACGGGGCGGTCATGGAGCGTGCCACGGCAAAACTGGCGGCGCTACTGTGAATATAACCGAATCGATCGTCACAGCCTAAGACAGCAGATGAACGTGGCCGCCATTAACGAAGCAATTAAGCAGCGAAAAGCGCAAGCCGCTCGTTGAATGAAAGTCAAATAAAGAACCGCACCGACTCAACCAGTCAGTGCGGTTTTACTTAGTTCTGTTTTAGTTGGGAATGGCTTTGGGCTGGATGCTTTGCTGGCCGTTTTTTAGGCGGCAGCAGCCAGCAGATCAGGTTCATCAACGCAATGATTGCCAAGACGATCAGCAGTCCGATCCAAAAATCATGAGCCGGATGAAAAGCAGTTAATAAAGCCATCATGATGATCACCTTCCTTAAAGCAGCTCGCCATAGTGACGAATATAAGCTTTCTTGATGCTGGTGGCTAAAAGCATGTAGCAGATTACACAGGGGATCAAGTACCAGAAATAGCTGTCTGGCAAGGCGACAAAGCCGATTGCCCGGCCAACCGCAGTGAACGGAATCAAGGTTGCCAGGGCAATGCCAATCGTTGAGAGCAGAATCAGTTCAGCAGAGGCACGGCTTTGAATAAAGGGGATCTTAGGAGTTCTGATCATATGAATTACCATCGTCTGACTCCACATTGACTCGACAAACCAGCCTGCCTGAAACATGCCGACGTATTTAAGCTGTATGGCCGCCAATACGGCACCGGAGAAATGCGCCGGCAGATCAGTATAAAGAATGCCATGGGAAACGAATAATGGACAGAAGATAAAATACATAAACAGGTAGGTTGTCAAATCAAAGACGGAGCTGGTCGGTCCCATCCAGATCATAAAGCTGCCAATTGAAGAAGCATCCCATTCACGCGGAATTTTGAGATAGTCAGCATCGACGTTGTCCCAAGGAATGGCGGTACAGCAGCAGTCATAGATCAGATTGAGCAGCAGCAGATGAATACTCTTCATCGGTAAGAATGGCAGCAGCGCGGCAGCAATCAAAACAGAAAAAATGTTCCCAAAATTGGAAGAAGCCGTCATCTTGATGTACTTGATCATGTTGGCATACGTCTTCCGCCCTTCCACGATGCCACGCTCCAGAATCATCAGGTCTTTTTGCAGCAGGATAATGTCGGCCGATTCTTTAGCCACGTCAACGGCATTATCGACGGAGATGCCGATATCGGCTGCTTTCATGGCTTCCGCGTCATTAATGCCGTCACCCATGTAGGCAACGGTATGGCCTTTAGCGCGCAAGGCAGCGACGATACGGGCCTTCTGATCGGGAGTCAGTTTGGCAAAGACCTGCGTTTGTTCGACTTGCGCGGCTAGTTCTTGATCTGACATCTTGACTATCTCTTCACCCAAAAGCAGGTGGGCGACCGACATCCCAACTTCCTGACAGACGGTGGCCGTAACCTTGTCGTTGTCGCCAGTCAGAATCTTGGTGGTGACGCCATGCTCCAATAAGGCTTTTAGCGCGCGACCCGTTGATTCTTTTGGCGGATCCAAAAACGCCAGGTAGCCCATTAAAACCATGTCTTTTTCATCTTTGGCGCTTAAAACGTCAATTGGCGCCGGATCGGTTTTCTGTGCCAGAATCAGAACCCGAAAGCCTTTGCCGTTTAAACGATCAACCGTGGCCTTAACTTGTTTTTGCAGGGCGTCATTGAGCGGCTGGATACCGGTTTTGGTTTCGGCATAACTGCAGACGCTAAGCATTTCTTCAACCGCGCCCTTGGTTACCATCTGCCGCTTGCCGTTTGGATCCTTGACGACGATGCTGAGTCGCCGCCGCTTAAAGTCAAATGGAATTTCGTCGATCTTAACGTAGTCGTTTTCCAGATCCTGTAGTTCGGGATGCGACTCGGTGTCCTCGGCTTTGGCAATGATGGCCTTATCCATTACGTTTTTATAACCAGTTTGAAAATAGCTGTTTAAAAAGGCATGTCTTAAAACACGATCATCGGCTTGGCCATCAATATTCCAATAACAGTCCAAGACGATCTTGTCCTGAGTCAGCGTGCCGGTCTTATCAGTACAAAGAATATCAGCGGCCCCGAAGTCTTGAATCGAATTAAGATTTTTGACGATCGTTTTTTTGCGGCTCATCGCGATGGCACCCTTGGCCAGACAAGTGGTAACGATCATCGGTAGCATTTCTGGCGTCAGCCCAACCGCCGTTGAGATCCCAAACAAGAAAGCCTCGAGCCAGTCGTGCTTAGTCAGACCATTGATCAAGAATACCAATGGCACCATGACCATCATGAAGCGGATCAAAACCCAGCTGACGGAATTGACGCCCTTGGTAAAGTTGGTAGTGACCTTTTCTTTGGCGACGGCCCCTGCCATTGAGCCAAACATTGTGTCTGAGCCGACTTCAATGACCAGTCCCAGCCCGCTGCCTGAGATGACGTTGCTGCCCATCAGCGCGATGTTTTCGTAATCAGTAATCTGATCTTTGGGCGTCTCGTCAGCCGCGCTTTTTTCAACGGGACGGCTTTCCCCAGTCAGCTCGGAACGATTGACGAACAAGTCGGTGTTTTCCAGAATTCTCAGATCGGCGGGAATCATGTTGCCGGCTGAAAGATGAACGATGTCGCCGACCACGACGTCATTGAGATCAACGTCTTTTTCCTGACCATTGCGCGTGACGGTACAGGTTGTCTTGATCATTGCCAGCAGCTTGGCCGTTGCGTTGCCGCTGCGGTATTCCTGAACAAAGCGCAGCAAGCCGGAAAGCATGATCATCGTAACGATAATGACGACCGTGGCACAGGTGAAGTTTTCTGGCCGGCTGCCAAACAAGGAAAAGTAAGGAAAAATCATATCGGTAAACGTGGACACGATTGCCAAAATCAATAGAATTGCCGTGAATGGATTAACAAAAGCGCTGATCAGACGCTTGCCAATTGACGGCTGGTGCTGCTGCTGCACGTGGTTGGCTCCAAACTGCTTGCGGCTTTGCGCTACCTGCGAATCATTTAGGCCTTGTTGACTGGTGTTGAAATGTTTGAAAAGCTCGGCTGGCGAATGCGTTGCTGCATAATCAACGCGTTTTTGCCGAGCTTTTTGCGCCGCGACTTGATCGGAGGCGGCGTCAGCATGATTTTTTTGCCTGCTCATTATCAAAGCCTCCTTACTGATAAAGATCGCTTTCATCTGATTTTGCCTTTATTTTAGCGCGTTTTTTCGCAAGCGGTTTCAAAAAATCTGAATAAATAGACAGTTATAGGGAATTGTATCAAAATATTTATTCCTATCTGATGCTCGATAGTGGGGACAGTTGATGGCGGCTTTCATTTAGTAGGCTATTTTTAAAAGCGCGGATTTGGTAAAATTAAAGGAAATATTAAGAGATGGGGGGCAGGCAAATGAAAAAGCAGAATGCCTGGCTGCTAGGTCTTTTGACTTTGCTGCTGATCTTGCTGGCGCCAGTCGTGGGTCATGCGGATGGCGACTTTACCATTAAGCATTACCAAGTGAACGTCGACGTGTTAAAAAACGGCGACGCGGATCTGACGCAAAAGATTACCTATGATTTTGACGGTGATTTTCATGGCGTTTATTATAATCAAGACCTGCAAGGCATCGGCAAGGCTGATCAGATCTCGGCAGCCGTGGAGCAGAATGGTAAGCTGACTAACCTGGCGCTCAGCCAATCCGGTCAGAATAATACCGTTAAGGCCACGCAGAGCGCAGACTGGCTTAAGCTCAAGGTCTATCATCAAATCAGCGATGCAGAAGCAACCTTTATCTATCACTACCGGCTGCATGGCGTGATTACCAGTTACCAGGATACGGCAGAGCTGAATTGGAAGATCATTGGGACGGGCTGGGATGAAGCGCTGCATGACGTTTCAATTACCATTCAGCTGCCGGCTAAAAACGTTGGCTCGCTTAAAGCCTTTACGCACGGTCCGCTAAACGGCAAAACGTCAGTCAAGAAGCGGCAGGGTCAGGTTAAGATGACGGTCGACCGCGTGCCGGCCAATCAGTTTGTTGAAAGCCACCTGCTGTTTGCCAATGCCGTCGTACCGCAAAATGATAACCGAGTCGCCAAAAAGGTCCTGGCTGCTAAGCTAAAGCAGGAGCAGCAGCTGGCAAAAGCGGCTAATGCCAAGCGCGCCCAGGAAAAAAGACGGCGACAGCTTTTCAAAATCGGCTACAGTACAATATGCGGCATCAGTATCTTAGCTTATGGCTGGTGGTTGATTAAAAAACATCCCCAGCGATCCAAGCAGCCGCCACTGGTTCATTCTTTTGAGATTCCGCCATATCCAGTTGAACAGGCCTACGTGATCGATAAAAATCAACAGCCTGACGCGCGCGTACTCAGCGGCTATCTAATGCAGCTGGCAGGTGAATATAAGATTGCAATCAGCAAGACTGAAAACGACGACTATCGGTTTACCGTCAAAAAAACGGCCGTGATTGCCGAAAATCAGCTGCTTAAGATTATGTTTAGCGATTGCGGGGACGGCCAAAGCTTTACGATCCAGCAGCTGAAAAAATGGAGCAGGCAGCGCAAGCACGCTAAAAAGGTCGCGAAAGCCTTTGATCAATGGTCGCAAGCCAGTCTGGAAAGTGCCAGAAAAACCGGCTACTATGATGCCGACGCGGACCTGTTCAAGCAGATTGGCATCTTTTGGCTGATCGCCGAGCTTTTGCTGATTTTTGGGATGATTTTTATCGTCGCTGGCTGGATTTTCAAAATGATCGTGGGGCTGATATTTGCAGGCGGCTTTGGCTGGGGAATTATATATTACCGCCAGCTCCTGCCATATACGCCAAAGGGTCAAAAAATGAAATATGATTTAGACTGCTTTATTCTCATGCTCAAAGATATTGGCGACTTCAAGCTCAAAGAAGTTGGCGACATTGTTTTATGGGAACAGATTCTGCCATATGCGACGGCGTTTGGGCTGGCCAAAAAAGTTATTCGTGAATTAAAACTTTCATTTGATGAAGCAGAGCTCAATGATACGCTTTTAATTACGTACCCATGGATTTTTGCCAGTGATCCTTGGACAGGCGCATTTGAAAGCACTTTTGAAAAAGCCTTGGATACCGGCAACTCATCTTCAGCAACCGGCGGCTCGGGTGGCTTTTCAGCCGGCAGTTCCGGTGGCTTTGGCGGTGGCTCAGGCGGCGGGGCTTTTTAAGATAATTACCTTACTGATGGCAGTAATCTTGAATTTTAGATTCGTTGGTCAGTGCGTTTTAATATTGTTAGCAGCGAACCATGATTATCACGGCTGCAATTGTTTAGGCGACGTTAGACATTCTGAACAGGAGAGGATTGCTTTGAAAAAAATTGAAGGACACATTCATTTGATTCGAGCAATGGCCGGCTCTAAAGGACAAGGGCGCTTGAGTCCATTGGGCAATGGCTATGCGATCTGGGACGATGGTGAAATCATTCATCTGTTGCCTGAGGGATGGGGCGACGATGATTTTCGCGTGGAAAAATATCTCCCCATTATGGAAGCAGAAGATATCGAAAAGGCCGTTATACTGCAAGGGACACTGAACGGCTATCAAAACTATTACACTTATCAAGTCATCAAACGCTATCCGGATCGCTTTATCGGCGCGTTTGCCGTGGATCCATTCGCTGAGCGGGCGATGGCAATCGTTAAGCGGCACGTTGAAGAACTGGGCTTTCGGGCCATCAAGTTTGAGATCAGTCAAGGCGGCGGTTTGCATGGCTTTCACACGCCTTTCCGCTTAGATAGTGACGTCCGGGTTGGGCAGATTATGCATTATCTGGCTGACTATCCGGGTTTTGTTGTAACCGTTGATTATGGTGACGATACTCAGACCAGCTATCAGCCCGAAGCCATCGTTAATCTGGCCAAGCGCTACCCCAAAATGGATTTTGTCGTTTGTCATCTGTCATTTCCCAACGCTGATCATCTGGAACGCTTGGCAAACGTCTTGCAGCAGTTTGCGCCGCTGAAAAATATCTATTTGGACGTTTCAGCAATCCAAGATATCGATGGAGAAAAGCCGGCTGACTTTCCTTATCCGCGTTGTCAAAAAACGGTCGCACTGGCCAAGCAGATCGTTGGAGCACAGCGTTTGATCTGGGGGACTGACTCACCATGGTCGGCAACGTTTAATACCTATCATCAACTGGCTACTTGGCTGGAGAATACCGATCTGTTCACTGCTGACGAGTTGGCTGACGTTATGTACAATAATGCCAATCGGGTCTACTTTAAAGCCGCCAACGTTGCTGCTGCCCAAGCCGCTGAAGATCCAGTCGCTGCTCGGTTTAAAAAATCGCACTAAATAAAACGCGCTACCGGACTGTTGAGCCGATAGCGCGTTTCTTTTAGTTATGGATAATAAGCAGCTTGCTGATTTTTGACCGTCAATTATTTAGTCAATGCTCTGGCTGATTGACGCTCCATAGCGGTTTTTCGCCATTCAAAACGCGAACGACCTCACTGGCGGCATCAACGGCCATGCGATCCATACATTCCTTGGTGTTGCCGGCACAATGCGGCGTCAGCAAGACATTGGGCGTGCTGAACCAGGGATCGTCTTTGGGCAGCGGTTCTTGATCAAAGACGTCAACGGCAGCAGCGGCAATCGAACCGGTTTTAAGCGCTGTCTGCATTGCTGCTTGATCAACCAGAGCAGCCCGGCCAAAGTTAAGCAGGACGGCCGAATCTTTCATCATGTCGAACTCGCGCTGGCCGACGCTTCTGGTAGTTTCTGGCGTGACCCGCATGTTAAGCGAAATGATGTCAGCCTCCTTAAAGACCGTGTCGCGATCAACCATTTCGGCATTTCCGTCTGAACGATTGGATGGCGTGTAGGCAATAATCTTCATGTCAAAGGCACTGGCTTTTTTGGCAATCATGCGGCCGATGCGACCATAGCCGACAATTCCCAGCGTTTTACCGGCCAGATCAAACCCTTGATGAGCAAATGTCCATCCCCAGTCACCCTGGCGCAGGTGCTCAGTGGTGGGGACCAGATTTTTGGAGATTGCCATCATGGCTGCCAGAGTTGATTCCGCAACCGTTGAGGCATTGGCATTTTTAGCGATGGTTACCCAAACGCCTCGTTTAGCCCAGAACTCAGGATCAATATTGTCATAGCCAACGCCATGGCGAGCAATGACTTTTAATTTCGGCAGCTGATCGGCTAAGGTGTTGGGAAATGGTTCCGTCATCAGAATAATGCCATCTGCGTCCGTGGCTTCCTTAACCAGGGCAGCGGCGCTTTGACTTTTGGTCTCGATCAGTTCAAAACCGCGGCTGGTCAGATAATCCTTGCCAGCCTGCGACATAATGCTTGGTACGGCAACTTTCATTCTCTCTCTCACTCTTTTCTTGGTTAAGGTGGTTAGAATCAAATATCAGCGGCCAAGTACAGCCGTTGTTTGCGTAAATCTTAAAGAAGATCGCCTTAAAAGTCAATTTTTGATTTACGCTGTTAGTGCGGGGCTCAGCTGATAATGATCTGTCTAAAAGCAATTTAAAAGACTTTACAAAAACAATACTCAAAAACTGAATGAATCTTTACAAAGCCTAGTTAGACTGATTAATGTTGAGAAAGCTTTTAGCGGTCTCACAATCCATTCAGGTTCTCTCTAAACTGCAGGTCTCGCTGTCAATGGTGGGGCTTTTTATTTTTTCCAAACAAAAAACCGTCGCTGCTTTTGGGGAACAACGGCGATTAAGCTGATTGAGACATGAATTTAAAGTATCAGCGGCATGGCACTGTCTAAAGCCATCACCGCATCATAGATATTATCACGATCGGTTCTGGTATAGGCATGTTTTTTCAATTTCTCATCGACTAATTGACGAAAATTTTTAGCTTGCTCCAAAAATTTGACGTATTGTGCGGCATTTTCAACCTCACTGGTATGGTACATAAATTCATTCATTGTATTGACGTTGCGCTGAAAAGCATCCAGATGAGCCCAGAGCCGTTCCTTGACGCCGGTTGACTTCATGGCATCAACGAACAGCCGCTGCACGTTGACGGCTTCTTGATAGGCCAGGCGCATGTAGTCGCGAATATAGTTTTCCGTCATGATCTGCCTCCGTATAGATGATCTTATTTTCATGATAGCAGTTTTTGGCGAATAATGGTCTAAATCAGATGGAAAAACGATCAATTAAGTTTGAAACAGCTGTATTGAAAGGCAAGCTAGCGTTTGAACGTCAATTTGAATAGATTTTATCCAAGATATTTGTTGTCAGCTATGTTAAGCCTGGCTGAATTCAGTTAAAATTGGTATATGTATATTTATTTTTAGTAAAAGGTCGGATCGGTTTGAAGTATCAGAAAAGATTTGTAGATAAAGCAATCTTAATGGCACTGCAGGATCTGGGTGGTTCAGCCAGTCGCGAAATGATTCGTAAAACGATTGCTGAAAATCAGTATGACGGGCTGCGCTATGAGGATGTTTATGCAAGCAAGGATGAGAACCACCATACGCCATTTATGGAGGATTTTACCGCTGCGATTCAAGATCTGTATGAGTTTGGCTATATTGAGCAGCCCCGAGTCGGCGAGGATATCGTCACAACGGATCTGGGAAGACGGCAAAATCTGGCTGACTATGAAACTAAGCATGACTCAAAGCGGCATTCTCATCAGCAGCCTAAACAGACGACACTCACGCGAGCTTCTGAGGCACAGGATCTGCAAAACGCGGATTGGAAAGCGGATTTGCTTAAGTGTTTGATGCAGTTTAGTCCAGCCAAGTTTGAAAGTTTTTCGCGGCTGCTGATTTCCAAGATGGGCGTCCGATTGGATAAAGAGCGCGGCATTAAACTGACAGGCGATCATGGCATTGATGGGTTCGGTTATTTTATGGCGGATGATTTTCGCACCAGCCGGGTCGCCATTCAATGCAAACGCTATGGCAAGCAGCCGGTTTCGGAACCAGAAATTGACAAGTTTAAAGGCGTAATGGCAAGTTTTAACGCGGATTATGGCATCTTTATCACAACCAGTCATTTTACCGCTCAGGCCGAGTTCAAGGCTTATCAAGGCAGCAATACGGTTACTTTGATCGATGGTCAGCAGTTGGCAGAATTAGTTGAAAAATATCAGCTGCATATTAAGCCGGTTAAGATATATGTACTTGACGACTACTATTATCAATTCAAATAAAAAGGCATCTCATCGCTGAGACGCCTCGAAAAAATGATTCTTGCAGCAACTGGTTTAATCGTTGCCGTTGGAATCAGTCAACAAGAAAATTTAATAGTAAAGCTTGTTGACGCCTTGATTATAGCATTAATGGCAATTCGAAAACAGTTTGGCTAAATCAGTTACAATAAAAGAATTGGGGGAATGAATATGGGATTATTTTCTAGTCATAATCAACCAAAAATGAATCCTGATCAATGGTACTTCCCATATGGTCAAGATCTGCAGATGGCATCAGGATCCAACGCGTCCTTAGAAATGTTTCGCGACCAGCCATTGGATTCACTGGCTCGCGAGATATGTCAAAATTCGCTTGATGCAGCAGCCAGCCGAGAGCCAGTAAAAGTCGCATTTCAATATTTTGATCTGCCTACTGAACAGCTGCCAAACGTCAATCAATTGCGCGACGATATCCTGCCAGCAGCGCAAAAAGAATGGTCTCATGAGAAAAAGACGCAGCAGATGCTTAAACGGATGGCAGAAACGCTGAGCCAGCCAACGATTCCGGTATTAAAAATCAGTGACTATCAAACGACGGGGCTTCTGAGTAAAAACTGGCAGTCGCTGATTGAACAGGCGGGGTCGTCAATCAAAAAAGACGATTCTTCAGCCGGCTCATTTGGAATCGGCAAAGGAGCGCCGTTTGCCGTCAGTGATCTGCGAATGGTTGGCTATAACTCGCTGGCAGCTGACGGGCATCGTTCAATCTGCGTGATGAAATTCGTTTCCTATAAGCTACGAGAGGCCAAACAGAATATTACTCAAGGTACCGGTTATTTTGGTGCGTGTGGCAAACAGCCTTTTGATACCGATCTACCGTTTGATAAAAAACATCCTCGTCAAGAAACGGGTACAGATATTTATGTTCTGGGCTTTAACCATAGTCTGTTGAGTGATTGGCAGACGCAGATCAAGCATTCAATCGTTGACAACTTCCTATTCTCGCTTTATAAGAATCGACTGGTGGTTGAAGTAGATGGTGAAACGATTGATTATCCGGCTGCCAAGATGATTTTAGATGACCTGCAAAAAGATAAGCGGCTGGCTAAGAAGTATCGAGACGCCTTTTGTTATCTCAACGTTTTGGAAGATCCCGACCACTGTGAGTTTTCACTTCAAGGATTGACACACTATGGGGTACCGGATGGCGATGCAATACTGCTGACTTCGAACTGCTCACAGGCTAATAATCGCCGAGTACTGATGACACGTGAAGTCGGGATGAAAATCTACGAACAGAATCGAATCAGTTCCACGCTTCAATTTTCGGGTATTTTTTGGGCCAATGGTGAAAAAATCAATCAGCTGTTAAAGGAACTGGAAAATCCCAATCACGACAAATGGTCTGAAAAGCGAGCCGCTAATCCAAAGAAAATGGGTGAGTTTTTAAGAAGCATTCGTCGTTTTATCAGTACCACGATTAAAAACCAATACGAGCAAAAGATTGAAGAACAGGTTGATGCGTTTGGCGTGAGCAGCTTTTTACCGGATGATCTAAATGCTTTTAAAGGTGCCAAGGCTCAGCTGAAACAAAAGGGCAGCAATCGTCCTAAAGTTAAGCTAGAGGCTCAGCCACAGACCAGCGATCAAAGTCCAGTACGCGCTAGTGAGACTGAGTTTAGCGATGATCTGGATGAATTTGGCGCGACTGGCGTTCAGGATGGTGAAACCAGCAGATCGGGATATGATGATGGTGAAAGCGGCGGCATTGGTGGTTCAAACGATGCCTCGTTTGGTGATCAGCCCGGCAGTCATGCTCCCGATAAAGGCAGTGATCAGTACACTAAGATCAATGTAAAACGGCAGCTGATCGGTAATGTTACCTATCGTTGTATTGAAGCCGACTATCATCAAGGCCGCTATAATCTGCTGATCAATCCCGGCCAGCCGCTTGACCAGGTACGAATCGGAATCAATGTAGTGGGCGACTCAGGCAATAAAGACATTGTACATGTAAAAGCCGCTTCCTTGGATGGCACGCCACTGGGAACCAGCTTTAACAGTGTTTATCTTGACCAGCTGGCAAAAGGACAGTGGCATCGGATTGAAATGATTTTGAATCGGAACTCGCGCTTGAAACTGGAGGTGGAAGTCTATGCGCATTGTGAATAGCATCTATCCTTACCCAGTTCTGTCGATTAACGACCCAGATTACCAGGCAGATTCAAGCTTTGTTGTGCATTACCGCCTTGAGGATGCGACGCCATTTAAAAATGCGGTCTTGTATGCTGACTTTGAGCTGCATGATCAAGTGCTGAACGAACAGATTGAACTGGATAAGGCTGGTTTTTATCTGCATATTGAAAATTCACGGGCAGCTTTTCGACGGCTGATTCCTGTTGAACCAGGCAAAACAAAGATTTCATTCGAGATTGATCCGCGTTACTTGCGTCAAAAAGTAGAAATTACTGGTTTTTTATTAGCTAAAGATACGATCATCGGCTTACGCAATGCCACCGTAAATCCTGATCTGTACGGGCCGGGTTATGTCTTTCCTGATTTGGAGCCGGGTGACCCTCTGGCGGTATCATTTACGATCAACCTGGACGTATCAGATATTGACAGTTTTCAAAACATTTCTTCGATTATTAAGGTAACCTCGCATAAGGACAAAGAAATGAAAGTCAATAATGATGGGGATGTCGTTTATATCTATCTGCCAGAAAAAATCTATCAGCAATATGTTCGGGATCAAGACCTTCCCAATACTTCCTTAAGTATCGTGATCATGCCAGCCTTACTGCAGTTGCTGAATTTTATGGCCCAGCCGGGAGCTGAAGAATTGTCGGACAAACGTTGGTATCAGGTGATTGAAAAGAAGATGCAGGCTAATGATTTTGAAGTTGAGGATCTGTACAAAGATCCCAGCCTATCGCTGAAAGTAGCGCAGATTCTACTGGAAATGCCGTTGGATCGTGCGTTTGACGAAATAGAAAGGTTGACGACGGATGAAGACTAAGCTGCGGACGTGTACGAATGAATTTTTGGAAGTTTTTAAACGTGATTTTGATGAAAAATACCTGGATCTTTATCGCAATCTGGATCGAGCAGCCATCCAAAAACTTTTTGAAAATGATGAGATATACGAGATCAATCATGAGTTTGAATATCAGCTGCTGAAACCAGGCGACGAGGTCCATAACACGATTGCTGTCTACAGTGCGCTGAATTGGCTGACGCCGGTGCAGGCCACCCAGGAAGAAATGTGGTTTACAATGCTTAACACGGTATACCTTGATTATTTATTGGCCAGTCTCAAACAGGTAGCCAACCATCAAAATTTCGATCAGCATATCAAAAACTATCTTTTCTTTTATGGCAGCACCATTCGCGCTCAGTTAACGCAACGGCTGTCAAAGTACTGGTGGGTAGGTAAGCGCCTGTATGATGAGCAGAATGCGGATACGGATCCTTACTGGCTGATTCGTTTCTTTTGCGAGCTGGATCTGTCTGGTAAGGCAATTAGTTTCTTTGCTAGCAAGCTGACGAACAACCAAGATATCGCGCTGGGAATCGTGGAAGGCATCTACGCCCGACGCGACAGGGTAAAAAACGTCAAAGAAACCTATTCCTATATCAATAAGCACTTTAACATGATCGGTGGCGTTAAGGTATTGGACATTATGACGCGTGCCCAGGTTAAGCAGGAAACAATGGACTTTATCGATTACTTCACTGCCAACCCGCATACCTTGCCAGTCAAGAATCGTCAAATCATAATCTAAACTTTAACTTCGGTTTGACTGAACTTGAGCTACGCCAGAACGTCTAACCAGCGAATTGTTAATTAAGTGCAGCAAGACGTTCAGATTAAAAACAGACAAAAATCTCTGCCAAGTGATGGCAAAAACGACTTAGCTGATCTTAAAACAGCTGCCAGTCATATGAATATCAACAAATAAAACCCGTTGCCAAGCATTTTGCTTAGTAACGGGTTTTTGATCAGCGCGCCTTGGCCAGACTTTGGCAAACCGTGGTCGTTTCTTTTTCAACCAGCGGCAGAATGTCCATTGCCATGCAGTCGTCAATATGCAGCTTGATTTGGTAATCGCGGTCATTAGGGAAGAAAGCATGATCTTGAACGTAGACGATCGCGCTTTGTACGGAATCCAAATGCCGCCGCTCGATTACTTCCGACAGTTCAACTGCCAGAAGTTCGATCATTTTTTGATTGTGGTGATATTTGAAAAAGCTGCGCAAAGTCACGTTTCATGCCTCCTAAAATTTATTAAAGCGAAGATGCTTTTTTCGATTGCTCACGAGATAGTATTTTAGCTGAATAGATCTAAAAATCAAGCCTTTTACCACGAAAAAATTATTATATTTTGATGGGAATCTGAATTGCGAAAAATCATTGATAGATCAAGGTTTCTGCGCTTTTCAAAGCAAATTTTAAAAATTAAATTTGGGGATTTGAAGTCGCTAGGTAAAATGTTATACTAGTTTTACGAATGAAAACGCTTTATCGAATGGAAAGGCAGGAAAATTTATGACGAAAAAAATTATCCTCGATTGTGATCCTGGTCATGACGATGCTTTGGCAATGACGCTGGCGGTGGCCTCGCCTAAAATAGAGCTGCTGGCCGTTACGACTTCAGCTGGCAATCAAACGCCAGACAAGACACTCAACAACGCCATGCGGATGCTTAAGCTGTTGGGCAGAGAGGATATTCCAGTTGCTGGCGGGAACCGAACGCCTTTGGTCAAGCCATTAGAAACAGCCGGTGAAGTGCATGGTGAAAGCGGTCTGGACGGTTATCCACTACCGGAACCGGATTTTCAGCCGGTTGAGCTGACCGCGATCGAGCTGATTGCCAAAACGCTTAAAGAGAGCGCAACGCCGGTAACGCTGGTAGTCACTGGACCAATGACCAACGCGGCGCTGTTTTTGCGGGTCTACCCTGAACTGGCCAAGGCAAAAATTGATCAGATCGTCTACATGGGTGGTGCCATGGGACTTGGCAACTGGCAGCCCAGCGTGGAATTCAACATCTTCGTTGATCCCGAGGCGGCTAAGATCGTCATGAATTTCGGGATTCCATTGGTGATGGCACCATTAAACGTTACGCATCAGGCGCAGATTTTGAAACCAGAAATTGAGGCGCTGCGGCAGATTAAAAATCCAGTTGGCCAGGCATTTTATGGTCTGCTAAGCTTTTTTGAGCGTTATCATGAAAATCCAAAGTGGGGCTTTCAAGGAGCACCGCTGCACGATCCTTGCACGATTGCCTGGCTGATTGAACCAGAGATGTTCCAAACCGAAAAAATGAACGTCGATGTTGAAACGACCGGTGAGCTGACGCGTGGCGAAACGGTCTGCGACTACTATGAGCTGACCGGCAAGCCGCAGAACACCGAGGTCATGCTGGGAATCAATCGGCAGCGTTTTATTGAGCTGATTATGGAAGCACTGCATAGCTTTGATTAATTGTTAATGGAGCTGGGATTGGCTAAAGCCGGTCCCAGTTTTATTTTTTTGAAAAAATATAAGTCAGCGGTGCAGATTAATGAAGTATTCAATCAGTCGCGAAGATAAACGTTTATCAATAAATTAGTCTGGACGCAGCCATCTGACAACCGGTTGATATTAAGCTCAATGGTGTTAAGATGAGACCGTTAACAAGTTGTAAACGTTTACGATTGAGTTTGGAATTTTGCCAGATTTTGACTGATTTAAGCCAATATCAATCGGAAAGAAGGAACTTATTCATGACTAATCCACATTCACATTCAGCACATTCCATTACCAGCGAAAAATTCATCAGCTGGCTGGGGCGCTTTGCCAGCGTAATCGCAATTCTCATGTACATTTCCTACATTGCTCAGATCATTAATAATCTGCACGGCCAGTATGGCTCACCGGTACAGCCATTTGTCGCCGGTATCAACTGTACGCTGTGGAGTATTTATGCGTACTTTAAAGAAGATCGGGACTGGCCGGTTTTTGGGGCCAACTTCCCTGGGATCTTCTTCAGCTTTGCAACATGCCTGACTAGTTTTACCTGGTAATAAAACATTGATTCCTAAAGTTTTAGATGAGCTTTAGGAATTTTTTGTTGACAGCTTATTTTTTGTAAGTTATCATACAGTTACTAACTTTTTCAAAGGAGAAATCAGCAATGGCAAACTTCAATTCATTAACCAACCATTCATGTTGCAGCGGACCGCGCTTAGGCTGTCCGCTTATTGCCGTTGCTCAGCTGATTGGCTGAAAACGGCCGGATCAGCATCAAGCGCAGCCTGGTCAATCCCGACTGCGCCTTTTTTATTGCATTTGAAACATTTAACATAGGAGGGATATGATGTGGCATACGATTCAAAGCTCGCTGCCAGAACTGTTGGCGGCCGGCTTTAAATACACGATTCCGTTAGCCCTGGTATCTTTTTTCTGGGGACTGCTGATCGCGCTTTTCGTAGCATTGATTCGTTTATCCAGACAAAATGGCGCGTTTAAGATCTTAAAGGGAATCGCAGTCTTTTATGTCTGGCTGTTTCGTTCAACGCCATTATTGGTCCAGCTGTTCATTGTCTTTTTCGGTCTGCCGCATTTGGTTATACCAGGAGTCTTTCCTGACGGCGTGCAGCTCAAGCCGTTTACCGCTGGGGTGATTACGTTCTCACTTAATACTGGTGCCTACGCCTCAGAAACGATTCGGGCGGCGATTGCTTCCGTTCCCAAAGGCCAATGGGAGGCGGCCGAAGCAATTGGCATGACCAGACTGCAGGTGCTTTGGCGCATCATTTTGCCCCAGGCATTGCGAGTCGCGCTGCCGCCGCTGGCCAACTCATTTATCAGTCTGGTCAAGGATACCTCGCTGGCAGCTTCAATTACGATTGCCGAAATGTTTTCGGTGGCACAGCAGATCACGGCTGAAAACTACGAGCCGCTTTTGATGTACATTATCGTGGCTTTGATCTATGCCCTGTTTACGACCGTTTTATCGCGTCTGCAGGCCTGGATGGAAAAATCCCTGGCCAAGACCGCGCCTGTTCAATAGGAGGTTTTAATGAAACTCGCTAAGATTAACAAATGGTTTGGCGAAAAGCACGTTTTAAAAGATGTCAGCTTAGAGTTTCCAGCGGGGCAGACAACGGTTTTGGTCGGCCCTTCTGGATCGGGCAAGTCAACGATCCTGCGCTCGCTGAATCTGTTGGAGTAGCCTGATCGCGGCACCTATGATTTCGATGAGCTGCATTTGAACTTTACAAAGAGCGTCACCCGCAAGCAAAAACTGCTGCTGCGGCAGAAAACGGGCATGGTTTTTCAAGACTACAACCTGTTTCCGCATCTGACGGTTCTGCAAAACGTTACGGAAGGTCCCATCCGCGTGCTTAAGCAGTCTAAAGAAGCTGCCAATCAGGAAGCGCTGGAAATATTGAGCAAGGTCGGCCTGCGTGATTTTGCCGATGCCTATCCCGCGCAGCTTTCTGGTGGGCAGGCGCAGCGAGTGGCAATTGCCCGCGCATTGGCCATGAAGCCGGAATACGTTTTATTGGATGAGCCGACTTCAGCACTTGACCCGGAACTGGAATTAGAGGTTTTGCGCGTGCTGCTTAAGCTGGCTCAGGAAAATCAATCGTTGATCATCGTAACGCACAATATGGTCTTTGCCAGACGCGTTGCCGATAAGATCGTTTTTGTCGAGGATGGCACGATCAAATATGATGGCGATCCGGCAGCTTTTTTTGCGCCGGATAATCCTGATGAGCGGATTCGCCACTTTATTGCGGCCATGACAATGGAAGAACTGGAAATCTAAAAGAAAAGAATAAGGGGAAAACAACATGAAGATTTTTAAGAAGATTGCCTTAATGACTGCTGCACTGGCATTGGGAACCGTGATTGGCACGACGATCGGCCATGCTGACTCGGTCAAGTCCGAGCTGAAAACGCCTGATACGCTGACGATCGGTCTGGAAGGTACCTACGCGCCGTTTTCATATCGTAAGGACGGCAAGCTGCAGGGTTTTGAAGTTGAGCTGGGCAAGGCCGTTGCGAAAAAAATGGGCTTAAAGGCCAAGTTCGTGCCAACCAAGTGGGACTCTTTGATTGCCGGATTAGGCGCTAAGAAGTTTGACGTGGTCATGAACAACATTGCGCAAACGCCTGAACGCGAAAAGAAGTACCTTTTCTCTGATCCCTACATTTCATCGCACTTTGTCATGATCGTTAAAGAAAACAGCTCGCTTAAGACGCTTAAGTCCATCAAAGGCCACAAGTTTGCCGTGGGTGTGGGAACCAACAACGCTACGCTGGTTAAAAAATATGGCGGAATTACGGTTGACGACAGCGACTTTGCCAGCGGACTGGACATGATCAAGCAAGGCCGGGTTGAAGGGATGATCAATAGTCGCGAGGCTTGGTACGTTTATGCTAAAAAGCACAGCACCAAGGGACTCAAGATGATTGACGTTTCCAGCGAAGCCAAGCCGGTCAAGGTTGCGGCAATGTTTAACAAAAACTCATCGGCGCTGCAAAAGCAATACAATCAGGCACTGCATGAACTGCAAAAAGATGGAACGCTCCAAAAGCTTTCCCAAAAGTACTTTGGCGCTGACATCACCAAGTAGCCGCTAAAACATGATCTGGAGTTATCTGGATCATGTTTTTTTGATGTTATATTTTCAATGACTTTAAGACGGCTTAAAATCAAAATCTTGTTAAGCGTCTCACTAAATCAGCCAGAGATTGTGGTATATTAAGTTACTGGATGAGCAAGATTAAGGAGTGAACTTATGGGAGCACTGGCTTTTTTGATTGCAGAACGGGTGGGATTGATTATCCTGCTGGCCTTTATTCTGGTCAACATTCGGCCGTTTCGGCGGCTGCTTTTAGATGCCACGCCGGCCAATCTATTTAAATTGGCGCTGATTTTTTCAGCCTTTGCAATTATTTCTAATTTATTGGGGATTGAGATCGATCCTGACAATCATATTATGCGCGAAACTATTTTATGGCACGTCACTCCTGGCTATTCAGTGGCCAATGTCCGCATTCTGGCCGTAACGGTAGCCGGGATCGTTGGCGGACCGGGAGTTGGCGGACTGACGGGTCTGGTTGCCGGAACTCATCGGATGATGCAGGAAAGTTGGTCGGTTGATGCGTGGTTCTACATTGTCAGCTCGACTTTGATTGGGATTTTGTCTGGAATGCTGTATCGCAAAAATCGGCGTCGTTTTGTCGTGATGCCGCCATGGCAAGGCTTTTTGATCAGTCTGGTGATGGAGTCGATTCAGATGATCTTTGTCGGTTTGTTTAGTCCGACGCATCTGAAACTGGTGAACTTTATCGCACTGCCGATGATTGTTATCAGCTCAACGGGGACGGCTTTTTTCTTGATGATTCTATCTTTATATTTTCGTCAAGAAGTTGACACCCGTGCCGTTCAGACTCGTTCGGTAATGAAGCTGGCGGTCAAGACGCTGCCGGCATTTCGCCATGGCCTGCAGGCGGAATCGGCCAAGCAGGTGGCCAGTCTGATTTTGGAGTATACTGACTTTGACGCGGTCGGAATTGGCAATAATGAAAAAACACTGGCCTTTGTTGGAGCTGGCAGCGACCATCATTATCATGACATGCCAAAAGTCGATGTACCACGGTTTGCCAAGCAGGCGCTGCAGTATCGACAGACGCAGCTGGCCTATAATACTGCGCAGATTGGCTGTCGTGATGACCACTGTCCTTTACAGGCGGGGATGGCGATTCCCCTGACGTTGGGCAGCCGCGTGCTGGGCGTTTTGACGCTGTATTTTAAGGAAAACTGGCAGCTGACCCCCGTCGAGATTCAAACCGGTGAGGGACTGGGCGAGATTTTGGCCACGCAGATCGTATTAGGTGAAAAAGAACGCCAGACCGGACTGCTTAGGGATGCTGAGCTTAAATCGCTGCAGGCTCAGATCAGTCCCCACTTTTTCTTTAATTCGATCAATACGATTATTGCCATCTCGCGGTTTGACAGTGAAAAGGCACGGTTTCTGCTACGGGAGCTCAGTACGTTTTTCCGATCGAATCTGCTGGGCGCCAATCAATCCAAGATTCCGCTCAAACAAGAGGAAGCACATGTTAAGGCCTATCTGAACCTGGAACAGACGCGCTTTCCTGATAAGTATGACGTTGAATTCTACAGCAGCGTGGATGATCAGGTGCTGGTTCCGCCATTTGCCATTCAAGTCTTGGTAGAAAACGCGATTCATCACGCCTTTGGCAATCGCAAGACCGGCAATATCATCAACATTTGGATCACCAAATCAGGCAAGTATCTGGAAATACGGGTTGCTGATAACGGCGAGGGAATTGATCAGGCGGTCATCGGCAAACTGGGTAAGGAGAAAATCGCTTCCGAACAAGGGAGTGGTACGGCTATGCAAAATCTGAATGCGCGGTTGAAAGGTCTTTATGGCGACAGTGCTAAGATGCAGATCGTAACCGGCAAGACGGGGACTTCCATCTCGCTTTTAATACCTTATGCACAAACTAGACAGGATCTTAATACGGAAGGAGCATCCATATAATGAAAGTACTGATTGTCGATGATGAACCTCTGGCCAGAAATGAACTGCACTATCTATTAAATGAAAATGCGTTGGTCAATCAGATCGATGAAGCGGATGGGGTGATGACGGCTGATCAAAAAGTCAATGCCGAGCATCCCGATCTGGTCTTTTTGGACATCAAACTAGATGATGGCAACGGCATGGCACTGGCTAGACGCTGGAAAAAGCTGCCCCAGCCGCCAGCGATTGTTTTCGCGACCGCTTATGACAATTACGCGATCGATGCTTTTAATGAAGCGGCCGTTGACTATGTCTTAAAGCCATTTGACCCGGATCGAATCAACGAAGCCGTTGCCAGAGTCGCCAAGTTTTTGGGCAATAAGGAACAGTTAGAAGATGTTGCGGAACAGACTGCCTGGCAGAATCCGCGGCTGTCGATTACGATTGATGACAAGACGATGGTGATTCAAAAACGCGATGTGATGTATATTGAGACCCAAGGCGGATACACGCATCTGCATCTTAGAAACGATAAGCTCTTGATCGGTCGGCAGACGCTAACCAGTATTGCTCAACTTTTGGATCCGAAGCATTTTTTGCGGATTCATCGTGGTTTTATCGTTAATCTGGATGAAATTGACGAAATGCAGCCAAGTTTTAATCATACCTACGAGCTAACGTTAAAAGATGGCAGTAAAATCCCAGTCAGCAGGTCATATGTGGCTAAAACCAAGAAGGCAATCGGACTGCAGTAACTTGAATTGTCTAATATTTACACAAGCATTGAATGTCAAGATAATGCATTCAGTGCTTTTTATTTTGTCAAAAAAGAGCACTCAGGGCATCTCAGTGGCTGATAAAGGCATTTCATCGTCAAATTCGGTCAATCAATGTGAAAACCAACACAAAACCAATAAGATTAACTACAATGCATTGTGTAATCGATATCAAAGATGGCCATCTTAAATAAGATTAACTGCAATTATTTTATTGATATTTTCGGATTGATTTGAGGGAAGGAAAAACCATGGATAAGAAGGAAAAACAAGCGCCAGCTAAGGAAGAAAAAAAGGCAGCGCCAATTCTGGTACAAATGGGCATTTTTGCCGCTATTCTGTTTGTCTCACAGCTGATTTCAGATTTATTCCCAGCTAGTTTCGTAGTACCAACGCCACTGATTGGGATGGTATTGCTCTACATTCTGTTGGCAGCTCATATCGTTAAACTGGAGCAGGTTGAAAAGTTTGGCGACTTTATGATCAGTTTGATTGCCTTTCTGTTCGTTCCATCTGGCGTTCAGCTCTGTGGCAGTCTAGGACTGATGAAGCGTGAAGGTCTTCAGGATATCTGCGTCATCATCATCTCCACGATTATCCTGCTGGTCGTAATTGCTTACGTGGGCAACTTCTTTGTTAAGCTGCATGAACGCTTGGCACATAAGCAGTCAAACACAGCGTCAAGCTCAAATGAAAGTCACGCGGGCACGCAGCATATGGCTCACTAAGCCGTGTACGAGAAAAGGGAGGATTAAAAATGTTTAGTCAATCAATGGTATTGCCTTATACCGGTATCTTAATCTCACTGGCTGGTTATCTTTTAGGGATGTGGCTGTTTAAGATCAGTCATGGGTTCTTCTTGTTTACGCCGCTTTTGGTCGGGATGGTCTTTGGAATTGCAGTTTTGGCAATCTGGGCCAAGGGCATCGGATCTACGACGGCTGCCGTCTACACTAAGTACTACCTGCCAGGCGGAAACATCATCTTCTGGTTCTTAAACCCGGCTACGGTTGCGTTTGCTATTCCGCTGTATCGTCGAAATGATATTTTCAAGAAGTACTGGCTTGATATTGTTTTGACGCTGTTTGTCGGTGGCTTTATCTCCTTGTTTGGGATTCAACTGGTTTCCAAGCTGTTTGGTCTGTCGCGGGTTTCCACGGCTGCCATGCTGCCACAGGCTGCTACGACTGCTGTTGCCATGCCAATTGCCAAGGGGGTTGGCGGTGATCCTGCCGTTACGGCGATGGCCTGCATCTTAAACGCTGTTATCATCTACGCCCTGGCCAACTTCTTGATCAAGGTCTTCCGCTTGAAGAAGATTTCCAAGGTTGGTACTGGTCTGGGTCTGGGTTCTGCTGGTCACACGGTTGGTTCTGCCAAGGCCCTGCAATTAGGTTCGATTGAAGGGGCCATGGCTTCGGTTGCCGTGGTAATCGTTTCGTTGGCAATGGACATTCTGGTTCCAATCTACGTCAACCTGTTCATGAAATAATTAACAAAGGGGAATTACAATATGTCTTATCGACAACAAAAAGTCGTGCTGATCGGTGACGGCGCAGTTGGTTCTGCCTATGCATTTGCCATGGTTCAACAGGGATTGGCCGAAGAATTCGCGATTATCAACCACACCAAGAGCAAGGGCGAAGGCGACACGCTGGACTTGGAGGATGCCACGGTCTTTACCTCGCCTAAAAAAGTTGAGTCAGCTGACTACTCGGTCTGCCGCGATGCTGATCTGGTTGTAATCTGTGCTGGGGCTGCCCAAAAACCTGGCGAAACCCGGCTGCAATTGATCAACAAGAACCTTAAGATCATGGCCGATGTCACGCAAAACGTGGTTAAGTCTGGCTTTAACGGCATCTTTTTAGTGGCCGCCAACCCTGTCGACATTCTGACCTATGTTGTCCAAAAAATCTCTGGTTTCCCAACCAGTCGTGTAATCAGCTCCGGGACGCTGTTGGATACGGCTCGGCTGCGCGTGGCATTGGCAAAGGAATTCAATGTCAGCCCTGCTGATGTATCGGCTAACGTATTGGGCGAACATGGCGATTCTGAATTTGCGGCCTACTCATCAGCAGCAATTGGCGGTAAGAATCTGCTGCAGATTGCTAAAGAAGAGGGCGTTTCAGAAGAACGTCTCAAGCAGATTGAAGATGAAACTCGTCACAAAGCCTACGAAATTATCAACCGGAAAGGCGCGACCTACTATGGCGTTGCCACGGCTTTGATGCGGATTACCAAGGCTATTCTGCGCAACGAGAATGCCGTCTTGCCAATTGGTGCTTATGTTAACGGCGAGTACGGCGTTCACGACCTTTATCTGGGGACGCCGGCTGTCATCAACGCGCATGGGGTTGAACAGGTTATCGACGTTCAGCTTGATGAGCGCGAACAAAAGGCAATGGCTCATTCTGCGGCTGTTTTGCGTGAAGCAGTTGATCGCGGCATGCGTGAAACTGGTTTGAACAAGATGGTTGTCTCACTGGCTCATTAATGCGCAAAAAATCACAATCTAGACAGAGAAAACGTTTTCTTAAATCGAAAATGTTTTCTTTTTTTTTTCGAAAAAAGGCTTGATTTTTCAAAAAAATGTTATAAAACTATAAGTGTAAGCGTTTCATTATTGTTTATTAAAGGAGGTTGTTCTAGATGAAAAAGTTAGATTTTGAGGAGCTGAAACATAACCCCGAAATCAAGCCGCTTCAAGTTCTGGACGAAGATGGCAAAGTCGTCAACCCCGATTTGATGCCTGACCTGAGTGATGAAGAGTTGGTTGAACTGTTTAAGCAGATGGTTTGGTCGCGGGTATTGGGCGACCGTACTATGAAGCTTTGTCGGCAAGGTCGGTTGGGATTCTTTGCCCCAACTGCCGGTGAGGAAGCCAGTCAAATGGGTTCCAACTTCGCAATGAGCAAGGATGACTTTCTGCTCGGCGGCTATCGTGACGTGCCACAGTTGGTTAAGCACGGTCTGCCAATGTGGAAGGGATTCTTGTGGAGCAAGGGTCACGTTAACGGCAACAAGTACCCTGAAGAATTAAATGCCGTTCCGCCTCAGATCATCATCGGTGCCCAATATGCTCAGACGGCCGGTGTGGCACTTGGTCTGAAGAAGAAGGGTGCCAAGAACGTTGCCTACACCTACACTGGTGATGGTGGTACCTCACAGGGTGACTTTTATGAAGGGGTCAACTTTGCCAGTGCCTTTAAAGCACCAGCACTGTTCTTTGTACAAAACAACCTGTACGCAATCTCAGTTCCAAGAAAGGCTCAGACGGCAGCGCCAACCTTGGCTCAAAAGGCCGTTGCCAGCGGGATTCCTGGACTGCAGGTTGATGGGATGGATGCCTTGGCCGTCTACAGCGTTGCCAAGCAGGCTCGTGACTGGATCACGGCCGGCAATGGTCCCGTACTGATCGAAACGCTGTGCTACCGCTATGGACCACACACGACTGCTGGTGACGTGCCACGCCGCTACCGTTCCGAAGATGAAGAAGATATCTGGCTGAAGAAGGATCCACTGATTCGGATGCGCAAGTTCTTAGAGAGCAAGGGCCTTTGGGATGAAGACCAAGAAAAGGCCTGCGTTGAAGCAGCCAACAAGGAAGTCGATGACGCTATGCAGGAAGTTGAATCACAGCCAACGCAGACCGTTACCGAACTGATGCAAAACGAATATGTGGTTACGCCGCCAGCAATTCAAAAAGAGCTGGATGCTTACCAAGCAAAGGAGGCTAAGTAATCATGGCTAAGATGACAATGATCAAGGCAATCACGGCTGCTATGGATGAAGAGCTTGCTCATGATGACAAGGTAATGATCTTTGGTGAAGACGTTGGTAAAAACGGTGGTGTCTTCCGAGCAACTGATGGCCTGCAGGAAAAATATGGCAATGATCGCGTATTCGACACGCCGCTGGCTGAATCCGGCATTATCGGACTGGCTAACGGGATGGCGCTGGAAGGCTTCCGTCCCGTACCAGAATTGCAGTTTATGGGCTTTATCTACGAAGCCTTTGATGAACTGGCTGGTCAGATGGCGCGCTACCGCTTCCGGATGGGTGGCACGCGCAAGTTCCCAATCACGGTGCGGGCTCCATTTGGTGGTGGGGTGCACACGCCAGAACTGCACTCAGACAGTTTTGAAGGCCTGCTGACTCAGGTTCCTGGGCTGCGCGTGGTTGCGCCAAGTGGTCCTTATGACGCCAAGGGACTTCTGATCTCGGCAATCCGCTCTGATGATCCGGTCTTCTTCTGTGAACACATGAAGCTTTACCGTTCGATCAAAGAAGAAGTGCCTGACGAAGCCTACACCGTTCCATTGGACAAGGCAGCCGTCAAGCGCGAAGGTACTGACGTATCAATTATTACGTACGGCTACATGGTTCAAGAAAGTCTGGCAGCTGCCGATGAACTGGCAAAAGAAGGCATCAACGCTGAAGTTGTTGACCTGCGTACGCTGGCACCGCTTGATGAAGATACGATTCTGGAATCCGTTAAGAAGACGGGCCGCGTCGTATTGGTTCAAGAAGCTCAAAAGCAAGCCGGCGTTGGTGGTCAGGTAGCCTCGCTGATCGGCGAAAAAGGCATTTTGTACCTGGATGCACCAATTGCGCGGGTAGCTGCTCCAGACACGCCATATCCATTCAGTGATGCGGAAGAAGTATGGCTGCCTAACAAGCAAGATATCGTTGACAAGGTCAAGGAAACCGTCAACTTTTAATCGCGAGGTGGAAGATCAATGAGCAAATATGAATTCAAAATGCCAGAACTTGGTGAAGGGATGGCAGAAGGCACGATTGGCGAATGGCACGTTAAGGTTGGCGACACCATTCAAAAAGACGCCGATATGGTTGAAATCGAAAACGACAAGTCAACCTCTGAAATTCCATCACCAGTCGATGGCAAGGTAACCAAAATCAATTTTGAAAAGGGCGACGATGTTACGGTTGGCCAAGTGCTGATCGAATTTGAGGTAGCTGATGGTCAAGGTAATGTTGATGCCAGTGCCGAAGCGGAAAGCGATGCCAGTGATGCTCCGGAGCCAAGTGCCGCACCAGCGCCAAGCACTGCTTCAGCTGCCCCAGCATCAGCGCCAGCCGCTCCTGCTCCAGTGGCTGCTCCTAGTGCTGCCGACCACTCCCTGCCAGTCCTGGCAATGCCAGCCGTACGTCGCTATGCACGTGAAAAAGGTGCTGACCTGGCTCAGATTGCCGGAACCGGTCGTCATGGCCAGATTCTAAAGACTGATGTTGACGCCTTCTTGGCTGGTGGTACCAAGGCTGCCCCAGCTGCCGAACAAGAAGCTCCTCAAACGGCAGGTGCGGTTGCCATTGAACAGCCAGCACTGCCAAAGGGTTCCGCTGAATGGCCATTGCACGACGAGAAGATGACACCAGTTCGCAAGGCGACAGCTAAGGCAATGATCCGTTCCGTACAGCAGATTCCAATGATTCATGTCTTTGATGACGTGGTGGTTGACAAGCTTTGGGATCACCGCAAGAAGTACAAGGAACTGGCTAAAGAGCATGGCGTTCACCTGACGTTTATGGCCTACCTGACCAAGGCGCTGGCCGTAATCATGAAGGAATACCCAATCTTTAACTCGATGGTGGACATGGCTGACCAAAAGATCGTCTACCGTGACTACATCAACGTTGGTATTGCTACGGACACGGATCGCGGTTTGTTCGTACCAAACGTTAAGCATGCTGATTCTATGAGTCTGTTTGACATTGCGCGTCAAATCAGCGCCAATACCGAAAAGGCTAAGGAAGGCAAGCTTTCTGGCGATGACATGAGCCACACTGGCATGTCGATCACCAATATCGGCTCAATTGGCGGCGGCTTCTTTACGCCAATCATCAACTGGCCGGAAGTAGCCATCCTGGGTATGGGACGCATTGTTGAAGAACCAGTCGTTGTTGATCACGAAATCAAGGTTGCCAAGGTCTTGAAGCTGTCGCTGGCCTGCGATCACCGAGTAATTGATGGTGGTACGGCACAACGGGCAATGAACCGGCTCAAGGAATTATTGAGTGATCCAGAACTGTTATTGATGGAAGGGTGATCAGACATGGTTGTTGGTGATTTTGCAATTGATTTGGATACCATTGTTGTTGGTGCGGGCCCTGGCGGTTATGTTGCTGCCGTTCACGCTGCTGAAATGGGACAAAAGGTTGCCGTTGTTGAAAGTACCTATCTTGGCGGGGTCTGCTTAAATGTCGGCTGTATCCCATCAAAAGCCTTGATTCAGGTTGGTCATAACTACCAAACTGCCAAAAATTCAGCCGATCAAGGCATTGAAGTTGCTGATGCCAAGCTCGATTTTGAAAAGGTTCAGGCATTTAAGAACAGCGTCGTTAAGCGTATGACCAATGGGGTTGGCTTCTTGTTCAAGGAACACAAGATTGATGTAATCAACGGAACGGCCTACCTTAAAAATGATCACAGTCTGCGGGTTATCAGCGGTCAGCATGGTCAAACCTATACGTTCAAGCACTTGATTCTGGCAATGGGCAGTCATCCAATTGAGATTCCTGGCTTTAAGTTTGAAGGCCGCGTTCTGGATTCAACGGGTGCATTGGCATTAAAAGAAGTACCAAAAGAATTGGTCATCATTGGCGGCGGCTACATTGGCAGCGAACTGGCCAATGCTTATGCCAACTTTGGTGCCCACGTTACGATTCTGGAAGGTACCAAGTCAATTCTGGGCAACTATGAGCCAGACTTGGTCAAGGTTGCGCTCAAAGACTTTAAGGCCAAGGGAATTGACGTAATTACCAATGCGATGGCCAAGCAGGCTGAGCAAACCGCAGATGGCGTCAAGGTTACCTATGCCGTTGGTGACCAAGAACATACTGTAGATGCCGATTATGTCGTTGTTTCGGTTGGTCGGCGTCCCAATACTAAAGACATGGGCCTTGAACAAGCCGGTATCAAGCTTGACAAACGCGGCTTAATTGAAGTAGATGCCCAGGGTCGGACCAGCGTCAAGAATATCTTCGCAATTGGCGATATCGTTGCCGGAGCAGCTTTGGCACATAAGGCCAGCTATGAAGGCAAGGTTGCTGCCGAAGCAATCTCTGGCAAGCCAACAACCGTCGACTACCACGCAATGCCAGCGGTCTGCTATCTTGACAATGAGATTGCCACGACGGGTCTGACTGAATCTGAGGCAAAAGAAAAGGGATTGGACGTCAAGACTGCCAAGTTCCCATTCATGGCTAATGGTCGGGCCGTATCCATGAAGGCAACGGAAGGCTTTGTTCGGCTGGTATTTATGAAGGACACGCATGTCATGGTCGGTGCTCAGATCGTGGGGCCGGATGCTTCTGATCTGATCAGTGAGCTGACTTTGGCAATCGAATCAGGAAATGAGATTGATGACATTGCATTGACGATTCATCCGCACCCAACTCTTTCAGAGACATTGATGGATGCTGCCGATGTCGGCCTTGGAATGCCAACCAATATTTAAATTGGATGAAGGGAACAGTGGTGTCGAATGCAATATTTAGCAATGCCTAGTGAGGATATCCGTCGCAATCTGGCAACTGAGCAGTATCTGATGAACAGCGACAAGATGAAGCTGCCATTTATGCTGTTTTATATCGAAAAGCCTTGCATTATCGTGGGACGCAATCAAAACACGATGGAAGAAATCAACGCCGAGTACTGTCGTGAACATGACATTACGATTACGCGGCGTCTGTCGGGTGGCGGTGCGATGTATCAAGATCTGGGCAACATGTGCTTTAGCTTTGTCGTTCCTGCCGATGAGATTCGATTCGGCGACTTTAAGAACCTGGTTAAGCCAATCGTTGATGCACTGCATGACATGGGCGCAACCGGGGCTGAAACCACTGGACGCAACGACATTGTAATTGATGGCAAGAAGTTTTCTGGTAATGCCATGTACACGCGCAACGGCCGGACCTTTTCACACGGGACGCTGATGTATGACGTTGATACCAGCGCGGTTGCTTCTGCATTGCACGTCCCGAAAGACAAAATCGAGTCAAAAGGTATCAAATCGGTACGGGCGCGCGTTACCAACGTTAAGCCATATCTCAAGCCAGAATTTCAGAATCTGACGACGCAGCAGTTTAGAGATGAATTGATCAAACGCATCTGGCATGTCGATTCGATCGAAGAGGCCAAGCAGTTTGAATATCAGCTGACGCCTGAAGATGAAGCAGCGATTTCTGAATTGGAAAAACGCTACTACGATAATTGGGACTGGGTATATGGCAAGTCACCAAAGTTCTCAGTAAAAAAACGGCAGCATTTCGATGGCGGAACCATTGATGCCCGTTTCCTGGTTGAAGATGGTCGCATCAATGACTTGAAGATCTATGGCGATTTCTTTGGTACCGGTGACGTAGCTGATGTCCAAAACGCCTTGATCGGGCAGCCTTATGATCAGGATGCCATGCAGCAGGCACTGGCCAAACTTGATCTGAAACGCTACTTTGTTGGGATTGATCCCGAGGCCGTTATCAATCTGCTGACCAAGCAGCATTAAAATTTCCAGCACCCAGCGACTGTTTTGAACGCCTTAAAGCGGTGAAAGGCAGTCATTGGTCAGCAGGTAAAAGACCGGCGTATTACAGCGTCGGCCTTTTTTATGACATTAAGACTAGAAAGAAGGTGGCCAGATGGGATGGCAGATCGCCAGCAGCCGCTTGACTCATGATTTCAGCGCGCTGCCTTTTAAGATGAAGGAACTCACTTTATTGATCAAGATTACGCCTCAAGTCGACGGCAGCGGTCTGCGCTTGATCCTGCAGAACCGGTTTAATCATACGGCGCTGCTTTTTGATGAGTTTACCGTCAGCCATGATGAAAAGATGAGCGATGCAAAGTCAATTACTCGCGGCAAGCAAAAGCAGATTGCCATTGTCGGCAACGGGGCAGTGCATACGGACGCGCTGCCGTTTGAAGTCATTGCCGGCCAGCCGCTTTATTTTAGAATGCGGGCGTTGCAAAAACAGACCTATGCCGATTTCAGCTGTGTCTATGACGAAACGTTTTATAACGCGATCATGGCAGGAACTAAGAACGCTGCGCCGCATTTGCCGCATAACTGGCAGGCACGCAAAGGCTGGTTCTGCATCAGCTGTTTAGAGGTTTGGACGGATAAAAAAACACCCATTATTGAGCTGACCGGCGATTCCCTGGCAGAAACGGGAATGATTGAGACAGGGCTGATTAAGCAGCTTTTAAATCAGGCTGTAGTAGTCAATACGGGCATCTCCGGCAATCGGCTGCTGCATGATGCCCCGCAAGATGGTCCACTGTATCAGACTTTTGGTCAGTCGCTGATCAAAAGAGCCGCTCAGTCAACCGATCCGCACCCGCATCCAATTGTTGCCTTGATTGGCAGCAATGATCTGGTTTTGCCGCTGATTGACGGTCAGTCGGCTCATGAACTGGTAACACCGGGGCAATATCTAGCCGGGGTCAGTCAACTAAAGCAAATCTTGGATGATCGGCGGTGTCCATTGATTCTGACAACGATTCCGCCATTTTCACCGCATGTGGCTCCACAACAGGAAAACATACTGCTTGATGCTCAGCAGCGGCGGCTTTTGATCAACCAGGAACTGCGGCGGTTTGAGTGGGTCGTTGATCTTGATCCGTGGCTGCTCGGCAACGATGGCGGTCTTAAAGAAATTTATGATTTTGGCGATCATCTGCACTTGAATGCGGCTGGGGGAATGGTTGCAGCACAGGCAATCATGCAAAAACTAAGCCAGCTTGGTTATGATAAAAGATTTTAATGGCTACAGCTGATTTTATTGCCGCTGGTCATAACGATTTGAGGGCATCATAAAAGCCGTCACGGTAAATTCCGTGGCGGCTTTGTTTTTTATCCTAAACTTCAGCGGGCATCTCAATCTGTAAGTCAGCAGCAATTTCCTGCATTTGTTCAATCGTCTTGGCATCAATGTCAACGCCTTGTTTTTGATTATTGGCATAGTTCTTGTATTCACGATCACCAGGGACCCAGATTGTCTTGCCAGGAACATGGTTAAGATGACGAATTCGGTCAAGCATGCTGGTTGCGTTGGCTTTAAGCGTTTCAACGTCACCAAAGAAGGCTGGATCAAACGCAAAGACAAACTGGCTAAAGTCGTGCTTGCCTGTGTTGGTGTCGGCTGAAATGGATCCTTGTGCCAAAATACCGGTCAGAATCTCAACGACAATCGAGTTGCCCATGCCCTTGTAGTTGGAGTTGATCTCAGTGCCGCCCAGCGTCAAGAGGCCGCCGCCTTTTTGTTCTTCTTCAAAGGCCGCGGTTGCCAGGATGCTCTCAGCTTCTTTGGGATCCTTGACGACTTGACGATTCTTGTCAACGACCCAGTCACCGGGCAGCTCAATGCCTTTTTTGTCCGCTAGCTGAATCTTGCCGCCAGCAACCACGGAAGTAGCTCCGTCAAAAATGAAGGGATGCGGTGAGGCCGGGAAGCCAAACGCAAAGGCATTCGATCCTAGAAATGCTTCAGTGGCATTGGTTGGGACTACCAGCGGCCGCGTGTTGGTCAGGGCAATCCCAGCCAGCCCCGCAGCCAGTGCTTTACGAACGTAATAGCCGGCAATGCCGAAGTGGTTGGAGTTGCGAACGACCCCGATGCCGACCCCAATCTGCTTAGCCTTTTCAATTACTTTATCCATTGCCAGACTGGCTGCCAGATGCCCCATGTTTTGGTTGGCATCGACTAAAACGGCGCCGGGCAGCTCTTTTAAAACTTTGGCATGATTTTGAGGTACGATGATGCCGTCATTGATCATGCTGCGATACCAGTATAGTCTTTGGATCCCGTGTGAGGAGATTCCACGCAGGTCAGCGTCAACCAGCGTATCAGCAATTAAGGCGCCATCCTCTTTTCGAAAGCCTAATTTATCAAAAACGTTCTGTAGATAGCTGCGTTCATCTTCCGCGTTGATTCGCATATTCTTTCATCCTTTCATTAAAAAAACGCCCCTGAGCCGGCTGCTCAAGGGCGTTTGTGTTCGCTGTACCACCTTGGTTTGTCATTGCATAACAATGACCTCCATGATTGATAACGGTAATCAGCCGGGGACGTAGCTTGCACCCGTTCCATTTAACAATGAGTTCATTTCGCCGCGTCTGCCAATGCGTGCTTGCACCAGACCACGCTCGCTAAGATTAGAAAAGACGGCTACTATTCTCACTAACTTTTCATTATTTAAATATAAACTAATTTTAGAAACAGATCGTTAATTTGTCAAGCGGCGCAATTAAATTAATCTAAGTAGGGTAAAACTGGTGCTGTTTTGTGCAAACGCTTGCTCAAATCTTGAAAGGGCTTTATAATAAAGTTAACTAAAAGCTGGGAGGCACTAAAATGCAAAAATTTTCTGTCCGACATCCTTTCATGGCTGGGTATGCCGCAACTTTAGCAACTGGTCTGATCTTTTGGGGGATTCGCGGTGTAGTTGGCGCAAATCTGCTGAATCTGTTAGGGATGCTCGCGCTGGTTGGTTTGGCTTTTTATTGGAATAAATTGAATTCCTATGCCAAGCTGGCCTGTGAAAAATATGACCTGCATTTTAATCTGGGCCAAAAGCAGCGGTACAATCCGCACTGGCCGCTGTACTTCAATACGGTACTGTTCGCCGTGGCCGCGGTAACGATCTTGTTTTTGAACGTTTCGTTTTATGGCGCGCGGATCATTGGAGTAGTGATGGCTATTATCGCTGCCAATGCATTTATTCCGCTGCCAACGCGCAAGCTGGCTCAAAACCATGAGATCAGAGAATTGGTCAAGCAGCTCAATGCCAGACGAGAAGCTGAGTTTTACGGTACGGCTAAAGATCGTCAGACCGTCCAGGCAATTGCCAAGCTGGCCAAGTCGGAAAAATAAAATCAATCAATAAGTTAAGCGTCACTAAGCAGGCAGGCTTGGTGGCGCTTTTAAATTACAAGGCATTAGCCTCTCATATAACAGTATAAATTTACCTTAACTAATAACTCAAAAAAATTCAGTAAAATAATCCAATGCCCTTTCTTTGTCAATTAATTATTGCCACACCCTGTCAAAAGGGCTACAGCCATCAATTAATCAAGGTTCACATCGCCGACTAAAGTTTAGCGATGTTGCCGCTGATTAGAAATGTGGTGAATGATAACCTTGTGAAGCAAAGCAATTCTTGAACGACATTTGGGAGATAAATTACCTACTTGGCACGGCTTTTTAGCTAAGAGTAGGAAGTGTATATTTCGGCTTATATAACTTTACCTATTTATGATGTCTTTTTCCGAAGACGATGGTATATAGATTACAGCAGCAATAAAAAGCCCCAATTGAAGGCAACTCCAATCAGGGCAAACGTTTATTTCAATTTCAAGATCTGGGCAATCAAGTTTTCCATATCATCAGGTGCGATTACTGATTCCTTGCGCGGCTGATGATCAAACAGTTCCTTGACTCCAGCCGTTAGTTCACCGCCAACCAGATCATGCAGCTGCTTGATGGCTGGCAGACCTTGCTGTTGAGTATCCTGTCCGGTCAAAGCATGATAGACGGTTTCTGGGAATTTATACGGGCTGGCGGTTGAAACGATAACCATTGGCGTCTGATCATCACTGTTCTTTTGATATTGACGAGCGACAAATGATCCCACAGCGGTATGCGGATCAATCAAATAGCCGCTGGTTTCATAGACATATTTAATCTCACCCGCGACCTGGCTCTGCGTAGCGTAACCAGCCGCAAATTCGGAATCCAGCTTGGCTTTGGCGGCAGCAGTAATCTGGTACCAGCCATCATTTTGTAGCCGTTCCATTAATTCCTTAACGCTGGTAGCATCCTCATCATAAACATCAAACAAAAGCCGTTCTAAGTTGCTGGAAACCAGGATATCCATGGCGGGCGCGGAGGTTAGATGAAAGGCGCGCCGACGATCATATCTGCCAGTAGTGAAGAAATCAGTCAAGACGTTGTTTTCATTTGAGGCACAGATCAGCTTTTTGATTGGCAGCCCCAGTTTCTTGGCGTACCAGCCGGCCAGAATGTCGCCAAAGTTCCCAGTTGGCACGGTGAAGTTGATTGCATCGCCAAGTTTGATCTGGCCTTGTTCCACCAGCTGACCATAAGCGGCGAAATAGTAGACAACCTGTGGAATCAGCCGGCCGATGTTCATTGAGTTGGCAGAGGAGAACTGGTAGCCATTGTTGATCAAGCGCTGGTTAAAGGCCTGGTCGTTAAAGATCTGCTTGACTTGAGTCTGGGCATCGTCAAAATTACCCTTAACAGCCACAGCGGTAAGGTTTTGCCCCGGCTGCCCCAGCATCTGCTTTAGCTGAACTGGACTGACGCCGCCATCTGGATAAAAGACGATTACCTGCGTGCCATCAACATTGGAAAAACCGCGCATAGAAGCCGTGCCGGTGTCGCCAGAAGTAGCAGTCAGAATTACGATGTCGCGATCAACACCATTGAGCTTGATTGCTTTGGTCATTAACTGCGGCAGCATTTGCAGGGCAATATCCTTGAAAGCCAGGGTCGGGCCATGATATAGCTCCAGATAGTTAAAACCGGCTTTTTGTCTACTCAATGGTGCGATTGAATCGTCATCCCATTGGTCAGCGTAGGCCTTGGTTGTGCCATCAGCCAGCTGTTCTGCAGGATAGTCGTTAAAAAACCATTGCAGAATCGTCTGTGCCAATTTCTGATAAGGCAGTTGGATCAATTTTTCCAGATCGTACGCTGGTTTGGGAAAGTCAACCGGAACGTACAATCCGCCATCCGGAGCCAATCCTTGAACAACGGCGTCACTAGATTTTAATGCATCTTTAACATTACCACGCGTACTGCGATAGTTCATTGTGATCCTCCATTCTTAATACAGTAGTGGTTTGGTAGAATTCTTTTAAATATTGTAGCCTATGGATAGTCCATGTTACAATCATAAATATGAAAATTTAATTAAAAACTACCGAGAATGGAGCAGCACTATGGAAACTGTCAAACTGGGAATGCTGGGGCTGGGTACCGTCGGCTCTGGCGTTTTAGAAATGATTGAAAACAATGAGAATAAGATTCGTAATATTATTGGTCGGGAACTGTCAGTCAAGACGGTCGTGGTTCGTCATCCAGAAAAGCATCAAAACGCAGCCACGGTTACCAAGCTGACGACTGAATTTGAAGATGTGCTTAATGATGAAGAAATTCAGATCGTGGTTGAGCTGATTGGGGGAATCCATCCCGCCAAAGAGTATATCGAACAGCTGTTAAGAGCACATAAAAACGTGGTAACTGCCAACAAAGACCTGATTGCATCGTATGGTCCGGAACTGGCAGCGCTGGCTTATGAAAATCACTGTGATCTGATGTATGAAGCCAGCGTGGCGGGCGGGATCCCGATTCTGCGCACGATCGTCAATAGTTTTGCGGCTGATAATATTCTTGAGGTCAAAGGAATCGTTAATGGTACGACCAACTATATTCTGACTCAGATGAATCAAAAGCACTGGACTTATGAAGAAGCACTGAAGAAGGCACAGGAGCTGGGGTTTGCCGAGGCGGATCCAACCAACGACGTGACGGGTAAGGACGCGGCTTATAAAATGATCATCCTGAGCTATTTTGCCTTTGGAACACAGCTTAAGATTGATGATTTCAAAACAGAAGGAATTGATACTCTGAATGCCTATGACGTCAGCCAAGCCGAGTCACTAGGCTACGTTATCAAGCTGGTCGGTTCAGCCAAGGTCATCAATGGCGGCGTGTTTGTTGATGTAGCGCCAACCCTGGTTCCAGAAGATCATCCATTGGCAACGATCAACAATGAGTTCAATGCCGTGATGGTTACTGGCAAGGCTGTTGGGGATACGCTGTTTTATGGGCCAGGTGCCGGTGGTCTGCCAACTGCCAACAGTGTCTTGAGTGATATTACTTCAGAAGTCAAGAATCTGATCATGGGTACCAGCGGCCATGCGTTCAATACTTATCAAAATGAGTATGTACCGGCCGATCCCGACAACGTGCGCTACCCTTACTATCTTTCATTGACGATGCCGGACGTTTCTGGGCAGATGCTTAAATTTACCCGAATCATGGCTGACATTAAAGCCAGCTTCAGTCAGATCGTGCAGGCGCCAATTAAGGATGAAGGCATTGCTCATGTAGCCGTAATCACGCACGAGCTGTCACAAAGTCAATTGGCTGAGCTCAAAAAACAACTGCAGCAGGCCGACTCGATTAAGCTTAATGCGGCTTACAAGGTTTTGGAAAACTAGGGGGAATGATTATGCAGATCAAGGTACCAGCTTCCAGTGCCAATCTGGGACCGGGATTTGATTCAATCGGGATGGCTGTTTCGCTTTACCTTACGCTGGACGTACTTGAACCCAGCGACGAATGGGTTATCGATCACGATTTTGACGATCTGCCGCATGACCAGTCCAATATGATCATCGATACGGCATTGAAAATCAAAGCCGACCTGCCGCCGCATCATTTGAAAATGCAGTCGGCTATTCCGGTAGCTCATGGTCTGGGCAGCAGTTCCAGTGCCATTGTTGCTGGGATTGAACTGGCCAATGCCTTAGGCAAGCTGCAGTTGAGCAATGATGAGAAAGTAGCGATTGCCTGCGAGATTGAGGGCCATCCCGATAACGTTGCGCCGGCAATCTTAGGCGGCCTGGTGATTGGTACCAACGTTAACGGTCATTTCGATGCTATTCAAGCGCCATTGCTTCCTTACGCGCTGGCTGCCTATGTGCCGTCATATAATCTAAAGACTGCCGATGCCAGGGCAGCCCTGCCAGCCAGCCTGACATTAAAACAGGCAACGCATGGCAGTGCAATTGCCAACGTCTTGGTAGCCGGATTGTTTGCCAATCGCTATGATCTGGTTGGTGAATTGATGGAGGCTGACGAGTTTCACGAACAGCCGCGCGCCAAGCTCGTACCGGAACTGGCCAAGATTCGCGAAATCGGCCATGAAGCCGGTGCGCTGGCTACCTATCTGAGCGGCGCTGGTCCGACCGTCATGACGATTATCGATAAACAGGGGATTCCGCGGTTTAAGCAGCTGCTTTTACAGGCCGGCCTTAGTGATCCATTATTGGAAATCGAACCTGATACGGAAGGTGTTCAGGTAGTTGATTAGTTAAAAATGAGAATTAGCTGCTGTTTATTTGTTCGAAAAGACTAAAATACCGAGGAATCAAAAATAATCAATCTTTTTTATGATTAGATGTTGACGAGATAAGATTAGAGTGTTTTAATGTTAACAACAAATTATTGAAAGGAGAAGTAATTATGAAACTTCAATGCCAAAATCGACCAGCGTTTTATTTCGGCTTTGCTTATTATGCTTTCGGATAGCGTTCGTGCTGCTCAGGCGCGAACGCGAGACGTTTAGCGCTTGAGCAGAGTCGCATTTTGGCGCGTCTTTGCCGGGCAACTCAAAATCCAGCAAAGACGAAGCTTACTTCTTCTTTAAATAACCAACCTTAAGTACATCCCTTCATAAAAAGTATTGTGCAGAAGGTCAGCTGGATTGATGAGGCAGACGTCTCAAAACTGGCTGACTTTTTTTTTAGTACCTGACTAAGGGGGATTATTTATGGAGATTGCAAAAAATCAGATCGATACAACCGCTAAAAGACGTCTTTCCGTCAGTCTGTACCTCAACTACTTGGTACACGGAATGGGTTTGATTATTTTGGCACAGAACATGAACAGTCTGGGCACGGCCTGGAATCAACCCATCAAAATCGTTTCTTTCGTAATTTCGGGGATCGGGATTGGCCGTTTGATCTCATACTTGATTACCGGCTTTTTGTCGGATAAGATCAGCCGCAAGTTTTTCGTTGAATTAGGGATGTTCTGCTACGCGGTATTTGCGCTTGGCATGCCAATGACGAAAAACATCTGGATTGCCTACTTCTTTGCCATCCTGGCGGGGGTCGCCAATTCATCGCTTGATGCCGGTACTTACACGACTTTTGTAGAGATGAATGGCGGCAACGGAGCCTACACGATTCTGATCAAGGCCTTCGTTTCCGTTGGTGAGTTCATCTTGCCAATTCTGGTTACGATCCTGGCTGGCCAGGGAATGTGGTTTGGCTGGAGCTTCATGGCAATGGTCATTTTGCTGGCCATCAACTTTTGTCTGATTCTGCCGCTTAAGTTCCCAGTCGCCAATCAAGCTGATGGCAGTGCCGTTAATGAGCGGGAATCTGAGATCAAAGGAGTTGCCAAAAAAGTCATGACTGGCGCGCTGGTTGTCTACGGCTACTCTTCAATGGCTCTGATGATCTGGTTTACGCAATGGATCACGATGTTTGCTCAGCAGACGATGCACATGTCAGATGGCGCGGCCCATTTCTTGCTTTCGCTTTACAGTATTGGATCAATCACTGGGGTTTTGGTACTGTTTGCCTTATTGGGACGCAACGTTAAGGAATCGCGCCTGCTGCTGATCGTAAACGCAATTGCCTTAGCAGCCCTGTTGGTGATCATGCAAAGTGGACAGCTGCTTTTGATGCAGGTTGCCTCGTTCGCATTCGGTTTCAGCGCGGCCAGCGGAATCATGCAGACCGGCCTGACGATCTTCATGAAGCTTTACCCAACGCACCGCGGCATGATTACTGGCGTCTTCTACTTCTTCGGCAGCATTGCTTCGTTTACGGTCCCAATCATTACCGGGATGCTTTCCGACATCAGTATGGCCGCAGTTATGGCTGGTGATCTGGTAATGGCTGGAATTGGGATTTTAGTCGCTGCAATTGTGATGGCTGCTGAAAAGAAAGGGTAACCAATGGAAAATCCAGAATTAAACGATCTGCGCACACAGATCAATCATATCGATGAACAGCTGCTGCAATTGATCGTGCAGCGATTCGACGTTGTCAGAGAAGTAGGGCGAGTCAAACAAACCGCCCATCTGCCAATCAAAGACGCAGCACGAGAGCAAGCGGTTTTGAACCGACTAAAAGCAAAAGTCGATGATGAAGCGCTGCAGCCAGCAATACAAGCTATTTTCCAAACGATTATGGATGAGGCAAAAAAGCTGGAATAATGTTTAACAATAGTCTTTAACTGCTTAACTACGGAACAGGAAAATTAGAAAAGAGGAACATTTATGAATTACTTGACTGCCGGTGAATCGCATGGACCACAGCTGACGGGGATCTTAGAGGGAATCCCTGCTGGCCTGCACTTGGATGTCGATCAGATCAACCAAGCGCTGGCCGCTCGCCAAGGAGGGTATGGACGTGGCAACCGCCAAAAAATCGAACATGACACGGTTGAGATCGTCGGTGGCGTCCGTCATGGCGTAACGCTGGGCTCGCCAATCGCATTGACAGTCAAAAATCGTGATCATGCGCATTGGTCAGAAATTATGAATCCGACATCGCCGGCCACACCAGAAAATACCGTGCGCAAGGTTAACCATCCGCGCCCTGGACATGCTGATCTGGTTGGCGGAATGAAGTACAGACATCGTGATCTGCGTAACGTTTTGGAGCGATCATCAGCACGAGAGACGGCCATGCGGGTTGCAGTCGGCAATATCTGTGAGCAACTGCTGGCCGCATTGGATATTTCGATCGTTGGTTACGTACAGCAGGTGGGCTTTATTGATGCGCGCGGCAACCAACCTGATAACGTCAAGGCAATTGAAATGCTGATTGCCCAAAATGATTTAAGAATCATTGACAACACCAAAGTTGAGGCAATTCATCAATTGATTGATCAAACCAAGCGCAATGGCGATACGCTGGGCGGAGTGATCCGTGTTGTTGCCGAAAACGTGCCAGCTGGTCTGGGGAGTCATGTCAGCTGGGATACCAAATTAGATGGCAAACTGGCCGCAGCCGTAATGGGCGTCAATGCCATGAAGGGAGTCTCAATCGGTGACGGATTTGAAAACGCGGTGCGGCTGGGCAGTCAAGTAATGGATGAGATCAGCTGGGATCAAGAAACCGGCTACTCACGCCTGAGCAATCATCTTGGTGGTTTTGAAGGCGGGATGACTAATGGGATGCCAATTATCATCAACGCAGCGATGAAACCAATTCCGACCTTATACAAGCCGCTGCAGACCGTTGACGTCATCAGCCATGAACCGGTTAAGGCCAATGTCGAGCGCTCGGATACGACCGCGATCGTGCCGGCATCTTTGGTGGTTGAAAATGTCGTTGCCATCGAACTGGCCAAGGCAATTACGGATACGTTTGAATCTGCTAGTCTGGAACGCCTGCAAGCGGAAGTCGCAGCCTGGCGTCAGGAAATGCGCGAATACTAAGGAGGAAACGTCATGAAAAAACTAGTCACGGCACCCCATGGACTGCACGGATCATTGACGGTTCCTGGCGATAAGAGCATCTCACATCGGGCGGTCATGCTTGGTTCAATCAGTCAGGGCAAAACGGTAATCCATCATTTTTTGGCTGGTGACGACTGTCTGTCAACTTTGGCGGCTTTTAATGCCATGGGGGTCAAAAGTGAGCGGGATGGCGAAACCGTCATTATCTACGGCAACGGAATCGACGCGCTTAAAGAACCTGCTCAACCACTTGATATGGGCAACTCGGGGACGACTACCAGATTGCTGATGGGGATCTTGGCGGGCCGTGACTTTGAGACGCGACTCTTTGGGGACGCCTCGCTGCAGAAGCGTCCGATGAAGCGGGTCAGTGAACCTCTGAGTCATTTAGGAGCGCGAATCGAGCTGACCGATAATGGGACGCTGCCGGCAACAATCCACGGACAAAAGCTGCATGGCACTCATTATCAAATGCAGGTAGCCAGCGCCCAGGTCAAAAGCGCGCTGATCTTTGCTGCACTGCAGGCTGATACGCCATCAACCATCATCGAGAAGCTGCCAACCAGAAATCACACTGAGATCATGCTGAATCAGTTTGGGGCCAATATCGAAACCGCCACGGATCAAAAAACGATTCGCGTCGTGCCAAAACCGAAATTGACGGGACAAACAATTGAAGTACCTGGGGACATCTCATCAGCAGCCTTTTTCTTGACGGCAGGAGCAATCGTTGCGAACTCTAGAATCAGACTGGAACGCGTCAACCTTAATCCCACGCGAACCGGTATCATCACTGTATTGCAGAAAATGGGCGCGGATCTGCAGATTGAAGCACTGCCAACCGATGGCGAGCCGTTGGGCAATATTACGATTGCGACCAGTCAGCTCAAGCCGATTCAGATCGAAGCCGAAGACATTCCGGCCGTGATTGACGAGTTGCCATTAGTGGCGCTGTTGGCGGCTTGCGCGGATGGAACCAGCTCGATTCGCGGGGCTGAGGAGCTGCGGGTAAAAGAAACGGATCGAATTCAAACCGTAGTCGCCGAACTGCGTAAACTAGGCGTTGAAGTGGAAGAACTGACGGATGGCATGATCATCAAGGGAAGAAGTCAGTGGGCAATCAATGATGATCAGCTGGACAGCTACGGTGATCACCGCATCGGTATGATGGATGCGATCGCGGCTCTTAAGGCGGATCGACCGCTGCAGCTCGCTAATGCTGATGCAGTCAGCGTTTCTTACCCTGGATTCTTCCAGGATCTAGAACGACTTTTGGGAGGCGACCTGGCATGACGACGGTGTTTGTCAAAGGATTAGGGCTGATTGGCAGTACGCTGATTCGCGCGATTCGGCAACAGCATCCCCAATATCGCATTGTGGGCAGCGATATTTCAACGGCCACGTTGGATTTTGCCATTGAACAAGGACTGATTGATGACGCGGGAACAAATCTATACCAAGCGGATCAAGCCGACTTTATCATCCTTGCCGGGCCAGTCTCAGCAATCGTAAAAGACCTGCATGATCTGGCGCGGTTAGAACTAAAGCCAGGAGTGATCATTACCGATGTCGGCAGTACCAAGCAGACGATTATTGATGCTGCTCAGCCGCTGATTGAGCGCGGCGATATCTTTATCGGCGGGCATCCAATGGCCGGTTCACATGAATCAGGCATTCAAGCTGGTCGAGTTGATCTTTTCAAAGACGCCTACTACTTTTTGATTCCAACCAGCGGCTCAAAGGGCGTTAGCGAACTTAAAGATCTTTTAAGCGGTCTGAACGTCAACTGGTACTTAATTCATGCTCGTCAGCACGATAAGATCGTCGCGCAGCTCAGTCATGTTCCCCACGTAATTGCAACTGCTCTGATGACTCAATCGGCGGCTACTTTTAAGGACCATCGCGAGCTTTTGAAGCTGGCGGCGGGGGGCTTTAAGTCAACGACCAGAATTGCCAAGTCAGATCCGACCATGTGGAGCGCGATCATGCACAACAACCGTGAGCTGATCATTCAACAGCTTGACGAATATCTAAACGAGCTGCAGTCACTGCGGCAGGCAATCGCCGCAGATGACCAAGAAAAGCTTTTTGCCGTATTTTCAAAAGCCAAGGCTGACCGAGAAAAACTCGATCATTAGGAGGAAGCAAAATGGAACTGATTTTGATAGGATTTATGGGAAGCGGCAAAACTACCGTGAGTCGGCTGCTGGGTGAGATGCTGAACACACCAGTTACTGATTTGGACGTTGAAATCGTTCGGCGCGCGGGCATGCCGATCGCAGACATTTTTGCCCAAAACGGCGAGCCATACTTCCGTCAACTGGAACATGATACCTTAGCCGAGATTCTGAAATCTGACCAGGGAATTTTGGCAACTGGTGGTGGAACGCCGATGCGCCCTGACAACCTGGCCATGCTTAAAGACACGCCAACGCCGGTGGTACTTTTGAAAGCCAGCGCGACTGAAACGCTTCGGCGAATTGGCGGTGACAATGATCGGCCGCTGGCACAGTCGCTGGACGAAAAGGGCATTGCCGACATGCAGGCCCAGCGCCAGGTCAACTACAATGCCTGTGCTGATCTGACCATTAAAACGGATGGCTTGAGTCCAGCTGCCATTGCTGAAGAGATTATCAGCTTTTTGAATCTGCCGGTATCAGCGAGTTAAACTTTGGAGCCTTTGTCAAATCGTATCGGCAAGACCAATTCCCTGCTGCCAAAATGAAGTGGGGAATTTTTAATTTTACGAACATCTGTTTGACAAAATTGAGCTGATGCGTTAAGATAATTTTTGAAGATTTTGTGAATTTGTGGATTTCGCCAAGCATAAATGCGACAACGAATGATTCAAAAATTTACAGATTTGCGGAGTGCCGGTCTAAACGCTGTTATTTGCAATGCTCCATGCTGTGAGGTTCGATTCCTCACCTCCGCGATTGCCAAGCACAATTGTTTGGCAGGGGCAGCTAGCCCTCAGTGGTTAAGGAATCTCATGTCAGTGGGCATGGGATTTTTAAAAACAATTTGCATAAACCGCTTACAAAAACTTGATAAAGTGATATCCTGTAGTTTAATCGATTCAGAGGGGGAAGCGAATATGAAGAAAAAAGACATCCGTAAACGACTGGAAGCCCGTTTTGAAGAGCTGAAAGACAATTCTTATGATTCTTATCAGGCAATGCATAAACTCACTAATGACCTGGGTGAAAAAATCGGTCAGGACAACCTTGACTTCTTTGCCCGTCATGTTAAGGGTGGGCTGACCAAAAAGAAGATGACGAATCTGATCTATGCTGCCGCACACCAAAAGCCGCTGGAAGAAGCCGTTAAATTAGATCCGGCTGCCAAGCTGGCCTATCGCATCATCAAACTGCGCCAAGATAAAGGCTGGACACGAGAAACCCTTAGTCATGCAGCTGGCGTTCCGTTAGCTGAGCTTAATGCATTGGAGGAAGCTAAGGCGCCAACCGTCAGCCTGGTTGATCTGCAAAAGCTTAGCAATACTCTTGGTGGCAAGATCAAGCTGTCGTTTAAACCGGAAAAAGAATAGCTGAACTGGGCAAAATAAAAAAGAGATCAATTACTTCGTTGATCTCTTTTAATTATGGTCAGCCAGAAACTTGGCAATCTTAGTCTTGGGATGACCGCTTGCTTACCTATGCTTATCAAAAGCAATCGTTTAGTCAGTAGTCGTGGATTCAGTCATTTCCTCATCAATCAAGGATCCTGGCTTAAGCACGAACGCGTAGACCAGCAGCGAAATAAATACTGCACCGGATACATACCAGAAGAAGGCAGATTCGAGGTGAATCGAACGCAGCCATAAAGCAATGTAGTTTACGGTACCGCCAAACAGGGCCACGGTTAGTCCATAGGGCATCCCTACGCCCAATGCCCGAATTTCAGATGGGAAAAGCTCGGCCTTGACGATGGCATTGATTGAAGTGTAGCCAGAAACGATAACAATGCCTACAATCATTAATAGTAGTGCTTCCAAAGCAGTTGATGCACCAGCCATCAGCGTGAATAGTGGAACCGTGCACAGCGTACCGCCAATCCCAAAGAAAATCAGCAGTGGCTTACGGCCGATTCGATCCGACAGGTGTCCAAATAGCGGCTGCAACACAACCATCACCAGCAACGCCACAAAGTTGATCATGGCTGCCGTTTTTTTAGAAAGACCGGTCGTGTTGATCATGAACTGCTGCAGATACGTAGTGTAGGTATAGAAGCTGATCGTACCGCCAAGCGTCATCCCGACAACCGTCAGTACCTGTTTTGGATAATGGGCTAAAAGACGCAAGGTCCCAGCTTGGCGATTGTTGCGATTACTGGACTTAAACTGATCAGATTCTTCCATTGAAAGCCGCAGCCATAATACAACCATCGCACCAGCCGCGCCAATGGCAAATGGAATCCGCCAGCCAAAGGCATACAGCTGTTGGCTGGTATAGATGGCCTGCAGAATAATCTGTACAAGCAGTGCACTTAATTGACCGCCAATCAGCGTGACATATTGGAAGGATGAGTAAAAACCGCGCCGATTTGGGGATGCCATTTCTGACATGTAGGTTGCCGAGGTTCCATACTCACCACCTAATGAAAGACCTTGTACCAATCGAGTTGCAATCAAGATGATCGGTGACCAGATACCGATTTGCGCATAGGTTGGGACCAACGCAATAACCAATGAACCGGTTGCCATGATCGAAACCGAAAGCGTCAATGCGGCGCGACGACCTTTCCGATCTGCAAAGCGTCCCATGATGAATGATCCCAGGGGCCGCATGAAAAAGCCAATTGCAAAAACACCAGCAGTTGCTAAAAGTTCAGCTGTTTGGTTATTGGCTGGGAAAAAGGCCCCCGAGAAATAGATGGCGAACGAGGCATAGACATACCAGTCAAACCATTCAATCATGTTGCCCAAAGAACCCTTTAAAATGTTGCTAGCAATTTTGCGTTCGCTTCGTTTCACCGTTGTTTGAATCGTTGCTTGCATGTAAAAAACCTCGCTTTCAAATTGATTTTTAAGATTGGGCATAGCTTAACGCATTAAAAAGCATAAGTTAATAGTCTTAAACCAATAACACTGATAATTAAGCATTTAGCGAACCAGACTGATCAATCACTCGCGTTGGTGGCGCTTACGACTGATGATTTTGAAGTGGCAAAGTTTAATGATTCTGAATACCTGCAAAATATAAAACGCCCTGACCAAGCCAAGCAGCTTAGTCAAGACGTTTGTAAAAATTGATTTTGAATTAGGGCGTTATGGGTAGCTAACGCCTTGTTCAATATTATTTTTGAGAATCAAAATATTTTTTTCAATCTGCTTGATAACTTTAATAAACTCATCATCGGCTTGGCCAGTTGGATCGTTTAGCCCCCAATCAACCCGCCATTTAGCCGGTAGATAGGGACATTTCACGCCGCAGCCCATGGTAACGACACCGTCAACGGCTGGCAGTGCGTCAAGCGTCTTGTTAGATTGTCCTGATGCTTGCATATCAATGCCGTAGATTTTCTTCAGCAAGCGGATGGCATCTGGATTGATTTCATCTTTAATATGTGTACCTGCCGAATAACTTTCAAAAACATCCCCGGCAAGTTTTTTGCCTAGCGCCTCGGCAATCTGACTGCGGCAAGCGTTATGCGTACAGATAAACGCAATCTTAGGTTTGGTCACGGCAAGCGCCTCGTTTCTTTTAATTGATCGTAATTTAACTTTCTGAATCATTGTAATTGGTCAATCAGACTTTGACAACCAATCTTATAACTTGTCGTTGAATGATTTTAGCAGAATCCTGCCTGTAACCCCTATCATCTCTGCAGTGTCAATGTTATGCTTATGTTGTAATAGTTGTTGTAAAAAAGAAGTATCAAATACAGAGAGGGGTTTAACGTCCATGAAAGACCAATTTTATCGTCAAACCACCTTGCAGGTTTTAGAACGACTTCACGCAACGCCACAAGGGCTACTGACAACTGAGGCCATGGAACGGCTGCAGAAAAATGGTCCTAATGAACTACCGCAAGGGAAGAAAGTTACGCTTTGGCAAAGAATCATTGCTCAGTTTAAAGACCTGATGATTTTGATTTTAATTGTAGCGGCAATTGTAGCGGCTTTTGCTGGTGAACTTTCGGATACGATTATTATTTTGTTAGTCGTGGTTTTAAATGCTGCATTTGGTGTCTTTCAAGAAACTAAGGCCGAGAATGCTATTGATGCGCTGCAAAAAATGAGCACGCCAACCACGCGCGTCAGACGAGATGGCCAAATTGCCCAGCTTTCCAGCAAGGAACTGGTCGTTGGCGACGTAATTCTTTTGGAAGCCGGGGACATTATTCCAGCTGACGTTCGTTTCTTAAAGACGCAAAACGTTAAAGTCGAAGAAGCAGCGATGACTGGCGAATCTGTTGCCGTAACCAAGGATGAAGCGGTAATTGATGCTGAATCGGCTGCCTTAGGCGATCAGCATAATATGGGCTTTATGAATACCAGTATGACGGCGGGTACGGCCGAGGCAGTCGTAGTTGCTACTGGTAAGGATACCGAGGTTGGCAAGATTGCCCAGATGCTGAACAGTGCCGAACAGACCGTCACGCCGCTGCAGCGCAATATTACTCATCTCAGTAAGATTCTCAGTGTTCTGGTGTTGGCAATTGCCGTCATTATTTTCGCGTTGGGAATGCTGACCAAGCGCGAAACACCACTGGATATGCTGCTGACTGCCATCTCACTGGCGGTTGCCGCAATTCCGGAAGGGCTGCCAGCAATTGTTACGATTACGCTGGCTTTAGGAACCCAAGCCATGGCTAAACGGCACGCGCTGATTCGTAAGCTGCAAGCCGTTGAAACGCTGGGAGCCACTGAAATCATTGCGTCTGATAAAACGGGAACGCTAACTAAAAATCAGATGACGATCGAACAGCTGATGCTGAATGGTCAAGTTACAGCTGCACCTGATTTTAAAATTGATGCCGACTCACCATTGACCAAGGCAATGATCCTGGCTAATGATGCTGAGCGAGGCAGTCAAAAAGAATTATTGGGCGATCCGACTGAAACGGCGCTGTGGCAATTTTATATTGATAAAGGGCTTGATATCGATGAGTTTAGACAGCGCTATCCACGCCTTAATTCATGGCCGTTCGATTCTGAACGTAAATTAATGTCAGTAGCCGTTAATGATAAACAGCCAACTCTTTACCTAAAAGGCGCGGTTGATGAACTGCTAACGCGTGCCGATCGCATTCTTGATGGTGAGCAGGTACGTGAGATGACGGCCGCGGATCGTGAGCAGATTCTTAAAACCAACCATTATTTAGCTAAACAGGCATTACGGGTACTTGGTTATGCTTATCGGCCGCTGACGGATGCTGAGAGTCAAAGTGCCGATCCGGCTGCAGTTGAGCAGTCGCTGATCTTTATTGGACTGTCGGGGATGATTGATCCGCCACGTCCTGAAGTCAAAGCGGCAATTCAAGAAGCTAAGGAAGCCGGTATTCGTCCACTGATGATTACTGGTGATCATAAAACAACGGCACGGGCGATTGCTGAACGATTGGGAATTATTGAGCCAGGTGATGAAAACGGTGCGATTACCGGTCAAGAGCTGAATGAACTCAGCGATCAGGAGCTGAAGGATCAAGTCGCCCAATACTCGGTTTATGCGCGAGTTGCCCCTGAACATAAAGTCCGGATCGTCAAGGCTTGGCAGGCACATGATAAAGTCGTTGCCATGACTGGTGACGGGGTTAATGACGCACCAGCGCTTAAGACGGCTGACATTGGCGTTGGGATGGGGATTACCGGGACTGAGGTTTCTAAGAACGCGGCTGATGTGGTCCTGGCTGATGACAACTTCGCTACGATTATTGCCGCGGTCAAAGAAGGGCGCAAGGTTTTTGCCAATATTCAAAAAGCCATTCAATACCTACTTTCGGCCAATCTTGGCGAAGTCTTGACGCTTTTGATCATGACGATGATGAACTGGTCAATTTTGGCACCGGTCCAGATTTTGTGGATCAACCTGGTTACTGACACTTTTCCGGCGATTGCACTAGGAGTTGAGCCAGCTGAGGGTGACGTTATGAAACATCGGCCACGGGGCAATCAAGGCAGTTTCTTGGCTCATGGCGTCGGTTTCAACATCATCTACCAAGGCATTTTGGAAGGACTCTTGACGCTGGGCGTTTACGCTTTGGGTATTCTCTACCCAGTTCATCAAGGATCCGAGTTGATTCATGCTGATGCATTGACCATGGCCTACATTACCCTAGGCCTGATTCAGCTGCTACATGCCTGCAACTGCAAGTCGTTACAGGGAACGATCTTTAAGACAGGAGAATTTAGGAATCGCTACTTTAACTGGGCAATCCTAAGCTCAACGCTGCTTTTAGCTGGTACGATCTTCATTCCAACTTTAAATCCAATTTTTCATACTACGGAATTGGATCTTGCTCAATGGGGCATCGTAATAGCAGCTGGCCTTTTGATGGTTTTGATTGTTGAAATCGTCAAGGCAGTGCAGCGTCATCAAAAAAATTAAACGTGAAAAAAGCCTCAAGCACTGATTAAATTCAGAACTTGAGGCTTTTATTGGCTTGTCAGTCGTTTTTAACGATCAACGTGCTGCCATTTAGCCGTTTTATCTTCATTGTTGGCAATTCGCTTCATGTTGAATAAGCAGCGCATCAGTGAGATCCAGTCAACGATATTGATCACGTATAGAATCAGGTAGGCTAGCGGCGCGACCATCATCAGTCGGATTCGTTCCCAGAATTTAAGCTCTTCTGGTATAAACGTTGCCATCGCAAAGAGATAGTAGAGGCCAAAAATCGCAAAGATCGTTGAAAAATCGGCAAAGTGATGAATAATGCCGATAATCCAAAGCAGCAGCAGTGGGTCAATCAGCATTAAAAATTCTTCAAAGAAAACTTTTGGCAATTTCCAAAAAGCGAGTGAAAAAGTGTACTTGGCATCGCGATTGAAAATAACGCGGCGATGCTTGAACAAAGCCTTAAAACGACCTTGTTTCCACCGATAGCGTTGTTTGAGCAGCTGAGAAAAACGGCTGACCGGCGGCGTATAGGCGATAACGTCATCCGCATAGCCGAATTGACGATTGCTGTTGCCGAAATGATCGATCATCTTCATCGTAAAGTCGATGTCTTCAGTGATCGAATCAGTGTCATAGCCATCGACTTCCAGCATCGCTGACTTGCGAAAAGTGGAGCCAATACCGCCAATGATATACTCAATTCCCAAAAGCTCCTCAGATCCTTTTAGCCGGTAACCAAGCAGGTATTCGACTTTTTGGACGTATTCCAATAGATTATGGGGACGCGTAATGCGAACGTTCGCACTGGCTCCCAATAATCCAGGATCATCAAAACGCCGGGCCATGTTTGTCAGTGCGGTTGGTGTCAAATAAGAGTCGGCATCAAGCACCATAATCAGATCACCGGTTGCAAATTCTTTTAAGGCATGATTGATTGCAACCGACTTGCCTTGATTATGTTGATGGATGACACGCAGCTTAGGATGTTGTCTGGCTAATTGATCCAAAATCATCCCTGTTTTATCACTGGAGCCATCATCAACCGCGATGACCTCAAAATTAGGATAAGTCTGCCTTAAGACTGATTCAACGCCCCGCCGAATAAACTTTTCTTCGTTAAACGCGGGAATTATCACAGAGAAACGGTGGTCAGCTGGCTTTTTGCTAAGCTGCTGCCGATCAATGCTGTTGATCTGATGCAGATTTGATACAATCAAGCCAACTAAGATGCGGCCGACTGCCAAAATACTGAGCGCAAATACCGTAATAGCGATGATCAATGTCGGGCTGAATTTCATGATGATCCTCCTTTTTAAACGTTAGGAGGAACGTTTCTTGATCTCAACCACAATCAGCGTTATGGCCAGAATCGCCATCAAAATACCAATGGCAGTGGCAAAAATCATACTTACGGTATTGCCTGTCTGTGGTAAAACGGCTGCTAGCGGAGTGGCCATCAGACCTTTGGATAGGTTAGAGTACATAGATTAAAACCTCCTTGTCATTGCTGTTTCGACTATGACTAAAGTATAGCGAGAATATTTGAATTAATTTTGAACTAAAGTTTAAATATGTCTTAATAGTGAATTAAATCACATTATGGATTAAAAATTAAATTGACAAATTGGATATTTATTGGAAACTACTGATTGAGATTCGTTGAATAAAGATGTCTTTGCACAAGCAAGCGCTTTTATGATATTTCATAGATAAACTTATAAAAAAACGTATAGATTAGTATACTGAATATATATTTCAACTTCGCAGTCCTTAGCATTATACTAAAAGTAAGTAAGACGAAAGGGGTTGACTATTTTGAGCAAAAGTATCGTATTTTACTTTTCGGCTACCAATACGACCAAGCAGCGCGCAGAAAAAATCGCATCAAAGCTGGGCGCGGATCTGTTTGCGATTCAAGCTGAAAAGCCTTATTCAGCCACTGATCTGGACTGGCATGATCCTAACTCGCGCACGTCCATTGAACAGCATCAGCATGCCAGCCGGGTTGCAATTAAAGACGATCTGCCCGCCATCAATAACTATGATACGGTATTGATCGGTTTTCCAATTTGGTGGGGAATTCCACCCCGCTTGATTGCCGACCTGATTGATCGTCTGCCGCTCAATGGCAAGCAGCTGGCTGGATTTGCAACTTCCGGCAGTTCTGGTTTTGAACGCGCCCAAAGCTATCTGGAACGAACCGTCAAGGAAAACAACGCTGACGTTCAGGTCTTACCAGGCGCGGTTTTAAATAATGATGCCCAGATGGATGCCTGGTTAAAGCAGCTTAATCTTAATTAATTGGTATTCTGAAATGATGCTGAGCCGCTCTTTTATAAGAGTCTGGCCTGGCATCATTTTTTGTTGGCTATTTTTGAGCAGATTGGTTGCTTTTTAAAAGTCACTTATTTATAGTAAGTGAAACATTAATTATTTTGAATTGGCGAAAGGATGATTGGCAATGGAAAAATTTAAAAACGTGGTAATTGGCTTTGGTAAGGCGGGTAAGACACTGGCTAAGTTTTTGGCACAGCATGATGAAGAAGTGCTGCTGATTGAGCGCTCGGATCAGATGTATGGCGGCACCTGCATCAACGTTGGCTGTCTGCCATCCAAAAATATGATTATCAATGGTCAGCGTCATCTTGAGTTTGCTGACGCGGTTGCCAAACGAGGCACGATGACCAAGCAGCTGCGGAACAAGAACTATCACATGGTTGCTGATGAGCCGCTGGCAACGGTTTGGAATGGTCAGGCCAGTTTTGTCAGCAATCATGAAATAAAAGTCGCCATGGCTGATGGCACTGTGCGACAAGCTACTGCCGAGCGGATCTTTATCAATACTGGTGCCACGCCGGTCTGGCCAAAAGTTCCAGGGCTGGATCCCAGCGAGCGCATCGTCAGTTCCAAAGAAGCCATGGAACTTGCCAAAAAGCCGGCCCGCTTGGCAATTATTGGTGGTGGCTATATTGGGCTGGAATTTGCCGAAATGTTTAATTCCTTTGGCAGCGAAGTAACCATCCTTGACCACCATGCTCAGCTTTTGGGACGCGAAGACGCAGACATCGCGGCTGAAGTAACGAATGATCTTGTCAGCCTTGGGATTAAGATTGAGCTGAATGCTGAATTAACCAGCGCGGCAGATGATGGCCAGCAAGTCTTATTGACCTATCACCAAAACGGCCAAAAATGGCAGACCGAGTTTGATGCCGTGCTGGTGGCTGCCGGGCGACGTCCCAACATCGATGGACTGGGACTGGAAAACACCGATATTGCCCTGACCGAGCGCAATGCCATTCAAGTTGATGATCGGTTGCGAACCACGGTGCCAGATGTCTGGGCTTTAGGCGACGTCAATGGCGGGCCAATGTTTACCTACATCTCGCTTGACGACTTTCGGATCGTTAAAGACCAGCTGTTTGGCCAAGGCAAGCGGACGACTGCTGATCGCAATGTGGTGCCGACTGCATCGTTTTTGACGCCGCCGCTGGCAAACGTCGGAATCAACGAGCGCCAGGCCCAGGCTGCCGGTAAGGACTATCTGGTCTTCAAACTGCCGGTCAAGGCCATTCCTAAGGCGCGCGTTCTGGAGGATCAGCGGGGAGTCTACAAGGCAATCGTTGAGCGTGATACGCATCGGATTCTGGGTGCAACGCTTTATGCTGCTGAGGCCCATGAAACGATCAACCTGATTGCGCTGGCGATGAAGGCGGATCTGCCATACGAAACGCTGCGCGACATGATCTTTACGCATCCAACCATGTCTGAGGCACTGAATGACTTATTCAAGACGCCAGTAAAGTAATTGATTTTTAGGGAAAGCCCCGCTTATCCGTGCTGATTTTGGTACAATAAGAGGAAAAAGCGAGGTCCATGCCATGCCGACTAAAGACGAATATATTGAAAAGCTCAACCTAACGCCACATCCAGAAGGCGGTTGGTATCGTCAGGTCTATCACAGTGCCAAGACGCATTATGACGCTACATCCCTGGCCAGCCGTTATGAGTACACTTCAATCTACTTTATTCTGGATGGAGGCTCGCCATCGCATCTGCACCGGCTGCTTCATGATGAACTATGGTATTTCCATGATGGCTCATCAATTGTCGTCCACTGCTTTTATCCGGATGGCACCTATGAGGCCGTACATTTAGGCCGTGATATTGAACGGGGCGAACAGCTGCAGTTCCGGGTGCCGGCGGGAACGATTTTTGGCTCGGAGGTTTTGGATGCTTCATCGTTTGGGCTGGTCAGCTGTGCCGTGGCGCCCGGCTTTGACTATCACGACTTTGAACTGTTTACCCAGGATCAGCTGCTGGCTAAGTATCCGGAGCAGGCTGAAGTAATCAGGCGGGTCGCGTACCAAAAGCTGCCAGCCGAATAGTAAAAACAGCGCGGAATCAAGTTCGATTCGGCGCTGTTTTGGGTTCCAAGCGTGACGGTGCTTCGTCTAACATTGAAAACGGAACTGTCGCCAGCATGATTATGAGTGCAATACTTCACGATTTCGGGCCTGACTTTGTGAAGAAAATCAGGTTTTAGCTGACAAGGGCCTTAAGTTTACCTACGATTCGCTGCTTTAGGGCCGAAAGTAGGTAAATGTATATTCAGCCGACTTAATTTTACCTATCCAAGTTGTGTGATTCAGTTGCCTAATATTGACGCGCCCACGCACCAGTCATTAGTTTTACCCAGCAACGACTGCCAGCTGGAATCTTATGAAGCAAAAACACTCAGTCAGTTCAAAACTGCTGAGTGTTTTTTGAATATTAAAACAGATCGGTTCTAGTTGCGGCGTGTACGCAGCAAAATGACTGAATAAATCAAGCTGTCAATCAGCGCTGATAGTTTTGCCGCAGAAACTGGTCCATTGGCATTGGCTCATGACCAGTAATGTGCTGGAAATCATCAGTGACGGCATCCATCAACCCCATTGCGGCCGCATGATACATCGAGGCCAGCTCATCGCCATCCCCTTCAGCCCGATAGATGTCTGCAAATTCCGACAAAGAAACCGGAGCATAGCCAATCTCCTGGCCCGTTGCCTCAGACATGATCCGGCTGAGTTCAACCATATTGTAATTCTGCTTTTGCGTCAGCAGATAGATTTGCCGATGATCACGCAGGTAAGGCTTGACGGCAACATTGGCAATTGCTTCGGCGCTGTCATCGCGGGTAATAAAACTCATGGCCTGATCGCCGACTGGATAGATGACGTTTTGCCGCTCAATTAGTTCTGGCAGGTAGGGCACCAGCGGATCGGCATATAATGAGTTTTTGATGACCGCGTAGTTCAGTTTGGTACCAGCGAGCCGAGCGGGCAGGTAGGCATAATATCCTGCCATCTGGAAAGGATTATTGGGCTGATCGGCAATAAAACTGACATCGACCAGATTTTTTACGCCAGCTTTCTGCATTGCCTTTAGCGAGTTTTCAAATTCCAGCACGCGGTTGGCGACGTCATAGGTGATGCTTGGGATGTAGATCAAGACATCGGTATCGGCAAACGCTTTGGTCATTGATTGAACATCATAATAATCGCTTTTAACGACTTCATAGCCCTGATCCAAAAAAACCTGGGCCTTGCTAGGCGTATGGACGGCCAGGCGAATATCTTGGATGTCAACCAAACGGCTCAATTGTTCAACGACTTTGCGGCCTAGATGCCCAGTAGCTCCGGTAATGGTATATTTCATGATTGCTTCTCCTTTTCTGCCTGCTTAACCAAAATCGTATCAATAACGTCTTGCAGCGTGATCTGCTGCAGTTTGGCTTTGGCGGCTGTTTCAGCATGACGATAATAGTCTTCCAGCGTTGATTGAATATTGCCGCCCACGATGCACTGCGGATTGGTATTGTGATCAATGGTAAAAAGCGGCATCTGTCCCTCGGTTGCCAGATAGACATCCAAAAGCGTGATTTTTTGAGGATCTACCAGCAGCTCAGGGTCGGGGGTGCCATGCTTGGTCTTGATGAAACCAGCTTCCTTGAGGGATGTCATTAAACGACGGACGACCACCGGCGATGTTTCCAGCGAGCCAGCAATGTTGGTACTGGAAAGCGTGATTTTTCCTTGATAGATGCAGATGAAAGCCAAGATATGAATGCTGTCGCTGAATCGAGTGGAAACCTTCAAATAATCATCTCCTGTTGTAACTTTATTAGTTATATCTAATATAAATGATTCAAATTTAAAAAGCAACGACTATCAGTAGAATGTTCGAAATGAATTGTTTATTTAACGGAAGTCAAAGCATATCGATTTACAAAGCAGTAAAGATCGAGTAGAATGCAAAAAAGAAACTTTAATGGTTACAGCAAGCAGAGAATACGGTGATTAGATTGATTAAATACGAAAACGTGGGCATGAGATATGGTCAAAACGTCATCTTAAAAGACATTACGCTGACGATCAATGATGGCGAATTGTTTGTCCTGGTTGGTCCCAGCGGCAGCGGCAAGACTACGCTGCTTAGAATGATCAACCGGCTGACGGCGCCAACTGCCGGCAACGTCTATTTGGATGAAAAACGCGTCAAAGACTATGATTTGCGCGAGCTGCGTCTGCATATGGGGTACGTATTGCAGAGCAGCAGTCTGTTCCCTAATCTAACGGTTGGCGAAAACATTGCCATTCAGCTTGAGCAGCAGGGCGTCAATAAAAACGATCGGCGCAAGCGTTCAATGGAGCTGCTTGATCAGGTTGGTCTGCCCGCCAGCGATTTTATCGATCGGCATCCCGATGAGCTTTCGGGTGGTCAGCAGCAGCGCGTGGCGATTGCTCGTTCAATGGCTACTCAACCGCAGCTGATCTTGATGGATGAATCATTCAGCGCGCTGGATCCGGTTTTGCGTGCTCAACAGCAGGATCTGTTGTTAAATCTGCATCGCCAGTCAAGGACAACGGTTGTTTTTGTAACTCATGACATGCAAGAGGCACTGCGGCTGGGCGATCGGATTGCCGTGATCAATAATGGTCAGCTGCAGCAGGTTGGATCGCCAAATGAGATTTTAGAACAGCCGGCCAATCAGTTTGTCGCTGACTTTTTTGCAACGGCGCGACCAAGATTGGGAACCATGACCGCACTTTTATCATCAAAACTAGTGCAAAAAACGTCAGCCACTGATCAATCTGTCGCCGTTGCTACGGTAGCAGAACTGGCAAGTCTCACGCCTGATTCGGCTGGCTGGCTTCATTTTCAATATCTGGGGCAGGATTTTCGAATTCAGACAACTGATCTGCTGCATTATTTAGGACAAAGAGAGGATCGGTAACATGACTGAATTGCTTAATACGATCGTGGCGCAAAAAAACCAGATTGAACAAGCACTGTGGGAGCATCTGTCGCTATCGTTTTGGGCGCTGGTGATTGCCATATTGATCGCGATTCCATTGGCAGTGTCGCTGAAAAACAGTCGACATGCCGGCGAGATTGTCTTGCAGCTGGCCGGCGTGATGCAGACAATCCCCAGTCTGGCGCTACTGGGACTGCTGATTCCGCTGGTTGGGATCGGCAGCGTTCCAGCTTTGATTGCCTTGGTCGTTTACGGCATCATGCCGATCTATCAAAATACCTATTCTGGACTGCGCAGCGTTGACCCGAATCTTGAAGAAGCCGCGACGGCATTTGGCCTTTCGCGCTGGAAAAAGCTGACGCGGCTGGAATTGCCCATGGCGCTGCCCGTGATCTTATCTGGAATTCGCATCTCGTTGGTCATGATTATCGGAACGGCTACTCTTGCTGCTTTGATTGGTGCCGGTGGGCTGGGAACCTACATTATGCTGGGGATCAATCAAAACAACAACGCCTATCTGATCATTGGGGCGGGACTGTCAGCATTGTTGGCGCTTTTGATGTCGGCACTGCTAAAATATGTCGGTGCTTCTAAGAAACATTTGAAACAGGGAATCGTCGTCGCCACGCTTGCTCTGGTCGGATTTGGTGGCTGGCGAGGCTGGAGCAGCTTTCAAAGTAAATCGGAGCCAATCGTGATTGCCGGTAAGCTAGGAAGCGAACCTGATATTTTAATCCACATGTACAAAGATTTGATTGTAAACGATGATCCGCATGCCAAGGTCGAATTAAAGGCTAACTTTGGCGGGACCAGCTTTTTATTCCGTGCGCTGCGCAACGATCAGATCGATATCTATCCTGAGTTTACCGGAACCGTTTTACAGTCGCTGGTTCATGACCAACGATCGACGCCGCATGATCCGGTTAAGACCTACCAGCGGGCGCGGCGTCTGTTGAAGCAGGAGTATGATCTGACGTATCTGAAGCCGATGAAGTATCAAAATGGCTACGACCTGGCCGTCACTGCTGATTTTGCCAAGGAACATCAGCTTACCAAGCTCAGCGATCTGGCTAAAATCAATGATCAGATCACAGCCGGCTTTGATCCGGACTTTGCCAATCAAAAAGACGGCTATCTCGGCCTCAAATCAGCATACAGCTTAAACTTCAATCAGGTAAAGACGATGGAGCCCGCGCTGCGCTATCAGGCAATTGCTGCTGGCCGCGTTAATCTGGTCGATGGCTATACAACGGATCCGCAAGTGCGCCAGTATCATCTCAAAGTACTTAAAGATGATCAGCATTTCTTCCCGCCTTACCAAGGAGCACCATTGATGAAAGCCTCGTTTGCCAAAAAGCATCCCCAGGTTGTTAAAAGTCTGAACAAACTGGCTGGTAAGATTACTGAAAAAGACATGCAGGAGATGAACTATCAAGTAACGGTTCAGCATCGAAAAGCCAGTCAGGTTGCCCATGAATATCTGGTTGAGCATCATTTGATTAAAAAATAACATCATAAATAAAAGTCAGCCGCCACTAATGGCAGCTGACTTTTATGTTTCTTATATATAGATGTTGGTTATTTATAGCTACTGGTATCTTTTTGTAAACATTTTATATAATAATCAACGAAGAAAATTGAATTAGAACAATTTTAATCAAGTCAAACATTTTAATTAATACGAATGGCACCGTTAAGACCGTTGCGCAGTCAGTTACAATCAGTCGGCCAGTCCAGGTTGATAAAGCAATTGGCACCAAAGTTTACGGGCAATGGTCACAGGTTGCTTGGCAAGCGGTTCAGGTTCCAGATCGCGCGGGATACTCACCAAACCAAGCCGTAATTGCTGCTAGGGTTGGCAGGAATGCTGAGCGGCTTAGGCCTTAAAAAGAAGAAACGAGGGGATAGATAACGCCGTACAAAAGAAAGGCCAGTCGCTATCAAGACAAACAGTCGGAACTGCTTGAAACGATTCTTAAGTTAGAGCAGGAACACAACTGGACCCTGGGCTATTTGGCAATGACGACCCAGCTGAAATTTGAAAACTGTTTGAGCTTTACAGCAATCAAGCCGTATAATCAAATTTTATCTATTTACCTTGTATACTTGACAGGATATAGTGCCAAATCACTTGATCTTCCAACCGGCTTTTTAGTTTTAAATAAGGCTGTGTCGAACAGGCGACGATAGCAAAAAAATAAACTGATTTTGAATAACAAAAAAATTAATAAGGAAACCAGATGATCATGCTAAAATAAAGCGCAGAGAAATGGATTAGGAGGGATGAAATGACCCCAGTTGAACAACAAGTATGGGACGCACTTACTGCTGTAATCGATCCTGAGCTTAACGTCAGCATTGTTGATCTAGGTCTGATATATGAAGTTGAAGTCGATGAGCAGGGCCATTGCTGCATTAAGATGAGTTTAACGACGCCTGGCTGTCCGCTAAGCAGCTTTTTGCAAAATGACATCGAAAAAACCGCTCAAAACGTGCCTGGTATTCGTGATGCCCGCGTCCAGCTGGTCTGGTATCCAGTCTGGAGTATTGCCAGAATGTCGCCCAAAGCACGCCGTCAGTTAGGAATTGGAGGTAGCCTGCATGACCATCAAAACCGTTGACTTTAGCCGGCCAGTACACGATCTGGCCCAACAGGATCCTGATTTTGTCGCTATCATGGTCGAAGCCGGCTTTGATAAGATCAAGATTCCTGGGATGCTTGACACGGTTGGCCGTTTCGTCAATATCAATCGGGGCTGTCTAGCGATGAATATTGATAAGCACCTTGTAATCGACACTTTTAAACGACATGGGTATGAGGTGATTAACCATGACTGAACCGCATAATCTCCATCAGCGTCAGCAGCAGCTGGTCAAGATTCTGACTTTTTTAAGCAATGGTGGCAATTTTGATCAGGCCAAGCAGTTATTTGATCAAGAATTTGCCAACGTTGACGTGGCTGAGATTACGGCAGCCGAAAGAGAACTCATTGCCAATGGTCTGGACCCACGTGAGATTCAAAAATTATGCAACGTGCATGTAGCACTGTTTAAGGATGCCATCGCGCCGGGCAAGCCAACCGCTGCTTTTGATACTCCTGGGCATCCCGTCTACACACTGAAACTGGAGAACAAGATCATTGACTCTTTAATCAATGATGAACTGCTGCCCTGTCTTAAAAAGTGGCAGCAAGATGGCGGTGAGAACGAATATCTCAAGCGAATGCAGCAGGCCCTAAAAGATCTGATGACCATCGATCGGCATTATGCCAGAAAAGAAAATACCTTGTTTCCACTAATGGATAAATATGGCATTACGGCACCGCCCAAAGTCATGTGGGGCGTTGACGACGACATTCGCGGCTATATCAAAAAAGCCTGCCAGCTGGTCGCCCAGCAGCCGTTGCCTGATAAATACGTCATTGAGGCAGCCGTAGAAAAAGCCACTCAGGAAGTCTTGGCAATGATCGTTAAAGAAGAAGACATCATGCTGCCAATGCTTGCTGAGGTTGCCACGCCTGCTGACTGGGCCCGCGTACGAGCAGATGAGAATTCAATCGGCTACACGCTGATCTCACCGCCAATCAATTGGCAGCCTACTGAACAGGAGCTTGCTGATGCGGCAAACAAGCCCACCAACTCCGCACTGGGCCGGCAGTTTAATGAAATCGCCAAACAACTGGCAGCCACTGACGCGCAGGTTAACCAAATCACTCAGCCAAATCATCAAGAACCAGCAGCTAACTTGCCAGTTGATCCGCAAGCCAGAATCGATCTGGCAACCGGTCAGCTGAGTCCGGCAGAATTGATCGCGATCTTTAAGCTGCTTCCAGTTGATCTGACCTTTGTCGACGCGGCTGATCAGGTCCGCTGGTATTCAGATATTCCTGATCGCATCTTTCCGCGGACCAAGAGCGTGATTGGGCGATCCGTCTACAACTGCCATCCGCCCAAGGCCCAGCCTAAGGTTAAGAAAATTCTTACCAGTTTTCATGAGGGGACCAGTGATCGCGAAGAGTTTTGGTTTAGTCTGCATGGTGAGCGTTTTATCCATCTGGAATACATTGCCGTTCGTCGTGAAGATGGCACTTATTTGGGCTGTCTGGAGGTTGGGCAAGACGCGACTTATCTGCGCAGCCTCAAAGATGAGAAGCGCCGTTAAGAAAGCAGTGCTGATTTATTGGTTGGCGATAATTTAACATAATATATAAACTGTAAAATTAAAAGCGACTCCTAAATGTAGATAGGGGTCGCTTTTTAGCAGTTCAGTATTTAAAAAAGGTCTGCCTAATCGCAGCAATGTCGTTAGTCTGGGTCAGACAAAGCATCAGCAGAATTCTGGCTTTATAAGAGGTGAGGGTATTGACCCCAACGAAGTGATCGTGCGGGTCAAAAATCGGTTCGTCAAAAACGATTGAATTTGATACCCGTGAGCTGCGTACGATAACCACGCCCTGTTCAGCCAGCGCATCCAGTTTCTGGCGCCAGGCTTGGGAATAGTTGCCGCTCCCAGTTCCAATTACTACCAATCCATCACAGTCTTGTCCTAGTCGTTCTAAAACCTCAACCGGGGCCCCAGCGTAATAGACCGCCACGCCAACTTTAGGCAATGCTGAATATTCAAGCTGCGAAAACTTGGAGTGAATCGTGTGTTTTGATACCGGCCGACTGGTAATAAAGACCTCAGCGTCACGCATGTATCCCAGCGCGGCATGATCGTTCAGACTGCTGAAGGCATCGATTTTATAGTTGTTGATCTTGGCAATATCGCGCGCCGAGTAGATCGTACTGGAAAACAGGCAGACCACGCCGCAGTCATAGGTCTGATCATCTGCTGCCAACGCAACGGCTTGGTAGATGTTGAAAGGACCATCAGCACTGGTAGCAGTTGCCGGCCGCATTGCCCCCGTCAAAACGACTGGCTTGGCGGTATTGACCGTCAAGTTTAGAAAATAGGCCGTTTCCTCAATCGTATCAGTACCATGCGTAACCACGATGCCATCCACATCATCGCGAGCAGCCTGCTGGTTGATGACCTTGCGCAGCTGCAGCCATTTCTGCTCGTCCATTTCATTGGAATCAACGCTCATTAAAGAAATCATTTCAATATTGGCCAATTTTCCTAGTTGGGGCACGCTCTTTAAGATATCAGCTACTGCTACCGTTCCTGCCCGATATTCAGTAGTTCGGCCAGCTTCGCCACTGCCGGCAATCGTACCACCAGTTGCAATAATCACGATATTCCTCAAAATCTCACATCCTTGTTTGATTAATGGTTTTAATGATACAAGAAAGCCATGAAAATTAAAAGCCGATATTTATTTACATAATATTGTAGACGTTAATTATACCGAGTTGACCGGCTGTCTGCTTTTAAATCCGTCTGATTAACAGCTAAAAATCAACAAGCCGATTTTTCAAAATAATCATATAACAGTCTTACGCGTTTTTCTACTGATTAAAAACCTTGATTTAACGGCATTTATGGCAGTTTAGTGTAAGATTCTTTTATCAAAAGTGTCTTACAATTATCGTTTTAACACTAAAAATCAGCCCAAAACAGGGTAAATGCAAAATTTGGCTCTCAGACGCACTGAAATTAATCTGCGTGGGTAGTTGGTCGTTTGAATGTGGCTGAGCGGCGATTATCGAATGAGCGTTTCGTAAGCATTTTAATCAGTTGCCTTGAACGCGTCTAAGCAAGCATGATCAAAATCAACTTGTGAATTAGCGACTTTCTTGACCAGCTGGAATCATAAAAGACGACAGCGATCTGATTGCAGAATTTATAAAGAGCAGTCGAGCAGCCATCATCAGTTCCAAAACAAGAACCAGCTGAAAGCATCTCGATTGAATATTACGTTTTGGATATTATGTAAAGTCAACGCTAATAAAAAGCTTCTGTCTGGCGATGGCTAGACAGAAGCTTGATTATTCATTTTGCGGCGCTTGGTTTGACTGCTCGCTGATTTCTCTTAACGCTGCCTTTTGCTCTTTTTGATCAACGTGCGTGTAGAGATCGGTAGCCGAGGTGCCTTTTTGTCCCAATTGCTGAGAGACCAAAACCTGATCCTTGGTTACGTCATACAGCTCCGAGGCCAAAGTGTGACGCAGCTTGTGCGGGGTCAAGGGATGACCGAATGCCGTCGAATATTTTTTAACCATTCGTTCAATGGCATTGGCAGTGATCCGTCGCGTTTTTCCTTGATAGATCGTCAAAAAGAAGGCCTGGTCCTTTTTAGTAGCCCCGTAGCGCTGAACTCGTAGATCGCGATAGTCCTGTACGTATTTGACTGCCCACGGAGCAATCGGCACGCTGTCTTTTTGGCCACCTTTACGGGTAACGTCCAACATCTGCTGCTGCCAGTTGATATCATTAACGTTGACGTTGGCGGTCTCAGAAACTCGGATTCCAGTCCCCAAGATCAAGGCAACAATCGCGATGTCGCGTTCCTTATTACGCCGGTACGCGGGCAATGAGCGCTTGTCGCATACTTTTGGATAACGGTTTTCAATAAAATCAATAAAATCAAACTTCATCTGACCGCGATACATATGCGCGGCCAAAGCATGGGCGCGATAGTTCAAGGTCTTGGTATCATTTAACGAATTGATCTTGAGCATGACGTTGCGCTCAAAATAGGGTTCGCCATCGTTGTTGTCAGCAGTGATCGTCAAAAACTTGAACAAACTGCGCAGGGCATTGATTGAACGATTGATTGAGGTCGGTGAATTGACGCGTCCCTGAGCATTGGTAGTATGGCGCAGATGATCGATATAAAGCATGATGTCATTGCGACGCAGGTGTTCCAAAACTGAAGTCGGAATTTCTCGGTTTGACTTGGCATCAACCAGGCCGCTGGTGCGCAGCCAATCCATAAACCGACGAATCTCAGTCAGATACTGATAGGTCGTCGTAATGGCATGATTGGTTCCAAGGCGATATTCATTAACATAATCTGGGAGCCGCGACAGTTCCTCATCGATCAGTTTCAAATACTTATCGGCTTCCATGTGTTTCCTCTTTTCTATTTGTTTCTACTATTATATAGTATCAGATTTGCCAGAAAGATTCTTGCTAAGTTTTGAGCATGGTTTGACATAAAATGTGGAAATCGGTAAAGTAAATATTGAGATTGGTTTGACCACCAACTTGTTTGATAAGGGAGTAATCTAAGATGAAGAATCAACATTTAAAACAATCGGTCTTAACGGCAGGAGTCATTGCCGGTGCGGCGTTTTTTGGCGGCGGCTGGCAGGAAGCTCATGCCGATACCGTCAACAATTCCACTGCACAAATTACAACGACTAATCCAAATGTCGCAACTTCGACTACCGATGCGCAATGTGCCGTTGCCAGCGCGCAGGCCGCCGTTTCCCAGGCTCAGCAAAAAGTCGATTCAGCTTCTGCCGCCGTGGCCTCAGCTTCGGCAGCAGTAAATTCAGCGACAGCGGCCCAAAGCAGCGCGGCCAGTGCCGCCAGTGTCGCACAGAGTAATTATGCCATTGCCAGTGCGGTGGCTCAATCACAAATGCCATCCAGTGCTGAACAGGCCGCCACTTTAAACGGCAGTACGATTGATATCAAAAATGCCAATTTAAGTATGTTTGACAATCCATCATCTGATGCGTCAGCCAACGTTAAGAATCAGATTGGTGAAGTCAACGTTACCGAAAACTGGCATTTCAATCAAGCAACACAGAAATACGAAATGGATCCTAGTCTCAAGGATGCTTTAACCGTCGTGCCGACACTGGACGATGAAAGCATGACGCTTGATCCTACTAAGCTGACGCAGGCTCAGCAAAGCGAGATCAGCGATTATGTGGCTGCTTTGATCAATCAGATTCGGGCTAAGTTTGGGCTGACGGCTTGGATCTATAACGATATGACTCTAGCCCAGGCATTGGCAATCGTTAATTATGCCTATAATAGCCAAAACTGGAATACCAACGTAACCCGTGATCATAATCGCGAGCTGGTTTTTAAAACCGTTAATTATCAATACGGTGAGGGAATTGATTCCGTAAAGGCTGATTGGGAAAATATCGGTCTAATGAGTGCTAACGAAAAGCAGCCCAATGTCATCAGTCGAATCGTTAAGACCATGGGCGATTTAAAACGTGTTGCCACGGTCTCGATTTGGGATATGCTGTTTAACGATGCTCACTCGCAAAACAGCCATGCCCGAATGCTGCTGAGTACCAATACTGAATACGTTGGCGTCGCGATGGACAACTATGGAGTCTTACATATCTATGGGCTGATTCCATCGGCACTGCAAAAGGTCAATGAAACACAAACGGCTTTAGCCAATGCCAATAAAGACGTCGAAACGCAAAAAGGAAACCTGAGCAATGCGGAGAAAGAATTAAACGATGCCGTCGATGCCTTGAACAAAGCGCAAGATACCTTAGAGCAAGCCAATCTGCTGATGGCGATTGAAGCCGTTGCCAAGGATGCTAATCAGACGTCATCCTCCCAAAGCACCGCTTCCAGCACCAAGCCGTCCAACAGTAAATCGAACAAGCAGAGCAGCCTTAAAGACGTTACGGTCAAGGCAACCAGTGAGCCAACAAAGGTCAGTCAGTCTAAGCACGGCGACAGTCAGCTCTTAAGCACGTCCAACGCCATTACGACTGCTGAGCCATCGATTTTTGAACGGCTTCTGCCACAGACCGGCAATCGCAATGGCTTGGGCATGACGATTCTGGGCATGTTGATGGGGATGCTGAGCTTTGGCTTTTTAGGTCTGCGCAAGCGTCGCTATTAATCAGAATCATCATTATCGTCCTCAATCGATTGAAGGGAGGATCGCCATGTATCGCTATATCGCAACCGACGTCGATGGCACCATGCTTGACAGTCGGCACCAGCTAAATTCCGCTGCTTTGAATACGGCATTAGGCCAGCTGCAACAGCAAAACGTTTCTTGGATCGTGGCCAGTGGTGACAGCTATCGATTTTTAAAGAAGTGTTTTGCGCCTTGTCCATTGATTGACACGTTTATCTCAATCAATGGCGCGCTGATCGTCCAAAAAGGGCAGGTCGTTTTTGAAAGAACGCACGCTAAGTCACAAGTCAATGAGCTGATCAAAGCAGTCAACGCGTTGCCGGTCACGCCTGACGTAATTTTGCTGACGGGTTGGAACCATACCTGGGGCACCAGGATTTCTGACCTAAAAGCCTGGCCGTTTGGGATCAATATCGATTTCATTGACGATCTGACTCAAGTTAACGATAAGATCTATAACGTTAATCCAATCTGGCTCAATCATCAAGTCACGCCAGACCAGATCCGCGGTTTTGCCCAACAGATGATTGAGCGCTATCCGGTTTATGCAACCTATAGCGGCTTTGGCTGTATGGACGTCTTACCTTTGGGCGTCAACAAAGCAGCCGGACTAAAAGAGCTGATTATCAATGACGATCATGATCAGCTAAAGAGTGTCGTAGCCTTTGGCGATTCGTCAAATGACCGGCAAATGCTGCAGGAAGCCGGTCTGGGGGTGGCCATGAAAAATGCCAGTCCCGATATTTTAAAGCTTGCCAACCGCATCACCAGTTATGATAACGATCATGACGGCGTGCTGCGCGAGGTTCAGTCGATTTTCAACCTATCATGATCGACAAAAACAGGCCCAGCATTGCTGCTGAGCCTGTTTTTCATTAAGCAACGTTATTTAACAAAGAATGCGGTCGGCGCCAGGGCTTGATCCAATTCTGCCGCTGTTAGACGATCACCAACCAGTTCACGAATCGGCCGCTGTTCTTTTAAGGCCTTTTTAACCAGATGGCTGACGGTTTCATAGCCTAAAAGCGGGGAAAGGGCAGTCGCGGCTTCCGCGGAAGATTCAACCATCTGCCGACAGCGCGCCACGTTTACGGTAATTCCCATCAAGCAGTTCTCGTTAAATGTCTGCAAGGCACCATTTAACAGGCGGGCATCGTCAAACAGATCAAAGAACATAACCGGCTCAAAAGCGTTGAGTTCCAGCTGTCCGGCTTCGGCAGCCATGGTGATGGTTGCGTCATGACCGATCACCTGGTAGGCAGTCTGGGTTACGAATTCAGGGATGACCGGATTGACCTTCCCCGGCATAATTGAAGAGCCGGCTTGACGCTGTGGCAGGTTTAGTTCGCCCAAGCCGTTTTGCGGACCCGATCCTAACAGGCGCAGGTCGTTGCACATTTTAGAAAGATCAACGGCCAATGACTTGTAGGCACCCGAAAGCTGAACGTATTCATCAGTGTTTTGCACGCCGTCAATCAGATCTTCACAGCCTTTTACCGGCAGCAGCGTGGCATTTTGCAGCTCAGAGATTACGTTTTTGAGATACTCATGCGTAGCAGTCAAGCTGGTGCCAATCGCCGTTCCGCCCAAAGGCACCGTCAACAGCTGATCACGGGCGGCTTTCAGACGTTTGAGGTCGCGTTCCAACAGTGAGGCATAAGCATGAAACGAGCGGCCAAACGTGGTTGGAATCGCATCTTCCAATTGAGTACGCCCCATTTTAAGCGTGGTTTGGTATTTTTCAGCCAGCTGCTTGAACGTTGCAATTACTTTTTTCAGCGTCAGCGACAGACGATCCGTAAGCTGAATCATGGTCAGATGGCCCGCGGTTGGGTAGGTATCATTGGTTGACTGTGATTTGTTGACGTCATCGTTGGGGTTGACCAGCTGATAGTCGCCTTTTTGGCCACCCAGCAGCTCAATCGCCCGGTTGGCAACGACTTCGTTAACGTTCATGTTGGTACTCGTGCCAGCACCGCCTTGGATCGCAGGGATGGCAAATTCATCTTCATATTCCTCAAAGTGTGCCAACAGATCCTGGCAGGCTTTGACAATCGCCAATGGAACACGCTCATCATCCCAACGACCCGCTTTTTGGTTGGCGCGGGCACAGGCCAGCTTAACGCGCAGGAAGTTCTTGATCAGCTCTCGATCATTGACGCTGCTGACGGCTGGAAAGTTGCCGCGAGCCCGGACAGTATGAATGCCATAGTAGGCAGTTTGTGGGACGCTTTGAATACCAAGTGAATCGTGTTCTTTTCTCATTATTAACACACCTTTCAAAAACCAATTTGCTTTCTCTTTATGGTTTAAGACTTTATCACCAGCTGCCCAACGTGTAAACCAATTTTGGGGACAAACGAATAATCACAAGTTTTGATCGATTTTAGTTGCTTAAAGAAGAAAAAACGGGCCTTTTTTATCTTTATTTTAATCATTCGTTGGATTTCTAATCAGATTCATCGTTTTAAACTAAACTAGACCAATTAAAAACAGTGCCGTCTTGAAAACAAGCTGACACTGTTTTGAGCTGTATTATTTTTTCCACAAAAAGTTGATCAGTAGGGAATCAACCTGTGAGTTGCTGTGTAATTTACTGTGCTGAGCCCGTGCACCTTTAATTTCATGCTCAGTATACGATTTGGCAACTGGCGACACCAGATAGCGCAGCGATTTGGATGAGTTGTTAGGAACCGTGCCATCAGAATTAGAGCCATCCTGCAGATTACCATAGATATTTAAGATCTTGACGCCGGTTGGATAGGTCGTTCGCAGCTTGGTCAGCTCACGATAGAAACGATTGGTTACGGCCGGCTTGCCATCCGCGGCCAGCTTTGATGATGCCTGGTTCTCGCCATTCAAGCCATTGAAATGTCCGGCAATGTCAACTTGTTTTTGCAGTTTCGGCAGCTGTTGGCTATTGGGATGATCCAAAAGGCAATACATAATGTCCATATTGCCCATTGAGTGACCAACCAGATTCATCTTTTTGAAACCCCACTTTTGCTTAGCTGCGCTCAAAACGTTGAAAGCCCACTGTCCATCAGTATGATAGTTGGTTTCCCGCGGGTTTTCATAGTTGACTTCAATAATTGGATTAATGGCGTTGACCTTGATCTGACCATGGAAGGTAACCTTGCCAGTACGGTCGACATTTGCCCAGATAATCGTATTGGTCGCTCCAGCTCGTTTGGCCGCGTTAGCCATGTGTTCTTCAGCATGACGGCTGCTGCCATAGCCATGGAAAAAGAAGGTTGGCGTTTTGGATTGAACGAACTGTTGAGCTGCTCGTGCTCGCTGCCACCAGCAAAGTCCACCGCTAATTACTGCCAATACCAAAATCGTCAGCAGCCACCGCCACTTTTTCAAAAGAAATTCGTGCATCTTCAAGTCCCCCAATTTGAATTTCTTTTAGCATAGCGGTTTTTAATTATTAAGTAAAATAACTTTTACTGATAGTAGGATACGAATTTTTAATCGTAGTAAAACGGGATGACTATTGCTGCTCATTGCCCTTGACAAAGCCAATCATCAGCCCGCCCTGTTCAGCATAAAAACTGCATAGTCCGCGGCATTCGCCAATTACTACGCTGGCATGGGGATACTCAGCCAACAGCAGCTTTTGAAACTGTTCGGCAGCTGCTCGATTCTGCACGTGATCGATTCTGACCGCGCCGCCTTGATAGCCTTTTTGTTCCATCTGGCTGATCAGGGTTTGGCAGCATTTCTTCGGACCACGTGCCTTGGTCAGCATTTTAAAGCTGCCTTGATCCGCCGTACCAATCACGCGCAGGTTCATCAAGTGTGCCACTTTAGCCAATACGGGACTGATCCGACCGTTTGCCGCGAGATTATCCAGTGAACCCAGTGCAAAGATCAGCTCAACTTGCGACATAAATTCATTTAAAGCCATCACGACCCGGTCAAACGACAGGCCGCTATTGATCAGCTCAGCCAGTTTTTCAGCCATTAAATGCATTGCCGGTCCAGCCGAAAGCGAGTCAAAGACCTGAATCTTAGCAGCGGGATGCGACTCAAGATAAATTGCTGCGGCTTGCTGAGCGGTACTATAGCTGCCCGACATTTTGCCAGTAATCGTCAAGACGTAGATTTCATCAGCATCCCCATAAGCGGCCAGCCACTGGGCCAGATTAGGACATGAAGAGGCGGCTGGCTGGCTCGTCTGCTGCAGGGCGGCTGTGAAAGCGGGCAGGTTGAGGGCTTCATCGTCAGACCAGACTTGATCTTCAATTGTCAGGGTGAGCGGAACATTAACGCATGCAACGTTTTTGATGGATTTTTCCAGCAGGTTGGCGCCGGAGTCAACGACGATCTTTTTCATTAATAGTTACCTCGATTACATTAGCGGTTTTTCGAAAACTCTTTACTTGAAGTTTAGTTGATCCAAATTCCAACGTCAAGTTTTTTAAAAACCGGAAAGAGAATATAAGATACTATTAGTTTAATTATCAAGCCTGAGCTATAATATTTTTAATTGATTTGTGAAAGGAAACCATGATGACTAAGAGAGAAGAAAGAATGGCCCAAGACCTGATTGATTTTAAACTGCCGCGCTATCAAGAGTTGCCTAACGTTGGCCTTTATCTGGAACAGACGACCAATTATCTGAATCAGTGCCTCAGTCCATTAGGCGACGTTAAGCTGACCAGCTCCATGATCAGCAACTATGTCAAGCATGGTTTGATCTCGCGGCCGCAAAAGAAGCTTTATCAAACAGAGCAGCTGGCCGAGCTGATGTTTATTGCCGTGGCTAAAAATGTCCTGCAGCTGGATAATCTAAAACTGGCAATTCGGATTCAGCGACAAAGCTATGACACGCAGACGGCCTATGACTATTTTTGCGAAGAGCTGGAAAACGTTTTGAGATATGTATTTGGCTTGCAAAACGAACTGGCCGTAGTTGGACATGACGATACCGAGCAAAAACACATGCTGCGTAACCTGATTATGACGGTCAGCCACAAAGTCTATCTCGACAAGTATTTTCAGACATTATCAGCTGGCGAATCAGTGCTCTCATCGCCCAAACAGTCACAACAATAGCGTCATGATAGTGAAGCAGGCGATCATTCGGCGTTAATGGCAGCTAAAAACTTCTCAAGTTGGACTCTTATGCAAAAAATGCAGTTCAAGCAATCGTCAAAAGTTACAAAGCATCGATCCGGTACCGTTTTGGAATTTACGCGGGGGATCGATCAAGCACTGCCGTAATCATCAAAAAAGCGCTGAATCATCCTTGAGACGGGTAATTCAGCGTTTTAATTATTTCCATAAAAACTTGATTACGGCAGTCTGTACTTGCGGGTTGCGCGTCAGCTGATCATGACCTGCACGCGCGCCCTTGACTGCTTGTTCTTGATAACTCTTGGCTCGTGGCGTTACCAAATATTTCAGCGCGCGTGATGAGTTATTGGCAACTATTCCATCCGAATGACTGCCTTGATTGCCATAAATGTTTAAGACGGCGGTTGACTTGGGGTAGGTCTTTTTTAAGCCAAGCAGCTCATGATAAAGCATGTTCATATGATAGGGGCGGCCGTTTTTCATCAGCTTTGAATCGGCGTTTGGCTGAATATGCGTGCCGTTAAATGGACCAGCAATGGCAACCTGTTTGGCAAGGATTGGCAGCTGACCAGTATCGGCATATCTCGTCAGGCAGTTCAGCAGACCCATATTACCAGTACCAATTCCCACCAGATTCATGGTCTTAAAATGCCACTTTGCCCGTGCTTGTTTGATAACTTGATATGACCATTGCGCAGTTTTAGAATAGCTGCCTTCATGCTTGGCAAACTCGACTTCGATTACGGGCGCCGTTTCTTTTGTCAATTGTCCGCTTAGCCTGACCTTTCCTTGAGCACTGACCTTGGCATGCAAAACGCTTAGCTTCACGCCGTCTTTTTGCGCGGCGGTAACTAATGGCGTCTCGTCACGCTGACTGCCGGTTCGATCATGAAAAATAAACGTTGCTGAATTCGTAGCCGCACGTGCTGGAATCGTCAGCATCATCATTCCCAGTATGATTCCTAAAAGCAGGCTCCATTTCTTTTTCTGCATCCCACTGCCTCCCAATTTAATTAACTTCTATTATATCGTTAAACGGCGTGATTTGACTAAACAACCGGTTTGCATCTAGAATTTAGTTATTTAATCAGCTACCTGGCATGGGAAGCTGAATTGATCGAACATGACTTAAGAAAGGCGGGTGATGCAATGCTCAAGCAGGCATCGACCAACAAAGTAAGACTGCTGGATCTGTTGATGATCACGATCGGCTGCGGCATTTATGCACTGGGATTCGTTAAGATCAATATTGCCAATCGATTAGCGGAAGGCGGGGTTACCGGGATCTCTTTGATCATCTATCATCTATTTCATGTTGATCCTTCCATTTCGACTTTTTGCATCAATATTCCACTGATCGTCATCGGCTATCGGCTATTGGGACGGCGCGCTTTGATCTATACCGTCTATGGCACCATTTGGCTATCAGTATGGATCTGGATTTGGCAGCGCGTCCCATTCACCCTGGATATTCAGCATGACCTGTTTATTTCTGGGGTCTTAGCTGGTCTGATCGGCGGCTTTGGCTCAGGAATCGTCTACCGTTTTGATGGTACAACGGGTGGGTCAGATGTCGTCGCACGGATGTTTGAAAGGCATCGCGGCGTTCCCATGGGGCGTTCGCTTTTAATCTGTGACGCGATCGTTTTAACGGCATCGCTTTCCTATATCGATATCCGTAAAATGATGTACACGCTGTTAGCATCCTATGTCTTTTCCAAGGTGGTCAATTTTACGCAGGCTGGTTCCTATCCTGCACAAGGTTTCATCATTATCTCGACCCAAACCGAGGAGATTAGCAATCAGATCATGTGGCAGCTGGAACGGGGCGTCACGCTGCTGAAAAGCGAAGGTGCCTATTCGCATCAGCCAGGCCAAGCCGTCTATTGCGTAGTGGCCTCTGAAGAAGTCGTGACCTTGAAGCGCTTAATCAATGATATCGATCCGCATGCCTTTATTACTACGTTTGACATCGCTAGCGTGGAAGGCGAGGGCTTTACCTATGATCTGCCCAATCGGTCGCATTAACTGCATTCTCCTAGAACCGGCATGAGTTTTAGGAGATTTTTTTGTTTTGGTTTATACTGATCATATCAACAATAAAGAAGGCGTTAAATTATGCAGACGATTAAAATTGGCGCAACAAATTGGGAAGTCTCAAACGTTGCCTTAGGGATCATGCGGATGGGGACACTGCCCGTTGCTGGGGCTGTTAAGACGCTTCAGGCCGCTCATGAAGCTGGCATCAACTTTATCGATTCCGCTGACATCTATGGCCGTGATCCCAAACTTGGTCGCGGCTCATCCGAAATTCATTTTGGCCAGGCACTCAAGCAAAGTGGGCTACGACGAGATGATTTCTACATTCAATCCAAGGCTGGGCTGTTTGCTGATGAAACGGGCCGCATTACGCGCTATGACTCTTCTAAAAAGCATCTGCTGACTGCCGTAGATGGCATCTTAGAGCGGATGGGCATTGACTATCTGGACTCGTTCTTGATTCATCGGCCTGATCCATTGATGGAACCTGAAGAAGTAGCCGCGGTTTTTGATGAGCTGCAAAAAGCCGGCAAAGTAAGGCACTTTGGCGTTTCCAACTTCAACCCGCAACAGATTGAATTGCTGCAGCATGCCTGCTCACAGCGGCTGTTGGTTGACCAGCTGCAGTTTTCGATCATGCACACGGGGATGATTGATTTTGGCCTGCATACCAATATGACTGATCAAGCCTCGCTCAATCATGATGGGGGACTGTTGGAATACACGCGGCGCAAGCAAATGACGATTCAAACCTGGTCGCCGTTTCAATATGGTACATTTGCGGGAACCTTTATCGACAATGAGGAGTTCCATGAATTAAACGTGGTGTTAAAGCAGCTTGCCGATAAGTATCATGTTTCTAAAAATGCGATCGCGGTTGCTTGGATTCTCAAACATCCCGCAAAAATGCAAGTGCTTTTGGGGACGATGAATCCGCAGCATATTATCGATAGTGCTCAAGGCAGCGAGATAACCTTGACCAACCAGGAATGGTACGATATCTATCTGGCAGCCGGCAACTCACTACCATAAAGGAGAATTGAATTGAGCAAACAGATTACGATTGGCATGATCGCACATGTTGATGCCGGTAAAACAACGCTGTCTGAGGCCCTGCTTTATCAGACGGGAATCATTCGCCGTCTGGGACGTGTTGACAATGGGGATGCTTTCCTGGATTCCGATCAGCTTGAAAAAAAGCGTGGCATTACGATTTTTTCCCACCAGGCCAAGCTTGAGTATGACGACCTGTCCATCACGCTGCTGGATACCCCTGGCCACGTTGACTTTGCCGCTCAGACTGAACAGGCGCTGCGGGTTTTAGACTATGCGGTTTTGGTAATTTCAGCAACCGATGGCGTTAAAGGCTATACCAGAACGCTTTGGCAGCTGCTGACTGAAAACCGCGTTCCGACTTTTATCTTTATCAATAAAATGGATGCTGATACGGCTGATGGTCAGGCTGTCCTTAGTCAGCTGCAGACCGAGCTTGCGCCAGGCTGTTTTGCATTGACGGATTTTAATGGCAATCTTAAACCATTTGATCATGAAGAACTGGCCATGCAAGATGATGATGCACTGTTAGAATACCTGGATCAAGGTCGGCTTTCAGATGAGCGGATTCGGCAGATGATTCAACACCGGCAGCTTTTTCCCTGCTGCTTTGGTTCAGCATTAAAGCTGCAGGGGATCGATGCCTTGCTGGCTTCACTTGCTCAATGGACTCAGCCCCGTGAATTTCCCAGCGAGTTTGCGGCGCGGGTGTTTAAGATCTCACATGATGAACGGGGTGAACGCTTAACCTGGGTGCGGGTGATGGGCGGCAGTCTCAAGGCAAAGACTGCGATTTTACCGGATCAAAAAGCCAATCAGCTGCGGGTATACAATGGCAGTAAGTTTACCATTGTCAATCAGGTTGCATCAGGCGCTACCTGTGCCATTGCCGGACCAACGACAACCTATCCGGGGCAAGGGCTGGGAAAGCTTAAAGACGACACGCAGACGCTTATGCAGCCCGTGTTGAGCTATGCGGTAGACCCGAAAGAAAATGACGTTCACCAATGCTTAAAAGCCATGCAGACGCTGGCTGACGAAGATCCACTGCTGCACGTGGTCTGGAATGAGCAGCTGCAGGAGATTCGCGTTCAGATCATGGGGACCGTACAGCTCGAGATTATGCAGCAGCTGCTTTTAGAACGATTTGATATAGACGTCGACTTCATCAAGGGCGGCATTTTATATCGCGAGACCATCACCGCGCCAATTGAGGGAGTCGGCCACTTTGAGCCATTGCGGCACTATGCCGAAGCCCATCTCTTGCTGGAACCGGCCAAGCGGGGAGCGGGGATGCGCTATGCCAGCCAATGCAGTATCGACGTGCTGAATAAAAACTGGCAGCATCAGATTATTACCAGTCTGGAGCAGACCAGTCCCAAAGGCGTTTTGATCGGTGCCCCGCTGACTGATGTCAAAGTAACGCTGGTCGGCGGCCGCGCGCACGTTAAACATACTGAGGGCGGGGACTTCCGTCAAGCTGCCAGTCGCGCGCTGCGGCAGGGACTGATGACTTTAAAAGCTCGGCAGCAATGTCAGCTTTTAGAGCCGTGGTATCGTTTCCGCCTAATAGTTCCAAGTACTCAGGTTGGTCGCGCGCTTAACGATCTGCAGCGGATGCATGGCGAGGTTGACCCGCTTGGTGACCAGACGACTGACAGCGTTTTGCTGACCGGTCTGGCGCCAGTTGCCCAAATGAGCGACTATGCCACGGTGCTGCGCGGCTATACGCATGGCCAGGGACAGTTGGAGTGTCTACCGGCTGGCTATCGACCATGTCATAATGCTGACGAGATCATTCAGCAGGCGGACTATCTGCCGACTGCCGATCTGGCTAATACGCCGGATTCGGTTTTCTGCGCGCATGGTGCCGGCTATCCAGTCAAATGGGATCAGGTTCCGCAAACCATGCATTGTGACTACTACTGCGACTTTATGCATGTATGAACGTAATCACACCATTAACTGATCTATTATCTTAAAAAGGCCTCAGCAAACACGCTGGGGCCTTTCTGCTTATTTATGATAATGATACTTTAGTTGGATGATTTGAATAGCCGTCTCAGTTACCGCGTATACCATGCGATGCTCGTCATTAATTTTTTTAGACCAAAAGCCTTGCAGATCATGTTGTAAAGGCTCTGGCTTTCCCAATCCGGAAAAGGGATGCCTAATTGTATCACTGATCAGCTTGTCAATACGTTTAACCATTGATCGGTTGGCCTTTTTCCATTCCAAATATTCTTCCCAAGCATCTGCTGTAAAAACAATATTCAGCTTATTCACGACTGTTTAAGCTCTCAAATTCTTCTGGCGTTAAAAAATGTTCCTGCTTGCCGAGCTGTTCAATCGAATGCTTTAAAGCAGCCCTGTTCGCCTCGCTTTTTAGCAGATAGTTAGTTTCTTGCCAAGAGTTGTACTCTTTTTCAGAAATCATTACAACATTCTTATTTTCTGGTCTTGCAACCAAAACCGTATCACCATATTCAACTATATCATCAGCATACTTCTTGAAATTTTTCCGCAATTCTCGTGTCGTTACAGCTTCAATCACGATCATTCACCACCTTGGTTTGTTGGTTTAATTATAACATTTGTGTACACAAAATAGTACACTTTTAATAATCATCATAGTTTTCAGCGACCACTGCAGCTAAGCTATCAATGCTTTTGCACAGGGTTGTTATGGTGTGCTTACGGATGAATGACAACTACTGATAAATAAAAAGCTCTCTGCCGGGGCTATTTGCCTGAGCAGGGAGCTTTGTCATCTTTGCAACGTACCATCGCGGCAGTCTGACTGCTTGAGCTGGTCTAATCGTGCTGATCCAGCCAATCCTGCAGTACTGCTTGATATTCCAAAGGCTTTTCGACAAACGACATATGCCGCGTGCCGTTAAACAGATGCCATTGCGAATTGGGCAGGGCGTCGGCCATCGTCTTGGCAACCAAGGGCGTACAAAGGTCGTTGGTCCCACTGGTGATCAGCGTTGGCACGTGTAGACTGTGCAGCTTGGCGGTATAGTCATAGTCCTTGAGATTGCCGGTCGGCGTAAACTCATTGGGTCCCCAGGCCGTTTGATAGGCCAGTTCGCCAACGTTTTTCTCGCGCCACAGGTATTCAGGAGCATTTTCATCAGGTGCTGCCGCTACGTGCAGTTCCATAAACCGGGTATTGACCCGCTGATAGGCATCACCAGTGAAATCATTGGCTGCTTCAGCTTGAGCAATGACTTCTTGATCTTCCTTGCTCATAAAACTGATCAAACGGTGCTGTTCTTGACCCCATAATTGGGCATCAGAAAGGGTACTTGAAAGAATCAGGCTCTTAATTCCAGCCGGCATTTCATCACAAAGATACATGATTGCCAGCATTCCGCCCCAAGACTGGCCCAACAGATGGATCCGATCCAGATGCAGCCGTTCCCGCAGATTCTTTAGTTCCCGCAGCCAGGTCGCAGCCTGATAGACCTGGGGATGATCGGGCATTGAGGAAAGGCCGCAGCCAATCTGGTCGTACATGATCAATTGCCGCTGATCACGCTCCGCCAGCTCATCTAAAGCCTCAAAGTAGTTGTGTGTCGATCCCGGTCCGCCATGCAGCAGCAGTAAAGGTGCCTTATCGCTGGGCTTGCCAACGATCCGATAATAAGTTCGGTAAGGGCCAAAAGGGATAAAGCCGTCTTTAATCATTAAGATCACTCCTCAAAAACGAATTGACTGCTTTTATTCTAAGATTCATTTTGTCCAGTGACAAGCCGCAGTTAAAGATTGAAATCGCTGAAATGCTAACCAAGGGGCTGCGGTTGGCTGGGCAAAAGCTTGGTCATGTTGTACCAGACTTCACCGGCATGCGCTGACGCTGCGATGCCTTGATTAACATAGCCGTTTTTCTCATAAAATGGCACGCGATCCAGTAAACAGGTCAGCGCGATGTGATGCCGCTGGTTTTGAATTGCCTGTTTTTCTATGGCCTGCAGCAGACTGGAGCCAATCCCTTGGCCACGATAATCAGGATCAACGGCAATCGTTTGAATCATCTGGTTGCCGCCAGGTTGAGCGCGATTTTGTACGTTAGCTTCATACATCCAGTCTTCAATATATTTAAAACGCGCATCAACGACTGGACCGACGATAAAGCCAACGAGCTGATCGGCGTCGCGTGCTGCCAGAAACGTATCGGCAAGCTGATTGATCCGTGCCTGATACTGAGCAGCAGTTCCAGCTTCGGCCTCGTTAAAGCCAAGTCGTTCGATGCGCAGGATGGCTGGCAGGTCTTGGGGATCAACGGCAGTAATTTTAATCATGGCAAACTCCTTAGTTAAATAGATCATGTTAGATATAGATAAATATAGGCATCCAAAACGGTTTTAAAATACAAACGCATTAAAACTAAAATTTTAATGCTACTTTCAAAAAACAGAGAGAACCAGCTACCTTAAAAATGCCCGCAAGTTTTAAACAGCTTGACGAGCATTTTTTAGCTAATCATCGGTCTCGACACTGATCACCTTTTTGTTGACAGCATTGATTTTAACTTCGGTTTTTTGATGACCGTCAACCACGTCAACTTGCCAGATCGTTTGACCATGATCGGTTTCCAGCGTCCATTCGCGGCCTTGACCGGATTTAGCGGCTTTTTCAGCTAATTGATTGGCTTTTTGACGACTGATGACCTGATTAAGCTTGATTGCCGTCTCATGGTCGTCAGCATCAAGTTTTTCAGTTTTGGCAGCGGATAATTTGCCAGTCTGTGCATCGATCTTAGCTGAATATTCCTTTTGTGAATCAAAGCCGGAAATCTCGTACTGATAACAATTATGGTGCTTTTCCAGACTGATTTCGCTGATCTTGGCCTTGGCATATTTTTGCTTGAATTTAGCCAAAGCTTGTTTTTCGTTCAGCTTAATGGTCTGCGCAGCCTGGGCAATTGGCGACGATTTGGTGGTAGCGGCAATTGTACCTCCTGATACCGCGGTCGCCAGCAAAACGGCGGCTGCCAAACGGGTTATCATGCGCGTCATCATTCTTCCTCCTTTGGCTGTTTTAAACTAATTGCTGAAGACAACATCTTTAACTTAATTATACAAAACCGGCGCTGGCTTTTAAATAACCGTGCCTCAGTCATCTGACGGGTTATGGCAGCCATTTTTCGATGATTTCGTCGTTATTGAACTCTTTATTCTGACCATTGAAGACCAGCCAGTCGTTTTTCAGTTTCATGCGCACCAGCTGCCTTAAAATCCGTGTTTCAGAATATGGCAGCGTTTCACGGTTGCTTTCGTTGAGCAGACGCAGCAGCCGGTCAATTTCAAAAAAGATGCGCAGATCCAGCGACTTTTCGCCTTTGTCCAGTTCTGCAAAGTGATCCAGTTCGTGGCGCAGCTTTTCAAACGATGGCTGCTGTGAATCATCGGTACCAAAACAGCGATGCTCATAAAACGCCAGAATCTTTAAGTTCATACGGTTGCGGATTTTTTCCAGGTCAGCTGCCGTCCAGCGCGGATTGTCGATTGCCTCAAATAATGCCTTGCGCCAGGCTGATTCACCATGAAAGGCAATGCGATGCGTGTTGCGGACGATCTGCCAGCTAACCGTAATTGCGACCAGAGCAATCAAAATACTCAAGATCTGCAGTAGAATTCCCATTTTCTTTCAACCCCTTTTAATTTATTATAGCCGGTTATGAAACTAGTGATTCGCTTAAATTAATGCTAGAATTGCCGTGAAGTTTAAGAAAAAGGCGTTGATAGCATGTGTACGGCAATCAGTTTTACAACCAGACAACGGCATCGCTTTGTCGGGCGCACGATGGACTTTCCAACCCGCTCCACGCCATGGCAGCTGGGATATCTGCCAATCGATTATCAATGGCAGAGTCTGCCGGAATGCGACTCATTTGCCAACGATTACGCGATCTTAGGCGGGATGCGCAAAATCAATCACCACTATCTGATTGGCGATGGCTTGAATTCGGCGGGCTTATGGGCAGCTGAGCTATATTTTCCCGGTCCGCAGGTTTATTATGACCATCCCCAAAGCCATCATCTGAATCTGTCGCCACAGGACTTGATCGGCTGGCTGCTGGGCACGCACGCATCAGTTGCCGAAATCGCTGCAGAATTGGACTCGGTAGCACTAAATGGCGTAATCTGGCACGATCATGACATCGTCCATCCATTTCATTGGCTTTTAAGCGATGCCACTGGTACCTATCTGATCGAGCCTACCCAGCTTGATTTAAAGATTCAGCCCATCCAGCTGGGTGTCTTAACCAACAGTCCCTGCTATGCAAAACAGCATCAAAAACTGACTGACTATCTAGGAATCGATCAAGCGGCCAGCGATGCCGAAATAATCATGGCGATTCGCGACTCCAAAACTCCCCCACCCTTAAAGAGAACGCCCACTTCGCGTTTTATCAATGCCTCGCTCAATCTTTGGCAGACATCCCCGATTGAGGATCAGAAAGCTATCAAGCAGGGAGACGAGCTTTTAAAACAAGTCGTGCTTGATCAATTGGCAGGTCATGAGGTTTATACTCATTATCTAGAGATGGTAGACGTTCAAACCCAGACCAGTTATTTTTATGATCTGACCGCGCAGCAACGATTGAAACAGCGGCTGCCAGACTTAATGGTGCGTTTTGATCAGCCGTATCTGTTTGAAAGCTGAATCAAAAAAGCGTCTGGCGGGCTGCCAGACGCTTTGGTTTTGATTGAATGTTTTCTTAAATGCTGTACTGCCCCATAATCGCCATTTCATCCAGAACCTCGCCAATCGTGGCCTCATGCAGCTTGGCATATCTGGGTGCTCCCATCAGCCCATCATCCAGATAATAATCAATAATGTTGCGATAGCCTTCCCCTGGCTGGACTAAAGGATTGCGCTCAATCTGAATGCGCGATTCACGGGTCAGTGGCGGATACTGCCCACGATAGTTTTCATCAAAGACTGCCCGATTCAAGTCGTTGATCATCACGTGATAGTTGCAGATCAACCGGTGCTGATTCATTTTAGCCAGGTCCTTTTTATAAACGTGCTTTTCTAAATACTGCAAAGTCTGAGATGCCACTTTTGGGTCCCATTCTCTTACAAAAGACTGGCCTTTGCGTACCTGCTTAATGGCTTTCTTGGTTGCATCGGTATGCTTACACACTTTTTTAAGTTTCTTTTTCGGCAAGACAACGATGATTGATTCTAAAAGCTGCCAATCTGCTCCAGTAAGTGTCACGTAGATCCCTTCTTTACTTAATTTCAATCATAGTCTTATAAAACTTAAAGTATTATAACATGCTCAAAGTCAAATGGGCTTCAAAATAATTTAATCAATCTTTGATTACGGTCATCAATGCTTAGTAAGCCGGCTGGGCGCTCCTTATATAAGGGCGCTCTTTTTTTATGACTTAATGAGAACTTCTTTGTAAGACATGCTGGCGATTTTAGGTGCAAGCTGGTTAAGTCGGGATGCCGTAAAAGAAAGCCAAATGATTTAATTCAGTTCAGTCCTGCACATAATTTTACATAAGATATCATATCGTCAATAAATTATCGGGATAATAAAGTGCTTGTCGGTATCCGCAGTCTGGTCTGATCAGTTATAATTAAATAAATTAATATTGGGAGGAACCTTATGACCACTGTCTATATTGTTGGCCTGCTATTGATAACCGTTGTGGCGGCCAACATCATTCATCTGCTCTGGCCGGTTTTGCCATTGGCGATTTATCAGATCCTAGCCGGCATCATGCTGAGTATCTTGCCGATTGATACGCATGCCATCGTTTTAGAGCCGGAGATTTTCATGCTACTGATTATCGCGCCATTAATGTTTAACGATGGCCAAAACGTTTCCTTTCGCCAGCTTTCGCAAAATATTCGCCAGATTCTGTCAATGGCAGTCGGCCTGGCCGTTGTCACGGTAATTCTGGTTGGTGGCGGCCTCAAGCTGGCTTTACCGCAGCATTTCACTTATGCGCTGGCCTTCATGCTGGCAGCTATCATTACGCCTACGGATGCCGTTGCGGTTAAGTCTTTGACGACCAATGTTGAGATGCCGAAAAACGTTAATGAGACGCTGGAATACGAATCGCTGTTCAACGATGCTTCCGGACTGGTCTTGTTCAGTCTGGCTACCGGGACCTTGACTTCTGGGGAATTTTCGCTGGGCCACGGCGTCTTAACCTTTTTATACGTGTTCTTTGGCGGGATTATTTTTGGATCACTGATGGGTTGGATGCTGATCGCGCTGCGAACGACGCTGATGCGAACCCACGTCGATATCGGCTCCATCGTTATTCCAATCAACGTTATGACTCCATTTGCCGTCTACTGGCTGGCTGAGGAAATACATCTTTCGGGAATTCTGGCAGTCGTGGCAGCCGGAATCGTGCACAGTATCTTGTACGACCAGCTGCGGCTCACTTCTTCGCGCGTACAGAACGCTACGACGACGCTTTGGAATATCATTGCCAGTCTGTTAAACGGTTTTGTGTTCGTACTGCTGGGGGTTATGCTGCCAGAAGTCGTTCGCCAGACTTTGACCGCCACGATCTTGAAACTGGCTCTCTTAGCACTGGGTCTTTACCTGGCAATGAGCTTGATTCGCTATCTATGGGCACGTTTCAAATTAGTTGATATGCACTCTAAGAATCCGAAACGTGACGGCCTGCTGCTTGCTTTAGGCGGAATTCACGGTACGATTACGCTGGCAATGGCCTTTTCCATCCCCGTGCTAACCGAAAGCGCGCAGCTGGCAACCCGCAATCAGCTGATTCTTTTGGCCGCCATCGTCATTTTGATCAGTCTGACGGTCGGTACATTGGCTTTTCCGCGTCTGCTGCCAGCCAAGACTAAGAACTATACCAACGATGAGTTCCAAGATCAGCTGATTCATACCGTGCAATATGCAATCGATGAACTGAGCGAATCGCCAGAAAACAAAAGAACAGGCGCTTTTGATTGACCAGCTGAGCAGTCAGATGACGCTGACCTTTAAGATCAATCGCAACGTCTATGATCGACTTGCCAGTCAGGCGCGCGGCGTTGAAATGCAGACCCTGGCTGAGCTGCGCGAAAATGGCGTCGTCACTGCCAAAGAAGAGCAGGTTTATAACCGCATGATTGGTCGCGATGCCTTAATGCACAGTCAGCATGGCCTGTTTGCCTTTTTAAGAATCTGGCATTACCGGTTTAAGTGGAAACGTTTGAGTCATAAGCTGCATAAGCATCATCCCCAGACGTTTGCACAACTCCAGAAAATCCACGACGATAAAACCTTACAGGATAAATCCAAGGTCGTTCGTCAGCAGTACTTTGATCGGTTAGAGTCAATCTTTAACATGACCATGACCGATGTCAACGAGTTTCTCGATGAAGTGCAGACGTCCGACAACGTCCATGAAGTCGCGATGGTCCGCCGCATGTATCTGAATCGCCAGCAGACTTTGGATCGTTTCCATTCCCGAGGCGAAATGGACATCAACGTTTTGCGGACATTAGCCATTGAGGCGTTTCAAGATGAGCACAGCTATGTTCAGCAACAGGCTGCCGCTGGGGTAATCTCTAGTGATCTGGCCAACGCATTGAATGAGCACATCTCAAACGATCAATTGGTCTGCATCCAATCATTTGAAGACTAGTTATCCGTGCGACGTCGCAAATCCTTGTCGCATCAAAGTTTTGTTAATGGGATGTCAGATAATATAACTAAGATGATGATTAGGCCGCGTGCAGTTGGTGCTTTCTAGCCAACCAGCCGGCTAGGCGCTCCTTACCAAATAAGAGCGCTCTTTTTATTAGCTCACAGTGTTAGGCTGTAGGCTTTTTATTTATGCTCTGTTTAACAATTAATGATTGACAGTTGACTCTTCTAAAAATTATTTACCCACTTAAAAACATTTAGTTGCAATCGGTGTCATTTTAATTTTATTTAACGTTAAGTATTAAAATCTTTGAATATTTTCTAATTGATTTTTAATTTTTTCAGTACTAGTATTGGTAGCAAGATTATTAATGAATTTGAAAATAAATTAAATAGTGATCGGTTTTTGTTACTTGTCAGATCTGGGGGGTTGATAATATGGATCTGTTTCGCAAAGAGAGTCTAGCCAGCTACATGAAGACTGACGGCCAAATGCCCAAGACCATGAATGCCGGAGATTTAATGGCAATGGGGATCGGCGCTGTCATCGGCAGTGGGATCTTCATCCTGCCGGGAACGGTCGCGGCCAATGATGCCGGTCCAGGCGTGACGCTTTCCTTTTTGGCCGCCGCGGTAGTGTGCGGCTTGGCTGGGATGTGTTACGCCGAGTTCTCATCAGCCATTCCGGTAGCCGGCAGTGCCTATTCATACGGCAACATCATCTATGGCGAGTTCATCGGCTGGATCATGGGCTGGGCACTGGTTTTGGAATACTTGTTGGCCGTTGCCTGCGTCTCGACTGGCTGGGCGGCCTACTTCAACTCGCTGCTGGCCAGCTGCGGCGTCAACATTCCCAAATCGCTGTCTGGTCCGTTTAATCCCGCTGGCGGTACCTATATTAACCTGACAGCGATTCTAAGCGTGCTTTTGATCACCTGGCTGCTTTCATATGGGATGCATGAATCGGTTCGCGTCAACAATATCGCCATTGTGGTTAAGCTTTTAATCATCGTTGCGTTTATTGTGATTGGCATCTTCTTTGTCAAAAAGGCCAACTACCATCCGTTCCTGCCATATGGGGCGCACGGTGCGTTCAAGGGGGCAACAACCGTTTTCTTTGCCTTCTTAGGTTTTGACTGTATCTCGAGTTCCGCGGCTGAAGTCAAGCATCCCCAAAAGAACATGCCGATTGGAATCATTGGTACGCTGCTGATCGCCACGGTGCTGTACATGGGGGTATCGCTGGTTCTGACTGGCATGGTCAACTACAAGCATTTGGACGTTGCCAACCCAGTTGCGTTTGCTCTGCAGTCCGTCCACCAAGGCTGGCTGGCCTCTCTGCTTTCGATTGGAGCGCTGATTGGCATGGCTACCTGCATGTTTACCGCGATCTACGCTTCATCTCGGCTGATCTACTCGCTTAGTCGTGACGGCCTTTTGCCAACCTCGCTGCACCAGTTGGACAAAAAGTCGCACACGCCAAAAATCGCTTTATGGGCCGTTGCCATTGTAATTGCCATTATGGGCGGTTTCGTATCCTTAGATAGTCTTACCAATCTGGTTAATATCGGTACGCTCTTGGCCTTTACGATGGTTTCGTTTGGGATCATCCCACTGCGCAAGCGTGCTGACATTCTTAACGAAGGCGGCTTCAAGGTTCCTTTGTATCCAGTTCTGCCATTGCTATCCGGTTTTGCCTGCCTGTTTATGATGTCGTTTCTATCAAAAGAAACCTGGATCGGGGCCGGCATCTGGTTTGTGATCGGCATGGTACTCTATTTCGGTTATGGATACCGCCACAGCAATATCAATAATTCCATTACCTTACAAGCTTGATTTATTTCAGCAAATCCCGAACTATTTCAAAACAAAAAAGGATGCGGACGATATCGCCTGCATCCTTTTTATCATTTAAATAATTAAAACTTAATGAAAACAAATTAGCTGATCTAATCAAATACTTTTAAAGCTACATAAAGCGTAGTTGACATTATGATCAATCTGGTTAGTATTTGATGGTATTGGCATATATGAAAGATTTTTAGAACTCAGATGCATTGGACGATCCAGGGTTAAATCATCCAATTGCTATTATTTAAACAATCTTTACGGCTAAATTAACTTGTAAGAGTATTTTGAAAAATGAATCGTGAAATCAAGCAGATGCTAAAACTCAGCATCAGCATTGTTTTGATTGAACTAGTCTTCGTTAATCTAGGTGGGATCTTTAATCAACCGCCTACTGAACTAAAAACCAGTTATGCCAGCTGCGCGTCCATACCAATCGATTGCGGACCCTTCAAATTGACCAATCCTCGGAAAAAGGCGCCTATCCCAAAATTAGCGGTCGGCATCTTACCATGGCTGCCTTTCCTAAACAAAACAAGATCTACATTTTAAACAGTAAAAAGGTTGTCTATATTCTCAACGCCAGAGTCAACCTTGCTGCTGGACAACATCAGCTTTTGGTTGGCGATCTTAGAGGTCCATCGATCTTTCATTACGATACTGATGGCAAAGACATTAAGTCCATCAATTGGTTAAGCGTTGGCCAGAATACCGACATTGAGGCGGAACCTAAGCTGGGCAATCATGTTGACGATACGATTCAAGTTTCCAAAAAAGACGCGACCTGGCTCTACAATAATCTGCCCAAAGACGTCCAGCTGAGAATTTATTGATTGGGGAGTGATTAATTTGAAAGAACTGAAACAACTGGTTAAGCGGCATAACTGGCTCAAGCATTTCGGTGTCTGCAACCTTCTAATGTTTTTATTTTTAGTGCTTTATAATTTCACGACTTATTTGGTTCCTTTGATTCACTTAAGTTTGCCAGCAATTTTAGTTACGATGATTCTAGCTGACGTTTTATGCATTACTGGCCAAGTTATCGCTGAATAGCTGCAATGCTTCTCGGATCGATCTGACTTTTCACAGCCTGCAATCAACACAAACATCAATTCAACAGTCTCAGCCTGGTAATTTCCGGCTGGGGCTGTTTTATTTTTCAAGAAAGGTCGTAAAAAATCTCATTTAACCATTGACTTAAAGTTAACTTTAAGGTTTAGCATAAAGACATCAGCTGATGAAATGAAAGGAGGCTGGGAAATGTCATACACCATCTCTCAGGTTGCTCAGATGATGGGCGTTACCCCTTCCACGTTGCGCTACTACGATAAGGAAGGCTTGCTGCCCAACGTTAAGCGCGTCAATGGCATCCGTGTTTTCGAAGATACCGATTTCCCCTGGCTGCGTATTCTAAACTGCCTAAAAGGTACCGGAATGCCGATTCGCCAGATCAAAAAATACGTTGATCTGTGCGCGGAAGGCGATGCAACGCTGGAACAACGCTATGCCATTATTAAAGAGCAGCGTCAGCACGTCCTTGATCAGATTGAGCAGCTCAACTTCTATCTCAAGGAACTCGACTATAAAGACTGGTACTACAAAGAAGCAATCAAGGCCGGTACCGAAAAAGCCGTCTATCATCCCGACAGCATCTCTAATTTACCCCTGGACCAGATTCCAGGAATGAACTATCAAGCAAAACCACCAAGGAGTGATCTTAAGTGACGATTCTTAATGAAGACTACCAGCTAAACAATGGCGTCAAGATTCCCAAACTTGCTTTAGGCACCTGGCTTTTAGATGACGATGCGGCTGAAAAAGCAGTGACTACGGCTCTGCAGCTGGGCTATCGTCATATTGACACTGCTGAAGCCTACGAAAACGAAAAAGGCGTTGGCCGCGGCATTCAGCAATCTGGCAAGGCCCGCGATGAGATCTTTGTAACCACCAAGCTGGCAGCTGAGCTCAAAGACTACGAGTCAGCTGCCCAGGCAATCGAAGAGTCGCTGCAGAAACTGGGACTGGATTACATTGACATGATGATCATTCACAGTCCGCAGCCTTGGAAAGAAGTCAATCAATCCGCTGACCGTCATGAAGCCGGCAACCTGGCCGCTTACCAGGCATTAGAGGACGCCTACCATGCCGGCAAGCTGCGCGCGATTGGCGTTTCCAACTTCAACCAGCACGATCTGCAGAACATTCTGGATCACGCAACGGTTCGCCCAGCCGTCAATCAGGTTCTGGCCCACGTCACGAACACCCCATTTGAACTGATCGACTTTTGTCAGCAGAACGATATTTTGGTTGAGGCCTACTCACCAGTTGCGCACGGCGCCGTTTTAGCCAATCCAGTCTTAAATGAGCTGGCTGACAAATATGGCGTTTCCGTAGCTCAGCTGTGCATCCGCTATGATCTGCAGCTTGGTCTTCTGCCGCTGCCTAAGACGGCCAACCCCGACCATATGAAGCAGAATGCTGATGTTGACTTTGTTATTGGGGCTGATGATCTGGAAACGATGAAGCATCTGGAACACATCAAAGATTATGGGAAAGATGGCTTTTTCCCGGTTTATGGAGGTAAAATCTAATGAAACAAACTGCAGGACACGATGCACTGGGCGAGTTTGCCCCAGAATTTGCTCATTTAAACGACGATGTGCTGTTTGGCGAGGTCTGGTCACGTGAAGACAAACTGTCGCTAAAGCTGCGCAGTATTGCCACGATCAGCGCACTGATTGGCAAAGGCATTACTGACAATTCGCTGCATTATCACCTGGCCACGGCTCGTAAAAATGGCGTCACCAAACAAGAAATGGCTGAACTGCTGACTCACCTGGCTTTCTATGCTGGCTGGCCAAATGCCTGGGCCGCCTTCAATCAGGCCAAAGAAGTCTATGCCGAGGACTTAAAGGATCCTGCCAATGCTCACGGCGGGATGTTCGGGATTGGTCAGCCAAATGACGCCTACGCTCAATACTTTATCGGCCAGTCATATCTTAACGTCTTGTCAAAACCAGGCGATCCTTTGGCAATCAGCAACGTTACTTTTGAACCAGGCTGCCGCAACAACTGGCATGTTCACCGTGCAGCCAGTGGCGGTGGTCAGGTGTTGATCTGCGTTGATGGCGAAGGCTGGTATCAAGAAGCAGGCAAGCCGGCTCAAAGTTTGAAGCCTGGCGATGTCGTTGAGATTCCAGCCAACGTCAAGCACTGGCACGGCGCTAAGAAAAACAGCTGGTTCAGTCATCTGGCATTTGAGATTCCAGGTACCAAAACATCTAATGAATGGCTGGAACCAGTTGATGACGAAGCATACGGAAAACTTGATTGAGCTGATTTCTGTCATATAAAGTAAAGCCAAACTTCAAACAGGCTTCGACTTTAGATCTAAATCCTGCCTTCAGATAATACGAAATAAAAAATGGCCCGGATTGCTCCGCGCCATTTTTATTTATCTAATTATCACTTATGTCGTTTTTGACGATAGCTTATTTTGAGGCCTGGACAAACTGATCATAGCAGTCCAATGCCTTGCCGCCATAAACCGTTGCTGGACCGCCACCCATCATGACAGCAATGCCAATCGTTTCAACCAGTTCATCTCTGGTAACGCCAGCTTTCAGGCACGCCTTGGCATGTTGAACGATACATCCCTCGCAGCGCATGGCAATCGCGATCGCAATCGCCTCTAGCTCCTTAGTCTTTAAATCTAGCGCGCCATCCTTGACGGCAGCATCATGCATAGCGTTAAAGCCTTTGCCGGTCTCGCCCAATGCACCAAACAGATTGCGATTGTTGGCCCGTGCTTCATTCAGCTTTTCTTGATAATCCGTCATTAAAATCACCTCATTGCAGTTCTTTTACCTTCAGAATAGCACGCTGAGGTAGGGATGCAAATAAACTGCCCGCCATTATTGTAAACGCCATCAAAAAACACCGACTATCATAGTAGATGTAAATTTATGCTGTCAAAGCCAGTTTGATCATGCTTACAGCGACTTCCCCAGCCAGCAGGAACGCTCATGTCCGTTGACCACGCCGACTGCCTGCAGATAGGCATAAATCGTAGTCGTGCCCACAAACTTCATCCCGCGCTTTTTTAGATCTTTGGCAATATCATCAGACAGCTGTGATCTGGTTTGACCGATTTCGCGAATTGTCTCCTCTTGCGTCCAATGCCACAGATAATTTGAAAAAGTACCCCATTCTTGTTGAATAGCCATAAAGATCTGGGCATTGCCAACCGCCGCGCGAATCTTTAAACGATGCCGGATGATTCCTGGGTTTTGCAGTAGCCGCTGACAGTCCTCATCATTAAATTTAGCGACCCTGCCAACATCAAATCCCGCAAATGCCTGTTTGAAAGCAGCTCGTTTATTTAGCACCGTTTCCCATGACAAGCCGGCTTGAAACGACTCAAGAAGCAGCATTTCAAACAGCCGGTGATCGTCATGAATCGGTTTGCCCCACTCACAGTCATGATATTTCACGTAAAGCGGGTTTTGCAGGTTGACCCATGAACAGCGCGGACGATCGGTTTTTAAATTATTGTTTGGCATCGACTTCTCCTTAACTTTAACTTTTAAATCTTAAACGCAAAAACAGCGTATCAAAAATCATTTGGCAGGTCAAAACAGGCTGCCACCTTAAAAGTCAGTCGAAGGCTCATTTTCATAAATCCTGCCGCCTTTTAATCGTTTGACGAGATTAAGTGGTCGCTGTTTATTTTTGGGATGCTGATTTTGTAGTCAATTTGCAATCAAGCTAATTTGCATCCCCTGGATAAGCGCTTTCGAAAATATCTAGTCCTAAATTATTTTAGGTAGATTTTACTTTTACAAAACGCGATCAATCCAGTAATGGCAGCGATCGCATAATTGTTAACTGGTTTGGTAAATCGCCAAATAAAACTTGTATTCGGCCGCCAAAGGATTACACTTGATCACAATAAAAGTAACTAATACTTTTTTAATAACTGGTTAAGGGAGAAGTAAAATGGATCAAGGCATTAACGTTAAAAAGACTGCATTTACCACGTTTTTAATTATTGGTACGGCATGGATGTTTGACGCGCTGGACGTGGGACTGCTGTCATTTATCATGCCGATTGTTCGCAGGGCTTGGGGACTGGCTAATTCACAGACCGGATTGATCAGTTCGGTCAGCACTATTGGGATGATCTGCGGCGGCTTTTATTTTGGTCACCTGGCTGATCGAATTGGCCGCAAGAACACGCTGATCATTACCCTGCTGATGTTTTCGCTGGGGAATGTGGTCTTAGCAGCCGCGGTTGGCTTTAAAAGCTTTTTGGTAATTCGTTTCTTTGTTGGAATGGGACTCGGTGGCGAACTGCCAGTAGCTGCTACTTACATTTCTGACTTATACCAGGGCAACAAGCGCTCACAAATGCTGATTATGGCTGATAGCTTTTGGGCGATTGGCTGGCTGATTGCCTCATTTCTGTCGTTTTTGCTCAGCACCACGATTGGCTGGCGGGGTCTGTTACTGGTTACTGCACTGACTGGCTTTTTTGCCATCATGATGCGCCGCAACATTCAAGAAATCAGTCACGTCCAAACGCAGCATGTTGCTTTGGGCCAAGCCTTAAAAAAGTCGTTTCATGGCAAGACCGTTCTGCTATGGATTGCTTGGCTGATGGTAATGTTCAGCTACTACGGGATGTTTATGTGGCTGCCAAGCATTATGCTGGCACGGGGCAACAGCGTCATCGAAAGTTTCGGCTATACGACGATCATTGTGGTGGCCCAGTTGCCTGGATACTATCTGGCGGCTTGGCTTGCCGGCAAAATCAAGATTAAGTATGTTTTTGCCATCTACATGTTGGGAACAGCGCTGGGAGCAATCATGTTCGGCAATGTTTCCAGCAGTACACTGACGGTTCTTGCCGGCTGCATCTTATCGTTCTTCAACTTGGGAGCTTATGGTGCCATTATCGCTTTGACGCCAACATTGTATGAGACTGATGTTCGCGGGACGATGACCGGGATGGCGCAAGGAATGGGCCGAATTGGTGCCGTGGTTGGACCGCTGCTGGTTGGGGTTTGGATTGACCAACACGTCAGCATCAATATGATTTTCTTGATTTTCATGATTTCGTTGATTATTGGTTCGGTGGCTGTCTTGGCATTGCCGGAGCCAGGAAAGAATGAGGGCGCTCATGCTGAATGATTTTCTTCTCAAACAAAAACTGACTGCCTTTTTAAAAGAAGATCTGGAATTTGGGGATGCCAGTCTTGCTCCCCTACCCGATCATGTCATTGAAGGAACGTTTATTGCCAAGGCAGATGGAATTGTCTGCGGTCTGCAGGTTATCAATGCCGTCTATGACCTTTTAGGCGGTGCTGAAGTTGAACTATTGGTCAGCGATGGTGAAAAAGTCGCCAAAAAGACCGAGCTGGCACACGTCAAAGGATCAGCAACCGTTTTGCTGAGCGGTGAGCGCGTTATTTTGAATCTGCTGCAGCACATGAGCGGGATTGCTACTAAAACTGCTCAAGCCGTCCAGCTGTTAGCTGATCCAACCATCAAGATCGTGGATACACGCAAAACGATGCCTGGACTAAGAATGTTCGAAAAAGCGGCCGTACGTGCTGGTGGCGGGTTTAATCACCGTATGGGACTAACGCACGGGATTATGTTAAAAGACAATCACCTGGCATTGGCAGGCAGCGTTGGCAAGGCAATCGATCTGGCCAAGCAAAGCGTTGGACCAATGACGCGCGTTGAAGTTGAGGTCGAAACAGAGAGTCAGCTGCGGACCGCGATTGCTCATCATGCCGACGCGATCATGTTTGATAACCAGGTACCGGCCACGATTAAAGAATGGCAAAAGCTGGTCCCTGCTGGAATTCTTACCGAGGCGTCCGGTGGTATTGATTTGACTACGATTGCATCCTATCGCGGCTGTGGCGTTGACTTTTTGTCTATCGGTGAACTGACCAACCGTGTCGTTCCACTGGATATCAGTTTTTTGGTCAATGGCGCGGTTAAAAGCTGAAAAATAATTTAAAAACAGCATTGTAAACCTTACAGTGCTGTTTTTTCATTTACTGAGGATTTAAATGCCTACTCCATCGTCACAACGGCTTTGATAACCTTGCCAGCGTTGGAATCTTCTCGAGCCTGTTCCAACTGTTCAAATGGATACTTGGTAATGATCTTGTCGATTGGGAACCGCCCTTCTTTGTAGAGTTGAACCAACCGCGGAATAAAGATCTTTGGATTGGAGTCACCTTCACAACAGCCAATTACGGTCCGATATGCCATCAAGACGTCCTTACCAAAGTCAAAGTTCTCAACTTCACCAGATGGCGCCAGCAAAACGATTTTACCATTCAGACAGGTACTTTGAATGGCGTTTTGGATCATGTTGCCATTGCCAGAGGTATCAATGGCATAGTTGACGCCGCCATTTGAGATTGCCTGGACTGCCTGGGCCATCGTTTGACCAGCCGGCAGCTGCTTGCGGTTGATTACGTCGGTTGCGCCCAGTTCCTTGGCCAGTGCCAGACTGTGCTCATTGCCGCCAACCGCAATAATCTGACGGCAGCCCGCCACCTTGGCAGCCATGATCGCGCTAAAGCCAACCGCACCACAGCCAAAGACAGCCAACGTTTCGTCAACGTGGGGACGCAGCGTGTTTAAGACGGCCCCGGCACCAGTCTGAACGCCACAGCCAAATGGTGCAATCATGGCCAGATCAACGTCTTCATCGATTTTTACGATGCTTTCTTCACTGATCGTAGCATATTGAGCAAATGATGATTGGCCAAAAAACATTGCTACCGGCTGACCGTTTTGCGACAGCTTGCTCTGACAATCAGCACCCACGCCGCCAAAATTAATTTCGTTAAATTTTTCACAGTATTGAGGACGGCCTTGAACGCAGCTCTTGCAGTGACCGCAAAAGGCGTATGAAAAGGCTACATGATCGCCAACCGCAAAGTCTTTGACGTTTTCGCCCAGTTTTTCAATGATGCCGACCCCTTCATGTCCCAAAACAATTGGCGACATGCCAAGCGTGCGGCCAAATTCATCAGTGTGGCAAAGACCGCTGGCAGTGATGCGTACCAGGACCTCGTCATTTTTTGGCTCAGCAAGTTCGACTTCTTCAAATTTGTATGGATCCGTAGCTTGACGAACAATGGCAGCTTTCATTTTCATAATCGATTCTCCTTATCTTTACCATGCTCACTAATCTGCTTTGATATGACTAACTGCTTTTGCATCCAGATAACAATATATGTGCTAAGACAAGTGACCATCAGACTTTCCGAATTTAGATAAAACAGCATTATGGTCCTACTAACGTTCGGCTGTATCTATAAAAACTAAGACTCGCATTCACTGCTTAAGTAATGGTTTTGAGAAATGCCGATTAGTACTGGGCCAGTCTTGCACCTATTGTTAATCATTTAACAAGATAAGTTTAGCATTGAACTTGTAGCCTAAGTAGTGCTAAAATATGCCGACACCCGAACTATTTCATTCGGCAGGCAGGAGGGAAAAACTTGAATCTCGATCAGTTAAGAATCTTTATGGAAGTCAGCGAGTTGGGCAGCTTTCAAAAAGTCGCGCAGGCACATTACGTTTCACAACGGGCCGTTTCAAGACAGATGAAGCGTTTAGAAGATGAACTCAACGTCAAATTGTTTACGCGTGGCAAGAATCAAGTTACTCTGACAACGGCTGGCGGTTTCTTTAAGGAGCGCTGTCAGGTTATCTTGAGAATGATCAACGATACCAATCAGGCTGTTCAGCATTTTGACGAACGATCGCGGCATCGCTTAACGATTGGGTACTTCTCACCTTTTGACACTTTGCTGCTGCGCGACTTGATCTTTGAACTGGATGCCAACATTGACGTTTTTATTGCTGAAGCTGGTCCCGAACACGTCATTACCGATGTCTTGATGAATGATCTGGATTGCGCTGTGGTGATGGATCATTACGGCTTTGACCAGGAATTTTCCAAGATGGGCCTAAAAACCGCGTTGCTGCACACGGATCAGATGGTGATCGGCGCCAGTGAACGACTGCCGATCAAAGATGCCGTTTCCATTGAACAGCTGCGGCGCTACCCGATCATCTATTACAGCAATGAAGAATCATCCTATCTCAAGCGGGCCTTTCTAGAAAGTCTGGGATTAAATAGCCAGGCTTTAAACGTCGAGCGCGTCTTTTCGTTTGAACACATGCAGATGCTGGTCAGTCTGGGCAAGGCACTAGCATTTTACCCCCGCGAGCTGATCAAGGCTTACGATAGGACCAGCCGCCACATCCGCTATTGGCCGATCAAGGATGCCTCTGACCAACGCTTTACCTTCAACCTCGTCTACCGCAGCGATAATCATAATCCAGCCCTGCGTCAGCTGCTCGATCAGATTAAAATTACCGATGGGATGCCTAAGCAAGCGTGATTCCATAGTCGTCTGATTGATTAAAAGACGACCCAGACCGCGCCAATTACCAGTGCTGGCAAGAGATTGGCCACGCGAATCTTGTTGCCCCACAAAAGATTGATGCCAACGCAAAAGATCAATACGGAACCGATATAGGAGATGTTGTTCATCACAGCCGTTGTCATCAGTGGCTTAAGCAGCTCGCTAAACAGCGTCACCGTTCCCTGCAGAATCCCGACTGGCACCGCCGCGAATCCACAGCCGCGTCCCATTGAAGCCGCCATTACCAAGACGATTACAAAATCAAGAATCGCCTTGGCAAACAGAATCGAATGGTCGCCCAAGATCCCATCCTCAATTGAGCCAACGATTGCCATTGCCCCGATACAAACGGTCAGCGACGCGGTTACGAACGCTTCGATAAATTCTTGATCATTGGCATTGCCGGTCTTTTTCTTGAGCCATTCGCCAAAATCGGCAAAGCGATCCTCAATCCGCAGCCACTCGCCGATTAGTCCGCCAATCGCCAGGCTGCCAATCAGCATCATGGTTCCCTGCGTTGAAAAGCTGCCATGCTTAAACGTGAGCATCTGTGCCATCGTCCCGCCCAGTCCTAAAAACAAAACGGCAATTGCGGTCGCTTTCATCAAGGTGTCTTGAAAACGAGGCGCGATTCTTTCACCAGCAAGACAGCCGATTATGCCAGCAGCAGCAATTGCAATTACGTTCACGATAGTTCCTAATCCCGGCATTTTTATCCCTCCATTTAAAACCGCCATCCCAGTTCGGAAATGGCGGTTTCTAATTTAATTCTAATAATCACTTTATATCCTAACAAATCATTCAGCTGCTGACTAGTCCAAATTAGCATCCATCAACTAAACCAAAGTCTTGCATCGATACTGCTCCCAATTGTCATCGGCACGTCTTTAGCGTATGATCGATATAAATCTAATTGGATACAATCGACTGCGAGGTAATTATATGCACGATAAACTTTCATTTGCTTCTGACTATCTAGAGGGCGCTCATCCCAGCATCTTAAAACGGCTTGCTGATACCAATTGGCAAAAGCTGCCGGGCTATGGTTTTGATGAGATCTCACTGACGGCTAAGGATAAGATTCGCCAAGCCTGCCACGCTCCCAACGCTGAGGTCGAGTTTTTGGCTGGGGGCACGCAGGCCAATGTCGTGATGATTGATGCGCTGCTGCAGCCCTATCAGGGAGTAGCAACCGCAGATACTGGCCATATCAGCGTTCATGAAGCCGGCGCGATTGAAGCAGGCGGTCACAAGGTTTTAACGCTGCCTGGTCATGAAGGAAAGATTACTGCTGCTCAGATTGCCGAATTGGCTGGTGATTACGCAGCCGATGCCAACCACGATCACATGGTTATGCCAGGAATGGTTTATCTGTCACAGCCGACTGAATTTGGAACGCTGTATACTAAATCGGAATTACAAGCCATTCACGACGTCTGTCAACAATATGATATGAAACTTTACGTTGACGGTGCGCGCTTATCATATGCACTGGCCTGCACGGTAAATGACGTTACCATGGCAGATCTGGCAACGTTATGCGATGCGTTTTACATTGGCGGAACCAAATGCGGCGCCTTGATCGGTGAAGCCGTCGTTATTCCAGACCCAAAACTATTGCCGCATCTGTTTACGATGATCAAACAGCATGGCGCGCTCTTAGCCAAGGGCCGTCTTTTGGGTATTCAGTTTGATGAGCTTTTTAAGGATAACCGCTACATCGACATTGCTCGGCCCGCGATTTTATATGCCGATCAAATTCGCGATTGTCTCAAGCAAAACGGCTACCAGCTCTATGGATCATCACCAACCAATCAGACTTTCTTTGTTATTGAAAATCAGCAGCTGGCTCGTCTTGAAAAGCAAGTTGAATTCAGCTTTTGGGAAAAATACGATGAAACGCATACCATTATTCGGTTTGCCACCAGCTGGGCCACGCAAAAGCAAGACGTTGATCAGCTCTGCAAACTCATGCGTGAGCTTGCTTAATTGCTGTTTAGGTTTCGGGAATGGTTTAGTTGCTACATTAAAATCGGCCATGTTGATGACTCCTAAATTGTTAAAAATCTAAGACTATTACTTTTTAATTTGGCTAATGTTATAATTAATACCCTGCCTTAGTTACTGTAATTTTAATCAAGGGGAAGATTTTAAGATGACTAACAAAACCATTTATTTTTGCGCCGGCTGGTTTACTGACAAGCAAAACCAGGCCTATCAAGCGGCCATGACGGCAATCGAGCAGAATCCAACCATTGACGTTGAAAACAGCTACGTTCCTCTGCAGCATCAGTACAAGAACATTCGCGTCGATGAGCACCCAGAATACCTGCACGACAAGGAATGGGCCACGGCTACCTTTAAGGGCGACTGCCTGGGCGTTACCACGACCGACGTTACGCTGGCCGTCTACATTCCGGATGAAGAAGACGTCGGCATGGGAACTGAGATTGCCTGGGCTAAGGCGCATGGCAAGTACGTGCTGCTGGTAATTCCAGATGAAGAATGGGGCAAGCCGATCAACCTGATGTCATGGGGCTTTGCGGACAACGCCATCAAGATGAGTGAACTGGCCAGCTTTAATTTTAACCAGCCTTCGTTCAACTTCTATGAAGGGGCCGTCTACTAAAATCATTCATATAAACGGCAACAGCGCCAAATTCGGCTTACAAAGCATGAATCTGACGCTGTTTTTTTTACTCTAAGTCAATGTTTTATTTGCGGTAGTTTGCCAGCAGTTCATCAAACGGCTGATACTCTGGCTGCCAGTGCATTGCCGCAACGGCCTGTTCTGCACTGAGATCAGTCTGTGCCAGGCCTTGATCAATCGCTGACTGGGCCACGGCGATCGCGACTTGCTTGGAAAAATCAGTCAATTGGCTGACCGGCGGCAGAACCGGTGCCCCAGGAGCCTTGACGTCAACCAGGCCGCCAAGTGCATGCGCGGCAGCAGCCAGCATCTCATCATTGATAACCCGTGCATTAACGGCCAAAGCACCAAATCCTACGCCGGGATAGATCAAAGCATTGTTGGCCTGGCCAATCTGGTAGTCGATGCCTTGGTATGCGACCGTAGCACTAGGAATTCCCGTTGCCACCAACGCCTTGCCATTGGTCCATTTAATCAGGTCAGCTGGTATGGCCTCGATCTTTTCAGTTGGGTTGGAAATTGGGAAAATGATTGGGCGATCAGCATGTTTGGCCATCTCTTTAATGGCAGCTTCGGTAAAGGCATTGTGAACCGTTGACGTACCAATCATTACCGTCGGCTGAACGGCCTTGATGATTGCCGGCAGATCCGTAAGCTCGCCCGCGTCAACAAACTCATCTCGCGAACGGACAAATGCCTGTTGTTTAGGCGTCAGTCCCGGCGTATCCTCAAAGAGCAGTCCTTGACGATCCACCAGATAGAAATGCTGCTTGGCTTCTTTGGGACTCATTCCCTGCTTGATGAGCTCGTTGTACAGCATCTTGACGATTCCCATCCCGGCAGTACCGGCACCAAATGTCAAGAAACGCTGCTCAGCAATCGACTGTCCAGAAATGTTAAGCGCGCCCAGAACACCAGCCAGCGCGATGACGCCAGTTCCTTGAATGTCATCGTTAAACGTCAAAATCCGATCCTGATACTTGTCCAGAATCTGGGCAGCCGTACCGCGACCAAAGTCCTCAAAATGCAGCAGGCTCTTGGGAAACAGTTTTTCAACCGCGGCAACGAATCGATCAATATACGCAAAGTAAGCCTCACCGCTCAGACGCTGGTGCCGCATCCCCAGATATTCATCATCGGCCAACAGCTGCTGATTATCTGTCCCTGCGTCAATTACAACCGGCAATACCTGCTGCGGATCAATGCCGGCTGCTGCCGTATAGACCATCAGCTTGCCAACCGCGATATCCACGCCGTTAACGCCCCAGTCGCCGATCCCCAAAATGCCTTCTGCGTCAGTAACCACGATCAGACGAATATCCCGCTGATCAGCCGCATTCTGCAGACGCTGTTCAATCGTATCTGGGTCGTCAACCGTCAGATAAGCGGCATCTTGCGGTTGCATGAACCGTTCATTATAGCGTTCGATCGCCTCGGCAATTACTGGATCATAGACGATCGGCATGAATTCATCAATGTGCCGAACCATCAGATTGAAAAACAGCGTCCGATTATGGTTGAAGATTTCCATTAAGAAATGACGCTTTTCAATCAGTGATCCCTTGCTTTGGTACAGTGCATACATCTCGGCAGCCTGCTCATCAATCGTTTTGACACGGGGCGGCAAGAGGCCAATCAAGCCATATTGACGCCGCTCATCTTCAGTAAAAGCAGTACCGCGATTTAAAAACGGATCATTAAGTATTTGAAATCCACGCATTACACTCCATCTTCTTTCAACAAAATTCATCTTTATCTCATATCTCGCAATCGATTATAAAAACTGGCCAACTGCATAGTCAAATATACCCAAATCCATAAATTTTTTTGATATGATAAATTTAAATCCTATCAGGACGGTGTTTGTCGATGAATATTAAAGAATTATATTATTATCATGATTTGGTTAGGACCAAAAATTTTTCCCAGGTCGCAGCAGATTTCAACATCAGTCAGCCAACCGTCACCATGGCTATCAAACGACTTGAAGAAAGCTTTGGAACGACTTTTTTCATGCGTGATCGCTCGCATCATCAATTAACGGTTACCAGTACTGGTCTTCAATTTGACCAGCACGTTCAGCGTATAATTGAAGAACTTGAGATTGCCCAAAAAGAACTGACCCGCGCCAAACAGGAACGCATCAGTTTTGGCCTGCCGCCAATCATCGGCAGCTGGTACTTTCCCCGCTTCACCCCGGCGCTGCTGCAGGCAGGACTGCTCAATCGGCTGGAAGTCGTTGATCATGGTTCGGCCTCACTGCTGCAGCTGCTGGCAAAAGGCGAGCTTGATCTGGCGCTGTTAGGCTCACTGCAGCCATTTCAACAGCCGAGTCTGCGAGCCTGTGTGATCGATAAGGCACCGATTAGAATTATTGTGGCTAAGGATCACCCTTTGGCAGCTTTTGAAGATGGCGTATCATTTGCTCAAGCCGCACAGTATCCGTTTATTACGCTTGATGACGAATACGTTCACGCTCAAGCTTTCCGCCAGGCTGCTTGTCTGGCTCGTGTGCGTCCCAAAATCGTTTTTAAAACCAGCGATGTGCAGATTTTAAAAGCGTTGGTCGCCAATCATTCCGGAATCTCTTTTTTGACGGATCTGGCGCTGGATGACAATGATGGGCTGGCAGCCTTACCATTGACGGATGGCAGTCAGCCTGAGTTTATTATTTCACTGGCGGCCCGTGCTAATCGGCTGCTGACGCCTAACGCCCAAAGACTATGGTCGATTCTGGAAACGCCGCTTTATAAATGACTAATATCGCAATCTGAAAGGAGATGTCTAAATGAATCTACTGACGTTACCGGCCTATCGCTTGGCAGAAATGATCCGCCAGCACCAGCTTACCAGTCGTGACCTGGTTGAAATGGCACTAAATAAGATTCAAGTAGAAAATCCTACCCTCAATGCCGTTGTTCATTTAAGAGCAGCAGCCCTAAAAGAAGCCGACCAGCTAAAAGATCACGGGCAGCCGTTTTTAGGCGTCCCCTTGCTGTTAAAGGGACTCGGTCAGCGAATGAGAGGCGAGCCTGATACTAACGGCAGCCGACTGTTTCGCAATCAACTGGCTGCTGAAACCGATAATTTTGTCAAAGCACTTCAAAATGCTGGCTTTATCATTATTGGTCAGACAAATTTTCCGGAATTTGGCTATAAGAACATTACTGATGCCAAACTTTTTGGTCCAGCCCGCAATCCTTGGAATCCGCAGTTCACGCCCGGCGGCTCATCAGGTGGTGCCGGCGCGGCCGTGGCAGCTGGCTGGGTACCAATCGCTGCGGGCAATGATGGCGGCGGCTCGATCAGAATTCCGGCCAGCTGGTGTGGCGTCATTGGCTTGAAACCAACTCGTGGCCGCATGCCGGTTGGTCCTGGCAATTGGCGGTCATGGCAAGGCGCATCGATCAATTTTTCATTGACGCGGTCGGTTAAAGATACCGCGCTTTTGCTGGAGAACCTCCAAACCGTTCAGCCCGCTGCCGTCTTCCAAACCCCGCTACTCAATCCAGATGCCTTTAAACCAAACGATCACTCACGTCTAAGAATCGGCTGGACCACTACCTCGCCAGTAAAAACCCCGGTTACAGAAGATGCCGTGCAAGCCGTCAAAAACGCGGTCGCTTTTCTTCAAGACCTGGGCTATGACTGTCAGCCCTATGAAGATCCGATTGATGGCCGGCAGCTGATTGATAGTTATTATTTGATGAATGAAGGCGAAACGGCTGCCATGTTTGCCAGCATTGAACAATCAATCAAACGTCCCGTCAAACAAAATGAGATTGAATTGGTTACCTGGGCACTCTGGCAAGCCGGTAAGAACGTCACCGCTACTGAATATATCAATGCATTGCACATCTGGGATCAGGCCAGTGCTCTCCATGCTAAACTGCACGAAGAATTTGACGTGCTTTTGACTCCGACAACGGCTGGCCGCCCTTATCGCATTGATGAACCGCAGCATGCTGCTGTCTTCGATGAGCGTCTGCAAAAGATCAATCAACTGACAGCACAAGAACAACGCCAGCTGATATATGATCAATGGCTTGACTCGCTAAGCCGCACGCCATTTACGCAAGCCGCCAACCTGACTGGTGAGCCTGCAATCTCATTACCCACTCACATTGCTAAAGACGGTCTGCCGCAGGGAATTCAATTAACTGCCAATAAAGGTCGCGAAGATGTTCTGCTACAGCTGGCTAAATTATTTGAAGACTATGGGATGCTTAAAACGCTCAGCTGATTCATCGCTATAAAAATACAACAGCCCTCAAAACACCTTAAACATCAGGTGCCTTGAGGGCTGTTTGATATCTAACCCAGTCGCAAGAATCGAACTTGCATCGTTTGGCAACCGCTCTTCCTTTGAGCTAGACTGGCATTCAGACTTGCGCATTGGTTTGCGTGGCGTGAAGTTAATAGTTGATTAGGCAACGTGCTCGACAAGGCTTAGCCAAGACCCATCGATCATGACCTCTTGTCGCTTAAACAAGGCACGGGCTGGGATCGGTACCCACCAGCTTTTGGTCAGCATAAGCATTCATCAAGTATTGATTGGATGCCGCCGTTTGACCGACTCGGACCGACCTCGATGCTTATAGCTGCATCACTGCAGCATCACGGCGAACGTTTTTAGTGACGTTCCACTTTGGGTCTTAGGTTGTCAGGTCTAATTGACTGTGGATGGGATATTGCAAACGCGCATCGGATCGTGCCTTAACTTATTAACCTCTTACCTGACTGACTGGGAACACGGCTTTTTTTTCACCGCGATCAAGACTCACTACAAGCCTTGATGCTAGGAATCAAACAGCTATCGTTGCCTGACGCCTTGGTTCATTGATAAGCCAGCCAGCTGGGCGACTCTGCCAAAGCCTCATGCACCAGTTTCAAGTCAATCCTCAAAATAAATTGAGAAATTAGTATAGGCTACAGCTGATAATCCATTATGTCAATAAAAAAGATCATCTATCGAAAGCAGATGACCTTCCATAAATATTTTGATTTGAGAACTAAAAGTCCAGCTGCAGCTTTTCCAGTTCGCTCCAGGCAGCGTTCTTGGTTTCGTCAGTCGGTACGGCCTCGCCATCAACTGAGATGTCGGCCCGCCGCAACAAGACCTTACCATCATTCAAGACTTTTTGAATCAGGTAGGCTTGAGCACAGCGCCAGTCGTTGATGCGAACCAATACTGCATCATTCATGGCTTTTACGACTTCTTTCTTTGTCATGATATCAATTCCTCTCTCTGATGATCAACGATATCCCGATGACGATCATCAAGTCATTGCCTCAACGCCAGTTTTTTCAGTTGTCAAGACGTTTTGAGATATCGGAATCAAATTATTCCATCTTTGCTGCTGAAAGTCAAATTAAAGTTGTAAACGTAGCCGATTCTTAAGCTGGTTTATGAATAGCTAAAGCCGGTGGTGTCTTATTTTGTTTTTGTAGTTTAGTTAAGGTAAATTACTACTAGTTTATTAAATGGAAATTGATTTCAATTTCTCACTCCCCTGCTCACAATTGAGACTATAATAAAAGCAAGTATTTGATTAAAGGGGGATCCATTATGCGCTATGACTATGATGGTAAAAACGTTATCGTAACCGGTGCGACTGGCGGAATCGGTAAGGAAGTCGCTAAAGGCATCATTGCTGGCGGCGGCTCAGTTGCCTTGATTGGCCTAACGCTTGATGAAGCAAATAAAGTCGCTGCTGAGCTTGGCGAGCACGCCCATCCTTATGCCATGGATCAAAGCAATCGCGATGCCGTTGATGCAGCCTTTCAGCAGATCTTAAATGACTTTGGCCGCATTGATGTCTTGATCAACGTAGCCGGCATCATCAGCGCCAAATCGTTTGATGAATTATCGCCAGCTGAATGGGATCGGACGCTGGCCGTCAATCTAACTGGCCCTTTCAATACCGTTCATGCTATCTGGGAACACTTCAAGAATAATGGCGGCGGCCGAATCGTCAACGTTTCTTCCGTAGCCGGTAAAATTGGGGGCGGCTTGTTGGGAACGACGGCCTATGCATCGTCCAAAGCTGGTTTAAACGGCTTTACCAAGGCAATTGCTAAAGAAGGCGCTAAGTATGGCATCTACGCCAACGCGGTCTGTCCTTCCTTTACCCACACTGGCATGACGGCCGCATTGGAAGCTGATCCCCAAAAACGGCAACGGGTCTTAAGTATGATTCCGCTTGGCCGTGGCGCGGCACCAGCTGAAATTGCTCAAATGATCCTGTTCTTTGGCTGTGACGCGGCCAGCTTTATTACCGGCGAGATCGGCGACTGTGATGGCGGGATCGTGATGGACGGCTAGTCTTGATCAACTAAAAGGCACTAAAAAGAGGCACTCGGCTGCTTTGAGCAGAATGCCTCTTTTATTTATTTGATGCGCCATCTTAAAGTCCTGCAACTATTGGGTTCGCCCATCATCGTTACGGTGCTGCCGTTTCCAGTTCTTGATCTGAGCCAGGCGCCGTTTAAAGCGAATCTCATTGCCCTGCTCGGTTGGGTAATAATACTGATGCCCCACGAGATTAGCCGGCATCGTTTCCATCGCAGTCATTTTAGCCGCCGTATCATGCGCGTACTGATAATCTTTGCCATAGCCCAGTTCTTTCATGAGTTTGGTGGTTCCATTGCGAATCTGCAGCGGTACTGGCTCATTGGCCGTTTTTTCAACGTCTTCTTGGACTTTTTGCGTGGCAGCATAGACCGCGTTGGATTTAGGCGTAGTCGCCAGATAGATTACGCATTCCGTCAAGTGAACGTTGCATTCCGGCATTCCCAGAAACTGACAGGCCTGGTAGACATTGACCGCGACGTTTAACGCATTGGTATCGGCCAGGCCAATGTCTTCACTGGCAAAGCGTACCAAACGCCGCGCAATATATAATGGGTCTTCGCCACCATCCAGCATGCGCGTCAGCCAGTAGATGGCCGCGTCAACATCAGAGTTACGCATGGATTTATGCAGTGCCGAGATTAGATTATAGTGCTGCTCGCCTTTTTTATCATATTTAAGCGTTTTATGACCAAGCAGCTGCTCCAACAGATTGTCCGCTGCCGTAAGCCGACCGTTTTCATCAACCTTACCATTATCAACCAGCATTTCCAGTGTGTTGAGAGCTGTACGGGCATCGCCATCCGCAAAAATCGCCACTTGTCTCAATAAACGATCATCAATCTGAATCGGACGCGCAAAGCCAGTCTGAGCCGCGCGCTGCAGCATCTTTTGCAGATCATCCGTTGACAGCGGCTGCAGCACAAAGACACGGCAGCGCGAAAGCAGAGCAGAATTGATCTCAAACGATGGATTCTCAGTCGTCGCGCCAATCAACACGATGCTACCATTCTCAACGTAAGGCAAAAATGCATCCTGCTGTGCCTTGTTGAAGCGATGAATCTCATCGACAAATACGATCGTTCGCTGACCATAAGCCGCGTTTTGCTGCGCTTGGACCATAAGCTCTTTGATTTCTTTAATGCCGCTGGTAACGGCACTGAACGAGATGAATTCCGACTTGGTATGCCGTGCGATTACCCGTGCCAAAGTCGTCTTGCCCACGCCAGGCGGCCCCCAAAGAATCATTGAGGGCACGCGATCAGCATCAATCAAGCGACGCAGCATCTGGTTAGGTGCCAAAAGATGCTGCTGGCCAACGATCTGATCCAAGGTCTGGGGACGCATACGACTAGCCAGTGGTTCGTGCGTTGCCTGTTCAAAAAGCGATTCTTGATGCATTTGATCACCTCTTAAAAAAGCCTTCCGCATGACGTTATGCAAAAGGCCATTCATATTTGATTAATTATAGATAGGACTGCAGAACATGCAAAACGGCATCATGATTGTTGTCTTCATCAGCCGTAAAATCAGCTGCCTGTTTGACCGTTGCACTGGCATTCCGCATTGCCCAGCCGACTCTGGCCATTTTAAGCATGGTCACGTCATTGCCGCCATCACCAAACGCCACCAGATCATCAGCCGTCAGTTGCCATTGAGTAAGCATCTTTTGCAGCGCTTGAGCCTTATCAACACCAGGAATCATTAAATCAACCGAACCGTTGCCGCTTGGCGTGATCTTTAACCGCTTGCCAAACCGGCTGCGCAAGGTCTGCAGCTGGCCTTTCAGTTTGTCTGGCTCAACAACAAACGATATCTGATAGAAACGATCGGCTGGCAGCTGCTTGAAATCTTCAATAAAAATATGATTGGGAAAATAAAACTGCAGCCGCTTGAGCCGTGATGCTGAAACGTTTGGCGAGATATAGCCGTGCTGATGACCTGAAAGCGACGGCACCAGATCCATTTTCTCGACCATAAACGGAATCAGTTCGTCAATTACCGTAGGATCCATGGTCTGCACCATCAGCTCCCTGTCATGATCAATAACGTGCGCGCCGTTTTCACTGATAAAGGTCAGCTGTTCATGCCGAGTTGGAAAGTATTTCAACAGACACTCATACTGATCACCGCTAGCCACGATGACATGTACGTCTTGGGCCAATAGTCGATCCAACAGCTGGCTGAACAGTTTGCGATCAAAAGTCTTGTCATCACGCAGAAACGTGCCATCCATATCAAAGGCCACCGCTTTAAAAGGAAATGCCATTTTCTTCTCCTTCAAATTATCGTTTATGTCAATTATGACACAAAAAAGCTACTTATCCAAATGAGCCGTGTCAAACAGATAGCCAAAGCCACGTGCCGTCTTGATCCATTCAGGGCGATGCGGATCTTTTTCGATTTTATCGCGCAGGTGACTAATGTGAATGTCAACCATGCGGGAAGTGCCTAAAATATCGTAGTTCCAGACGCCGTTCAACAATTGTTCGCGGCTGATGACCTGATTGCGATTATCATAAAGGTATTTAAGCAGCTTAAACTCTTTCGGGGTTAAAATTACTTTTTGATCATTGACATAAACACAGCGATGATCAAAATCCAGTCTTAAATTACCAATCGTAACGTCATCACGGTGAGGGCGTCGTGGCTTGTTGTTAGATGATTCTTCTGAGTTTAATTGACTATAGACCCATAAGCGCTGTCTGATCAGTGGTACCAGCAGTTCAGCATCATTGAGCGATCTTGGCAGGCAGTCATCGGCATGAAAACGAAACAGCTTGCGTCGCACCTTAGGCTTATACGCCTCGCCCATGATGATGATCGGGCCATTCATCATCTGACGCATGACGTCCAGCGTTGCTAAAATCGTGTCCAGCGGTGTAGCGTCAAAATCCCATAGAATTCCACTGTATGGGTGCTTTTTGATTTTGGCTACCCCTTCTACCGCGGTGGTCGTCTGGTGCAGCAGCCATCCCTCATCCGCAAACGCGGCGGCAATTGCTCCATATAAAGCCATGTCTTTGCTAATGAGCAGAAAGTGTCGCTGCTCCATGATTCTCCATCCCCTTTTCTCTTCCAAGTCTAATCAAGTCTAATTAAAACGCAATATTTACGAAATTTCGATAAAATCCGATAATTTTACCTCAGATTTACATATTTTTTACATTAGACAAGTATAGTAATGAAAGAAAAATGCCCCATAAAGGAGAGAGATCATATGAACGAGATTTTTAACGACGAGCTAAAAAAACTGCGTGGCCGGTTTATGGAAATGGGGATCAACACCTCCGAACAGATTTATAAGGCAACCAAGGCGTTCATTGATCGCGACGTGGCACTAGCCAAAGAAGTCAGTGAAAACGACCGATTGATCAATGATGGCGAAACCTATCTGGAAAAGCACGCCTTTAAACTGATGAATATTCAGAGACCAAAAGAAAGCGAGTTCCGTTCAATCATGAGCATCCTCAAGGCCAGCTCAGATTTGGAACGAATGGCTGATCATGCCTCTCATATTGCCAGAGACGCCATCCGCATCAAAGATATGGACCAACACTGGCCAGATATTGAAAACGACATCGCTCAAATGGCTGAAACCGTGCGTCACATGTTGGAAAAAGCCCTTGATGCCTATGTCTACACTGATGAACAGACGGCTTATTCTGTTGCCAACATGGATCTGGAAGTTGATAAACAATACGTGCAGGTCCATGAAAAAATCATCAACCGCATGCACGCCCATCCTGAACTGATTAAGGATGGCAGTCACTACATTACCGTGATTCATCTGCTGGAACGGATTGGCGATCACATTGTCAACCTGGTCGAATGGGTAATCTACGCGGCAACCGGTAAAATCACGGAGCTTAATCCTGGCAAGGCTGATCCCGAACTGGTCAATCGTGAGCTTCAAAAACAGGCTGAAGAACAGGAAAAGTGAGCCAACCAAAATAAAAAATCTTGATTCTGCGACCGTAAAGCTGTTTACAACGATGGCTTTGCGGTCTTTTTGCGGCTTAATGATCCTTGATTGATTGGGTGATGTGTTATTATAATCATATTCAATACGATTAAATGCATGAAGAGAGAGGGATTGCAATGCTTTACAACGCGGCATTAGTTTTGGAGGGTGGAGCTTTTCGCGGCCAGTACACAGCTGGCGTCTTGGATTGCCTGCTCAAGCATCACATCGAGTTTAAAAGCGTGATTGGCGTTTCGGCCGGGGCCTTATGCGGTGCCTGTTACGTGGCCAAGCAGTATGGGTATGTAAATCACGTCAACACCAGCTACCGTCATGATTCTGACTATGTTTCGCTCAAACGCGGCCTGCATCACGAAGACATTCTCAATCTGGACTTTTTGTTTGATGACCATGGCTGGGACTGGCATCAATTTGACCATCATGCCTATGAGCGCTCCGCATCGAACTTTACAGCGGTGGCAACCTCAATTGAAACTGGCGAGCGAATTGACTTTGTAAACTACCGGCGGGAAGGTTTGGTAACTGCTCTGAAGGCTTCCAGTTCAATGCCGTTTTTAGTTGAGCCGCAGCTGACTGATCAAGGACCTTGTCTAGATGGCGGAATTGCTGATTCGATCCCGACTGATCTGGCTAAGGAACAAGGATTCGATAAGATCGTCGTCGTCAGAACGCGTGAGGCAACTTATCGCAAAAAGTCTTCCAGTCCCCTGGTCAAGGCGCTTTATCGTCGCCAGTACAAAGATTATCCGGTTTTTGCCGAAGAAGGCATCAACCGGCCAGAAGTATATAATCAGCGATGCAATGAGATTGACACTGCTTTTGCCAATCAAGAGCTTTACTGCATTACGCCACAAAAACCGGTTAAGGTCAGCCGATTTGAAAATAACGTCAAAAAACTGGCCGGCTTTCATGATGAGGGATTGCTTGAAATGGAACAGCAGCTGCCTCAGTTGATTGCCTACCTTGAACGCTAAACTAAACGTCGTCTTCTTTAGAGGCGGCTTTTTTTGTTGACAGAGCTGTTTTATCGTGACTGATTCTCTACTTGAAAGCCGCGGTCACCAGCTTTTTTAATGAATCATTTCTTTTATCTGTGTGGCCGTTGCCTAATCACGAAAATAGTATTGACTGCCCAATGACGGCTCTGACAGCAGAATGTTCAAGAACTGCTGAACATCAAATGACTTAGCCAGCGCCAATAAGATGATCTTAAGGTCTTTAATCTGACGACGTGCCCGCCGATTTGTCTGCAGACTGGCAACCAGCCGCTGCGCATCGATCTGGTCAAGCTCAGTCAGTTCAATTACGTGCAGATAGTCCTGCAGAATCGATTGGTCAAAAACTTTCAGCTGGCGTTCAGCAGTTGCTTTAAGCCGTAATGCATCGATCAAATAGTCAATGGCCTCGAGAATCTTCTTTAAATTGAATCTTTCAAAATCGATCGTTTCAACCTCATGCCGTGCTGCCTTGGCCAGACTCATCGTTGACGCTGCCGGACCTTTATCATCTACATGGGCACTGATTTTTTGGCGGAACCGATCAATCAGTTCTGGCTCTGGCATCGGTAAGCCATCCCCAGCCAATTACGGCCAGATTCGTTCGTCATCCTCGACTCTGACCAACCGCAATGTTGCACGGTCATATTCAGCATGACCAAGCCAAAATGAATCATTGATTGCCAATTCTTTACCCACATCGATAGCAGAGTCGCGCCGGTCCCAGACTGAGGCGTGCTCATTGACCTTGACCACGAATTTTTTTAGTGTCCGACTGTAGTAGCAAGACGCATTGTTTTTGCCATCTACCATTAATGCAAAATGTTCTGGTGTTTTGGGATCATTCCCCTGCTGTTTGGACGTGCTTGTTTGCAAAGCCATTGAATCAACAGCTGTCGGTGAATCAATGGCGATTGTTTTATCATTTTTGGTTTCTGCTTGGGGGCATCATCAGCTGGCACATCAGCACTGTCAGCTGCAGCAAGCGATAATTGCGTTGCATCATCATGCGCGAGATCATAAATCCAAAAGGCCTCGGCACGTTTCTTAGCAAACAGCGTAGGGTAGTGGGACCTCAGTTTAGGATAGTCGGCAGCCAGATCCGCAGCCGACTCCCAGGTAAACTGCCGCTCGCTTTTTTGGGTAAAATTTTGGCTGACTGACCAATACCAGCGCGTGTGACTAAGCGATCGATACAGCAACGCAAATGACATCTTGATTCCTCCTTAAGCTCTATCAAAACATATGTTCGCTATTTATATTTTAACAGGCGAACATACTTTTAGCAATCTTATTTTTGAACAGCCGATCAGCTTGATTTGAGAGCGCTGCAGACTAACCTGATTTAAAAACCAGTAATTCATTAAAATACCTTAATATTTTCAGTGGCAAGGTTTACAAAAATCTATAGTAAAATAGAAAGGTGTACTTTTTATTTTAAGGAGCAATTTCAATGAACTTCTCATTCGAAAAGCGTGATCATCGCATGCTGTATCTGAAATATACGATAATGTTTGCCTTGATTGCGCTGTTCATGTTCGGCAGCTATGCTATCACCGGACATACGTTGATCTGGAATAAGGATGCCTTAAATCAGCACGTACCGCTGCTCGGCGAATATCGTAAAGTCGTTCTGGGCTGGCTCCATCACCCAACACGGCCATTAAACTGGTGGTCTTGGAACATGGGACTGGGCACCGATACTTTCCAGGTCTTTTCCTACTATACGATTGGTGACGTTTTCGCCTATCTGGCATTATTATTCCCAGCAGTTAAACTAACGCTGGCCTATCAAGTCATTACCGTTGTGCGAACGTACTTTGTCGGTTTGACGTTCTGCTGGTTTGCTGGCCATTTTTCTTTTCGCGACCACGTTATTCTAGGTGGTGCCATAGTCTATATGGTGAACTCATACCTGTTGTATGCCAGCATCGCCCAACCGTTTTTCATGACGACATTTATTCTGTTTCCGATTCTGGTCGTCCAGCTTGAGCGCGTCCTGCAAAACGGCTCAGCCTGGCCGCTTACCTTGGCTTTTTTGTGGATGTTGGTCAACAACTACTATCTAGCGTATGTTTTAGGAATCGGCACTTTTATCTATCTGGTACTCCGCGTGGCAACTCATTATCGAACCACGCTTAGCTACGGCAAAACCCTGGCTAAGCTGGCCTTTGCCTCAATTACCAGCATTCTAGTCGCAGCCTGCCTTTTGGTTCCAGAAATCATGGCCGTTATGAATTCCACTCGTGCCGGTTCTGAATTTGCCAATGGTCTTAAACACTATCCGCTCTACTACTATCTGTTTCTGCCCAAACAGCTGATCAATGGTGACCAGTGGACGTTTATGTTCTGGTCGGCATTAGGCTTGGTCAGCATTGCCTTTATCGCGATCGTCTATCTTTATACGCGAACCCGCGAATTTCCGCTTTTATCAATCAGTCTGGCACTGGCATTGGTTATGCTGCTGATTCCGGCAGTGGGGGCATTTTTCAATGGCATGATGGCGGCCTCCAATCGCTGGACGCTGCTGATCTATCTGCCGATTGCCATGACGGTCTGCCTGCTTTTGCAGAATGCGACCCGTCTTGATCGGCATACGCTTTGGATCTTAACCAGCGCGACCGGCATCTATCTGGTCGTCTTGGTGGCAACCTATATTTTCCAAAACGATACGACCATGTTTATGCCGATCATCTTTTTGATCATGTCGCTGTTAATGCTTTGGATTATTAACCTGCATGGCACGCCGCATCCTGATCGCTGGCTGGTTACGATTATTTTGGCCAACGCTGCCTGCAACGCGCTGTATGTCGGTACGCCTTATAACGGTAATTTCGCCAACAGTACATTGGTGCGCGGTCAGTATCAGTCGATTGCCGAAAATCGCTATGGCGGCTTGGAAAAAGGCTTAAACGACGGCTCATTTTTCCGGGTCTCCACGATCTCCAACAATCAAATTACTTCTGGTGGGCTTTTGGATAATGATCTGACCTCAGGGATGCACAATATCGATTCATACTACTCCCTGCAAAACAAGTACTTGGGACAGTTCAGCACCTCGCTGCAAAACACTCAGTACCAAGCCAACGTCCCTTTGCGTCAGGTTGATGACCGAACCGTTTTGAATAATTTCTTTGGCGTCAAGTATCTGTTCGTACAAAGCAACAGCGAGAACGCCAATAAGATTCCAGGCGGCTATTTCCTTGATGCTACTACCGAACCCAAAATCAACTATGACGTCGGGCAGCCTACCAACCCGACCGATCAGACACAGCTGGTTCCAACCGCGACTAATCGCTATCGGACGAGTAATGCCTTTCCGCTGCTTTATTGGCAGGATTCCTACATCAGCCAAAAGACCTACCAGAAACTGTCGCCTACTGCCAAAGAACGTGCCTTGGCCAGTGGGGTTACGGTCAGCTCTAAAAACAGCGGCGCTACTAACGGAATGAAGACTGCCAATTTGAAAGGCAACGTCATCAAACTTAAGTCGCAGCTGGTTTCAAATCGTTTGAACAAGATCAAGTCAACCGGTCTTAAATATACTGACAGTCTGGAAACCTATCAGCTGCAGCTGCCGCAGTTGACCAGCAAGGCATTCAAAAAACAACTCAAAGACAGCGAACTGCACGTTGAGTTTGCCTCGATCAAGTATCAGCCATTTTCAATGAAACAGCAGATTGCCTATGAGCAAAAGCATGAAGAGCAGCAAGCTACCAATCCGGGCGATATCGTCAATCATCGCTTTAACCAATATAAATTCTGGCGCTATCACATTTTAAACGGCTCACCGGATATGAGTTTTGCCATCAAGATTTCCGGTCGTTTGGGCTCAGAAACCATAGAACAGCCTAAACAGAGCAAGCTTTCATTTTTCAAGCTGGTCAAAAACGGCACGATGAACATTGGCTACTTTGCTAAAGGAATGCCAACCTCTTTAACTCTCAAGCCTTCTAAGCTGGGGACCTATCAATGGCAGTATCAAGTAGTTGCCGAAAAACTGGGGACCAAATACAATCAAGAAGTTCGCCAGATTCAAAAACATGCGCTTAAAAACGTTAAATTCAAGCGCAATCAACTTTCGGGAACGATTACGACTTCGCGGGTCGGTATTCTGACCTCTTCGATTCCTTATTCAACGGGCTGGACGGCGACCGTTGATGGCAAAAAGGCCACTCTGTTACGGACCAACCAGGCTTTTGTCGGTCTGCGCCTGCCTGCGGGAACTCATCGCGTTGTCCTGCACTACCACGTACCAGGTTTAGCCCTAGGATGTAAGATAAGTCTGTTTGGTTTGATCTGGATGCTTTTGGCTGCAGTTGCCAGTTGGCTGATCAAACGTCACGATGCCAACAAAGCTTCAGCATAACGGTTCAATCAACAGGTCTAAAACTGCCAATAGCGCTATACCAGGCTTCAAAGCTTGATATAGCGCTATTTTGATTATCAATCAGTTTCAGTTGAGCAGACTGCCTCTACATACATGGGGAATACAACCACTAAAATTCAACGCAAAATTGAAGCATTGATCACGCCAAACTATTGTCACTTTGCCACAAACGAATTATTATTTAATTAATTACTATACTATTGGGAAAATTAACTATGAATCCTCTATTGGGAAAATTAACTATGAATCCTCGCAAACACAAAATTCTGTTACTCTATCAGCTGTTTATCGCGCTGATCGCCTTAATTTCAATTCTGCTGCTGTTGTTTGACTGCGCTCATGCCATTAATCTCAGCCAGTCGCCTTACGTTTGGATCGATCGCGGTATCTGGGCAATTCTGGTAGTTGACTACTTTGCACGTCTGGCAATCGCAAAAGACAAAATTCAATTTTTCAAGGAAAATATCTGGGATCTGCTCTCAATCATCCCGACCAACTCAATCTTCACGCTATTCCGTTTTGTCCGTGTCGCCCGCGTCTTTCACATGCTGCGTGTCTTGCGGCTTTTACGCCTGGTTGGTCTGACGGTCCGCTTAAAACGATTCTTTCACACGGATGGTCTGATCTACTACCTTTACCTTAGCTGTGGAATTCTGTTTATCGCGTCCGGCATGTACAGCATCTCAGAGGGCGTTTCGTTTTCAACGGCCTTTTGGTGGGCTTTGACGACTGTTTCAACCGTGGGCTATGGCGATGTCTCGCCGACTACGCTCTGGGGACGGATTGCCGCAGTTTTGCTGATGGTCGTAGGCGTCAGCATCATTGGACTTTTGACCAGCACGATCACGACTTATTTTGAACCAACCAATCCGCATGAGGTCACCAAAAAAGAAATCGCCAAGCTGCACGCCGAAAATAGGCAGCTGCATCAGGAACTGTTGGAAATCAAACAGATGCTTAAAGAACAACAGCACCATGACGTTAAATAAAAAACAGTACCGTATTGAACATTTTATAGGCACTGTTTTCTTCTAAAATTGCATGATAAATCAAATTCATTGATACGGTTTGGCAGCAGACTTTCCTGCGGTCAGGCCGTTTTTTATCTGAGTTCATTTGAGATATGATTGCTGCTTTGTTTCTTATCATTATATGGATGCCTTTCTTACCAGATCTGCTTAAAATCGTTTTATCAGGCTTCCAACACAAGTTTTCTTGAGGCACTAACTATGAATTGCCACTTTTTTACTCTCTCGTTATAATCAGCATCATTTTCTTGGTCGCTGTCATTATTTTATTGACGCCAAACATTCACTTAATTATTGGTTCGAATTTGATCTATTATTTTTAGTTAATGTAAATTAATGCTGTTGCTATTTAGTTTAACATTACGAAAAGTTTGAATCATAATCGGGCGTAACTCATCACAGAGCAACTGATGAATCTTGCGCGAATGCTAAGATCTTCTGCACCCATTTTACGAAAATATAAAATCGTCGGTGCCAATTCAATTTATCAAAGACATCAAAAAAGGCCATCCAAAAGTGATTGCCTCACTAATCAGATGACCTCAAATGGCTAATAATATTGTCAAGCTCAGTGCTTAATGACATTGCATTGATCGAACAGGACATTTTTGACATTATTAACTGACTACCAGTATAAATTAATTATACGATATTTAATGTTTATTAAAAACCCATCATGAAACTGTTAAACAAATTTTAATAAAACGTATATTAGGTTATCGATTGAAATAGCGAACATACTCTTCAGCCGCTACATCTCGGTCTGAATTAATCAAAGGCGAAAACAACAGGCCAAGTCCAACATAAAGCATGATGCAGGCCCAGACGATTGGCTCCCAGCTCTTGATTGGCCAGCTGCCAAAACAAATACCGACTACAAAAGCAGCCACGATCAGCAGTACAGCAACGGCCAAAGCAGCATTGCGCATCCGCTGCCAGTATTTGCCATAGGGGTAGACAAACTGCGAGATCCAGATTTCTAGTTCCTGACCAGTAGCCCCGCCTCGCCAGATTCGCAGCATTTTCTCATGAGTCTCATCCCAGACAAACGTATCAACCCGCTCATAGCTAACAGCAGCCGGTTTGCCATCGGGACGCTGCTCGTGACCATTTTGGCGCGTCGTCAACTCAAAAATCGTTCTTTGACCTTCCAGCTTGACTTCACGACAGCGCACCAGATCTAATTGCATGTCTAATTCACGCCGACTTTCATACACGCGCTGCTCGCATTCCCGCAAAAAGGCCTTGGATTCCAGTGGCGTCATGTACTGATCCATGATTCCCTTAGCTGCATCACGATTATTATTGGCCAGATGCTCGCTGGCAGCTTCAAGCGTTTTGTGAAAACCGTTAAAGATCCGCAAGCCGCGCAGTGCCTCAGGCGAATCCAACGGGAGAATCTGCCAAGAGATCGGATGCCGCTGCGACAGCACGTCTAGCCGATGGCGCCGCATCCGTCGACAAAAATCGCCCCACAAAAAGCCAACTGCCAGCATTAAAAACAAGCCTAATACTAAAAGGCAGAAAAGCCCCCAGCCGTCAGACATCATTAATAAACTTGTCATAGTCTCACCTTCCGCATGGTTTGATTTAATTATAGTCGATTATTAGATTTGCTGGCTAGAGAAATAGGCAAAATATTCAAGATCTAAGTTATCAGTGCGAAACCGTTAAAATCATTAAACTTAACAAACGTCTTTTCATCAATCAACAATTTGCTATTCATAATTCACTGTTCACAATTCATTCTTTACAATTCACTATTTACATTGATACAGGTTACTGAGCGATAGATAAAATGCCTTAATATCAGTGATTTTCACTATTATTATACCTATTGTTAACTGTTTATTTTTTACAATTCACTGTTCACAATTCATCATTTATATTGTATTAGTTTATTTCAAAAGAAAACAGCGAATCCGCGTTCAAAACTGAACATTGGATGCGCTGTTATTAATTCAACAGTATTAGGCAGCTGCTGACTCTCTCTTTACCAATCATCTAATCACGATTTTAGCCAGTCTGTCCTAAAACCGGCTATCATTCTCTGACTAACTATGCTGGTTTAATTCTACTGATTCTCGTCTTATTTTCAAGTATTTAGCCTTGGCATGAAAATAAGATCTTCATTTTGAAAATTCGAAAGCCTATCGTTTAACCACACGAAAAGAAAAATCATTTATTTTGAAAGCGATTTCTTGACAAAAGTAGGCGATATGATATGCTAATAACATAATTTGTTAAAGGGAGGCCGCTAATATGGTCGAAGATGAATACACTTTGGTTTTGGTAAAACCGGATGGCGTAAAGACGCGTCACATCGGCGACATTATTACTCGCATCGAACGCAAGGGATATCGGATTGAAGCGTTGAAGATGATCAACGCTACCCAAGATGAACTTGAGCGCCACTATTACGATAAGACTGACAAACCGTTCTGGCCGGAAATCCTTACTTACATGATGGAAGGCCCGATCGTCGGCATGGTCGTTTCCGGAACCAATGTCGTTGAAGCCATTCACAATATGGCCGGGGCTACCAATCCTGGTCAAGCTGAATGGGGGACGATTCGTGGTGACTTCGGTCGTGAATGGCCAGATGGCGTTTTGCGAAACGTTATTCACACTTCTGACACCGTTGATGGCGCAGCGCGTGAGATTAAGATCTGGTTTCCCGAATTTAAATTCTAATTGATTTCAATCCCGGCTTGATCTTTGAAGTCGGGATTTTTGATTGCGATAAGGCGCCTCAAGACCGTTGAATCAGTCCTAAGGCGCCTTTTCTCTTGTGCCAATCAATCGTTTATTTTGTTGAATGCTTGCGGCTATTGTGCATCCCCTGCCAGCCGCGCTTTAGTTTCTGCGTAAACGTCAACGCTCTGACCATATGCTGAGGATCAACGTGTTTGCGAACAGCGCGCAAAGTTGCCTTGGTATTCTTGGCGGCAAAGATAAACTCACCGTTATGCCGTGTTCGAATCTTAAAGCGAGGAATCCAATGCCCGCCAAATACCAATGAGGCAATTACCAAGTCAATCTCATCCCAAGGAATCTGGATAAAATTGCGGACGTCACGGTCATCATAAAATTCAAAGCCGCGATCGCCAATCATAATCTTGCCATATGATACGGGCCCCATAAAAGATGTGCCGTCTGTTACGTATTCAACTTTGGCATTGATTGATTCAACCATTTCACTCACCTTACAGCAGGCCGCAGACGTGACCCAAGATCCCTAAGACAAACAAGCCAATGATAATAACGATTGGCGAGACTCGTTTTTTAAGCAGCCACATGCAAAGGAACGTCAGCAGCAGTCCAGCCAGCCCAGGAATCAGCTGGTCCAGATTATCCTGCAGCGTCGTAACCTTATAGCTGGTCAATGACAGGCCCTTGCCCATGTTCCATTCAGTCAATACTTTTTGTACCGAATGAATATTGTTTGGCAGCTTGCTCCAGTCAATGTAGGCGCCTTTTTGCAGCGGCGTCTTGGAAACGACTGGCGTAAACTTGATCGTAACCCAGCGCTCAATCAGGGTCCCTAAGATAAACATCCCCATCATCGCCGCGCCACGCGTTACCTTTTGCAAAAGACCGCCAGAAACGTCATCAGTGATCTTAGAGCCGGCATGGTAGCCAAATTCCTGCGTGTACCACATAAAGGCAATCCGCATGGCGTTCCAAAGCAGGAAGAACAGGATTGGTCCAACGATATTGCCAGAAATTGCCATTGAGGCCCCCAGACCAGCAATAATTGGCCGTGCCGTGTACCAAAAGACTGGATCCCCGACACCTGCCAATGGTCCCATCATACCGACCTTGACCCCTGAAATAGCAACGTCATCAACAGCAGTCCCATTAGCCTTGTCTTCTTCCAACGCCAGGGTAACCCCAATAATCGGCGAGGCCAGATAAGGGTGCGTGTTGAAGAATTCCAAATGGCGCTTCAAAGCTGCTGCCTGATCGTCCTTGTTCTTGTAAAGCTTTTTAATGGCGGGAATCATTGCGTAGGCATAACCACCATTTTGCATTCGTTCATAGTTCCATGATCCTTGGAGAAACGTTGAGCGCCAGCAGACGTCCCAGCGATCGCGCTTGGATAGTCTAATTTTGTTTTCCGTCTTATCTGCCATAATCAGTCGCTCCCTTGAATTTTAATAGTCATCTAAAATGTCGCCCAATGGATCACCGGTATCGTTGCCCGAGCCGCCATTGCTGCCAGAACCGCCCTTGGATTCCAAAGACAGGTACATCAGCGTTAATGCCAGACCAATCGCCCCAATTGCGATCAAGGTAAGTTCTGAAACGGCAGCCAGGGCAAAACCAATCATAAAGAACGGCCATACTTCTCGACTGGCAATCATGTTGATAACCATTGCATAACCAACGGCAACCACCATTCCACCACCAATCGTCATCCCATCAGTCAGCCAGGCCGGCATGGATCCCAGAAAGGCGCGGACGGCACTGGCAGGAACAAACAGCATGGCTGCTGCTGGAATCGCAATCCGCAGCCCTTGGAGACTGACGGCCAGCATCTGCCATAGATCAACACCGCGGAAGTTTGCTTTAGCGGCTTCTTTGTCCATGATATGAATAATTGCAACGGAAATCGTCCGAACGATCATCGTTAAGAATAAGCCAGCTACCGCCAAAGGAATGGCAACCGCAATCGCCGTTCCGATCTGTTTGATCTCACCGCCACTTTGAATAAAAATAATCGTCGAGGCCACGGCTGCCAAGGCTGCATCCGGTGCCACCGCAGCCCCGATGTTGGCCCAGCCCAGAGCAATCATCTGCAAAGAGCCGCCCAGCATGACGCAGGGAACCAAATGGCCAGTTACTAAACCAATTAATGTGCAGGCAATCAGTGGCTGATGGAATTGAAATTCATCCAAAACACCTTCCATACCAGCCAAAAATGCCACAATCACAACTAAGATCATTGAAATCGCAGACATAATCAAAACCCCTTATTTCTTTTGTTCATCGATCAGCTTTTGAGCCTTGTCCAGCAAAGCGTCCATGTCCTCAGCATTGCTGGAGGGAACCTTTTTGACAATGAACTTAATTCCCAGCTGTTTGAGCTTTCTAAAGGTATCAACGTCTTCTTGGTTCATGGCCAAGACCTGGTTCACGTTGACCTTTCCTTCTGAATAGGCCATTGAGCCGATATTAAGCTCTTTGATGCCGACCCCGCCCTCAATTGCACGCAAGGCATCCTCAGGCGTCTCAAACAGCAGCATGGCCCGCGTATCGCCAAAACGCGGATCCTTATCGACCTTGATCATTTTGGCAATGGGGACCGTATTGGCATGAACGCCGGTTGGAGCTGCCTGTTTGATCATATTCTTGCGCAGCTTGTCTTTAGCGACGTTATCAGAAACAACGATAATACGGTTGGGATTGGTTGCCTTGGTCCAACCGGTTGCTACCTGACCATGCAAAAGTCGGGAATCAACCCGTGCCAGAACGTATTTGATCTTACCATCGCCGATAACGGTACCTTCTGGAATAGCTCCCTTGATGGCTGGCTTGGCACTGGCTGGTGCAGCTGGCGCCTTGGTCTTTGGCATCAGTTCTTCTGGCAGAGTCTTGATGCCATCCTTAGCCGTTTCAACGATATGTGTAGCAATTTCTCGGGCTGAGTTCATGGTCATTCGCGAGGCCAATGCTTCAATCACCATCGGCAGGTTCATCCCCGTTACGATTGCCCAGGTATCCTGATGCTTTTCAAACAGACTCGAGGCTTGATTAAATGGCGTACCACCCCACAAGTCAACTAAAAATAAAACCTGCTCTTGATCTGAAAAGTCCTTAATGGCATTTTCAAGCTTGGCATGAATATCATCCGGTCCCTCATCCGGCTTCAAAATTACATGCGCCACATCCTGCTGCTGACCAAAGATCATTTCCGCCGATTGATTGATCCCGTCAGCAAAACCACCGTGACTTGTTAATACAATTCCTACCATATGAATCCCTCTATCACTATCAAATTATTCCAAATCGATCTACAGCACTGACCACAGTTTATAAAAACATCTGGTCATGAAGTAAATATTCATCACTTCCCTTTTAAAAATCCCACTTACCAATATCATGTAAGCGCGTTCTTATATAAATTATCATTTTAAATGCAATTTGACAATGTGCCATTAAACGTTCAATTGCATTTAAGATTCCCTAAAGGCATGCAAAATAAGCGCTGATGAACCTTATCATGCCGGTCAAAAAATTTTTTTGCAAACGTTTGTAATGAATCGAAGCAACCGCTTGCAACTAATTCAGAATCAGATTTGAAATTTTTATTCATAAAATTATGCAAAAAAAGGTCATGTTCAATTTAATTGAACATGACCTTTTTAACAGAGGCGGTATGTGGGATTCGAACCCACGCATGTCGGACCCACAAACCGATGTGTTAACCAAACTTCACCAATACCGCCATAAGTGGAGGAGGGTGGATTCGAACCGCCGAACCCGAAGGAACGGTTTTACAGACCGTCGCGTTTAACCACTTCGCTACTCCTCCATAATAAATGGCGCGGGACGGAATCGAACCGCCGACACACGGAGCTTCAATCCGTTGCTCTACCAACTGAGCTACCGAGCCATTTACGGTCCGTACGAGACTCGAACTCGTGATCTCATCCGTGACAGGGATGCGTCCTAACCAAAACTAGACCAACGGACCAAGAATAATCGCGGCAGGGGGGATCGAACCCTCGACCTCCCGGGTATGAACCGGACGCTCTAGCCAGCTGAGCTACACCGCGATAATCCTAAATCGGGAAAACAGGATTCGAACCTGCGACCCCCTGGTCCCAAACCAGGTGCTCTACCAAGCTGAGCTATTTCCCGAAAAATGCACCCAGAAGGAGTCGAACCTTCAACCTTCTGATTCGTAGTCAGACACTCTATCCAATTGCGCTATGGGTGCAGAATAATAATTGGGCTAGCTGGGTTCGAACCAGCGCATGACGGTACCAAAAACCGTTGCCTTACCACTTGGCTATAGCCCAATCATGATAAATGGAGGATACAGGGCTCGAACCTGTGACCCTCTGCTTGTAAGGCAGATGCTCTCCCAACTGAGCTAATCCTCCAACAATGACCCATGCGGGATTCGAACCCACGATACCAGCGTGAAAGGCTGGTGTCTTAACCGCTTGACTAATGGGTCATATCAGCATGGCAATGCCCTATCCTCGCAGGGAGCGATCCCCCAACTACTTTCGGCGCGTTGAAGCTTAACTTCTGTGTTCGGCATGGGAACAGGTGTATCCTTCAAGCCATCATCACCACACTAATCCTTTTCAGGATTGAGAGCTTGCACTCTCAAAACTAAACAATATCTATTCTTCTCACGTTCAATCGAAACACCCTAAACTTGGTTAAGTCCTCGACCGATTAGTAATGGTCCGCTCCATGCCTCGCGGCACTTCCACTTCCATCCTATCTACCTCATCATCTCTGAGGGGTCTTACTTCCATAAGGAATGGGAAATCTCATCTTGAGGCGAGTTTCACGCTTAGATGCTTTCAGCGTTTATCTCATCCATACATAGCTACCCAGCGATGCTCCTGGCGGAACAACTGGTACACCAGCGGTATGTCCATCCCGGTCCTCTCGTACTAAGGACAGGTCCTCTCAAATTTCCTACGCCCGCGACGGATAGGGACCGAACTGTCTCACGACGTTCTGAACCCAGCTCGCGTACCGCTTTAATGGGCGAACAGCCCAACCCTTGGGACCGACTACAGCCCCAGGATGCGATGAGCCGACATCGAGGTGCCAAACCTCCCCGTCGATGTGGACTCTTGGGGGAGATAAGCCTGTTATCCCCAGGGTAGCTTTTATCCGTTGAGCGATGGCCCTTCCATGCGGAACCACCGGATCACTAAGCCCGACTTTCGTCCCTGCTCGACCTGTCTGTCTCGCAGTCAAGCTCGCTTGTGCCTTTACACTCTGCGAATGATTTCCAACCATTCTGAGCGAACCTTTGGGCGCCTCCGTTATCTTTTGGGAGGCGACCGCCCCAGTCAAACTGCCCACCTGACACTGTCTCCCACCACGATCAGTGGTGCGGGTTAGAGTGATCATAATGCAAGGGTAGTATCCCACCAACGCCTCTGCCAAAACTAGCGTCCTGGCTTCTATGGCTCCTACCTATCCTGTACAAGCAGTACAAGCACTCAATATCAAGCTACAGTAAAGCTCCATGGGGTCTTTCCGTCCTGTCGCGGGTAGCCTGCATCTTCACAGGCAATTCAATTTCACCGAGTCTCTCGTTGAGACAGTGCCCAGATCGTTACGCCTTTCGTGCGGGTCGGAACTTACCCGACAAGGAATTTCGCTACCTTAGGACCGTTATAGTTACGGCCGCCGTTTACTGGGGCTTCAATTCAGGGCTTCGCCGAAGCTAACTCTTCCTTTTAACCTTCCAGCACCGGGCAGGCGTCAGCCCCTATACTTCATCTTACGATTTTGCAGAAACCTGTGTTTTTGATAAACAGTCGCCTGGGCCTTTTCACTGCGGCTGATCTTGCGATCAGCACCCCTTCTCCCGAAGTTACGGGGTCATTTTGCCGAGTTCCTTAACGAGAGTTCGCTCGCTCACCTTAGGATACTCTCCTCGACTACCTGTGTCGGTTTGCGGTACGGGCAGTTGATTATTCGCTAGAAGCTTTTCTCGGCAGCGTGACATCAACGACTTCGCTACTATAATTTCGCTCCCCGTCACAGCTTGTCAACCCGCTGATAAGCATTTGACTCATCAACTGACTTGCTGCTTGGCCGGACACTTCCAATCGTCCGGATCGCTTAGCCTTCTGCGTCACTCCATCACTCAAGCACAATCAACTGGTACAGGAATATCAACCTGTTGTCCATCGTCTACGCCTCTCGGCCTCGACTTAGGTCCCGACTAACCCTGGGAGGACGAGCCTTCCCCAGGAAACCTTAGTCATTCGGTGGACAGGATTCTCACCTGTCTTTCGCTACTCATACCGGCATTCTCACTTCCAAGCGCTCCACCAGTCCTTACGGTCTGACTTCATCGCCCTTGGAACGCTCTCCTACCACGCATCCTGATGGATGCATCCATAGCTTCGGTAATATGCTTAGCCCCGGTACATTTTCGGCGCAGAGTCACTCGACTAGTGAGCTATTACGCACTCTTTAAATGATGGCTGCTTCTGAGCCAACATCCTAGTTGTCTGTGCAATTCCACATCCTTTTCCACTTAGCATATATTTAGGGACCTTAGCTGATGATCTGGGCTGTTCCCCTTTCCACGATGGATCTTATCACTCACCGTGTGACTCCCGAGTAAAAATCAATGGCATTCGGAGTTTATCTGAAGTCAGTAACCCATGACGGGCCCCTAGTCCAAACAGTGCTCTACCTCCATGATTCTAAACCTCGAGGCTCCCCCTAAAGAGATTTCGGAGAGAACCAGCTATCTCCAAGTTCGTTTGGAATTTCACCGCTACCCACACCTCATCCCAACCATTTTCAACTGATACGGGTTCGGTCCTCCAGTGCGTTTTACCGCACCTTCAACCTGGACATGGGTAGGTCACCTGGTTTCGGGTACATAACTGCGTACTTCGTACGCCCATTTCAGACTCGCTTTCGCTACGGCTCCGGTTTTTCCACCTTAACCTTGCACGCAATCATGACTCGCCGGTTCATTCTGCAAGAGGCACGCCGTCACACGTAAATGTGCTCCGACAGCTTGTAGGCACATGGTTTCAGGAACTGTTTCACTCCCTCCCGGGGTGCTTTTCACCTTTCCCTCACGGTACTGGTTCACTATCGGTCACTAGGGAGTATTTAGCCTTGCGAGATGGTCCTCGCGGATTCCGACGGGGTTTCACGTGTCCCGCCGTACTCAGGATCCTGAACTGAGAGTGTGACGTTTCGTTTACTGGGCTATCACCATCTTTGGCGTCGCTTCCCAACGACTTCAACTACGTCGCACTTTGGTAACTCAAATGTTCAGTCCTACAACCCCAACAAGCAAGCTCGTTGGTTTGGGCTCTTCCCGTTTCGCTCGCCGCTACTCAGGGAATCGAATTTTCTTTCTCTTCCTGCAGCTACTTAGATGTTTCAGTTCACTGCGTCTACCGCCTGACAGCTATGTATTCACTGCTCAGGCAATCATCGACTAAGATGATTGGGTTTCCCCATTCGGAAATCTCCGGATCAAAGCGTACTTACCGCTCCCCGAAGCATATCGGTGTTAGTCCCGTCCTTCATCGGCTCCTAGTACCAAGGCATTCACCATGCGCCCTTCATAACTTAACCTTGATGATCTTACGATCACCTCAGTTATTGAGTATGCGATTAATTTCGTTAATAAAACTCAAATAACGCGGTGTTCTCGGTTTAATTGTGAATAAAGAAATAAATATTATTTAGTTTTCAAAGTACAAGCTGAGGGTAGACCCCTCAAAACTGAACGCAGTTTCAACGAATGTGCAGGTTTCCGATTAATTCCTTAGAAAGGAGGTGATCCAGCCGCAGGTTCTCCTACGGCTACCTTGTTACGACTTCACCCTAATCATCTGCCCCACCTTAGGCGGCTAGCTCCCCGAAGGGTTACCCCACCGACTTTGGGTGTTGCAAACTCTCATGGTGTGACGGGCGGTGTGTACAAGGCCCGGGAACGTATTCACCGCGGCATGCTGATCCGCGATTACTAGCGATTCCGACTTCGTGCAGGCGAGTTGCAGCCTGCAGTCCGAACTGAGAACGGTTTTAAGAGATTAGCTTGCCCTCGCGAGTTCGCGACTCGTTGTACCGTCCATTGTAGCACGTGTGTAGCCCAGGTCATAAGGGGCATGATGATCTGACGTCGTCCCCACCTTCCTCCGGTTTGTCACCGGCAGTCTCACTAGAGTGCCCAACTGAATGCTGGCAACTAGTAACAAGGGTTGCGCTCGTTGCGGGACTTAACCCAACATCTCACGACACGAGCTGACGACGACCATGCACCACCTGTCATTGCGTTCCCGAAGGAAACGCCCTATCTCTAGGGTTGGCGCAAGATGTCAAGACCTGGTAAGGTTCTTCGCGTAGCTTCGAATTAAACCACATGCTCCACCGCTTGTGCGGGCCCCCGTCAATTCCTTTGAGTTTCAACCTTGCGGTCGTACTCCCCAGGCGGAGTGCTTAATGCGTTAGCTGCGGCACTGAAGGGCGGAAACCCTCCAACACCTAGCACTCATCGTTTACGGCATGGACTACCAGGGTATCTAATCCTGTTCGCTACCCATGCTTTCGAGCCTCAGCGTCAGTTGCAGACCAGACAGCCGCCTTCGCCACTGGTGTTCTTCCATATATCTACGCATTCCACCGCTACACATGGAGTTCCACTGTCCTCTTCTGCACTCAAGTCTGACAGTTTCCGATGCACTTCTTTGGTTAAGCCAAAGGCTTTCACATCAGACTTATCAAACCGCCTGCGCTCGCTTTACGCCCAATAAATCCGGATAACGCTTGCCACCTACGTATTACCGCGGCTGCTGGCACGTAGTTAGCCGTGACTTTCTGGTTAGATACCGTCACTGCGTGAACAGTTGCTCTCACGCACGTTCTTCTCTAACAACAGAGCTTTATGAGCCGAAACCCTTCTTCACTCACGCGGTGTTGCTCCATCAGGCTTGCGCCCATTGTGGAAGATTCCCTACTGCTGCCTCCCGTAGGAGTATGGACCGTGTCTCAGTTCCATTGTGGCCGATCAGTCTCTCAACTCGGCTACGCATCACAGCCTTGGTAGGCCGTTACCCTACCAACAAGCTAATGCGCCGCAGGTCCATCCCAAAGTGATAGCCGAAGCCATCTTTTAAATTTGAATCATGCGATTCAAATTGTTATGCGGTATTAGCATCTGTTTCCAAATGTTATCCCCCGCTTTGGGGCAGGTTACCTACGTGTTACTCACCCGTCCGCCACTCGCTGGTAAACCAACGTCAAGTCCGTGCAAGCACGTCCAATCAGTTGGGCCAACGCGTTCGACTTGCATGTATTAGGCACACCGCCGGCGTTCATCCTGAGCCAGGATCAAACTCTCATATAAAATATAAGAACTTGAAAAGCTCAAATTTAAATTAAGCGAATTGACTTCGCAAATGTTTTTGCATCAATCGTAATAATTGATGACCCTGCACATTTGTGTTCGTCGAAACTGTATTCAGTTTTCAAAGGTCTACCGTTGCTCGCTTATTTCAAGCAAGCAACTTTATTATTTTAACAGGTTGTCATTTCAAAGTCAAGAGCTTTTTTTATTTGAAGGCATTAAAGATAATTCAAACAAATTCAAGCAAAATGACTTTAAAAATTTTAAGCGTTCATCAACGCGACAACGATATATTACTATACCGACTAAACTTGCTTAAGTCAATAGCTTTTTTACATTATTTTTAGCTAAACCGGATTTTTATCGACAGCTCGTCTTGAAACGCAAGAAAACTGTCGATACCGCAGCCGAATTCAGCCAGTCAATAATTACTACAAGATTGATTACCATTTCAAGCTGCCGACAGGCTTTTAACGCCGTCTCCAGTTGATTTTTTACGTCAGCATTCCAGCGGCGCGTCAAAGCCCGATTAGCAGATAGTCTGCCATGCTGAGCTGATAGTGGCTGACAAAAATGAAAAATGATGCAGCATTCAGCTTGGCGAAAGTTTAAATGTCACATCATTTTTATCAAGTCGTTGATTGATCTTATAAATTTCGATTACTGCTTAGAATCAGGCTCCAATGATTTTAGTCAGCCTGCAAAACGGCACCGTTGGATTCAATTAAAACTTGATTAAAACTTGGGCAGGAATCCCACGATTTTAATCGGGGGAGGAATGCCCCTTTATTAGTGCAGTAAGGCGCTATTTTCTTTTGAGAGGTGGTCTGCCAGCGTTACTTTTAGTCGTCCTCTGGTTGGCAATATAACGCTCTACAACCTCTTTACTCATGTTTCCCAGTGTCCCCATGTAATAGCTACGTGACCACAAATGGCCGCCTCACCCAGTATTGCCTTTGCTTGATTTCTGGATGATTACGTAGGAATATTCGCGCGCTGCCCCCCTTCAGTGCCTTAACGATATTAGTTGCTGAATACTTGGGCTTAAAACTGATCAACATATGAACATGATCTGGCACCACTTCCATTTTTTCTATCGTAATATCATGAAGATCGGCAATGCGCCTAGAATATCTTTCGTATCGTTGACTAGTGCTGGCGTTGTAAATGTGGCATTCCGATATTTAGTAGTACAATTGAAATTAGTAAAGGGGGTGAAATGACATGCCGAAAAAAGATGATTTGCCATATATGATGGGGCTAAAGTTACGCTTATACCCAAATTGGAAACAAGAAAAGATTTTGTGGAAGAATCTGAATGCTTCACGGTTCATTTATAACCAATTGTTAGCTAATAGTTGGACTGATAGTAGAATTATCAAAAACAAACTTGATAAGCGATACCCAATTCCAGAAGCATATTGGCGTTATGACAAGAACGGTAAGGTAATTAAGAAGAGCCAAAAACGGCCGACTGGTTTAGCTCGTATCACTGCTCAACGATATCCTTGGCTTGGTGATGATGATCTTGATAGTGATATGTTCACCAATACCGAAGTTAATTATAAGGCCGCTTGGAATATGTTTCGGAAAGTACACACTGCCGGAAAACCAAAGTTTAAGCGAAAAAGCCGTCCTGTTCAGTCATATTCGACTTCCAATCATTATTCGAGTGCAACCGTAAAGAAACACGGGGGCGCTCCTTCGCTTTATAATGGGTCAATCAAATTTTTAGATCATAACCATATCCAGCTACCGAAGTTAGGTCCTATTAAGGTGAAATTACACCGTTCATTACCAACTAATCGGTTGGTACGGATTGCCACTGTTACAATTAAGCACTACGCGACCGGGCAATGGACTGTTTCATTACTGCTTAAAAGTGATGAGCCGTTCCACCAAGCTTTACCCAATACCAATCAAGCAGTTGGTATTGATCTAAACACCGAAAACTTTCTTACTACCAGTGATCAGAAGCAGGTTGCTAATCCCCACTATTATCGTGCCCTCAAAAAGCACTTGGCAAAACACCAACGGATTCTTTCTCGCCGGGCAAGGCGTGCCAAAAAAGAGCATCGTCCTTTGTGGGCAAGCAAGAATTACCAGCAGGAGAAGCTGGTCGTCGCCAAAATCCATCAACGGATTCGTAATCGGCGCCTAAACTTCCTTCATGAAACCTCGACTGCACTAATCAAGAGCCACGATTTGGTAGTTGCGGAAAACTTGAAGAGTAAAAATATGCTTAAAAATCATGCCCTGGCAATGAGTATTTCCGATGTTGGTTGGCGGACCTTTTTGGGTATGCTGGAGTATAAGGCCCCGCTGTATGGGCGCACGTTTGTCGAAGTTAATCCAGCTTACACAACCCAAACTTGTTATGATTGCGGCTTCGTGATGGGCAGCAAAGGTACCAAACGATTGACTCTTCATGATCGTGAATGGACTTGTCCTAACTGCCATGTTCATCACATTCGTGATCACAATGCTGCTTTGAATATCTTAGCGAAGGGTCAACGCTTGCTAACCAGACCCGACCAAAATCTAGAAGCAATTTATTAGTTTTAGAAAAGGACGTTTGGAAACTTGCGCCCCTAGATTAAGCGTTAGCTTGATCTTAAATGGCCTAGTTATTGGCTGTAAGACATAGTGCCATCCGAAGATAATTTATTATCTGAGATGTTGCTACGCTGGCTTTATCTAGGCAAATTGTAGCTAGTAACTCATTCAGCGATGAACTGATAGGTGAAGTCTACAAGCCCCCGAATTTTATTCGGGGGTAGCTTGACCCTTATCGTAGGCACCCATTCCAAATACCATGATATCCCAAAGTTGTGCAGCGTTAGGACGGTCTTTTTTGTAATCTATGCCTTTAGCGAGTCCGGTCCTGGCTCAGAAGCGATAATCATCATATCGCCTTTGATCGTCCATTGGTCTGCCAGGGTAGTAATAATAAAGTGCTGCCCTTTCTTTAATGGATATACCTTACCACCAACCGTAATTGATCCTTGATCGTCCAGAACCGCGACCAGCGCGTAGGGACTCTGGACGCATTTGAATGTGGCCGTGCCATTCTTAAGCAGTCAACGATAGACAGCAAAGTAGTTGGTTGATACAAAACGCGTTACTTTAGCATCGCCAACCTCATATGCTTCTGTACTCAGCACTGGATCGTGGAAAGACACCGTCGTACATCGATTCCTTAATCTGCAGCGGCCGCTTTTGGCCAGTCGTTTGGTCAACACGATCCCAGTCATAGAAGCGATAGGTCGTATCACTGCTCTGCTGTGTCTCTAAAACCATGATGCTCTTGCCAGAATTTTTATGCCTAAGCTGAACAAATTGAAACAATGCAAATCGTATGCAAAGCTTATCAGACAATTGAAGCCAAGATTGTCATCTTTTTTGACTGAATTGTTAAAATCTGCCTGCCGAGGTATCGCTTTCATGGTATATTTAACTTAGCTAAGCGAGCTTTTGCATCTGAAAGGAGCTGATGAAAATGAGTCTCAATATGTTTGGCAGTCCTGCTTCCTACATTCAAGGAAGCGATGTTTTATTTAAGAGTACTGAATATCTGGCACGACTTGGCAATCGAATCCTGCTGCTGGCTGGACCTACCTCATTGCGCATCGTTGGCAATGAGTTTGGCGATTATTTGATCAACAACGACTTTACCGTTACCAAGGTTCAGTTCAATGGCGAATCATCCGAAAATGAGATCAAGCGCGTCTCTAAAATCGGCCATGACAACCATGTCGAAATGGTGATCGGTCTGGGAGGTGGCAAAACGATTGACGCCGCCAAGGCCATCGCCGACAATCTGAGTGTCAAAACCGTTATTTTGCCGACCGTGGCCTCAACTGATGCGCCTTGTTCGCGGCTGTCAGTTATCTATCAAGACAATGGCGAGTTTGACCATTATCGTTTCTATAATCAGAACCCCGACCTGGTCATGGTTGATACCAAAGTCATCGCCACGGCACCAGCCAAGTTTTTGGCATGCGGCATGGCTGACGCCTTGGCAACCAACATTGAAGCCCAGGCCGTCAAAAAATCGCATGGGCTCAACATGCTAGGCGAGCATCAGACGCTGGTTGGCCTGGCAGTTGCCCAGGAATGCGAGAACACGCTGTTTGCATATGGCGACGAGGCTTATGCCGCTGCCATTGCCCATGCCGACACCAAAGCATTTGACCGGATCGTTGAAGCCAATACGCTGATGAGCGGTGTTGGCTTCGAATCTGGTGGTCTGGCTGCGGCTCATGCCATTAATGATGCTCTTAGCGTTTTGAATGGTCCGGTTCATGAGCGGCTGCATGGCGAAAAAGTTGCATTCGGTCTGCTGACGCAATTGATGCTGGAGGGCGCGGCAACCGAACGTTTCGAAAAATACTTCCACTTCTTAAAGAAGCTGCATCTGCCAACCAACTTTGTCGAGCTGGGAATCGAGGACCCAAGCGAAGCAAACCTGCTGAAAGTCGGCAAGGCAGCCTGTGCCCCAAACGACACCATGAATCGCATGACGTTTGAGGTTACGCCGCTGGACGTCGTTAATGCCATGCGCGGCGTTGACGCCTACAGCATTGCCAAATACAGTGCCACTCACCATTAAGTGTTTTGATATACAAAAAGCACCGTGCCGACATCAGTCAAGCGCGGTGCTTTTAGTTATGCTAAGTCCTTATCCCATGACTTCAACAATGGGGTAAGGACTTTTAATATTCAGTCAGCACGCTGCAGCCATCGCGGCATGCTGTTTCTGACGGCTATTTAGGCAGCTGCTAAAACGAATAGTGCTGATAGTTGCCAAATTCGACATCAGCTCGTGAAATACTGATAAAGCTGTCCGGATCAACGTTATGAACCATCTTGCGCAGCTCGTTTAACTGAGCCTTGGGCGTACATACCAGAATAATATCAGTGGGTTCATTGGTATAGACGCCAGTTCCATGCAAAAGCGTTGCCCCATGCACGAAATTGCGCAGCTGTTCCGAGACGGCAGCTGATTTCTTGGTATAGATCGTAACCGAGACGTCTTCTTGCAGGACGAAGGTATGATCCATCATCAGGCTGGTCACCAGCATCCCGATCAGACTATAGACGATCCGGCTGGGACCAAAGCATAGGACGGTTACCACCAGAATCGCGCCATTGATCAGGTTGTTCAGCATCCCGACTTTTTTATGCAGCTTTTTTTGACAATAAGTTACGACGATATCGGAACCACCAGTCGTAAAGCCCTGGTTAAAACACAGCCCAATCCCGATTCCCAAGATTGCCGCACCGATAATCGTATTGGTCAGCGGGTCGTTTACCAAGGTGGCCGTTGGAATAAACTTTAAAAAGACAACGTTAAAGCCAACCGCCAGCATTGAAAATAAGATATAGCTAAAGCCGAATTCATACCAAGCAAACACAAACAGTGGCACGTTCAAAACCGCGACCAGTAGACTCATACTGATATGCAGACCACTTTGTAAAAATAAAGCCTGCAGCAGCTGTGAAACCCCCAACAGACCAGCCGAATATGAGTTGGCATGCGACAAAAACATATTGATTGCCATTGCCGAAAGCACCCCATAACATAGCGCCACGGCAATTTTAATCAGGATTTTTTGATCGCGTTTTTTTGCGTTACTGCTCATAAAATCCTCTCCCATTTCGTTAATATATCGACAATGCTATTTTAACTTTTTTTAGACCAGTTTAATACCTGTGCACCAAAAAAAGCCCGACGAAATCGTCAGACTTTTTCAAGCAAATGCAAAATCAATCAGCCGGCAATCAAGACTTCAGTAACCAGCAGCGCGCCACCAAAGACCAGCACGAAGACAACGACTGGCCAGACAAACCGGAGCCAGTGCGAGTACTTCATGTCAAGCATCTGCAAGGTTGCCATTACCAAACCAGTTGGCGCTAAGAACAGCATTGCGTACTGACCAAATTGGTAGGCAGTTACGACAATATAGCGTGGAATGTGTACCGTATCAGCCAACGGAGCCATGATCGGCATTGCTAATACAGCCAGACCGGATGAAGATGGTACGATGAAGCCCAGCACAAAGAAGATCATCATCATCATTAAGATAAAGAAGACCCCGTTCATGTGCGATACCAGCTCGGAAGATACATAGAGAATCGTATCAGAAATGTAGCCATTGTTTAGTACCATATTGATCCCGCGCGCCAGCCCAATAATCAGGGAAACGCCGACCAAGCCGGATGATCCTTTAACAAAGGCATCAACAATCCCAGTCTCGCCAAGACCATCTTTACCAAAACAGTTAATAAACATTAACGTAATGGCAATTGCCAAGAAAGAAGAAGCCATCTGAGGGAAACCCCATCCCTTAGCCATAACGCCCCAGATCATAATTGGAAAGGCGCAGGCAAACATCGTCAGGGTAATCTTTTTCTTAAAGGTAAAAGTCAGGTCCTTTTCCTCGTCAGATACCACTGACCACATCTTGTCAAACTTCTGCTTGTCTTCATATGAGTATGAAAATTCTGGATTAGCCTTAACCTTGCTTGAATACCAATACAGGTACCCGACCAAACAAACTGCCGCCACAATCAGACCGATTACCCGGCCCAGCAGACCTTGAGTAAACGTTGTTCCGGCAGCATTCGAGGCAATTACGACTGAAAACGGATTGATCGTTGAGAAAGTCGTACCTACCGAACTGGCTAAGAAAATTGCCCCGACACAGACAATCGAGTCATACCCCATAGCAATAAAAATCGGCACCAGAATTGGATAAAACGCCACGGCTTCTTCTTCGATTCCGCAAAGCGTACCCCCCAGAACCAGCAAAATGGCAACCAAGAAGACCAGAATAAATTCATGTCCCTTGGTTTTCTTGGTTAGGGACATCAACCCCGATTCAAAGGCCCCGCTTTCTTTAACGACACCAATCAGGCCACCCAGCACAAAAATAAAAATCATAATATCAGTTGCCTGCATCGTTCCTTCAACCATGCTGGTGAAGATCGTGTAAAGCTTGGCTGGGTGCTGCTTAAGACGTCGATAGGTATTGGGAATCGAAACCGGCTTGCTGATGGCGCCCGATGTAAACTGCTTAATATCAATCTTAACGTTTAATCTATCAAGCGTTTTTTGCGTAGCCGGCAGCGTTTTTTTCTGTCCCAATGAGGTCGTTTCTTGAAGATGTCCGCCAGTATACTGCAGCTTAGAATAACTGCCGGCTGGTACGCACCAGGTGAGCATTACGGAAATTACCGTCAAGAAAAACAGGATCGTAAATGCTCCCGGCATCTTCAATTTAAATTTTTTCTTTTTTGGTGTTGCTGCTGTGTCCATTCTTATCCCCCCGAATACATAAATTTTATCAAGCAGCCCGATTTGACAGTTTTTAAGATAAATTTTCCACTGTCGCGTCGATATTATCTCATCACGCCCCTTTGTAAACGATTTCAATAAACATCTAGAGCATACCAGGCTGTTTCAACAATCTTCAAGCTTAATCAAGAATCTTCAGCAAAGAAATTATTTCGCGTTTTAAAACAGTTTAAAGCCAATCGCTCCGTTGTCCTATTCTCAATGTTGATTCGCTCAACTTCAAAAAAACTCAAAAAATTGATCAAAAACGGCTGTCTGCACCGCTAGCGCTAACAATCCTCGCTGCCCGGATCAAACAACTAAAAAGCATCAGCCAATGAATCATCCTGCTGATGCATGGCAAGTTATTAAGTTAGTCAGCATCTATCATTGAGCGGGCATACCAAAAGTCGGTCTGTTGATCTGGTCCAATTGTAAACGTATGCGTGCCAGCCTTTTTAAAACCGTACCGCTCATAAAAATGCCGTGCTCGCTCATTATGTTCCCAAACACCTAGCCAGACCGTTGCGACGCCAGTTTGACGCGCCTCATCCAGTGCTTTTTCCATAAGCTGACTGCCCAGGTGCTGATCCCAGTATTCAGGAAGCAGGTAGATGCGCTGAAGCTGCATCGCATTGTCAAAGAGCTGATCGGTTTGTGCCGCACGCCAATTCAGCTTCATATAGCCAATCGGTCTGCCATCAAGTTTCAAAAAATAGGTCCGACTGTCGGGATTACTGAGCTCGGTGCGCAAAATCGTTAAGGCATATGCCTCATCAGTATATGCTTTAACGGCTTGGGGTTCATGGTATGGTCCAAACATGGCAGTAAATGATTTGGTGGCAATTTTTTGAAGCGTGATCACGTCTTTTTCATTGTCGGCTGCTACTGGAATGATTTTTGTTTTCATAATCGGTATTCCTTCCAAAGATTTAAAATACACGCTCTCATTGTATGCGCTTTCTAAATCTTTGACAATCTGCAACCGATTAGGCCAACCGTACCTTGTCTTACCCTGGCCAGCACGCTAAAATAAAGGCAAACTTCAGTCGAAATGAGGGATAAACATGATCAATCCATTTAACCCAGGCTTTGGCAATATCTCACCCAGCTGTATCAAACGGCCAGCCATGCAGCAAAAACTGCTTGATCAAGCCGATCAGCTGCAGCAAGGATTTCGCTCAATCTTCATCGATGGTCCGCGTGGCTGTGGTAAAACCGTTTTTTTAAATGATCTTGGCGATGCAATGCTGGATCGTGATGGCTGGATCACGGTTGATCTAGAGCTGCACGATGATTTTTTAAGCACACTGGTCGGGGCAATCTATTATCAAGCCAGTGCCGCCATTACCAAGGAACTGGACGTCCTGGACTACGATACTCCCAGCGAGATGTTCATTCAATACGTTGAAACGCTTACCAAGTATCAGCAGCGCCTTTTTATCACCGTTGATGAAGCCAATCAGCCAACCGAATCACTGCTCACTCTGCTTCAGCTATGCCAGCAGCTGGGCAATCACGGTAATTCGATCATGGTCGTGCTGGCCGGAATCACCAGCCGGATGCCGCAGTTTTTAGGCGATGACAACTTTGCCGCGCTGGTTCAAAAAAGCAGGCGGCTGACCTTGCCCATGCTTGATCTGGATACGGTGGCCAATCAATATCAGCAGATTTTTACCGAGGCCCATCGCGTCATTGAACCTGAAGTCCTGCCAAACATAGCGGCAGCAACTGGCGGCTATGCCTACGCGTTTCAGATTCTTGGCTCGCTGCTGTGGGAGTCTGGTGTTAAAAAAATCAATCCGGCTGCGTTTGAAAAAATTATGCCCGACTATCAACAACAGCTATTCAGCAATGCCTACCTACCGATCGTTGATGAACTGACAACCGGTGATCGTGAGGTAATCGAGATTCTGGCCCATGAGATCAGCAGCGTCGTTGATGAAGGCTTTTTAAAAGAGCAGATTGACGATACCAGCACAGCCGCACCAGTCTGCCTGCAGCATCTGATTGAAAACCAGATCGTCAGTCTTCCCCAGCCAGGCCAGGTCGCGTTTGCGCTGCCATACTTTCGGGAATTTGCCATTAAAAACGAGGCACGTATTGCTTAAACGGCGCTTAATGTCAAATTCCGCTATCCAGCCAGGCTAGCCAGCGATGACAGTAAGCCATGAATACTTTTGACGGGACTGAAACAACGACACGGAAAAGAGGATCCTTATTGAATGCAGATCAATTAAGCGCGGCTAATAACATCAGACTGAATCGTCAGGCCAAAGAACCGCTCTATGCTCAGCTTTATGATGCACTGCGCAGCCGGATTGTCAATGGTCAGCTGGCTCCCGATCGTCGTCTTCCGGCGGTTCGAGTTTTGGCTAAGGCGCTAGGAATCAACCCTGGGACAGTCGTCAGTGCCTATCGTGAACTGGAGAAAAATGGCTATATCATCAGCCGGCGTGGTTCTGGCAGCTTTGTTCAGGAAGGCATGGCGGATTCGTTACCCGGCCAAGCTCAGATTCCATATCTGTCGCATTTTCCGGCTGACCGTTCTGACCAGCCGCTGATCGACTTTGCCAGCTACTCGCTCAACCCCGACCGTTTCTCAACGACGGCCTTTAAGCAGGCGGTCAACTACATCCTGGATCGCGATGGCGGACACGCTTTTGTAATCGAAGACGAGATGGGCTATTATCCCCTGCGCGAATCGCTGGCTGCCGAACTGGCCCAGCGCTGGATTAAAACCACGCCCCAAAATATTCAGATTACCTCAGGATCACAGCAGGCGATTGATATCTGTGCGCGCGCGCTGATCAGACAGGGCGACTGCGTGATGGTCCAAAATCCTACCTATCCCGGGGCCGTGGATGCTTTTAAGGCTTGCGGCGCCAAAGTAATTGGTCTGAATTTTGATCATGGCACGCTGATTGACGAACTGGAAAAAATGCTTAAAATCATCCAGCCTAAGATTCTCTATCTCATGCCCAACCTGCAAAACCCCACCACAAACTCGTTGAGCCGCTTAGAAAAAGCTCGCATCATCGGACTGGCTCATCGTCATAATTTTTGGATTATTGAAGACGATTATGGCTCTGGCTTGGCGTATGACAGTAATACGCTTCATACCATGAAAGAACACGATCCCGATGACCGCATCATCTATGTCCGCAGTCTTTCACAGATTTTCGCCTCGGGGATGCGGCTGGGCTATCTGGTATCGCCGACTCGACTGATCGAAAGCTTTGCCGGCGTTAAGCGGATTGCCGATATCTCAACTTCGGGACTGTCCCAGCGCATCTTTGACTATTACCTGCGAAACCGACTCTGGCGCAAGCACCTTACCGGCCTAAAACTGGCCTATCATCAGCAGTATCAGGCAGCCGGCAAACTCTTGGCTGAATCATTTGGTGATCGTTTAAGCTGGCAGCCGGCTGATGGTGCCGTGTGGTTCTGGCTACAGCTCAATCTGCCCATGACGGCAGCTGAATTCTGCACGGCCGCGCAAAATTCAGGCGTCTTGATTGAAAATGGCGACCGCTACTACATTCATGCCGCCCCGCATAACCGGATTCGCCTGTCCTTGGCTCCAGTTAAAGAAGCCGATATTGCCGTGGGGATCAAGCGGCTGGCTGAACTTGTATCCCAATAAGTCATTTCAAAAATAAAACAGCGCCGAATCAGTGATCACGCGCTGTTTTTTTATAGTCAATAAATTCTCGGTCGTCGTGGCAGGAACCGCGGCGGCCTTTAACGGTTAGCTAAACCGCAGTGACAGGCAGGTCAGGCCCCCATCGATCTTGGCAAATTCTGACATGTCGGTCTCGTAAACCTTAAAGCCGTTTTCAACCAACAATTGATGGACGCCAGGGAAACCAGCCGGCATTATCACGCCATTGCCAGTGTTGATACAGTTGACCGCGTAGTCTTCACCAACCGGTACCTTAAGCTGATCAAAATCCTTAAAGTAGGGACTATCAATATATTCACCAGCTACCAGCAGCTTGTTGTCACCCATATAAGTCGTGCCGGTCTTTAGATGCAGAACCTGTTCAACCGGTACCGCCTTGACCGTCTTGCCAAAACGCGCGGCAATCTTAGCAAACTGATCAATGCCGGCTTGATTGGTCCGTGCCGAAAGCCCCACATAGATCAGATCATCGTCAACTGGCATGACATCCCCGCCTTCCAGAGTTCCTGGAGCAGTAATCTCAAAAATCTGGTCATGCTCAAAGAACTGATCAAGGACTGGGCGGATGAATTCACGTTCTTTTTGTCGCGTACTGCGGGCTGGATTGGTAACGACCGCAAAATCATCAAAGACAACGGCCGGATCCTCAACGAAACATGAGTCCGGAAACTGCTCTAATGGCTCGAGAACCGTGACCGCGATCCCCAGCTTTTTGAGCAGCTCAACATAGGCATGGTGTTCAGCCACTGCCTTTTCATAGCTTGGCTTGCCAGCATCAGCATAGTCGTCAATTCCATCCACGACTGACTTGCCTGGCGTTCTGACAATTGCCTTATCAAATAGCATGATCATTCCTTCTTTCCAAATAATGCAATGCGTTCGATAAGCCAAGTATATCTTTTCAAAGAAACGCTTTCAAGTTTGTTTTCTACCGAATCTTATGCGGAATTGACAGGCCATAATACTGATGCATCGCCATTTGATCAGCCTGCTTGATTTTTTGATGCTTGATTCGCGTCGCCGCTTCTTCATAAGAGCAGCCCAGCAGCTGAACGGTTTCGATTAAGGCATCCAGATCCTCGCTGCCCAGTCTGATCGTGGCCAGCGGTGCTTCTTCCAGCCGATATTCGTTAAACGCCGTCCCATTGGCCTGTGCCAAAGCCTCAGCAATCCGGTTGACCTTTTTTAACAGCTGCCGTCCAACTGCTTCACTAACGATCAGCGCCTGCTTTTGATCAACTGTTCTTAAAATATGGTCATCAATAGTCAAATAACGATGACTGATTGAATTAATCAGCCTAAATTGACGCTTACTCACGATATCCCTCTTTTGATGCCACCTGCTGAACAAACGTCGCTGTCAGATCAATTGCAGCCGGTTGGCGAGTTTTCATGAAAATATCATAAGCAAACACGTTGTGCAAATTCGATTTTGATTGCTTTAATCAAACCAGCTGCGGCTGATATTTTTGGATCCGTATCCAAGTTTTAGATAATGAGCGTTTCTGGCTAAGTCATTTAAAAATTGACTATTTTATTATCACCTGTCCCAGCCGCTTTTCGTTTCAGCAATCAATTTACTTATGAAGTTTTTTTCAGATATCATTGTTTTTTCAGCTCGGCACTGTCTATTTATTCCCGTCAACAATCCTTGTCAACTGTCATTTTGCCCTAGTCAGCCATTATCTTTTGTCGATTCTGCTAATTATCGATTAGTGATCTTTGTCAGACCCGAACTTCATGATTTCTTCAAATTTGTGGTTTAGGGCATTTTCTGCTAAGATAGCGGCAAAATCTTTCAAGGAAAGGACCACCATGCTCAGGCGTGGCTCAAACCTATTTTTAAATGAAGTCGTCATCTACTATTATTTTGTCTTACGTCCTTTGCATCGCGACGCTTGTCTTAGCGAGTGCCATTATCTTTTTTGTCCGCCGCCAGCTGCCTGCCCGCAGTCTAAAGCACTGTCAAAAACTGGTCGATCATGAGCGGGCACTGCTCACGATGGGATTTGTGGCCTTTGCTGCCAGCTTGGGACTGTTTTTTATCAATTATACCTGTGCACTGTTGGCCAACGTTTTTTCAGAAGGTTTTATGATTCTGGCATTAATGACCACGATCTTAATTACGATTCGCAGCTCGTTTTAAAAAAAGCCCTCGTTCCGTTATTTTGGAACGGGGACTTTTTAACTGCCGCTGAGCATTAAAATTTACACTTACTAAAAATAAGTATAAACTGATAAAAAAATCAAAAGCGAGGTTCTAATCATGAAACTTACCTTTACTCCTCAAGCTCAGCAGCGACTGCAAAAATACCTGCAGCCTGATTCCAAACTGATTCTGGACTTTGATGATGGCGTCGGTCCATTTTCCAAGCTAGGCAACTGCTCTTTGGATGCCAATTTCAAGTTGATCATTGTAAGCAAAGACGCCAAGCTTCCTGACTTTAACGCCCAACTCGACTCAAACCTAGGGCCGATCTGGTATAAGGATTACACAGCATCGCAACTGGATGAAAAAATGGAAGTCCGTTTCAACCAAACTTATTTCACGATGCCTTTGGTCAGTGAGCAGCGCACGATGACGGACAACCTGGAGTTTTTGGATCTGCAGGAAGGCTTTCGTACTGAATCAGCATTTAATGGCGCCCACGACTGCTAGCTGCGATTTGCTTTCGACTGATTCTGGTGCTGACGACGATACTCCGAGACGCTTTTGCCGGTCCACAGTGAAAAGGCTCTTAAAAATGAGTTCAGTTCCTGATAGCCAAGCAGAAACGCAATCTCGTTCGTGGTAATGTCAGTATTGATTAAATAATGAACGGCTAAGCTTTCTCGCGTACTGTTAAGCTGTTTTTGGAAAGTCGTCTTTTCTTCTTTGAGCTTGCGCTGCAGAGTTCTTTTGGAGATTCCCAGCTCACGGGCAACGTCATCAATCGTCGTTTCGCCGCTTGGCAACAGTTCAGCTAAAGCACTGCGCACCCGTGACGAGGTAGAGTCATCAATTTCAAGGTCGGCCAGGCGTTTGGTCAGCTCCGGCTCAAAATAGTTCCACATCGCGGCATTATAGCTGACAAACGGCCACTGCAGGTCTGCTTTGGAAAAACTGATCTGATTGATGCTGCCTGATTCAAGCTTGATTCCTGCCAACTCAGCCAAGGCAGAATCAGGTTTAGCTGCATTCAAGACTACTTTGACCGGCGTTACTTCCTGCTTTGTCGCGCGCCTAAAAAGGCCCATTCCGCGACCGCTAAAAACGCGGGAATCTTTAAGCTGGCATCCCCGGGCAGCAGCTCAACCGTAACTTGATCGGCTGATGACGTGATCTGATAAGTCATCGGGCCGATCAATTTTTTATATTCAGCCAGCCTTTTAATGCACTGCTCGCCATTATGACTGCAGTAGGCGGCAAAAATCGGTGGTGAAAAAGTCTCGATCTGGTCTGCCGTCGCCATCTTTACCGCCAGATCGTCCATCGTCTTTAATTCATCAATTGCCTGCATAAAGCGATAGTACTGTTCCTCTTTCATGGTGATCCGGTCATGATTCAAAGTGTCTGCCGGCAGCTCTGCCTGGCGCAAAACGGCCTGAGGATCCAAGCCATAGTGCCGTAAGAGATCATCATAGCGGCCATCAATCAAAAAATAGTTCATTTAAATTCCCGCCTTTGCTTAACGTTTAGTGAATGACTATATGATACACGCCTACTCTGTCATAATAAACATCGAAACGCGTCATCTATTTATCAATTCGTGCCACTTTTGATTAAATTTTCTGACAGCTACCACCCACTTACCAATCAGAGCTCCGAGCCAACCACCATCGACTAAAGTCACGAGATTTCCGGCTAGCAATAATTAAAACAGCGCGGCATCAAGCTTTAAAAGACCTGGTATCGCGCTGTTTTTTGCAGGTTTATTCTTTTAAGAAGTTGGGATCTTCATAAGCCGGGTGCGGGTAGGTGTAAAATCCTTCACCGGCTTCAACGCCATAGTGACCGGCATCGATCATGGCCTTAAGCTTGTCGGCAATTACCTTTTGCTCTGGCGTATCAGCATGGGAGCTGAAAATTGCCCAAACCGTCCGCAGACCAATCACGTCCATCGACATAAACGGCCCCATTGGCGAACCAGTTGAATTCATCCAGTCCTTGTCAATCGTGATCGGATCAGCCACGCCCTTTCCCCAAAGGCCCAATGCTGCGTTTAAGAATGGTACGGACAGCGCGTTCATGATGTAGCCATGCTGTTCCTTTTTCAAAACGATCGGCAGCATCTTGATTCCCTTGGCAAAAGCCACGACTTCTTGAATTACCGCCGGATCGGTCTTGGCATTGCCAACGATCTCAGCCGTATTGAAGACCCAGATATGGTTGGCAAAGTGCAGATGCAGGAACTTTGTCGGCCGATCAACCAGTTGAACCAGCTGACTTGGCACATAAGTCGATGAGTTGCTGGCAATAATCGCTTCTTTTGGCAGGACCGAGCAGAGCTGCGCGTAGAAATCCTTTTTCATGTCCAGATTTTCTGGTACGGCTTCAATTACCAGATCGGCATCCTTAAATGACGTTTCCCAATCATTGGTAATCGAAACGATATTTTTCAAGCCGGCGTCAAACTGTTCGTCGGTCAGCTTTAGGTCATGCTTATAAAATGGCCGCAGCGCCGCAATTCGTTTTTCGGCCCGTTCTGGATGCGGATTCCAGATGCGAACCTGATAGCCGCACAGCGCACTTTGATAGGCAATCTGACTGCCCAGCGTTCCGGCACCGGCAATCGTTACGTTTTTAATTGACATAATTAACAACCTCGCCTTCTTTTGATAGTTCAAAATGTATTTTTATTATAAACCTACTTGTGAATTTTTGAAAGCGTTTCAAACGATACAAAATGTTGATAATCGATTGACATTGTTGACTTTTTACTAATAATTCAAGTTGACAAAGCTTGTGAAGAATGATTACTTTTGATGCTGACACCGACCTGCAGCTCGATGATCAGTTTTTTTCCTGGTACCCAGCATGATAGCTGTCCGCTTTAGTTATGCGGTCTGCTTAACATCCTTGACATTGGTGCGTGCCTGTCAGTTGAAACGTTTGCGGTTGCTGCACTGTCAAGCAATGTTAACAGCACTGGTTAGTCGGATTTAATTATCCTTTTAAAAAATTTTTGACTTTTTTCTGATTTTTACTGGCATTTTCTAAATTATGTGTTAATATAATTAAGTACTTATTTGTTAAGTCATTCCGGCATAGCTCAGTTGGTAGAGCACCTGACTGTTAATCAGGTTGTCGTCAGTTCGAGTCTGACTGCCGGAGTAATTAAAAACAGCAGTGTCTGAAGCGGCACTGCTGTTTTTTTGTATCAACTATCAGCGGACTGGCGGCAAATGATCATTAGCCAACTAAGTGTTCGTTTAATAACCTTCTAATGCAACTTCTTGGTTTTGGCCATTTCGTTGGGAATCGGCTCCTTTTGTAATGTATAATCAATGCTGAATTCATTAGGGTTTCCTAATGCTCAGTGCCGCATTCAAAATTCAGTATTCTAATAATATTAAGGGGAAAAATTCAATGCAGACACCAAGATTGCCAAAATACTTAATGCTGTCCAGTTTTGCACTTTTAACGGCAACCACCAGTCTGATTTTCAACGATCATGAAATCAAGGCTGATACTGCTGAAAATACGGCAGCTACCGCCGTGAGCACAACCGTCAGCAATACCGTTGTCTTAAACAGCACTGCACAAACGGACATCGCAAGCAGCGCGGTCGCCGATGATACCGCTAGCCTCAGCGACTCCGCCTCGTCAGCAGCCGGCGAGCAGCGCGCCAGTTCTTCAGCCGACGTCTTGACTGAGGTCACGACACCGGATACCGGCAACGTAACCCAGTCCGATGCCAGCTGGACGTTAAAGGGGCTTGGCAACTACACTTTTGCTCAGGTCGATTACTACAACTCCAATCAGACTGCCCAGCCGGCTGGTCAATTATCAATCAATGCCAGCGGTCAGCCGCACAGCTACTTTCCAAACGCTCAATATGCTCGCATTACGGTCAGTCGCGGCTCAGAAACGCTTTTTGATCAAACCTTTATCGGCGATCAGAACTATCGATTCAAGCAGACACTGCAGCTTCAGGCCGGCGATATCTTAAGCATTGAGCATGCCGAAGCCAAGACGCGCTACACTACCAATAACGATGCCACGATGAAGACCTCGGCTTTGGGTGATTTGAGCCGCTTCGTTTTCGTCGTGGCTAATAATCTTTCGTTAAAAAACATCAGCGACTATGCCTATCTGGATGTCAAAACCAAACAGCTGATTGATAATGGCGCGCTGGCTTTTGGCGCATCGGCCAGCGATGTTGCGACCCTGCAGAATCAGCTTGATAACCAGCAGGCTGATTTGACGACCGAACAAAGAGCACTGCTGCAGACACGCCTGGATCAAGCTAAAGCACTGCTTGCCAACACCACCAACAGCATTAACGTTGGCCAGACCATGACCTACCAAGGCTTCGTATTGTCGCCTGATGCCAGCATTACGCAGACCAACAAGGAAGGCCGCTATATGGGAACCTACCATGATCGGCAGTCATTAGGCATGGTACTGTCGGATGGCGCTACGCTCAAGATCCGGCGCATTAACAACGGCTACTCGGGCAGCGTTTCAATTCAGCTGATTGGCGATTCTTCTAAAAAGATCGTGACGCAATCGATAGGTACCGACTGGGTCGAGATTACGGCCAATGGCGATGCCGCGGTTTTCCTGCGTACACCTGAAAACGCGCAGACGACCGGACCGCTGTTGGAATATGAGCTGGTTTCCGGAACGGCCAAGGAACTGCCCGTCTTTACTGCTGACAGTGACCAGGCTGCCGTCTTAAAGCAATGGGACCAGAGCAAAGCCGCTTTTGCCTTGATGGATGCCAACAACATTGAGATTCTGATTCCTTATCAAGATATCAAAACGGTTAAAAATACCGATATGAACAGTCTGATTGATCAGTACGACAATCAGGTCTTCAAGCTTTATGATGAACTGACCGGCATCCCAACCAATACCGTTCGTGATCAGCCGGTCAAGGGACGCTATTTTGCCTTTGCCGATCAAGATGGAATCGGTGCTGCCTACTGGTCGGTCAACTACACGGCCGCCAACAGCAGCTCAATTGCTTCTTATCTAACGATCAACTGGCTGCCGCTGCATGAAATCGGCCACGGCTATGAAGTCCCAGCCAGTGATATGTACATCATCGACTCATTCAACAACATTTACGGTACGCTTTATCAAAGTCAATTCAACAGCAACTTCACTACTGGCAGCTGGATCTTCGGGACTTCCAAAGACAGCATCGTGCAAAGCGTGGTGGATTCAGTCCTGACCAAAAAGCAAAGCTGGGCGGATCTCGGCTATCGAGAACGACTCGTACTGTGGATGAATCTAGCCTACAACCTAGAAGGCACGGACGCGTTCAAGTACTTCAACATTGATCATCGCGCCAATGCCATTGCCGGAAAGACGGTTAACCAGATCGGCAAGGACTGGATCAGCGTCTATGCTCAGCACTATCAGCTTAACGTGACGCCTTTCTTTGCAACGATGGGCGTAAGCGTTGATGACGTAACGGCGCTCAATTCATTGAACTACCCCGCCGTAGCCATGCTTACTCAAGTCGTACCGGACGATCAATTGACGACGGTCATGCAAAAGCTGGGCTGGGATCAGGATTTTCTAAAGTCTAAGGTCGCCCTGATTACCAATGAGCAACTCGCACAAACCGGCCTGACCAGCCACATTATCTTAAATCTAAGCAATGCCGACAAGCTGATTGGCTCTTCCATCAAGCTGATGAACGGTACGCAGACGATCGCGACGATTCCAGTCACTTCAAATACGGTTGATCTGGGAACGCTGGCCAACGGAATCTATACACTGACTACTGACAATCCAAACGTCAAGCTGACTGATCAGTACCTCTACGTTAAAGAAGATGCGACGGTCAATGAAACCGTTGCATCATCCAGCCAGATTCTGCCAAGCATTGCCAGTCTGTTTACCGATGATACCTACCAAAAACTGGCCGATACTGCCACGGTTGAGCTGATCAACAATGCGCGCAGCATGCTTGACGACCTGCAAAACGAGACGATCAAAAACGCCAACGAGCAGCTTTTGGAGCGCGCGGACGGCCTGATCGGTCAATGGGAGTTTAACGGCTACGGCGGCTCATTTGCCTCCTATCGCTATTTGAATAACGATGGCACGCTTTTGGCAACCTTTACCAATCGCCAGCCAAATACCAACTATGGCGCTAATACCTACGTTACGGTGACCGTGACTGACGCCAATGGCAATCAAACCTACCAAAAGATCTTCTATGGCAACGTTGCTGAAACTGCCGGTACGACTGCAATCAAGCTTAATGCCGGCGATATCTTAACGTTTGACACTCATGACGGCATGCAGCTGGTCGCGCCGGAAAGTCTTAAAGGCAGCAATTCGCGCAAATTCGTCTATGAGGTTACCAAGAATCTGCATCTGCGGCTGGCCGGTACCAATTCCCAACCGATCATCACCGCTCCAGCTACAGTCACTATCAAACAAGGGGGCACGTTTGACCCGTTGGCAGACGTTATGGCAACCGATGCTGATGATGGTACGATTACGCTGACTGCTGCCAACGTAGCCGGCACGGTAGACGTCAATACGCCTGGCACCTACTCCATTACCTATACCGTTACCGACAGCGATGGTGCAATCAGTGAGCCGGTCACGACCATCGTCACGGTTGAAGCAGTTAAGACTCAAATTACAATCAATTATGTTGCTGATGATCAAAACGAGACTCAAGTTGCCAGCCAAACCTTAACTGGTGATATGGGTACTACGCAGTCCTACACGATCAGCATTCCAGAAAACTATGAACTGGTCGGAAGCGATCTGCCGGCGGACGGCTTACTGACCTTTAATAAGCAGCCGACTACCTACACCGTACATCTAAAGACCGCGGTGAAGGCATCTGATACGCCTGCTGATCCTGGCTCCAATACCACGAGCGATTCTGATTCGCAAAGTGCTGCTCTCCCTAACGATACTCCGGCTGATTCAAACGGTTCGGCCGCTGACAAGCCAAGCGTGCCTGATTTCAGCAGTTCAGTCGCCGATACGCCTGCTCTCCCTGGCGATACTCCGGCTGATTCAAACAATTCGGCCGCTGACAAGCCAAGCGTGCCTGATTCCGGCAGTTCAGTCGCCGATACGCCATCCCCATTGGTTATTGCCGACAATTCAACTAACCCAACCGTTGCTATTGATCAAACATCCGAAGCCAGCACCTCAAACCGACCAGCTAACCAAGCCACCGCTAATCAGCAGCTGCCACAGACCGGTAATAAGAATTCGGCTCTGCTCGGTTTAGGACTCTCTGCTTTAGCTGCTATGTTGGGAATTGGTGGCAAACGATTGAAACGGGATTAAAAACATTAATAATCCAACTCGATACGGGTATTTATTGATGATTTTGAGACCTAACTATGGCATTCTGAAGTCAGTGTGATATAATGCAAACATAAATCATGACGAACGCACCTCGTCTGGTTTGGGCATGGAACGATTGCCTGCTGATGCAGACAACAACGCGACGATTGGTTGACAACCCCTGTGATGGCTGTGAGTGGACAGCTGCATTCAACCAATCCTCCCCATAATAAAAAGTCGCGCAATCCATTGTCAAAATTATCAGGACCCCCCCTGGTATGAGAAAGAGCCGCTAAGAAACTCCCCTGTTTCTTAGCGGCTCTTTTGTTAATCATGAATTACGGCTTTAATATCGTCGTAATCAAAGTTATCAGCAGGCATTATACAAAAAATCCTGTATAACACATATGATAAAAGGGTGTGTCAATAGTTTTATGTAAAAAGGAATCTTCCCGTGCGGATAAGGAAGCCTGGTTTTCAAAACATTGATAGGCTGCTGTTGCAACGCAAGAGAATTTTCGTTCAATGCTCCTCGGCCGCGTTGCCATAAAATCCTGCTAAGCACTGATTACGGTAACGATTAAAAAAAACTGCAACCAGATTAGCCTTGCATTGAATCAACGCCGCTAGCCATGAGTAACGTTCCCTCTCAAAAGCAGTATTCGGACCAGCTCTTTAAGTCATGATCATTGACCATCCCTAATGCTGCCCAGCATCAGTCAAACGTCATGGCAACAACCGATGTATTTAGTCGTCTCAATCTTGACTGCTTTTCACCAGCTTAAATCAATCACCTCTCTGCCGCATCGATTTTGAGGCAGAGGGGATTGATTTTATCAGTCATCATGATCATCAGTAAGCAGCCGTGCCAGTTTTCGAGCCAGATTCTGCCGCTGCAAGGGCGTCATCTTAGCCAGCAGCTTATCAATCAGTGCCGGCGTCTGATTAAAAACGTCGGCCAGCGCATCAACCAACCGCTCATCATCGGCCAGCGCCATCAATTCCTGTACCAGCGTATCCACCTGACTGCCGGCAATCTCTTGACGGCTCACTGGTGCATCGTCTTTAGCTTCCAATTGGGCCTGGGCTGCAGCTGCCTTAAAAAAAGCCCTTACCCGATCGCCGCCGTCACGAACCGCTTGACGATACAGATCCTCATCCAGCGTGGAATAGACGCCTGCCACTTTAATGAACGCCCCAAACGCCAGCATGGCATCAATTACCAGCTGCACGTTCTCGGCTTTGACCTGCCCATGCTCTAACAGCCATTCAAACAGATAGGCCGTGGGGGCGGTCAAGTCGCTGGTCAGGGTTTCTGGATGGCTGGCAATCAGATAGCGATTCAGATAAACATCAGCCAAACGCAGATACTGCTGCATCCTGGTATCGTCAACCATTTCCGTCTGTTCCAGGTAGTCATGATAGCGCCGTAAAAAGACATCATTGACCTGGCGCATTTCCCGTACGATCGCGGCATACCCCGTCCAAGCAGGCGTTTTTTGAATCTGATCATCCCATTGATGGAACAAGCGATAATCAAACTCCCATGCCGATTTTTCTGCCATACTGCCTTTTCTTTGAGCCGGCAGACGCCATTCTTGGTTGATCTGATCTTTAAAACGAACAGCTGGTGCGATTTTAGGTTCTCTTAGATCGCAAAAGACCTTCGTACTGCTGCCCAGCGTTAAGGAAAGAATCCCCAATTGATTGAGCAGCTGGTCATCATCCAGTCTTTCAACGTCAATCTTGGCCAGCTCGGGCGCGTATGCACGAAAAGCTTTTTCAACCAGGAAGTCGGCGGTCATGTTTTGATAGCTGACCTCACCGTGCGCAATGCAGTTGACGTATTCAGTAAGCTTGATGGAACTGATTCCCATCCCAGCCATTACAAACATTAAAACCTGTCTTAAAACCGAAACGGGACTGACTTTTAGAAACTCGGCACCCGGCAGCACGATTGGCATCTGCGTATTGCGGTTGATACACAGCAGCATGCCATAATCCTGCATGGCTACCTCACGAATGATCCAGTCGCATAATGACGTTTCTGGAACGTATTGCGGCTTTGGAGCACTAATCAGCGTCTTTTTAAATGCAGGGGTGAGTCTTTTGCTGACAATTAGCATTTGTTAACACCACCTCTTGTTTGATTTATCAAGATATTACTACCTATTAAGGATAACGCAATTCAGGAAACATTTTCAACCGCTTTCAGCAAAATCTGTCGTATATTCTGGTAAAAGAAAGACAAAATCTGCTTTTAAGCCATTTTTCATTCCAACAAAAAAAGCATCAGCAGTTTCAGCTGATGCTTTTGAATGTTGACGGTTGGCTAATTAAACAAATGCAGCTTCTCGATTCGCTCAACGGCTTCAACCAGGCGCTTAGGCTTAATCAACAGACCAATCCGGACATATCCTTCGCCATGCTCACCAAAGCCATTGCCCGGTGCTACCGCCACGCCTGCCTTATCCAACAACAGATCGGCAAACGTCTCACTGGTAAAGCCTTTTGGCACCGGCATCCATGCATAGAAGGTTCCCTTTGGCACATAGGCATGCCAGCCGATCTTTTCAGCTGCTTGAACGAAGGCATTGCGCCGTTTTTCGTAGCGGTGCACGATCTTTTTAATCTCGGCATCACGCTCCGGCTTCTTTAAGGCATCGATCGCAGCATACTGCAGGGCCGGGAATAGGCTGACAAACAGGTGATCCTGAATCAGGTTCAACGCATGAATGATATCTGCATTGCCCACTGCAAACGCGATTCGCCACCCGGCCATGTTAAACGTCTTGGAGTAGGTATAGAATTCAACACCGACTTCCTTGGCACCAGGCGTCTCCATAAAACTGACCGGTGCCTGATCATCAAAGCCCAGCGCACCATAGGCAAAATCGCTGATAATGCCAACGTGATACTTCTTAGCCCATTCAACCAGCTTGACGTAAAATTCCTTGGTTGCCACGGCGCCGGTTGGGTTGTTGGGATAGTTCAGATACATAAACTTTGCCCGCTGTGCCGTGGCTTCTGGAATCTTATCCAGGTCCGGCAAAAAGTCATTTTCAGCCAGCAATGGGAAGGTTTCAAACTTAACCTCGCCTAAAGCCGCTCCCGACCAGTAGTCAGGATAGCCGGGATCAGGCAAGAGCAGCGTGTCGCCTGGATTCATCAGCGCCCATGGCAGTTCAACCAATCCAATCTTAGAGCCGCCTAGAATCGCAACCTCGGTATTGGGATCAAGATGCGCACCATATTTTTCTTGATAAAAATCAGCTGCAGCCTGCTTAAACTCTGGCAGCCCTTGAAACGGCGAATACTTGTGCGTCTTCGGATCTGCCACCCACTTTTGGGTACTCTTGACGATATATTCTGGCGTTGGCTTATCTGGATTGCCCTGTCCCAGGTTGATGACGTCCACGCCTTCTGCTACCTTGGCATTTACTTTGGCAACCAGATTGGCAAAGAACTGTTTTGGCAGCGTGTCCAGTAGTTTTGATTGTTGAAATTCCATTATGATCTTCCTTTCAAAGTTTAGTCATGTCAATACGGCAAGATTTAGTCATACAGATCTGGACGCCGATCCTTAAATACCGGAATCGGACCACGCACCGTCTTTAATTCGTCCAGATCCAGCTCAGCAAGCGTTAGGCCTGCTTTTTCACCTGCATCGGCAATCACGTTCCCCAACGGATCAACGACCAGCGAGTGCCCATTGTAGCTGTTTTCGTCGTCATGACCAACGCGATTGACCGCAACGACAAAAGCCTGATTCTCAATTGCGCGGGCCTTGACCAGTGCCTCCCACTGTTCAATCCGCGGCGTCGGCCATTCAGCTACGACATAGATTACATCGGCACCCTGTTTGGCTACCGTCCGAAACCATTCTGGAAACCGCAGATCATAGCAGATGAAACTGGCACTCTTGACGCCTTTTAGTTCAAAAAAGCTGCCTTGACTGCCTGCTTGAATGAATTCGTCTTCATGCATCAGACCAAACAGGTGCACCTTGTCATAGCTGCCGGTTAGGTTCCCGTTTTGATCATAGATATAGGTCGTATTGTAGTATTGACCGCCAGCACGCACGGTTGCCACGGATCCACCCACGATGGCAATCTGATTTTCCTTAGCGGCACGAGAAAGCGTCTGCTTGGTTCGCCAGCCATCCTGATCAGCCAGCCGTGCCAATTCAGTCAAGGCATAGCCGGTATTCCACATTTCAGGAAATACCACCACGTCTGCGCCTGCTTTAGCCGCGTCTTTGACTGCCTGCGTAACCGTCTGATAGTTGCGGTCAGGTTCGCCCAATGCAATATCGATCTGGGCAACAGCTACCTTGAACGTCATAAAATCACTCCTTTTAATAAAAAAGCCCGCCCTGGTTAAAGGACGAGTTTTTTCGTGATGCCACCTTTATTTGCCGTCTTGTCGCCAAAACAGCCTTATCAAGTCATTGACTCAGCGAGATAACGGTCGCTTGCCGGTACTGACTACTCATTTCGCCAATACGCCATTAATCCAGGACCATCTTCATTGCCAAAGTCTGCTCTTTTCCACCAGCCAAGAGCTCTCTGAAAGGCTTAAAGCGACTACTCATCCCAGGGGCATCGTTTCGTTTTAATTATGAGTTAATTCTAATCACTTTTTAATGAATGTCAAGGCTTATTTTTAAAATCAACAAAGGCTCATTGGCAGTCGTCATTTTGCTCAGTCAGTACCATGTTTTTGATTGATGCGGTTTAAGAAAATCATCAATCCACAGGCAACCCCGGCATAAACAGCACCGCCTGGCCCAACCGCGCTCAAGCCATGCATCTTAACCAACAGACTGCCCGTTGCCGATCCTAACGCAATGCCAAAATTGGAAAAAATCGAGTTGATCGAAGACGCCATGACTAAAGAAGCCGGATAGTCATGAGTAGCGATATCGATAAAATGCAGCTGAATCGGTGAATTGATCAGATACATCAGCATGCCGATCAGCATAATCACAATCATGGCAAGCCACCGCCAGTCAAGGCTGATCGCCAGCATGGCCAGCAACATGAGCTGCAGACCATGCACAAGCGGCATTTTGCGCAAGCCGCCCAGTTCAACCAGCCGGCCAGAGAACTGATTGCTAAACAAAGACATCAAGCCATACAGAAATAAAAGCAGCGTGATCGCGCCGGTCTTAAAATGCAGTGGTCCTGCCAGCAGCGGTCTTAAATAGGTGTAGAAGGTATACGTCGCGGCTAGGTTAAACATTGGCAGCAGCATCCCGATATAGATGCGGCGATCACCAAAGATTCTAAACTGATCGCTGAAACGCTGCGATGCCCCCTGTCTGAGATCAATCGGCAGACTGGCCCGCATCATAAATAAGATGACTAGGCTGACGATAACGATCACACCAAACGTGGCCCGCCAGCCAAAGTGCATTGAAATCCAGGTACCCACTGGAACGCCAAAGACTGAGGCAATTGAAAAACCAGAAAAGATCCAGGCAATCAGCCCCGCCCTTTTTTCAAGCGGCGCCAGACTGTTGGCAAATGTCGTTGCAATCGAGATGATTACCCCAGAAACGATTGCCGTGATCACCCGCGCAGCTACCAGAATCGGATAGCTGGGCGCGGCCATCACCATTGCATTGCCTAGAATAAAAACAATCCATAATACCAGCTCGACTTTCAGCAGACTGCGCGTTCCAATCAGCATCGTAATCAAAGGCGTACTGATTGCATAAACCAGCGCAAAGATCGTTACCAGCAGTCCGACAATGGTTACCGGCTCATGAAACGTCTTGGCAATGTCAGGCAGGACGCCGACGATAATAAATTCGCTAAAGCCAAGCGCAAAGGCAATCAAGACCAATACCAGGCTTTGCATTCGATAATTCTTCACTTTTTTCTCCCTACTCCATAAATTCAAATTATTTTTAGTCTAGTCCTGTTTGAGTTAGTTAGCCAGTCCATCAATAAAAAAGATCCCAGCTGCCTAAAGCTTGAGACCGGGATCATCTTAAAATATGTATCAGTTTTTGGCATTTAAGAACTGCTTGCAGATGGCAACGATGCGCTCAGCAGCATGACCATCTCCATATGGATTAGGAGCCTGCGCCATTTTTTGATAGACGGTCTGATTACCAAGCAGCTCCTCCATTGCCTGGGCGACACGGTTCGGATCCGTCCCTACCAAACGCAGCGTGCCGGCCTTGACGCCTTCTGGACGCTCGGTCTCGTCACGCAGCACCAGCACCGGCTTGTTTAACGAGGGCGCCTCTTCCTGCACGCCGCCTGAATCGGTCATAATCAGATAGCTGCGCGCGGCCAGATTATGAAAGTCAACCACGTCTAAAGGAGCAATCAGATGCACACGGGGCTCGTCTTTAAATACCGCCTGGGCAGCCTGCTGCACCTTGGAACTTAGATGCACGGGATAAATGACCTCAACATCGGGATGCCGAGCAACTTCTTTTTTTATAACCTCAAAGACTCGCTGCATGGGGGCGCCTTGGTTTTCGCGCCGATGCATCGTCAGCAGAATGATGCGCTGCTGGGGCGAGATCTTAGCCAGAACGTCATGGTGATAATCGCTTTGAACCGTATACTGCAGAGCATCAATCGCGGTATTGCCGGTCACGAAGATCCGACTGGCACGATGATGCTCCTTTAGCAGATTGGCTTGACTGAGCTTGGTTGGCGCAAAATACAGATCGGCCAGGTCATCGGTCAATTGGCGATTCATTTCTTCTGGATATGGCGAATACTTGTCCCAGGTACGCAGACCAGCTTCCACATGACCAATTGGAATCTGATGGTAAAACGCACTAAGGCTGGCCGCCATGGTCGTACTGGTATCGCCATGCACCAGAATCAAGTCGGGCTTTTCCTGCTGCAAGACGCGCTCCATCCCCAGCAGCACCCGACTGGTAATCTGGGTCAGCGTCTGATTGGGCGCCATAATCTTTAAGTCGTAGTCAGGTTGAAAATCAAACACTTCAAAAACGGTCTGCAGCATTTCACGGTGCTAGCCAGTCGTTACGACCACTGATTTTAAAGCCGGGTCTTGGGCCAGCAGCTTGATTACTGGCGCCATCTTGATTCCTTCCGGCCGCGTGCCGATTACCGTCATAATCTTCATTTTAGTTCAGTCCTTCCAAAGTCGCGTCATAATAGTTTTTACGCGTCAGGGGGTGGCTGAAGATGTACTTTTGACTGTCAAACAGATTGTCATAGCCTTCGCCACGATGATGACTGACGGCCAAAAAGATCGGTGCCGAAAAGCTGGCCGACTGATGCTTAACCAGACGTTGGCCGCTTAACGAGTAGCCGGCCGTGACATATTGCTGATGACTAAAGAAACGCAGCATCTTCTTTAATACTTTTGAGCGCGTGGATCATCAGAAGCCGCCAACATCATTGGTACCCGGCAGGCATTAAAACTATAATTGCCGTCCTGCTTGGTAGAAATCGTATTGGGTTTGACTGGTTTGGCCGAGTCGCGCGTAATCCAGGCAAAATCAGGAACCAAGCCGGTGTGATGCTGACGGCTCAGATCAACCAGCCGATCCAGCATTGTATTGTTGACGGTCTGCCAGCGCGAATCGCCCGTTGCCTTAGCCAAGATCTTAAACACATAGGGCATTACATCAGAAGTACGCATCAGCCGCCAATACGCTGAGTCTTTGGTCACCCAGTCGCCAACCGTCAACGCTCTGGTCTGTGGATTATACTCATAGGCCAGAATGTCGCTGCTCAGTTTCTTAGCCAGGCTGCGATAATAGTCTGCTTTTGACGGCCACTGTCGAGCTGCTGCCACTAATGCCACGTCAATATATACATCGCCATCGGTTGCACTGTTGACGTCTGCTACCCACTGATGATGCCGGTTATAGTACTGTCGCCAAGACATCAGATAAGTGGGCGTCTGATGCTGATCGCCAACGTAATCACGATGCGCCAGCCAGTAATTGACAAAGCGATCAAAATCTTTTTGACTCGCCCAGCCTTTTTTAGCGGCCATGATCGTAATCCACATGCCATAGCCCCGTGATTCGGACAGTGCGACCGGTTTTTGATGGTTGTTGTTCGTACTGGTATTGACAAACGACTGATCAGCTCTGGGATGCATGACATAGCTTTTTTCCCAGGTCCGATACATGTTCTGCTGCAGACAGACTGGATTGGTCACCCGCACCCACAGCAAGGTTCCCAGATAAACCGCGGCAATCAAGCCAACAAAGATTCAGGTATATTTATTGAGCTTCATTGCAATCTCCCATCATCAATCATCAAAGCGCTTGGTCTTTACCCAGACGTTGCCGTTACGGTGCAGGATCGCATCTAAAGTTACCGAGATGACCGCATGAACGGAAACGACGATAAACAGCTGCGAATAGGTAAAATAAGAGGCAAGGGCAAGCCAAAGCTGACTGGTAGTCGCCTGACCAAACTGCGACGACATGGCAATACTGATCTGTAAAACGTACAGGTTGATCATCAAAAGCCAGTTGAATAAAAGCAGCTGCGCAATTAAGATGTTGCTTTCGCCAAAAGTAAACGGCACCGTCAGACTAGGCACTACCAACCGCAAAAGCAGCGTGACCACGTTGGCAAAAAAGATCACATCCGATAAAACGATCGCCACATTGAACCAAAAGAACGTCTCCAGCTTAACGCGCCAGTTGCTGCGGTCAAACAGATGTCTAAAATTATGGATCACCACCTGATAGTTGCCCTTTGCCCAGCGCAGTCGCTGAAAGTAGTAGTCATGCACTGTCTCAGGCTCCTGCTGAAAGGCCTCCGAGTTATAGGCCAATGCAATCAAGCGGTTCTGCTGCATAATCTTAAACGAGATGTCGGTATCTTCTGTCAGCGCCCCATTGCGCCATCCGCCAATTGATTTGACGAAGCTGGTCTGAATGATGAAATTGGTTCCCGGAATCCGGCCAATCTTAAACATGTGCCAGATGCCGCAATGCTGGATTCGCTGGGTTACGACGATTTCTTGATTAATACAGCGCGTCAGAAAGTTCTGCTGTGCGTTTCGCGTTTTGTTGCGGCCAAACACCGCCACATAGCGTTCAGGTTTTTCTAGCGCTTTTTGTACCAGAAAATACAGGGCATTACGCTCGGGAATGGCATCCGCATCATAAACACCAATATATTCGCCATGTGCAATCTTTAGAGCATCGTTGAGCACCCCTGCCTTGCCGCCCGTACCGTGACGATTGATGATCTTGACGTTGCGGCCAAAATAGCGGGGCTGCGCAATTAATTTATGCATTTCTTTTAACGTGTCGTCGCTGCAATTATCGGCATACAGCAGCAGCTCGGCCTTGTCCTGGGGGTAGTTGAGCTCCAAAATCGCCTTGGCAGTCTGGGCAATCACGATTTCTTCATTATGAGCCGGCACGACCAGGGTGATCATGGGATAGCGTTTCAATGGCAAGACATCAGCACGAATCTGGCTGTGCTTGAGCCAAAAACTGGTTGCTCCGCTCAGCGTAATGATCGACATCAACAGTGAAAGCCAGATTGACACCAACGTCACGACCATCATTATTTCACTGATCATCAGCCGACTTCACCCCCAGTTCCTTTAATCGCCGCTTGATGTGTTCTTTAGGCGGCAGCTTTAAAAGATCATCTTTGGCCTGCGTCAAATCGTTTTGACCAAGCCATGCGTTTCCATCTCTTCAATGCGATAATAGATGATCCAGTTACAGATAAACAAAACAACCATTGCCAGTAAAAAAAGCATCGTAATTACCGTGGCCAGCAAAAAAAGATCCTAACCATCGATCACATTTCCTTTCAGATATTCGGTCACAATGTCAGTCTCCATCTCACGCTGCAGGTGCCGACCAACTTTTTCAAACGTCATGAAGTGCGCCACGTTTTGACGATCGATTTTTTGCGTTCCCAATTTATACTGAGCCGCGGCCCCATTGACTTCAATCTCGCCAAGCAGTCTTTTGGTTTGATCATTCAGCTGCTTTAAGACCCGATCCGACAGTTCATTCGAAATAATCATGAACGTGGCGTTGCCAAGATAGTAAAGCGATTCAGAGGGCAGCCGATCAAGCTTCAGAACCCAGGCAATCTCTTGGAGCATCTGATTATATTCCTGCTCATGAAACTGTTGAAACTGGGTGCTGTGTGCCCAATGAATGGCTGATACGTTGATCCAGAGGTTGACGTCGTCGCGATCATGAATATACAGTATGCACTTTTCATACAGCTTGACCGCATTATAGCGAGTCAGCAGCTTAGTGACGGGATCATAGTGGGCCGCGTATGACTGAATCTCGCTGCGGTTTTTGTCCAGCCAGCCCCAGCCAGTGATCATTTCTCTGGCGACTAAAGTTAACGAGGCAATCACGGGAAAAGTGAACAGCAAGGCCAGCTTGATCGGTGCCGCGATCACTACATAACCAAGCAGCAGAATTGCACTGCCCAGCGTCGTTAATGCAATGATCAGCCAACTGATTAAGATGCTGGGAATCATCATCTCTACCAAAACGCCCAATCCAATCATAACGGCCATGGCAATCATCATATTGGTCTGGTAAAGCGATGACCAGATGATCAAGGCCATCGAAGCAATGATTACCATCATAATCGCCAATTGAAAAACAGAATCGAATGTCGGCGAAACATTGTCATCCCTCCATACTAGTTTTTGATTGATAAAGATAAAACGTACTATTAATATAATTATTTTTACTAAAAGTTACATCGGTATACTTACTGATCAAAAGCTAACTATAAGTGATAGCAACGATCTGATAAAATCCAAACGGCCTTATTCCTATAATTATTTTTATAAATAAATTTTTCCTAATTTTTGATTAAGCAAGCTGTAAGCAATGGCTTGATTTTATTGTGTTTCCGAATTCTTATCCGGTTTTATCGATTACGTAAATATGGTTCGCTGGGTCTGGCCGGCATTGGCGATATTTGTCGCGGATTTTAATCAATCAAAAAAACTGCCAGCTAAGCAGCTGACAGTCCGTATTTCATTAATTATAAAACGTTGGCTGAAAAATTAATGAAACTAAACTCAATAATCGTTCGCATTACTTGTTTTCATTAACAGCATCAGACAAGGCCTTACCCAGACGCTTCAGACCTTCTTCGATCTTGTCTTCCTGCATGTTGGAGTAGTTCAGACGGAAGGTGCCTGGTTCTGGCTTACCGGCAAAGAATGGATCACCGGGCACGAAGGCAACCTTTTCCTTCAAGCACTTCTTGAACAGCTCAACCGTATCCGTAACCCCAGGAACCTTAACCCAAAGGAACATCCCGCCTTCTGGATTCGTGTACTTGACACCTTCTGGGAAGTACTTCTTCATGCCTTCAATCATCAGGTCTTTGCGCTTGCCATACAGAGCACTGATTTGGTCAACGTGCTTGTTGATGTCGTTTTGCGCAAAGAATTCAACAACCGCCCATTGTGCCAATTGATCAGTGTGCAGGTCGGTTGACTGCTTCAGAACCGTCAGCTTGTCGATAATTTTCGGATCACCCAGAACCCAGCCTAAACGGAAACCTGGTGCCAGAATCTTGGAGAACGTGCTCATGTACAGTACATGGTTGGTGGTGTCAAATGACTTGATGGCTGGTACGTGTTCACCTTCAAAGCGAATATCGCCGTATGGGTTGTCTTCCAGCACCATAACATCATATTCAGCAGCCAGTTCGGCAATCCGCTTCCGACGATCAACCGGCATCGTCTTGCCAGTTGGATTTTGGAAGTTGGAAACCGTGTACAGCAGTTTGGCCTTTGGGTGGTTCTTCAGCGCTTCTTCCAGGGCATCGACACGCAGCCCTTGATCATCTTGAGCCACAGAAACAAACTTGGCGCCATAGGAACGGTAGACATCCAGCGCACAAAGGTAGGTTGGATCCTCTACCAAGACTTCATCGCCTTCATCAATAAAGGCCTTGCCGACCAGATCCAGCACTTGTTCAGAACCAGTCGTTACCATGACGTTTTCTACCTTTGAATCAATACCTTCACGTTCCTTAACGCGCTTGGTAATCAGTTCGCGCAGTTCCGTTACCCCGCGCGATGCACCATATTGCATGGCTTCGCGGCCGTGTTCGTCAAAAACCGTATCGACCGCTTTTTTCATTTCTGCGACGGGGAACAGTTCTGGCGCTGGCAGGCCCCCAGCAAATGAAATTACTGATGGATCAGCCGCTGCTGCCAGGATTGCACCAACTGCGTCCGTACCATCTGCTGGAACCCGTTTTGAAAATTGAACCATTCCGATCACTCCTATTCATTCTTAGAAACAAATTATTAATGAATCTCATTAAATTTTAATATGGCTATTATAATAGTCGCATTTTTTTAATTCTGCAAGTCCTTTTGCTAAAAAAATTAAGTCGTGGCGATCTATCAGTTGACATGACGGCGCAGACTCTGCATCAGTAGTTGTTTGGCAGTCGCTGAAACCGTCATGCCATGGTTTTGGGCATACTGCTGCAGTTTCTGATAGGCAGCCATTTCTTCCGGTGTTTTCCAAATGATTCCCGTTACTTGGCCATGTTCTTTTTGCATTTTTTCACCTTCTGTTGGTTTTTGTCTATTTTAACATTTTTATGGCTCAAAAATTATCGTGAGTGGTTTCACAAAATCTTTTGAAATGCTTGAACCACTGCCTGGCTTTTTTTATACTTGTATTTAGAAACTAGAAATGAGGGGATCAAATGGATTACTTGATCGGCGTAAACATTGGCACCACCTGCACCAAGGCAGTTTTATATGACCAGGACTTCAATGCGTTGGCAAGCGCGTCTCGTTCACATCATCTATTCCGCGATGAGCCGGAAATGTTAGAAGAAGACCCAGACGAAATCTTCGACACGGTCGTTGACACGCTGCACGAGGTCGTTGGTAAGGCAGATCTAAACAACGGCACGCTGCGGGGCGTCTCTTTCTCAAGCATGATGCACAGTCTGATTGGCCTAAACCGCGTCAATAAGCCACTGACGCGCGTATTGACCTGGGGCGACAATCGTGCAGCCAAGTACGCGGCCGAAATGAAGCAAAACGGCGCAGGACTAAAGATCTATCAGCGTACGGGCATGCCAACTCATCCAATGGCCCTGCCCTATAAACTGATCTGGCTTAAAAATGAGCACCCCGAGATTTTTGAGCGCACGACCTGCTGGCTGGGCATCAAAGACTATGTTTTCTGGCGGCTGTTTGGCGTTTTGAAAACCGATATCTCATCAGCCAGTGCTTCAGGTCTGTTAAATCTAAAAGAGCTTGACTGGGACAAGGAAACCCTCAAGCTGATTGGCATTTCGGCCGACCAACTGCCGCAGCTGGCCAGTCCATACGAACAGGTACGGGGACTGCGCAGCCAGATTGCCGCTAAGATTGGTCTGCCAATAGATACGCCATTTATCCTGGGCGCAGCTGACGGACCGATGGATAATCTAGGGGTTGGCGCTTTGGATCAAGGAACCACGGCTATTACGATTGGCGATACTTCCGGAGCGGTCCGGGTAATTACTGATCAGCCGCGCTTTGACATCGAAGGGCGCTTGTTCTGCTATGCCCTGGATGAGGAGCACTGGGTCGTTGGCGGTCCCATCAATGCCGGCAATACGGTATTCAGTTGGGCTGGCGACAAATTGTTTGCCCCAGAAAAGCAGCTGGCCAACATGATGCATGAAGAAAGTCTGGATGTTGTGGCCAAGATTGCTAAAACGATTCCTGCTGGTTCAGACGGTCTGATCTTTCACCCCTTCTTAAATGGCGAGCGGGCCCCCATGTGGAATGCCAACGCCCGGGGTTCATTCTTTGGTCTGACGCCGCACCACACTCGGGCACACATGGCACGGGCCGTTTTGGAGGGAACCGTCTATGAGCTTTACGCGATCAGTCTAACTCTGGAAACGGTCGTCGGCGAACCACGGCAGATCATGGCAACTGGTAATTTTGCCCGGTTTGGCCTGTGGCGGCAGATCTTGGCCGATGTCTTTCAAAGTCCCGTGGCCATTCCGCAAGAACAGGACAGCCGAACCTTGGCCGCCGTAGTCATGGGTATGAAGAGTCTGGGAATGATCAAGAAAATCGATGTCATTAAAGAACACCTTAAAAAGGCCGCAACCTGTCAGCCTGATCCGGTTACCTATGATATCTATCAAGCGCTGGTACCAATCTATGTTCAGCTCAGCAGCGATCTGCAGCAGGAATACAATGCCATTGCCGACTTTCAGCATAAGTACTGTCACTTTAACTAATTACAAAAAAGAGCGCGTTTTACCGTGCTCTTTTTTTGTCAGCAATGCTATTTCCCCCAAAGTGTCTGCATGACGTAATCCAGGATCGCCTTTTTTTCATGCAGCTGACGATGAGTGGTTTTGGGATACCAGCGCTGTACGTATTTGACCGGGGTATTTTTAAACAGCGTTGCCATCATTTGCGACTGGATGTTGGGAACCTCGCCATCCGTCTTTTGATCAGCCTCTTTACCCATAATATTGTAGACGGCCTCATTTTTAGCAAACCGTGCTTTTTTTACCTGCCGCAGCAGCTGCTTGAATTTCGCGTCCCGCGACTTTTTAAACAGCCAGGCCGTATACTTGGTATTGGTGCCAAAGCTTTCTTCTACCGGCACGCCCAACAGTACGATTTTTTGAAACGCGATTTCTTTTTGTAGTCTCTGATTGCTTAGATAGGCGTGGAGAAATTCCGTCCCACCATAAGAATGCGCGACGATATTCAAACGCTTGACGTGATAGCGCTGATGCAAAACGATCAGAACCTGCGTCAGCTGATGCATCTGCGGTTTGAACGAAACGTTATAATTCCAGTCATACAGAATCTGGATCAGCGGATTTTTCTTACCCTTGAGACTGCCCTTAACGCGCACCTGACCAGTCGGCGAGACGCGCACGACCATGGCACTTTGCGCGATATTTTCATTTTGAGCACGCTTGATAAACGTATTGAAGGTAATCGTGTTGCCGCCCTGTCCTGGGATCAAAAGCGTCGGCGTATCGGTATAGCTGACATCGGAGCGTAGCTGATGCATGTTCAAGGGCTGGCTGGGCGTTCCCTTCAATAAATAAAGCTGAACGGCCATCGCAATTATGATAATGCCAAAAACCAGGTACCACACCCGTTTTAAGACTATCTTGATCACCAGCTGCTTTTTATTCAGCATTACCATCATCCCTTATCATCAAACTAGCCTAATTATAACGCACCGCTGGTTGAGCAAAGATTAAAAAAGACTCAAGGCCGATTCGTTTTCAATGCGTTTTGAAGCCAAACGTGCTATAATCTTGCCAACAAAATCAAGTCGCGTTTATAAAGGAGATGACCGTATGCTGATCATTTTGGAGAAAATTGGCTGGGGAATGCTGACACTGACCGGTTTTGTCGGTGGCATTATTGGGTTGGCACTGCCCGTAATCCCTCAAGTACCATTTTTCCTGCTGGCGCTGTTTGCGCTCTCTAAGCTGTCGCCTCGCTTCCATCGCTGGCTCACGAGTCGCCATTGGTATCAGCGCATGGTCGTTCCAGTATTGGAAAAGTTCCATACCAAGCGCCAAACCAAAAAGCGCGTACTGATCAAAGCGGAACAAGACTAAGCAAGCTGATCAAACAAAAAGGATTTTAGCCTCATGCTAAAATCCTTTTTATCTTGACTGTTTGTTTTTAGGGACGTCATGGCTAACCATAGTCATCGCTGCCAATGCCAGACCGAAAACGATCAAGAAGACATCAAAATAGCCAAACCAGGTTGACCAGCTGCCTTGATATAAAATCGCTGACAAAAAGATCAGTACTCCGCCCCAGAAGAAAACGTCCTTATAAAATTCTCGATTAAAACGCATCTGACAAACCTTCCTTGAGTTAATTGTTTAATTAAACTATCTCTAGAAGATATTGTAAACCCTTTCGACCGCTAATTTCAATTCAAAACTAAAAGCGGCTGTTCAAAGATGATTGCCTAGCCAAACAGTCGTGCCCAAAAGCCCTTCTTTTTTCTTGGCGGTTCGGCAGCTGCTGAACGTTCCGGCTCCGCTGCTGCTTCCTTGGCAAAGTCGGCGTCTTCAAGATAGGGATCGGGCTCGCCAATCCACTTGAAAAAGGCATCCTCTTTGATCTCCATAAACTTGCCGCGTTTGCCGTTGATGCCATCGACACAGATCTCAACCGGCAGCGCGTTACGATACTCTTCAATACTATCAGCACTGAAGCCGTTAAAGGTATTGAGCTTAGAGATGTCAAACAGCAGACTGTGCTTATCGGCATAGTGCTTAAAGTCCTCAGTCTGCGTCAGATACAGCTTGGCCCACCGACTCCGCGCGCTTTCGCGAAAATCGTCGCAGATGGCATCGGCAAAGAAGTCAGGCAATGGCAGATCCGCCATCTCATAATATTCTTTGAAAAGCTTGCGCGTATTGGCCAAAAAGTCCAACCGCCCCGTCTGTTTATCAAAAGTCCGCCATGGCGTCTCGTCGTCACTGAGCAGCGTGGCCATCCGAACGACAAAATCCTTGAAGAGCGTGTTGTTTAGGGTCTGCCGGACGTTGTAGATATATTTGTTGGCCTCGCCTTTTTGCGCCTCGTCAATCACCTTGTCGATCTGCAGGTAGTAGGTCCGGCGCGCCGTTTCTCGCAGCATGGTGAACCCGGAGTCATAATTGGTCGTACCAATCAAAGGCGCCACGGCATGTGGATGGTTGACCAGATCATTCATGGTGTCAACGATCAGATGCCGACTGTATTGATCCTGCTGGAAGAAATAGGGCTCGATCTCATCGACCAAGACTGGGTAGGTACTGCCGGTTTTCATATAGTGCTCTAACGCCTGAACCGTCTTCAGCTTCTTTTGCGGCGTCTCGGTTGGATAGATCGTACCAAAGTCAATCAGCGAGCGGTCCGTATTCCAGGTCAGCTGATTGATGATTCTAAGCAGCGTTGACTTGCCTGAGCCTGCCGTAGCTCCCAACACCAAAAAGTTGGGAACGTCATTGCCGTCTTCCGGATTGAGACTGGCCTTAGAGCGAATCTCCCATAAAAATGGCGCCGTAAAGCTGTATAAAATAGCCTCATAAAAGCGCCGGCCATAATCAGGCGTGTAGTCGACCACGTACTTGGCATAGCCCTGCATAACGGCATCAATGCTCTTTAAGCCGTCGCGGATCTCGCTGATGGTGGCCAGCTTGCCAAATGGAATTGGATAGGTTCCCGCATCGTTTGGCACGTACAGGCCGCTGTTGTCATTGGCCAGATTCCGCTCCATTGGCCGATCATACAAAAACGTGGTGTATTTTTTCTCGGCGGAGCGTTCCTGCGGCGTCATATCAGTCATCAGCGTCTGCCGCACTCGTTTATAGATCTTTTCGCGCGTCTTGAGCGTTGGCTTGGCAGCTCGTGGCGAGACCGAGTCCTTTTGCAGGTTGAAGATGGCATCCTGTTGATGAATCGAACGCTCCAGCTCATCTTTTACCAAGGCTCGATCAGTCGTAATGTCGCGCATGGCCTTGGTAATCTCCTGGCCAACGATTCCCCGGTCGATCTGCTGCTGGACGTCATGTGAGATCAGCTCGGTCATATCAGCAATCGCGATTTGGTCAGTCGTCTCATTGCCAAGAATGATCACGTTACCGACGTCTTTACCAGCTTTTTGATCCTTTTTCATGGCATCCAGCTGTTTTTGCGCGGCACTCAGCAACTCAGTGGAAAAATAATTTTTTAAAACTGGTTTAAGATCGTTCTTAAACCGTTGCATAAAATTAGCATATAAGGGACTATTATCAAACACCAGTATTTCTTCAAGCTGATTATGATGCTCATCAAAAGAAGCCGCGGTCAGGTTGATGCTGCCCAGAATTACCCGCGTTTGAGCGCCGGTATCATCGCTAAGCAGATAAAAGCGTGAATGAATGGCCTGCACGGGAGCCTGCTCAACCGTGTACAGACCATTCAGCACGTTCAGCTGATTCTGCCCGCTCAAAGCCTCAAACAAACGCGCCGGCTGCTTATTGGCAACGGCCAGCAGTGCATTCGTCAAAGCACCTTTAGTGGCCGTCTCATCCGCAGTCTGTGGCGTTGTCTGTTCTGGAGCACCTAGGGCAATTTCAACTTGGATAAAGTCGCTGAGATGCTGATTAAAAAAGTCGGCATCCAGCTCCCCGGTAACCGCCGTCAAGCGACTGAAGCGGCGAGTGTCAAACAGCTGACGAATCGTCAAGCGTGGCACCTCTTGATTATTAAAAACGTAGTGGACCCGTCGTCTTTGACTGGCCGAATTTTGCGTCGTCGTACTCATAAACTGGTTCCTTCTTCGTCATCGTTTTATACTATGTTCCATTTTGCTGTATTTTTATAACGTTTGCAAGTTTTGGCCCTAAAGAATGACAAGCAAATTTGTGTGCACTCACCAGGATTTTATTTTATGCAAAAACCAAATTACTCAAAAATTCTGTGAATTCTATAATATGTGCATTAATTGTAAAAATTGTTTCTTGAAACCGTTTATTCGTAACGTTAAAAATTTCAAATTTTTTAGTTAGATTTAAAAAGAGGGGGTGCCGGAAATTTTAAATATAGGCGAGAATATCAGAGCCTTCCGTAGAAGCCTCGGGATAACACAGGAAAAACTTGCTGAAGAAAGCGGTTTGTCTGTCAATTTCATCTCACGATTAGAGAGAACAAGTGATCAAAACGTCAGCATCAAAACGCTTAACAAGATTGCCCACGCCATGCAAATCTCAACTGCACAATTGGTCGAGGACAGTCAGCGTGACCGCGAAACCTCTCTTTCAGTTAATCAGTTAATCTACCAGCTAAAATCGATGGATCCACAGCAGGCTGATAAAGCAGCCTATGCGATTTTACAGTTGATTGACGCGATTAAAGATACACAGTAAAAAAACAGTCGACGTAATTTTTCGTCGACTGTTTTTTATTAATTGCTTGCCGTTACGGCGCCAGTTGCGTAATTGACTACAATATTATTTTGAACGTTGGGCACGAAGACATTAAACTCAAGACTGCCGTCACTGGACTTAGCTTCAATATGTGCGCCTGATGGAACCAGATTGGCACCATCATAAATATCGGTTACCCGATAGCGCACCTTCTTGTTTTGATCAAGTGCCTTTCTAACCAGTCCTTCATAGTAGTTCTGCCCGGTTGAGCTCTCGCTGGCTGCCTCATTGGCCCAAGCCGTCTGCGTGGCGATGTTTTTCGGATTCGACTCTGAGGCATCAAATCCTGAAATTCCGCCAACCAGCGCGTAACCCAGCAAGTGGCCGCGGTCATAGGCATGCGATGGACCATTGGTAAGATTCGTTGCCTGTAAAAAGCCCTCTGGTTTCCAACTGGTAGCGCCGTTGCCGGTCTGGTCACGACTGCGATACTGACGCGTCGTCTTGTTCAGCCAGGCCTCGCCTCGCCAGGCTCGCCCGCGGCTGTCGGTATAGTTGACGGCATATGGCGCGCTGCTGACGCTGGCATTCAGCTGGGTCTGGTTATTATTGACAATGTATGCACCATGCCCATTCCAGGTCAGACTGCCGCCCAGCTGCTGTTTAACGCCTTCTGACAAAACCGAGGCGGCCTTGGTCTGACTGGGCGTGATCAGCGTACTGGAACCCTGCTGACTGCCAGTTGAGCTGCTGGTCTTGTTAACCAGGCCATTCAGCTTTTCTTTTAACTGACTGGCTAAAACGGCTGAACTACTGGAGGTGCTGGTAGCCGTGGCTGAATTGTCAGTCTGCGTCCCCGGCTTGATCAGACTGCTGAGGGCAAACAAAACTACGAAAGCCGTCAGCCAATGCAGGACTCGACGCGTTTTCTTCTTCATTTATTTCTCCTTGACTATCAAATGATTATTAATATTGCAGTTTCTCATGTTTAAAGGCTTCTTTGACCATCCTGCCCAACAGCTTGGTACTCTCGGTCAGCGAGATCTGCGCCATCTGATCGTTGACTTGCGTCAGTTCGGCACTGATCTCATCGATTGTCTGTACGCGCGCGTCGGTTTGGGACTGCAGCTGACGACAGGCCGCCATAACCGTCTGCTCAAAGCCTTCTTCCATCATTTCATAGCGTTGATAGTTCTGATCGCCCAGCGCCGCCAGCGTATGCGTCAGCCAATACATATTCTGCAGATCAAAGTCGCTGGTCGTATTCTTATATGGTGCCGGCGTGTCTTCAACGTTGGCGTAAAACGGCACCACGGCATTAAACGTATTGGGACCGAATGCCAGCCAGTGCACGCCCGCAATCGAGGCCGGTACATGGTTTCTGATCTGCAGCATGTGAATTTCAAGATTGCGGTTTAACGCGATCGGTCGATATTTGTGCTGATCGTTTGCACATCCCTGACCATATGGATCAAAGTCGGTATGCTGAAAATGCATGCTCATTGCCTGCTTGATGTCTTCAATCGCCAGTTTGCGCTTTGGATGACAGACAAACGGCAGATCCTGGTCAGTCGGAAGTTTTTGTTCCTCATCGCTCAGCAGCTTTTGTACGTACCAGGCGCGCGGATAATTATAGCGGGCATCGCTGGCCGTACGACTGCCAAAGATCTCGCGCAGGTTCAGGCCATGTTCAGGATTCAAGTGATAACGATTGATAAAAGCCGGCAGATCAGCGGCATACATAGTCGCATCGCTTTCAAAGTCATAATCGGTAATGTTGAACTGATTGGGCGCGATCACATAGGCATCATCGGGAATCTTTAAAGCCGCCCAATGATGACCGCCAATCGTTTCAAAATACCAGACCTCATCTTGATCACTAAACGCAATACCATTGGATTCATAAGTGCCATATTTTTCCAAAAGATGGCCCAGCCTTTTGACGCCTTCGCGAGCCGATTTGATATAAGGCAGTACCAAGGTGACAAAATCCTCTTCGCCAATCCCGCTGTCCGAATTGTACGGGTCGGCTCCCAGTACACGGGCATTGGTCGTAGCGGTTTCGGTTGCGGTCATGGCAACATTGGCGGCATTGATACCACCGGCCGCAAAAACACCAGCACTATCGTCAGCATCGGGCACGGCCGTATACTTGAGCGGATTTTCCGGCAGCTCAAGCGTAAAGCTGGTCGTCTTAGAGGCATAGTGGCGCGGCTGCTCCTCTGGCTTGACGACAACAAAGCGCTGTGGATCAAACGCGTTGCCATAGTCTTCTTGACGACAGATCAAAGTCGATCCATCAATCGTGGCTGCCTTTCCAGCCAAAAAAGTCGTACAGGTATGTTTCACTGCGATCCCTTCCTTAATTTCATAATTATTAAAAATTATAGCATACTGTCCCTGCTAAAAAGCGCCTGGCCAATTGACCAGACGCTAATTTAATTTCCATTAATGTTTCTTTAAATGATGCTCATTTTCAAAATCAGCTTCTTCGCTGGCCTCGGGTTCTTCATGCTTGCGGACCCGAATAAAGTAGATCAGCGACATGATTACCAAGAAGACTACCCCGACCGAAACTGAAACCCGCGTATCTGGATTGATAAACATGAATGCCAGAATAATCAGCAGGGCTGCCGTGGCAAAATAGTTGTAGAACGGATACAGCGGCATCTTAAATGGGTGGTTATTCATTAGATCGGCATTTTGTTTTCTAAACTGCAATTCAGAAAGCAGGATAACGAACCAAGGCACCATCCCGGGCAGAACCGAGGCACTGTAGACGATAACGAACAGGTTGGAAGCCGTTTTGCTCATCTGCGTCAAAATGGTGTTAAGGATAAAACCAATTAAAATCCAGCCGGCAATCGTCAAAATCGCGACGTTTGGCACCACGCGCTTGGACAGCTTAGAGAAGAATGGCGAAACCTCATGATCAACCGACAGCTTAAACAGCATCCGGCTGGCACTGTAGATTCCCGAGTTGGCACCCGACATTGCTGCCGTCAACACGACAAAGTTGATCAGACCAGCTGCTCCCGTGATGCCGACTTTTTCAAACGTTTCAACAAATGGGGAGCCAACCGCGCTCAGCTGATTCCAAGGATAGATGGAAACGATCACGAAAATAGCTCCAATGTAGAAGATCAAGATTCGCCAGATCACGGATTTAACCGACTTAACGATGGCTTTTTGCGGTGAGGCCGTTTCCCCTGCCGCAATCCCCAGCAGCTCGATCCCTTGATAAGAGCCAGCAATCACTGCCAGCGAGAAGAAGAAGCCTTTCCAGCCATTCGGGAAAAAGCCGCCGTGCGACCAAAGATTGGACAGACCGACTGGATGCCAGTTGTTGCCCAGACCAAAGACGATCACCATTAAGCCGACCACGATCATCAAGATAATCGTAACGACCTTAACCATGGCAAACCAAAATTCCAATGATCCATAGGCCTTTGCCGAAACCAGATTGGCCAGCGTCAAGATAACGATCAGAATAATGCCGGAAAGCCAGTCTGGCAGATTTGGCCACCAATAGTTCAAATACTGCGACATTGCAATGACGTCCGAGATCCCGACAATAATGAACTGAAAAACGTTGCTCCATTTAACCAGATATCCCGACAATGGATTGATGTATTTAGTACCATAATCGGCAAACGATCCCGTACCTGGATTTAAATAGATCATTTCCCCCAAAGCCCGCATCATGGCATATAAAACCAGACCAACTACGGCATAGGCCAACAGAACGGATGGACCGGCCCATTTAATGGTTGAGGTGGCCCCCATAAACAAACCACTGCCAATCGTCCCACCGATAGCAATCATTTCCATCTGTCCAGTCGTCATTGACCGGCGCAGATGATTGTTGTTCTGCTCTTCCATAATAAAACTCCTTTATTTTTAACCAAACAAAAAGCCGATCGAATCCACCTATCTCAATCCCACTTAAGATTTAGCAAGTGGTTGAGCGGATTCGATCAGCTGTTGGCTGCATTATTGATATCCAGATTGAAGAACTCAACCACTTTAAATTGTTGTGGTTGAGGTGGAGGTTAGCTGAATTAGGTACATTTCACATAGCATGTTTAGCATTTCAACTTCCTCCTTAAAACTTAGTACGCTATTAGAATAGCATTAGAAAACAATTTATGCAACTCATTTATCCATGTTTAAGAAATTAGCGACGAATCTGGCCATTACCGATGATCTGATACTTGATCGTCGTCAGCTGCTCCAGCCCCATTGGTCCTCTGGCATGCAGCTTTTGCGTACTGATGCCGATCTCAGCCCCAAAGCCAAACTGACTGCCATCCGTAAACCGCGTTGAAGCGTTGATATAAACGCAGGCTGAATTGATTCGGTTCAAAAAGGCCTGACCACGTTCTAGATTATCAGTAATAATGGCTTCTGAGTGGTGAGTACTGTGGGCATTGATATGCTTGACGGCATCATCAAACGAATCAACGACCTTCACTGCCATGATCAAGTCATTATATTCAGTATCCCAATCGGCTGCACTGGCTGGCTGCATGTCAACGATCGCCTGGGCCCGCTCATCACCACGCAGCTCGACGCCATGAGCCCGTAGACTCTTGGCCAGGACCGGCAGATAAGCAGCGGCCACGTCTTGATGGATCAACAGCTTTTCGGCCGCGTTGCAAACAGATGGCCGCTGCACCTTGGCATTGACCACGATTGCCTGTGCCATTTTCAGCTGCGCGTCCTTATCGACATAGATGTGGCAGTTGCCGGCGCCGGTTTCGATTACCGGAACGGTTGCCGTCTTAACTACGCGCTGAATCAAGCCGCGGCCGCCCCGGGGAATCAAAACGTCCAGATAATCGTCAAGGTGCATCAAATCGCCAGCCGTTTCATGACTGGTATCCGTTATCAACTGTACGCTGTCTTTTGGCAGATCCTGGTCTGACAGTGATTGCCGCAAGACATTGGCCAAAGCGGCATTGGTATGCAGTGCTTCCTTACCGCCCCGCAGAATTACGGCATTGCCGCTCTTAAACGTCAAGGCTGCAGCATCAACGGTAACGTTTGGCCGCGCCTCAAAGATAATACCGATTACGCCTAAAGGAACGCGTTTTTGCAGAATCTGCAGTCCATCAGCCGTATACCAGCCCTTATCAATCTTGGCAACGGGATCTGGCAGCTGCGCGACTGTCTTTAAGCCGGCTGCCATGTCTTCAATGCGCTTTTCATTGATCAGCAGCCGATCGGTAAATTTCTTGGGCATATCAACGGCCTGCTGCATATCAAGCTGATTGGCCGCGATGATTGCTTCTTTAGCAGCTAAAAGGTCCTGGGCCATCTGCAAAAGTGCCTGGTTTTTGGCAGCCGTATCCAGTAGCATCAGTTCCTGTTCGGCTGCCTGAGCACGCTGGCCCATTTTAATCAATGTCTCGTTCATTTAAAATTCCTCCTTGTCAGTTGCTAACGGCTTGATTGAATGCCGGCCAAAATGCGTGCCAATTGGCTGACCATTGACCACCTTTAAGATTACCCGCGGATCCTGACCATTGCACAGAACCATTTGCCGATCCGCGTTTAAAATCGTTTCGGCAGCTTTAAGCTTGGTCACCATTCCGCCCGTGCCAAAGCGCGTTGACGAACCGGTCGCGCTCAATCTGATTGCCGGGGTGAGTTCTGCAACGTTTTCAATCAGCTTGGCATCGGCATTTTTGTGCGGATCCTTATCAAACAGACCATCAATATCCGACAAAACGATCAGCAGGTCGGCCCCGATCCGCGTGGCTACTAAAGCCGAAAGCTCATCATTGTCGCTGAAGGTCGTGTGATGATCCAGCTCGTCGACACTGACGGGGTCGTTTTCATTAATAATGGGAACGATCTTTTGCTGCAGCAGGGCCTCAATCGTATTCAAGACGTTGGTGCGATTAAGCGGATATTCCAGATTGTCGCGCGTCAACAAAAGCTGCGCGATTCGCGTCTGATAGTCCAAGAAGCGCTGAGAATAGATGCGCATCAATTCGACTTGGCCTAAAGATGCCAACGCCTGCTGCTCAGCAATAGCTGCCGGCCGCTGCGTTTTATTCAGACTGGCCAGCCCCGCCCCCATGGCCCCCGAAGATACCAAGACGACCTGGTAGCCGGCATTGTTCAGTGCAGACAGCGAATAGGCCAAGCGATCAATTGAAGGCAGATTGATCCGCCCGTTTTTCATTACCAGACTGCTGGTCCCTACTTTGACGACCAGCCGCCGAATCATTTTTGCTTCCATATGCTTACCTCGTTAAGACAAAAAACACGCCCTTAATCGAGACACCAGTGACGGCGGTACCATTCTCGTTTAAAGACGTGCTTTACCCTTTTAAAAAAATATTTCAATGTAGTCAGCTCGCGACAGGATTTCGGATGCTTGCTCGCCTTTGCAGCTACCGGCGATTCTCTGAACGATCCTTAATTGATTCGCGATGATATTATCTGAACTATAAAATGCTTTTTGCCAATTGTCAAGCAGATGGCTTAGTAAATTGCCGAGTGGACGACGCGTTCGATATCATCAACGATCTGTTCCGGCGTCAGATGATACCATTCATAGAGTACTTCCAGCGGCACGTTGTCAGCAAACTCACGTGGCGCGCCAAAGTTTAAGACTTTCATGTTGGTTGGTCCATAGTAGCGGTCGATCGTTTCGCCAAAGCCGCCGCTTAAATTACCGTCTTCAATCGTAACGACGATGTCATGATCCTCTTGCAGATAGTGCAGATCACGCTGGTCAATGCTGGTAACTGACTTAGGATTGATCAAGGTGGCATCGATATTGAGCTTTTCCTTCAGCTGCCGACAGACCTCTTCACCCAGCTGCCAGAAACCGCCCACGGCCATGATAGCAACCTCGCTACCATGATGAGCAATGTCATAGTCAATCGTCGCATAGCTGTCTTGGGAAGGCGTGCCGTGCAGCAGTTCGTGTTCTGGCTGCCGGATAACCACTGGCGTATCGTTTTGCTTTAATGCCCAGCGCAGCATGGAGATCATTTCTTCGACGTTGGTTGGCGCCAGATATTCAATGTTTGGCAGACTGCTGATGTATGAGATGTCAAACGTGCCTTGATGTGTGGCCGATCCCGAAGAAATCGTGCCCCCACGAACGATCATGACAATTGGATATTCGTTTAAGGCCACGTCATGTACCAATTGATCATAGGCGCGCTGTAAAAACGTGCTGCTCTCAAAAAGAACCGGCCGCGCGCCGCCAGCTGCCATAGCCACCGCTGTCGTTACCGAATCTTGTTCAGCAATTCCAACATCAAAATAACGATCAGCATGGGCAGCTTTAAAGCGACCGAGATCAAACATCCCAGGAATCGCAGCATTAATGGCAACAACCGGCTTACCAGCTTCAACCTGGGCGTTAAGCTCATCAATCACGGCCGCGCTGTAGCTTTCTTTTGGTGCCGACTGCTTGCTTTCACCGGTCTGCAGGTCAAATGGTGCCCGCCAGTGGTATTTCTTTTGATCATCGATGGCTGGCTGATAGCCCTTGCCTTTTTGCGTATTAACGTGCAAAACGATTGGATGGTCGATGTTTTTGACCTCTTTAAAGACATCAATCATCGTCTTTAGATCGTTGCCGTCTGCCACGTAGCGATAATCCAGCCCCATGAACTTAAAGATGTTGTTGGCCGATTGTCCCTGCGTGTCGCGTAATTCCTTTAAGCCGCGGTACAAGCCGCCTTGATCTTCATCAATCGACATCTGATTGTCATTGACCAAAATGATCAGATTGCTCTTAAGCTTGGCAGCGTTATTTAGGCCTTCAAATGCAAGCCCACCGGAAAGTGAACCATCGCCAATGACGGCTACCACGTTTTCATGACTGTCAGGACTTACCAGATCACGAGCCTGCGCCATCCCGACTGCCAAAGCGATTGACGTGGAAGTATGCCCCACCTTAAAGAAATCATGCGGACTCTCACTTGGATCGGTGTAGCCGCTGACATCTTCATAATGATCAGGATCCAAAAATCCCAGTTTGCGGCCCGTCAGCATTTTATGTGCATAGCTTTGATGCGAAACATCCCAGATCACTTTATCGTGTGGGGAGTCAAACACATAATGAAACGCAATCGTCAGCTCCATCACGCCCAGGTTAGGACCGACATGCCCGCCGACTGCACTGTCACGTTCAAGCACCAGCTGCCGCATTTCTTGAGCCAATTCCTTGAGCTGATCCAGGTTCATCGATTTGATGTCTTGGGGCTCATTGACTTCGTTTATCAGGAAATCCGGATGTTGATTCATTTCTTCCACCTCTCAAATTTACAAACGATCTTCTTAGCTATCTATTTTACAACACTTCATGAAAGAAAGAAAACGGTTGGTAATTCCTTTAATTTGACGGCAACCAAAAAGATTCGTAACATTAAGTAAGCATTGTTTTAGAAAGGAGGAGCAGGATGTCAAACCAAGCCATCGAAAAGCTGTCACCATTTAAAAACCTGACTGACGAACAGGCTCAGCTGGTCGATGAGGTGATTTTTTTTGCCAAGCAGCACTTAACGCAGGATTTTCCCGCTGTCTATACGATCCTGGGTGATGCCGGCACCGGTAAGAGCGTCGTCTTGTCGCACCTGTTTGCTCGTCTGCAGCAGGCCGCCCGGGTTCAGTCAGACAGTCCTTTTTACGGGACGCACAACTATTTTTTGGTCAACCATCCCGAAGTCCTCAAAGTCTACAAACAGATTGCCGGACCGATCAAAACTTTGTTAAAAAAAGACTATCAGCGGCCAACCTCGTTTATCAATCAGCTGGACAAAAACAACGCCAGTGCCGACATTGTAGTTATTGACGAGGCGCATCTATTGTTAAGCAAGCCTGATCACTATAATAATTTCTACCATGAAAATCAGCTGCTTGAGATCATTAAGCGCGCTAAGGTCGTTGTTTTGGTATTTGATCAGTATCAGGTTCTGCGCATGAAGAGCTTTTGGACTTTGGATCGCTTAAATGAGCTGATCGCGCCTTATCCACACCAAAGCTATCAGCTCAAGCACCAGTTTCGCATGACGGCTTCTGACGATCTGATTGCCTGGTTCAACCAGCTGACCAACGGCTTGATTGAGCCCCTGCCTAAAAACGCTTGTGATCACTATGATTTTCGTATTTTTGACGACGCGGAAAAGATGCGGCAGCTGATCGTCAAGCGCAACCAAGAAGTCGGCCTGTCCAGAATTCTTTCAACATCTGGCTATCCTTCAACCCTTGATGGCGGCAAGCACTACATCTGTGAAGGCGACTTTAAAATGCCTTGGGACCAGTACAACTTTACCGCCACACCATGGGCTGAGCTGCCGCAAACCATTGACGAGGTCGGCTCAATCTATACCTGCCAGGGTTTTGATCTCAATTATGCCGGCATCATCATTGGGCCAGTAATCAGCCAAAAGCCTGGTACCAATCAGCTGCAGGTCAATCTGGATCGCTTTACCGATACCGAGGCCTTTAAAAAGCGTGCTGACTTGACGGATCCCGACCAGATCATTCATTATGAGAAGCGAATGATCCTAAACGCCTTAAACGTAATCTTAAAACGCGGCGTTAAAGGAACCTATCTGTACGCTCATGATCCGCTGCTGCGCCAAACGCTTTTTGAGCTGAGCCAGGCACTGAACGCCTAACCGATAGAAAGAAGATGCCCCGATGCCTCAAAAACTACATCTTAACAGTCGCTGGCTGACGATTCTGGCCGGCATCTTTGCCATGATCGTCTTGATTAAGGTCGGTTTTGACTACTGGCCAGAAATCAAGCTGCTGATGCATCCGACCCACGAACACCGCGTCATGCTTACTAAGATGATTCGTGATCACGGGGCCAAGGACTTTCTGCTTTTAATGATGGTCATCGCGCTGCTTAATGCGATCCCAGGCATGTCGATTGCTGCGGTATGTATTTTAGCCGGCGTCTGCTATGGACCTTGGATCGGCCTTTTGATCAGCTGGAGCGGCAACATCCTGGGAAATCTGGCAGTTGCCTTGCTGTTTAGCCGCGTGCACCTGTCACAAAAACTCAAGAAGCATCAGCTGCTGCAAAAACTGCTCAACCAACCCCACCCGCGTCTCGGCTTGATTATCGGCTATATGATTCCAGCCATTCCCAACGCACTGGTCAACTACTCGGGAGTCCGGCTTAAGGTCTCACCGACACAGATGCTACCCTTGATTGCGCTGGGAATGCTGCCGTGCTCGTTTGTCTACTCGTTTGGCGGCAATGCAATTTTTAGCGAGAACCTTGCTCAGCTGGTGGTTTTCGCGATCTTAATCATCATTTTGGCGCTTGTTTCAGTTGGTGCCCACCAGCATCATAAACGCGCCAGCAGTCAAATCAAACAAAAACAGCTGAGCGACTAAAACGGAAATGCGACCCAGCGTCCATTCCCGCTTTCTTTTTGCCAAATTATTTTAATAAGGAGTTTTTTATGAGTTCGCAATCAAAACGGACCATCTTGATTTTATTGGTCTGTCAGTTTCTAATCTGCCTTGGCATGAGTCTGATCTTCCCCGTCATGCCATTTATCAAAAAAGAGTATGGCTTTTCAGCCTTTGAAATGGGATTGATGTCTTCGTTGTTTGCCTTGGTTCAATTCATTGGCTCCCCAATCGTCGGGCGCATCTCTGACAAAATCGGTCGTAAGCCGTTGATCGTCTGGGGACTGTTGGTTTTCGGCCTGGCCGAGTTTGTTTTTGCTCTGGCTGGTCACCTTTTCTGGTTCAATCTTTCACGGGCGTTTGATGGACTGTCAGCAGCCATGGTCGTGCCGACTTCAATGGCATTGGCTGCCGATCTGACCTCATTGAAGGACCGTGCCAAGGTAATCGGCTGGCTGTCGGCTTCCTTTAGCGGTGGGCTGATTCTTGGGCCCGGCCTTGGCGGCATCTTAGCCAACTTCGGCTATAAGGTGCCATTTTGGATTGCCGGTATTCTTGGACTGATCAGTACTCTGGTGGCCTGGCTTTTACTGCCAAGCGATCAAAATGAGGAATTCAAATCGCATACCGAAGACGTTCAAAAGGATCTGCAGGACAGCACTTGGACGCAGGTTAAGTCGCTGCTCAGTCCGGCAATGACGACCGCGTTTTTAATGATTTTTGTCGCGGCATTTGGACTGGCCGGCTTTGAAAGCATCTACAGTCTTTACGTCAATGAGGTTCACCAATTCGGGCTGGGCGCAATTGCCACCGTTCTGACGCTAAACGGGATCATCTCTTTGATTCTACAGGTCTTTTTCTTTGAACGCATGGTACTCTGGCTAGGCGAGGTCAAGCTGGTGCGCTGGGCTTTTTTGCTGAGTGCAGTTGGAACGGTCGTTGTCATTTATGATCACTCGCATTGGCAGATCATCATCGCCACCCTGGTCGTATTTGAAGCCTTTGATTTGCTGCGGCCCGCAATTACGACGCTTTTGACCAAAATGAGCGAGCAGAATCAAGGTCTTTTAAACGGCATCAACATGTCACTGACCAGCGTTGGCAACATTATCGGTCCTTTGATCTCTGGGGCGCTGCTGGATATCAACTACCAGTACCCGTACCTGGTCGTGGTAATGTTTTTGGTAGTTGCCTTTTTGATCAGTTTTGTTTTGAGCAGAATGATTGCTCGCCATCAGTTTGGCTAATATAACACTAAAAATGGCACTGGCTGCAGATCCAGTGCCATTTTTTAATCAAGGTCGCTGCTTTGCTAACGGCGACCATCAATCAGGTTATGCCAGTTATACGCAACGTTGAGCTGAGCTGCCAGCCGTGATGCGTAGTCGTGATGGCGTTCGGCATCTTTTAGCGCTATGTCTAAGGCCTTTAGATTATCCGTAACGATGCCATCGACTCCCATTAAGGCAGCCTGACGCATGGTATCAGGATCATCAACCGTCCAGACGCAGATTGGCTGGTGCTTAAAATGCAGCTGCGCAATCAGCAGTGGATTGAGCATCGAATATTCAACGTTCCAGCCGACATGTCTTGATGGCCAGCCTAAAACGTAGGGCTGAATCGCCATGACTGCAAGCTTGGGATTCAATCGATGCAGCTTTTGGACCGCGTAAAGATCCATTGAGTGCAGCCAGGCATGATTCTGCTGCAGCTGTCTGCCATAGCGTTGGTTGAAATGCTGCAGCATCCGTGGCGAATCAGCCGGGGTCGTTTTGATCTCAACCAAAAGTTTTTGCCGGTGTTTTTGGGCAAATTCCAAGTACTGATCGAAACTAACCAGGTGTGCGCGGTGCCCGTTTTCATCAGCCGCCAGCCCCTGCAGCTGCTTAAGAGTTAATTGACGCGGCTTGCGGTTGATCCCCGTCAACTGGCGCAGATTCTCGTCATGCATCACTACGAATTTCTGATCGGCCGTTTCGTGAACGTCAATCTCAATATAATCAGGATGCAGCTGCCGTGTTTTTTCCGCAGCCGGCAAAGTGTTCTGCACGCCATCTTTCTGCGTGACGCCCCGATGCGAGATAGCCACGGGCTGATGCCAAGCGGCCGGCAGACTGACGACACTGGTCATTAAGATCAACACTGTAATCACCAGCCAGCTTCCTTTGCCCAGCCAGATGGGAAAATCAGCTGCCGGCAGATTTTTAAACCTTTCATCTGATGATTGCCGGCTAAGCACCATGACCACCAGCGCGCCGGCCAACAGCCAAAAACCGCCGCCAAGCATCAACGAGCGAAAAATGATCGCGATTCCCCACACCCATTTCCCAGGAAATATTTCCAACCCGCTTAAAATCAGCAGCAGCAAATGATTAAGTCCCCAGCCAAGCAGGCTCAAAATCAGCACTCCGCCCAACGTACTCAGCACGTTTGCTAATCCTTGCCAGCCAGCGTTTGGGTTTTGCCGTGCCTGTTTAAGCGTGATCTGATCGGCTGCCATTGCAACCAAGTCAGGCAGCGTTAAAAAACCAATCGTCAGCACCACCAGATAGAGCAGCACTGCTATGATCAGCAGCCAGGTTTTGCGCGTCAAAAAATCAAGCATCAATGCCGGATAATTTAGGTGTCCCCAACGCAATGCACAGAACAACCCCTGGCCCAGCGGCATCAGCCATAAAAAATTGACCAGCACCAGCATTTCCCAGTCTGGTCGCAGCCAAAAGGACATGTCTTTCAACAACACCGACCAGGCAAAACGGCGCTGACTAAGCAGAGTGATGCCGTAAATAGCCAGCCCCCAGACGATGCTTAGCCAGACCAGCCATAGACAAAGACCGCCAAGACTCCCCAGCAGGACCAGGGGATGCGCCGCTAAAAGCTCCATGGCCGTCAGCTTGGAGACGACTGGTACCCGCCCTTGCTGCATCAGACTAGTCATGATCAGTTTAAAAAGCGGCCCGACGATTACTTGATCAATCAGCACGATCATCAATAAAAAGCCGCTATAGCTCAGCCAATGACCAGTATATTCGGCCAGATTGGCTTTGATTTTTCCCATCAACAAATATCCTTTCAATTATGATTCATTATCATCTTAACCCAGGCCGTCGCAAAGTAAAAGGACTCGCTCGTTTGATACGAGGAGTCCTTTGCTGTTTTTCTTAGTTTTGCTGTTTTTCTGCCTTGAAGCCATGCTTTTGTGCATTTGCATAAAAGGCCCAGGCAACCAGGCCAAAGAAGATTGGTCCAAATACCGTCCAAAATGCGGTTTGATAGTCATGATCCAAGATTGGCTGCAGACAGGTAAAGATAATGCCGATCGCTACGACTAGCCAAACGATCGCTGAAGCCCAGTTGGCCGCCCGCTGCGTCTTAAAGAACACAAATGGCCGATCCAGGTCCTTGATCTTCTTAAAGAATGGGAAGGCCCCGACTAAGAACAGGTATGGTGCCGAGGTTGCCACGTTGGACATATCAGTCAGAATCAGATAAAACTGTTGCGCGGCCGAACCACCAAAGCTGACGGCAAAGATGATCACACAGATGACGATTGCCTGCATCCACATGGCAAAAGCTGGCATATCATGCTTGTTGAGCTTAGTCATCTTAGCTGGCCAAAGTCTTGGATCAGAGCCCATGATAAAGGACTTGATCGGTGAATAGACCATCACGAAGAATGAGCCAATGTAAGCCAGCCACATTGCCAGACCGGTAAACCGCGTGAGGAGATTGCCCAGCAGCACCGCCGTGGCATGCGACAGCCCCAAAGAACTGCCCAAGACCAGCCCGACGTTGTTCATCAGGGCGTAGGAGATGTTGCCAAGGTTGACGTTTTCTTTACCTAAAACGCGCTCCCAGTTGGTTGACATCCCCCACATAAAGATCATCAACGCATATAGAACCGTAATTACGATCATGCCGATCATCAATGCTCTTGGGAACGTCTTTTCTGGTTTTTCAACCGAATCCATGACGCCCCCCATTGACTCCATGCCACCATAGGCAAAGACGGCATAGACCATGAACGAAACGACGGCGACTCCAGATTGGAACTGTGGATTAGGCGAAGCAACAAACGAGTGCAGGCCATGAATCGGCTGCATCATCGCGCCATGATTGCAGATCCAAATGATTAGACTGGCGACAATAAAGACACCGCTTAAGATCATGACGAAAGTTCCGCCCACGGCCCCAACCTTGGCAATCTTGTCGACCCCGCGGCTGCCCATGTAGGTAACGAAAATCATCCACAAGATAGCCAAAATGCCGACAAACTGCGTGGAGGTCAAGCCAAAGAAATTCCAGTTCTGCGTTTTGTCTGAACCAAAGAAAAAGGCTGACATTGGAATCCAAACCTTGGCAGCTGTCGAGACCATCCAGACAACCCATGAACACAGCCAGATAAAGGTTCCGATAAAGGCCATCTTTTCGCCAATTGAAACCTTCAGCCATGAATAGATGCCCCCTTTGGCACTCTTCAAAGCCGAGCCGTATTCAGCAAACATCAAAGACGATGGCAGGAAAAAGAACAAAGCTGCCAGAATATACCAAATAATCGAGGCATAGCCCATTTGATCATAAGCAACGGTCGTATTGGCGAAACCAAATACGCACGTAAAAATCATCATGGTCAAATTAGCCAGCCCGATTTTCTTTTTATCTTGCTCCATTGCAAAATAACCCCTAACTTAATGAATAATTGCTGCCTAAACCAGTTAAGCTTATATGCATAATTATACTACTTTTATTTGATTTTAGGGGCAAAAGCAGAAAACAGATCCCACTTTTTGTTTAAACCAACAAAAAAATCTTAGATGAAACGAATATAAAATGTATTTTATACGCACATTCCCAGCCAGGCAAATCCCAGCCCACCCAGTACGCTGATCAGCATGTATCCCCACCAGCGAGCGGTTTTGCCTTCATCAAGCATCGCCAGCAGCTCTGTATTAAAGGTCGAAAAGGTCGTATAGCCACCCAATAATCCAGTCGTTAAAAAAAGGCGCAGACTGTCTGTCATTGCAATGTTTGACAGCCACCCAATCAAAAAAGAGCCGGTCAGATTAATGAATAAAGTTGCGATTGGCCAGCCAGATCGGCCCCATTTTTTCCAAGTCAGCGTCAAGATCCAGCGCAAGGCTGCCCCCAAGCTGGCTCCCAAACCGATTAAAAGTATTTCCGTCATGGTTTTACTCCTGATTCAAGCGCAGTGCCAGTTTAAAGCCGCCTAGTGCCATCAAAAAGCCGCCCAGCAGGTTAATCGTCAAAAAGCCGACGCCAGCCAAAAAAGAATGCTGCAGCAGTTGAACCGACTGCAGCGAAAACGTGCCAAACGTCGTAAAAGAACCGACTAAACCAGTACCGATTCCTAGATTCAGCCAGCCGGTCAGCTGCTCTTTTAAGACGGCATGATAGGTTAGAAAAGCCAGTAGAAAACTACCAACCAGATTAACCAGAATCGTCCCCCAAAAGCTGCCCCAGAGCTGACCGCAGCCTGCGCGCAGACAGCCACCGACAAATGCAAACAGCATCACGCTAAGCAGATTTTTAGTCAAGATTACTCACTTCCCTTTTGAATTCAAACAGTCTGTTTAAGCTTATCATAGACTGTTCAAGCCAGATCATGAGTTCTATAATTAATTCGATCAATAAATTGAAATGAGGTCTCAACCTATGAAAATGCGTCGTATCGATCACGTCGTCCTAACCGTCAGTGATCTTGAACAGTCCCGCCGTTTCTATCATGAAGTCTTTGACATGCCGGTAATCGACCAGCAGACCAAGCCTGGTGTCGTTACCCTGCGCTGTGGGCATCAGCTGATTCGCCTGCAAAAAGCCGATCGTGATGCCCTGGTAGCCCGCAAGCCAACCATTGGCAGTGCGGATCTCTGCTTGGTTGCCAATGACCCGATTGATGCTATTTTGCACCACTTAAAAAGCTACTATGTCGATGTAATTGCCGGCCCAGTTGATCGGCTTGGCGCAGAAGGTCCCATGCAGTCGATCTACCTGCACGATCCCGACCAAAACCTGATTGAAATTGCAGTTTATGAAAATAAATAATTTCTACTTGGCAAATTAAAAAAATAGGCTTAAACTTTTAAAGCTTATCTTAAATTTCAAGAGGTGAAGAAAAGTGAGTGAAGCTATTTACATGCGCAAGGCTACTTTAAACGATCTGGATACGGTAATGGAAATCGTTGAAAATGCCCGCGCGCTTTTGAAGGCTGACGGTAGCGAACAATGGCAGGGAGAAGACGGCTACCCGACGCGCTTGACCTTTCAAATGGATATCGAAGGCGGCTGCTGCTGGCTTTTGATGTATGGCAACGAAATCGTTGGGACGGCAACTCTGATGACGCAAGGCGATGCTCATTACATGCATATCGTCAATGGTAAATGGAATCGTCCTGGTCACCCGTTTGCCACGATTCACCGCGTTGCAATCTCTGGCAAATACCGCGGTAAGCATTTTGCCAACTACATTATGAGCCATATGATCACGCTGGCTTATGACGCTGGGGTCCGCAACTTCCGCATTGCTACTCACGATAAAAACGACCGTGTTCACAACCTGGTGCAGAACTTCGGCTTCGTTAAGCGGGGACAAGTCTACACCGGCCCAACCGATCGCGACCTGCGCAACGTCTATGAACTGAATCTCGACTAAAAACAAGTACTCTTCGTCAACGCGGGGAGTGCTTGTTTTGCTATAATGAAGCTAATGATTTATCAAATAAGGACGTGATTTTTCTGAATGAAGAAAATACAACGATCAGCCAAAAGACTCGTCTCAAGCAGATCATTAAAGTCTTAAATCAACATTCGTTTCTAACCAACTTTTATCGGCAAAAACACCCAGAAGAGATCCGGCAGGCTTTAGAGGAGCTGGGGCCAACCTTTATTAAGATCGGTCAGCTGCTGTCGACTCGCCCCGATCTGGTCTCACCAGACTACATCAAGGAACTGCGTCAGCTGCAAGATCAGGTTGACGTTGACTCATATGCGACCGTTGAACAGACTTTTGAAGAACAGACCGGCAAGCGAATTGAAGATGTTTTTCAGACATTCGATCAGACGCCTTTTGCCTCAGCTTCAATTGGACAAACGCATCATGCCACGCTTTTTGATGGTACGAAAGTCGTCGTCAAGGTCCAGCACCCTGCCGTTACTCAATTAGTGCAGACCGATCTGGCATTGTTTAAACGCGCGTTAGGCATGGCCGAGCACGTTCCAATTGATTTTTCGGTAATTGATCCTAAACGAGTTTTAGACGAGCTGAGTACATCTTTGCTTCATGAGATCGATACGACGACTGAGGTTCAAAACGGCCAGGAATTTTACCGGCTCAACAACGGCTTTGATATCATCGAAGTGCCCAAAGTCTATCCTCAGTACTGCACGCAAAAGATTCTGGTCAATGAAGCCATGCCGGGAAAAAGCATCAAGCATTTGATGAACGAAAAAATGCCGCTTGATGAAACCAGCGCGGCCAGGCTTAAAGAACGCAATCATTATCTGGCGCATGTTCTGGTCGAAAATTTTATCAAGCAGGTTTTCGAGGATCATTTTTTTCATGCCGATCCGCACCCAGGCAATGTTTTGTTTTACGACCTGCCCAAAGATGATCCCAAGCGCAATGCAATGGCAAAGGATCTCAATTACCAAAAACAGCTGGGCCGTCACGAAATCGAAATTCAAAAGGATCATCCCTTGCCGCCCTATCGCTTGGTCTACCTTGACTTTGGCATGATGGGACGCCTTTCACCTAGTTTAACGGACGGCATTGCTCAGGTTGTAATCGCCCTTAACACCAAAAGCGCCCGCCAGGTTGGTCAAGCAATTCTCGGCATCTGTAATCGGACTGGCGAGGTTGATGAGCAGGAATTCTATAGTCAGCTGACCGGTTTTTTGGCTCCTTATCTCAACACGGGCTTAGGCGGTATCGATCTGCCGGCAATGCTGTTTCAGATCATCTCGCTGTGCCGACAGAACAATCTGCAGGTCAAGCCTGAAGTCACGCTTTTGATCAAGGCATTCAGCTCAATTGAAGGCATCGTAGCCGCGCTTGATCCTGAAATGTCATTGATGGAGGTTGCCAAGCCATTTGCCAAAAAATATCTGCTCAAGCACTTCAACTGGAGGGACTCACTAGAAAGCAGCATTTGGCAGGCCCGGCAAACCGCCCTCGATTCGATAGCTATTCCTTCGCGCATCAATGATCTGCTGGAGGTTTTAAGTACTGGTCAAGCTAAGATCAACTTCCAGTACAAAGATCAGGCTCGTGTCTTACGAAATCTGGAGCGCATGCTGAATCGGCTTTTGATCGTCATCGTCTTAGCGGCAATCATCTTGGGCTCTTCAATTCTGGTTGAAGGCAGTGCTGGTCATCCCGCCATCTTCAAGCTGGGGACGGCCGGCTACACGATTGCCATCATTATCATCATTGGCCTTTTTTTAGGCGAGCTGTACCGCTATCTTAAGAAACATCATAAAAAACGCTTCTAACGAAAAATTCCCGCTCAGATCGAACGGGAATTTTTTAATGCAGAATTTTATTTAAATCCAGCGCGTAAAACTGGAGAATCTTATCAATCATCAAGACGTCATGATCGGCCAAATGAGGCTTAGGATGCTGCAGCTGCAAGAGATCGCACATCCTGGCCAGACTGATGCCTGAGCTTTTCTCAAATACGTCGCTGCTGATGATCTTCTCTAGATCCAATGGCTGAATTCTGGTCCAAGAACGACTGGTTTCCGCCAGCTGCAGGCGATTGGCCTCTTGATTGAGCACGCTAAGATCCAAGCGATTGTCCCAGCTGACCAGGTAGTCGGGCTGCACACGATCGATAAACCTTAACACCTTTTTCAAAACGCTGGCTACCGTAAGCCGTTCTGCTTCTGAATAGCGCAGATCAAGGCGTTTCAACAGACTCAGCTGATCTTTGGGCGTCATTTTGCTGCTGAACACATAATAATTGAATGTATCATTCTGACCATAGACACGGCCGGCAATCTGGCCCAGCCGCGTGGTTCCCGGCATCTGGGGCTGGCCATCGCAATAGAACTCCAGATCAAGACTGAGCAGCCTGGCTGGACCATTAACGATTTCGTGAACCTGTTTGAGCGTCGTGACCGCGTTGGCAGCTGACAAGGCGTTTTTCGGCTGGTGCTGCCAATTGGGCCGTTCCAAACTAATCAGTTCGCTTAGGCTGGTTTTACTGTTTTCCACGCCATCCCCTCCAGTCGTCTTATTGCCGATGCCTGGACAGTCCCTTCTTGACCGCCTTGACCAACAGTCCGATTCCCGCAAACGCATCGACCATCGTACCGCGCTGATTGCCTGACAGAATGGTTCCCGGCGTGCGCTTGTTTTGCTGATCAAATTGAATCGAGACGTTTTGACTGGGTCCTTTTTGCTTTACCGGTCGCGGCAGCACCTCGATTGGCACCTTGACCGCTGCTTGTGAGGCATCTGGATACTCAACCATGATCGTTGCCTGCGTCAGTCCCGGCGTTTCTAGCACCGGCTTTTTCTGCCAGCTAAATCTGGTTTCTGGCGGCAGCTCGCTTAAATTGGCGATTCCTTCTCTGGGAGCCAGCGAATCACCTGACATATAGACGATTTTACGCGTTTCGATTGCAAACTTGCCGGCCATCGCAATTCTGGTCATAAAAATTCTCCTTTCAGTATTCAAGCGTCAAAATCTTGACCTGACTGCCCTCACCCAAAAGCCAGGTCAGCATTCGCTTCTGCATGGCCAGTTCTTCGGGCGGCTCGCCTTGAAAGACGAACAGAATTACCTGCTTGAGCTGATGAGCCGTCTTGAACAGATCACTTAAGATGCCGTGATCAGCCCGCAAAGAATGGCCCATGATAACAATCGTGGCAATGTCTTCTGGATAGACGTCATTGGGCAGTTTGATCTTAAACGGCCGAAATGCATTTGCCGCGGTATAGGCCAGCACCTGAGGATCAATGCGTTTTTTAGCACAGCGGCTGGCAATCGCATCAATCAGCCACTGGCGCCGCGTTTGCCACTGCTCAAAAAAGCGGGTTGCAAAATAGCGGCTGGTAACGGGCATATCGCTGTCAAGCGTATAGAGCAGCGAGATAATCTCTTGATCGCCAAAGACCGGATACAAGCGCCGCCAGCCATAATAATAGGCATCATAGTTTCTAAAGGCAGCCAGTGTTTTTTCATCAAGCGGCTGCCAGCCATTCTGCTGCCAGGCCCAGCGTTTAAAATCAAGAATGTCGCGTCGGTAGCCCTTGGTCGTACTGGCATATTCATAAGGCTCGCGTGCCAACACGTCATCATTGTCAACCCCAAGAATGGTCTGACCTTCCAAAAGCGACCCATGCAGATAGTAGATATTCGCTGGCCAGACGTCATATAGCTGCTGTGCCGTATCAGTATAGTTAAAGTTTAAAACCGCGCCAGCCTGACTTAAAAATTCCCGCGCGGTTTGTGAACGCGTAGGGTCGCTGACTAAGACGCGTTCTCGCTCCGTCCGCAGATAACGGGAGAATTCATGCTCAAAGCGGCGAATCGCCCGCGTGCTGCGCTGCTGAACCATCACGCCCGCTCCTGGCATCTTACGCGTCGCACTTAGCTGATAGGCATTTTCAGCCGCCACGCGAATCTGGGCCTCGACATCCGACCAGCGGACCTGCTGACTGCGGGCGCGGCGATTAAAATGAACGATCTCATCCAGCGGCGTCGTTCCCACGTGCTGCCAAAAATCCTGATAGCGGCTCTTAAAGCCATGAAAAAGATCAAAGCCATTGCCAAGAACTACCAGCAGCTGATCTTGATCATGGTGCTGGTCAACGAACAATGACTGATCCAGCTCTGGGGGCACGATCACCAGCGACACTTCCTTTCAGCGCGTCTTGCCGATAGCATCATTGTTTAGACAAGACTTGACGGTATCAGTTCATATCCTCACAGCGCATTCCCGGAACACAGTCGCAGGGAACCTCAACCGGTGCCACTGCGGCTTTTTGGGTCAGCAGTTCCTGCAGCTGCCTGATGTCTGCTTGGCTGAGCGTGGCCCTTTCAATCACATGTGCCAGCGTCTTGCCAACGTGCATATCGCACAGATTATCGAACAGATCATCCGCAGCTTCGTTCATCGTCGGCTGTTCTTCAACGCATGGCTCATAGACAAACGCCCGCCCAACCCGCGTAGTTTTTAAGGCGCCTTTTTGAACCAGCCGGCGCAGCAGCGTTTTGACCGTGGCCGGTTTCCAAGCTACCTTGCCCTGCAGAATCTCGATCATCTGCGTACTTGTAACATGCTTGAGCGTCCAAGCTACCCGCATTACCTGCCATTCTGCCGGCGTTATCGAATTTTCCAAAAAGATCTTCCTTTCTCTACTTTAAATTGCGTTTAAAGCCCAGCATGCTACTCAACGCCGCAGTAGCCGGCTTGCTTTTTTTGGTTGAATCTGGTTTTGCTAATGTCGCCGTCTGGACCACTCCTGATTGGCCTTGAGTATGGGACGCATCATCATGACTGTTTTGAGCCGGCTTAGTTTCAGCTTCGGTATCGTTTTGATCGTCATCATTTTGAAGCATCCCGGCATCGTCATCCCTTGATTCAGCTGTGATCGGCGAAGCAGTTGAACCCTCAGACATCGGCACGAACGCCTCGATTTCTTCGCCATTTAACGTTTCATAGGTTACATCAAGCTGACTGACCAGGCGATCAGCCAGCATCTGCGTCGTCTGCGGATCAGCCAAGGCAGTCTGAGCCTCCTTAAATGCCAGATCAAACGCAGCCTGTCTGGAGTCATAGGACGCTTGATAGCGCTTGGTTTGATCAACACCGGTCATTTTAGCGACTGCTTTTTTCAGCTGCGTCAAATCACTGGTCTTGCCATTAAGGGCCTTGCGCGCTTTTAACAGTTCACTGGTCGTCAGGTCAATCGTCTCTTGGGCTGCCGACTGGAAATCAGGCGCGAGCTTTGACAGATCAGCAACCGTGACGTTCAGTTCATGGTTGGCCGCGGCTTGACTCAGCAGCTGCTTAGCCTGATCAAAGCTGGCTTTAAAGGCCTGCCGGTGTTTGGCATCCGCGTTCAGATACCGCAGCGTGGTCAGATCGTTTTGAGCGTTTTTGAAAACCAATACTAATTGACTAAAGTCGCTTTCAATCCCACTGAGTGCCGTTGCTGAATGCTGCAGCTTTTCAACGGTTTGATCAACCTGCGACTGTAACACGAATTCATCGGTCTGAATGATTTTTCGCGCGGCCGTCAACGCTTTGTTCAGCTCTTCTTTTGCCAACGGACTGGCATTGACATAACGAGCCGTCTCCATCAACAGCTCAGCGTCACTGATTGCCTGCCGCAAAACAAAAGTCGTCGTTTCTTGACCATCGAGCTTTGTAACGGCATGTGCCAGACTTTCCTGTACTTTTAAAAACTGCTTGAGCGTCACGTCGCGGTTCTGCTCCAGATCCTGCAGCTGTGCATAGGCGGCATCGAATGGCGCTTTTTGGCTGGCATTTTGATAGCGCGCGCTTTGTTTCAGCTGACGCGCTGCCGTGACCAAGATCTGCCAGTGCGCATCATCAATCAATCTAGCCGTCATCTTTTCACCATCTTCCTTTTGTATGAATGCTTTTATTCTATTATGGACCATTTCTTACATAACAAAAAGCGATTTTGCTGAATGCTGACCTTTTTATTTGCTATAATGATTGCAAAGCTAATTTTGAAAGGAAAATTGCAAAATATGGAAGTTAGTACCAGTCCCATAACACTTTTTACAATTATATTCATTCTGCTTTTAGCAGCGCTGTTTACCCTGTTGGAATATTCCTTGATCAAGGTTCGTCCAACCGAATTAAAAGAGCTCAAACAGACATCCAGCGTTCGGCGCGCCGAAAATATGATTGAGCACCTGACGGAATACCTGTCTACGGCTCAAGTCGGGGTCACGATGACGTCACTGATCTTAGGTTGGATTGGTGAGGCCTACATCACTGAATTGTTGGAAAAAGTCAATATCTTCCCTAAATCAGTGGCCAATGATTTCAGTTCGATCATCGGGATTCTGCTGTTTACTTTCCTGCACGCGGTCTTTACCGACTTGGTTCCTAAAAACATGGCAATTGACCAGCCAGTTAAGATTCTGTTGGCGATTGCCCACCCAATGACGTTTTTCCACGTAATCTTCTATCCTTTGATTTGGCTGTTTGACTGGACGGCTAAGATCATTACCAAACTGCTTGGTTTCTCAGTCAACCCAGACGAAGATATCTACACCCAAAACGAAATCGTCACCTTATCACAGGAATCCGAGCGTGCTGGTGAGATGGATAAAGAAGACGTCGTATTTATGGAACGCGCCTTTCGCATGAACGACAAGGTTGCTGATGACGTCATGGTCGACCGGACGCAGTTGAGCGTAATCGACATTACTGCTACGGTTGCAGACGCCGCTCAGCTTTATTTCCAAAAGAAGTACACGCGTTTCCCAGTCGTTGCCAATAACGATAAGGATCACATCTTAGGCTATATCTTCAGCTATGACATCATGCGGCAAAATCAGATCAACCCTAAGCAGGCTATTCGTTCGATCATGCGTAAGATTCCAATCGTCTACCAAAGCGAGGAATTAACGGACGTCTTACAGATCATGATGAAAAAACAGGTGCCAATCGTTGTTGTTCAAGACGAATATGGTGGTACGGCCGGGATTATTACCGACAAGGATATTTATGAAGAATTGTTCGGTACGGTTGGTGAAGAAATCGATCATGTTTCTTCTGACATGATTGAAAAGAAAGAGCCGGATTCAAAAGGCAACTCAACCTACCTGGTATCCGGTAAGATGCCGCTTGACGACTTTGAACGCTACTTCAACGTCCGGATTCCCCAGTTTGACCAAACCGACGTCTCAACTTTGACTGGCTTTTTCTTGGAACGTCAATACGACTTAAAGGTGGGACAACCCGTTAGAGTCGAAGATTTCAGCTTCACGCCATTGGATTTGAAGAATGCTTACGTCAGTCAGTTCAAGGTAGTTCAAATCAAGCCGAAAAAGAAGCCGGCCAGCACTGATGAAGCTGATACCGATAAAAAGCGGCGACTAAAGCGCGATCGCAAGGATGATTCTGCAAACGACAGTGATGACTAGCCAAAATTTACAAAGACTTTACTCGTGAAAGCGGGTCAAAGTCTTTTTTTGATGCTAAAATTGAGATGCTCCAATGGTTTTGCCACATCAGTAGTTTATTCATGACTACTTCCCCATTTTAGGGGGTCATTTTATGCACGATCGAATCCTTATACCTGTTACCACATGTTCTTTTAACCGTGAAATCGATCCAGCATTTGCCAATCATCTCAAACGGCTGATCCAGGCTCATTCCAATGCCAGCTTTATGCTTTTGTACATTTTTGAGCCACGCGACTGCCGCAGGCTGGCCGCCGGATTGCCAAATCTTGATCCAGACTTAATGATAAACCTGGCCGCGCACCAACTGACGCAAATTGAACGCTTGCTTCAAGGTGTCGGTGCCCACCAGATTGAGCATCAATTGGCAGTTGGCGATCAATATTTGGTTGTCAGCCAGTTGATTCAAGAAAACGGCTTTGAGCCGGTCGTTGCGCCTTGGCAGCCAAAGTGGTGGCAACGCGGTTGGCGGCATCTGTCCCGTCCTGCTCACTTAATTACCAATGACCTTTTGCTCTTAAACGTCCAATAATCATCAAATAATTTATCAGCATCGTCGACTCGGATTGTTTCGGGTCGGCGATGTTTTGTTTTAAATTCTGTAAACTGCCACGACCAACATCCAAACAATCGCCATTCAATCATTGATCTGTCGCGCCTGCTTGCCCTGGTTAATTTTATTAAGCAGTTTCCTTTGTAATTTTTAGGTTATTTTAAGCTTTTTAGCGTTAATTAAAACTATCTACCTGCCAACGTTTAGCGATAATTCGAACTATTATAGTTTTAACACCGGTTATTGTTCGCTTAATAGTGTGAAATAAAGCTGATCAGCCGTCTTTATTTAATTAGTTGTTTGCTTTGTATCGTTTTTGTAAATTTGAACCTTACGTGTTTTTTACGGAAAACCGTCTTTTTTCTTTACGTTTCTGCCTTAAATTATAAATCGTACTCAGGTACATGCTTTATTCATGGGATTTATTCATGGGATATTGAGAAAGGAAGCAAATAACATGAACAAGAAGTCACTTATCTCTTTAGCTGCCGTCGCTACTTTAGGTTTTAGCCTGTTTGGCGGTACGGTAGGCACGGTCCACGCTGCATCTGACAGCAATAAGATCAGCATTGTCGGCTCAACGGCTCTGCAGCCACTTGCCGAAACGGCGGCACACAGCTACATGAGCAAAAACTCTGGCGTCAACATCGATGTCCAGGGTGGTGGCTCCGGTACTGGTTTGAGCCAGGTTCAATCTGGTGCCGTTTCAATTGGTAATTCTGACATCTTCGCTGAACAGCAAAGCGGCATCGATGCCAAGAAGCTGCAGGATCACAAGGTCGCCGTTGTCGGGATGGCCCCAGTCGTTAACAAGAGCCTGAAGGTCAACAACCTGTCAATGAGCCAGCTGCAAAAGATCTTCACTGGTAAGATCACCAACTGGAAGCAAGTCGGCGGTCCAAACGAAAAGATCACCGTTATCAACCGTGCTAAAGGCTCTGGTACGCGGGCAACGTTTGAATCAGCCGTTTTGAAGGGCAAGACGGCCATGAAGACTCAAGAACAAGACTCCAACGGCACGGTTCAAAAGCTGGTTGCCAACACGCCTGGTGCCATCAGCTACCTGGCCTTCTCATACACCAAGTCTGACAAGATCAAGGCTTTAAAGGTTGACAACGTTGCGCCAACTGACAAGAACGTTGAAAACAACTCTTGGAAGATCTGGTCCTATGAACACATGTACACTAAGGGCGCTGCCAAGGGTCAGACCAAGAAATTCTTGAACTACATGAACTCCAAGGAAGTTCAAAGCAAGGACGTTAAGAACCTTGGCTACATCAGCATTCACGACATGAAGGTTACCAAGAACGCTGACGGTCAAGTTACCAAGAAATAACCACCGCGTCAATCAATAAAGGAGAGAAACTGGAGGAAGCAAGATGAATGAACAAGATCAACTGATGCAAAGCAGTTTTCAAACCAGGCAGGACCATTGGGGCAAATTGGTCAGCTATTTCTGCATTACGGTAATTGGACTGCTGGTCATTTCAATTATTTACTTCATCGCCGCACGAGGCTTGAACATGTTTATTAAAGATGGCGTCAGCCTCAAGGACTTCCTAACCGGTATGACCTGGGATCCAACCGTTACTGACGCGCATGGCAAGCCAGAAGTCGGAGCCTGGTCAATGATCTTTACCTCATTTGCCGTTACGATTCTGGCCACGCTGGTCGCAACGCCGCTCGCTTTGGCCGTTGCCATCTTCATGACTGAGCTGGCCCCTAAAAAGGCAGCCTCATTCATGCAGTCGGTCATTGAGCTTTTGGTGGGGATTCCATCCGTCGTTTACGGGTTCGTCGGCTTAGTCGTCGTCGTTCCCTTTATCCGCCATCTTTTCGGCGGTACCGGGAGTGGGATCTTGGCAGCCGTTACGGTGCTGTTCGTCATGGTGCTGCCAACGATCACTTCCATGTCAATCGACAGTCTTAAAAACGTGCCCAAAAACTATCGTGAAGCTTCAATCGCATTAGGGGCCACGCTTTGGCAGACGATCTACAAGGTAATTCTGCGCTCAGCCATTCCCGGGATCTTGACCGGCGTTATCTTCGGGATGGCACGAGCATTTGGTGAGGCCCTGGCCGTTCAAATGGTTATCGGTAACGCGCCTTTGATGCCAGAAAACCTGATTTCGCCAGCCTCAACTCTGACCAGTACTTTAACGGTCGGCATCGGCAACACCGTTATGGGAACCTTGCCAAACGATGCACTCTGGTCTTTGGCGCTGGTCTTGATGCTGATGTCTTTGGCCTTCAACCTGCTGGTAAAACTGGTCAACAAGAAAGGAGTCTCACGCAATGCTTAATGCCAAAAAAGCCAATCAGCTGGCAATGGGCATCATTTATGTCTTAGTCGGTCTGGTGGTCTTGATTCTGTTTGGTCTGCTGGGCTATATCATCTTAAGCGGTCTGCCGCACATCAGCTGGAAGTTTTTGAGCTCAGCTGCCCAAAGCGTTGGTGAAGGCGGCGGGATTCGCGACCAGCTGTTCAACTCGCTGTATCTGTTGGTTCTGACGCTTTTGATCTCCACGCCGCTTTCAATTGGCGCTGGGATCTTCTTAGCCGAATACGCGCCTAAAAATGGCGTTACAGAAGTCTTTAAGACCGCGATCGAAATTTTAAGCTCGCTGCCCAGCGTGGTAGTTGGTCTGTTCGGCTATCTGTTTTTCGTAATCAAGCTGCACTTGGGCTTTTCGATTATCTCAGGTGCCATTGCCTTAACATTTTTCAACCTGCCGCTTTTGACGCGAAACTGCGAAAACGCTCTAAATGACGTCTCACCGCTGCAGCGCCAAGCCGGTCTTTCACTGGGACTTTCTCGCTGGAAGACCATGACTAAGATCATGCTGCCCGAAGCCTTGCCTGGTATTTTAACCGGGGTGATTCTGGGGGCTGGCCGAGTCTTTGGTGAAGCCGCTGCTTTGATCTACACTTCTGGTCAAAGCGCACCAACCGTCGACTACAGCAACTGGAATCCATTTTCCGCAACCAGCTTCTTAAATCCGACTCGTCCTGCTGAAACGCTGGCCGTCCACATTTGGAAGCTGAATACTGAAGGGCTGGTTTCCAATGCCCATGCAATCTCCAGTGGGGCTTCGGCCGTACTGATTATCGTCATCTTATTGTTCAACCTGGGTGCTCGCTACTTGGGCAACCACGTCTACAAAAAGATGTCGGCTCGCAAATAAACTAGAGGTGAAAACAGATGGCTGAATATTCTTTTGAAGATACCTACACGCTGCCTGTCAAAGAACCATTGGCAATGCAGACTAAAAACGTCAGCGTATACTACGGCAAGCAGGAAACGCCCTCGCTTCATCAGGTCAGCATGGACTTTGCCGAAAACAAGATTACGGCTTTGATCGGTCCATCCGGTTCTGGGAAGTCTACTTATCTGCGCTGCCTTAACCGAATGAATGATGAGCTGGGCCGCATTGATGGTGAGATTCTGTATCGGGGAATCAATCTGAACTCCCCACAGGTTAACGTTTACGAAACCCGGCGTGAAATCGGCATGGTTTTCCAACATCCAAATCCATTTGCCAAATCGATCCGTGAAAACATCACCTTTGCGCCGAAGCTTTATGGCATCAAAGACCAGCAAAAGCTTGATCAGATTGTGGAAGAATCGTTAAAAAGCGTGGCCCTCTGGGATGAGGTCAAAGATTCGCTTGATCGCAGCGCGCTTTCCCTTTCTGGTGGTCAGCAGCAGCGGCTTTGCATTGCCCGCTCACTGGCCATGGATCCTAAAATCATTTTGATGGACGAGCCAGCCAGTGCCTTGGACCCAATTTCGACTTCTAAGCTGGAAGAAACGATGCAGACTCTGAAAAAGGACCACACGATCATCATCGTTACGCACAACATGCAGCAGGCCGCGCGCTGTTCTGATTACTGTGCCTTCTTCTACCTGGGACATGTCCTGGAGTTCAACTCCACTAAAGACATCTTCAGCAACCCTAAGATCAAGGCAACCAATGATTACGTATCCGGTAACTTCGGCTAGGAGGGCATCATGGAAAAAATTCTTAAATGTAAAAACGTGGTGCTCAAATACGGCACTAAAGAAGCACTGCATGGCATCAACATGGAGATTGAGCAAGACAAGATCACGGCTTTGATTGGTTCGTCTGGCTGTGGCAAGTCGACACTGTTAAAATGCTTTAACCGCATGCACCTTGATGATAATGCCACGGTTGAAGGACAGATTCTGTTTAATGATCAAGACATTTATGATCCAAAAGAAGATATGGTTGAGCTGCGGCGACGGATTGGCATGGTCTTCCAACAGCCAGTTCCCTTCCCGCTTTCCATCTATGATAATGTCGCCTATGGACCACGCATCGGCGGCATCAAGGATAAGGAACAGCTGGATCAGATCGTCGAAGAAAGTCTCAAACAGGCTGCCTTATGGGATGAAGTCAAAGATGATCTGAAAAAAAGCGGTCTGGGTCTTTCCGGTGGTCAGCAGCAGCGACTCTGCATCGCCCGCACGCTGGCCGTCAAGCCGCAGGTAATCTTACTGGACGAGCCAACCAGTGCCTTGGACCCGATTTCCAGCGGTTTGATTGAAGAGACGCTGATGAAGCTAAAAGATGAATACACGATCGTCATCGTGACGCATAATATGCAGCAGGCTGCCCGAATCTCTGACTACACGGCATTTATGCTCAATGGTTCTTTGATTGAGTTCAACTCAACTAAGCAGATGTTTGAAAAGCCAGACAACCAGCTGACTGATGACTACTTGAATGGGCGCTTCGGCTAAAAGGAGTTTATAATGGGAGATCAAAATCTAGCAGAAATCTTAAAGGTAAAAAAGCAGTTCGTTGCCATGGGGACACTGGTCAGCTCGCAGATTCACCAAGCAACCAAATCCTTTCTGGAACATGATACGATCCTAGCCAAACAGGTAATCTCCAAGGATCAGCAAGTCAATCAAACTGAGGTCGAACTGGAAAAGAACGTTTTTGACGTCTTGATTCGCAAAAATCCCATGGCCTCTGATTTTCGGGAAACCATGTCAATTCTAAAGGCCAGTTCTGACATGGAGCGAATTGGCGATGCCGCGATCCGCATTGCTCGTCAAACGCTGCGCATGTCTGACAAGCCAACCTTTACTGCCGCTGAAAAGCTGATTCAACAACTGACCTACCAAGTGCGTCAGATGCTGGACAAGGTTGATGAGGCCTACGTCAATGATGATAGCGACGCTGCCTATGCCGTTGCCAGCGAAGACATCAAGGTTGACCGCCTCTACCTGCAGCTGCGGCAACTGGTTTTGAGTCAGCAGGTTAAAGACAAGCAGCAGCTAAAGGCCTCTGACGTCTACTTGATCATTAGTCGTCAGTTGGAACGCGTCGGCGACCATATCGTCAACGTTGCTGAATGGATCGTTTATGCGCAGACCGGCAAGATCGTTGAATTGAATCCCGGTAAAAACGACCCTGAACTGATCAAAAAATAATCCACCTTCCCCTGTTTTCCATCCTAAACCACGAACGACAAAGGCCATCTTCAGCTGTTTGAAGATGGTCTTTTTTGCTAGTCACGATTTTATGGCACCGGATATTCCTGTTTTGTTTGCCTGTAGACAGGATCCAAATCAATTTTCAAGGGTATCGGACATCCCCATTTTGCTCATCATCGCGCTGCGTTTTTAATGATTTTTCTAACCTTAGACATTGGCTGTCTAGCGATATCGACTGCTTTTGTTACTGAGTTATGGCAATATCCGTTTACTCACAAATCATAAGTCTGACAGCGGTTTTACGACTATCTGCCTGCTGACTTTGTAAAGAAAATCAGTTTTTAACTGGCTGCGGATCTGCAACTACCTACTATTCGCTGATTTTGAATCGAAAGTAGGTACCTGTATATTTTGGTCTACCTATAGTCCCTTGCCAACTTTTTTAATCAGCTGATGATGGTAGGAATTAACCCGCAGGCGAGGCACTTGGTCAAAAATCGCCGCCAAATGCGTATCCTTAACCAGCTTGACTTGATGCGTCGCCTGCCACCATGGCGTATCGCCCTGCCAATGCTTGAGCGTCTGCACCGGATAGTACTTAAGATCCTGATAGAGCGAGCCGCCGTGAAAGACGTTGATCAGCTGAGCGCCCCGGCAGATGCCCAGCACCGGGATGCCGCGCTTTTCAGCCAGCTTTAACAGCCGCATGTCAAACTGATCGCGCGCCTGCCAGACCGTGCCTTGTTCAGGCTGCGGCTCTTTGCCATAACTTTCCGAATCAATATCTTAACCGCCCGAAAGAATCAAGGCATCAACCAGTTCCAGCTGAGACTCGGTTACATCGGCATCCTCATTGAATGGAATAATCATCAGAACACCGCCATTTTTGATGACCGCCTCGCTATAGTCCTTGTTGACGTAGCTGCGGCGATAGCCAACGAAAGGACCGACATTTTTGGTCAGTTCGCTGCCTGAAATGCCAATTATCGGCTTTTTCATAATTTTTCTCCTTTACAAAATAAAAGGGACTACCAGCTCACCGCCAGTAATCCCTTGACTCGATCAGCAACCTGTCACGGCTGCATCATTTGGTCATGCAATCTGATGGCAGAGCAAAAAACACGCGGCAATGCATGCAGCATGAACAGCCCATTTTTTGCATCATCATTTGAATTGCCATCAGTTCACCTCATTATTTTTTAATAATCTAAGAATATCCTAACCAGCAGCGTTTGTCAATTCAAACCAGGTTAGTCCTTATCATGATGATCATCTTGTTCTTTCGGCATTCCCTGATGATCGCTCAAGTCGATTACCATGGAACGCGTTTTTTTCGATTGATTGCTATCTTGCGGCGGCTGCCAGTTAAAATGCCGAATCACCAGCGAAAGCGGCGGAATCAGCAGCATGTACAACAGGGCCGTCAGCAGCGTCGCAGGCAGGGCCAGCCGCATAAAAGGCATGATGCCCATTCCATGAGCAAATGCATCCCCTGCAATGCCGCAAAGCACCTCGGCCGTAATCCATTGTGAGATGCCGGCTGCCACGCCGACTCCAATCGCCTGCCGATGGGTTACCTTAACGTCGCGTGGCAGCTGCCAGCCAATCAAGGCACTGACCATCACCATGTCAACGGCCATATCCAGAACCGTCATCCAATCGGCCTTGCCAAGCAAGAGCAGAATGACCGTTCCCATCGTCGTAATGCCGGCACCCCAGCGCAGATTCAAGCCAACCATTGCACTCAGCCCAATGACTCCGGCCAGCTCAATGGCAACCTGTCCGCTCGGCAGTGGCGTTGACAGACGCAGCAGACCAACGATCACCATTAAAGCCGTTAGTCCAAGTGCCCAGAGACAGTCTTTTGTTCGCTGCTGCATAGGCTTAGTCCAGTGGCTTTTTAGCCGTATCCTGCATCCAAGCCAGTGCCAGCGCGCCCTGCCCCAGGTGAACGCCGATTACTGGGCCAAAATAGCTCAATTCAAAGCGAATGTTGGGGTGATCAGCCTGCAGCTTGTCCAGCCATTTTTGCCCTTCTTCAGGACAGTTGGCATGCAGCACCATTGCCCGTACCGGATAGTCGAGCTTGGCCACGTCTTCGTCAAAGATCTGTTCACAGCGCGCCTTGGCCTTTTTCATTGAGCGCACCTTTTCAAATGCTTCAATGGCATAGTTTTGCGTGTGCATTGTCAAAAGCGGCTTGATCTTTAGAATTGAGCCGATAAAAGCCGACGCATTGGAAAGACGGCCGCCCCGCACCAAGTTCTGCAGATCGTCAACGACAAAGACATTATTGAACGTATCCTGATATTCGCGCAGCTTTTTTAAGATATCATCCAGATCATCGCCTGCCTGAGCTAATTGAGCGGCTTCCAAGGCCAGATAGCCCATCATCTTGACCGTCAAGTGCGAGTCAAACGGGATGATCTTGATCGTATCCTGCATGTCTTGGGCAATCTGCGTAATCGTGTTGAGCAGGCCTGAGATCGCCTTGGTCAGGTGAATGCTGATGACGGCATCGTAGCCTTCATCAGCCAGCTTTTGATAGGTTTCCATCAAAAGACCGATCGATGGCTGCGAGGTGCTTGGAAATGACTTTGAATGAGCCAGTTTGTCGTAAAATTCTTCAGTCGTAATGTCGACGCCTTCTTGATAGCTCTGGCCGTCGATCACCAGTGGAATCGGCACTACCGTAATCTGATTCTCCGCAGCTTCTTGTGGGGTTAAATAAGCGGTACTGTCGGTTACAACCGCGATTTTCATTTAGTTTTCCTCCAGTATGATTGCAGATTTAAAATAATATTTTAGAAAAATAATAGCATGTTAAAAACTGCCGGCCTCAAAACAAGGTCTGCATTTTAATAGGATAGCACATTCAACTCACAAAACCAATTATCCAGTAATTCCAGTTGCCTTAATTTCATAAATCGTTGGTCTGATTTGGTTTTAGATGGCAATCAACGTTATAATAGACTAGTTATGCAAAACAAAGGAGGAACGCAAAAATGCCATTTGACGGTTTCTTTACTCATGCTATGGTTCACGAGCTGAATCAAACGCTGCAGGGCGGCCGCGTCTCCAAGGTCAACCAGCCCTATCCTGCCGAAATGGTGATGGTAATCCGCGCCAATCGCCATAACTACTCCCTGCTGATCTCGGCCAATCCATCCTATCCACGCATTCAGATCACGCAGATTCCTTATCAAAATCCCGCTGTTCCCAGCAATTTCGCCATGACCATGCGTAAATATCTGGAAGGAGCGCTGGTGAAAGAAGTCGCCCAGATTGAAAACGACCGGATCGTTAAGCTGACCTTCTCGACTTTAGATGAGCTGGGCGACCCATTGGAACTGGTGATGATGGTCGAAATCATGGCGCGCCACAGCAACGTTACGCTGGTTAATGCCAAGACCGGCAAGATCATTGATGCCATCAAGCATGTCGGCAGCGACGTCAACCGCGTCCGCCTGCTTTTACCGGGAGCAGTCTTCATCATGCCGCCTAAACAGCCGCGGTTCAATCCTTACCTGCCCAACCAGATTTATTCTGACCTGGTTCGCGAGCTAAAAGATGATCCGGCTCAGCTTGCCAAAAAACTGCAGGCCAGCTATCAGGGACTGGCACCGGAAACTGCTAGCGAACTGGCGGCCGAGCTTGTGGCCAGCGACAGTCTGCCAAGCGCCTACCAAGCCTTTTTGCGCCATTTTGAGTCACCGACACCGGTCTTGATTACCAATGAAAAAAACAAGACCAGTTTTGCCGCGTTCGCCCCAATTGATACCCAGAAGCTAAGACTACAGTCGTTTGCCACGCTTTCTGAGCTGCTCGATGCCTACTATGTCAACAAGGCACAGTCTGATCGTACCAAGGAATTAGCCGGTCAGGTATTAAAAGTGGTGCATAGCGAACTCAAAAAAGACCAGCGCAAGATGAAGAAGTTTCAAAAAGAGCTGGCTGATGCTGCTGACGCCGACCGCTATCGAATCCGAGGCGAACTGCTCACTACCTGGCTGCATCAGGTTCCCCGTGGCGCCCAGTCAGTTGAGCTGCCTAATTTTTATGATGAGAATCGACCGCTTAAGATCACGCTGCAGCCTGATCTGTCGCCTTCTCGCAACGCTCAGAAATACTTCACGCGCTATAACAAGCTCAAGGCCTCAGTTAAATACGTCAATGAGCAGATGGCCATTACACAAAAAGAAATTGATTATTTTGAAACGATTCTCAGTCAGATCGACCTGGCCAATCCCAGCGATGTTCAAGAGATTCGGCTTGAGCTCCAGCAGCAGGGATACATCAAGACTAAGCATAAAAAAGGTAAAAAGCAGCGCAAGATTCCCGTTTCCAAACCTGAAGTCTTCCATGCCACTGATGGTACGGTCATTTTGGTCGGCAAAAACAATCTGCAAAACGACCGGCTGAGTTTTAAAACGGCCAATAAAAACGAAATCTGGCTGCACGTCAAGGATATGCCTGGCTCGCATGTCGTGATTCGCGATACCAACCCTAGCGAAGAAACGATCCTGCAGGCGGCTCAGCTGGCAGCCTGGTTCTCTAAGGGGCGTGACTCTGCCCACGTACCGGTTGACTATCTGCCGGTAAAGAACCTGCATAAGCCAAGCGGTGCCAAGCCTGGTTTTGTAACCTTCCGTGGCCAAAAAACGCTGTCGGTAACGCCAAAAAAGCTGCCGAACTAAATAAAAGGACTTTGATGCATTGCCACCAAAGTCCTTTTATTTTAATAATTGCCGACAAACATGCCCTCAGCTTTTGGTGGTTGATATTCGCCAAAGTAGTCGGCAAAATCCAGATCCAGGTAATCGCATAAATCCTTGACCTCAGTCATTGTCTTATCAATGACCGGAATCCCGTTTGCCTTACGATCAGCCATGGCCAGGATCTCTTTTTCACCATGCGTATAGATCTTGTCGTGACCATTTGCCTTAGCAGAATCGCGTAGCTTTTGCAGATATTCAGAAAGGTGCTGACTGATTGCTTCACCATCACCAAATGCGTTGAGATTGATGGCCATAAAGCCGTGGCAGATTCCTGACTTGCCATTTTGCATGGTTGATTCAGAGGTCGTACCCATTGAAAGAATCGATGAGAAGATCTCGGCGACCATCCCATTGCCATAGCCCTTATGCGACCCCAGCGTTTCCGTATTGCCACCCAAAGGCATGATGCCGCCGCCGTTTTTGTGAACGATATTGTCCAAGACTATTGCCGCATCGTTGGTTGGCTCGCCTTGTGCATCCAAGGCCCAACCGTCTGGCAATGGCTGATCCAGCTTATTGTACATCTCCAGCTTGCCCCGGGTAACGACCGTCGTTGAGGCATCAAACAAAAAGTCATAAGGCCATGCTGGCACGCACCAGGCTTGTGGATTGGAACCGATCATTGCTTGTCTGCCAAACGTTGGGACCATGATGGCCTCGCTGTTGGTGCAGGAAAAACCGAGCATGCCTTCTTTAGCGGCCATTTTGGCATAGTACCCGGCAATACCGTAATGATTTGAATTACGAACCGAAACGATCCCAACGCCCGCTTTCTTGGCTTTAGCGATTGCCAGTTCCATCGCGAAATGCGCATTAAGCTGTCCCATGCCATCATGGCCGTCAACTACCGCCGAGACTGGAGTTTCAAAAACGATTTCTGGCTTGGCATCAACTTTCATCGTCCCTTTTTGAATTCCCTTATAGTAGCGGACCATTCGCTGCATGCCATGACTTTGAATACCATACATATCGGCAGTTAATAAAACGTCGGTAATGATGGCAGCCTGTTTCGCGTTAAAACCAAACTTTTGAAAGGCATCCATGCAAAGACGATCAAGCTGTTCGTAGGAAAATTTTACGACTTTATTTTCATTCATTTTGCAAGCTTCTTTCTGTTTATAAAACGCTTCACGACTTAACATGGTTAAATCATAACATATTTTACGGATTAATTTAAGCGCTTTCGTTAATAAACATCAAATATTTTTGTATTTATTTATAAATTTAAAAACGTTTGCAAAATTAAAAGAACCAGACATCTTGACCTGCCCGGTTCTTTTAGTTGCTATTCAAAATCATCATCACTCAAAAACTGCATCTGACCACCCAAAACTCGGTTGATAGTTGGCTTTTCATGAACAAGATGCAGCGACTTGAACGGAAAGACTGCCCGATAGACTGCCATTTTGGTTTCGCCTTTAGGAACCAGCGCTTCATTTAAGGCATCGCCATCCAGCCGGCCCAATGCCATGCGTACCGTAATTCCCGGCAGATTCAACTTTAAGACCTTCGACAAAAAGGCAATTTCCGGCAATGGCATATGCTGAACCAAAAGCTGCTTAAAGGTACCATCGAAACGACGTACAAAAACAACTTGATAAAGTCCTGGTGCCTTCTGCTCACTAATAGCCTGACCACCTTGCTTTTCCAGCAAAGCAAAATCATGCGGCGTCAAGCGGGCCGGAAAACGCTGCGCAGTCGGCTGATAGCTCAGATCATCGGTTGACTGCAGATCTGCCGTAATGCCCAGCGGATAGATGAGCTGACCGTCAAACAGTGCGTTAAAACTGTCCAGCGGCTCACCGACCGTTAATGAAGTTGGGCGCTGATCTTCAGGAATCTCGGCAATCTGGATGTTTTTGGCAATTGGTCCCAGCTGGTCGATCAATTCATGACGACTAGCCGGAATCAATACGACTTCCGGATGCTCAACGTCCAAAACCGCACGAATGTTTTCTGACTGCAGCGGCTCCAGATAGCGCTTGCGAGCCAGCATCGGCGCCAAGGTTACCGAGCTGGGATTGTCATTGATGATGACGGTCTGGTAGCCATGGTCGCGCAATTCACGCAGCGTGTTGGCAACAAAATAGTCACAGGAAGTTCCGTTGCCCAGCCGCAATGGTCCCGTGCCTACAACGACTGCGGTTGGCGAAGGGCTTGGATTGGCCTCATCCTCCATTTCATACGTGGAATAAAAAACGTTAGTGTGCTGATCAAATTCGCCCGCAGAAGGCTCCAGCTCCTTAAAGGTTCGGTGAATGACATGCTCGTCTCGCATTGCTACCACCTTAGTCGTTGGCCATTGCCAGATCTTAGCAATGCTTTCATCGCTCATGCCGCAGTATTTGGCCTTGACCAACAGCTCTGCATCGCCAGGATGGCCCTTGAGCGCATCTTCAATCGCCTGCATCTGACGCAGACAGGCAAAGTAATAGGCATCGATCTTAGTCAGCTCGGTCAGCTCATCATCAGTGTAGCCGCGCTGCAAAGCTGCCAACAGCGTAAACAGACGACCGGCATGCGGATGGATCAAAAGCTGCACCAGCTCATCATCGGAAAGCTGATCCTGTTTTGCCAGGCGTGAATCCTGCTCTATTCTTGGAAAGTCACTGATTGCCTTAAACATGGCTTCAGTCAGACTGCGACCAACGCCAATCATCGTCCCCGTTGACTTCTTGCGCGTGCCAAGCTGCCGATCTGCATCGGGCAGTTCGGCAAACGGCCAGACTGGCATCCGGACGGCAACGTGATCCATAACCGGTTCCGTCACGGCCGCGTGCTTATAGTAGCCGTGGTCAAGATGAACGTCACGCAGCGTCTTGCCGGCATATAATTCGCCACAGACGACCTGCAGGGCATAGCCGGTTGCTGTTGCCGCAAAAGCCGTTAAGCGGTCAAAATAAGGATTGTTTTTGATCACGTAGAATTTTCCGTTAGCTTGATCAAGCGCAAATTGAACGTGATTGACGCCGACGATCCGCAGTTTGCGCGTTATGGCAAATGCCGTATCGCGCATGTCTTGAATCTCGCGGTCAAGCAGCGTCTGGGCCGGAAGTACTGCAATTGAATCGCCAGCATGAATGCCAATCGGATCGATATCTTCGACGCAGGCCAGCTGCATCATCGTCCCAAAGCCGTCTCTTAAAACTACGATCTCGATTTCCTTAAACCCAGCCAGGCTCTGCTGAACTGTAATCTGACCCGAGCGTGACTGTCTGAGACCAGTTGCCACGGCCCGCTTAAGCTCATCTTGATCATGTACCAGCGAACGCCAGCCCGCTCCTTTGGGTAATACAGAGCGCACGATAATCGGATAGCCGACCCGTTGGACCATCTCCAGTGCATCAACGTAATTATCGACTTTAGAGATGGCCTTGGTAGGCACGTTGAGATTATGCAGCGTCTTGCCGAGCAGCATTGGGTTGTTGATCTGACGAATCGTAGCTTCAGGTACTCCCAAAAGCTCAATGTCATCGGCCTGCAGAATGCCGGTCTCGCTGACTGCCTGAATCAGCTCAAACGCACGCCGACCGCCCAACGTTGGCAGGATTGCATCAGGATGATACTGCTTGATCGTGGCAACGACATTTTCAACCGTCAGTGACTTGATGCAGGCATGATCGATGGCATCCGGACAATCCAAGGTAAAAGAAAATGGATTGTCATCAATGAGGATCGTCTCCCAGCCCTGCTCTTTTAAGACGCTGGCAACCTGAAAAGCCGCGGCATCAAGCTCATCGCCATGCTCAATGCTGTCGGCGCCGGCCCCAATCAGAAGAACCTTTTTCATCGCTATCCCTCCTCACGCTGCTTCATAATGTCCATGAATTCATCAAAAAGATTGTTGGTTTCATCCGGACCAGGCGCGCCATCAGGGAAGAACTGCACCGAAAAAGCCGGATAGTGACGATGCCGCAGTCCTTGAACCGTGCCATCAAGCATGTCGACATAGGTAATAAAAAGCTGCGAACGATCGACTGAGTTGCGCCGAATCACATAACCCTCACCTTGAAAGGCAAAAACAATGTGATCGGTGATGATCTCTCGGATTGGATGATTCATGCCATGATGCTCGGTTGCCAAACGCTCAACCTTACACCCATTCGCTAAGGCAAACAGCTCGTGCCCCAGTCCAATGGCAAACATAGGGACCTTAGCCTCAACCTGCCGAATCATTTCCAAGACTGATCGTTTCAATGATTCAGGGTTTCCTGGGCCGCTGGAGAGCACTACGCCATCCGGATCCAATCGCAAAATATCATCAACGCTGGCCGTATATGGCAGCACGGTAACATTGCACTTACGCCGCGAAAGCTCCCTTAAGATCCCGTTTTTAAGGCCAAAGTCAATCACGACCACGCTGCGGCCAATATCTGGATTGGGAAATGGCTTTGGCGTGGCAACCTGAGCAACCTGCTGATTGGTCAAAACGGTAGCGTGCAGCTGATCAAACGCATGATCATCAGGGACTGGAACGATACTGCCCTTCATTGGCTGGCCAACCTTTCGCAGGTGCCGCACGATGGCCCGCGTGTCAACGTTGGTAACCCCAGGAATATTCATCTGCTTTAAATACTGATCCAGAGTCGTTCCATGACGCCGTTCCTTTAAGGGTGCCAAATTACGGCAGATGACGCCTTTGATTGAAGGTACGATTGATTCATAGATATTGCGCTGAATTCCATAATTGCCAATATTGGGGTTGGTAAAAACGACAATTTGATTATGGTAGATTTGGTTGGTAATGATTTCTTGATATCCCGTCATACTGGTATTAAAAACCATCTCGCCAAAAGTTACGGCAGGCGCGCCAAATCCCTCACCCTCAAAGATGGAGCCATCCTCAAATATCAAATATCTTGCTGTCATCCAATCTCATCTCACTTTTTAAGCCGTCTCAAAACTATTCATCACGGCGGTCGGTTTTGTCCAAATGTTCAAGCATCTTGGTAAAGTAGTCCGGCAGCGGCGCGGTAAACGTCATCTCTTGACCGCTGCGGGGGTGCCGAAAGCCCAACAGACCAGCATGCAGATACTGTCCCGGTCCAGCCAGGGTTTTGCGTGGCCCATACAGTGGATCGCCAGCCAAGGGATGCCCGATATAGGCCATATGAACGCGAATCTGATGTGTTCGTCCAGTCTCCAGCCGACATTTGACCAGCGTATAGTGCTGATAACGCTTCAGTACTTTAAAATGCGTTACGGCATGACGGCCATCCAAGACAACTGCCTGTTTCTTGCGGTCTTTTTTGGAACGACCCAGCGGCGCATCAATCGTTCCCTGTTCCTCTTTGATCACGCCATGCACCAAGGCGACGTACTCACGCTGGTTGGTCTTGGACTTCAGCTGCGCGGCCAGACTGCGGTGTGCCAGATCATTTTTGGCCACCATCAACAGGCCCGAGGTATCCTTATCGATGCGGTGGACGATTCCTGGCCGAAACTCACCATTGATCGTCGACAGCGGCGAATGATACAACAGTGCGTTGACTAGCGTATGACTGGGATGCCCAGGCGCGGGATGCACTACCATTCCGGCCGGTTTATTGACGACGATCACATCATCATCCTCATAAACGATATCCAAGGGAATGTTTTCTGGTTCCAGATCAATGGTTTGCGGTTCTTCAGGTATGATGCGCACCATATCGCCCACTTGAAGCTTGTACTTGGTTTTAACGGACTGCCCATTAACGGTAACGTGACCATCCTCAATCCATTTCTGCAGCTGCGAGCGGGAAACATCACTTAGAAAATGGCCCAAAACCTTGTCAATGCGGCCGGTCAGATCAGTATCAATCTTGATTTGGCGTTCTGAGTTCATTTGTGATCATCCTCTTTCAAAACTACGATCAGCATGATAAACACGCCAACCGTTAAACAGGCATCGGCAACGTTAAATACTGGAAAATTGACGTTTCTTAGGGCAAACATATCGACCACGTATCCTTGACTGAGCCGGTCGATAAAATTACCGACTGCACCAGCCATAATCAGCGAAAGTCCTGTCATTATCCAGGCAGAGCGGCGATTTTTCCACATCAGATAAGCTACCACGATAATTGCAGTTACCGTTACGACCGCAAAAAACCACTGCCGCCCTTCCAACATGCTCCAAGCTGCCCCGGTATTATGCAAATTATCCAGATCCAGCAGTCCCGGAATGAACGTTCGGCTACTATTTAACGGGATATTGCTGGTTACCCAGTGCTTGACGATTTGATCGACAATGATCAGACCAACGCTTAAAATCAAAGACCATGGCAGCAGCGATTGTTTTTTCAATTGATTCTTTTCTGTTTTATTCATGTTCATTTTTTACTGCATTACCCAGCGTAATCTTTAAAGAGTCGATTGAGCGCGCGGAAAATGAAAAGGTCATGACCTCGCCATTAACCGTGATCGTCATGGTATGCTTGGTAAAGCGAGGCTGGCGAATATCTTTAAGCGGAATGACCAAAAAACGATTCTGCAGCATACGATCAAATACCATTTTGGTCGGCGTTACCAAAACCGTGCGCCGGCCAATCGCCAAAACTGCTAAAATAATAAAAAGCGCTAAAAGCAATGCCGTAATCCAGTTAAAATGGGTAATCTCCAGCCAGACCACGACACCGGCAATGCCAATCAAAAGCATCCAGCACCATTGAATGATTGCCGAGGTTAGATCCGGCTGGTAAAAGTAGCGTTTTTCTTCTTCCAAAATATCACTTCCTAATGTCAATGAGGTAATCAAATGATCAAACTATATACCGATGCTGCCACCAAAGGCAATCCTGGCCCCACCGGACTGGGAATGCTGGTTGTCAAAGACGGCCAGCAGCAGCAGCTTAAAGCTTTTTTGCCGCGGGCTTCTAATCATCAAGGCGAATTTGCCGCGGCGATTGAAGGCTTTGCCTATTTAAAAAAACATTTTTCCAATCAAGAAACCGTGCTGTTTTATACCGACAGCCGCCTGCTGAGCGACGCTGTGGGCAAAGAGCATGCGCGCCATTATGAAAACGAGCTGAACGAGCTGTTAACCAGCATGGACGGTTTTAAAACCGTCGTAGTCCAGTGGGTCCCCGAAAAAGAAAATCAAGGCGCCCACCAGCTGGCCAATCAAGCTCTGCACGAACAGATCAATCAGTCTGACCATCAGTAACCAGTATATCAAACTTTCTTACGGTCTGATCAACAATCCGTCAGTCGCTAAAATTTCTTAAATGCCCTCATCTTACTATATGTAAATTAAGAATTTATGCATTATTTTTAGTCAAAAAATCGCCCTGCCTTGCTTCAGACAGGACGATTTTTTTGCGACTATTTGGGTTACTCAATTACAATGTAGGATTTGATCGTCTTACGGTCAGCCATATCACGATAGGCTTCGTTGATCTGATCCAGCGTGTAGGTTTTGGTAAACACTTTGCCTGGATTGATCTGCCCATCCAAGACCGCCTTTAAAAGCACGTTTTTATCATAGGTCGTCACACTTGCCGAACCACCAGCCATTGCAATATTGTGGGCAAACAGCGTGAATGGATCGACATTGCTGTGCGGCACGCCGATTCGACTGACGTGAGCGCCATTGTGAACTACTGCCAGACACTGATTGATTGAAGCTTCTGTACCGACACAGTCTAATGCCGCGTCAGCACCACCGCCAAGCAGCTCCTTGACCTTTTTTACTCCTTCATCGCCACGTTCAGCAACATACGCCGTCGCGCCAAATTCCTGGGCCAGTTTTTGCCGATCCTCATGACGACTCATGATAACGACCTGCGAGGCTCCCATCATTTTAGCAGCAATTACGGCACATTGACCAACCGCGCCGTCACCAACGACAACAACACGATCGCCATGCTTAACCTCAGCCGTTCGTGCGGCATGATAGCCAGTTGCCATCACGTCGGCCAACGTCATAAACGACTTCATCATGCCTTCGCTATAGTCTTCTGGCTGACCAGGAATCTTAATCAAAGCCCAGTTGCCATGCTTAAAGCAAATATATTCGGATTGAAAACCCTCGCTCCAGTTATCATAAAGAACGCGCTCGTCGCAGGTGCCATCATAGCCGGCCAGACAGGCAGCACAATGTCCACAGCCATGCGTGAATGGAGCAATAACAAAATCACCTGGCTTGACCGTTGTAATCGCACTGCCGACCTCTTCAACGATCCCAAGCGCTTCGTGACCGCTGTTAACTGAGTCGTTGGCTTTTTGATCACCTGCTGAGTAGGCCCATAGATCTGAACCGCAGGCACAGGTCCGAATCACGCGAATAATTACGTCATCATCGGCCTGCAAGGTTGGCTTGGCAGCCTCTTTAATCACCATTTTACCGGGTTCAGCAAAAATTGCCGTTTTCATCCAAAATTCCTCCTTACGATTTCAGCAACCGGATACATCGACTTAGGTACAGCTTAATCCTTAAAGCGTACTTTAAGTCAACCCGTTCAGTCGTTAAAAACAGCACGATTCGAATCATCTGACTTTAATCTTAGGCTATTGATAGCGTCCCGTTACGCTGGATCGCTTTTAATATCAGCTCGGAAATTTTTCAAAAATAAAAACCGACCACCACCACGGGCAGTCGATTCTGCTTAATAAATTTAATGATTGAGCCTAAAGTGCCTGCGTAGCAAATGAACGACTCTCCAAAGCCTTCAACAGGGCATTGACCGTATCAAGCGCCGTCAAAAGCGGGATATTGTGCTCAATTGCCGTCTGCCGAATCACAAAGCCATCCGAAGCCTTTTCATAGTCATGTTCCATGGTATTGATAACCAGATCCACGTCATTGTTCTTTAAGACGTCCAGAATGTTGGCCCGCTTGGTGTCCTCTTCATGCAGCTTGCCAACCGTCGTAACGTGCAGACCGTTTTGCTTCAAGAAGTCTGCCGTGCCATCCGTAGCCAAAATCCGATAGCCAATCTTGGCAAAGCGCTTGGCCAGTGGCAAAATCGTCTCTTTATCACGGTCCTCAATCGTCAGTAAAACATTGCCATAGTCCGGCAGATGCATCTTGGCACCTTCAAATGCTTTATAGAGTGCCTTTTCAAACGTGTAGTCGCTGCCCATGACCTCGCCGGTAGATTTCATCTCAGGTCCCAAGTAGCTGTCAACGTCATCCAGCTTGTTGAAACTAAAGACTGGTGCCTTAACATGAATGGTCTTTGACTCGGGGTAGAGACCATCTTGATATCCTTGACTGGCCAATGACTCGCCCAGGATTACGCGGGTTGCTACCTGAGCCATTTCAATTCCCGTAATCTTGCTCAAAAACGGTACCGTCCGGCTGGCCCGTGGATTGACTTCCAAGACGTAGGCCTCGTGGTTATGAATAATAAATTGAATATTCATGATGCCCACGCACTTCAAAGCTACGCAAAGCTTCTTGGTAGCGGCCACGATCTGCTGCTTAATATCGTCATCAAAGCTTTGTGGCGGATAGACGGCCATTGAGTCGCCAGAGTGCACGCCGGCGCGTTCGATATGCTCCATGATCCCCGGCAAAAGAACCTCTTTGCCGTCACAGATGGCATCAACCTCACATTCACGCCCTTCCAGGTAGGCATCGACTAAAATCGGGTGATCTTCAGCGGCTGGCGCGTTTTGGCTGAGATATTCATGCAGTTCTTTTTCATTGTAGACGATCTCCATTGCCTTACCGCCTAAAACGTAGCTTGGCCGTACCAGAACTGGGTAGCCGATCTCCTTGGCCGCTTTTAAGACGCCTACTCCAGTCGTGGCCGTTAACCCAATCGGCTGCTTGAGCTGCAGATCCTTGATGACTTGATCAAAGACTTCCCGGTCCTCGGCCGCATCCAGATCCTTAACCGTGGTCCCCAGAATCTTGACGCCATGCTCAGCCAAGCCCGCAGCCAGATTGATCGCTGTCTGACCGCCAAATTGAACGATCACGCCCATTGGCTGCTCCAGATCGATCACATTCAGCACGTCTTCCAGTGTCAACGGTTCAAAATAAAGCTTGTCAGAAACCGAAAAGTCAGTTGAAACCGTTTCGGGATTGGAATTCATGACGATCGCCTCATAGCCCAGTCGTTGAATCGCCTTGACGCTGTGGACGGTAGCATAGTCAAACTCTACCCCCTGACCAATTCGAATCGGACCCGAGCCGATAACCAAGACAGACGGCCGCGCGCTTTTGATGCTTTCATTTTCATGATCATACGTACTGTAGAAATATGGTGTCTGCGACTCAAATTCAGCCGCGCAGGTATCAACCATCTTATAGACTGGTACGATGCCGTTTTGCAGCCGCAGCTGACGGACGCTGTCGGCATCAGTCTGCCAGAGGTCGGCAATCGTTGGATCAGAAAAGCCGTACTGCTTAGCCAGTTTTAACACGGCGGCGTCTTTAGGGCTGGCCTTGATCTGATCTTCCAGTTCCACGATATGTTTTAAGATATCCAAAAAGTAGACGGTAATCTTAGTCAGCTCATGCAGGTCTGCTAGGCTGTAGCCACGCCGCAGCGCCTCAGCCAGATAAAAGATTCGATCGTCTTGAACGTGCACCAGCTTATCTTCCAGCTCAGTATCAGATGCGGACTGCGCCTCCTTTGAAAACAGGTCCTTTTGATCGATTTCCAGGGAGCGAACGGCTTTTTGAACGGCCTCCTCACAGTTGCGGCCGATTGCCATAACTTCACCGGTTGCCTTCATCTGACTGCCCAGACGACGATCAGCATGCGTGAACTTGTCAAATGGCCAACGCGGAATCTTGCAGACTACATAGTCCAGTGCCGGTTCAAATTCGGCAAACGTCGTCCCAGTAACCGGGTTCTTGATCTCATCTAAGGTCAACCCCACCGCGATCTTGGCTGCCATCTTGGCGATTGGATAACCCGTTGCCTTGGAAGCCAATGCTGAAGAACGCGAAACCCGCGGATTGACTTCGATCACGTTATATTGATAGCTGTTAGGATCAAGGGCTAATTGCACGTTGCAGCCACCTTCGATCTTGAGCGCCCGAATCAGTTTGAGCGCGCAGTCACGCAGCATCTGATATTCACGATCAGAAAGCGTCTGGCATGGAGCAAAAACGATTGAGTCACCCGTATGAATACCGACCGGATCAAAGTTTTCCATACAGCAGACTACCATGGCGTTGTCCGCTGCGTCACGCATCACCTCAAACTCAATCTCCTTATAGCCAGCAATTGATTTTTCGATCAGACACTGAGTTGCCGGCGAAAGATCCAGACCATTAGCAGCAATCGCTTTTAGCTCGTCATCATTATGACACATGCCGCCGCCAGTACCACCCATTGTAAAGGCCGGCCGCACGATCACCGGATAGCCGATCTCATGAGCAAACTCAAGCGCTTCTACAACCGTGCCCACTGTCTTGGAAGCAGGTACCGGTTCGTTTAAGCGCTGCATCAGCTCTTTGAATTTTTCACGGTCCTCAGCCTCATCAATTGAAGCCAGCTTAGTGCCCAGCATCTGGATGTTAAGTTCATCTAAGATACCGGTCTTGCCAAGTGCTACGGCCAGGTTTAAGCCAATCTGCCCACCCAGCGTCGGCAGAATTGCATCTGGATATTCCTGGCGAATAATTCGTGATACCGATTCGACCGTTAATGGCTCAATATAGACGTGATCGGCAATTTCCGTGTCCGTCATGATCGTGGCGGGATTGGAATTGACCAGCACCGTTTCATAGCCTTCCTCGCGCAGGGCCATGCAGGCTTGAGTTCCTGAATAATCGAATTCCGCGGCCTGACCAATAATAATTGGCCCCGAGCCGATTACCAAAATTTTATGAATATCTGTCCGTTTAGGCATTGGTGCGTGCTTCCTTTCGTTGATCTACCATGCTGATAAAGTCATCAAACAAACCATCGGCATCATGCGGACCCGGCGCGGCATCCGGGTGGAACTGAACCGAAAAGGCCGGATATTGACGATGACGCAAACCTTCAACCGTCCCATCATTGATCTCGACATGCGTGATCATCAGTTTTTCTTTATCAACTGAAGCGGGATCAACCGCGTAGCCATGATTTTGTGAGGTAAAGACGATCTGACCGGATGCAATGTCTCTGACCGGATGATTAAATCCACGATGACCAAATTTCATCTTGTAGGTGCTGGCCCCGTTAGCCAAGGCAAAAATCTGATGACCCATGCAGATGCCAAATACTGGCAGGTGTTTCTCAATCTCAGCCACCATTTCAGCTGCGGCCGTCATTTCTTCGGGATTGCCGGGACCATTGGAAAGCAAAACACCATCTGGATGCAGATTCAAGATTTCTTGAGCCGTTGTTGAATATGGCACCACGATCGTATTGCAGTCTCGTTTGGCCAGTTCCCGCAGAATACTGTGCTTGGCGCCAAAATCAACTACTACGATATTGCGCTTGGTTCCCGGATTAGGATAGAGCGTCTTGGTTGAGACCTGACTGATGATGCCTTTAGTTGGATTTTGACGCTTTAATTCTTTAACCACGCTGTCAGCATCGGTGATTGAATCGGCAATTCGTCCGCGCAGCGTGCCAAAATGACGCAGCTTGCGAACCAGCTCACGCGTATCGATTCCCTGCAGGCCTGGAATGTTCATTTTTTCTAAAAAGCCAGGCAACGTGTCCTGCATGCGCCAGTTGCTAGGAATCCGCGCCACCTGTCGACAGATGACGCCTTTGATCTGCGGCTGCAGTGATTCAAAATCATCCAGCGTGACACCGTAATTGCCGATCAGCGGGTTGGTAAACACCAGGATCTGATTGGCATACGACTGGTCGGTAATGGCCTCTTGATAACCGGTCATCCCCGTAGTAAAGACGACTTCGCCAGTGGTCTGCACATCGGCACCAAAGCCCTCGCCCTCATAGATCGAGCCATCCTCCATAATCAAATAACGTTTCATTGCAATCTCCCTTTTCTAAACAATCTCACTCAATCAGGCCTGTGCCAATTCACCCTGCTTGATCAAAACGACGCTGTCTTGTCCATCAGTCTCGCTGACGTTGACCTTTACTCGTTCCTGCATGGACGTTGGAATGTTTTTGCCGACAAAATCAGGCCGAATCGGCAGCTCACGATGACCACGATCAACCAAAACCGCAACCTGGACGCGCTTGGGCCGCCCTTGATCCATAATTGCATCCATGGCTGCCCGAATCGTCCGGCCGGTAAAGAACACGTCATCGACCAACACCACGCGCTTATCATTGATGTCAACGCCCAGCCTTAGATTTTCCTTAGCGGTGTCTGGTCGTCGATCGTCGCGATAGTTGGTAACGTCCAGCTCACCAACTGGTACCGCAACGTTTTCCAGTTTCTGCAGCTGATCAGCAATGCGACGCGCCAGATAGACTCCGCGCGTCTTAATACCGATCAGGACCAAATCCTGGGTTCCTTTGTTGCTTTCGACAATTTCGTAGGTGATTCGCGTTAAGGCGCGTTTCATGGCCATCGCATCATAAAATTCTTTCATTTCGCCAAACTCCTTACAAAATTTGTCCAATAAAAAAGCACTGCTCCACGACTCGTGAACCAGTGCTCCAACATATTGTTTAAAAGCGCGACCAAAACGTCGACCAAATTTAAACGATGCTGCCTTGCTAGCCTCACGGGACTAAATTTAAAGGACATATAGATTGTTATTTAATTTAATGGATAGCTATACGTTTGTCAAGCATATTTTCTAAATTTCTGTTTATTGTTTCAAAATCAAGCGCTTACATATTAATCAAAGAAATGCTTTTTTTAAGGTTAAAACTACTGGATTTCGGCTATTTTAACGTTTATCACTGCCGATATTCCCTTTTATTTAAATAAATTAAATCATTTTACTTTAATGGTTTAATAATTTTTATTCATTTTTTATACATATTCAGCAATAAAAAAGTCCGATGCGATCTGGCATCAGACTTGCTGACTATTCAGTATAATAAAGCAGGCAACAGGCACCCAAGCCCGTATGCGTTGCAATAATCGGCACTGTTTCGCGAACGACGATCGGCAGCTCTGGACAGATAGCCTGAACCCTTTCTTTAAGCCGCTCAACTTCACTCATGCCTTCAACATGCGAGATGCCAACACCCAAAACCTTAGGACCATTGGCCATCTCATCTAAGATCTTATCCCATTCCTTATGGATCGCTTTCATGCCGCGACCCTTGGAAGCTACGTGGATCTCGCCATCATAAACCTGCAACATAACCTTGATGTTCATAAACCGAGACAGCGCACCGGCAAACTTGCTGATTCGACCACCCGCTACCAGGTTGTCGAGATTATCGATTGCCAGATACAGCTTGCTCTTTTGCAAAACGTCCTTCATCTTGGCAATTGCGTCATCAACCGTTCCGCCGTCTGCAATCACCTTGGCGGCTTCAATGATTTGAAAGGCCATGCCGCGGTCAGTTGACTGGCAGTCGTATACCGTTACCTTGGTCTTGGTTAAGTTGGCAGCCTGTTCAGCAGCATGAACCGTGCCACTGATCGATGCCATCATCGTCACGCACAGAACCTCGCTGCCATCTGCCCCCGCCTGATCAAAGGCATCAACGAACTTGCCAATTGGCGGCTGCGAGGTTTTCGGCAGCGACTTGGCATTTTTCATCATCATTGGGAACTGATCGTTGGTGATCGTTTCGCGTTCAACATAAACCGTCCCGTCAATCATTACTGACAGTGGTACGATCGTAATATCATATTTTTTAATTTCTTCATCGGTAAGGCCAGCTGAAGAGTCAGCCACAATTTTAATCTTTGACATGGAAATTACCCACTTCCTGATCAAGTTTGATATAATGTATCTAGTATCGTAAACTAGATACATTATTTTAAAGACTAAATACATTATAAACTTAGTCTGCCGGGCATGCAAACTGCCTTGATAATTAACTTTAGTATAGCAGAAATAACGGCTGATTTCATTGCCGAGCACTTTTATGAAAGGAGTATTCAGCTTGCATATGAAAAACTCAACCTCACGTCGCCAAACTCTTTTAATCGAAATCGCCAATGCCATTACTCACGGTGTTGGCGCGGCCCTGGCCATTGCCGGATTGGTGATCTTGATCGTGCGGGCGGTACATACCGGCAGCCCCATGCGCATCGTTACTTTTTCAATCTATGGCGCGGCTTTAGTCCTGTTCTTTTTAGCCTCAACACTGTTTCACTCGCTGATCTTTACTCGTGCTAGACGGGTCTTTCAGATTCTGGACCACGATATGATCTACCTGGTCATTGCCGCCAGCTACACGCCGTACTGTCTGGTGGCCATTAAAGGCTGGCAGGGCTGGACGCTGTTTGGCATTATCTGGGCCATGGCGATTTCCGGCATCATCTATAAAAGCATCTGGTTTCAAAAAAAGAGCAAATGGTCGACGATTTTCTACGTGATCATGGGCTGGATGTGCGTACTGGCATTCTGGCCGCTTTGGCACGCCTTGGGACCAGTTGGCTTTGGCCTGCTGCTGGCGGGAGGCATCACCTATACGCTGGGCGCCCTGCTCTACAGCATGCCAACCCGTTACACGCATCTGATCTGGCATCTTTTCGTCATGGTCGGTACGGCATTCATCTACTTTTCAATCTTGTTTTACGTCTAATCTTTAATCCAATGCTCAAAGCGACAGTCGGGAACATCCGGCTGATCGCTTTTTATTTTCTCCACATCTGCCAAACGCCATCCCCGATAGTCAATGGCCGGCATTTTGGTATCGCCGCCAAAGCGCCGTTCAACCACCGTCCGATAAAGGTCGCCAGCTAATGGCAGCAGCGTTTGATAGATCTGTGCTCCGCCAATGACAAAACAGCGCTGGCCAGCCAAACGATCCGCTAGCAGCTCCTTTAGCTCTTCGACACTGTGTACCACCGTAATCTTGGCATCGTCTAGTTTTTGATGCGTCAAGACGATATTTTCGCGCTTCGGCAGCGGCCGGCCGATCGACTTGAACGTATTGGCACCCATAATTACCGGATGATTGAGCGTCACGGCTTTAAAATGCTTCAAATCGGCAGGCAGATGCCATGGCATAGTGCCGTTTTTGCCGATATAGCCGTCTGGATCCTGCGCCCAGATAAAGTCCAGCTGATTCATAAAAACACCCCTTAAACGGCAACTGGGGCCTTGATCCCGGCCTCGTGCTCATAGTTTTCCAGCTTAATGTCTTCCATTTCATACTGATCAACTGGTTTTGGATCGGCCGGCAGAATCAGTTTTGGTGCTGGATGCGGCGTCCGTGAAAGCTGTTCTTTAATCTGCTCAATGTGATTGCTGTAGATGTGCGCATCTCCTAAAGTATGCACGAACTCGCCCACGCCCAGGCCGCACTCCTTGGCAATCATGTGCGTCAAAAGCGCATAGCTGGCGATATTGAATGGCACGCCTAAGAAAATATCGGCACTGCGCTGATACAGCTGACAGCTCAGCTTGCCATCATTGACGTAGAATTGAAACATCGTGTGGCAAGGCGGCAGTGCCATGCTGTCCACGTCTTCTGGATTCCAGGCCGAAACGATCATCCGGCGTGAATCTGGCGTGGTCTTGATCTGTTCGATGACTTTGGCAATCTGATCAATGTAGTGGCCATCGCTGGTTTTCCAGTGCCGCCATTGTGAGCCATAGACCAGCCCCAGATCGCCATATTTTTGCGCAAACTCATCATCATTCAAGATGCGATCGCAAAAGGCCTTTTTTTCTTCAAGATAGACCTTTTTAAATTCGGGATCCTTAAGCCAGCGGTGACCAAAATCCGTCATATCAGGGCCTTGGTATTCTGGACTTTCCACCCATTTTTTAAAAGCCCATTCATCCCAGATATGATTCTTGTGCTGCAGCAGGAAGCGAATGTTGGTATCGCCGCGCAAAAACCACAGCAGCTCGCTTTTGACCAATCCAAATGGCACAAATTTGGTGGTTAGAATCGGAAAACCGGCGTTGAGATCAAAATGCATCTGATAGCCGAAAACCGAGCGCGTTCCCGTCCCCGTCCGATCGCTCTTTTCGTGCCCATGCTCTAATACGTAGCGGGCCAGATCCAGATACTGCTGTTCATTGTCATTGATTGCCATGTCTAATCTTCCTTTCGCTGTTCAAATAAGTTCCATTCTAACATATCGTCGGCTGACTGGCTCTTGATTAGAACCGCCTATTCATCCACAAACTCGCTGAGGTATTCCCAGCGTGCGGTTTTTTCTGCCAAAGCTTTTTGAACCCCATTCAGTTCTTTTTGCAGTTCCGCCAGTTTGGCGTAGTTATCGCCATTAACTGCCATTTCTTCTTCAATCTGCTTTTGGCGTGTGTCCAGCTGATCGATTTCTTCGTCAATGTGATCCCATTCCAGTTTTTCGGCATAGGTCAGCTTGGTCTTTACCTTGGCAGTGTTGGCCGTTTTAGCAGGGGCGGCCGTTTTCTTGGCGGCTGCCTTGGCCGCGGATTTAGCTGCCTGAGCCGCCTGTGCATCAGCTTGGGCCTTTTTGAGATATTCAGTGTAGTAGCCGCGGTAGCGCTCAATCTTGCCTTGACCACGGAAGATCAGCAGATTATCAGCCACCTTGTCCAAAAAGTAGCGGTCATGCGAAACCGTAATGACCGTTCCAGCGAAATCGTCCAAATAGTCTTCCAATACCGTCAGCGTGCCAATGTCCAAATCGTTGGTCGGCTCATCCAAAAGCAGGACGTTTGGCTGCTGCATCAAGATCTTTAACAGATACAGTCGCCGCTTTTCACCACCAGAAAGCTTCCGAATCAGCGTTCCATGCATAAATCGCGGAAACAAGAAACGCTCCAGCAGCTGCGTAACGTTGACCCGATTGCCGTTTTTATCGACCACGTTGTCAGCTACTTCAGTCAGATAGCTGATCATACGCTTGTCTTCATCAATGCCTTCCGTCTGTTGCGTGTAATATCCCAGCTTAACGGTCTCGCCAATCTTCAAAACGCCAGAATCAAGCTTGGTGCGGCCAGCAATCACATTTAAAAGCGAAGTCTTGCCGGCACCGTTTTCGCCGGTAATGCCGATTCGATCGCCGGCCTGCACCAGCCAGTTGAAGTCGTCTAAAATTTCATGATCGTCATACTTAAGATTGGCATGCTGCATTTCAATGACGTCTTTGCCCAGTCGCTGCGAGCCCAGTTCAATCGAGATGTCCTCATCAACTTTAAGCTTGCCCAGGTTGTCCTTGAGTTCGTTAAAACGATTGATCCGGCCCTTTTGTTTGGTTGAGCGCGCCTTAGCTCCATGCCGCATCCAGGCCAGCTCTTTTTTGTAAAGGGCCTGCCGCTTGCGCTCGCCTTCCTGTGCCAGTTCAACCCGGGTCGCTTTTTGGGCTACGAAGTCCTGATAGTTGCCGTCATAATGATAAAGCTTGCCAAACGACAGCTCCCAGATATGATTGGCAACCTGATCCAAAAAGTAGCGGTCATGCGTAACGACCAGCACGGCCCCGCGATAGCTGGCCAGATAGTCCTGCAGCCACATGATCGAGTCGATGTCCAAATGATTGGTTGGCTCATCCAGCATCAGCAGATCAGGTTCTTGAATCAAAACCTGGGCCAGGCCAACCCGCTTGCGCTGACCACCGGAAAGCTCCTTGATTTTTTGGTTGGCGTCATTGATTTTCAGCTGCGTTAAAATCGTCTTGACGCGGCTGTCGGCTTCCCAGGCGTCCTCTTGATCCATAGCAGCCTGCATCTTGATAAATCGATCGCTTAATCTGGAATCTTCAGGATGCGCGCTATAATCCAGCAACGCTTTTTCATATTGCCGAATCGTTTGAAAGACTGGCTGCCCGCCAGCAAACACGGCATCCATGATCGTTTTTTCTTCATCCAGGTCCGGCTGCTGTTTCAAAAAACCAATCGAATAGTCGCTGGGTTTGATGATCTCGCCGGCCTCAGGACTAACCGCACCACTGATAACGTTTAAAAGCGAGGTCTTGCCGCTGCCGTTGGTGCCGATCAAGCCAATGCGGTCCTGTTCGTTGATAATGAACGAAACGTCTTTAAACAGTGTCTTTTCACCATACGTACTGGTTAAATTTTCAGCTCTTAATGTTTTCATTGCCATCCTCTTTTGTTAATTGTGCCGCTGCCGCTAATAACGCGTTTTGATCGTTGGGCAGCTTGCGATCCAAGACCTGCTGCTGAAGCTGATGCAGAATCCAGCCCATCTTCGGCCCCGGTTTGACGTGCGCCAGCTTAATCAATTGGCCGCCATTGACTGCCAGTTCCTTGGCGCTTTTGATCGGCAGTGCCTGGTAGCGATCACGCAGGTCAAGTTCTTCTTGCGACTGACCAAATAATGCCGCGACTCGATTGGCACTGATCAAAAGCTTTTCTCCAGTAGCAAACAGAATTGCTGGCGTCAGCTGATCATTTAAAATCGCATCGGCTGCCAAAACGATTTTCTGCACGGCGCCGATCAAATCATTGGAAGTCTTCCAAGCTTTTAAAAAGGCATTGCGCTGGGCATGATCCAGCTGCATGACCAGCATCAGCACCGCCCAGGCCTCAGCTTCTGTTTTCAGCTGCCATGGCTTTAGGTCCAGCAGCTGATCAAGAGCAGGCTTTTGATCAGCCAGCTTTGGACAATAACGGTAAAGATCGGTCTCAATCAGATCGGTCAATCCGGCCACGGGGTTCTGTCCTAACAGCAGTTTTTCAAATTCAACCCGAATCCGTTCCACGGCAATCTTTTCCAGCAGTGGCGCGTTGTCTTTGATGCCCTGTTTGGTTGGTTCGTCAATCTTAAAGTTTAGCTTGCTGGCAAAACGAACGGCCCGCATCATCCGCAGCGCGTCTTCATGAAAACGTTCAGCCGGTTCACCCACCGCCTTGATCAAGTGCCGCTTTAAGTCGCCCAGCCCATCAAACAAATCGATGACCTCGCCGTTTTCCTTCAACGCCAGGGCATTGATCGTAAAGTCGCGCCGCTTTAAGTCTTCTGCCAGTGAGCGGACAAACGTTACCGAATCTGGACGGCGAAAGTCCTGGTAGCCAGATTCAGTTCGAAAAGTGGTCGTTTCGTAGCCAACGCCATGATCTAATATCATGACCGTCCCATGCTCAATGCCAGTATCAACCGTACGATTAAAGATCTGCTTGATTTCGGCCGGATAGGCGCTGGTGGCAATGTCGATGTCATGAATCGGATCGCCCAAAATCGTATCGCGCACGCAGCCGCCGACAAAATAGGCCTCATAGCCAGCCTGTTCAATTCGCTGCAGAATCGGCCGTGCTGGTTCAAAGACGGCCGGCAGTTTTTCGATTTTCACGGATATCATTTCCTTGTTTCGTGGATTTGGTTGTCATAACCAGTCCTAACCATTTTAGCAAACTTTCCAGGACTCGAAAACGAGATCTGCAATTTAGCCAACTTTATCAATCTCTCCCTAGTAATTATTATCTAAGAACATTGATTCGACCCAGTCGACTTGAAATCAATCCCAACAGCCCGGATTGGTTTATAACGGCAGCTGCAATCGGTTATACTTGCTTTCGGTTAGGTTTCGCGTTATTGTTAAGGTAAATCATTACTACCTAAAATAAATCAGAAAGGATCTTTTTATGGATCAATATCCTTACCAGACTGCCTTTCATCGAGAGCTTAAAGCCATTGGCCGCGCGCAGATGACCATTGATGCCTATGATGCCACGCTGCGTCAATTATTTAACTATCTCGAGGATCAGCGTCCGATCTATGCTCATGATCCCAGTGCCAACAACGTAACGGAAACCGATGTCCGAGCCTACCTGAACTGGCTGCGTGACGAGCAGGACATTACCCTGGCGACTTTTAACAAGGTGCTTTCTCAGCTCAGCCGCTATTTCCGCTTTTTGTTTACTCATCAGCTGATCGACAACTATCCCACGCTGACGATTCATGGCAAGGCAACCAAGCCCAATCAGCATCTTTCCACTAAATGGCTGCTCAAGCTGGACGACATTCTCGCCGACGATCAGCTGCAGCTCTACACGCGCGCCGTTTTGTTTTTAAGCAGCCGCGGCTATACGGTTGCTGAGTTTCTGCAGCCAGGATTTGGCGACGTATGGCGCAGCCTGCAACCAAAAAACGCCGTCGAACGAGATTTTATGAAGACCTTTGCTGCCTATATCGCACCGATCCAGCAGCTGCAGAACTGCCAGGATATTTTTTTAAAGCAACGGCTGAACCGCGAGCATCCCTGGATCAGCAATGCCGGTTTGTTTAAATACCTCAAAGCCGATGAGGACTACCTGGGCTTTAAGCTGGCTCCCAAGTATCTGCATCAAAGCTATATTCTTTATGAGATTGCTCGGCATCGCGATGCCACGCCCCAAGAGCTGCAGACTCGACTCAGATTAAATCCACAGTCCCTGCTCTATTATCAGCGTCTCTTGCTGCAGCTAAAATAAAAAGGTTCCGCATGATACGGAACCTTTTTTATTTAGAACATTTCTTGATCCAGGCGCTCCTGCATTTCAGTATCAGCGGGATTAAGCCGTACGTAATGCTCCATTTCATCGATCATCAAGTCACGCTGCCCAGTTTCTTGGTAAAAGCTGATCAGACTCTTTAAAAAATCAACGTTTTCATTATAGCTTGGCATCGCTGCCTGATAGAACCGCTCGGCCAGGTCGTATTTTTCCAATGCCTGATAGGAGACTGCCAGATTCCAATCCAGCTGGGGATCGACTTCATCTGCCTTGACCAATGGGGCCAGCAGCTTGACATTGACCTGGTGCTCGCCCAGCTTGATCAGCAGATTGCTGTATTCCAAAGTAATCGTCAAATTGTCCGGATCCAGCTCATGAGCCTGCTGCAGATATTTTTGCATCAGTTTAAAATCGCCAACGTGACTGGCCATTCTTGCCGCCAATGCAAAAAGATTCTCATTGTACTGATCAACGCCCAGACCTTCTTGAACGGCTTTCAGACCGGCCTCATACTGCTGCGTCTGCTCATAGGCCCGCGCCAAGGCAGGATAAGCCGAGGCGTACTGGTCATCGTCTTTGATCAGATCAGTCAGCGTTTCAATGGCATCCTTGAATTCACCCAATTCCAGCTGCGTCAGTCCGGTTTGAAAACGAACGTCGCTGGTCTGATATGCTGGTGCAACCTGTTTGAGATAGCCCAGTGCCTGCTCATAATGACCGCTTTGTGCGTAGGCCATTCCTAAGCGCGCCGCAATATCAACCTTGGCAAACTCTACGGCACCGGTTTGAATCAGTGCAAAATAAAACGGCACTGCTTTGTCAAATTGACCCACCAGATAGTAGAACTCACCCATGGCAAACAAAACGGCCGGCTCTTCTGGGGTTGCTTGATAGGCTTGTTTGAGCTTGGCTTCCGTTACCTCAAACTGCCCCTCGGTTTGGTAAAGGTCTGCCGCCACCAGCAGTGCCTGGACATAAGCTGGCGAATCAGGCGCAATCTGCGTCAGATAGGCCAATGCCTCATCGTTATGACCATTATCGATCGCAATCTCAGCCAGCGCGGTTCGCAGCTCATCTTCATCCGGATAGCGCTCCAGCAGCTTCAGATAGGCGCGGCGGGCTTGCGGCATCAGGCCCAGCGCGTATAGCTGTTCCGCCAGATTGAACAGAATCTCATCATCATCTTTGCGCAACGCCCAGGCAAATTCTTTTTGGGCTTCTTCCATGTTGCCATCTTCAATTGCCTGCAGACATTTTTCGGAAAAGGTCACGCTATTTTCCCCCTTAATTTAATCATGCCTTTTTAGTTTAACATAAAACAGCGTCAGCACTCGTGATAAAGTCCTATCAGTCAGAGATACCAACTTTGAGTGCTTTATCAAATCCAAATAGTGGTCATTTTAAATCCATGATAAGAAAAGCGACGACCGTTAAAAACGATCGTCGCTTCATTTTTTTATCGTCGTTAATTACTTAACGGCGTCCTTCAAAGCTTTGCCCGGCTTGAATGCTGGAACCTTGCTTGCAGGGATTTCAATTTCTTGTCCAGTTTGTGGGTTGCGACCTTTACGTGCGGCGCGTTGCCGTACTTCAAAGTTACCAAAACCGATTAATTGAACCTTTTCACCCTTGGCCAGAGATGCTTGGATGGAACTGAAGACAGCGTCTACAGCAGCCGTAGCATCCTTCTTCGTCAGACCAGTTGCCGTAGCAACGTCGCTAACCAGTTGTGCTTTGTTTGCCATGTGTTTCACCTCCCACCATTGACGATGGAAATTCCCTCGTCATAGGATCAGTTAATTTTGAGTGGTCCAAAATTAACGAAACAATAACGTGCTCACGCATCATTTCAAAAACTAGATTAGCATAGTGAAACCGCGCTGACAAGCGGTTTAACGGACTTTTTAAATGAAATTTCAATTAAACGCCGATTTGCGAACGTTATCATTAAAATTTAGCTGATTTAGCCGTTTCCAATTGCCAAAAGCTGATAAAAGCCAACATCATCTAAGATTAGTCCGGTTTGGTTTTAGGAACAAAAACCGCTGTCGATCCTATGGCACAGCCTACTTTCGCTTCCGTTTGATCAGATGAATCGGCGTACCTGAAAAATCAAACGCCTGCCGAATCCGATTTTCTAAATAACGGGCATAAGAGAAGTGCATCAGGTCGGGATCGTTTACAAAAATAACGAACGTTGGCGGCTCAATTGCCACCTGAGTTGCATAATAGACGCGCAGACGGCGACCATTCGTGCTTGGCGTTGGATTAGCCGCAATCGCATCCATAATGACGTCGTTGAGCACGGATGATTGAATCCGACGACGACAGTGATCATAGACCTCTTCAATCATCTTTGGCAGCTTGATCAGCCGCTGGCGGGTTTTGGCTGAGACAAAGATAATCGGCGCGTAGCTGAGATACTGGAACTCTTGGCGAATCAGATTGGTAAAGTCAGTCATCGTGCGCTGGTCGCGATCTGGAATCGTATCCCATTTGTTGACTACGATAATGATCCCCTTACCAGCCTCATGCGCGTAGCCGGCAATATGCTTGTCCAGCTCGCGAATGCCCTCTTCGGCGTTTAAAACGACCAATACCACGTCACTGCCATCAATCGCCCGCATCGAGCGCATCAGAGCATAGCGTTCGGTATTTTCATAAAGCTTGCCTTTTTTCTTGATCCCAGCCGTGTCAACCATCGTAAACTCACGACCATCAGCCTTAAAATGAGTATCGATCGCATCACGCGTCGTCCCAGCAATATTGGATACGATTACCCGGTCTTCACCCAGCATGGCATTGACGATTGAGGACTTGCCAACGTTGGGCCGGCCAATCAAGCTGAAATGAATCGTGTCATCTTCTTCATTAGCGGCATTTTCGGGGAAGTTTTTGATGACGGCATCCAAAAGATCCCCGACCCCGACGCCATGGACACTGGAAACAGGGTATGGTTCGCCCAGACCCAGCGAGTAGAAGTCATAGACATCCGAGCGTCGTTCTGGATTGTCAACCTTATTAACCGCCAAAACGACCGGCTTATCGGAACGATACAGAATCTGCGCAACCTGCTCATCGGCATCAGTAACCCCACTGCGCACGTCAACGACCATTACGATTACGTCGGCTTCATCAATGGCTACTTCAGCCTGTTCGCGAATCTGAGTTGACAATGGCTGATCAGACATTTCAATCCCACCAGTATCAATCAAGCTAAAATGCTTGCCCAGCCATTCGCCGTGGGCATAGATACGGTCACGCGTAACGCCTGGCGTATCTTCAACAATTGAGATTCGTTCGCCGGCAACCCGGTTGAACAGCGTGGACTTGCCAACATTGGGGCGTCCAACGATGGCAACGATTGGATTTGCCATAAAGCGGCACCTTCTTTCTAATTAGATTTAATCTGTTCTTAAATAAAACTTTCCGACTTGCGCCTAAAAAGTCTTGATGAAAAAACAAAGCTGGGAAAAATCCCAGCTTTGCTCTTAACGCAATGTTAAATTACTTGCGAGCGTTCTTCAGTTCATCACCGATCAGATCGCCCAGCGTAAAGCCGTTTTCTTCTTCTGGCATGTTGGCCTTGTAGTCGTTGTTACGACGACGAGGACGACGGTTGCCGCCACGGTGGCCTTCGTTGTTGTCAGAACCAGCTGGCTTTTCTTCCAATGCCTTGATGGACAAGCCAAGACGTTGGTGTTCAGGGTCAACGTTCAGAACCTTAACCTTGACTTCTTCACCTGGCTTCAGAACATCAGCTGGCGTAGCGATGTGCTTGTGGGAGATTTGGGAAATGTGTACCAAACCTTCAACGCCAGGGAATACTTCAACAAAAGCACCAAAGCTGGTCAGGCGCTTAACAGTACCAGTCAAGACAGCACCAACTGGAGCCTTGTCTTGAATGTCATCCCATGGTCCAGGCAGCGTTTGCTTGATGGACAGAGAAATCCGTTCGCGTTCTGGGTCAACGCTCAGAACCTTAACCTTAACGTCTTGGCCAACTTCCAGTACGTCAGATGGCTTGTCAACGTGGTCGTAGGAAATTTCGGAAACGTGAACCAGACCGTCTACGCCGCCAAGGTCGATGAAGGCACCAAAGTTAGTCATCCGAGCTACCTTACCTTCGACAACGTCGCCAGGTTGCAGTTCAGAGAAGACCTTCTTAGCAGCTTCTTCGTGTTGAGCTTGAACGATTTCCTTGTGAGAAAGGATCAGGCGGTTGTCGCTTGGTTCAATTTCAACAATCTTGAATTCAAGTTCTTGACCCTTGAATTGGTTCAAGTCTTCAACGTAGTGGTCAGTAATCATTGAGGCAGGTACGAAACCACGAACGCCAGCATCTACAACCAGACCACCCTTAACAGCTTGGGTAACCTTAGCCGTGATCGTTTCACCAGCTTCGAATTTCTTTTCCAGATCGTCCCATACCTTCATGGCTTCCAAGCGCCGGTGTGAAAGCAGGTAGCTGCCGTTTTCCTTGTCGCTGCCAATCTTGGAGATGACAACCAGGTCCAGTTCGTCGCCGACCTTCACAACCGTGTTGATGTCTTCAACGGGCTTGGAAGACAGTTGGTTAGCCGGGACAACCCCTTCAACACCTGAGTCTTCAATACCAACGATCGCTTGACGATCATCAATTTGCAGTACCTTGCCCTTAACAACATCGCCAACCTTAACTTCTTTGATGCTGTCGAGCGCTTCTAACATCGCGTCTTTGTTTTCGTTTTCAGCCATTAAAAAAAATCCTCCTTGCAACAATCAACTCTAGCCACTATTTTACTAGAGTTGAACCAAGTTTACCAGTGTTTAGAATTAATTGTCCTGATTTTTTTTAATCAGTGCGCTAATTTCATCAACTACCTGATCAATCGTTAAGCTCGTCGTATCAATTAAAATCGCATCTTTAGCCTGGGTCAGTGGCGAGACCTTGCGCGTTGAATCTTTTTGATCACGCAGTTTGATGGCTGCTTCCAGCTCGTCCAGTGATTGCGTTGCCAGACCTTTTTGCAGATTTTCCTCATAGCGACGCCGGGCTCGCTCATGAGCACTGGCAACCAAAAACACCTTGACCTGAGCGTCTGGCAAAACCGTCGTGCCAATATCGCGACCATCCATCACGATCCCGCCAGCCTGAGCAATCTGCCGCTGCTGTTCAACCATTTGAGCGCGGACTTCTGGAATGGCGGCAACCGCTGAAACGTTGGCCGCGATCTTTTCTGTTCGAATATCTTTAGTGACCTCATGACCATCAACGAAAACACGCTGATCAGGCTGACCGGGCTCAAACGTGATCTTGATTCGGCGGGCCAGATCGATTACCTGCTTGGTATCGCTGACGTCAATTCCATTTTCCAATGCTGCCCACGTTACCGAACGATACATGGCACCGGTATCGCAGTAGACGTAGCCAAACCGCTTGGCAATAATTTTTGCGACCGTGCTTTTTCCTGATGAGGCTGGACCATCAATGGCCACTTGCAATCCTTTTTCCATAAGTTTTCAAATTCTCCCCTTATTTGACCCGCAGTCGCTGACCTGGATACAGCGGCGTATTGGGTGATATGTTGTTAAGGCTGGCCAGCTCCGCAACTGTCAGCCCATTATTGGTTGCCACGCGATAGATGCCCTGTCCTGAGCCAACCGTCGTATACTTTGCACCACTCTCACTGGTTGATGAGGTACTGGCAGCCGCACTTGAAGATGAGCTGCTCTGGGCACTGGTAATGCTGGTTGAATCCGCTTGACTGCTGCTTTTGGCTTTAGCCGTCTTGGTTTTGGCAGTCTCAGCAGCGCTTGACTTGGACTTGGTTTTAGACTTCGCGTGGCTGGATGCTTTTTTTGCCTTGCTCGATACAGACTGAGCAACCTTTTCCGTCTGCTGCGGATGATTGAATGACTGCTCATGATGAACCCAATAAATAATTGGGGTTGCTGCTAAAATCACGATCAAGACGATCAGTATCGTCGTGATGCGTGAATTATGCGAGCTTTGTTTGCGATGGGCCGTTCGCGACAGGTGACCGGAATCATCAAGATCTTGATTGTCTTCAAAGGTCTTGTCCCAAAGTTTGCCGGCCTCTTGGCGATGGTCTTCACGTCGTTCACTCATTAACGAACGCTCCTTTATATTTCAGTGATTGAATCGATTGTAGCGCAAAAAAGCCATGCCTGTCTAGCCAGTTTTCGATTCCTTAGCAAACAGAAACTGCAGCCGCTTTTGCCAATCCAGCTGATCGCTGACGACCGGATCCACCGCGGCCGGCAGCTTAAGATCATTCAGCTGCCAGTCGTTTTGATGACAATCACAGCAGTTGGGACAATCAGCTGGCGGTTCGCCAAAATAACGCATGATATTGGCACGACGGCACTTTTTTTCACTAACGTAGCTCAGCATGGCTGCCAGCTGCTGATTGACCAGGTGGCCTCTTTTTTTGAGCATCGCGGTTAATCGTGCATAGTCCCAGCCATGGCTAAGATAGAACTCAATCAATTCGGCTTGCGGCCCCAGCGCATTTCCCGGCAGCTTTTTTTGCTGGATTTTTTCCACGACTGCTTGGCTTGGCAGTTCAATCTGACTGAGCTGTCTTTGAATCTGCTCATCACCTGGCGAATACATCAACAGCGCGAGGGCTGGTTTTTGATTGCGACCCGCCCGTCCGATCTCTTGTACGTAGCTTTCCAGACTGCCAGGCAGATGATAGTGAATCACATAGCGAATATCGTCTTTATCAATGCCCATGCCAAAAGCACTGGTAGCACAAACGACCTGCAATTGTCCCTGCATGAACTGCTGCTGAATGCGAAAGCGATCAATTGCCGAGATTCCAGCGTGATATGCCGCAACCTCAAGTCCAGTCATTTCACCCAGCCAGTCTGCCAGCTCATTGGCCAGCTTGCGGCTGGAAAAATATATAATCCCGCTGCCACCCAGCTCATGCAGCCATTTAGCCAGCCGCTGCCGCTTTTGCTGATCATTTTCAACCTGATCGACTGCCAAAAAGATATTGGGACGGTTGACCGAACGAATCACCCGCCTGACGTTTTTTTCATCAAGCCCCATTTTTTGGAGAATATCATTTTGAACCCGCGGCGTGGCAGTGGCTGTCAATAACAGGATCGGCGGCCGCCTCAAATCATTTTTGACTTCTTTTAGCAGCAGATACTCGGGACGAAAATCAGGACCCCACTGCGAGATGCAATGTGCTTCATCAATTACCAACAGACTGATCCGACACTTTCTTAATGCATGCTTGATTGAAGGCTGAGCCAGGATTTCCGGCGAGGCGAAGATAAAGCGATAAGCCGCCAGCCGGTTTAAGACCTGCTGACGCGAGCGGCCCGTTAAAGTAGCGTTCAACATCACGACTTGGCGCTCACCATGCTGACGCAGGCGGTCGACTTGATCCTGCATTAAAGAGATCAGTGGCGAAACGATCAAGACGCTGCCCGGCATCAGATAGGCTGGCAGCTGATACAGCAGCGTCTTGCCGGCCCCCGTTGGCAGAACCGCCAAGACGTCATTTTGATTCAAGACGGCTTGAATCGTTTCCTTTTGGCCTGGCCGAAATTCATCAAAGCCAAACTGCTGCTTCAGTGTTTGATACAGCCGCTGCTCATCCATTGTGCTCACCTCCCTTAATAATCTGAAAGAGCCGGTATTCAAAGAAGCTCTGTTCATTTTGCAATTTGTCGGCTGGTGATTGCGGCTCGAGGATCGGCGGCAGAAATTCCCAGGTAGCTGGTTTGCCATGATACTGCGCGGCCAGCCGGTCAATTTGTGCTGGAGTCAGCAGGCGGTCAAGCGGCAGCGCCTCTGGCATAAAGATTGCTGCTTCCAGAATATGTTCACGAATGGTCCCCAGCTTCAAACGCCTTCTTTGACTGATCTGTTCAAGCGAAAGCCCCTGTTCAAACATTCTTAGAGTAATCGTGGCACTGTGATTGAGCGGCGTATCATGCAGATGATCGTACAGCAGACTTCTTAACAAACCTGCTGGCTGACTGGCTGCCAGATAGCCGATTCCCAGCCATACATCCCGCTCCATGATCATGACTTCATCGACTGAGATTTTTAAAGCCTGTGCTGCCTGATCAATCGTCCAGCCGGTCGTTTGATAGCCGGGCAAAGAAAACACCAGCAGCTTGGCCAGTCTTTCATCCATTTTAGCCAGCGCAGCGGCGGCCTGCTGCAGTTCTGCTGCCCAGTCGTCAACGATCCGATTTCGATTTCCATAAAACCATTGACGGACAAAATATAACTCAGCCGGGGCCAGATTCAAGGGAACGTAATGCCTTTGTCGGTAGGCATACTGACTGACCGCCTGTGTTGCCAGCAAGACGCGTGGCGCCAGCTGATCAGGCCGCGCCAGCCAAGACCAGTTTCCAAACCGCGGCTGATAATGCGTTTTTAAAAATTTTTCTTTTTCAGCAATGCCGCTGGGAGTAAGCCATGCCGTCTGATCATTCATTTTGATCAGGCCAGCCTGTCGCGTTTGAACGAGCCATTGCTCAAATTCGTTGACCGTGAGTCTTGGATTGGACCCCAGCCACTTTAAGACGCCATATTCGCGAGCCCAAAACAAAGTTGCAACGGTGCGCTTGTTTTTGACGGTATTGCGCAAAACCGCCGTTCTCCTGGGCTGATCGGTCAACATCTCAATAAAATAGCTCTTCAATTTTTCACCCCCTTGAAATACTATATGTAAATTATACGAAATTTCACCAAAATAAAAAACGACTGCAGCTGATCGATCCCCGCAAGCCAATTGCAATCAGTTCGCGGATCATCATTAACAGTCGTTTTATTGATCAATCTTACATTTGATGCTTAGCCAGCCAATTGGCAAGCCGCATTGCCAACAGCGAGGAGACCCCGCCAACCAACAGACCCTTGATAATATTGAATGGGACGACCCCGATTGCCACCAAGGAAGCAATCGGCATCGTTGGCTTCCAGCCCCAGATTTTCATATAAAGCGGCGTCAAGACCCACAAGTTCAAAAGCGACATAATCACCGTCAAGGCCAGCATTCCCGCGCCGGTTCCCAGTAAATAGCGCTGTGCCGGCTTAAGCGACGTTCTCTTGGCCGCCCATGCAAATGGCAGCAGCAGCGCCAAAGATGAAATAAAGTCGCTGCCCACGCCCAAAAGCTCGCCAATTGAAAAGCCATAGACCAAGGCATGGATCAAGCACTTAACGGCTGCAATAATGATGCCGCTGACCGGTCCATAGATCAGCGTTCCCAATAATACTGGCACGTCAGAAAAGTCCAGCTTTAGGTATGCGGCAACTGGAATAATTGGAAACTCCAGCATCATCAAAACAAATGCCAATGCGCTCAAGCAGGCAATCCCGGCCAGGCGCTGAATACGAATGCTAGAAACTGTCATGATTAAAACCTCCTAATAATTGAAGGTCATCTCCGGGGCTGATCGCCCAACAAAAAAGCCGCAGATGAAAACGGTTCATCTGCGGCAAACATTGCTTTCGTTTGAGCGAAAATCTTCTATATACCAGACTGTACTGTCGGCACCTGGAATTGCGCCAGGTTCCACCGATAACGAAGGACGTCATCGGGTTGCGGGCTTTTACCGCCGGTCGGGAATCGCACCCTGCCTTGAAGATAAACCTATGATTAAATTAATTTCATGATCGACTAAACTATAGCATAATCATTCCGCGTCTTCAATCAAAAGTTTACAGTTTTTTTAAGGCATTGATCTCATCCATTTTCAGCTCACGCCACTGACCGCCAGGCAGCCCCTTAAGATTTAGAATGCCATCGCTTTCTCGCGTAAGTTTTTCAACTGGATGACCAACTGCCTTGAACATCTTTTTGACTTGATGATAACGACCTTCATGAATCGTCAGGCGCACGATTGAGACGCGATGCTGCTTGTCAACGCTCAAAAGCTTGGGCTTGGCTTCCTTGGTCCTTTTACCGTCAATCACAACGCCATGACGCAGCTGTTCCAGATCGTGGTTGGAAATCAAGCCCTTGACCTTGGCAACGTACGTTTTCTCAATCTCGAAGCTGGGATGCATCAGCTTGTTTGCCAAGGCACCATCATTGGTTAAAAGCAAAACACCGGTCGTATCATAGTCCAAGCGGCCAACCGGATAGATGCGTGCAGTTACGCCACCTTCTTTTAAGATATCGACCACCGTCTTGCGGCCGCGCTCATCATGGGCCGACGTGATTACGCCGCGGGGCTTGTTAAGCAGATAATATTCCGGCTGCTCGCGCTCCAACGGTACCCCATCAACCGTTACCTGATCACTGGAGCTGACCTTAGTGCCCAGTTCGGTGACCAGCTTGCCGTTGACCTTGACGTGACCTTCGACGATCAGTTTTTCCGAAGCCCGCCGACTGGCTACCCCAGCTTCAGCCATTGCTTTTTGGAGTCTTTCCATCTTCATTTTCTAACGATTCCTTTCTCATTTGTCGTGACTGCAGAGCTCTTAAAAAGATATCACCATCCAGATCTTCTGGCTGTAGATTCTTATCAAGTTCTGGCAGCTCGTCTAAAGTCGTCAGCCCAAAGTAGTCCAAAAAGGCCGGCGTCGTAACATATAAAAACGGTCGTCCCGGAACTGCCAGCCGACCATGCGTCTCAACCAAGCCGCGAGCCGTCAGTTTCTGCAGCGAACCAGAGCTCTGCACGCCACGGATCTCGTCAATCTCAAGCCGCGTCAATGGCTGCTTATAGGCAACAATGGCCAGGACCTCTAACAGCGTCTGCGTCAATGGCGTCGTCAGCGGTTCCTCAAAATAATGCTGCATGACGTCTGCAAGCTGGGCCTTGGTTGCCAAACGATAAACCGAGTCGCTGTCCAAAAGCGTCAAGGCACAGTTTTCGTCTTGTTGATATTTTTCTTTGAGCTGAGCGATCATTTCCAAAATCGCGGGTTTTAGATATCCCGTTACCTTGGCCAGATCGCCCAGTGAGATTCCTTCATCGCCACTGATAAACAGCAGCCCTTCAATTTCAGCTAATGGATTCAAGCTTAATCTTCCTCACTTAGTTTTCCTGGCGTCAGAATCAATGGAGCAAAACGCGCTGCCTGATGCAAGACGATGCGACGATGCTTGGCCAGTTCCAAGACTGCCAGAAAAGTCGTTACCAGATTATCACGCGTCTTTAAGTCGGCAAACAGCTCTTCAAAAGCAACTGCCCCTTGGCTGACACGCTGCATGACAAAGCGAATTCGTTGCTCAACGGTGGTTTTTTCCGGTGCAACGGTAGCCGTCTCTGGTTCAAGCGACTGATGTTTTTTTAGAACCTGCTCAAAGGCTTCCTTAAGCTGTTCAATCGTCGTTCCTGGCGCCGTATGCGGATGGATGAATTCTGACGGGACCGCCATTGCCGTGCGCGTAAACTCTTTTTGACGAAAGGCTTCTTTATCCTTAAGCTTTTCTGCCGCCTGCTTATAGCGCTGATATTCCAGCAGCTGCTCAACCAGTTCCTCACGCGGATCTTCTTCAATCGGTTCCTCATCTTCTGACACCGGTGATTTGGGCAAAAGCATCTGACTCTTGATGGCCATCAAAGTTGCCGCCATGACGAAATATTCCCCTGCAACTTCCAGCTGATGGCGCTGCATCTGCCGCAGATACTGCATGTATTGGCCTGTGATCTCAGCAATCGGAATATCATAAACATCCATCTCCGACTGCCGAATCAAGTGCAGCAGCAGATCCAGCGGGCCTTCAAAGTCAGCCAGTTTGATATTGGGCTGATAAGGATGCTGCAGCAGCTGATTTTCATTGTTTTTCATGCATCTTCTCCCAGTTCGTAATCAAAGGCTGCGTTGCCATGGTTCCCATCAAGCGACGATTGGCATATTTCTGATGTAGGGCCGTCAAAAAAGCATAAACGTTTTTGCCAGAACGCTCACTTGGCAGGAAAGAAATCCGCCGAATCAAGACATACTCTGGCCCTAATTCAACAATCGCCGCGCCGCTAAAATCGCCATTCTCATCATTTTGCCATAGATAAATCGGATTACCAACGCCTAACGACCAGTCGACTTCTTCAGCCACGCGGTCATAGTCATGCAGTCCTGGAATAAATGACAGAATACCCAGAATGATTTTACGATAATCTTTACGATACGGTACCAGCATCATCTATTCCTCCTTGTCAGCTGATCGCGGATGATACTGACGGTATTGGGCAGCCAAATGAATATCGGCAGCTGGTGCATAGCGTTCCGTCGTATTTAGCGACTGATGACCAAGCATCACTCGTACGGCTCTTAGGTCGGCACCATTGGCCAGCATCTCATGGGCAAACGTAGCCCGCAAGACATCTGGCGTCACGTCTAAGTCAATCCCCGCCTGACTGCCAGCCGCCCGCAGTTTTTGCCAGATTGCCTGCCGCGTCAATGCTCGGCCACGATTATTCAAAAAGAAGACATCGGTATCATCACGTATCAATTCCAGCCGTGCCTCGCTTACATAACGCTTCAGCCAATTGCCGCAGGTATCACTGATTGGCACGACTCGCCTGCGTCCAGCGCGATCATGCGGCATGACCAGCTGAGCATTAAGATCAATGTCAGCCATTTTTAAACTCAGCAGCTCATTGACGCGCATTCCGGTTGCGTACAATAGCTCAAAGATTGCCCGATCACGCAGTCCAGTCCGATTTTTGACATTGGGGATGCTTAAAAGACTGGCAGCCTGAGCAGCAGATAAAACCGGCGTTGGCTTAGCCGGAGCTGCCGCAGTCGTCAGCTGTGCCAACGGATTACTGTCGACCTGACCCGTCTGACGTAAAAACTTATAAAGCTGACGCAGACTAACGATATGACGATTAATAGTTTCTTGAGCCACGCCTTGTTTTTTTAGTTGATCCAAAAAAGCCAAAATCGCGGTTTGATCAACTTCCTGCCAATCTGCATGCTCATCTCGCAGATAGCGGATGGCATCCTGAAGATCCCGCTGATAGCTGGCAATGGTGTTTTGGGCCAGTCGCCGTTCAATACGCAGCTGTTCGATATATTCAGCAGCAGCTTGCTGCAGCGGTGCTTTATTCATTATTCATCATCTGGATCCTTGATTAATATCAGCTTGCCATTGACCATGCTGACCAGCCGAGCTTTCAACAGATGGCCGACCGCACGCTTGAACTGGCCCTTGCTGATGCCAAACTCTTGACGAATTGCCTCAGGATCGCTCTTGTCGGTAAATGGCAGCGTGTGGTCTGGCGTCCGGCGCAGCATTTCCAAAAGCATCTGGGCATCTTCGCCAATTGCCTGGTAGGCACGCGGCTTTAGTGAAAGGTTAAGACTGCCATGACTAGATAGACCGATTACTCGTGCCGAGACCTGCTGACCCAGCCGCGGTTCTTGATCCCGCTCGCTTGGGTGAATAAAGCCCAGGCAATAGTCATCGGTAATAGCAAACGTCCCCGCCATCTTCAAGCGGTAGACAGTTGCCTTAACGTCCTTGTTTTTCATCCGAGGATCCGGACGGTTGGCAATGGCTTCGAAAACGCCTTCATCTGCCAGCTGGCCCCAGATTCGATTTTTTTCGTCAACCTTAAGCGCCATCATCAAGCGGTCGCCTTTTTGCGGCCATAGATGCTTGAGACTTGGCAGATCATCCAGTGACACGACGATATCTTTATTGGGCAGACCAATATCGACAAAAACGCCTAAGTCGCGGCGAACACCGACAACCGTCCCAAAATCATAATGGTCGACTTGAATCGTTGGAATATGCTGGCAGGTCATCTGCAGCTGGTGATTTTCATTTTCATAGACAAAGCCACGAACGGAACCGCCAATATGCAGGGCCTGGGGACTTTCATCCTTTGGCAGGCGATAGGTTTGACCGTTACGCGCAGGCTGTACGAAATAATCATGGTCGTTTTCGTCAATCATTACGGCATCGACGACTTTGCCAAGTACTGAATTTATCATTTTATCATCCTTAATTTTCTCAGTTGGGTATCTAGCTTATTTTACATAATATTAGAACAAAATAAAAGCAAAGGAGTAAAAAAACCGCCTGTCTAATGACAGACGGTTTTTTTGGATGAAATAATCAAGACTACTTGATCGTTTCAACCCGCATCAGGTTGGTTGCACCTGGCGTGCCCATAGGAACACCGGCAACCACGATGATCTTGTCGCCCGACTTGGCAAAACCAAGTTCAACTGCCTTCTTAGCAGCCAGAGCAAACATTTCATCAGTGTCAGCTGGCTTGTCAACAACGTATGGTTGAACACCCCAGTTAACCATCAGACCGCGTTCAGTCCGTTCATCAAACGTCAAAGCCAGAATGTCGGCGTTTGGACGGTACTTGGAAATCATGCGGGCCGTGTAGCCTGAAGAAGTAGCGGCTACGATAACCTTGATGTCAAGGTCCTTAGCGGCTTGAGCAACTGCAGAACCAATCGTTTCCGTAACGTCGCTCTTGTCAAAGTTGAACGTTTCCGTACCGAACAGGTCCAGGTTGTTTTCAGCCTTAACATCGATGCGAGCCATCGTAGAAACGGCTTCTACTGGCCAGTCACCGTTGGCACTTTCACCAGACAGCATCGTTGCATCAGTACCATCAAAGACAGCGTTGGCAACGTCAGAAACTTCGGCACGCGTTGGACGTGGGTTTTCTTCCATGGAGTCCAGCATTTGGGTAGCCGTGATAACTGGCTTGCCCATTTCGTTGCAGCGGCGAATCATCTTCTTTTGTACCAATGGCACGTTTTCAGCTGGGATTTCAACACCCATGTCACCACGTGGAACCATCAGACCATCAGCAACTGCCATGATTGCTTCGAAGTTGTCGATACCTTCTTGAGATTCGATCTTAGGGAAGATTTGAACGTCTTCCATGTTCTTTTCCTTCAGCAGTGCACGAATGTCTTCGATATCTTCTGGCTTACGAACGAAAGAAGCGGCAATGTAGTTGATACCTTGTTCCAGACCAAAGCGAATGTCGCTGGAGTCCTTTTCCGTGATACCTGGCAGGTTGATGGAAACGCCAGGTGCGTTGACACCCTTGCGTGAACCCAGCAGACCATGGTTTTGAACCGTGCAGACCAGTTCATGGTTGGCTTCGTCCTTTTCGTCGATGATCATGTCGATCAGACCGTCATCAAACAGAACGTGGCCGCCAACGTGAACGTCGTCGTACAGACCTGGGTAGGTAACAGCAATCTTTTCGTGCGTACCTTCAATAGAGTCGTCCATTGAGATCCGAACCTTGTCACCAGCATTGAATTCGATCTTACCGTCTTTTTCAACAGTAGTACGAATTTCAGCACCCTTAGTGTCCAACATCAGACCAACGTGCTTACCGGTGATTTCTTGAGCCTTCTTAACATTGTTCATCCGGCCCAGGTGTTCTGGGTGATCACCGTGTGAGAAGTTGAAACGGAAAATGTTGGCACCAGCATTGATCAGCTTTACAATCGTGTCAACATCAGTACTTGCAGGACCAAGGGTACTTACAATCTTGGTTTTCTTCATAAGTGACATCTCTCCTTTGCATTAATGCAGAAACTGCGCCATTGCGCACCTCATTTGCACAACACTTATCATAGCACTTTTTAAATTCGTTGTCTTTACTAATTACATCAAGAAAGCGCTAACAATTCAATTATTTTTGACGCTGGCGACAAACCGTTTTACGACGTGGATTGATAGACCACGTTGCTGACTCCCAAAAGATCAATCAGCCCTTTTTTAGTCGCCTCATCCCCACTGAGCCACTGACTGCGCGGAAGCAGACGCGTCTGCCGCGTTTCGGGATAGTAGACCATCACCGGCACGTTGCCATGGTGACTGCTGATAAATTCCTGCAGCTGGGCGGTCAAGCGCGGCGTCAGCGCATTCTTTCTCAGCTGCAAAAACCAGCGCGTCTTAGCTGGCGCCGATCCACGCTCACCAGCAGAAGAGGCCAGCTGAATGTGACTGGCCAGCAGCTGCAGACTGCCATTACGATTTTCCACTCGGCCGCTGATAATCAAAACATTACGTGCAGCGATCAGTTCTTGGTAACGCTGAAACTGTTTGGGAAAAACCGTTACCTCAATGCTGCCCGTTTCATCTGAGGCACTGACGAATGCCATCGGCTGACGCGTTTTTTTGGTATTGATCGTTTTAACGTGGCTGACGTAGAGAATCAGGGTCGCGTTCATCCCTTCTTTTAGCTGGGCGACCGTAACCGCGTGCAGCTGACCAGCCAATGATCGATATTGACTGACCGGGTGTCCTGACAGATACACGCCCAGATACTCATGCTCTTTTTCCAGTCGCTGGGCCAACGGATACTCAGGACGAGCCGGAATCATCGTTTGAAAGGTGTCGCTGCCTAAAAGCGCCTGGTTGAACTCGGCACCTTCAATTAAATCAGCCAAAGCATCAATCATTTCAGCACGATTGCTGCCCAAACGATCAAACGCACCGGCATAGATCAGCGGTGCAATCAGCTCAGGCTTTCTAAATCTGACGTCAATGCGGCCGATAAAATCAGCCAGGCTGGCAAACTGGCCATCCTTTCTTTTTAGGAGAATCTCGCTGATCAGATCACGACGCACGCCCTTGATCATGGACAGACCAAACAAGACGCGTCCTTGGTACAGACTAAAATCAGCCTGACTAAAATTGATGCTGGGGCCGGCAATGACAACGCCAAATGATTTGGCATCCTCAAAATAGGCCCGCATCTTTTCTGATCCCGCGTGAGCATTCAAAAGCGCGGCAAAAAAAGCCGGCGCAAAGTGACATTTAAGATAGGCCATTTCAAAAGCCATCATTGAGTAGGCCACGGCATGTGAACGGTTGAAACCGTAATTGGCAAACCGATCAATATATTCAAAAACCTGTTCAGCAACCGGTCTGGAATAACCATTGGCAACTGCTCCGTTAATAAAGCGTCCCCGCATCCGTTCCATCACATCGGCTTTTTTCTTACTCATGGCACGGCGCAGCAGATCGGCCTGTCCTAAAGTGAAACCCGCCATTTTAGCGGCCAGCTGCATTACCTGTTCTTGATACACTAGAATGCCATAAGTCGGTGCCAGAATCGATGCCAATGAAGGATCAGGCAAAGTGACCTTTTCACGCCCTTCTTTCCGCGCAATAAAATGGGCAATGTTATCCATTGGACCGGGCCGATATAAGGCATTGACTGCTACGATCATCTCAAAGTTTTCTGGATGCAGCCGAATCAAGACCTGACGAATCCCACTTGACTCAAACTGAAAGATCCCTCCCGTTGCTCCTTTTTGAAACAGCTTTAAAGTCAGCGGATCGTTGAGATTGATCTGATGCAGGTCAAAGTCAGGCTGGCTTTTTTCAATCAGCTGCAGGGCTGAATCCATGATTGACAGATTGCGCAGGCCCAAGAAATCCATCTTCAAAAGTCCCAGTGCCTCAACCGTGTCTTTAGGAAACTGCGTCATTAAGAGGCCATCGCTGCCGTTTTGCAGCGGAACCAGCTGATTCAATGGTGCTTGCGACAAGACGACTCCAGCCGCATGCGTCGAGTAGTGTCTGGGTAGTCCCTCAATGCGGAGTGCCGTCTTCATCAAAAGTGCATTCTGCGCAGAATCACTGAGCAGATTATTAAGAGCCCGTGATTCGTTCAATGCCTGCTGCAGCGTAATCTTAGGCAGGTTGGGAATCGCTCTGGCTAATTCATCGATGGCATAGACCGGCATACCGAAAACGCGGCCCACGTCTCTGACGGCCTGCTTAGCACCAAACGTCCCAAAAGTAATGATCTGAGCAACTCTGGCATGACCATACTTTTGATGAACGTATTGCAAAACCTCATCACGCCGATTATCTGGCAGGTCCAAGTCGATATCCGGCATCTGAGCTCGTTCTGGATTTAAGAACCGTTCGAAAAGCAGCTGGTATTTTAGGGGATCGACTTCAGTAATCTCCAGCACGTAGGCCACTAGCGAACCAGCTGCCGACCCACGCCCTGGGTCAGTCGCCAGCTTTTTTTGGTGGGCAAAGCGCATAACGTCCCAGACAATCAGAAAATAATCATCAAAGCCCATTTCATGAATCGTGGTCAGTTCACGCTGCAGGCGCTTCTCATAATCGGTTGGCGAATAACCAGCTGCCAATGGACGCTTTTTCAGACCTGCCAAACAAAGCTGCTTTAGATAATCGGCCGCGCTTTGCTGGTTTGGCGTAGGAAACTTAGGCAGGATAGGCGTTTGAAACCTGATCTCAACATTGCATTCCTGCGCGATGATTGCTGTCTGAGCAGCCGCACCTTCAAATTCAGAATCCAAAAAGGCCTGCTGCAGCTGTTCTCTGGTTGGCAAGGCGTGACTGATCGTATTCTGAGCCTGGAAAAACGGGTTGGTCATTTTGGCACCCTCATTAATATGTCTTAAAACATCGGTCGCAAAGGCATCATCATTTTCCAGATACTCGATTTTAGGGGCTGCTACCAGTGAAACGGCATATTGTCGCGCCGTTTGTCTGATCTGTTCGCGCTGAATGGCATCAAGCTCCAGATCAACCCCCAGCCAGCAATGTCCTGCCGTCTTCTCAATCAGTGCCGGCAGCCATTGGTCAATCATCGTTTGATCAAGCGTCAGCGGCTGAGCAGGCAAAATCAGATCCAGGTCCATTAAAAACGGCTCGATCTCCTGCTGCGTCAAAAAACGTCCCTGTGCTTGTGTCTGCTTTAAAGTCGACAGCTGCATCAGGTTAACGTAGCCAGCCTGCGTACGGGCCAAAAACAAAACTTCCAAGCCCTGCGTGGTCATTGCCATGGTTTTCAAATGCAGCCGCAACCCCAGCAAAGGCTTAATGCCCGCCGCTTTGGCAGCATTATAAAAATCAATTGCCCCATACATCACGTTCCAGTCCGCCAAGGCAACCGCCCGATAGCCCCTGCTTTTGGCTCCTTGAACCAATTCAGTCGGGCGCAGCGGACTCTGCAGGAGACTGTATGTGCTGATCACGTTGAGCGGCACAATTTCCATTTGGCATCCATCCTTTCCTTAAAAATTATAGCAGAAGCCAATGCCGAAAAGCGCGCTGCAGCGTTAATAAAAAGCCAGTTGACTGGTGTGTATCCAATCAGCTGACTTTTCATTGATTTAGCCATGTTTTTTCATCCAGTCCAAAATTTCTTGATAAACTGCCAGCCGCCGCGATGGCTCATTTAATACCTGATGTCTTAAAAATGGATAGATGTGAAGCTCTTTGTCGCGCGACGAAATCTCACGGTAGCTGTCCATTGAATCCGTGACGCTGACAACGCCATCTTCGGCACCATGCAGAATCAAGACCGGATCGACAAAATCGGCCGCATGTGTTCGATTAAAAGTCACCAGATCCATCGCCGCATTCAGCAGCGAGCCTTTAATCTCAGTCAGGTTCAATGGATCGTCTTGATAGTCTTGCCGCATCCAGGCACTGCTGTTGCTGCGATCACCAAAGCTGCCACTGATCGTTTCATCATCGCCAAAATGACGAACCGGACCAAAAATCTGATGGTGATAGCGCGTCAAGGCTCCTACCGAAATAATGCCATTGACCGTCTGGGGATATTTGGCGCCAAATGCCATCGCCGTACCGCCGCCCAGACTGTGTCCAACCACAAAGATCGGCAGATGAGGCGTGTTTTTCTTGGCCCAGTCAACGACGGTTTTAAGATCATCAGGAAAATGATTGAAATCGCCATAAACGCCATGTGGTCCAGGTGTCTGACCGTGACCACGATGATCATAGCGATAGACGGCAACATGGTGACGAACGAAATAATTGGTCATATAGTCATAACGACCTTGATGCCCCCCCAGGCCATGAACGATAACCAATACGGCAGCCGGCGCCACGGGTAGGTTTTGGCGAACGAACAGCTGTTGATCATCGATAGTCTCTAACAGCAGCTGCGAGTCACCGAGCGATGCTGACATAGTTTCTTCCTCCCTTAATTAGAAAATTATTGGAATTATAACATCATTTTCACATTCAAAGCGCCATTTTATGGATTTATTCGGCTTAAAAGCGTTCCGCCAAATCTGATCTGAATTCCGCAAGCTCAGTCAGTCCTGGAACCATGAGTCAGTGAACCGACCTGGGAACGCTTTTTCTTTTCTTACCAGGCATCTTGGCACCTGAGTCAGTTGCTTAATAATGCCTTAGATTATCAATACTCAAGTCAGATTTTTTATGTTAGAATAGTTTTGTATCCAACTAAGGGGTGAACTAAAATGCGTACAATTGGCAAAGAAATTATGATCATTATCTGGAGCTTTATTCTGGGTGACGTTTTGGGCTACATTGCCGGTCAACTGGAAAGCTGCACGGTTAATTACGTAACTACTGGTATTGTTGCCGTTGTTGTAGCATTATTGGCAACCAACTGCATTTCCCTGATTTCAAAGCAGGCTAACCCAGAAAAGGCTGCTAAATAATTTTACTCAGCAATTATAAAAAGAGCACTGAAAGTCTTCAGTGCTCTTTTTGTTTTCTGCTTAGCGCTCAAAGCCGCAAAGCGTATAGCCATCAGCAATTGCCTGTCCCTGCGTCATTGAATCAACGGTTTTGGAACGGGCCAGGGCGCGGCAGTTGCGGTTCAGATGATATTTGGTGCCATTAGGCGTGACATAGACGGTGGTCTGGTCATTATTGCCTTGGCTGGGTGCTTGACTGTTTGCAGTTTTAGAAACGGCCGGCGTTGAGCTGACGTTCTGGGCACTATTGTCAACCGTACTGGTCCCATCAGCATAGTTGAGCGTTACGCCATCCTGCACGTTAAAGATATAGACGTTGAACTTGATGGCCTGACTGTTGACTGACTGAGCCTGCATGTGCACGCCCCGCGCCAGCAGCTCATCGCCCCGAAAAATCGGCGTCACCTGATAGCGGACATAGTCGTTAGGATGCGTCCGCAGATAGTCGGCAACCTCATCTTCATAGCGAACCATCTCAGGATCATTGAGCGAGCGCGTTCCAGTAATCAGATTTTTCCAGTTGTTGTTTTGACCCGTCAGCTGATAGCCGATCAGATGCGAGCGGTTATACAGATAGCCGCCCTTGATCTTTTTGTTGTGCCAGCCAGTGGGCGTGACGTTTAACGGCTCGCGCTTGGCTTTGGGCATCAAAGAACGATTCAGCAGCGCGTTGGCTTGCGTTGCGCGATTTAAGCGATCCAGATTGCCGTATTGCTGCCAGGCGCCATGACTGGTATCCAGATCCTCACTGGTAAAATCCGGCTGACCATTATTGACACTGATGGTCTGCGTTCCTTGATAGTTAAGCTGAGCCAGCTGCTCATCAGACTGGCTGGAAGACGCAGCGGCCTGTTTTTTTACGCGCTGCGACTGATGTTTTTTGGCTGCCTTAACGACTGTTGACTGCACCGGATGCGATCCAGTCGGCATTAGTGGCGTCTGGATGCCGATTCCCAGTGCCAGCAGCGGCATCAGCAGCAGCTTTAGTATTTTTTGTTTCATTAACTACTCCCCCAATAATAAAAGGAGCGATTTCATTCAACCGCTCCATCCTTAAAACCATAGTAACACGTTTTAATTAGTGACGCGACGCCTTTTACATCATTTTCAAAGTATAAAGTCAGCTAAACTTTTCTTGAGCTGCTTCCAATTGCAGTGACTAAATCGTGGCCAGCGGCTGTTTTTGGCGCGGTGATGGGAAGGCTTGTTCCAGCTCCAACAACTCCGCGTCACTAAATTCCAGCTCGCCAGCCGCTACGTTCTGCCAGGCATGCTCAGGGTTGCCGGTCTGAGGAATCGTCAGCGTATTGCCGCAGCGAATGGTCCAGGCCAGCATGATCTGATAAATCGTGGCCTGATGCCGAGCAGCCAGTTTTTGCAGCGTTGGATCAGCAGTCAGCCGACCACTCAAAGTATCGCCTTGTGCAACCGGCGAATAGGCAATCAACGGCAGTCCTTGATCTTTTTGCCAGGCCAGCAGATCATATTCAATCCCCCGCCGATCAAGATTATAAAGATCTTCGTTCGCCGCGCAGTTATCGCCGTTTGGCAGGGCATACAGCTCTTTTAGATCAGCCACGTCAAAATTAGAGACGCCCCAGGCTCGAATCTTGCCAGCCTGCTTGACCCGCTCCAGTTCGGCCACGGTTTCAGCCAATGGGACCTGTCCGCGCCAATGCAAAAGATATAAATCAAAATAATCCGTGCCAACGTTTCTTAGACTGCGATCCAGACTCTGCTCCAGCTGCGCGTGGCTCGCGTGCTGTGGCAGGACCTTGTCAATGATAAACAGGTCTTGCCGATCAAACGGCTTGATGGCTTCGGCAACCAGACGCTCGGCCCTGCCATTGCCATACATCTCGGCCGTATCGATGACCTGCGCACCGGCTTTAATGCCTGCCTGCAGCGCTTGAATCTCCATCGTACGCTTAGCAGGATCATCTCCCATGTGCCAGGTGCCCAGGCCGACTGCCGGTAATACGCGCTGATTGATCGTAACGGTTTGCATGACTCATCATCCTTTCCAATTCAGGCTGTTTCTTAAAGCATATCACCAATGAATCAATCATCACAGCGCTTTCAACCAATTCCAATTAAAAATCCCTGCCACTCAGCTGCGACAGGGATTTTATGCCTTAAACAACGAAAGCTATTTAATCGACGACTGGGCCGTCAGTTTAACGATCTCCAGCAAAACATCCAAGGCTTTTTCCATAGTCTACAAAGAAACGTACTCAAAGCGCGAGTGCATGTTCTCGCCACCCGCAAACAGGTTTGGCGTTGGCAGCCCCAGATAAGAGATCGTGGAGCCGTCCGTACCGCCCCGCACTGGATAGATCACTGGCTCAATATCCAGATTCTCCATCGCCTGCTTGGCAATTGCAACGACTTCCATGTGATCCTTGAGCGCGTCCTTTAAATTATAGTATTGATCGTAAAGCTTCATTTGAATCCGCTCTCCACCCAGCTGTTCGTTTAGCTGTGCAACGATCTGTTTGAGATTCTGCTTGCGCTCTTCGAATTTTTGGCGATCATGATCCCGAATCAGATAGGTCATTTCGGCATGGTCAACGCCGCCGTTGAACTTGTAGAGATGGTAAAAGCCTTCGCGACCGGCCGTCTCCTCAGCACGATCGTGTTCTGGCAGACGGTTGTGCAGATCGATGCCGACTTGAATGGCATTGATCATCGTTCCCTTGGCAACCCCAGTGTGGACGTCCTTACCAGTAATCGTAATCTCGGCTTGAGCAGCGTTAAAGGTTTCATACTCTAACTCTCCCAGTGGACCACCATCAACCGTATAGGCAAAATCAGCCCCAAAGTCCTTAACGTCAAAGTGGTCGGCACCAGTACCAATCTCCTCGTCCGGCCCCAGACCGATCTGAATCGTGCCATGCTTGATTTCAGGATGCTTCAGCAGATATGACGCCATCGTTACGATCTCAGCCACGCCTGATTTGTCATCAGCGCCTAAAAGCGTGCGGCCATCCGTCGTAATCAGCGTCTGATGCGCATATTTTTTCAATGATGGGAACTCGGCCGGTGAAAGCTGGTAGCCGCTGTCCGACAAGGCAATGTCAGATTGACCATCATAATCGTCAATCACCTGCGGCCGGACATGGTCGGCATTAAAGTCCGCCGTATCAATATGGGCAATCAAGCCAACAACCGGCGCGTCATGATCAAGATTGCTGGGGATCGTTGCCAACAGATATGAGTTTTGCGGATGAATGCGCACGTTGCTCAGTCCCAGGTCTTGCAGCTCTTGCGCCAGCTGTTTTAAAAAGGCCGTTTCTTTAGGACTGGAAGGCACCGTGGCTGATTGTGGATCTGAGCGCGTTTCAACTTGAACGTATTTCAAAAAACGCGGCAGCAGTTCAGAATATTTTTCTTCAGTCAAATCGATCACCTTTTCTTTATGAATTAGTCATTACTACCAATACGTCAACTTTATCACTTTTTCAATAAACAGAGCAGGCAAAGTCAGCCTATTTGACGATAAACTTAAACGGCTCCGTATTGATCTCAGAGGTTATGATCTCAAAATCCCAGTCGTTTTCCTGGCGCCATTTTTTAAGCAGACTGGCCAGCTGATCCTGACAGACGGCTTCGATATGATGACCGGCATCAACCACCGTTAAATGGCTGGCAATCATGTCATGAGCAAAGTGATAGCTCACATCTCCAGTTACATACGCATCAGCCCCGCGCTTTTTCGCCAGCTGCCAAAAATCCTGTCCGGAGCCGCCCAAAATCGCCACTCGCTTGATCAGCTGCTTTTGATCGGCTGGATTAACGATCAAACGGGCCCCATTAAGCTGAAACTTTTCCAGACACCATTGACCAAACGCCGCTGGACTCATTGGCTGCAATAAGTCGCCCAGCCGTCCCATTCCACAGTCGCGTCCCGAGATCGGATCAATCCCCGTAATCTGCAGCGGCTCAACGTTGGTCAGCTCTAATTGGGCCGCCAGCCAATCGTTCATCCCGCCATTGGCATTGTCAAGGTTGGTATGTGCCGCATAAACCGTAATACCATGCTCCAAAAGCGTTTGATACATGGCAATCTGCGGGTCGCGCACATCCAGGGTCTTAACGGCATGAAACATGGCTGGATGGTGATTGAAGATAAAGTCAACGTTTTTTTCAATTGCTTCTTGAACGACTTCTGGGCGGCAGTCCAACGCTGTCATGACCCGTTTGACCGGTCGTTCGGGATTACCCAGCTGCAGGCCGACATGATCCCATGATTCAGCCAAAGCCGGATTGGCAAACATTTCAAACCGTTGAATAATGTCGTTTCCAGTCGTCATTTGATCACCTCTTTAATCATCTGCATCTCGCGTTCAAACTCCTTGATCTTGGCAACTGGTGGCTGGGCCGCTTTTTTCATCTGTTCAATGGCAACTTGCTCTCGCTCAAGCTCGGCCAGCCATTCTTTTCGAAAAGCAGGCTGATCCTGTTCCAATAAGAAAGGACCAAACTTAAGCTCACGGTCGTTATAGGTAAATGGAACGATCGAAGGCTCAGCCACGATGATCTCATAAATATGGTCATCTTCTTCAAGCACTTCTTCAGCTATGATCTGCCATTGATTAGCCAAGAGCCATTCTCTGACGCGCTCACCACCAACGTTGGGCTGCAGGATCAAGCGCTTGACTCCGGCAAGTTTTTGCGTGTCGGCAGCCAGAATCTTGGCAATCAAGGTTCCGCCCATCCCAGCAATCGTAATCGTATCAATGCGATCATCAGCTTGAATTGCCGCCAGTCCATCGGCAAGCCGCGGCTGAATCACGTTGTCAAGCTGCAGCTGCTTGATCTCATGCGCGGCGTTTTCAAAAGGTCCTTTGACAACCTCCCCAGCAACGGCATACTCAATCTGTCCGTTTAATGCCAGGTGTGCCGGCAGATAGGCATGATCAGAGCCAATATCGGCCATGCGGGCTCCTTTAGGTACATAGCTGGCAACGCGCGCCAATCGTAATGAAAGATGGTTGGCATCCATAAATAAATCTTCCTTCCTGGTTCCAAATTATATTTCCAGTATAACAAAAAATCCGTCCCGCAATCAGCCAGACGGATTTTCAGTTTAAGTTGATTCTAGTTTCAAGACATCGCTTAGACCAGACCCAGTGCTACCAGACGCTCGGCATTTTCAACCGTATTCCAGGCAGCGCCCTTCAACAGATTGTCAGCAACGACCCACATGTTGAAGGCACCCTTGTTTTCATAATCAGGACGAATCCGGCCAACAAACGTCTCCCGCTTGCCGACTGCGTTGATTGGCTGTGGGTAGATCTGATGAGCAATATCGTCTTCCAAAACGTTGCCAGGGAAGTCAGCCACTACGCGCATAATATCTTGAGCCGTAGCCGATTCATCCTCAACCGTAAAGTAGACGCTTTCGCCATGCGCGATTGGCACCGGTACGCGGACACAGGTAGCCGTAACCTTAATGTCTTGTGAATTCATGTCGCCAAGCATGATCTTCTTGGTTTCATGAATCATCTTCCATTCTTCATGCGAGTAGCCTGATTCCTCCAAAACGTCAATTTGCGGCAACAGGTTAAAGGCCAGTGGATAATGCTTCTTGTCGCCCTTGGTTGGCAGAATATGAGCATCCGCCTGCATGTCCTTGCCATCCAAAAAGTCTTGGGCTTCTTGATACATTTCGTTTAAAGCGGATTGACCAGCACCCGAAGCTGCCTGATAAGTGGAAACCACGATCTGCTTTAAGCCAAAGTTGCGGCGAACTGGTTCCAAAGCCATTACCATTTGAATCGTCGAACAGTTGGGATTGGCCACGATGCCATGATGATCCTTCAGAGCGGCTTCGTTGACTTCTGGTACGACCAACGGCACATCCGGCTCCATCCGAAAGGCGCTGGTATTGTCAACACAGATTGCCCCGCGCTTAACGGCTTCTGGCAGAAACTTCTTGGAAACCGATCCGCCAGCAGACGACAATACAATGTCAACACCGTCAAAGGATTCAGGGGTCGTTTCCTCAACGGTTACCGGCTGACCCTTAAACTGCAGCGTCTTACCGGCCGATTTTTTGGATGCCAAAAGCTTAACATGCTTAACGGGAATCGTAGACTGGGCTAATTGTTCAATCATCCGCGTGCCGACCGCCCCCGTGGCACCCAGAATTGCGACATTGTATTGCTTACTCATAATATAATCGCTCCTTTAGTTCTTTGCGTTAACCTTTTCAATAAATGGCTTCATGCGCTCCATGGCAGTATGCAGGTCCTCATCAGAAGCCGCGTATGACAGCCGTACCCAGCCGGCACCACCAGCACCAAAGGCATTACCTGGCGTAACACCGACCTGGGCTTCCTTGGCCAGATCCAAGGCAAACTGCATGTCATCCGTACCATAGTTGGCTGGAATCTTGGCGAAGATGTAGAACGCGCCTTGTGGTGGAACCGTTTCGATGCCCATGTCGTTTAAAGACTTCAAAACATAGTCACGCCGTTTTTGGTAGATGGCCCGTGCCTTAACCGGATCCTCATCCCCATTGGTGTAGGCTTCAATGGCTGCTGCCTGTGTTGAGTCGGTAATTGAGGTTACCAAGAATGAATGCAGCTTGGTGATGTTGTCGATTGCTTCTTTAGGACCGGCAAAATATCCCATTCGATAACCAGTCATGGCATGCGACTTGGACAGGCCAGAGATAAAGATGGTCCGGTCCGGCAAAAGCGTAGCCATTGACGTGTGTTCCACACCATAAACCAGATCACTGTAGATTTCATCAGCAAATACGTACAGATGATGATCGGCAATAACCTTAGCCAGGCCTTCCAGCACTTCGCGTGGATATTCACGGCCGGTTGGGTTGACTGGGTAGTTCAGCAAAACGGCTTTAACCGCTGGACCTTCTTTTTTCAAAACGTTTTCCAGCAGCTCAGGCGTCAAGACAAAATCGTCCTCAGAAACGTCAACCTGCACCGGCGTCCCACCTGCCAGAGAAACCAGCGGGAAGTACAGCGAGAAGGCTGGTGTTGGAATGATCACCTTGTCGCCTTCATTGATCAGAGAAAAGATCGTCGCTGCCAGAGCCTCGGTTGCACCAACCGTAGCAACGATTTCGGTTTCTGGGTCATAGTGCACGCCGCGCGTCCGTTCCAGATAGCCGCTGATGGCTTTTCGCAATTCAATCTTGCCGCGGTTGGAGGTATAGTGCGAATCATTTTCAACAATACTTTGCACGGCTGCCTGCTTAACGTGTTCAGGAACGTTAAGATCAGGTTCGCCAATCGTCAGTTTAACGATGCCTGGAATCTTGGAGACGTGAGCATCAAAAGAACGAATTCCAGATGGTGAGATTGCGGCCACGCGTGGGTTGACCGTTTCATTAAGATCTTTTGCTAGAGTTGGCATAAACAAATTTCCCCTTTACATCAAAGAATATTTTCCAAACCGACAACCAGTTCATTCAGCGACGCAACCTTTTGCAAGGCTACCTTAACGCCGCTCATAAACGAGCCCCGATCAAATGAATCCTGGCGAATGGTCAATGCCTCGCCAGTGCCGCCAAACAGCACCTGCTCATGGGCAATGTAGCCCGGCAGACGGACCGAGTGAATGCGAATGCCTTGATAGTCGCCACCGCGGACGTTGGCCAGCGTTTCGACCTCATCTGGATTGCTTTCGTGCGGCTGACGATTTTGTGCCATCATCTTAGCCGTACTCAATGCCGTTCCTGATGGTGCGTCTTTCTTATCGGCATGGTGCATTTCAATAACCTCGACGTCTGGGAAATACTTGGCGGCTTCCTGGGCGAACTTCATCAGCAAGACCGCCGACATGCCAAAGTTAGGTGCGATCAGGCCACCTAAATGATTGGCTTTGGCAAGGGCCTTGAGTTCGGCTTCCTGTTCATCAGTCAGACCAGTCGTGCCAACCACGGGGCGCATCCCGTGATTCAGCGCGAATTTGACGTTTTCATAAACCGCACTGGGAACAGTAAAGTCGATCCAGACATCAGCTGCTTGATCGGGAATCGCTGCTAAATCATTAAAGATCTGGACATCGTCATTTAAGTTATAGCGTTCCGGATCGTTACGGTCGGCTTGTGGCGAAAAAGCGGCAACGATTTGAAAATCCGCCATGCCATTGACCAGATCAACGGCCTTTTGTCCCATTGCACCAGCAAACCCGGCGATCAGTACACTAGTCATCAACATCACCCTTTCCAAGATTCAATGGCAACTCATGAGCCAGCGCATCGGCAGGCAATGACAGCGCCTGTGCCAGCTGCTGCTTTTCGTTGTCGTTCAGAGTAGCAATCGGCAGACGGCAGCCACCCACGCCAAAGCCTTGCGCGTTTAAGACCGCCTTGACTGGTGATGGTGATGGGTACATGAACAGCGCGGCCATTCTTGGCGTCAGCCAGCGCTGCAGACGTGCGGCCGCCTGCCAATTACCATTATACAATTGATCATACATTTCCCGCATCTGGGCACAGTAATTATGCGAAGCAACCGAGATCACGCCATTAGCTCCTAAGACGCGCGCCGTCAATGCTTGAGCGTCTTCGCCGGTAAAGACTTGGAAATCCTCGTCCTTGTGATCGATCACGTACTGCATCTCTTCCAGCGAGGCACATTGCTTAACGGCCTTGATGTTTTCATGATGTGAAAGCTCCACGATCGTTTCGGCAGCCATCTTAACGCCGGTTCGACCAGGAATGTTATAGATCACGATTGGCAACTTGGACTGATCTGCTACCGCCGTAAAGTGGGCAATCATGCCACGCTGATTAGGCTTGTTGTATGGCGGTACCACGACCAGCGCATAGTCAATGCCTTCGATCTCAGCCACCTCATTGGTAAAGGCAATAGTTTCGGCAGTATTGTTGCTGCCAGTGCCGGCAATCACCGGAACACGGCCATCAATGATCTTAGCAAACTCACGATACAGCGCCAGCTTTTCGTCATGGCTGAGCGTTGGCGTCTCACCAGTCGTACCGCCAATGACAAAACCGTTGCTGCCCTGTTCGATCAAATGGTTGGTCAGCTTGGCCAAACTGGCAAAGTCCAATTCATTTTGTTCATTAAATGGTGTTACGATGGCGGTTAACAAATCAGCATCTTGTAAATTCATAGTTAAATCCCCCTAGTTTTGCATACGATAGTTCAAAAATCCGGTAATAGCATCCACGCCCCGTTTAATAGCGCGTTCATCCGGTTTTAAGGTCGCCGAATGCAACTGTGAGTCATCTTCAACTCCCAGCCAAAACATGGTGCCGGGGAACTTGGCCAGCAGATAGCCAAAGTCTTCACCGGTCATTGCCGGCGCAGTTTCGATAAATTCAACGCCAGCAGCCTGTTTCATATATTCAATAAAGCGTTTGGTCAGTTCGGGATTGTTTTCAACGGGCCAGTAGCCACCTTGATTCAACTGCAGGTCGACTTTAACGTTAAAGCTTTTGGCAATTCCTTCGCAGACGTCTTTTAAACGCTGATCGATCTTCAAAATCATTTCCTGCGTCAGACCGCGAATCGTGCCTTCCAGATGGGCATGACCGGCAATCACGTTGCGGATCGTGCCGGCTTCAACCTTACCCAGCGTGATCACACCGCTTTGAATCGGATCAATGCTGCGTGAAATGATCGTCTGAACCTGCATGATCAAAGACGCCATCGCCACGACCGTATCATTGGCATCCTGCGGAAAGGCCGCGTGACCGCCCTTACCGGTAATATCAATGTTGACTTCAGTCGTGCCGGCAAACAGCGTGCCCATGCGACAGCCAATCGCGCCAGCCGGCAGGTCCGGATTATCGTGCAGACCGTAGAACTCATCTGGTCGCCACTTGCCATCAAACAGTCCCTGCTCATAGGCCAGCTTGCCGCCGTTTTCGCTTTCTTCGGCTGGTTGGAAGAAAAACAGCAGATTGTCTTTTGGCTGATGCTCACTGAACCAGCTTAAAACCCCCAGCGCAACCGTCATGTGGATGTCGTGGCCACAGGCATGCATGACGCCGGGATGCTTGGAAGCAAACGGCAGGCCGGTCTGTTCTGCTACCGGCAGCGCGTCGATATCGGTTCGATAGCCGATCGTTCTAGTTGGCTGACTACCGTGTACCAACACCATCAATGCAGTTGGCAATTTTTCCGGTTGGCGAATCTCCAGATGAGTCTGGTTAAACCCTTTAATCGTATCCAACAAATAGGCATGCGTCTGTTTTTCCTGCAGCGCCAGTTCTGGAATCTGATGCAGATCGCGGCGAATCTTGATTAATTGTGCTTCATTTAATTCTGTCATCGATCATCACAGCTTCCGCAAGTCTTCTTCCAGGCCCGTCTTTGATTCGGTCTTGTCATCAACGTTCTTGATAAACTTAGCAGGCACACCGGCGACGACCGTGTGAGGAGCAACGTCTTGGGTTACGACGGCACCGGCAGCAATCACAGCCCCTTCGCCAACATGCACGCCTTCAATTACTACGGCATTGGCACCAATCAAAACGTTGTCATCGATTCGGACCGGTTCAGCTGAGGCTGGTTCGATCACGCCGGCTAAAACCGCGCCCGCGCCGACGTGACAATGCTTGCCGACGATTGCCCGGCCGCCCAGCACCGCGCCCATGTCAATCATGGAGTCGGCACCGATTTCTGCACCAATGTTGATGATTGCCCCCATCATGATAACGGCATTGTCGCCAATCAAAACCTGATCCCGAATCAAGGCACCAGGTTCGATCCGCGCGTTGATTCCCTTCAGATCCAGCAGCGGCACGGCTGAATTGCGGGCATCGTTTTCCACGCGATAGTCTTCAATCTGCGCAGCATTGGCAGTCAAGAATGGCTTAACGTCGGCCCAGTCGCCAAACAAAACGCCGGTACGGGCTTCTAAAAAGCTTTGAATAGATTCCGGAACGTCTATGGCAGCCAGATCACCCTTGACAAATACCTTTACGGGCGTCTTCTTGGGTGCATTGCCGATGTAGTTGATAATGCTTTGTGCGTCTAATTGTGCCATTTAGATTAACTCCAATCTTTTTTCTACTATATTATTAATATCTTATTTTAAAAGTGATTTAGGCTTGTGGGTAGGAACGGTCAAGATGAACCAGATCGTCAAGCGATTCGCGTTCAATTACCAGGTGAGCCTGACCATTTTCAGCAAAGACCACTGCCGGCCGCGGATTGCGGTTATAATTAGAAGCCATCGCATATCCATAGGCTCCCGTATCCAGCATTGCCAAAACATCGCCTGGCTTGGTTTTTGGCAGTGGCTGATGCTGACTGAGAATATCGCCTGATTCACAGTACTTACCGGCCAGCCGCACCGTTTCAGCGTTTTCCGCCTGCGGATCGGCAGCCAGCACCGTTTCGTATTCCGCCTCATAAAGCGCTGGCCGAATGTTGTCGCCCATCCCGCCATCGATCATGACATATGGCAGCAAGCCGGGAACGTCTTTACGCGAGCCCACTGTATAAAGGTTATAGCCGGCGGGACCAGCGATTGAGCGGCCTGGTTCGATCCAGACAGCCGGCATCTTCAGATTCAGCTTTTGCGTTTCTTCCTTAATAGTTTCGATGATCGCTGCCACAAAATCTTCTGGCTTCAATGGATGGTCGGCGCTGACGTAGCGAATCCCGAAGCCGCCACCGACATTGACGATTTCTGGCTCATAGCCAAACTCGTCGCGCCAGTGAGCTGCAATCTCAACCAATTTAGCAGCCGCCATCTGAAAGCCATTTAATTCAAAAATCTGCGAACCGATATGGGCATGCAACCCTTTCATATGCATTCGTGGACTGGCCAGAATCTTTTGCAGGGCTTCATCAGCCTGACCGGACTGCAGATCAAAGCCAAATTTGCTGTCAACCTGACCAGTTTGAATATACTTATTCGTATGTGCGGAAATCCCCGGTGTGATCCGCATCATAACGTCGATTGACTGATCACGACTGGCCAGTACTTCATTAAGCAGCTCAATTTCATGGAAGTTGTCGATCACAATCATGCCCACATGGTGATCAACGGCCATCTCTAATTCGGCCCGCGATTTGTTGTTGCCATGAAAAGATACGTTTTCCATTGGGAAGTTGGCTTTGATTGCCGTATAGAGCTCACCGGCCGAAACCACATCAACATGACCGCCTTCATGAGCTACAACCTGATACATGGCAATCGCGGCAAACGCCTTGCTGGCATAGCTGACCGCGTAGTCAACCTGGCGCTGCTCAAACACCTTTTTAAAAGCACGAATCTGGCGGCGAATCTGGGCCACGTCGTAGACTACCAGCGGCGTGCCATATTCCTTGGCTAGTTCGAGCGAGTCAACACCGCCAATCGTCAAATGACCTGCTGCGTTGATCTGATCCGGTGCAATCTGAGAATTCATAATCTAAAACCTCCGTTGTTCTGACGGGGAAAACGCTAAGAAAAAATCCATTGTTCGTGCGCACACAAACAACGGATCCCATTTTCAAAAAGCCACCCACTGCGGCTGTTGTCAAATTTAATCTGATTGGTCGATAGCGCTCCGCGAAGTTTTTCTCCGCGACAGTCCGTGACTTGTTCAGCCACGCCCCAGCAATCAAGCCGCGACCCGGTCTGAAAGCTTCGGCAATCGCCCCTTTCCTGTACGATCATTGTCTGGTCTGCGACTAACATACGGTACTCATGTTGACTGCGCCTCTTCGATTTAATAGTTAGTCTATAATTAAGTTTAATAATCGTCAAGTAAATTCTGATAATTTTTCTCATTTATTTTTTCTACTATGATTTGTAAAACGTTTATGCTATCGAATTTTAAAAAAGCAGACTTGCAAGGATGTCAATAAATGTTAGAATCCTATTAAATTAATTTGCGTTCTTTATTATTTTCAACGCACAAAGGAGTCTGTAATATGAAAGTTGTAAAGTTCGGTGGTACCTCATTGGCTACGGGGGCTGCCGTTAAACAGGCATTGAACATCATCACGGCTGACCCAGCTCGTCAAATCGTTGTGGTTTCGGCTCCTGGTAAACGACACGACGGCGATATCAAGGTAACCGACCTTTTGATCCGCTATGCCAATGAAACGATCAACGGAGAAGATACCGCCAAGACGGTTCAAGAAATTTTCGAGCGCTACGAAACGATCGGTCACTTTTTTGATCTGCCAGATGAAAAAATCAAGATCATCAAGGAACTGCTGGTTGATCTGCCTAAAAAAGACTACCCAAACGATGAATATCTGCTGGCCGCTTTCAAGGCCCACGGTGAGCGGCTTAATGCCCGGCTGATCGCAATGATTATGAACCACCTGGGCATCAAGACACGGTTCGTTGATCCAACTGAAGCCGGCATCATGGTTACAGGGGCACCCAACGACGCAATCGTCAATCCAGAAACCTACCGTAATCTGGCCGGTTTCAAGTATGAGGTCTATGATCGGCTGGTCTTTCCAGGATTTTTTGGCATCACGCCTTCTGGTCATATCGCAACGTTCTCACGGGGCGGCTCTGACATTACCGGCGCGATCCTGGCCCGGGGCTTTCACGCGCGACTGTATGAAAACTTTACCGACGTGGATGCAATCTTCTCGGCCAATCCAAACGTGGTCGACGATCCTGAGCCGATCCGCACAATGACCTACCGTGAGATGCGCGAGCTTTCCTACGCCGGCTTTTCGGTCTTCCACGATGAGGCCTTGATTCCTGCTATTCAAGGGCAGATTCCCATCAACGTCAAAAACACGCATGCCCCAGAAAAGCCTGGTACCATGATCGTTCCCGAAAAGGGCTTCAAACCAGAAAACATCATCACTGGCGTCGCTTCAGGCAAGCATTTTTCAGCACTCTATCTGCACAAGTATCTCTTGAACAAAGAAGCCGGCTTCACCCTGCGCATTCTGGATATTCTGGAAAAGCACAACGTTCCTTATGAGCACATGCCATCTGGGATCGATGATATTTCGATTATCTTTGACAAAAAGTTTTTGAATGATCAATTGATTGACGTTTTGTGCGATGAGATTCAAAATAAGATCAATCCCGATCGTCTGGAATGGATTGACGACTACTCCATTACCATGATCGTCGGTGAAGGAATGCGTGATCGCGTTGGCGCTGCTGCCGGCATTCTGCAGCCATTAGCCGATGCTCACATCTCGCTGCAGATGATCAACCAAGGGGCCTCTCAGATCTCAATCATGCTGGGGACCAAGCGGGCAGATGCCGATAAAGCCGTCCAGGTCATCTATCATCAATTCTTCGCAAATTAATCAGACAAAGAGGTATTTTTATGACGGAACTACTAAAGGTTCATGGATCGCAAAACCAATTCTTTATCCTGGATCAGACAACGCTGGAACAACCACTCACCGATGCTGAGCTGCAGACACTTGCTCCTAGAATCACCAATCCCCAGACTGGCCTTTTAGGCGGCGCGGATGGCATTCTGGTTGTCAATCAGCCAACTAAAGCCGGAGCCCTGGCGCAAATGCGTGTCATCAACGCCGATGGCAGCGAAGCATCCATGTGCGGCAATGGGCTGCGTACCGTGGCCCGCTATCTGGCCGAAAAATTTGATCAAGACGAGTTCCAGGTTGATACGCGCGATGCCAACCTGCTTGTTCGGCGCCAGCCTGATTTTGCGCCGGGCGTACCTGCTTTTGCCGTTGAGATCTCACCCGTCCGCTTTAACAAAGAAGCACTACCGTTTGACAATCTGGGCCATGAACGGCTGCTTGATACGCTGGTTCCCGAGTTTATTCCTGGACTGCGTTTTACCAGCATCGCGGTTCCTAATCCACATCTGATCAGTTTTGTTTCAGCCGCTGAATTGTCCGATAACGTTTTAGGCGTCTTAGGTGAACGACTGAATGGTCAAAACCCATATTTCCCTGATGGCGTCAACGTAAACTTTGCCCAGATTCTGAATGAAAACGAGCTGTTCGTACGGACGTTTGAACGCGGTGTCGGCTTTACCAATGCCTGCGGGACCGGGATGTCAGCAACCTCATTGGCCTTCGCGCTGACGCATCCTGAACTGGCGCATTTCGACGTGCCAATGACCATCTACAACCCTGGCGGCATGGTCAAGACCATCGTTCACCACCAAGCTGATCACTACTGGATTGAACTGGTCGGCAACGCCACCTTCACGCATCATGTTACGGTTGCCGAAACCGAGCTGCATCAAGCAAGCTTTGCGGATGCTCAGACCAGCGCAACTGGCGAAGAAACGGCTTATGAAAAGTTTGTCGCAGATTTACCGCACGTTAATGATCTACAAATTGGAAAATAAGCATTGACAACGAACATTAATATTGTTTACACTTAGTTTATCAATTATTATTCAACCTTTAATCTGGTCCCGTGAGGCCTCCAAGGATGTTCGTTAAAATAAAATCTTCTCCCTTTTTTAGGGAGGACATTATTTGCATCGTCACTGGTCTCACTTGGCCAGTGACGATTTTTCTTTGGGGGTAACACCATGCAAAACGACAATGATCAGATTACCAGCATCGCGATGCATCAACGCAAAACCTCAACCTGGGATATGTTTGCAACCTGGGTTGGTGCCAATGCCAATAACGGCACGTGGTTTGTCGGCGGGGTTTTGGCAGCTTGCGGTTTTTCAGTCGCCATGAACGTGCTGGTTCTGTCATCGGCACTTTCTTACGTCTTCTTGAGTCTGATTGGCTACATCGGCTATCAGACCGGTGTCTCGACCATGGCCGTCAGCCGGGCATCATTCGGGGTGCGCGGCAGCTATCTGCCATCTTTGGTCAACCTGACGCAGTTTATTGGCTGGACAGCCGTCAATACGTTTATTGCTGCCCAATCCGTCAGTCTGCTTTTAAACGACCTGCTTGGCTGGCCAGTCTGGGGTAAGCCAGGCGGTTGGAAAGGCATCGTGGCTGGGATCGTGGTAATGAGTATTTTACATATCATCAGTATCGCCAGCGGCTCGCGTTCCGTTCAGATGATTGAGCGTTTGGGAATCATCCTGGTTTTGATCTTTGTCATCTGGGAATCGGTAGTCGTCTTAAAGACCGTCCCATTCTCGCATATCGTTAAATGGCAGGTCCCAGCCAGCGCCAAAATGGCTACCGGAGCCGCCATCGACTATGTAGCGGCCTTCAATCTGGCCTGGGTTACGGCAGGGGCTGACTTCACTCGTTTCACGCCAAAGAAGCACAATGCGACGCTGACGCCATTTTTCGGTGCCATGGTCGGGGTAATCTGGTTTGCCTTTATCGGCTTGATCTCAACCATCAGTATCGCCATTACCTCTGGTGCCTATAATGCCAACAACTCCGATCCAAGTACGATTGCCAGTCGGCTGGGGCTGGGGGTCGTTGCGCTGCTGGTTATCATCCTGACTTCGATGACCGCCAATGCCGTTAACCTGCTGGCAGCCGGCTCGGCACTTTCCAACATCTTCACCAACATCAAGCTGAAGTACTCGCTTTGGATCGTTGCCATCGTCGCCACCATCGTTACCTTTATTCCAATGATTGTTGGCAGTTTCCTTGACACGTTTACCGCTTTCTTGGATTATGTAGGTATGGTACTGGGACCAATCATCGCCATCATCTGTACCGACTTCTATCTGCGCTGCCACCAGAAATACGACGTCACGCAGCTGGCCAAGAAAAACGGCAGCTACTGGTACTCGCACGGAATCAACTGGTCAGCCGTAGTTACCTGGATCATCGGTACGGCACTGTTCTTAATGCTGCATAACGTTGCTGCACTCAAGAACACGATCGGGGCAACGTTTTTGGTCATGCTGATCAGCGGTGCCATCTACTATGTCTTAATGCTAATTTTTAATCGAAAGGTCGCTTAATCTATGCTGATTCAAAACGTTCATGTAGATAACCAAAAAGATGCCGTTGACGTTCGGATTGAAGATGGCAAGTTTGTAGCCATCAAGCCTGGTCTGAGCACTAAACCAGGCGAAGAAGTCATCGATGGCCAAGGCAAGGTGCTGCTGCCGCCATTTATCGACTCTCACGTTCACCTGGATGCCACGCTGACGGCCGGCCAGCCAGAATGGAACGAAACCGGTACCTTGTTCGACGGGATTCGCATCTGGTCAGAACGCAAAAAGGATCTCACCATTCAAGACGTCAAGCAGCGGGCTAAAAAGACACTGCTCAATATGGTCGGTCACGGAATTCAACACGTGCGCAGCCATGTTGACGTAACTGACCCGCATCTGATCGCACTACAGGCCCTTTTGGAATTAAAGCACGAGATGCAGGATGTGGTTGATCTGCAATTGGTTGCCTTTCCACAAGAAGGCATTCTCTCCTACCCGCATGGTAAAAAGCTGATGAAGCAGGCCGTTAAGGAAGGCGCCGATGTCGTTGGTGGTATTCCGCACTTTGAGTTTACGACTGAATACGGCTGGAAATCAGTTAAGTTCCTGGTCAAGCTGGCTGAAAAATACGACAAGCTGGTTGACGTCCACTGTGATGAGATTGATGATCCGGCTTCTCGCAACCTGGAAGTCTTAGCAACAATGGCTTATAAGACCGGTCTTGCCGACATGGTCACCGCCAGCCACACGACGGCGATGGGATCATACAATGATGCTTACACCTACAAGCTGTTCCGGCTGCTGAAGATGTCAAACATCAATTTTGTCTCCAATCCACTGGTCAACATGCACCTGGGCGGCCGTTTTGACACCTATCCAAAGCGGCGCGGTCTGACCCGGATTAAAGAGCTGGATGCTGCCAACATCAACGTTTCGTTTGGTGAAGACGACATTCAGGATCCATGGAACCCGCTTGGTAATGGCAACATGCTGGACTCTGTTTCAATGGGAGTCTATGCGGCTCATCTGATGGGCTACAGCCAGCTGCAGGACTCATTCAAGTTCGTAACCTACAATGCCGCTAAGACGCTGCATATTGCTGATCGTTACGGCATTAAAGAAGGTCTGGAAGCCAACTGCATCCTGTTGAACGCTGAAGACTTCTACAACGCTTTAAACAAGCACGTTGAGGTTCTCTACAACATTCGCCGTGGCAAGGTGCTGGCCAAGACCACCCCGGCTGAGACGACGCTTAACCTGCCTGACAGTCTGAAATAAGAATCATTAATACGATAAAAGGTCTGCTCCTCAATTCAGGAGCAGACCTTTTATTATCGATTATGAAGATAAGCTGATTATTCCAAGAAGTCCTTTAATTGCTTGGAACGTGATGGGTGGCGCAGCTTACGCAGAGCCTTAGCTTCGATTTGACGAATCCGTTCCCGCGTAACGCCAAAGACCTTGCCGACTTCTTCCAGCGTACGCGTTCGCCCGTCATCAAGGCCAAAGCGCAGCCGCAAAACGTTTTCTTCACGATCGGTCAGCGTATCCAAGACGTTCTCCAGCTGCTTTTTCATCATTTCATAAGCAGCATGATCGGCAGGACTGGTAGCATCCTGGTCTTCGATAAAGTCGCCTAAATGCGAGTCATCCTCTTCACCAATCGGCGTTTCCAAAGAGACTGGTTCTTGGGCAATCTTGAGAATTTCGCGGACCTTCTTGGTTGGCATGTCCATTTCAGCACCGATTTCTTCAGGCAGCGGTTCCCGACCCAGATCCTGCAGCAATTGACGCTGAATCCGGATCAGCTTGTTGATGGTTTCGACCATGTGCACTGGAATTCGAATCGTCCGCGCTTGATCAGCGATCGCCCGCGTAATAGCCTGCCGAATCCACCAGGTCGCGTAGGTTGAGAACTTGAATCCCTTCCGGTAGTCAAACTTTTCAACGGCCTTCATCAGACCCATGTTACCTTCTTGAATCAGGTCCAAAAACTGCATGCCGCGGCCAACATAACGCTTGGCAATGGAAACCACCAGACGCAGGTTGGCTTCCGCCAGTTCCTGCTTAGCCTGCTCATCGCCTTTTTCGATCCGTTGAGCCAGAGCAATTTCTTCGTCCGCCGTCAGCAGGTTAACCCGCCCGATTTCCTTAAGATACATCCGTACGGGGTCATTGATCTTGACGTTGGTTGGGGCAGCGGTATCCTTTAAGGCCTTGTTGGACAGTTTTTCCGTGGCCTTCAAAGCGCGCGGATCTGGATCACCCTTTTCGTCAACGACGCTGATCCCGGCATCTTCAACGTTTTGAAGCAGATTATCCATTCCTTGGGCATTCAAGCCAAACGGAGTCGCGATCTGGTCAGTCAAGTCATCGTATTGAATTTCCTTGGCTTTCTTATAGCTTCTGATCAGCTTGCCCACGGCTTTGTCGTATTCAGTCTGATCAAAGTCGGCTTTGTTGGAAATTACCATGTCTTTCTTTTTGCTGTTTGCCATTATTAACTAGTCTCCTCCGTTTTTAATCGTTGCTGCTGACTATAAAGCTGAATGAGCTCAATCGTCAGCTGGGTGATTAGTTCGTGATCGCTCCGTGCCTTGGCTTCCTGCAGCGCCAATTTGGCTTGAGCGATCTTCTGTGTTAAAGGTGTCTTTTGCATGATGATGCGCAGACAGTCGTCAATTGCAGCCGGTGGAACTGCTGCTGCATTCAAGCCATCCAGCTGTGTTAAAGTCGCTTTTAAAGCCGGATCGTCCACGTAGTCTAAAAAACTGGCTAAATCATACTCATCATGCTCGGTAAAGTAATTCAAGGCCTGCTGATAGAGTTCCTGATATTGATCATGAACAAAGGCAAAATCAGGCATTGCCTTTAGCTGAGCCCTGGTACCATAGTCATGAAGCACAGCCGTCAGCAATAAGCGCTCTGCCCGCTCAGTCTGATCAAGTGCCAATGACTGCTGCTCGGCTGCCGTCAGCGTGACTGCCTGTGGTGCTGGTTGTGCTTGAGCGCGCCGCTTTTGGCCGTAAGCCGGTCGCTTGTTAAACGACCGACGCTTACGACGCTTAGGGGCAGCCGGCGGATTATCAGGCCATTGTGATGCTGACGGTGCCGTACCTGGCTGAGCAGCCGGCTGTGTTTGAAGCTGAGTCGTTAGCTGCTGCTGAAGATTTTGCGGATTGACCTGAAACTCCCTGGCCAATTCCTGTACGTACAGATCTCTGGCAACCGGATCACCGACCTTGGCAATTACGCCGATTGCTGCATTCAAATAGCTCAAAAGCTCGGCCTGATTGCTCAGATTCAGTCCTTGCCGCAGATAGCGCAAGCGAAATGCAGTCGGTGTTTCTTCGGTATTTTTCAGATAATCGCGAAACTTAGCCCCGCCATTTTGCTGAATGTATTCATCAGGATCTTGTCCGGTTGGCAGCTGCACGACGCGAATCTTAAGCTGACTGGCAACCGCACTGGCCTCGATCAGCTTCAGCGCCCGCTCAATGGCGTTTTGTCCCGGTGCATCGCCATCGTAGCAAATGTTCAGCTGATCGGTCGTCTTGACGATCATCGCCAGCTGCTCATCGGTTAGACTGGTCCCCATAGAAGCAATGCCATTATGAACACCGGCGCCATATGCCGAAATAACATCCATGTAACCTTCAAAAAGCAGCAGTTTCCCATTTTCTCTGGCTGCTTTTCTAGCTAGATCAAAATTAAAGATCAAACGACGCTTGTTAAAAATCGGCGTTTCTGGACTGTTGAGATACTTCGGCGCGTCAGTATTTTTTTGCAATAGCCGCCCTGAAAAGGCAACCGGTCGTCCCTGCCCATCCTTGAGCGGAAACATGACTCGATCATGGAAACGATCATGCAGACTGCCGGAGCGATCCTCGGTAAACAGTCCTGATCGGCGCAGCAGCTGATAGTCATGTCCTTCTTTTTCCAAAACGGCCTTTAAGACCTCTTCTTTAGGAGCATAACCGAGATTAAACTGATCAATCTGCTCTTGAGTCAGGCCGCGCTTTTGCAGATAGCGGCGGGCAGGCTCGCCAGCTGGCGTGTTCATCAAAATATGATGATAGAGTCGCATGGTTGTTTCATGCAGCTTAATCAAGCGCCCCTGCTGCGAATCCGGTGCCTGTTCCGTTTTAGGTTCGGCACCGGCTTGAAAATCAGTTGGCAAGGCCACGCTGCCCAGCTTGGCAACCTGCTCAACGGCTTGCGGAAATGATAGGTGATGCAGCTCCATCAAAAAGTCGAAGACTGAACCTGAGCGATGACAGCTAAAGCAATAAAAGAACTGCTTTTGCTCACTGACTGAAAATGATGGTGTGTTATCTTCGTGAAACGGACAGTGCCCAACCAGGTTCTTGCCTTGCCGCTGCAGCTGAACGTCTTGACTGATGACATCAGCAATATCAACGGACTGCCGCACCTGATCGATCAGTTCCTGTGAAAGTCGCGCCATTCGTTCACCCCATTTCCCGCGAATAGTAGCAAAAGGTCGCCTCCAGATGGAATGCGACCTTCAACGACTTCAGGCAGCATCTGCTTTTAGACACTACCTAATATACCTATTTAACATGATACCACAAGTCTGGGACAATACAATTCATTTGCTTGATAAACCGCAACTATTTAACGATCAACTTGTCAAGATTACCAAGTGCATACACATCATCAGCCAGCTGCTGCAAAAGGGCCAGCCGGTTGCTACGGATGCTTTCGTCTTTGTCCATGATCATGTTCTCTTCAAAGTAGTTGGTGATTACTGGTGCCATTGCTCGCAGGTCAGCAAAGTTTTGTGCCAGCGTCTGCGTATCCCACTTCTTGTCTAAGGAAGCCACCAGATCAAACAACTCGGTTTCCGATGGGTTTTGGAACTTGGCCGGATCAACTGCTGGTACGCCATCCTTAAAGTCAGCCTTCTTGGCAATCCGCAGTACCCGCGTCAAGGCTTCAACGTCTTCTTTAAAGCCATCATCGTCCTTGTGCGCGTCAAGCGTCTCGGCTGCTGCCAGAACGTTGGCAATGTCAGCCGATTTGGTATCCACAACGGCATCAATCACGTCATAGCGCAGATCCTGCGTGTTGAAGAACTGCTTGAGCCGATCCAAGAAGAAGGCGTGTACCTGATCAGCATTGTGCGAAACGTCAAATTCCGGCGTCAGTCCTTGAGCTGCCAATGCTTCTGCAAATTCATCGGCCATCCCCATTACCGGCAGATGCCAGCCGCGCGCAGCAATGATCCGTACGATCCCGTAAGCTTGTCGCCGCAGTGCATATGGGTCATTGGAGCCGCTTGGAATCATATCAACGGCAAAGAAGCTGATGATGCTGTCCAGCTTGTCGGCAATTGCCAAAATCGCGCCGATCTTGCCGGCTGGCAGCTCGCCTTCAGCAGAGATTGGCATATAGTGTTCCTTAATGGCTGCAGCGACGTCAGCTTTTTCACCAAGCAGCTTGGCATAGATCTCACCCATGATCCCTTGCAGCTCGGCAAATTCACCCACCATCTGCGTCGTCAGGTCAAACTTGTAGATGTGAGCGGCTCGATCAAGGTCTGCCAGCTCTTCATCACTAAGGTTCAGCTTTTGACCAAGCAGCTTGGCCAAGACCGCCGTCCGTCCCATCTTGTCATACATGGAGCTGATCTTGTCATGGAAGCTGACCTTCTTTAAACGAGCCACGTATTGGTCAATCGTAATCTTTTGGTCCTCTTCATAGAAGAACTTGGCATCTTCCAGACGTGGTACCAGCACCCGTTCGTTACCCTTGATCACGTTTTCCAGGTATTCGCTGTTACCATTGCGGACCGCGATAAAGTGTGGCAAAAGCTTGCCCTCATGATCACGAACACAGAAGAAGCGCTGGTTGTCCTTCATGGAGGTAATCAGGACTTCTTCAGGCAGGACCAGATATTTTTCATCAAACGAACCGGCAAATGAGGTTGGCCATTCAACCAGGTTGTTGACTTCTTCCAGCAGGTCTTCATCCCAGTCGATGATCCAGTCGTTTTCCGCCAAGATCTCGTCAATCTGAGACTTGATCAGGTTCTTGCGCTGTTTTTGATTGGCAATCACAAAGTCGTTGTTCAGTTCAGCTTCGTAGTCTTCGGCATGCTTGATCTCCACGTCATGACCCAGGAAACGGTGACCACGCGTCATGCGGCCAGCTGTTACGTCCAGGATCGAAAATGGCACGATTTCATCATCCAAAAGCGATACCAGCCAGCGAATCGGCCGAACGAACTGCAATGAGTGACGACCCCACTTCATCATCGTTGGGAAGTTCATGGCTTCGATGACGTCCTTTAAGCCAGGCAGAACCTCAGCAACCGGCTTGCCGTCAACGTGCTTTTCAACGTAGACGTATTCAACGCCCTTGATCTCTTTAAACTCGATGTCATCAACACTGACGCCTTGACCGCGCGTAAAGCCAATCGCTGCTTTGGTCCAGTTGCCATCTGCATCCTGAGCAATCTTTTTAGCCGGGCCCTTAACGGATTCGTTGACATCAGGCTGTTTGTCGGCTAACCCGGTAATCAGAAGAGCCAAGCGACGCGGCGTGGCAAATTCTTGAATCTTTGCAAAGTCAATGCGCTGTTCCTTTAAGTATTGAGCAACGCGTTCGTGCAGCTGCTTGATGCTTGGCGTTACGACATGCGCAGGCATTTCTTCCAGCCCAATTTCCAACAGATATGAATGTGCCATTTACTTGTCCTCCTTCTTGGCCTTGGCAGCTTGCTTGGCCGCCCGTGCCGCTGCTTTTTCAGCCAGCTTGGTGTATTTTTCGACCGTTGCCTGGCGTTCCTTTTCATCATGAATCAATGGGAAGCCCCGTTTGCGCCGTTCTTCGACAAAAGCCTTGGCAATCGACTTGGCCATGATCCGAATTCGGTGCAGGTAGCCGGCCCGTTCCGTTACTGAAACCGCCCCGCGTGCATCCAGCAGGTTGAACGTGTGGCTGCACTTCAAGACATAGTCATATGCCGGGTGGACCAGTCCCAGTTTGATCAGACGCTTGGCTTCGGCTTCATAGTCATTGAATTCTTGAAGCAGCATGTCTTGGTTGCTTTCTTCAAAACTGTACTTGGAGTGCTCATATTCTGGTTCCTTGAAAATGTCGCCATACTTGACGCCGTCTGCCCATTCCAGATCATAGACACTGTCAACGTTTTGAATGTATTCAGCCAATCGTTCCAGGCCATAGGTAACCTCGGCAGCTACCGGATCCATCTGCAGCTCACCAACGACTTGGAAATAGGTAAACTGCGTAACTTCCATCCCATCGAGCCAGATTTCCCAGCCAACACCGGCACAGCCCATTGATGGGTTTTCCCAGTTGTCTTCAACAAAACGAATATCGTGTTCCAGCGGCTCAATGCCCAGCTGCTTCAAACTGCCCAAATAGAGCTCTTGAATATTGTCTGGTGATGGCTTCATCAAAACCTGGAACTGGTGGTGCTGGTAAAGACGATTGGGGTTTTCGCCGTAGCGCCCATCGGCAGGCCGCCGAGAAGGTTCAACGTAGGCAACGTTCCATGGTTCAGGTCCAATTGCCCGCAGGAAAGTGTATGGGCTCATCGTCCCGGCACCTTTTTCGTTGTCGTAGGCCTGCATCAGCATACAACCTTGGTCGGCCCAATATTTTTCAAGAGTAAAAATAATCTCTTGAACGGTGAGTTTCTTTGACATAATCTGACTCCTTTCAACGTAAAAAGCCCCTACAATGGCCAGCTGGACTGGTCATTGCAGGGACGAAGTTAATTCGCGGTTCCACCCTGCTTTTCTGCACCTTAGACATGCAGAACAGCTTAATTAAGCGACTGTTAAAGTGCCACGCTGCTTGATCGTTATCATGGCTTCCACCATCCCATGATCGCTTTGGTTCGACAGTAAGCAGCGATTCTTTGTCATCGTCGATTAGATTTAAATTTAGTTGCTCTTTTATCATAGACAACTACTTTACACTTGTCAATTTTCAGAGCGAAGATTTTTCAATTGATTTTCCCAGGTCGCCATTTGATCGATGAACCGCTTGCTCTTTAAGTGCAGCCCGAGCTCATCGTCATAAATGCGATCCAGCGTATAGCGCAGCCGATTCTTAACGCTTTGATCAACCTGAATCTGATTGACCTGCGCCAGATTCAAAGAGGCAAACAGCTGCAGATAGCCAACCGTCCGGCGATCCAAGTGAAACCGACGCTCATCCAGGTTCCAGTGCCGACTGCACAGCATCCCCCCATTGGCTTCGGAAAAATCCAGCGGGCGATCGTTCAACCCACAGATCGTGCAGCAATCCCAAGTCTGCGCGGCTCCTAGCAAAGGCAGAAACTGCACTTCTAAGACGTTAGCCACGATCTGAGGGTCCTGTCCTTTATCGATCAGCTCGAGCGCGGCCGCCACTTGATTAAACCAACCGCCAATCGATCGGCCCTCTTCAAACGTCGCGTCTACCAACTCGAGAATATAGGTAGCATAGGCACTGCGCAGGGGATCTTCGCCCAGATGAACGTATTGACGCGTATCACGCGCGGCACTCAAATAGCTGAGCGAGCCATCATCAGCCAGCCAGCCGGTATACTGTCCATGCGTAAAAGGCAGAATATCGCTGGTGATCTTGGCATGCGAACGATTGCCGCCTCGGACGAAAAACATCATCGGTCCGCGCTTGTCAGTCAAAAACTTGACCAACAGATCACGTTCTTTATACGGGCGCCGATACATTACGATGCCGGCAAAGGAAGTATTTTCCCGCGCCATGCTCTCAGCTCCTTTTAATAGTCGTTGCTGCGGTAGCCGTAGTCTTTGAGCATTGCCGATTTATCGCGCCAGCCGGGAACCACCTTGACCCACAGCTGCAGATAGACCCGATCACCCAGCAGATGCTCGATGTCTTTTCTGGCCATGGTCCCGATTTGTTTAAGCATCTGCCCTTTTTTACCGATGATGATGCCCTTTTGTCCCGGCCGCTCAACGATGATATTGGCATTGATGTGTACCGTCTCATCATCTTGACGCTTGACCGACATGACATCGACGGCAACGGAATGCGGCACTTCCTGACGCGTCAGCATAAAGACCTTCTCACGAATCATCTCGGCAATAACGAAACGTTCAGGGTGGTCGCTGATCTGATCGCTTGGGTAATATTGCGGACCATTTGGCAGCTGGTCGACCAACTTGTTGATCAAAGCATTGACGTTGTTGCCATTCAATGCCGAAACCGGAACGACATCGGCAAACTTAACCGTGCCATCCTCAAACTGCTTGACGATTGCCGGCAGCTCATTTGGATGCACCTTATCGATCTTATTGACGACCAGATAGATTGGCTTTTGTACCTGCTTAAGCCGTTCCATGATGAAGTTGTCGCCAGGACCGCGCTTTTCATCAGCAGCGACCACATACAAGACCGCGTCGACCTCATCCAAAGCCGAAAGCGTTGAGCGCTCCATAAAGTCGCCCAGCTTGGTCTGCGGTTTGTGGACCCCCGGCGTGTCGATGAAGACGATCTGAGCCTCATCAGTAGTGTAGATCCCTTGAATCTTATTACGCGTCGTTTGGGCAACGTTGCTCATGATGGCAACCTTTTGTCCGACGACATAGTTTAAAAGCGTTGACTTGCCGACGTTGGGCCGACCAATCAGAGCAACGAAACCAGATTTATAATTTGGATTATCCATATTTTTCCCTTTCCTAAATGCCTAACAAATTCTTGAAGCGCGGCCAAAAAATCAGCAGCCCAACCAAAACCGCGTAAAAAGCCGCCAGCAAGACGACCCCAGCGGCAATATCTTTAGCATATTTAGCATCAAGATCATAGTGATGGTGCACGACCAGATCAACCAGCTCCTCAACGATCGTATTGGCAAACTCAGCCGCAAACACGACAAAGATTGCCGACAGCAGCCACAGCCACTCAAAAACGTTGACCTGCATCAAAAAGGCCACGATAATCACCAAAACGGCCGCGATGATATGGAACCGCATGTTGCGTTCTTTTTTAACCACATCTTTGACTCCATCCCAGGCATGTCCCAACGCCTGGATGAAATGACGATTTTTTTCGACCTGATGCTTATCTTGGGAGCCCATAGCCATTTAAAATCTCCTCTTGCAGCTTAAACATTTTTTCTTCATCGGCTTTTTCTTCATGATCATACCCATTCAAATGCAAAAAGCCATGCACGATCAAAAAGCCCAGCTCACGATCATTAGAATGACCCAAAAACTTAGCCTGCTCGCCAACCTTATCGATTGAGATGAACAGGTCCCCGAGGTTTTCCGGAATCTGGGCCGCCAGTTCTGGATCCAGCAAGATCGGCGAGTCGTCGCTGTCATCCTCTAAGGCAAAGCTTAAAACGTCAGTCGCCCGATCAACGCCGCGATATTGAGCATTCAGTTCTCTGATTTGCGGATTGTGAACAAACGTCAGGGAAACCTCCGTATTGTCCTTTAACTCAAGGCACTTGGCCGCATATTCCAAAATATCGTGCGCCAGCTGCAATTGATCTTGGCTGACGGCATGGTCACCGGTTTGGTCGTAGATTTCAATATTCATTATTTTTTCTCCAAAGTCTGTTGCTCATCATTTTCATAGGCCGTAATGATGCGGGCGACAACTGGATGCCGAACCACATCTGCTGCGCTGAATTGAACGAATTCGATTGAGGGTACGTTCTGCAGAATTCGGGGTGCCGAGATCAAACCGCTGCGAGTTCCCCTTGGCAAGTCAATCTGCGAGACGTCACCGTTGACGACCATTTTCGAACCAAAGCCAAGCCGCGTCAGAAACATCTTCATCTGCGCATTGGTGGTGTTTTGTGCCTCGTCTAAGATTACAAAGGCATTATCCAGCGTCCGTCCCCGCATGTATGCTAATGGTGCGATTTCAATCGTGCCGCGATCGATCAGGCGTTCCACGTGGTCAGCGCCAAAAATCTCATTTAACGCGTCATAGATTGGCCGCAGATATGGATCAACCTTTTCCTTCAAGTCACCAGGCAAAAAACCTAGACTCTCACCGGCTTCTACGGCTGGCCGCGTCAGGATGATTCGCTCAACCTCGCCACGCTTTAAAGCAGCTACGGCCATGGCAACTGCCAGATACGTCTTCCCCGTTCCGGCTGGTCCAATCCCAAACGTAATGTCATTATCCTTGATGGCATGCACATACTGACGCTGACCAAAGTTTTTGACGCGAATCGACCGGCCTTTGCGATCCTTAATAATCGTTTCACTGTACAGATCGCCAAAGTACTGCAGCGTACCGCGACGAGCCATCTTCATCGCACTGACGATATCCGTGCTGCTTAAGCTGATGCCATGATGCAGCAGATCTACAAGCTGCTCTAAAACGTCATAGGTCAGATGAACGTCCTCATCTTCACCGCTGATTTTCAGATCGGTACCAAACGGATTGATGGTTACGTTCATGCCTTCTTCTAAAAGCACCACGAATTTGTCTTGCGCGCCCAAAAGTCCCAATTCAACTTCAGGGCTTTCAATGCGAAAAGTCATTTCTGTCAAACGAAGATTTCCCCTTTGCTTTTGATTTAATCAATACCATCAAAAATTATAACATAGCCGGCTGCAATGCGCATAAACCGCAACACGGCAAAAGAAAATCGTTGATAGCACTTGACTTAGAGCAGAAAAAAAGCACTGCCCAAGTCGGTACAGTACTTCTTATCTGGAGCAAACCCGCTACTGTCAGCAGTCCGGTATCTCAATTCTTATTTTTGCAGGGCATCCTTAACGGTTTGGTTGACTACTTTGCCATCAGCCTTGCCCTTAACCTTTGGCATAACCGACTTCATTACCTTGCCGAAGTCCTTCATGCTGTCAGCACCCGTAGCTTGAACGGCCTCGTCAACGATTTGCTTGATTTCGTCATCAGAAAGCTGCTTTGGCATGTACTTTTCAACAACGCTCATTTCAGCCTTGGTCTTGTCAATGAGATCCTGACGCTTGGCAGCAACGAATTCTTCCAAAGCTTCCTTGCGCTGCTTGTATTCACGCGCCAACAGCGAATTTTCTTCTTCTTCGCTTAATTCATGACCCAGCTTGATCTTTTCGTTTTGAACCGAAGCCTTAAGCATCCGGACCGTGCTCAAGGTTTCCTTGTCCTTGGCTTTCATTGCGGCAACCATGTCTTTAGTCAGCTTATCCAATAGACTCATTTCAAGTTCCTCCCGTTTTTCTAAATTATACAAAAAAGCCCCTGGTGAATGAGACATTCGCCCAGGAGCTGCAGCATTCTAGTGACGGCGCTTGTTCTTGCGCTTCCGAGCTGCTTCAGATTTCAACTTACGTTTTACGCTTGGCTTTTCGTAAAATTCACGCTTGCGGTATTCTTGCAGCGTTCCGTTCCGTGAAACCGTACGCTTAAAGCGTCGAAGAGCGTCGTCTAACGATTCATTCTTGCGAACGATAGTCTTTGACATTGTTGATTCCCTCCCTCCGAGCTTAGAATTCCGTACTGTTGCGATTAAAAGCGTCTAATTGACTGCTTCAATCTTATCACTACGAATGATATTATACTTAATCCAAAAAAGAGCGTCAACTGCTTTTTTGAAAAAATTTCAACTAATTTTCAGAATGGCTTAGTCGTTCTACAAACTTTGAATCAAACTGATTGTTTATGATCATCTTGATCTCTTCACCATACGGAGCGACTTTCTTTTTAGGATTATCGGCCAGTGGAACCCAGGGCGTCTCCATAATTTTAGGCACCTGTTCCAATTGCGGATGATGGGCAATATAACTGAGCGCCTCAAAGCCAATCGTTCCCATCCCCAGGTTTTCGTGGCGGTCTTTATGGCTGCCCTGTGGATTCTTAGAATCGTTTAAGTGAATGACCTGCAGCTTTTCAAGGCCCAAGACATGATCAAATTCTTCCAAGACGCCATCAAAGTCGTTTTTGACGTTATAGCCGGCATCATTGGTATGACATGTATCAAACGTTACCGAGAGCTTTTCGTTATAGACAACCTGATCCATGATCTCGGCAATCTGCTCAAATGAAGTGCCGACCTCAGTTCCCTTACCAGCCATGGTTTCAATCGCAATCTGCGGCTTTTGATCGGGCGTGATGATCTCATTTAATCCTTGCGCAATCTGATGTAAGGCTGCTTTGGCCCCAGCACCGACATGAGCTCCGGGATGCAGCGTAATCTGCGTGGCACCAATGGCCGCGGCCCGTTGAACCTCTTGACGCAGGAACTCAACGCCAAAAGCAAAGTTCTGCGGCTTGAGCGTGTTGCCCAGATTAACGATATAAGGCGCATGCACCACCAGATGACTGAAACCGTGCTCTTCAATGTAGGCCCGACCTTCTGGAATCTTCATTTCATCAAGCGGCTTGCGTTTGGTATTCTGCGGCGCACCGGTATAAACCATAAACGTATTTGCCCCATAGCTGGCTGCTTCTTGAGCAGAACCAAGCAGCATTTTGGGCGCTTTAAGACTGACGTGTGAGCCAATCAGCATTTGATCGCATCCTTTCTTTAATAAGCGAGTCTCTTTATTTTAGCGTATTTTATCGCTACAATAAAATTATTGACTCGTTCGCTGTTAAGGAGGAATTTCTATGGCGAAAAAACGCATCTACGTTCCCAAAAACAAGACCAATGGCGAAAAGAAAGGCGACCGTAAGATCTGGGTGGAAAACGTCAAATTTTTAACAACCGCCGAGTATCACGAACTGCAAGAAGCCATTCGCCAATATTCACGTCCCGAATTGGTCAACCGCAATCTGCTTTTGATCTCGATTGCGCTAAACAACGGACTGCGCGCCTCTGATGTCGTGACGCTGCGAGTTGGCCACGTTAAAAACAAGACCCAAACGCGGATCATCGAGCAAAAAACCGGTAAGGCCAAGACGCTTTACTGGAACAACTGTCTGGCTGAGATCATAAACTACTTAAACGAGCTGGACTTCAAAGACGATAACGATTGGCTGTTTCCCGGCCGCCAAGACGGTCACTTCTCCGTGCATGGCTTTTATCAAATGCTGCAGCGAATCGCGCGTAAAACCGGCAACGAAAAACTGGTGGCCAAACTGGGAACGCACTCGTTTCGTAAGACGTTTGGCCGTCAACTGTATAAAGATGGCGTCAATATCGAAATCATCTCGCAGCTGTTCAACCACTCTTCTGAACGCAATACCCGCCATTATCTTGGAATCGAGCAAGAGGATCTGGACAAGGTCGTCCGCAACTTCAAGCTTGAATAATCGTAGTCAAGATCCGCTATTGTAAGGCTGTAAGGCGCGCACCAGCTTCATAAGCTTACATCCACTGCTGGCTGATTCTTGTTAATTATTGGATCACAGCCAACTTTAGGCGGGGCTGATTAACGCTGATCATTTTAAGGCCAACTCATCATAAGTCCAGACTCTTGCCGCGGTTCTTTCAAGGTACTTTGGGCTGTACTTTGCTGGCTAAAGATTCTTGACTTAGTGAAGAAAATCCAGTTTTGAACGATTGCCCGCTCTTAATTTACCTACTTTGCGCCGATTTTTAGTCAAAAGCAGGTAATTGCATATTCCCCCACCTTAATCAAAAAGGATCCGCTAAACCAGCGGATCCTTTTTAATAACTGATTCGGTTAGTCTTCTTTATCTTCATCTTCAGCTGGAACTTCCAGACGCAGCTCTTCCAACTGTTGTTCACTGACGCGAGCTGGTGCCGCCGTCAAAGGTTCAACGGCCTTTGAGTTCTTAGGGAAGGCAATCACATCACGAATGCTGTCAGCCTGCGACAGGAACATTACCCAGCGATCCAGGCCAATTGCCAGACCACCCTCTGGAGGCATTCCCAGTTCCAATGCCTTGATCAAAAAGCCGAAGCGTGCTTGAGCCTTTTCTTTGCTGTAGCCCAGGGCCTTAAAGACCTTTTCTTGAATTTCAGGGTCGTGAATACGGATAGAACCCCCACCGATTTCCTGACCGTTCAAAACGATGTCATAGCTTTGCGCGTGCGCCTGATGTGGGTCTTCGCCATCTTCCAGATAGTGCAGATCCTCAGGGTTAAGCATCGTGAATGGGTGGTGAGCCGCGATCCACTTACCAAAGCCTTCATCATATTCAAACATTGGCCAGTTAACGATCCAGACGTAGTTCCATTGGTTAGGGTCTTTTAAGCCGAGTTCTTCAGCAAAGTGGTTTCGTAGGTAGCCTAATGAATCGCAGACCACGTGGAACGAACCGGCAACGATTAAGATCAAGTCGCCTTCCTTGGCATCAAGCGCCGCATTTAATTCAGCAGCTTGGTCGTTTAAGAACTTGGCAACGGGACCATTGTAGCCATCCGCGCCTACCTTGACCCAGGCCAGTCCCTTGGCATTGTAGCGCTTGATGTAGTCTTCCTGCTTGCTGATGTCTTTACGGGAGTATTTGTCAGCTCCACCAGGTACGACAATGGCCCGGACATAGTTGCCAGCTGCCACCGTACTGCTGAATACCTTAAACGAGCTGTCCTTCACCAGATCACTGATATCATGAATCAGCATTTCAAAACGCGTATCCGGCTTGTCGGTACCGTACTTGTCCATTGCCTCTTGCCATTCCATACGTGGGAAAGGCGTCTTAACGTCAATGTCCAAGACTTCTTTCATGACGTCTTTGATCAGGCCTTCTGTCATCGCTTGAATGTCTTCTGGCGTGGCAAAGCTCATTTCAGTATCGATCTGCGTAAATTCTGGCTGCCGATCGCCCCGCAAATCCTCATCACGGAAGCATTTGGCAATCTGGTAGTACTTGTCGACCCCAGCTGCCATCAACAGTTGCTTAAACAATTGTGGCGATTGCGGCAAAGCATAGAAGCTGCCTGGGTAGACCCGTGAAGGCACGATGTAGTCACGCGCCCCTTCTGGAGTAGAGCGCGTCAGTTCTGGCGTCTCAACGTCTAAGAAGCCGTTCTTTTCAAAGTAGCGGTGAACGACATGCGTAACCTTGCTCCGCAGCATCAAGCGCTTCATCATCTCAGGACGGCGCAGATCAAGGTAGCGGTATTTCAGACGCAGTTCTTCAGAAGCATCAACGTCGTCCACGATTTCAAACGGCATTGGCTTGGACTTGGCCAAAATGCTGGCTTCTTTAACTTCAATCTCGATCTTACCCGTCTTCATGTCAGGGTTGACTTCCTTACGAGCCCGCACCAGACCATGCGCTTCAATAACGTATTGGTTCCGTACCTGGTTGGCGATCTCAAATGCCGCTGGATCAATCTTTTCATCAAAAACCAGCTGCACGATGCCAGAGCGATCCCACAAGTCGATAAAGATCAGACCACCCAGATTGCGTCGCTTGGCAACCCAGCCTTTTACGACGACTTCTTGGCCAATCTGCTGTTCGCTGGTCTCACCAGCATAATTGGTACGCTTCATTTTTTATTACCCCTTTGTCTGTTCTTGATAAACGGCTTTAAAATCGGCAAAAACGCGGTCCAGCGGTAAAGTAGTCTCTTCACCGGTGGCCATTACTTTAAAGTGAACCGTACCGCTTTCCAGTTCTTTTTGGCCAATCGTCAAAACGACTTTGGCATTTTCCTTGGCCGCCGTCTTAAACTGCGCTTTTGGCTTACGGTTCAAGTAGTCGCGTTCGGCAACAAAGCCGGCATCCCGCGCTGCTTCAACCAGTTTAAAGCTGGCAGTGTTGGTTGTCTCGCCAATGCCCACGACATAAACGTCTAAATCAGGATCCACTTTTTTAAGCAGTCCTTCTTCGTTAAGCAAAAGCATCAGCCGTTCTAAGCCAATCCCAAAGCCAACCCCTGGCGTATCCGGACCACCAAGCTCTTCAACCAGTCCACTGTAGCGGCCGCCGCCACAGATCGTCGTATAGCCTTGACCAAGCGACTTTGCCTGAACCATAACCTCAAAGATCGTGTGGTTGTAGTAATCCAGTCCCCGCACCATGGTTGGGTCAACCGTGTAGTCAATGTCCAGCTCATCCAGCATTTCCTTGACCAGATCAAAGTGCTTTTGGGCATCATCAGTCAAATAGTCCAGAATCGATGGCGCATCGTCAACAAACTGCTTGTCGCGTGGATCCTTGCTGTCTAAGACCCGCAATGGATTCTTTTCCAGACGTTCTTGAGAGTCTTCGCTCAGTTCATCGTAGTGCGGCTTTAAGTAGTCGATCAGTGCTTGACGGTAGGTATCGCGCGTTTCTTGATCGCCAAGCGTGTTGATGGCTACGCGCAGACCCGTTAACCCCAGCTGCTTGAACAGGCGCAGCGCCATGGTCATAACTTCAACGTCAACGGCTGGATTGTCGCTGCCGAATGCTTCAACCCCGATCTGGTGGAACTCACGCTGCCGACCAGACTGCGGCCGCTCATAGCGAAACATTGGTCCCATGTAGTAGACCTTGTAAGGCTTGTTGTATTCAGGGCCGTACAGCTTGTTTTCAACATAGGCCCGGACCACGCCGGCCGTACCTTCTGGGCGCAGTGCCACGTGACGATCGCCCTTGTCTTTAAAGTCATACATTTCTTTGGTAACGACATCAGAAGTCTCACCAGCCGAGCGGGCAAAAATATTGTAGTTTTCAAAAATTGGCGTGCGAATTTCACGGTAGCCATAGCGCGCAAAGATTTCACGAGCCAGTTTCTCAACGGCTTCCCACTGAGCGGATTCGCCCGGCAAGATATCAGCCGTGCCTTTTGGGCGTTGATAGCGCATTGTATCTCTCCTCCATTGATCAATCAGTCGATTTAAAAAAGCACCCCTGCTGCTGCAAGGGTGCTTGAATGCACGGTACCACCTTGGGTTTACTCTTGGGTAACGTAGCTTCGACGGGGTCATGACCCTGCCTCCAAAGCGTCACTCGGCAGCCAATCGACAGGGCTTGCACCAATTCCCCGCTCGCTGAAAGCTATGGCAGACCGAACATTCTTTTTCATCGGCATCTCTAAATTTAATTACCTACTTAGCCTACTAGGCTTGAGCTGTTTAGTCAATAGGCCAGCCCCGAATTAGTCTTGATTTTCCAATTGATGCTTTCTAAACTTATCTTAATGATTCATGATAAAGGAGCAAAAATCTTGAAGTTTCATCGTCCTGCCAAAGCTGTCCTGGTTGCGATCAGCATGGCATTAATTGCAATTGTCATGGTGGTCGCGCTGACGTTTTCGCGGACGACCACCATTGAAACCAGTGGGCTCAACGTCCGTACCGGTCCTGGGCTTGACTATGCTACGATCGGCACCGTTAAAAAAGGCCAGCGCGTAACGATTCTCAAAACACGCAACTCATGGTACAAGATTCGGCTCAGCGATCAGCGTTTTGGCTGGGTTGCCAGCTGGCTGGTTCATCCCAAAAACAATCTCAAGCACGTCTCAAGCCTTTCCGAAGCTACGATCGTAATTGACCCTGGCCATGGTGGTTCTGACTCTGGTGCCGAATATAAAAACAGTACCAGCAAGCGCTACATGGAAAAGACCTATACGCTGCAGCTGGCCAATCGCGTTGCGCAGGAATTGCGGCTGCGGGGCGCGCACGTAATCATGACGCGCGACTCGGACCGTTACGTTGGCCTCAAACCGCGACCAGCCCTTGCCGAAAGCATGCATGCCGATGCCTTTATCAGCTTCCATTTCGATTCTTCGCCGGCTCGCAACGAAGCCTCGGGATTTACGACCTATTATTACCATAAGGGCGCGTCCAAAAAGCTGGCCAAGGCACTGAACAAGCAGCTGAACAACCTGCCATTGACTAATCGCGGCATTGAATTTGGCAACTTTCTGGTCATTCGCGATAACACCCGTCCAGCCGTGCTTTGCGAAATGGGCTATATCAATTCAACTAAAGACTTTAATCAAATCAAAAACGCCAGCTATCAGCAAAAGATCGCCCGCGATATTGCCAAGGGATTAAATAACTACTTTAAAAACTAGACAGAAAGGATGTTGGTCTTATGTCTGCATATCAGCTTAATCAAAAATGGCTCAGCCAATTGCCGTTTCGCCAGGTTGAGGATTGGCGACCGGTTGCTGGTGGCGACATCAATGCCGCCTATCAGATCAAGGCTGATCAAAGAACCTATTTTTTAAAGGTCCAGCCGCGTCATCCGGCCAGCTATTTCAATCACGAAAAACGCGGTCTGGAAGCAATCGGCGCGCTCGTCAAAACCCCGACGCCGCTTGCTCAAGGACAGATTCAAGGCGATGCCTACCTGGTGCTTGAATGGCTGGAAAGCGGCAGCGGCTCACAGGCTGATCTGGGGCGGGCAGTTGCCAGAATGCACGCCCAGCATGCCAAGCAGTTTGGCTTTTATGAAAATCACACCACCAGAGCGTTGGTTAAAAACAATGCGTGGAATGACAGCTGGCGCGACTTTTATCTCAAACAGCGGCTGGATCCAGAAATTACCGTCGCTAAGAAAAACGGGCGCTGGAATGACTGGCGCGAGACTCACTATCAAAGAATGTGCCAAGCCTTCAGTGACTATTATGATCAGCACCAGGTCATCCCCAGTCTTTTGCACGGTGATCTCTGGGCAGGCAACTATATGTTTGATGATACCGGTCAGCCAGTCTTGATCGATCCGGATGCCGTCTATGGTGATCGTGAGTTTGATCTGGCTATGACCACGATTTTTGGCGGCTTTGAGCCTGCGTTCTACCAAGCCTATCAGCAGGAGTATCCATTGGCAAAAGGCGTCAATGAGCGACTGCCATGGTATCAGTTCTACTATCTGTGCATGCATCTGATCTTGTTTGGCGAAACTTATGGCCCAGCAGTCGACGGCATTTTGGAACGCTACTGATAAATTGATCAATGTGTAGATTTTCTAGTCCCGATCGATTCAAGTATGATTTGCAAAGCGATGTTGTTTTTAACGTTGAACTGACTGTAACCACTGATTGTCATGACAACGGCGCCAGTACCCTGCCTGATTATCGATCAGCTATTCAAGAACCTAATTAAAAAGCGAGTAACGGTCTAACCGCTGCTCGCTTTTTAAAAACTATTTTTCATAAAGAATCGTAACCGGACCGTCGTTTTCCAGCTCAACTTTCATATCAGCGCCAAAACGACCGGTTTCAACATGCACGCCGGCTTGACGCAGTTTTTCGTTGAAACGGTCATATAAAGGCGCGGCAATTTCCGGCTTAGCAGCTTTTGAAAAACCAGGCCGATTGCCATGTTTGACGTCAGCATACAGGGTAAACTGTGAAATCGACAAAATCTCGCCATTGACATCAGCCAGTGCTCGGTTCAGCTTGCCGTTTTCATCTTCAAAAACACGCAGATTGACGATTTTGTGTACCATCCAGTCCAACTGCTCATCAGTATCTTCCGGTGCCAGGCCGACCAACAGCAGGTAGCCTTTTTGAATCTGGCCGACCGTTTCACCATCGATTCTAACGGCAGCATGATTGACTCGTTGCAATACGACACGCATTTGATCACCTCTTAACGAATTACCCGTTTGACGACATAGACATCTGGAATGTTTTTCAGACTGTCCAAGATCAGCTGCAGATGCTGACTGTTGCGCACGCCAATCGTAGCTGAAATCGTAGCCATCTTGTTGTGGTCGACCTTACCATTGACCGACGTTAAAAAGCGCGTGTTGTTGTTGATCGAGCGCAGCACGTCATTCAACAGGCCATTGCGATTGTAGCCCTCAACTTCAATATCGGCATTGTAGTTGGTCTTATCGCCGGCTGGATTAGCCCAAAAGACCGAGACCAGCCGTTCGCCGTTCTTTTCGGCTGCCTTGACGTTGGGACAATCGGCACGGTGAACAGAAACCCCGCGGCCCTTGGTAATGTAGCCAACGATCTCATCGCCAGGCACGGGACTGCAGCAATGGCTGAGCCGCGTCAAAAGATTATCAACGCCTTCAACGACCACGCCTTCTGAACTCTTGGCAAACTTGCGTTGATTATTAACGTTCTTGTTTTCAAAAGTCTGGTGATCTTCCAAAACGGCTTTCTGGGCGGCCCGTTGCTTGTCATCAGCCTCTTTTTTACGAATGTCGGCCGTAAAGCGATTGCGCACCCCAATTGGCGGCACGTCACCAAAACCAACCGCGGCAAACATGTCATCAGCCGTCTTGTAGTGCATCTGATCGGCAATCTGGTTGTTCTTTTCCGTGGTCATCAGCTCATTAGGATCATAGCCAGCATCGCGCAGCTGACTGGCAATAATCTGACGGCCGCTTTCCACGTTTTTGTCGTGATCATGGGCTCTGAAGAACTGACGAATCTTGTTGCGGGCCCGCCGCGTAAAGACCAGATCCAACCAGTCGCGACTTGGCCCCGCCGAACTGGATGAAGTTAAAATGTCGACGATATCACCGTTTTTGATCTCATAGTTCAAAGGTACGATGCGACCATTAACCTTGGCACCAGTCGTATGATTACCGACTTCCGTATGAATCTGGTAGGCCATGTCCAGCGGCCCCGCGCCCTTTGGCATTTCAATAACATCGCCTTTGGGAGTAAACGCGTAGACCTTGTCGGCAAAAACGTCGCTTTGAATGCCCTGCAAAAATTCATCGGTGCCCTGCGATTCGCTCTGCAGCTCCAGAATTTCTTTGACCACGTTGAGTTTTTTGGAGTCCTGCGTCTGCTTGATGCCATTGGTCTTGCCTTCTTTATAGGCCCAGTGTGCAGCAACCCCGTATTCAGCAACCTCATGCATATCGTGAGTTCGAATCTGAATCTCCAGCAGCCGGCCTTCTGGACCAATCACCGTGGTGTGCAGCGACTGATAGCCGTTTGCTTTCGGCATAGCAATATAGTCTTTAAAACGGCCCGGCATTGGCTTCCAGTTGGTGTGAACCGCGCCCAAAACGGCATAGCAATCCTTGATTGAGTCAACCACGACCCGAATCGCCAACAGGTCATAAATCTGCTCAAACTGTTTATGCTGTGTGACCATCTTGCGGTAGACCGAGTAGATGTGCTTCGGGCGGCCATAAATCTCGACGTTGGGTCCCAATTCCAGATCGCTGATGGCTTTTTTAACGTCGACAATGGCCCGATTAATGTATTCGACCCGCTGATCACGCCGCGAATTCATCAGATGCACGATGCGGTAGTACTGCTGCGGATTGAGATAGCGCAGCGACAGATCCTCCAGCTCCCATTTGATGGTGCTGATCCCCAGTCGGTCGGCAATCGGCGCGTAGATTTCCAGCGTTTCGTTGGCAATCCGCCGCTGCTTGTCGGGACGCAGATGTTGCAGCGTCCGCATATTGTGCAGGCGGTCAGCCAGTTTAACGATCATCACGCGGATATCCTTGCTCATTGCCAGCAAAAGCTTACGGTGCGTTTCGGCCATCTGTTCTTTGTTGGACTTGTAATGAATCTTAGAGATCTTCGTGTCGCCATCCACGATCATGGCAATCGTCGGGCCAAAAAGCTCGCGAATATCATCCAAAGTGGCCCCAGTATCTTCAACGATATCGTGCATGTAGCCCGCGCATACCGTTTCTGGATCCATATGCAGATTGGCCAGGATGCCGGCAACTTGAATCGGATGGATGATATAGGCCTCGCCCGACTTGCGATGCTGGTCAGCGTGCGCAACCGCGGCAAAATGGTAGGCGCGCTCAACCATTTCAACATGCTCTTCATTCATGTATGAAGAAACGATCTTTTTAACGTCTTCATGCGTTAGTTCATTGTTTTTTGACATCCTGCATCAACTTGCTTTCTTTAGATTGATTTTTGACGGCATCTTGAGTCATGGCCTTAGCCAGATATTCGATGCCTAAATAGACCAGTGCGAAATAGTAAGTGTAGCGTGATACTTGAAAAAGTCGGACGCCGATCAGATAGCCGATTGGAAAGACCAGCAGCTGCCAGGAGCGATCCTGCTGCTTGGCGACTCTTCTGCCGGCCCAGACAACGTAACAGAAATTAACCAACAGCAAAAGCCAAATAATGATCTGAACGCGCGATACCAGATGCTGCTTTAAAAACAGCGGGTTGATCATCAAAGATAGCACCAGATCGCTGATTAAAAGCCGGCGATCGGTCGTCCGCCAAAATTGCTGCAACTTCTCCATTAAAATCTCCTCACTCATGCCAAATTGATTGACATTTATTGTAACACAATGCTTGGCAATGCGCTTAACGAGCCAGTTCCAACTGATAGGAAACCGCAGCCAGCAGATACAGCGGTGCCGTTTCCGTACGCAGAATCCGCGGCCCCAAGCCAGCCGGCACGACGCCTTGCTCTTTCATCTGATCAACTTCGGCCGCGCTGAGTCCGCCTTCTGGACCAAAGACCGCTAACAGCTTTTGGCCTGGCTGCAGCTGCTTGAGCGTTTTGGCCAGATTAGCCTCTTCACCCTGCTTGGCTGATTCTTCCCAAGCCACGATCTTAAAGTCGGCCGGCTCGTTTTTTAAGACGTTACTGAGTTTGCCGCCATAAACGACTTCTGGCTGACGATTGCGATGCGACTGCTCGGCCGCGGCATTAGCAATTTTTTGCAGGCGCTCGATTTTTTTGGCCTGCTTTTGTGGATTCCAACGGCTGATGGAACGCTGCGCCGCAAAAAAGACAATTCGGCTGGCTCCCATTTCAGTAGCCTTCTGCACGATCAGTTCCGGCTTCTCCTTGGTCTTAGGCAGCCCGCAAGCCAAAATTATTTCCACCGGCAATTCAGCATCAGTCCCCAGATCGCTTTGCAGCTCAACGGTGGCTGGATTCAGACTGACAAGCCGGGCCAGATAGACTTTTTGATCATTAAGCGCAACTTCCAGCTCATCATTTTGCTCCGCGCGCAAAACGTCAACCAGATGATGGGCAATGTCTTTTGGTAAGACGAGCCGTTGATCTTCAGGCACCGGTTCATTGATAAAATAGCGTTGCATATGGGCCTCCTATTATTCTGCCGGCGTTGGCTTATGGGCGATAATGCCATACCAGTCCTTAATCCGCATCGTCTCATCGATTTTAAAGCCGCCATCGCGCAATGCTTGGGCCACTTCATCAAATTTGTCGTTGATAATCCCAGAAGTCAGAAAATGACCGCCTGGCTTGAGATTTTCGTAAGCCTGTGGAATCAGCGGCAAAATAATCTCAGCCAGAATATTGGCAACGATCAGATCAGCATCTTGATCATGAATGCCATCCAAAAGACTGTTTACGCCAATCTCAACGTCTTTAGCAGCCGGATTGAGCGCCAGATTCTTTTTAGCAGAGCGGACAGCCACCTCATCAATGTCATAGGCCTTAATCTTACCAACGCCCAGCAGTTTAGCAGCGATACTGAGCACGCCTGATCCGGTACCGACGTCCAGCATGCTTTCACCGCCGCGCACCGTCAGCTCCAGGGCCTGCAGCATCAATTGCGTGGTTGGATGCGTTCCCGTACCAAATGCCATGCCGGGGTCTAAAATCAAAAGCTTTTCATCTGAGCTCGGCTGATAGTCCTCCCATTCCGGCACAACCGTCAAAGTCCGCGTGACTCGAACTGGATGATAGTACTTTTCCCAAGCGGTTTTCCAGTCCTGATTTTCGATTGCTTCGCTTTTAACCGTGGCAGGCATTGGATCCAGACCGAATGCCTGCAGTTTTAAAACCCGCTGCTTGATGCCGGGCAAAAGCTCTGGAACAAAAACATTGCTGGGATAATATCCCGTAACCGCGGCTCCCGTTTGGCGGTGAGGAATCGAGCTGGGATCAATAATCTCATCGCCATAGCGGCCAGGTTTCAATTTGGCAAAATCCGCGGCATCCTCAATCTGAATTCCCGCCGCGCCGGTATCGGTCAAAATATAGCTGACCGCGTCAACCGCCTCTGTACTGGTTTCGACGGTTACTGCCGTCCAATCATTCATCTTTTTTCCTCCTTTGTATGGCAAAAAAGCGCCCTAAAAGGCAAGGACGCTTCAGTTGTGCTTATTGATTTTGCGGATCGTCATGCTTGACTGCCTGCTTGGCAATCTTTTTCTGCTCTTCTTTTTCCATGTGCTGCTGCAGATACAAGATCAGATCCGTTTCCGTCTTAAAGATTCGCGGATGATGCTGATGATGCAGCCGAACATCAATCTCATTGATCTTTAAGCGACCCGTCCATGTATGGGAGTAGCGAACGATCACTCGGTTATTGAGCTTGTGCCGCCCAAAACGGAAAATATAAACGTGTTCCGGTGTCATCATCGGTCGAATATATTCACGTTTGTAATCCAGATCATTGTCGCGCATGAATTTTTTAGTTCGATTTAAGATGGCAATCCCTCCCCTACAATAGATTGGAAAAAATTTCCTTAACTAGTACTAACCATTTTATCATATTTAGCTTGACTTTGAACGTTTCAAGCCTAACAAAAATCAAACAATTAAAGTAACAGTCTATCATAAGTTGGAAAATAATAACAGAATATTTTTTGCTTTTTAAATTATCGAAATCTCGGAAATTTTCAAGCAGCATTATGGACAGTTTTTTCGTTTCGGAATTCCTTTGTTGATCTGGTTTGCGCAGGGTGGATCATCAAATCTAAATCTGCGTTTCCAGCAGCTGCTGCTTGTCAACTGCTATCACCTATCTTATTTATCAGATTAGATTAAGAAAGCATAAATACCAGACCTTTTTGGTGCTTTGGCCGCTGTTGAAATGGTAAAATCAGTCATCATCAATTATCAATGGAGGAAAACACGATGGAACTGCTGTTAACGCTGGTCGGTCTGTGGCTGCTTTGGAAACTGTTCAAACTTTCATTGCATCTGCTGTTTTGGATCGCCATCATTGCCGTCGCCGCTTTCTTTGTCAAAACGCTGATTCTGCCAGCTATTTTGCTGATCGGTGGCATTATCGGCTGGGGCGTTTTACGCGGCTAACGCAATTTTAGCTGAAATCAGTCATAAAATGATCAAAAACACAATTTTTTTATCATTTGCCTGGCTTTATTTACGCATTATTAACAAATTTCAAATCAGAATGCTATAATGAGTCTTGCAATATGCAATACTACTTTAAGGGAGACTTTACTTATGTCTAAGAATCATCAAAAAGTTGTCCTCGTCGGTGACGGCGCGGTAGGTTCAAGCTACGCATTTGCGATGGCACAACAAGGCCTGGCTGAAGAATTCGCGATCGTTGACATCATCAAGAAGCGTACGGAAGGTGACGCTCTTGACCTTGAAGACGCTACCCCATTCACGGCTCCAAAGGCTATCTACTCTGCTGACTACGACACCTGCAAGGATGCCGACCTGGTAGTTATCACTGCCGGTGCTCCACAAAAGCCAGGTGAAACTCGTCTGCAACTGGTTGACAAGAACCTGAAGATCATCAAGTCCGTTGTTGAACCAATCGTTAAGTCTGGCTTCAACGGTATCTTCCTGGTTGCCGCTAACCCAGTTGACATCCTGACCTACGCCGTTCAAAAGCTGTCCGGCTTCCCACGCAACAAGGTCGTTGGTTCCGGTACTTCTCTGGACTCCGCTCGTCTGCGGGTTGCTTTGGCTAAGAAGTTCAACGTTAGTCCAGTTGACGTTTCTGCCAACATCATGGCTGAACACGGTGACTCCGAATTTGCTGCCTACTCATCTGCTACGATCGGCGGCAAGCCACTGCTGGACCTGGCCAAGGAAAAGGGCGTTTCTGACGAAGAACTGCTGAAGATTGAAGATGACGTTCGTAACAAGGCTTACGAAATCATCAACCGCAAAGGCGCTACCTACTACGGTGTTGCTACTGCCCTGACTCGGATTTCCCGCGCTATCCTGCGTGACGAAAATGCCGTTCTGCCAGTTGGTGCCCCTGTTGATGGTGAATACGGTCTGAAGGGTATCTACATTGGTACGCCAGCCGTTGTTAACGCTTCTGGTGTCGCTCAAGTTCTGGAAGTTCCTCTGAACGAACGCGAATCCAAGGCTATGGCTGACTCTGCCAAGACCCTGCAAGAAGTTGCCGAAAACGGTATGGCTAAGCTGATGGGCGAAAACTAATCCGTTCTAGTATTGAATGCGAGAAAAGCTGCTGGTTATCCAGCGGCTTTTTTTTGTACTAAAAAAGCCCGCACAGTGGCGAGCTTAAAAATTGGTATCTTGGCTTAATGCTTTAGTGCTGAGAAGCCCCACTGGTAGCATCAGTGTCTGCTGGTTCGGGAGCGTCCTCTGATGCGCCGGTCGTGGTGTCGGCAAGCGGCTGATTGTCGGCTTCATCTTCCACACTGGCTGCTGAAGCTCCTGAGAAGGCGTCAATTTCTTCGCCATGTGCTTCCTTAGCGGCCTTTAAGAAATAGCTGAATGGCTTCAAGGCTTGGGCCTGGTACTTTTCAACGTATTCGTCAACCAGTTTTGGATCCTGGGTCTCTTTGTCTAAGAACATGTGGTTGGTCGAAAGCGGCATCTCATGGGTGAGCTTAACGTCAATTACTACTGGCAGATCCGTCTGCTGAGCCTCAACCATGGCCGCTTTGAATTCAGCTTTGGTGCGAACCGTAAAGGCCATAGCACCCATCCCTTTGGCAACGGTTGCCCAGTCGGTTTCTGGCAGATCAACGCCTGACAGTGGCTGGTGCGAGTCATCAAGCTGTTCTGCCACAATGTAGCCCAGGCATTCATTGCTGAAGACCACGTTGATGATGTGCATGTGGTACTTAACCTGAGTCAGGATTTCTTCCATCAGCATCGCAAAGCCGCCATCACCAGAAAGACTGTAGACATCACGATCAGGATAGTTGACCTTAGCTGAGATCGCAGCCGGCAGACCATAACCCATCGTTGCGTACTGACCAGAAGTACACCACTTTTGATCGTCGTGAATCATCAGCAGCCGCTCAAAGTTGATGTTGACGTTGCCGACATCAACCCCAAAGACGGCCTTGCTGGAAGCCATTTGATTGATCACGTCAAAGATTGGCTCTGGACGAACTGGCATCTCTTCGCTGTCATTAAAGCTGTTTTGCCAGTCCAGCCAGTTCTGCTTGTCGGCCAGTGCCGCATCATAAAAGGCAGATGGCGATTTTTCATCTGCAACGTCGGCCAGCGCTGCCAAAGCCGTTTTAGCATCACACAGCAGTGGCACGTCGATGTGATGACGCTTGCCCATCTTCTCTGGATCAGTATCGATTTGAATAACCTTGGCATCCGGATTAAACAGGAAGATACTGAACGGAACGTCGGTACCAACCCAAACGATCAAATCAGTACTAAAACCAATCTCGGCACCAGGCTTAGGCGCAACCCGACCAGCCGAGCCCAGATAGGCGGGATACTTTTCATCCAAAATTCCCTTGGCCAAAACTGAGGAAACCAGCGGCATCTTGTACTTTTCTGATACGCGCTTTAATTCCGCAGCGGCATCCTTAGCCCCAATCCCAAAGTAGATCATTGGCGCCTTGGCATCCTTGATCAGCTTGCCGGCCTTAGCCAACAGATCCTGGTCAACGACATAGTGTGCTTTAACGTGGTTGGCAACGTTAGGAACAAAGGTGTCAGGAATCTTGGCCCAACCAAAGTCTTTTGGAATCGTAACCGTAGCTGGACCATGATGCTTGTAGGCCTGCCGAATCGCTTCATCAATCATGCGGGGCAGACTTTCCGCCGTCATTGCCGTCTTGTTCCAAACCGAAACGTCTTCAAATGCCGGTTCCTCATCCATTGCTTGGAAAAAGTCCAGATTCATACGCGTTGAAGGAACCTGAGCAATGATTGCCAAAACCGGAACATGATCATGCTTGGCATCGTACAGCCCATTGAGCAGGTGAATGGCACCCGGGCCGGCAGAGCCAAAGCAGACCCCGATCTTGCCCGTTAATTTGGCATCAGCGGTTGCTGCCAATGCCCCCGCCTCTTCATGCCGCACCTGGATGAATTCCAATTCTTTACGTTGGTTGTAGATTGCGTTCATCGTGGAGTCAAAAGAACCACCAGGATAACCGTAGATGTGCTTAACGCCCCATTGCCGAATTACTTTTAAGACTGCATCGGAGCCACTGATCATTTTTGCCATCTTAATCTTCCTTCCATCCTTTAAAAATCATCCCGCCTGTACTTAACAGCCGGTCTCAATTGACGTTTTATCTCAGGCCGCTCTCTACTTCAGCCCTCATAGGATATGATAGCGCTTTTATGCATAATTACAAGTAGATTTTAATGAACATTTTTCACAATAAATAACAAGTCCCTTGATATCAGCATTTATATCAATCAAAATTTTTATTTTTCTTTGATAAAAGTTAAATTTAACGTTGATTTTTAACATTTTTAAACCAGTCATTATCAAATTATAATATGATGTCATGATTTAATAATAGTAATTGTATTTTATTTTCAATTAACAATACATTTCAATTTATATCGACTATTTATCACAAATATCGTAATGCTTGCTCACTATTTTATAAGCGTTTTATGCATATTTATCGGCATAATTTTGTCGTAAACGGGCAAAGGAAAAAGCCGGCTGCCAATCGCAACCGACTTATTACATCATTGATTTAGCATTCATCTAAAGCTGAATTACACCATTGATTTATAAACGCGTGAGAAAATCGTGGGAAAAAGCTAAAAAAATCAGTCTAGTTTTTGGCATCCCTAAAACACAAATGCCGTCATAGCTACTTCTTCTTTTCGTCGATTTCCTCATCGGTCTTCAAAACTGCCATGAAGGCTTCTTGTGGGACCTCAACGCGCCCAACTGCCTTCATCCGCTTCTTACCACGTTTCTGCTTGTCCAAAAGCTTGGCCCGCCGATCAGGATCCCCAGTATGAATCCGTGCCGTAACGTCCTTGCGGTAAGCCTTGATATTGGTCCGTGCAATGATCTTGGAACCAATGGCGGCTTGAATTGGAATTTCAAAGTTTTGCCGCGGAATAATCTTCTTGAGCTTGGTCGTGATTTCGCGTCCCCGTTCTTCGGCAAAGTCGCGGTGCGCAATGAAGCTTAAGGCATCGACCTTGTCACCGTTAAGCAGGATGTCGATCTTAACCAGGTCACTGACGCGATAGTCATCAATCTCATAATCAAGCGAGGCATAACCATGCGTGGAACTCTTCAGCTTATCAAAGAAGTCAAAGATGATTTCGGACAACGGAATATGATAGATTACATTGACCCGCGTCTCGCTCAGATATTCCATCGTGTCAAACTCGCCCCGCTTACGTTGGCAAAGCTCCATAACCGGGCCGACATAATCGTTTGGCACCATGATTGACGCTTTAACGTAAGGCTCTTTAATATCCTTGATAGAAGACGTATCTGGCATTTCAGCGGGGTTTTCCACTTCCTTCATCGTGCCGTCATGCAGATCGACATGATAGGTTACGGAAGGCGCCGTGGTAATCAGATCCAGATTGAATTCTCGTTCCAGACGCTCTTGAACGACATCCATATGCAAAAGTCCCAAGAAACCGCAGCGGAACCCAAAGCCCAATGCTTGTGAGGATTCTGGTTCAAATGTCAAGGCCGCGTCATTAAGCTGCAGTTTTTCCAAGGCATCCCTCAGATCATTGAACTTAGCGTTGTCGGTTGGATAAAGCCCCGCGTAAACCATTGGCGTCATTTGACGATAGCCGGCTAATGGCTTGTCAGTTGGGTGCTTGGCATCGGTAACCGTATCACCCACCCGCGTATCCTTAATATCTTTAATAGCCGCGGTAATATAGCCAACGTCACCAGCCATCAGAAAGTCGCGGGCCAGTGGCTTAGGCGAGTTGATCCCGACTTCAGCGACTTCATATTCAGTACCAGAGTTCATCAGTTTGATGCGATCGCCTTTCTTGACGGTTCCTTCAAAGACACGGACACTCAAGACCACGCCGCGATAGTCATCGTACTTGGAATCAAAAATCAGTGCCTTTAGCGGAGCCGTCAGATCACCAGTTGGCGCCGGTACTTCGGCAACGATTTTTTCCAGCACCTTTTCAACGCCCAGACCGGTTTTAGCACTGACGTCACAAGCATCACTGCAGTTCAGACCAATTTCTTCTTCGATCTGCTTTTTCGTTCCCGCAACGTCAGCGGAAGGCAGATCGATTTTATTGATGACTGGCAGGATCTCCAAGTCGTTGTCCAATGCCAGATAAACGTTGGCCAGCGTCTGTGCTTCAACCCCCTGCGTCGCGTCAACAACCAGAATAGCTCCTTCACAGGCTGCCAAAGAGCGTGAAACCTCATAGGAAAAGTCGACGTGCCCTGGCGTATCGATCAAATGGAAAATATAGTCCTCGCCGTCTTTGGCATGGTAGGTCAGCGCCACGGCATTTAATTTGATGGTAATGCCACGCTCCCGTTCCAATGGCATGTCATCAAGGATCTGGGCCTTCATTTCCCGCTTAGAGATCGAATCCGTCATTTCCAGGATCCGGTCCGCCAGCGTGGATTTCCCATGGTCGATATGGGCGACAATCGAAAAGTTCCGAATGTGCTTTTGGCGTTCTTTCATTTCTTCAAGATTCATTGATTTTTTGTGCTCACTTTCTGCGTTAAATGTCTATCTACCAGTATATCAAATCCCGTTGGCAACTCAAACTGGGGCGGTGCAAATATCGAAAAAAGAGCAATTCGCCGCGCACTGCAGCGTCTTGCTCTTTAAGTCTTTAGGCTTATTTTTCTTCAAAGCGATCCTTGAGCTTATCAAAGAAACCGCCCTTGTAGCCGGCAACATGTTCGCCACTGGCTTCAGCAAAGGCCAGCATTGCTTCTTTTTGCCGCTTGTTAAGATTCTTAGGCGTCTTAACGTGGACCGTCACATGCTCGTCGCCGTTGCCATTGCCATTGATGTGCGGTACCCCTTTGCCGCGCAGCCGGAATGAGGTTTCTGATTCCGTACCAGCCGGAATCTTTAAGTCAACATCGCCATGCACGGTCTTGACCTTGATTTTATCACCCAATGCGGCTTGCGCAAACGAGATATCCTGATCAACGTAGATCGTGGAGCCCTCCCGTTTAAAGTCGCGGCTTGGCGTTACCGTAAAGACAATGTATAAATCACCGTATGGGCCGCCATTGGTTCCTGCCTCGCCTTGGTGCTGCAGACGCATCTGCTGGCCATCATCGATTCCGGCCGGCACCTTGACCTTGAGCTTGTGCTTTTCTTGAATATGACCTGAGCCGTGGCACTTGTCACATTGATCTTCTGGCTTGATTTCCTTACCGGTACCATGACAGGTTGGGCAGACGGTCTGGGACTGCATCATCCCCATCATCGTTTGCCGCCGCTGCATTACAACCCCAGAACCGCCACAGGTGTGACAGGTCGAAGGCGACTTGCCTGGCTTGGCGCCTGAACCGTGGCAGACGTTACATTCAGCTTCCCGATCGTATTTAATAGTGGTTTCCTTACCAAAGATGGCATCCATAAAGTCCAGCGTCATGTTGTACTGCAGATCGCGTCCCTGGCGAGGTGCCGTGGGGTCGCGACGAGCACGGCCGCCACCGAACAGATCGCTGAAGATATCGCCAAAATCGCCAAAGCCGCCTTGACTGAAACCGCCCTGACCGAAGCCGCCGAAGCCTTGACCGCCACCAAAGCCGCCTTGAGGGCCAGCGGAGCCAAACTGATCATATTGAGCCCGTTTCTGCTGATCATGCAGTACTTCATAGGCTTCATTGATTTTTTTGAATTTTTCTTCGGCTCCCGGCTCATGGTTGACGTCTGGATGATATTTAGCCGCCAGCTTCCGATAGGCCCGATTGATTTCAGCGTCTGAAGCATCCTTTTTGACGCCTAAAATGTCGTAATAGTTTTTCTCTGCCATTTAAATCCCTCGCAACGCAATTTTTCTCTCTTACTTTATAGCATAGTCACGATAAATAAGCAAAAGCCAAAGTCCGTTAGGGGGGCTTTGGCTTTTTGCTTATCTAAATCGGCTTCGGCTGACTGGCCTACTTGTTGTCGTCATCGTTGACTTCAGTAAAGTCGCCATCAACGGTCTTGCCGTCGCCCTTGCCGTTATTGTTGTCAGCACCGCCATTGTTGCCGTCAGTACCATTTTGTTGGTTTTCTTGTTGAGCTTGTTGGTAGAGCTTGACTGCCAAGTCTTGAACGATCTTGTTTAATTCGTCCTTCTTGGTCTTCATCGCATCGAAGTCCTTGGCATCCTTAGCCTTTTGCAGAGCATCGCGAGCGTCCTTGGCCTTCTTGATCTCATCTTCAGAAACCTTGCCGTCAAGTTCCTTAATAGTCTTGTCGGTTTGGAAGATCAGCTGGTCAGATTCATTCATCAGATCAACTTCTTCTTTCTTCTTCTTGTCGGCTTCAGCGTGTTCTTCAGCGTCTTTGCGCATCCGTTCGATTTCTTCATCAGACAGACCAGAGTTGGACTTGATCGTAATGTTTTGCTTCTTGTGCGTACCTTGGTCTTCGGCAGAAACGTTAACGATCCCGTTCTTGTCGATGTCGAAGGTAACCTTGATTTGAGGAACGCCACGTGGTGCAGGTGGAATGTCCGTCAGTTGGAAGTTGCCAAGCGTCTTGTTGTCAGCTGCCATTGGACGTTCACCTTGCAGAACATGGATATCAACGGCTGGTTGGTTGTCAGCGGCCGTAGAGAAGATCTGGCTCTTGGAGGTTGGGATCGTCGTGTTGCGGTCGATCAGCTTGGTCATTACCCCACCCATGGTTTCAATACCAAGGGAAAGCGGCGTAACATCAAGCAAAACAACGTCCTTAACGTCACCAGTCAGAACCCCACCTTGAATGGCAGCCCCCAGCGCAACGGCTTCATCAGGGTTGATAGAGTGGTTTGGTTCCTTGCCAGTCAAGTCCTTAACCAGTTCTTGAACGGCTGGAATCCGCGTTGAGCCACCGTTTAGGATAACTTCATCAATGTCGTTGAAGTCCAGGCCGGCATCGTGCAGAGCGTTCATAACTGGCTGCTTGGTCTTTTCAACCAGGTCGTTGGTCAGCTGGTTGAACTTAGCCCGCGTCAGCGTTTGGTCCAGGTGTACCGGTTGACCGTCTTTTTGCGCGATAAATGGCAGGTTGATTTCAGCAGATTGTGAGCTGGAAAGTTCCTTCTTAGCCTTTTCAGCAGCATCCTTCAACCGTTGCAGCGCCATCTTGTCTTGAGACAGGTCAATGCCTTGTTCAGCCTTGAAGCCATCGATCAGCCAATCCATGATCTTTTGGTCAAAGTCGTCACCACCCAGATGAGTGTCACCAGAAGTGGAAAGAACTTGGAAGACACCATCGCCCAGTTCAAGGATGGAAACGTCGAACGTACCACCACCAAGGTCATAAACCAGGATCTTTTCGTCTTTGTCCTTCTTGTCCAGGCCATATGCCAGTGAGGAAGCAGTTGGTTCGTTGATGATCCGCTTAACTTCCAGACCAGCAATCTTACCAGCATCCTTGGTAGCTTGACGCTGAGCATCGTTGAAGTAGGCTGGTACCGTGATAACAGCTTGGGTTACCGTGTCGCCAATGTAGTCTTCAGCGTACTTCTTGATGTATTGCAGAATCATTGCTGAGATTTCTTGCGGTGTGTACTTCTTGCCATCAACGTCAACCGTGTAGCCTGGTTCGCCCATGTGACTCTTGATTGAAGTAATGGTGTTTGGGTTCGTAATTGCTTGACGCTTAGCCGTTTCACCGACTTGAACCTCACCATTCTTGAAAGATACGACAGAAGGAGTCGTCCGGCCACCTTCTGGGTTGGTAATAATCTTAGGTTCGTTACCTTCCATAACGGCAACGGCGGAATTAGTGGTACCAAGGTCGATACCGATAATCTTATTGCTTGCCATAAATGTTTTCCCTCTTTTTATATTGGTTTATTTAAGTTATTGTGCAACAACGACCATTGAAGGACGCAGCACCCGGTCCTTCATTTCATAGCCAGCCTGCAGAACCTGAACAATAGTGTCGGCTTTTTGATCATCCGAAGCTGGCGCGGTTTGAACCGCCTGATGCTTGGTCGGATCAAAAGGCGTGCCTGGCTCAGCTGGAATCTCAACAATCCCATGGTCCTTGAGCGCCTTTTCCAAGTGGTCGTGAACCATTTGAATGCCCTTCTTGAACTCTTGGGCCTGCTTGTCATCCAGTTGAGTTGCCAAGGCCCGCTTCAAGTTGTCCAAAACAGGCAGGATGTCTTTAGCCAGTCCTTGACCATCGTATTTGATCAATTGCGCGCGTTCTTTTTTAAAGTGGTTGTTCATATTCTGAATTTCCGCTTGCGCCCGCAGATACTGGTCGTCTTTTTCATCCAGCTGCTTTTTCAGATCGGCAATCTGCTGCTTGAGTGCGGCAGTTGGATCTCCCTTGGCAGCTGACTTGGCATCCTTGGCTTCTTCGGCATTCTTAGCCGCTTGGTCAGCCGCAGTCTGTTCAGCTGCTTGAGCCGCCTTTTCTTCCTTGGCAGCTGCTGATTTCTTTTCAGCCATCGAACCCCTCCTATAAATCGTAATAATTGTGATAGTAGTCGAGCAGTCGTTTAGCCAGCTCGCGTCTGAACGCGTCAACCAGGCCAATCGTCCGCGAATAAGGCATCCGCGTTGGCCCCAGCACAGCGATAATGCCCTTGCCGTATTGGTTGACGTCGTAGGTAGCGGTGATCAGACTGTAGTCGTTGAGCACCTGGTTGTCGGCAATCTCACTGCCAATCTTGACGTTGACCCCATCATTTGGTGAATCGGCGTCAATGATGCTTGACAGATTATCGCTTTGATCGAGCAGTCCATACAATGCCCGCAGCGCCTGTGGATTCTGCCGATCAGAATAGCCGAGAATGTTGAGCCGACCGCCAACGAAGTATTTTTCGCGAGCTGCCTGCCCCAATACGCTGTCAAAGATCTGCAGAAAGCCGTCGGGACTGTGCAGATACTGACTAACCTTTAATGGTATATCAGTCTGCAGATGCTTGACAACCGTGACCAGCGGCAAGCCTACCAGCTGGTCATTAATCAAGCGTACCACGGCCTCCAAAGCCTGCGTATCCAGATTCTTAGGCAGGGTGAACGATTGACTCTCCACCTCGCCACTGTCCGTAACCAGAATGGCAATAACTTTTTGATTACCCAACGGCACCAAGCGAAAACCGCTCAAGTGCACGTCTTTTTGTTCTGGCTTCAACGTAAACGCCGTGTAAGACGTCAGCGCTGAAAGAATATCAGCTGAATGCGAAACGATCTCATCAATTTTGTGAAAATCGGCACCCAATGAATTTTGGATTACCATCAGATCACTGTCGGTAACGGCTGCCGGATCAAGCAGATGGTCAACGTAATAGCGATAGCCTTGCTTGGAAGGAACGCGACCAGAACTGGAATGCTCTTTTTTCACGAAACCTTCTCGCTCCAGCACTGCCATTTCGTTGCGGATCGTGGCTGAGCTGACCTTAATTGGGAGCTTGTCAGCCAAGACCTTGCTGCCGACCGGTTGACCAGTCGCCGTATATTGACGTACAATCGCTTGCAGGATTTGCTTTTGACGCTGTGTTAGCATTGGCATCACTTCCTTTTAGCACTCTAACTGCCTAAGTGCTAAACACAATTTATAATATACCAACCCCACCGATAAAAGTCAACAATAGTCAAACTTTTTTTCGATAAAAATGTCAAGATTAGTCAAAAGCCGCTGCCTCTTGATTATCAAGGCAGCGTCCCCCAAGCAAAGGAGTCACTTATGAACGAAGAAAATCGCTATGTCCAGCCCCAAAACGCCAAAGAAGCCATGGAGCTGATTCAAAAACTGTTCAACCAGTACCGCAACGCGCCATTGACCGCGGAACTGCTTCAGTATCACAATAATTTGATCATGCGGCTGCAGACCGACATCAAGCAGGCAGCCGAAGCAGAAGGCCAGACCGCGCTTTTAAAGGACCTGCATGAAATGACCGAACTGATGCGCCGCTGGACGACGATTCGGCTCAGCGGGCGTCCGTTTGCCGGTAAGATGCGTCATTTCCGCTTTGCGCCAGCCAACGGACAGAAATTTAAGCGCCAGGTGCACAAAATTGGTGGCAGCAGTGCATACCGCGCCAGTCGTCATTAATTAAATCATTGACAAGGGCTTGAGCTACGAGCTGCCAAGCATGAAGCAGGCAAGCAGTTCCATTAATTGGCAAATCCATCATCAAGACTTACTCGGGACCGACTTTAACTTTCAATGGAATTTGAAATCACTTTAACCAAAACATCCAATCAAAAATCCCCGTTTCAAAATGAAATGGGGATTTTCAGCTATCTTAGTCTAAATTTATCAGTCGCGTTCCTTTTCTCGTAGCGAACGCGGCATTTTATTTTCCTGATACGTCTGCCAGACATTGATGCGGTCTTTTTCATCCAGTTGACGAATTACGCGCGCAGGCACACCGGCTACCAAAGAATTAGCTGGCACGTCTTTGGTTACCACAGCCCCGGCCGCCACAATGCTGCCCGCGCCAATCGTGACCCCACCGACAATCGTTGCACTTGAGCAGATCCAGCAGTTCGCGCCAATCACAACTGGTTTGGCGTACTCCAAGTCATGACGGCCATCTGGATATTCTGTCACCATGCGTTCTTCTTTCAACAGTGGATGACATGGCGTGGCAATCGTAACCCCACTGCCAATCATGACGCCATCCCCTAAAGTAATCGGCGCGTCATCCAGAAAAGTGCAGTTGTAATTAATAAAGCATTCGCGACCAACATGAATATTGCTGCCATATTCACAGTAAAACGGCAAGAAGATTCCCAAATCATTGCCCTTGGCGGAAGGAATCAATTCTTCTTTCAGATGCTCAATCGCCGCCTGATCCGTTATCAAAGTCTGGTTTAAGCGCTGACACAACGCCATCCGTTCCATATGATAAACGCCAAGCTTTGAATCAAATGCATTATACAGTCGACCACTGATCATTTTTTCAAATTCATCCATTGGAATAAATCCTTTCTTAATTGCTGATTAGGTTCTGCCCCATAACCTGGCTGCTGCCGGCTGACTACATTGATCCCAACATTTTTAACTATGTCTTTGATCCAGCGCTGCCCGTTTTAAGGCCGCCTGCAGCTGCGGATCGACCGCGTGCAGATATAGGCCGTGCACGCCCCGCGTCAGCAAAACGTTCAATTCGTTGTGCAGCAACTGCTCACCAAATCTTTGCTTAGAGTGATCTTTCATCGTCCGACGCTGAACGGCTTTTTTATTGGCACTGGCGCTCGGATCAAAGATGACCTTGCCATCGCGATACTTCACCGATGGACCGATAACCACGCCAACATGATTTAAATCAAAGCCCTGGACGGTATAAGTTGAGCCGATCTCGTGAATCGTATGCGGCTGTTCGGCCCAGGAAAGGTCGCTGTATTTGACACCATTGATTTTTTTGACGTTGCTTTTCAGCTGCAGATTCCAAGGCATCGACCAATTCCCTTCACTGACGCACCAGTAGCTGCCATCTTTGGGCTTGCTGCTAGAATATTTCCAGTCAAACGTTGCCACCATCCGACTGATGCCATGGCCATGATCCTCAGCGTTAAACCTGGCAATTGCCTGTTCCATTGCGCGTGGATCATCAAAAATCTGCAGATCATAGCTGTCGTCGACTGGAATCGGATAGATGCGGCGCTGATCCACGAAGTCGCGAATCCAGCGAATCGTTTCATCCGAGGCCGCAATCCGCATTTGATTTTTCAGTCGAATTACTTTGTCACCAGCCAGTCGCTTGAGATGCTGCCAATCTTCATTTTCCATGATCTCATCGGCCGTCAGTACCTGCTTGTGATCATAAACCGCCAAGACGACTTTGGCCCGTTTGAGAATATCGAGCAGCTGATTGTTGCCATGGCCGTGATAGCCTTGATTCTGCTGGGTCCACAACAAATGTGCCTCATCGATAAAGGCCACGTCTGCTTGATGATTTTCATCATAGCGATTGATGAAGCGAGATGGCTTGATGACCGTTTCATCATCACCTATCCCCAGCTTTTTGACGATCTGCTGGTAAACCTTGAGCTGCTGGGGATGATTGACCATCATGACGGCATTGAGATGATCCTGCTTGGCCAACTCATAAAAGATATTGCTCATCAAAACCGTCTTCCCTGCACCAGCCTCGCCAGTCACCAAAACCAGCTGACCGGTCTGATTTTTAGCCAGTGCCTGCTCAACGGTTTTGAGAATCTTTTTCTTGGCCTGATTCTGCTCGTCAGTCAGTTTATTGAACGGCGAGGCCTTAAAGATTGCCGACTTTTCTAGAAGCTGACGCGGCGGAAACAGGTTGCGGTACTGCTTATTTTCACCCAGCTTGTCCCAGATGCGGTTGAAAATTGGAATGAACTCCTCGCTCGTGTAGTACTTGCGTTGGGCATTTTCACGGCGATTGTTCAACTTCGAGATCACGTCCACGCTGCTCAGGTACTGCATCATGCGGTTTTCGATGTCTAATGCCAACGATTTATTAAAATGCTCATGACCGATCACAAACATGTGCGCGTTTTTGGCATTGCGCAGCTCCTCCCAGTCTTCACGCGTTTCTGGGTCGGCATCCAAGTGCTCCAGTGTCCGGCGCTGAATATCGATGGTCTCGCCGACATAAACCGTGTAGTCCTCTTTGTAGTCGCTCTGCTTGCCTTGATTGTCGATAATGTAGACCGTTGGATAATCCGTTAACAGTTCCTGCTCATGGTATTTACCCGGATAGCGTTTTTCGATCTCCTCATCCAGATGCGCGGCCGTGTCTTTACGATAGGACGTTTCAAATATTAATGGATCCTTGACTTGTTCGCTCATAATCATCCCCGCTTAATCATGATTGGCTGATGTTTCATCGTGCCGTTTCTTCAATTATATTATAGTTGATTCGCTATTGCGGTCCTAATTGAATCTTTTGGCTGACACCGTCTTTCACTTGAATGAAAGGCGGTTTTTAAGATTATCTTGACATTTGTCGATAATCAGTTTAATAATGTTCTAGTAAATTGCCTTTATTTAATTAGTTCTGTTATTTAATGTTCGTGTTTTAGGAGGAGATTATGCACTGGTTCGCTGACTTGATCGCTGCAATCGGCGTGGTCTTAAACGGAATTCCCCAAGGTATCATGGCACTGAGCCTTGGATTCGCGGTGTTCCCAACCACGTTTTCATTTCTGTTGGTTTGCGCGATCAACTTTATCTTTAATTCGGTCGCCCCGGTTTCTTTTCAGGCTGAATCGCTGGCACTGACCGGCAATCTGGGCCGCAATACCAAGGAATACACGTCAATCATCTTTGGCGGCTCGATCATCATGGCCATTATCGGTCTGACCGGCACCTTGACCAAGATCGTTGGGATTCTGGGCAACCATATCATTACTGGAATGATGGCCGGCGTTGGTATCATGCTGGCAAAAATCGCGCTCGAAATGACTCAAAACAATCAGAAAAGCTTCACTGGCTGGGTTTCAATTGCCATCGCGGTGGTTACTTATTTAATCTCAAACGACCTGGTCTGGACGATCTGTCTTTCAGTTATTGGCTCCAGCCTGTATGCCGTCTTTGGCGAGCACTACCGCAACGAGCTGCCTGCCAACGTGACGATGCGCCGCTTTATTTTCACCAAGCCGACGTTTAATCCACGAATCGTGCGGGGCGCGCTCAGTCTGGCCTGCCTAAACATTGGCGCCAACCTTTCATATGGACTGATTACGGGGCAAATGACCGGTATCAAGCCCAATCCCGTCAACTTAAACCTGCTGACGACCTCACAGGCACTGGCCGACATGGGAACCAGTCTTTTAGGCGGGGCGCCGGTGGAAACCATTATCTCGGCAACTGCCAGCGCGCCGGAGCCAGTCATTGCTGGGTGTCTGATGATGCTGATCATGGCCGTGATTCTGTTTGCCGGCTGGCTGCCTAAGATTGGCAAGTACGTTCCGAGCGCATCAATCGCCGGGTTCCTGCTGGTTTTGGGGATGTTTGTCACCTTCCCCGAAAATGCCGCCACCGCACTGGCTGGCAAAGAACAGCTGGTAGCCGCCGCCACCATGATCATTACTGCCCTGGTTGATCCATTCGTAGGTCTGTTGTCTGGTGGCTTGCTGAAAGTCATTTTGCCGCTGTTAGCTGCGCTTTAGGGGGAGTCATTATGAAAAAATATCGTATTACCGTTGGCGACCAAACTCGTGACCTGCCACTGATTCCGATCAGTGACGACACTGCCATTGCTTCATTCGTGCTGCTGGGCGACGACGCCATGTCCAAAACGGCGGCTGAACTGCTTTTGCCTAAGCTGCCTAAAAAGTTTGATTATGTCGTAACCGTTGAAAGCAAGGGAATCACCTTGGCACATGACATCAGTCTGTTGTCCGGGCATCCTCGTTCATTCGTGATCCGCAAGTCAATCAAGGGCTACATGGAAAATCCATTGACGACTGCGGTTGACTCCATTACGACCAAGGGACAACAGCTGCTCGTGCTTGATGGGGCCGATGCTGCCGAGCTTAAGGGAAAGTCGGTCGTCTTAGTCGATGACGTGGTCAGTACCGGGGGCTCGTTAAAATCAGCCGAAAAGCTGCTCAACCTGGCTGGCTGCCAAATCGTTGCCAAAGCTACTATTTTAGCAGAGGGCGCTGCTGCTGATCGGGATGACGTGACGTTTTTAGGCAAACTGCCACTGTTCAACCTGGATGGCACGATCAAATAGTCCATTCATTTAGATAAATACCAATAATCGCCGACCCAGATGTCAAAAGCATCCAGGCCGGCGATTTTGATTTTGCTGATATATGGGAAACGGCTGTGTGCCCTACTTTTGAGAAAATATCGCTGCAGGTACGCAACATCGCCAAGATCGCTACAGCTTATTCCAAAACTTTAATAGGAAAAGGCTGGCTGAATGCCGGATCCGCAGTCGGTGCGATTGTCTTGGCCAATGAATTTAGTGATCTGTTGGGCAAAAGCCGCAGTCAAACGTCATTAGCACGCTTTATGCAAGAAATCCTGCATATTAACGTATGAAGAATTCATCATTACCTACTTTTTTCAAAAATCGACTGCATAGTAGGTAAAAATCAATGTATATCAAGTTAGGCCGACTGAATATACTACCTACTTCTGATCCGAAATCAGCGAATAGTAGGTATTTTTAAGATTGCTAGCTGATCAAGCCATATTTTTATCACAAAGTCAGCCGCCAAATGGTTGTTATTATGGCAGTTATAATATCACTTCCGGCTCCTATAGCATTGAGAAAACTCATCTATGGAAACTTTTTAATAAAATAGACAAAAAATCGGAGAGCATATCAATTAATAAAATAGTTTGTCCCCTTTAGCGAGGATCATTTCATATCGGCAGTAAAGGCCGAGCGTGGGTCAAGCGTGAAATCTTTGAGTTTCCGTCCCCTTTGAACGAGGATCATTTCATATCGCGATCGAAAAACTGTTTGCTTTGAAAATTGGCGGTTAGTTTCCGTCCCCTTTTAACGAGGAGCATTTCATATCGATATGGCACACGATACGACGATCATCGGCCAGCGCTAAGGTTTCCGTCCCCTTTCATTTCATATCACGATGAGATTGATTGGACAGCAAAGGAGGTGAGGTAGTTTCCGTCCCCTTTTAACGAGGATCATTTCATATCGACGTATACAATGTTTTTCATTGGTGGATCGATTAGTTTCCGTCCCCTTTTAACGAGGATCATTTCATATCGACGTATACAATGTTTTTCATTGGTGGATCGATTAGTTTCCGTCCCCTTTTAACGAGGATCATTTCATATCCGACAAGTTCCCGGAAACCGATTTTGCAAACGGCGGTTGGTTTCCGTCCCCTTTTAACGAGGATCATTTCATATCAACCAACTAATCAGCCACAATCTAAAATTGAATCAGATAAGTTTCCGTCCCCTTTTAACGAGGATCATTTCATATCATTAAATGAAAGGAAGTGATGAGGGCTATAAAGTCCAAGTTTCCGTCCCCTTTTAACGAGGATCATTTCATATCAATAAAAATTAACTTAACAAGGTGATTATAACATGATTGTTTCCGTCCCCTTTTAACGAGGATCATTTCATATCTCAGACTAGAGATAAATATGAACGCAATTTGAAAGTGTTTCCGTCCCCTTTTAACGAGGATCATTTCATATCTAAGTTGAGTGCGTGAAAAACATTCAATCAAGGAACAAGTTTCCGTCCCCTTTTAACGAGGATCATTTCATATCTATGCTGCATCAAAATGCCGATATATCAAGCATACTTCTTACTTTTGCCTGCCCAATATTTGGACGGGACAACCATCAGACAAGTCAATTCTGTCCAATTTTCGGACATTTCAAGCTCTAACATAGGTATATGTTTATATACTACCACTACCATACCTGTCTCATCAATTATGAATATATAAAAATCCTCATCGCTGCACACGATGAGGATATAATTCTAATTCTTCTTTTGCAGTTTAAAGCCACACTTACCCATTTCGTAATAATGGTCGTCATTATTGATCAACATGTACTTTACCTGCTTGCCATTCTCGATCTGCTTTAAAGATTGGCGTTTGTAACGAGTCAGTTTCATAACCCCTTTACCTTTCAACTTCATCTTCCAGTAAGATCGTCTCTGAATCCCCCTAAGATCAACATGTCCATAATCTACCTTAGTCCAGAGTCCGCTACCGGCACCTAAGTATAAAGGAGCCAGGAAATAGTTAGGCTGCACGTATTTATCGGGAAAATCGCACAAAAACTGCCTTTCATAACGTTCATAAAAACGCTTAGCCATTTGTGGCAATTGATCAATCAGTTTTTCCGCTCGTGCAGTCGTTGTTGTGATTGTAAAATCAATCTTGGTTTGTGGCCGAATTGCTTCTCTGAAAAGCGGCAACCCCTTAGGCTCAAATTTTTTTCGGTTCAAATCCCATTTTTGAACAATTCTCAATTTATCAACAGGGATCGGTTCACTATCAGAAACTCGAATCTCATTAAAGATATCGTCAACACTACCCCAAGCAATATTGTCGTTGCCAAAGTGTTCATTGACTAGAATCGTCCGCAAAGCGCCTTTAAGCGAAGAGCCTGGGATATATGCATTGCCGTATCCATCTTTAACAAAAGCATGAATCTCATTTAAACGGCCTCTTTTTACACTTTCATAACCTGTCTCGGGAATTTTATAACCTCCAAAATCCCGATCCATGATTTTATATTGATGCAGAAAGTCAACCAAACGATTGCTGCGGCGACTTGGATTTACCAAAAACTTTTCAAATGCCTCGACTACGCCAGGATATTGACGCAGCTTCAAATACATTTTCCCCATATTAGGAAAATAATAGTTTTCATTTTCATAAATATAATTTTTAGCAGTATACGTTTCACCACTACCAATATGAACTGGCGCCATCGCAATCAGCCGTAGCCTATACTCATGATATCCCGCAGTCATTTAGCCGCCTCCAATCCATAAAACATCCCTTTGGCATAGTTCCATACTGGATGAGCAAATCCATTTGGCCGTACATCTGCAATCACTCCGGCATATCGTCTGGTAAAGACCGAACCACTCGCAAACTTATAGAGATCTTCTTTTCTCAGCTGCTCACTGGTATCCGGACTGTAGGTAAAACCACTGCTTTTTACCAAACGATAATTAGCATCATCAACTACTAGCCCTAATTCATTGTCATTAGGCAAGCTCGTTGTCAGTAATACCTGCTTATCAGCTTTGTCATCAGCCAGCATTTCCCCCATTAAAGATGGGACCGGTAAAATCTCCATTTCAAAGCGTCCATAGCCACTAGTTCGTTTCCCGCCTAAGCCGCTAAACTGCAAACTAGTCATTAATTGTTCAAATAATGGATCACTGCTTGCCAATACATACAGTGAGGAACGATATTCAGTTACCCCAACTTCATAGGGATCAGCACCTTTTTTCATTAAAACGGTCTGCTGCGCAAGATTCATTTCAGTTTTAAGCAGTTCTTCAGCAGACACCTTTCCATTTAATAGATCCAAAAGTCGATCTACTGGAACAAACCTTAAAGCTCGAACCGCCTTATTTGCTTGATTATCTTCAACAAGCGTCCGTAAATCCATTTTAAGAGCTATCTCACCAACTGGCACTGGCAAATATGGCTGTTCTTGATAAGGAAAAGCATCACTGATTTTAAATTCATCATTCTCAGCAACTGTCATCCATTCTTTCAAACAATCATTTTTCAATGCTTCAAGGCATAACGCGCTAAATAAACGACTTGCCGTAAAAGTAGGTACGCTGGTGTTAAGATAGCCATCGCCAAAATGTGCATTACGGAAACGCAAACGGTAAATTTTTGTTTCCATCACTTGCTAAGCTCCTAGTTCTTCGTTGATCGCACTAGCATCGTAATCACCAAAAACGGTTTCAGCATGCAGATTAATGAACTTAATCTTGCCGTAGCCACGACTGCCGCTACCCCCAAGATAATCTAATTCCAACAGCTTAAAGCCATCTAGCAGTGTCTGCATATCTTCATCAATTTCTTGTTCATCGGTTAAATCATAAATCAATTCAAAATTAAATTCGCTGCCACGAATTGCACGTTCAATCTGCCGAGGATTTGCAATTGCGGTTGTGCGATCAATTGTATTTTCAAATTTGGCTTCTGTATATCCTTCAGCACCTTTATCTAAAAGTTCTTGGGCATTATTTAAAAACGAGTCACGAAAAATCAAACGCGCTGGTACTGGTTGATCACCATTTTCACCGCCACCATCACTTGCACCAAAAAGACGAGTAATTCGCTCATCATCATCATTAGGCGTTTGGGCAATCGTTTCATTATAAGCCTTAGCTAAAAGTGAGCGCATTTTTCCTTTCAGACTGGAGCCTGGAATAATTGGCAGGTTAGTCAATGGGTCTTTGATAACTGGCGAATCAATTGCGCCAATCGCTGCAAAAGCATCACTTCCCCCAATATGCAAACCACTTTCTAATTCAATCGTTCCCGAAATCTTAATCTTTGATAACATGATTGTCCTCCCTATTCATTGTAGTACTTCAAGTAGGCTACCAACGCTTCCATATAGTGGCAAAAACGGATAATGTCCTCTCGCTCTTTCTTCTCATCGTTGTTTTCAATCTCATTTTGAATTGCAAACAAAATATCTAAAATCTCCGCTTCATCAACCAGTTTTTTTACAGCCTGATTGCGACCGCTTTGATAGATAAATTGAATTCTCAAGTAGGCTAAACGTTCCTCAGCTGCTTTAACGCCTTGATTGATTACAATGTTATAGATCGTGCTGGTCATTGCTAATAAATTGCGCAGCTGCGTCGAGGTCAGCTTATCATGACCAACCTTGAAATCAACGTCTTTTAAATTTAAAATCACTGACTCTGCTTCATCAACATAAGTGTCTTTCTTAAATTTAACGTTCATTTATAACTAGTCCTCCCGAATTTCATAAATGTATAGTGACAGCGCCGTTTCAACTTTTTTAATTTCGAGGGCATTGTCATACCAACCAAGCATGGATTCCTTAAATTGCTGAAACGCCTCTGTATCTTCAGCGTCATCTTCAAGTCGAGATAGGAAGTAGGCCAGTCTGGCAAAAGAAATCCGATCTTCTTCATTACGCGACCGCAACAGTGATAATAGCTTGTAGGCAAATGACTTGCCACGATTGCTTTCCTTTTTAAAGAACTGGCGAATTTTCACTAATTTATCGTAATAGACATCATTGATAAATTCATCCACATCAAAAATCATTGATGAGTCAAATAATGCAACGCGATGTTTTCCTGCTAACTTGGCTTCTTGCAGCAGTTGATTGGTTCGCCTTGCCACGATATTAATCGGCATTGTGGCTTGATACATATAAATTCCTGCTGAGAACGTCATCTTTTGATCGGTCCAATCAGCAAAATATCCTCTTAAGCGTGCCAGCAGCTTCAAAATATCATCCCAGGCCCCAATGATAAATGCATCATCACCACCTGAATAGATCACTGTAGCATGACATCCCTCAGCAAAGGCATTTAAATGCACGTTAAAGAAACTGGCAAGGCGCCGTGAAAGAGATGCATAGCGACTAATCGTTGTATACATTCCGTCTCCTTGATTGGCAAAGCCAGCCAAAAAGCCAGCATACAGATCATCGACATCAATTCTTAAGGCCGCCAGTCGCTTAATCCCAACTGCACTTTGATTATCTTCTTTGGTCCAGTCACGATCGGCATATTTGCTGAATTCATTATTGGTTAAGTCAGAATAGTCGCCTACCCAAAGATAGGTTTGTTGCTTAAAGCCAGTATTCAATTGATTTTTAGAATAGATCCTGCCGCTGACTGCTCCTTTTTGAATCGTTTCTTTATCCGTAACGCTAAGAAATGCTCCTGGTCCGACTGGCAAGCCTTCTTCATCAGCATTAACCACAAAGAAATCATCTTGCTGAATATTTTTAGAGAAGCTTTCCAATTTTTCACAAAGCTTACATTTATTTGTTTCGGGATTCAGACTGGCGACAGCATGGCAGACAACACATTCTCGTCCTGCATGCTTGCCTTGCTGGTTTAGTTCCATAATTTGACGAGCATCAAACTGCCGCAACTCAGAACGATTGATTTCACGATCAATATCTTTAAAAATCCTACTATAAGAATCAAAAGTATTGTCCTTTTCAACCTGGAGTGACATAAATTGTGACGTTCCTACCGAAACATGAATCTCAGCACCAAATTGTTCCTGGAGAAATTCATTAAATTCTTCACAATGACTCGCTATCAGCCGACGATTTTTTGGTGTGTTCCCTAAGAGAATGTATCCTTGGCCTGCAGACTCAAACAGTACGTTGGCGCGAGTCAATTCTGTATCACTCAGCAGCGTATTGGTCCCCTGTCAATAAAATAGACAATTTAAATAGAGACTTTTTTGTCCTATGCCACGACTAAATTTTGAATTTGAGTTTGATACTCATCTTCAAGTTGCTTTGGTGATTTGAATCCACAGTGACTGTGAATTCTAACTGTGTTGTAAAACGTTTCAATGTACTGAAAAACTAGTCGTTTAGCTTCGGAGTATGAATGGATTTTAAACCGATTTATCCATTCACGCTTAATCAAGGCGTGAAACGACTCAATGCAGGCATTATCCCAAGGATAAGCTTTCTTTGAATAGCTTAATGTCATGCTAGCTGTAACTTGATTGTAAGCTTCAGACGTAAACTGACTACCACGATCACTGTGCATGATTAATGGCTTGCTAATATGGCGACTGTGCTTAGTCTTTTCAATAAGTGGGATGACATTCGATACCTCCAAGGTTTCAGATAAGTCCCAACCAATGATCCGTCGGGAGTACAAGTCCATAATACTGGTTAAATAAACGAATCCGTCATGAACTGGAATATAAGTGGTGTCAATGCACCAAACGGCGTTTGGTCGCAATGGATTGAACTGCTCGTCTAAAATATTTATTAGCTGTTTATCAAACTTAGAATTGCGAGTGGTAGTCGTCCAAGGGGTTAGGTAAACGGCGTGAATGCCAAGTTCACGCATATACTTACCAACAGTTCGTTCAGCGATCTTATATCCTTTTGAGCGAAGTTCTTGGGTGATTTTGCCGGCACCGTAAATACAAAGGCTTTTGAGCCAAATTGCTTTAATTTCACCTTGAATAAACTTCTTCCGAAGCTTTCGCGGTGATTGGTGATTATGACGCTTTTCTCGTTGATAGTAACCACTTCTTGAGATTCCAACATAATCACACATACCATTGATGGAAGGGTGGGATTCCAAAGCGTGCTGAACGTCCATTTCTTGGTATACCTTTTCGGTAGTTACTTGCTCAGAATCCCGATTGATTTTTTTAATACTTCGATCGCTCCTTCAGCGTCACGAAGTTGACGCTTTAGTCGTGCAATCTCCTTGTCCTTATCGCTGGCAAAATTACCAGAGCCACGGCCAAACTCCCCAGTCTCAGTAAACAGCTTAATCCATTTATGTAATGTACTAGCCCCAATACCTAGATTCTTACTTATTTCATTCATGGTCATGTGATCCTTGTTATCTAAGTAATACTGAACGGCCTGTTCCTTAAATTCCTTGTCATAACTGTGCTTCGTCATTATTTGATCCTCCAATTTACTTCCTTAATTATACTAAATCAGAGTCTCTATTTAACTTGTACACTTTTTATTCTAGGCCCATATCAATGAACCATTCGCTCAGCATATTGGCATAGAAAGCCCGACTGCGCAGCTGCTTATGTGCCCCTTGACTAACGATCGTATAGATGAATTTTTCCAAGCCAGTGAATTTAAAGCCCATCAGCAAGAAGGCCATTTCTTTATAGAATTTTTGCGCACCAGTATATAGGCGTCGCTTATAATTATGCTCATCGACAAAGTCCAAGTATTGCTGAATAGCCATGGCGAAAGCCGCCGTCAGCTTCATGTGGTCATAAAGCGAAATGTCAGCAACTTCTTCCATGTTAGTTGAACTTGGCATAAACGACATGGTAGCTTCCATCAAATTCAAGGCACTCTGCATATAATCTTCGGTAGGCTTGATTGCCATTAAGCCTTCTCTAAAACGTTCAACACCCCGACTGTAATCAGCATGAGTGTAATCATGGCGCTCATCAGTTGGTATAATTGAATGAACATCATCAAGTCGTAGTTCTCCCGGTTTTAGATAGCGTTTTCCTGCATGTTTCCCGAATCGATTAAAAACATCTTGCAGAGGGGTTTTAGCATCCCATTTGTAATTAACGTCTTCATCATTCGGCCGCCGATCAGTACCACTGGCAATATTGTCTGCGATATAGGTGATATAGGATAAATCATCATCAGCCAAATTATCATTACGTAAATTAACGTGGTGATACTTTAGACAATTTAAAATCGGCTTTTCATTCATGTAGGGCTTAAGAAATTCAGCACCAACCAGTTGATGTTTCTTTTTTAAACCGGTCGTTCGCTGTACTGCTTTACCGATATCATGAAATAAAGAACCATAATATAAATCAACTTTACGCTTTTCCATTATTCTCCTCTTTTTGATTCTTAAGCTGGATTGCTCCCAGTCCTAGACTTGCCTTGGCACCGACCCCAGAAAACTCTCCAAAGCTCAGCAATGCACCGAGATAGTCTTTTAGGGTCTGGCTTCCATAACATCTAAAAGTTAAATAACCTAAAAATCCGGTTACAAAACCGCCATGAATAAAACAACGCTGAGTCCGCAATCGATAATTGGTAATCTGGGTTCTTTTACAGATCTCATCCAGCAGTTCAACATCAATCTGCTCGCTATTTTCAATTGCTTGATTATATTTGCGCATCAAGCTTTGAAAAAACAAACGGACATCAGGAATAAACTGGTAATGTCCCTGCGATTTAAACGTCATTGGCGAAACGATTTTTAAGTCATACCATCCTGTAGCTTTGCCAAGGTAAAACTGCTTGGACAGATCCTTTTCTGTTAAGACGCGCACATTACGATCCAGGATTACAAATTCTTTTTGACTGGCACTGACAAATTCAAATTTTTTCAGATCTGGATTTAGCAATAACTCATCAAAGATAGTTTCCATTTCAGCATCTAATGCATTAAACACCAGCTTTACAGTTGTTGGCTGCTCATCAATATATACAGAGAAAGGATTATCACCAGTTTGATGAAACTTATCGACCAGATCAGAGTCTAAGCGCTCCATTAGCCAGCCATTTAAAAAGACTGCCAACTTTCGGTCTGTGCGTGGGATCGTCTTTGCACAGGTCAAAACATATTGTTTCAAATACCTCTCCTCCCAATAATTAGGCATTTTATTCTAAAACGTCTTTAATATCTATTTTAATAAAAATAACTAGGCAAATAAATACTAAAAAAGCGTTTTCTAATCACCTTAGAAAACTATCAAACGAGGTCTGCCAATCGTATAGTGGGGTGCATTTTTGCCTAGAATCGTAACTTGTTTATCGTTCACTTCATCTGGAAGCAAATAAAGCGTTATTAAACCAGCATTAGGAATTTCTTCATTCAATGTTTGAATCAATTTGTTTTTAGTATTGATTGACAGAACCTCTCGCTCATAGAGACTAAATTGCTTCATGGAAAATCCCAACTCCACTAAGCGTTTACGATATAGATTTGCCTGCTTGCGTTCCTGTTTGGTATTGCGTGGCAAATCAAAGCTTAACAGCAGCACCAATTTAATCACCGCCTTCAATAAAGGTTGGCAGCTTGATTCTTCCCGAACTGCCAGCCTCAATGCTTGAAACGAATGAATCGATAGTCAATTCAATAGCATCCTGCAGATACATCACATGATTATCGATAACGCATTTGTTCAATAAAACCTTGATAATGTTTTTTCGATCATCAGATTCCAAGGTTTCATGTTTGGTAGGCAAAATATTTTTAAAGACATAGTAATCAACAAATGGGCGATAAGGTTCAATAATATCATCAGACAGATTAAATGGGTTTTCAGTTGAGGCATGGTGAATCCCGATACTAGGCTCGAATCATTTTAATACTAGATTACGCCTGATTAAAGCCCGCAGGATGGCATAACCATAATTTAAACCGGCATTTTCTAAATCAGTAGTGCGTCCTCTTTTAAAGTCATCGCCGAATAACTTTTTAAAATATAATCGAGCTGCACATGCTTCATTGTTATGCACATCATGATCAGTCACTGTCTTAGTCATGGATTTTAGAACCTCAGTCGATTCCTTTTCAGTACCAATTTTTTCAAGACAGACTGCTTGGTTGATGATTTTAGAAATAACGATTTTTCTCCATAATCTTCCTTTAACTTTACTTGATGCCGAAAGTTGACATTTTAACCGTTCAAAGCGATTCTGCTGACCATATACTGATTCCAACACAGATAACGGCGAATGACCACGATCACAAAAAAGCAGCCCAATCTTATTATCTGCACATTTTTCAATAACTTTAGCCGACAAATAGCATTGTGAGTTATCAAAAATCAATATCTCAACATCCTCAAACGAAAGATAGTGCTTCTCTTTCGTTTCAAGGTTGGTTAATTTGAATCCATTATGTGTCACTGCGACAAAATATTTATTTTCTACATAGACAATGTTTTTCAATTAAACCATTCCCGCCTGTTTCTCGTTCTCCCCTACCACTTATCTTTAAGTTTAGCGCATTTTTTGAAACCGGATTCACTTAATTTAAAAATACTGAAAATCCTCAGAGGTTAAAGCCATCATCACTGAGCAGCGTCAACGGAAATAAGCAGCCGGTTTTCGCAATTTAGCAAAAGCTTTTGCGGCTGTTACTTTGCATAGATAACTCTCATAAAGCTTTGCCGCCGAACATGATTCAGCTAGCAAAAAACTGCCAAACTAAAAAGCATAACCTATTGGCTGCTAAACAACCAACAACTCAGCATCGTTATATGTCCGTTGATTTTCTCAGTGTTGTCGTTTTAATACGCATAAGTTCAATTAAAAAATCGCATCATCCTTGGCCCGACACAGGCTGCGGATGGTGCGATCTTTATTTGTGGTATTTTTTCTACTATTATATAGGAAGTTTTAAGTTAATTCGTTTCAGGAATTATCCAAAGGAAGAAAGATTGACTGTGAGGAAAGAGTGCAGTGCTTTAGAAATGGGCAGCTAAAATCGGTAACAGCCAGATCCAGAAAATGCAGGTCGCTGCAAATGCCACTGTAGAAATCGCCACTGAACTGGCACCTTCTCTGACATAGATGTTGTAGCGACTGGAAATAATGATCCCAGAGAATGCAGGTGGCAAGGCATTTGCCAAGCAAAGCATTGAGATCTTGGCTGGATCGGAGCCCATCCCGCAAAGGTAGGCAACCAAAACAATAATGGCTGGCGTCAAAAGCAAACGATAGAACGTGTTCCAAAGCGATTCCTTGTCGATTGAGAACTTAACCGTTGAAAGTGACAGACCAGCTGCCAATACGGCAACTCCGGAGTTGGCTTTGGCAATCAGATCAAAGCTTGGGGCAAACGAAGCTGGAATCTTGATGCCCAGCAAAACCAGGACGAAAGCCAGCAATGGAGCTGCAGCAACCGGCTTTTTGATGGCATTGATAATTGCAGACATCGTTGAGTTGCTGGTTTTCTTTTCGCCATTGCCCAAATGATTGTGAGCCTCAGCTCTAACCAGATCGATTTCACGAATAATGCCTTTTTCGCGCAATGCCTTGGCTTCAGCATCGGTAACCGGAATCCCGTCAGCGACGGTAACTTCTTTTTCTTTTACCGGTGCCACCTCATCAGACTTTTGCGGCAGCTTGATCTTAACCTTTTCGCCATCAGTCTTAGAAGCCTTGGCCCGAGCTTCGGCTTGACCTTTGTTGATCAGTGCCAGCCCAATTGGAATCGTCACTGCGTTAACTACGATTGAAACGATCCCGATAACCAGGTTGGTATTGGCATCATTGCCATAAATCGGATCCAAAACCGCAAAACCCAGGAACCCGATCGTTGGTGAACCAGCGATCATTGCGCAAATGGCGGCTTCCTGCTTGGTCCGGTGAAACATGATTCTGTCCAAAAAGTAGCTGAGCAAGAACAGACCCGTAACCCCGAAAAAGGCAATCAAGGTTAAGACGATATCTTTAGCAAACATTTCACGCGTTGCCGAAACGATTGAGATGAACAATGCCGCCGGTAAAGCAATGTTTAGCACCAGCTTGTTTAGCCCTTGTCGTTGGTCATCGTCAAAGAATGAAAACTTACCACACAGATAGCCCAAAATCATGATAACCAAAATTGGAACAATATCATCAATTAATATTTTTTCCATGTCTACCCCTCCAATTCTCTTTTTGGCATGCCTGGCAATAAAAAGGTGGGATGCGGTCAATGCCGGTCATCCCACCCAAGCCATGGCAAATGCCTTTAGCTTATTTGCCCTTGATTACTTCCCGACGTGGGTTCTTAGGGCCACGAGCCTTTGAGATGACGCCTTTTTCAACCAGGTCGTTGATTTCATCGGCATCATAGCCTAAAGCAGAAAGGACTTCGACGTTGTTTTCACCCAGATCTGGTGCCCGCTTGTAGTCTGGCTTATAGTTGCTCAGCGTAAACGGCATCCCAATCGTCTTGAAGTTGCCCCGGTTGCCGCCTTGGTCAATCGTGACGATCGTGCCATCCTCGTTTAAGTCCGGGTCGTTTTCCAATTCGTGCCAGTCAATGACCGGGCCAACCGGAATTCCGGCTTCACCAAGTTTTTGCGTCAATTCATATTTGTCGTATTGCTTGGTATAGGATTCAATCAATGGGTAGATTTCTTCCTTGTGTAACTGCCGGTGTTCCCAATCACTGAAACGCTCATCGTCAATCCATTCTGGGTGTCCCATCGTATTGGCAATGGCTGCCCAGCTCTTGTTGGAGTCTTGGATTACGATGTAGACATAGGCGTTTGGATCGGTTTCCCAGCCTTTTGCCTTGTAGGTCCAGCCAATTACCTGACCGCCTTCCGTATTTTCAGCCCGTGGTACGGCCTTGCCCCACTTGTAGTTAGGGTAGACGGCATAGTGCGGCAGCGCGCCCAGGTTATCCAGCATGATCTGGTCACGCAGCTTGATCCGGCAAAGGTTCATGACCGCGTTTTGCATTGATTGATAGACCAGCGTTCCTTGACCAGTCCGTTCCCGCTGCATCAAAGCCGCCAGAATCCCAATGGTCAGGTGCATGCCCGAGTTGGAATCGCCCAGAGCAGCTGCGGATTGCGTTGGTACGTTGTCAGCGCCCTTGTTCCAGCCAGTCGTCGAAGCCGCGCCACCAGCAGACTGGGCAACTGGTTCGTAGGCCTTGACATCAGCAAAGCGTGATCCTTGGTTAAAGCCTTTCAGCGAAGCCATGATCAAACGCGGGTTCAGCTTGTGCACGTCTTCCCAGCCAAAGCCAGCCCGATCAGCTGCACCTGGCCGCACGTTTTCAACAAACACGTCCGCCTTTTTAAGCAGGTCCGTCATGATCTGTTTGCCTTCAGGAGTCTTGATGTTGAGCGTCAGTGACTTCTTGTTGGCATTCAGCTGCAGGTAGTAGAGACTCCATGAATCCTGAATGTCCAATAACTGATTACGGGTTGGATCACCGGTGTCTGGCCGTTCGATCTTGATGACTTCAGCACCCAGCCAAGCCAACAGCTGCGTACAGGAAGGACCGGATTGTACCTGCGTCCAGTCAACGACTTTGATTCCCTTTAATGGTGCGTATTCATTCGTCTGTTCTTCAACCATAATTCTCTGCCCCTTTCACTACTTTTTCAGGTCCAGCTTTGGATTCAAGTTGCCAATGTGACCAGATTCCTTACCCATGGATGGGTCGATCTGGACGTTGATAATGTTTGGCCGCTTGGATTCAACCGCCTTTGCAAAGATAACCTTCATTTCCTGGTAGCTGCTTACAAAGTAGCTGTCGCCGCCAAATGCCTTAGCAATATATTCGTGCCTTGCCTGAGCATCCAGCATTGTTGGGCCTGGCTGATCCTCAACTTCACGGTCCGTACCATTGTAGATCCCACCATTGTTAATTACGACGACGGTAATTGGCAGGTGGTAACGACAGATGGTTTCCATTTCCATGCCATCAAAGCCAAACGCGCTGTCGCCTTCCAAAGCAACGACTGACTTGCCAGTTTCAACAGCCGTGGCAATCGCATAGCCCAAACCGACGCCCATGACGCCCCACGTACCGGTGTCCAGACGGTGACGCGGCAGTTTCATGTCAATCATGTTCCGGCCAATGTCCAACGTGTTTGCACCCTCAGAAACCAGGTAGGTATCAGGATGCTGCAGGAAGTACTCTTTGATTGGTTCCAACGCACCATAGTAGCCAAACTTGGCGTTAGTTTCACCAGCTTCAACGCGCTTAGCAAACTTGGCGGCATTTTCAGCCGTCTTGGCACTGATTTCATCTAGCCATGCCTGTGGCGTTTGGTAGCCAGTCTTTTCAAGTGCCGGTACCAGTTTAGCCAGGATTGAGTTCAGATCGCCTTGCAGCGGTGCGTCAATCTTTTGGTTGGAATCAAATTCAGTTGCCTCGATTTCCAGCTGTACGAATTTAGCGTTCGGATTAAACGTAGGTGCCGCACCATGTGAAAGCATCCAGTTGAGCCGCGCACCGATCAGAATTACGACGTCCGCGCCGCTTAATGAAAGTGAGCGCGCCGCAGCTGCAGAGTGCTTGTCCTCATCAGAGATCAAACCCTTTGCCATTGACATTGGCAAGAATGGAATATCGGTTTCAGCAACCAGCTTTTGCACCAGTTTTTCGCTTTGCGCGTATGCCGCCCCTTTACCAAGAATGATCAGCGGCTTTTTAGCACCCTTAATTACCTCAACAGCCCGATTGATTGCTTCATCGCTTGGTGCCTGTTTTGGTGCTGGATCGACAACTTCATAAATGCCGGCATCAGAGTCATCGGTGACCTCAATTTGTTGGCCAATTGTGTTGGCTGGCAGATCAAGGTAGACCCCACCAGGACGACCAGATAATGCCGTTCTTACGGCTCTGGCAACTGCCAATCCCATATCCTGCGCCCGATCGACTCGGTAGGCGGCCTTACAGAACGGCTTGGCAACGTTGTATTGATCGAGACCTTCATAGTCACCCTGATCCAGGTCAATAATGTGGCGTTCCGAGGATCCTGAAATCATGATCAATGGGAAGCAGTTCTTGGTTGCCTGAGCCAGTGCAGTCAAGCCGTTCAAAAAGCCTGGCGCTGAAACGGTCAGTGCCACCCCAGGTTTTTGCGTCAGATAGCCGGCTGCCGCAGCTGCATCAACGGCAGCGTCTTCACGCCGAAAGCCGAAGAACTTCATACCACGCAGCTGAGCTAAGCGCGCAAAATCGGTAACTGGAATCCCTACGACCCCATAAATGTTGTTTAAGCCATTTTTTTGGAGAGCGTCGATCAAAAGGTCGGCACCAGTTTTCATTGATTCATTTGCCATAAGTTTTCGCCTTCATTCATTAGATTTTTAAAAACGAGATTATGCAGACTGCACTGAAAAAATGCAAAGACGTCGATTGTTTAAGGTGGACCTTTTATCATTAATGATGCCATTGCCATTACCTACCTTGATGCATGCCAGAGCGTTTGCGATTTGCGTCAAAGCCCAGCCAGCCGCCAATCGTCGCCAGCAACAGTCCCAAAATACCCAACGAGTCATCGCGCCGATTCCCGGTTTGAGGAAGATGCTTGATTGGTGCCGCTTCGTTAGGGGTTGAAGCAGTACTGTTATTAGAGTTGTTAGTTAATTGGGTAGCAGATGTAGTTTTATTATTGGAAATTACGGTGCGATGAGCTTGAACCACCTGACCGACATGACTGCTGGACGTTTGCTCAATCTGTGAATGGCCCGCTTGATTGCCAGTCGTTTGAGAATTGCCAACAGCCGATGCCGTACCTTTCCCTTGTTGGTCAGTTGGTTTTTGCGATGGCTTATTGTTGGAACCGCTGGAGTGATGATCGGTAGCCGACTTGCGCTTTAGCTTGATCACATAGGTCTTTTTACTGGTATTATCAAAGCTCAGGATCTGGCCATTGGTTGGATCATCAACGAGCTGATAGCCCTGCTGCTCTAAAGCCTTGATCGTATCAGCCGTGCTGTAATCAGAGCTTGATCCATACTTTCCCGTCAGTACCCTGTCATACTTGCCGAGGCTTTGCGGATCAGTAGTGCTGATATCCTCATAGACGACCTTGATCTGTTCGGTGCATGGCTGATAGACCACCTTGATGACTGGATTTTCACCCTGTTTGGCCGTGGCCTCACCAACAACTTGCGGATCGGCCTGATAACCTGGAATCACTGGCGAATCAACCGCGTCATACTTATCTGTTGAAGCAGACCAAGGCGTGTAGGTAACATCGCCGGTAACCTCATCAATATCAGCGCTTCTGGTGTAGTTCACCGTCTGCGTTTTGGTTGGTGCCGCCTGCTTACCGTTTGCAAATTCGTATTTGATTGTCCGCGTCGATTGCTGGTTCAGATCATCCTTTTCAACACCTTGATAAGTCTTCTCAGCATTGTTTGGCAGTGGCGTGCCGTTTGGCTGATAATCATTGGGCCCAATCGTAATGTGACGATGCGTCAGCGTCACGGTGTAGCTTTGATCAGCATTACCATAGTCCAAGACTTTGCCATGGGTTGGATCATTGACTAGTTGATAGCCCTTGGCCTCCAGTTTTTTGATCGTGCCAGCCGTGCTGTAGCCAGAGCTTTTACTCTCGGCACCCGACAGACTCTGATCATACTTGCTAAGGTTTTGCGGATCGGTTTGGCTAATATCTTGATAGTTAACGGTGATCTTTTCGGTGTGGCCGTAAACGTAGATGACCGTACCGTTAAGGCCTTCCTTACTCAGCGTCCCGCTTGGTGCGATACTGCCTTTACCCAGACCAATGTAGGTGTAGCCAGGCAGATTCAGCTGATCCGTTGAGTATGTATTGCCGATTACTGGTGCTCCATTGTAATGAACGGTAGCTTGGTGAATCACCTGACCCTTTTCATTAACGTATTTAACGGTGACTGAAGCGGCAGGAGAGAACGTGAAGCTGGTCAGTTTAAACTGCTGCAAGTTGGTCAGCTCACCGGTCGTAGCCATCAGATTCAAAGCCATCGCAACGTTTCCGTTACCAGGAATATTTGGAATCTGATAGGACCATTCCACCCATTGCTCACTTTCAGGCGTTTGGGCACTGTCATTAAGATGGCCAGCCGGTTCTTGTAGTCTGATCGTCAAAACATGCGTCTGGCCGTCATACTGCATCTGAAAATTATGGAACTTGCCATCCATTAGACTCGTCGTTAATGGCTTGACCGTGCCATCTTGATTATTAACCCACCAGCGCCAGGCCGGCTTACCATCAGTGGTTCGAATTTTTTCGTGGCTGGTCGTAACAATGTCGCCATATGGTACTGCGGTAGTTGGGTCTTGCGACTGTCCATGTTTTTCATCACCATGCCCATTGGTTGGCAGTGGAATCTCATCACCAGGCAGATCGGAAGTCGGCTCGTTATAGTAATCAAAATAAGAATCCAGCTTAAAACCAACCGCATTGGGCAGCCCAGCAATTCCCAGATTGCCGCCAGGACGCCCTAAGGCATCAACTGAGCCGGTATGAAAAACAATCCCCATCCCGTCAGCGCCACCAAAGTCACCGAGATTAATCTGACCATTGAGCGTAAAGCTACTGTCCATGTTGATCTTTTCTTTTAAAGAAACGCCCCCGGCTGAGTATTCCTGACCTTTTTTGGTAAAGGTGATCGTAACCGAGCCATCCGGATTCAATTGATATGTCGCCGTGCCATGCGCATCAAAATATTGGCTGAAGTTTTTGGCATCAACGGTCACATCTTCAGCCGGCAGTGATGAATTCGCACTATCACTGGCTGCCAGGACCGTTGGAATAACTTTACTTGCCGCGCTGTTTACGTTCTGAACCGAAGCAGCGGTTTTGACTGCTGAATTTGTTGTTTGGGCCGGCTTTTTAACTGGCATGGCAGCAGCCGCTTGCTTATCGTGCAATCCAGCATCACTGCCAACTGGTGCACTTATTTTCATACCTTGGGCTGGTAAAAGCTTGCCTGTTGAGGTCCTTGCTGCAGCTGTTTGTGCAGATTCCAAATTTTTGGCGGGCACAATGTTGGCTGAAGTTGATGTTGACGTCTGAACAGGCACAGCACTGGTGGCAACGGATACCAAATGTTTGACTTGTTCAGATGAAACTGAATCTGCAGCTGTGGTATTCTCGCTTTTTGATGTTGAAGCTGCGTTTTTGTTTGCTGCCAAATCAGCTGCTTGACTGGCTGTGTTTGGTGCCTTAACTGCACTTGACGCTGCTGTTTGAGTTCCCGTTGCAGCGCTCGTCGAAGCTGTTAGGCCAGAGTCGGCAGTCGTATTTGAAGCTGAATTTAACAACGTATTCATTGAAGATCTTAAAGTTAAGGCATTCGTCGAAACAGTCGTCTGAGCATTTGGGATGGTTGCTGCCGCCTTGTTATTTTGATCTTGACTAGTCAGCGTATCTGCCTTGGCAGTCACTCCATTGGCACCACCAAGGAAAAAACCGACCGCAATCAACATCGAGACACAGCCAAGCTTTGTTTTACGCAGAGCATATCTTGGCAAAATCGACATTAATTGCCTTTGCCGATCATTTAAATTATTTCTCCCCATTTCAATCCCCACCTTGTATCTTTAATTAACAAAAAAGGCATTAAATAGACTTCCAAATTTCACTGAGTGATTATAGACACGTATTTAAAAAGCAACAACAAAAAATCGTTTACACAACTCAAATCAGGCTGATTTCATCCGTTATAAAATTAAAAATCGATAAGTATAATTTATTTAATATTTCAGAGCGCCGATATAATAAGATTTATTGTTCGTGTTTTTACTTTGCTGTTTTTAACAATTTAATAAATTAATATTTGTTAAAATGAACAAAAATATTTTAATATGAGTTTTTCTTCATGTTATAGGCAGACAGTCAATGGTATTTCAGCCGTTATCATGGGTATTTCAGTATTAACAGGTAGCCTTTTATTGCCAGCCATCCATTTTTAATTATGCCTAGCCGAAAATCCCGTGACTTTAGTCATGGGATGGATAGGCTCACTCAACGTCCATTTGGACACTTTTTCTTTTGGAGTGCATTGTATTTTTGATTGTTGATATAGTTTTCCACTACATCTTTACGCATATTGCCAAGCATACTCATATAGTTGGGCCTAGAATAAAAAGTGTACAAGTTAAATAGAGACTCTGATTTAGTATAATTAAGGAAGTAAATTGGAGGATCAAATAATGACGAAGCACAGTTATGACAAGGAATTTAAGGAACAGGCCGTTCAGTATTACTTAGATAACAAGGATCACATGACCATGAATGAAATAAGTAAGAATCTAGGTATTGGGGCTAGTACATTACATAAATGGATTAAGCTGTTTACTGAGACTGGGGAGTTTGGCCGTGGCTCTGGTAATTTTGCCAGCGATAAGGACAAGGAGATTGCACGACTAAAGCGTCAACTTCGTGACGCTGAAGGAGCGATCGAAGTATTAAAAAAATCAATCGGGATTCTGAGCAAGTAACTACCGAAAAGGTATACCAAGAAATGGACGTTCAGCACGCTTTGGAATCCCACCCTTCCATCAATGGTATGTGTGATTATGTTGGAATCTCAAGAAGTGGTTACTATCAACGAGAAAAGCGTCATAATCACCAATCACCGCGAAAGCTTCGGAAGAAGTTTATTCAAGGTGAAATTAAAGCAATTTGGCTCAAAAGCCTTTGTATTTACGGTGCCGGCAAAATCACCCAAGAACTTCGCTCAAAAGGATATAAGATCGCTGAACGAACTGTTGGTAAGTATATGCGTGAACTTGGCATTCACGCCGTTTACCTAACCCCTTGGACGACTACCACTCGCAATTCTAAGTTTGATAAACAGCTAATAAATATTTTAGACGAGCAGTTCAATCCATTGCGACCAAACGCCGTTTGGTGCATTGACACCACTTATATTCCAGTTCATGACGGATTCGTTTATTTAACCAGTATTATGGACTTGTACTCCCGACGGATCATTGGTTGGGACTTATCTGAAACCTTGGAGGTATCGAATGTCATCCCACTTATTGAAAAGACTAAGCACAGTCGCCATATTAGCAAGCCATTAATCATGCACAGTGATCGTGGTAGTCAGTTTACGTCTGAAGCTTACAATCAAGTTACAGCTAGCATGACATTAAGCTATTCAAAGAAAGCTTATCCTTGGGATAATGCCTGCATTGAGTCGTTTCACGCCTTGATTAAGCGTGAATGGATAAATCGGTTTAAAATCCATTCATACTCCGAAGCTAAACGACTAGTTTTTCAGTACATTGAAACGTTTTACAACACAGTTAGAATTCACAGTCACTGTGGATTCAAATCACCAAAGCAACTTGAAGATGAGTATCAAACTCAAATTCAAAATTTAGTCGTGGCATAGGACAAAAAAGTCTCTATTTAAATTGTCTATTTTATTGACAGGGGACCAAGTAGCTGGGAGACCATAAATGACCACCCCAATATTGTGATTGTCGAATTTCTGGATGTCGTTTGAGAAAGATGAATGCACTACGCCCCTTTAGTGCTTTGATAGCGCTGGTTGGCGCCTTGCTAGGTGGAAAACACTGATCAGTACATGAACATGATCTGGCATTACTTCCATCTTTTCGATTACAATTTCGTTATCTTTTTGCAACCATTCGCAATATGTCTTTCATTTCGTCTGCCAATTCCTTAGTTGAAAAAGTCTGGTAACGATACTTAGTTGCCCAGATTAAATGGTAATGGAAATTATAGATATAACGGCGAGTATAAATAGCGTCTTGAATCTTTTCTTTAGTCATTAAGAACACCTCAATCGTTATAGTCATTAGCTGATGATATAATCCAATTAAAGGAGGTGAAAAAATGAAGTCAATGGCACAGCTAGAATATCATTATGGATTGAAGGTTCGCATCTATCCGAGTGATTACCAAAAACAAATAATCAAGGTTAACAGCGATGCGAGTCGTTTCATCTATAATGAGATGGTTGCAATCGGTAAAGAACTTTGGCAATTAAATCGAGTAAAACTGTCGATTGATACGGTTCAGGATCGGATCCAACAGCTAAAGCTTCGTCAAAACGCTAAGCAGATGTCAAATCATTTCCAGTTTTTAGAAGATAAGCGTATTGACAGTCTTGCTAAGGCTAATGCAATTCAAAACTATCACAAGGCTTGGAACGCTTTTCGCAAGGTTCATGAAGCCGGTGTGCCAAAATTTCATCGTAAAAGCTATGCCTGGCGATACCAGACCAACTGTCAATATCCAAAACAAAAGACGGCCCGGCTAGACAACGGTACCGTCTGCTTTGAAGACCGCAAACATATTGTGGTGCCTAAACTAGGACGTTTGCGGATCAAAGGCGCTCAACAGCGGCTATTGGATCGTCAAGGCGAAACACGCATTGGTACGGTAACCATTTCCAAAGATGCTGCCGATCGATTCTTTTTGTCGCTGCAATTAGGTTCCGATACACCGTTTGTTCCTAAGCTTAGCCGCACTAATCGGCAAATTGGCATTGATCTAAATACAGAAAATTTTCTGACTGCCAGTGATGGTCGAACCATCGCTAACCCGCGCTACTATCGAACAATCAAGGGAAAATTAGCTAAAGCACAGCGTACTCTTTCACGCCGCCAGCGCCGGGCTAAAAAAGAGCAGCGTTCTTTGCGAGAAAGCAAAAACTACCAGAAGCAACGTTTGTTAGTTGCTAAGATCCATGCACGGGTATTTGACCGACGCCATGATTTTCTCCAACGCACGTCTACAGCACTGATCAAGAACCAAGATCTCGTTGTAGCCGAAGAATTGAGGAGTAAGAATCTGCTAAAAAATCATGCCTTGGCAATGAGCATCAGTGATGTTGGCTGGCGGTCTTTCTTGGGGATGTTGTCATACAAAGCCGACCTCTATGACCGTCAATTTATCACGGTCAGCCCTAAAAACACGACCCAAACCTGTCATGACTGTGGTTTTGTAATGGGAAGTGACGGGACCGAAAAGCTGACACTGGCAGATCGTGAATGGATATGTCCACAGTGCCATGTTCATCATATCCGTGATTACAATGCAGCACTAAATATTTTAGAAAAAGGACTCCAGAAACAACAAAAAGCCTAGTCAAAAAGCTAGGCTCATTCCTATGGCAACCTGGGAATGTAAAAGGCATTGGTAATTAGATGATCACTGCTCAAACAACTGCGGCTGTTTGAGCAAATCGTCCGTATCTATGCAAATTGTGGTTCAGGCACTCAATATCGCGGTGTTTGCCCACAAGTCATCGACTTTAGCCGATGGTGGTTGACTTACTAATTCATTTCACTGCCGTTCAACCAAAATTTTATTAAAACTGCTCCGAATCTAGGCTGCCATTTTATGATCTGAAACAGAAAACAGCTGCTTGCTGATAATTTGGCTAAAAGACGCGATCAATCAACTGCGGATTAGTTTACTGAAAAACCGGACCGTTGATTTCAGAATGGTTTTGCTCAGCAGCCAGCTGAAAATCTTAAACTTTCTTACCCAAGTCCAGCCTAAAAAATATTGCATCATCAAGAGACCGGCAGTTAATAATTGCTTATTTCATCATTCAGCAGCCATCCTCCAGAAAGCAGTCATTCAACGGCTGACTATGTGAAGAAAATCGGGCGCGACCAGATTAAGCGGGCCAAATTTACCTACTTTACACCGATTTTTGATCAGAAGTAGGTAATGCATATTCAGCTGGCTTAACTTTACCTACTTTCAGCATCTTTTTCCGAAATAGTAGGTAAAGATGTATATTTAAGAGCTGATTGGGGTTGATTGGGTTAGACCGACTTTGTGAACTACCTACTATTTGGTAATTTTCCGCTAATAGTAGGTAATGTTAGGGAACCCTAACTCGATATACATTAATTTTTACCTACTATGCAATCGATTTTTGAGAAAAGTAGGTAATGATCTTTTTGTCATATGTTTTATGCATATTTTTTTGCATAAACCGCATCATTGATCCCCGCCTTTGACTTTATGACTGCTGAGCAACTTGCTTATCAATGAAACCAAGTCCTTGCCTAACTGCAAATTTCTGATTGCTTCGCTTTTTTCTACCGCTAGTCAAAAACGACTGCGGTAAGAATTGACACACCCCATTTATCGACTGTTGAAACTGACTGCGTGCGGTATCTCTGGTTAGCGATCCTGAGTCCTGCGCAAAAAAACTCGCCTGGCAAAATCTGCCAAGCGAGTTTTGGGATTCAGTAATTAATCAGGAATTTTCTTAATTGAGGTGTCAGAACGTTAATTCGAGAAATGCGTCACGTAGTTTCAGTGGTATGAACGGAACAGCCGCGTTTTAGTTTTTGAAGTGCGTTATCTTTTAAATTTAAGGAGAGTTATAAGAGTACTTGTATTGGAAATTTAGGATTTGACTGATCCGTTTCGCTTTCCCGCCCACTAGTTTTCACGCAGAATATCGTAGCATGGCCGATCCGCTAGCGGTTAAGACTTGGTTTAAGCGCCCCAGACTTCTTCGGCAACGCTCTTGACCAACGCGAGCTTAGCCCATTGCTGCTCTTCAGTCAGAATATTGCCTTCTTCAGTTGAGGAAAAGCCGCATTGTGGACTCAGGCACAGCTTGTCCAAATCATGGTATTGCGCAGCTTCATGAATACGATCCAAAATTGCCTGCCGCTCTTCCAATTCACCAGACTTAGAGGTAACCAGCCCTAAGACCACGTATTTGTCAGCTGGTACCTTGGCCAGGGGTTCAAAGCCGCCCGCCCGTTCAGAATCATATTCCAGATAAAAGGCTGCCACGTCTTCTTTGGCAAACAGGTAGTCGGCAACTGGACCATAACCACCCTTGGCCGCCCAGGTTGAATGATAGTTCCCGCGGCAGACATGGGTCGTAACCGTAAGATCAGCCGGCAGATCAGCCAAAGCCGCATTGTTGATCTTGAGATAGGTTGCCTCCAATTTTTCCCGATCCGCGCCTTCTTTAGAACGAGTTGCCCAGTAGTCTTCATCTACCAGCAGTCCCCAGGTACAGTCATCCAGCTTGACATCGCGACAACCGGCATCATACAGTGCCAAGATCAGATCATGGTAGGCAGCGGCTACGTCTTTGATCAGGTCATCTTCAGAATCATAGTGTTTTTTGATGGCCGCCACGTGCTCATCATCCCGGAAAAGTTCAGAATAAAGCTGCGCCGGTGCCGGAATGCTTTGGCGTGGGATCAGGTCCGTGCCATCCGTTAAGCGCTTAAGGTACTTAAAGGCTTCCAGATCGGGGTGCGTGCCGTTAAAGCGAATCTTGCCTTCAACCTGAGCAGAATCAGCCCGCGTTTCTTCATCATGGAAACGGTAGCCATGTGCCGGCTTAGTATGCGCGATCCCTTCAAAGCCCCAGAACGTGTCCAGATGCCAGTATGAACGCCGGAATTCGCCATCAGTAACCGCGTGCAGCCCAGCTTGTGCCTCTTTTGCGACCAGCTCCTTGATACACTTGTCTTCAACGGCTTTCAGTTCGGCTTGGTCAATTTCATGGTTGGCAAATTTTTCCCGAGCTGCCTTTAGTTCGGCTGGGCGCAGGAAACTGCCCACAATGTCATAACGGAATGGTGAAGTCGTGCGGTTGGTAAAAGTTAAAGCTTGTGCTTGCGTCATATGTGATAACTTCCTTTCGAAAATGCTTGTTTGGCAGGACTTCTCAGGAAATTAAAAATCCCTGGGAAAAGCACATCCTGCACTTTCTCCCAGGGACGTTGACTGCTTATTCAACGTGTTACCACCCTGATTCAGCTAGACCTCACAATCTAGCCCTTACTGAGTACTCTAAAAATTAGAAGACCCGGACCGTGATATCGGACGTCACTCCGCGGCCGGCTTACCAAACGGCTCGCCTGCCGACTTGCTCCAAGACCATCTTCATCGCGTTTCACGATCCCGGCTCTCACCTACCCCGGTTCTCTTTAAAGGCTGCCCGCGACTACTCATCTCTTCTAAGCAATTTCTAATTTTGTTGTAATCATACTATAACGATCAGTACTGATTGTCAACCATAAATTGAGATTTTTTGCTAATCCCACCATAACTTGATCAAAGCCTGCGTGCCATCATTGCCCAGCTGTTTTTCATCAACCAGAATTTCATACAGACGCGCTGCTTCCTTAGTCGCCGGTAGCTCTAGCTTCATCCGCGCAGCCTCATCAAGCGCAATTCGCAGATCCTTTAAGAAATGCTTGGCGAAAAAGCCCGGCGTAAAGTCGTTTTTAAGAATACGGGGCGCATAGTTGTCCAGACTCCAATTGGCCGCGGCACCCCCACCGACCGTCTTGATCACCGTTGCCAGATCCAGACCGGCAGCCTTGGCATACGCAAGCATCTCGCACATCCCAGTCATCGTTCCCGCGATCATGATCTGGTTGGCCATCTTGGCATGCTGACCACTGCCGGCAGGACCAAACCAGTTGACGTCTTGGCCAATCTGTTTAAACAGTGGCGTTAAATATTCGCAATCAGCCTTTTGACCACCCACCATGATCGTCAGCGTGCCGTTTTTTGCTCCCAGATCACCGCCCGAAACTGGTGCATCCAAAATATGCACGCCAGCTGGAGCCGCAGCGGCAATTTTTTGGTCCAGAGCTGGCCGACTAGTGGTCATATCAATCAGGTACTGACCAACAACTGCTCCGCTCAGCAAGCCATCTTCGCCAAAATAGATCTGCTCAACGTCTTTTGGATAGCCAACAATCGACATCACGACTTCACAGTTCTGCATTGCCAAAGCCGGCGTGTCATACCATTTTGCGCCCAGGTCCAAAACTTTTTGAGCATGCGCCTTGGTTCGATTATAGACCTGGACTTGATTACCCGCCTTAAGCAGGTTGGCAATCATTCCGGTTCCCATTACACCGGTGCCAATAAAGCCAATTTTCATCATATCACCTCGCGATTGATTTGCGTTTATTGTAACACGTTGCTGACTTAAAATTGGCAGTTCTTCATGATCAATCACAAACCATTCCGACCCCTACAGGTAGCAAAAAACGGTGCCGGTAAAAAATCGGCACCGTTTACTTTTAATTTATTGCAAAATCTGACCTGGCAGGGCCTTGAAATTTTGCAGCGTCAGTTCCGAATGATGCTGATCAAGTCGCATCTGGGCAATCAAATCATCCGCACTGTTAAACTTGACCTCGCCGCGCAGCCGTTTGATCCAGCGCACCTGCACGTTTTCGCCATAGATCAGTTGATTAAAGTTGAACAGGTAGATTTCCAGTGTCTTTTCATTATGATCGCCAAACGTAACGTTGCGACCCACGCTGGCCATCCCATTATACCAGCGCTCACCGATTTTCATCTGCACGACGTAAACGCCGATTGATGGCAGCCACTCTGCTTCAGGCCAGGCAACGTTAGCCGTGGGAAAGCCCAATGTTCGGCCCCGCGCAAACCCATGCACGACCACGCCGGAAGTCTGGTAAAAGTAGCCTAAAAGCTCATTGGCCGATTGCACGTCACCAAGCTCCAGCAGCTCTCGGATGCGTGTTGAGCCAACCTTATGATTATCCTGCAGCGTCAATTTTTCAACGGTTACTACCTCAAATCGTCCTTTGGCAAACTCTTTTAGATGCGCCATATTGGCCACACTGGGATCAGCTCCATAAGTATGGTCATAGCCAGCTACGGCAACCTGCGTATGAAAGCCCACCATATATTGATCGACAAACGTCTGCGGATCTAAAGCCGACAGCGCCGAGGTGAGATTAACCAGATAAACGCGATCGACTCCCAGCTGCTTTAGCAAATCCAATTTGCGCGGCAGTGGCGTTAGATAATGCACGCCGCCAGCTGGATACTGCTGATAGACGATCTCAGGCCGATGATCATAAGTCAGGACTGCTAGCGGTAGCCCTTTTTCATCAGCAATGCGGCGCGCCGTTTTGATTACCGCCTGGTGGCCACGATGAATACCGTCAAAAAAGCCCATTGCTAAAACGACCGGCCCCGCTGGAATCAATTCTGGATCAAATGGATGATGAATCTTAATAACCTGCATCTATCCCACCTACTTTGTCGACAGCATCTTCAGCGGTTTATAGAGCTGATCTTTTGCCTGATACAGTGCCTTGACCTCACCTTGATAAGTCAGCGCGATTTCAGGTTCTTGGGTGTTCAGACCACTTAGCCAGCCGCCATTTTGAACCTTTTTCCATTGCGCTTCCGTCAATTCAAGATGTGGATAGTTCTGCAAGGCATAGTCCATTGGATAGACATAGCGATTCATAATCTGGGCTTCCATGGCATCTTGAATATCGCTTAGACTCAGGGTCTGATCCAATTCAAAGCCGCCACTCTTAGTTCGTGTCAGACTGCTCATTACGCCAGGATAGCCTAACTTTTCTGCCAGATCATAGGCCAATGTCCGCACGTAGGTTCCCTTGCTGCAGTCGACCACAAAACGAATCCGCTGCTGCTGCTTTTTTTCATCATAGCTGGAAGCCGTCATTTCAAAGCGCGCAATGTGAACGTGACGCTTGGGACGTTCAACGGTTTCGCCAGCGCGGGCATATTCATAGAGCTTCTTGCCATTAACCTTGATTGCCGAATACATTGGCGGAATCTGAACAATGTCACCGGTCAGCTCCTGCATGGCCTGCTTGATCGTGTCTTCATCAATTGGTGCCGTGACTGGCTTTTGGGCCACGACTTCGCCATCCAGATCTTGAGTCGTCGTCGCCTGACCAACTAAAAGCTCGCCAACATATTGCTTACCCGAGGCCATCAAAAACTCAACGACTTTGGTAGCCTGACCCACGCAGATCGGCAAGACGCCATCAACGTTTGGATCCAGCGTTCCAGAATGACCGATTTTTTTCGTGTGCAGAATTCGCCGCAACCGACTGACACAGTCAAAGCTGGTCATGCCGCGTTCTTTGTACAATGGAATAATCCCGTCCAAAAATTTCACCGCTTTCATTTTTTGAAATAATAAAAGGGGGCCGCAAGCTGGGCTCCCTTTTAACTGATTATCGCTCCTGCTTGTGCAGCTGGTTGATCAATTGGTCGATCCGACTGCCATAAGCAACCGATGGATCACGCTTAAACGTGAGCTCTGGAGTCTTGAAAATGTTAAGACGACTGCCCAGTTCGCTGCGAATCAGCCCTTTTGCCTTGTCCAGACCTTGTTGAGCCTTCTCGCCATCGCTGGCCTTGTCAGACAGCAGGCTGTAGTAGATCGTCGCCTGCTGCAGGTCGCCCGTAACGTCAACGCCCGTGATCGTGATGTCTTGAACTCGTGGATCACGCACGCGCTTTAAGAGGATGTCATCAACTTCACGCTGAATCTGTTCAGCCAGCCGATCCACCCGATAGCGTTTATTTGGCATGTTTTTCTCCTTTAGCGACTAGAAGCTACTTAACGGGAACTTCCTTCATCTGGTAAGCTTCGATAACGTCGCCTTCCTTGATGTCATTGTAGTTTTGAATTGTCAGACCACATTCATAGCCCTGCTTGACTTCCTTGACATCGTCTTTGAAACGCTTCAGACTGCCCAGTTCGCCTTCGTAAACGACCACGCCGTCACGAATCAGGCGGACCTTGGAATCACGCGTAATCTTGCCGTCGATGACCATCCCACCGGCAATCGTACCAATCTTGGAAGCCTTGTAGATTTGCCGAACTTCAACCTGACCAACCGTTTCTTCCTTGTAAACCGGTTCCAGCATCCCTTTCATGGCATCTTCAACTTCTTCAATCGCGTTGTAGATGACCCGGTGCAGCCGGATATCGATGTTGTTTGATTCAGCCATGGACTTGGCCAGTGGCGTAGGGCGCACGTTAAAGCCAATGATAACGGCATTGGAAGCCTCTGCCAGCGTGACATCGGATTCAGAAATGGCACCAACGGCCTTGTGGATGATGTCAACGCGAACGCCGTCAACCTTGATCTTTTCCAACGACTGAGCCAGGGCTTCAACGGAACCTTGCACATCGGCCTTGATGATAACCGGCAGCGTCTTCATCTGACCCTTCTTCATCGTGGCAAACAAGTTGTCCAGCGTAACATGACTAGTCTTCTGCCGTTCTTCAACCAAGGCGCGCTTTGCCCGTTCCTCACCAGCTGCGCGGGCCGTCTTTTCATCGTCAAAGACTACGAAGCGATCCCCGGCTTCTGGCACGTCGTTTAAACCAGTGATCTCAACTGGCGTAGATGGCGTAGCTTCCTTGATGCGGCGACCGTTTTCGTTGGTCATCGTCCGGACGCGGCCAAACGTGTTGCCGACAACGATTGGGTCACCAACATGCATCGTACCTTGTTGAACCAGCAGCGTGGCTACGGGACCGCGACCTTGATCCAGCCGGGCTTCAACAACGGAACCCGCTGCGTTTTGATCTGGATTGGCCTTCAATTCCATCATTTCGGCCTGCAGCAGAATCATGTCGAGCAGTTCATCGATGTTCTTGCCAAACTTAGCTGAGATATTGACAAAGATCGTGTCGCCACCCCAGTCTTCTGGGATCAATTCATACTGGGCCAGTTCTTCGATAACCCGGTTTGGATTGGCACCTGGCTTGTCGACCTTGTTAACAGCGACGATGATTGGCGTGTGGGCAGCCTTGGCGTGGTTGATGGCTTCAACCGTCTGTGGCATGACCCCGTCATCGGCAGCTACAACCAGGACCGTGATGTCGGTAATGTTGGCCCCACGCGCCCGCATTTCGGTAAAGGCAGCGTGACCTGGCGTATCCAAGAACGTGATCAGCTTGCCATTGTAGTCAACCTGGTAGGCACCAATTGCCTGCGTGATCCCACCAGCTTCAGAATCCGTAACGTGGGAGTGACGAATCTTGTCCAAAAGCGTCGTCTTACCGTGGTCAACGTGACCCATAACCGTAACGACTGGTGGCCGCGATACCATGTGTTCCGTATTTTGGTTTTCTTGATCAAAGAATTTGTCCAAGTCGGCAATGTCTTCTTGAACCTTTTCCTTGGCTTCGATGCCATAATCAGCAGCCAAAAGCTCAATCGTGTCCGTATCCAGGGATTGGTTTTGGTTAACCATGACGCCAAGCATAAACAGCTTCTTGATGATTTCAGCTGCTGGGCGGTGCAAAAGCTTAGCCAGATCCTGCGCGTTCATGCCTTCCGTGTATTCAAGAACATCTGGCAATGGACGATCCTTACGCTGAGTTGGCTGCTGCTTTTTCACTTCGCGCATCCGTTGATTCTTGTTGTGCTTGTTGTTTTTATTGCGACGGTTCTTCTTGTTGTTCTTGTTTTTGTTGAAAACGTGAACGCCACGGCTATTGTCATCATTACCGCCACGGTTGTTGTTACTGTGGCGATTGTTGTTTTGAGACTGCTGACCGTTTTGCGGACGGCTGTTGTGTTCTGGGCGCTTTGGCTGTTCCTGCTTTGGCTGACTGGCCTTAGCAGCGGCTGGCTTATTGGTACCCTTGGCCATGCTGCGCAGACGGTTGGCTTCTTCTGAGGTCACGGAGGACATATGACTTTTCACCGTGATTCCCTCCTTTTTGGCCATATCCACCAAGTCCTTGCTTGGCATTTTCAGCTCTTTGGCTAGTTCGTAAATTCGTTCTTTGGCCATCGAATCACGCTCCTTTATTTATTTTGTTGTTTCTTCAGCGTCGTTTGACAGTTCGATCATGCGCTTGGCAAAACCGGCCTGTTCAACGGCAACCACCGTTCGTGCCTGTCCAATCGCCTGACTTAGCTCGGCTTTATTGAATCGGCAAATCAGTGGAATTTCATAATAATTACACTTATTGATAAACTGCTTGACCGTGGAATGACCGGCGTCAGCTGCCAAAAAAACCAGCTTGGCTTGATGGTTGCGGATCGATTTTAAAACCAATCCTTCCCCAGCCGTAATCTGACGGGCGCGCCGGGCTAATCCCAAAAGGTTCAAGATCTGCTGTTCTGAAGCTGTCATTAAACGTGACCGAACAGCTTGATCCGTTCCTGCAGGTGATCAGCATAGTCAATCAGCTGATCATAAAAGGCATCATCCAGCTTAACGCCGAATGCCTTATCAAAAGTGCGTTCCTTCTTTGCCCGCGTGGCAATCTTTACATCTGCGGCAATGTAGGCGCCGCGACCAGCCTTTTTACCGGTTGGGTCCACGCTGACTTCATCTTCTTTGTTGCGCACCACGCGAATCAGCTCTCGCTTGGGCATCATTTCGCCGGTAACGATGTCTTTGCGCATCGGTACTTTTCTCTTTTTCATTGTTTCACCCCGCTGCTCAATTTATTCCATTCAATCTTGCTTCAATTTCTTTTTCTATTGTAGTCTTATTCGCCATCCATTGCATCGTTTTGAGCATCATCAGCGAAATCATCAGTTTGATCTTCGACAGCCGGTGCCTCACTGGATGGCTTGATGTCAATCTTGTACTTGGTCAGCTGAGCAGCCAGACGAACGTTTTGACCACGCTTGCCGATTGCCAGCGACAACTGATCGTCCGGTACGTAGACCGTGCAGCCATGATGAACCTTGACGATCTTGTTGCCTTCGTGATCAACGCTGCCCGTATCCTCTTCTTCACCGTTGTTGTCGTCAAAGTCCAGGCGGTCAACCGTAGCTGGCTTCAAGGCATTCTTGATGAAGATCGCTGGGTCAGAGCTGTATTCGATGATATCGATGTTTTCGCCGCCCAGTTGGTTGACGATTGCCTGAACCCGGGCGCCTCGTGGACCAACACAGGTACCAACCGGATCGATGTTCGGGTCTTTTGAAGCTACGGCAACCTTGGAACGATCGCCGGCTTCCCGTGCACTGCCCTTCCATTCGATTGGGCCGTTTTGTTCCTTGAGTTCGGGAACCTCTTTTTCAAACAAGCGCTTGAGCATGCCTGGATCCGTCCGGCTTACCAAGACCAGCGGACCACGGTATTGACGCTTTTGCGTGCCATCTGGCTGCTGAATTGGCTTGGCATCGGCTACCTTGTAGATGTAGACCTGGACGCGATCGTGAATCCGGTACTCTTCGTTAGGCATCGTCTGACGCTTGCTCAAGCCGGCTTCCACACCATCGCCAAGGTCAATGTAGATAAAGCGGTTGTCTTCACGAGAGACTTCCCCTTCAACCAATTCATTCAGCATTTTGTCATACTTGTTGATGACCCGGTCGCGTTCAGCCTCACGCAGTTTTTGCAGGACGATGTTTTTAGCCGTTTGCGCTGCCAGGCGGCCAAAGTCATGCGGCGTCACTTCTTCTTGGAAAGTGTCGCCCAGGCTGTAGCCATGGCTCTTTTCCCAGGCATCGTGCAGACTGATTTGTTCTTTAGGGTTTTCAACTTCGGCCACGACCGTCTTGTCAGAAAAGACCTTGAACTCACCCGTGTTTTCATCGATCTTTACTTCAACGTTGCTGGCGTTGTAGTTGGTCTTGTAGGCCTTTTCCAAAGCATCCGTCAATGCTTCGATAACGACTTCCTTCTTGATGCCCTTTTCCTTTTCCAGGACGTTCATGGCATCAAGCAGTTCTTGTGCTTGCTTTTGCTTCTTAGTGCTCATTTTGCTGCTCCTTTATTAAAACTTGATTGCTAAGCGAGCCTTGGCAATTTTTTTACGATCCAGCGTAATCGTCTTGTGTCGCGTCTTATCCAAATAATCCAAGGTTAAGCTGTCAGGCGTCAGATCAGTCATCGTACCCTCATAGACCTTGCGGCCGTCAACTGCCTGGTACAGCGAGACATGAATATATTCGTTCAGTGCCCGCTGATAGTCGCTTTCCTTTTTTAAAGGCCGTTCCGCACCTGGTGAAGATACTTCTAAAAAGTATGCCTGGGGAATCGGGTCTGGGTCGGCATTATCCAGCGCCTCGCTCAGCTGATCGCTAACCGTGGCACAGTCTTCCAGCGTAATGCCGCCGTCTTTGTCGATGTAGACTCTTAAATACCAGCTTTGTCCTTCTTTGACAAATTCGATATCATACAGCTCAAAGTCATGCTCGGTCAAGATCGGCTCAACCAGCTTTTCGACCGCGTCAACCACCGTACTGCTCAAATCCGCCACCTCCAATTTCATTGCAATAAAAAGAGCGAGCATTGCTGCTCACTCCCTAACGAGTTATTCACTATTGATAGTATAGCATCTTTATTCTGGCTTAGCAACCATGAGCAGCATTTGCCCACTGATCAGACTAAAATCAAGATCGTTAAAAACCAGCCTGAAACTAATTTGATCAGATTACCAGCCATGGCAGTCAACGATTCAGCCGTGGTTAAAACAGACTGAGCTGATTTTCATCCGGCAGATCGTCTAAGACGTGATTGGCTGTCATGAACTGAATCAGCGTCTGCGAGACCTTTCCCCGCTCAGAAAGATCCTCTTTGGAAAGGAATGGCCGTTGTGCTCGAGCGGCAACTATCTGCTTGGCAACGTTGACCCCCAGACCCGGAATCGCTCTGAACGGTGCAATCAGCGAATCACCGTCAATCAGCCAGTCAGTGGCATCGGAACGATTCAGATCAACCATTTCAAAGTTGTAGCCCCGCTCCAGCATCTCGTTGGCCAGCTCCAGAATCGTCAGCAGGCTCTTGTCCTTGGCACTGGCCTCATTGCCCTGATCATTGATCTGCTGCATCCGCGCTTTGACGGCATCCTTGCCATGAGCCATGGCCACGACGTCAAAGTCATCCGCCCGCACGGAAAAGTAGCCCGCGTAATAAACCAACGGGAAGTAGACCTTAAAGTACGCAATCCGCAGCGCCATCAAGACATATGCCGCCGCGTGCGCTCTTGGGAACATGTACTGAATCTTCAGACAGGAATCCAGATACCATTGCGGCACGCCGGCCTGCAGCATCTTTTCCTGCCATTCATCGGGGATCCCGCGTCCTTTACGCACGTGTTCCATAACCTGAAAGGAGGTTTCTGAATCCAGGCCATAGTGAATCAAGTCGGTCATGATGTTGTCACGACAGCCGATAACGTTGGCAATCGTGGCCGTGCCGTTTTTGATCAGTTCCTGGGCATTATCCAGCCACACGCCAGTCCCATGCGAAAGACCAGAAATCTGCAGCAGCTGCGAGTAGTTCTTGGGGTGCGTGTCATCAAGCATCCCCCGTACGAACCGCGTCCCGAATTCCGGCAGCCCCAAAGTTCCCGTCTTACTTTGGATCTGTTCTTCAGTAACGCCTAAAATGTCAGGGCTGGAGAACAGACTCATTACGCCCGGATCATCCATCGGTATTGTTTGGGGGTTGACGCCTGAAAGATCTTGCAGGAACCGAATCATGGTCGGATCATCGTGTCCCAGAATATCCATTTTCAAAATGTTGTCATGAATCGAATGAAAATCAAAGTGCGTCGTTTCCCAGGCCGCGTTTTGATCATCGGCTGGATACTGAACCGGCGTAAAGTCATAGATACTCATGTCATCAGGCACGATGATGATTCCAGCCGGGTGCTGACCGGTCGTCCGCTTAACGCCGGTCGCGCCTTTTGCCAAACGGTCTTCTTCGGCGCCTCTAAACTGCTGCTCGGTGTCGCGCTCAAATGCTTTGACGTATCCATAGGCAGTCTTATCGGCCACGGTTCCAATCGTCCCAGCTCGATAAACGTTCTTTTCGCCGAACAGCACTTTCATATAGTTATGCGCGATTGGCTGGTAGTCGCCAGAGAAGTTCAGATCGATATCGGGAACCTTATTGCCCTTAAAGCCAAGGAAGGTCTGGAAAGGAATGTCGTGACCATCTTTGATCATCAAAGTACCGCACTTGGGACAGTCTTTGTCAGGCATATCAAAGCCCGAGCTGTACTCACCTTTTGTGTAGAAATGGCTGTATTGACAGTTGGGACAGCGATAGTGCGGCGGAAAGGCATTGACTTCCGTGATCCCTGCCAGATTGGCCACGACCGATGAGCCGACCGATCCCCGTGAGCCAACCAGATAGCCGTCTTTATTGGACTTGGCTACCAAACGCTGAGCAATCAGATAAATAACCGCGTAACCATTGCCAATAATTGAGTTAAGCTCCAGTTCGACCCGATCCTTGACCAGTTTTGGCAACGGATCGCCATACCAGGCATGGGCCGTATCCCAGGTTCGCTTGGCTAATTCTTCATTGGCGCCCTTCATGTTCGGCGTGTGCAGCGAGTCTTGTACTGGCCGCATCTCATCCATTTCAGCGGCCAGCCGATTGGTATTTTCCACTACGATCTCATGCGCCTTTTCCTCACCCAAAAACGCAAACTGCTTGAGCATATCATCAGTCGTGCGGAATGGAACGTCAGGCCGGCGCGTGCGATTAAGCGGATTGGCGCCGCCTTGAGAATTGATCAGAATGTGACGATAGATCTTGTCTTCTGGATTAAGATAGTGCGCGTCGCCAGTTGCCACGACCGGCTTGTCCATATCTGCTCCCAGCTTGACCATGTTTTTGATAATGTCTTCTAGATGCGCGGTATTTGAGATGATCTGCTGCTCGATCAATGGCGCGTAGTTAGGCTTGGGCTGCACTTCAATAAAGTCATAGTACTGCGCTTTTTGCTTGGCATCCGTATAGCCCTTTTCCATCATTGCAGTAAAGACCTCGCCTTTTGAGCAGGCCGTACCGATCAGCAGGCCCTCGCGATAGTGGTCGAGCACGCTGCGCGGAATCCGCGGTACCCGGTAGAAGTATTTGACGTTAGCCAATGAGACCAGTTTGTAAAGATTCTTCAGCCCCGTGTGATTCTTGGCAAAAATCGTGGCATGAAACGGTCGGCCATGACGATAGGCGCCATTGTCCGCCATATGCTTGTTTAAGTCATCAACGTATTTGGCATCATAGCGCTTCTCGGCATCCCTTAAAAAGATGTGCAGCAGATGTCCCGTCGCCTCGGCATCATGGTCGGCCCGGTGGTGATGATCAAGTCCGACTTTAAACTTACGACTCAGCGTATCCAGCGTGAACCGGTGCATTTCTGGATGCAAGAAGCGCGCCAGCGGCAGGGTATCGATAACCGGAGCCGTAATGCGCGGCAAGCCATCGCGTTCATAGCCGGTATTCAAAAAGCCCATGTCAAAGCTGACGTTGTGTCCAGCCAGCAGACAGCCTTCACAAAAGTCCTGGAACATCTGAAAGACCTCAGTTTCCGATTTGGATCCCTTAACGTCCTCATCTGTGATCTTGGTCAGTTCCTTAGTTTGTTCAGAAAGCGGAAAACCTGGATCGATAAACTGATTAAACGAGTCCAACACCTCGCCATCCCGCATCTTAACAGCCGACAGCTGGATCACCTTGTCATAGATGGCTGAAAGTCCCGTCGTTTCCACGTCAAAGATGACATAGGTATTGCCTAAAAGCTCATCATGGTTTTCGTTATAGACCAGCGGAATCCCGTCATCAACGACATTCGCCTCGACTCCATATAAAATCTTGATCTTGGCATTGCCCTTTTTGTCGTGGCCGGCATTAAACGCTTCGGGGAACGCCTGGACGCCGGCATGATCGGTGACCGCAATTGCCTTCATTCCCCATTTTTCCGCCTGTTTGATGTAATCAGAAATCGAGTTGGTGGCATCCATCGTGCTCATCGTAGTATGCAGATGCATTTCAACCCGCTTCTCGCCTTCTGCAGTATCCTTTCTGGCAGGATGACTGACCTGCTGGATGGCATAGGCCATGATCGTCAAATCACGCATGTAGGTGTCTTCTTGAACCGGACCGCGTGCCTTGATCCACTCGCCTTCTTTGATTGCCGCAAACTTGGCCTCGTCTTCTTTGTTGTTGGAGAACTTCTTAATGGCAAACGATGACGTGTAGTCGGTTACTTCCAAAATCAGCAATTGCCGGCCACTGCGTAGCTCACGGACTTCTTTTGAAAAGACGTAGCCTTCCACGACCACGTTGCGCTCTTCTTCAGTAATCTCAGCCATCCGTCGTACCGGCTCTTTGGGATTGATCGGCTTGCCAATGACCAGCGGACCATCGCCCAGATCAGGCAGCGCGGATTCCTGCTGCTTTTTTTCGGCCTTTTGCTGCTGTAGGCGCTCCATAGCTTTTTTAACCAGCTCCTGGTCCTGCTGCTGCTGTTTGGCCTTGAGTTCCTTGATCTTTTGCTCGGAAGCTGACTGATCGACCAATGGATGAATCCGAAACTGTGGAAAACCGACTTTTTGATAGCCTTCTTCAATTGCACTTAAAAGGTTCTTGACGAAAAAGTCTTTGATGGCCTCGTTTTCCAGCAGCAGCTGCACTCGGTTGCCATCGACTTCAGGAATCGTCTTGGCGCAGACCTCGCGTGCCATTGGGGATTCACCGACTTCGGCATCGACTACGTATGACCAATAGTCGCCGATCGCCTTAGCATCCAATTCATCAGTCGGCGTATCGATTCTGACTTTGGCATCCACGCCCGCCAGCTCGCGAAAACTGATCTGCAAAGCTGAGACGAACTGGCGAAACAATTCATAAGGCATTACCTTGCGCAGGACGATATCAAATTCCCAGCACTTGGACTTGCGGTGAACGATTACCTGCTTGATCTTGCCGTCCTTAAAAGCAGGATCGTCTTTAGCCATGTTCAGCTGATCCAGCAAGTGCTCAAACAGTTCATGTCGTGATAACTCCACTCCAATGCTCCTCTCTGATTTCATTAAAAAAAGCGGCTAAAAGCAGAATCTATTCTACCTTTAAACCACCTTTTGTAAAGTCTGCCGCTCGATAATTAGTCAGCGGCTGTCTCGGTAGCTGGCGTCAGCTGCTTAAGCAAAATGCCAACCGTGTTTTCAATTTCTTCCTGCTTGATCTCAATCGTCTCGCCGGTCTTGCGGATCTTGACTTCAACGATCCCTTCGCTGGCTTTCTTGCCGACCGTCACCCGCAATGGCAGGCCAATCAGATCAGCATCGGCAAACTTAACGCCAGCCCGTTCCTTACGATCGTCGAGCAGTACTTCATAACCAGCTGCTTCCAAGGCTTTGGTGATGCTTTCTGCCATCTGCATCTGTTCTTCGTTTTTAGCGTTAACCGGAATTACATGCACGTCAAATGGCGCGATGCTGTCCGGCCATGCCAGCCCATGTTCGTCAGCCGTCTGTTCGGCAACCGCCGAGAGCAGCCGTGAGACGCCGATGCCATAGCAGCCCATTACCATATCGGTTTGCCGGCCGTTTTGATCCAGCACCTGCGCGCCTAAGATCTTGGAATAATGCGTACCAAGCTTGAAGATGTGTCCCAGCTCGATCCCACGCGTAAACTTGATTGGCTGACCATCTGGCGCGATTTCGCCTTCTTGAACGTTACGGAAGTCGCCGAACTCATCAACGCGGAAGTCGCGATCTAAATTGGCGTTGACGTAGTGGAAGCCGTCTTCATTGGCACCGCAGGCCATGTTGACCAGGACTTTGACGTAGTTGTCGGCCAGGATCTTGACTTCTTCACCCACGCCGACGGGACCAAGCGAACCAGGATGCGCACCCAGATATTTTTCCGCGTCTTCTTCAGTGGCTAGACTAAGCTCTTCGCAGTCCAGCGCGTTTTCGACTTTGGTTTCGTTGACCTCGTCATTGCCGCGCATCAATACCAGTACCGGCACCGTTTCTTCTTCATCCATCTTAGCCATGTACAGCATCGACTTGATGATCTGACTACTTTCCAGCCCCAGACTTTCGGCTGCCTCATCAACGCTGTGCGCACCTGGCGTAGCCTGTTTTTGCAGTTCAGCCGGGTCAGCCGTTTGCTGGACGCCGACAAACTTGCTCGTGGCTTTTTCCAGGTTGGCAGCATAGGTTCCATCCGTGTAGGCAATCGTATCCTCCCCAACCTCAGCTGGTGCGGAGAATTCCTGGGAGTTCTTGCCGCCCATCGTACCAGAATCAGCCAGGATCACCTTGTAGTCCAGGCCAATCTTGTCGAAGATATTGCGGTATGCCTTAGCCTGCAGACTGTATGCCTCATCCAGACCAGCTTGATCAGCAGAGAAAGAGTAGCCATCCAGCATTTCGAATTCCTTACCCCGCAGAATGCCATAGCGTGGCCGATCCTCATCACGGAACTTGTCTTGCAGCTGGTAGACGACCAAAGGCAGCTTCTTATATGACTGCACGCTGTCACGCAGAATACTGGTAATCGTTTCTTCATGCGTTGGTCCCAGGATAAATTCACGATCGCGGCGGTCCTTGAGCTTAAACAGGTTGTCGCCATAGCTTTCGTAGCGGCCCGACTTCTTCCACAGATCAGCAGGCAGCAGTGCCGGCAGCATCATTTCAACGGCACCAGCCTTGTCCATTTCTTCGCGAATGATGTTTTCAACCTTGCGAATCACGCGGTAGGCCATTGGCAGATAAGCCCAGACCCCGGCAGAGACCTGATAGATGTAGCCAGCCCGCACCATCATCTTATGACTGAGCGCTTCGGCATCAGCTGGTGCTTCTTTTTTGGTAGGAATCAAAATCTTTGATTGCTTCATAATTTAAAAAAATACTCCTTTGAACGGCTTCATGAAACGGAGCCAAGATTTTTAATGAATAAAGTAGCGTTGAATATCGTTCCAAGTAACCAGAATCATCAACAGCATCAAAAAGGCAAAACCAATAATCGTAACGATCCCCTCAGCTTTTTCGGGAATCGGCCGCCTGATGACTGCCTCGATAATGTTCAATAACAGCTTACCACCATCAAGAGCAGGAATTGGCAGCAGATTGACGATTCCCAGGTTGATCGACAAAAGGGCCAGGAAATTAAGCACGCCATTGATCCCCAATGCAGTCGCCTGCGAGGTGCCGGCATAGATCGCGACCGGTCCACCTAAGTCGTTGAGGCTAAAGCCGTGTGTAAACATGTGGCCTAAGACGCTGAAGATGAGAGTTCCGGCCTGGACGAACCGCTGCCAGCCAAACGTGATTCTTGATTTGACATCGGTTTTTTGTTCTTCAATAATGCCGACCTGACCAACCGTCTCATTCCCCTGCTTGACCTTTTTAGGCGTCATCGTCGTGGTATGCTGATGACCATCGCGCTGATACTCAACCGTCAGCTTTTTGCCGGGATTACCCGAAATTTCAGTTGCCAAAGCAGTCCAGTTCTTGGTTTTTTTACCATTGATCTGAGTAATTCGATCACCGGTCCGCAAACCTGCCTTAGCCGCTACCGAGTCAGAACGAACCGCGCCCAGTCGATTGCTGTTGGTTGGAATACCGCTAAGCGTAAAGCCCAGAATAATAAAGACGACCAAAGACAGCAAGAAGTTGTTGAACGGCCCCGCGAAGTTGGTCAGCATGCGATTACCCAGACTGGCAGAACGAAACTGCACGTCTTTAGGCGCAATCTGAACAACCGTGCCGTCATTTTCGATAATCGTAGCGTCATGATCGACAGCGTATGTTTTGACCGTGCTTTCATCACCATTGACATACCCTTTGATCCATAAGCCTTCATTCAGGTCATGATCAATCAGTTGCAATGGGATGCCTTGAAACAGCGTGTTTTTATCACTGGTATTGATGCTGGTGACTTTTTGCTGGTCATTGAGCTGAATGGCAACCGGCGTTCCGGGACGCAGCGACTCTTCATCTTCTTCATCAGCACCTGCCAGCCGGACATACCCGCCCAATGGCAGAATCCGGATCGTATAGGTCGTGCCATTTTTGCGATGCCACCAGATCTTGGGACCCATGCCAATCGAAAATTCACGAACCAGAATCCCGGCCCGCTTGGCAAAGTAGTAGTGGCCATATTCATGCACCAAGACCAGCAGTCCAAAGACAATAATAAAGGTAATAATCGTTAATATCACAGAATCGCCTCACCTTTCGGCCAGCTTAGATAATCCCCAGCAGGTACAGAGCCGGCATGACCAGCAGCATACTGTCAAACCGATCCAAAATACCACCATGGCCAGGCAGGATCTTACCAGAGTCCTTAACGCCGTAGAATCGCTTGAGTGCTGATTCGACCAGGTCGCCGAATTGACCCAGAATCGAGAGCAGCAGCGTCAAAAAGACCATCAAGCCCCAGTTGTGATAGCCAACTGGGAAGAAGTAGAGGTAAACGGCCAGAACCACCGTGGCCAAAAGCGTGCCGCAGATCGAGCCTTCCCAGGTTTTATTCGGACTGACACGCGGTGCCAGCTTGTGCTTGCCCAGCTTGCGGCCAAACAGATAGGCGCCGCTGTCAGTCAGCCAGACGATCAGCATGGCATACAAAAGCGTCGTAAAGCTGACGGCCCGGGCTGCCAAGAAATTGTTAAAGCCAATGCCGATGTAGAGCATGCCCAAAGCCAAGACGCCGGCATCGTCAAAGCTGAAGCGCTGTTTATGCACAACCGTATGCAGCAACAAAAGCAGCACCATTACGTACATGGCAAACAGCCGCGTGATGTGACTCGGCAAAAAGCCCAGCCAGCTGTTAGGCAGGACCATGATTGCCACGCCGATGTAGCTGACGATCGCTGGAAAAGACGTCAAAAACATCTTTTTCATGCTCAGAATCTCGCCCATTGCAATCATGCCTAATGCAACTGCTGCAATCGTTAATGGCCAGCTGCCGTAGACAATCAATGGAATAAAGATCGCCAAGGCAACGATCGCCGTAATAATCCGTGTTTTCACTAATCTTCACCCGTTTCTATTTATTTACCAAACCGCCAAAACGACGGTGTCGCCCTTGAAAATCAATCAGACAGCGTTTCAGCGTCTCGCCATCAAAGTCTGGCCAGTGTTCCGGCACGAACAGCAGCTCACTGTAGGCAATCTGCCAAAGCATAAAGTTCGAGATCCGCTCTTCGCCGCTGGTCCGAATCAAAAGATCAGGATCGGCAAACTCGCCCAACTGTGCTGACATCAGATGTCCGCTGATCGTGTCTTCCGTGATGGAAGCAGGATCAAGTTCGCCAGCTGCAGCCTGTTGCGCGATTGACTGCACGGCCCGTTTGATTTCATCACGTGCGCCATAGTTAAGCGCGAAGTTTAGAATCATGCCGTCACAGTCCTTGGTATCTGCCATCGCATCGTTAACGGCTTTTTGCGTTTTTTCCGGCAGCTTGGTGATATCGCCCATAACCGTTACCTTAACGTTATGCTTAACCAGGTCTGGCACGAACGTATTAAAGAAACGAATCGGCAAATCCATCAAGTAGCTGACTTCGCTTTCTGGCCGTTTCCAGTTTTCCGTTGAAAAAGCGTAAAGCGAGAGTACTTTTACGCCAAGGTCGCTGGCAGCAATCGTGACTTTCTTCACCGTCTGCATGCCCTGCTTGTGACCCGCCACGCGAGGTAGGTATCGTGCCTGCGCCCAGCGACCATTGCCATCCATGATAATGGCGACATGGGCTGGGATGCGGGACATATCCAATTGCGGCTCGTCTGCCGCCTGGTGATTCTTGTTAAACAAGAACAACCCTCCATTTCCGCATTGTTTTTAATTGCAACACTTTTCATTTTACCAGAAATCTAGGCCTGACTCTACATTTGTCACCAACTATGCATAATTTTAAAGCTGGTTTTTGCATTCTGAGTCTTCTTTGTCAGTAAAAATAAAAAGAAACCAACGCGAAGTGCGCTGATTTCTCTTTCGAATTAGAATATAGAACTTAACCTTCCATTAGTTCTTTTTCTTTTTCGTCGGCAATCTTTTCCAAGTTCTTGATTCCTTCATCAGTTTCTTTTTGAACCTTGTCTTCCAGCTTGTGGAATTCATCATCGTTAAAGTCGCCGTTCTTGTTACCCTTCTTCAGGTCGTCCATGGCTTCGCGCCGCACGTTACGAACCGCAACCTTGGCCTTTTCCAGTTCCGCCTTGACCTGCTTGACCAGTTCCTTACGCCGTTCTTCAGTCAGCTGTGGAATTACCAGCCGAATTGCCGAACCGTCGTTTTGTGGCGTCAAGCCCAGATTGGAAGCATAGATTGCCTTTTCGATTTCACCAAGCAGACTTTCATCATATGGTGAGATCAGCAGTTGCCGTGCTTCTGGAATCGTAATCGAAGCAACCTGATTCAAAGGCGTTGGCACACCGTAGTACTCAACTTTAACCGAGTTCAGCAAGCTGGCGTTGGCGCGACCGGCCCGAATATCAGCTAGTGCCCGCCGCAATGCGTCCCCAGACTTACTCATCTTTTCTTTAGCTTCTGCTAGGATTTGTTTACCTTCAGCCATTATTTATTCCCCCTCAATCGTGGTCCCAATCTCTTCGCCTTTAACGACACGGACAATGTTGCCAGGCGTGTTCAGATTGAAGACTACCAATGGAATGTGATTGTCCATTGACAGCGAGCTGGCAGTGGAGTCCATCACTTGCAGGTGTTTGTCCAAAATGTCCATGTGCGTCAGATGATCAAACTTAACGGCATCCTTGACCTTGTTTGGATCAGCAGAGTAGACGCCGTCAACGCCATTTTTAGCCATCAAGATTGCATCGGCATCCATTTCGGCAGCCCGCAATGCAGCCGTCGTGTCAGTCGAGAAGTATGGCGAGCCCGTACCAGCAGAGAAGATTACCACACGACCCTTTTCCAGGTGACGAATGGCCTTGCGACGAATGTATGGTTCGGCAATCTGACGCATTTCAATGGCAGTTTGAACTCGTGTTGGCACCCCAACTGATTCCAGCGCATCCTGCAGCGACAGACCGTTCATGATCGTACCCAACATGCCGATGTAGTCAGCTTGAGCACGTTCCATTCCCATTTGTTCACCGGTAACGCCGCGCCACATGTTGCCACCGCCGCAGACGATGCAGACTTGAACGCCCAAATCGCAGACCTGCTTGATTTCTTCAGCGATCTTCTTGATTACCGGCGGATTGATACCAAAGCCTTTTTCACCCGCTAAAGCTTCACCACTGAGTTTCAAAACGATCCGGTTGTATTTTACTTTAGACATTTGAAATTCCTTCCTGCTATGCATGATTTTGCAAAAAAAGCGCACCGATGTCATCGACCAGTGCGCAATTTCGTCAATTAACGAATTACTTCAGTTGTTCCTTGACTTCAGCAGCCAGGTCGCTTTGCTTCTTTTCGATACCTTCACCGACTTCGTAGCGGATGAAGCTCTTCAGCTTGCCACCCTTGGATTCAACGTATTCAGCAACCGTTACGTCTGGGTCCTTGACAAAGTCTTGGTCTGCCAGGCAGATTTGGGACAGGAACTTGTTAAGACGACCTTCAACGATCTTGTCAACGATCTTTTCAGGCTTACCTTCGTTCAGCGTTTCTTCCTTGAAGACTTCGCGTTCGTGAGCCAGACGATCAGCTGGAACTTCTTCGCGCGTCATGAATTCTGGGTTAACGGCAGCAACGTGCATGGCAACGTCTTTAGCCGTTTCTTCGTCAGCGCCTTGCAGAACGACCAGCGCAGCAATCCGACCGCCTTGGTGCAGGTAAACACCAAAGTTGTCGCCGTCTTCCTTGTTAACGAAGGCGAAGCGACGCAGAGAAACCTTTTCACCAGTCTTTTGCGTCGTGGAGATCAGGTCATCGTTCAGCGTACCGTTGGCCGTCTTGGAAGCCAAAGCAGCGTCCAGGTCAGCTGGCTTGTTTTCCAGCAGCACCTTGGTAACGTCAGCCAGTGATTCCTTGAATGGATCAGAAGCAGCCACAAAGTCCGTTTCTGAGTTCAATTCAACGATAACTGCCGTGTTGCCATCAACCGCAATGTTGGTCAGACCTTCAGCAGCGATACGGTCGCTCTTCTTGGCAGCCTTGGCAATCCCCTTTTCACGCAGCCAGTCCATTGCCTTGTCCATGTCGCCATCACTGGCAACCAGGGCCTTTTTAGCGTCCATGATTCCGGCACCGGACTTCTTCCGCAGTTCCATTACTTGCTTAGCTTTGATTTCAGCCATGAGTACGTCTCTCCTTAAAAATAGTTGTTTTTAATGAAAAAGGCTGTTTTGCGCTTAGGCCAAAATGGTCCAAACTGCAAAACAGCCCAAGCGTTAACTAATTTGGTTAGTTGTTGCCTTCAACGCTGTTCTTCAGATTTTGCAGATCGTCTGAAGAAACTTCCTTTGGTTCGTCAGCAGTTTCAACGACTGCTTCGGCTTGCTTGGCATCGTCTTGGCCTTGCTTGCCTTCGATGACAGCATCTGCCATCTTAGCCGTGATCAGACGAACGGCACGAATAGCATCATCGTTGGATGGGATGATAACATCAACATCGTCAGGGTCAGTGTTGGTGTCAACCATGGCAACGATTGGAATGTGCAGCTTTTGAGCTTCCTTAACAGCGATTTGTTCCTTGTGTGGGTCCACAATGTACAAAACGTCTGGGATGCGTGGCATGTCTTCAATACCGCCCAGGAAACGTTCCAGCTTTTCGCGTTGCTTAGTCAGCACGGAAACTTCCTTCTTTGGCAGTACGTCGAACGTACCGTCTTCGCTCATCTTCTTCAATTCCTTCAGGCGAGCAATCCGAGATTGGATCGTCTTCCAGTTGGTCAGGGTACCACCCAGCCAACGGTGGTTGACGTAGTATTGACCTGCACGCACAGCTTCTTCTTCAACAGAGTCTTGTGCTTGCTTCTTCGTACCAACGAACAGAACAACGCCGCCCTTAGCAGCAACGTCCTTCATGTAGTCGTAGGCCGTGTCGATCATCTTGACCGTCTTTTGCAGATCGATAATGTAGATGCCGTTGCGTTCCGTAAAGATGAATGGCTTCATCTTAGGGTTCCAGCGACGAGTTTGGTGACCAAAGTGGACACCGGCTTCAAGCAATTGCTTCATGCTAACAACAGACATGAATCATACCTCCAAATAGTTTTTTCCTCCCTGTCGTTCATCTGTCAGGGGCACCAGCTGGCACTTCCTCTGACATCCCGCCAGGTGTGAATTGGGCATTTAGCACCGACTGATAGTATACAAAAAAAGGCCTGCCATCGCAAGCCTTTTTTCTTCAATTATTTGAATTAGTCAAACTTAACCAGCTTATCAGAGGTCCCGGTTTCAATCAGGTCCTTATTGGCTGACAGACTGAATTTAACCATGTTCTGAACGGCAATGTTGGTGTAGAAAGCCGTGTGTGGCGAAATCAGAACGTTTTCACGTGAATTGAGATTCCAGAATTCTGGATAGGTCATGTTCTTGCCCACCATATTGTGGTTAAAGACTTTGGTTTCATCTTCCAAAACATCCAATGCTGCCCCGGCAACCTTGCCAGAGTCAAGTGCATTGATCAAAGCCTGCTCGTCAATCAGCGGACCACGCGAGGCATTGACGATAAAGACACCATCACGCATCTTATCGAAGGCTGCTTTGTTCAGCATGTGCTCAGTTGATGGGAACAGCGGAATATGCAGCGTAACTACCGTGGCCTTGGCATAGAGCTCGTCTAAAGTGTCAACGTAAAGGCCTTCTTTTTCCAGTTCTGGGTTGTGATAAACATCATAGGCGATCACTTTAGCACCAAAGCCCTTGTAGATATCGATTGCAACACGACCAATGTGACCAGTCCCGATAACGCCGACCGTCTGCTGATTCAGTTCTTGGGAAATCTGTGGGGCCCAGCGGAAGTCGCCACGCTCAAACTTGTGGAAGTATTCCTTGGTCCGCCGCAACAGATTCATCAATTGCGTAACGGAAAATTCTGCGATGGCAGCTGGTGAATATACCGGTACGTTGGTAACCTTAAACCCATACTTCTTAACCGTAGCTGGGTTCATGTTGTCAACCCCAACATTACGCAGGGAAACATTATGAATGCCATAGGAGTCCAGCTTTTCAAAAACCGCATCGGTATATGGCTTTTGCTGGTAGACAACTACCCCATCAAAGCCTTTTGCCATTGCGACCGTTTCTTCATCCAGCAGCTTGTCGGTAATTTCAACTTCAACTTCTGGGTTTTCTTGTTCCCATTCCTTAACGAAAGGTTTTTCATCTTCACGAATACCATAAGCTAAGATCTTCATTGATTTCATACCTCCGATTGGCTTAGTTGTTTTTCATCGTTACTTCCAGTATAACCCAAAAGTTCATAGTTTAACAATTTTAGCTATTTTTGTTTATGAAAGCTCTTCAAAAGAAACCTAAATGATGAGAAAACGCTTCTAAAATTCCAATTTCATAATCAAAAAAACACGATGTCTGCAAAACATCGTGTCAAAATTATTATCCTAGTTTAACCAGTTTGTCGCTGGCTCCCGTCAAGATCAATTCACGACTGGCATCCAGACTCTGCTCAACCATATTGCGCACGGCTTCATCGGTATAGAATGCAGTATGCGGTGTAATCAAAACGTTCTCGCGCGATTCAAGATTATCAAATGCCGGATAGTTGGATGGCTGATTGGCCATATCCTTGTTAAAAATCTTGGTCTCATCTTCCAAGACATCCAGAGCAGCCCCACCAACCTGGCCGCTATCAAGCGCTTCAATCAGATCCTGCTCATCGATTAAAGAACCGCGCGACATATTAATGATCAAAACACCCTTTTGCATTTTGGCAAAGGCATCCCGATTGAGCATGTGGTAAGTTGATTTAACGGCTGGCACGTGCAAAGAGATCACCGTCGACTCTTTATACAGCTCATCTAAAGAATCAGTAAACACGCCAGCCTTAACCAGATCTGGCTTAGGACGATGATTGTAGACCATCACGCGGGCACCAAAGCCCCGGCAGATATGCGCCATAACTCGGCCAATATGACCCGCGCCAACAATGCCGACCGTCTGTTGATTGAGCTCGCTGGCAATGTTTGGCGCCCAACGATAGTCGCGCTTGGCAAACTTATTCTGAAATTCCTTAGTTCGCCGCAATAGGTTCAGCAGCTGCGTGACGCCAAATTCAGCAATGGCAGCTGGCGAGTAGACCGGCACGTTGGTAATCTTAAAACCATACTTGACTGCCGCTTCAGCATCGATGTTGTCAACGCCAACGTTACGCAAAGAAAGGTTGTGAATGTTCATCTCATGCAGCTGTTTTAAAAGGTCAGCCGAGTAGCTTTTCTGCTGGTAGGCAACCACACCATCGCAGCCCGCGGCCAATTCAGCCGACTCAACGTCCAGCGGCTTGTCCGTACAGATCAGCTCAACGTCTGGATTGGCCCATTGCCAGTTTTTAACATAAGGACGTTCATCTTCACGAATCCCGTACGCAATAATCTTCATATCTCAAATTCCTCCACTACATAAACAAATCTTTATCTCCAAAAAAGATTATACAGACAGATTTAATTGAATGGAAGAATCTTTAATCAAATTTTAATATTATGTGCTCGCAAGTAAGCAATTTTCTTAGCGCGCGACTGATGTTTAAAATGCCATTCCGCACTCAGCGCATCATGCTGATTATCGAACTCCTCATAGTACAAAAGCTTGAGTGGATGGCGTTTCTGCGGTCGGGTATACTTGGCTCCCTTGCCAGATTGATGCATCGCAAACCGGCGCCAGACATCCGTAGAGTAGCCGCCATAAAGCGTGTGATCCGCGCAATAGAGCACGTAAAAATAATAATGCTGCTCAGATATTTGAGCCATTAAGCATCGCCTGCACTTCCGGACCATACTTACCATCTTCGCCCGCCACGATCAACGGCGGCATAATCCGCGTCCCATTCGGCTTGCCGTCTTTAATTGCCTCAATCAGCACCATATTGGCCTCCATGCCTGGTTTGGGATATACGAACTTGATCCGCTTGGGTGCCAATCGATGAGCCGTCATTGTCGCTAAGATTTCCGGCAGGCGGTCCGGTCGATGAACCAGATAGCCGCGTCCATTCATCTTCAAAAGGCCGCTCATCCGATCGCAGACCATTGCCAGATCAATCGTCAATTCATGACGGGCAATGGCCAGATAGCGATTTGGATTTTTTTGACTGGCCGGCGCGTTCTTAAAATAAGGCGGATTGCACACGACCACATCGGCTCGGTCCTTGGCTACGTATCGGTAGACGTTGGCAACATCATCATTGATCACTTCATAGCGGGCTGTCAGATCATTTAAGGCTACTGATCGCCGAGCCATGTCAGCCAGCCGTTCCTGCAGCTCGATTTCATAAAAATGTCCCCCCAGCTTATGGTGCAAAAACAAACCGATTGCGCCATTCCCGGCACACAGATCCACGATTTTGATTTTTTGACGCTGATTTGGCCGCACAAAATCTGCCAGCAAGACGGCATCTAATGAAAAAGCAAAAACTTCACTGGATTGAATGATTTGTACTCCTTGCGCGCTGAGCTGATCAATGCGCTCGTTTGGTTTAAGCTGAACGGTTGTCATATTTTTCCTCACTTGGTTGCTAATAATTTACTGTAGCTGTATATGTTTGCTTGCATGTTTGAGTATGGTTCGTCATACTAAATATATAAAATTACTTTAAAAATTGGGAGTTGTTTAAATGCTCTATGATTTCTTGGTTCATCTGGTCAATCCGCTGTTAACGCTGTTTAACGGTCGGCCTCAGATTGAACATAAAGATCGCCTTCCCGAGGGCAACTACATTATCGTCGCACCACATCGTACCTGGTTGGATCCGGTATTGTTAGCACTGGCAGTCTATCCTAAGAAATTTACGTTCATGGCTAAAGAAGAGCTGTTCAAAGGGCGGTTTGCCAACTGGTTTCTGCGCAAGCTGGGGGCTTTTCCCGTCAACCGCAAAAATCCCGGCCCTTCTGCTATTAAAACACCGGTCAAACTGCTTAAAAATGGTGATCGCTCAACTATCATCTTTCCGACCGGCTCGCGTTATTCCAGCAAGATCAAAGGCGGCGCGCTGATCATCGCCAAAATGGCCAACGTGCCGCTGGTGCCAGCCGTCTACCAAGGGCCATTGAAACTAAGCAGCATCTTCAAGCGACAAAAACGCAAGATCAATTTCGGCGAGCCAATCTACATTGACCGTAAAATGCGCCTGACTGATGAAAATCAGCAGGAATTGGAACGACAGATGCAGATGGCATTCGATCAGCTGGACAACGAGCTTGATCCCAATTATCACTACTACATGCCCGAAAAACCAAAAGACGACGATTTTTAATCGGGCTTATCAATTTTAAATTAAGTCTTGACTTTAGCCTGACAGCTGGCCACTAAAAATCAGTCAGACTGACCAGGATTTTCGTCAATATTAATCAAAAAGGATCGATGCAGTGCACCGGTCCTTTTTAATTGCTATTTGCCTGCCTTGCGCGCTTGAGCCTTCATCGCTTGCATCATTTGGTGCAGTTTGCGATCTGAAGGTTTTTGGCCCATTTGCATCATCATCGTCCGCAGCATATCTTCAGAAATCGGCGGATTGTTACGCAGGTAGTTTTCCATGTATTTCCGAGCACCAAAGAAGCCAACCAAAAGGCCAACCAGCAGTGCCAGGATGATCAACATGATACTAAGCCCAGTACTCATGGATGTTTCCCCCTTATTTTAGATAACGATACTAATGTTACACGATATCGGCGTCAAATAAAAGACGCATTCGATGAATTAATCATTGAATTAGTCGTCACGCAGCCCTTTTTTGCGTTGAATCTGCCGAACTTTTTCCGGTGTAACCTCTTTGCCATCCTTATCAAAGATCCGCATCATCTCAATATTTGAGCGAAAAGCCTCTCGGAAATTCTTGAGATATTGATCGCGCAGCTGTTTGCGTTCAGCTTTTTCGGCCGCGGTCAGTCCTTCCGCTTTGTTTTTGTGTGCCAGCTCATTGATTCGTTTGAGCAGCTTTTCTTGTGCTTGTGAATCAGCCATAATTTTCTTCCCCTCTGCCTTAAACAGCGATTTTTACGTTACTTAGTGTAGCGAACGCCGCATTATTTAGCAAGCAATCCGCGCCGTTAAGTTTCAACGAACGTATGTTTGAAAATATTTGGCAAGTATGATATAATTGCTCCAAATCTGAAAATGAGGTGGCAACATGGTAAAAACAGCAGCCAGCAAGCAAATGGCCGTTCTCAGCTACATTCATCAACAGGTCGCCACTCACGGCTATCCGCCAACTGTTCGCGAAATCTGTAAAGCTGTCGGCCTTTCATCTACGTCTACCGTTCACGGGCATATCAATCGGCTTATCAAGAAGGGGTACCTGCAAAAGGATCCTTCCAAGCCGCGTGCCCTAGAGATTACGCCCGCCGGCATGGATGTCTTGGGAATTGCGCCAAAGCAGGAAAAAATTCCATTGTTAGGAATCGTTGCTGCCGGTGAGCCGATTCTCGCTGTCGAAGATGCAACCGATTATTTCCCGATCCCGCCTTCGATTCCGGACCATAACGATCTGTTTATGCTGCAGATTCAAGGTAATTCCATGGTCAACATGGGGATCTTAAACGGCGACAAGGTTATCGTTCGTAAACAGGATACCGCTAAAAATGGCGATATCGTAATTGCCATGAATGATGACAATGAGGCTACCTGCAAGCGTTTCTTCAAGGAAAACGGTCATTATCGCCTGCAGCCAGAAAACGATACAATGGCCCCAATCATCCTGGACCGGGTAACCATTTTAGGCAAAGTCGTTGGTCTTTTCCGCGATAGCATCTATTAAAAAAAGAGATGGGAGTTTTCCCATCTCTTTTTTAATCTTTATTATCAGCATTAGACTTTTGACTGCTGGCAGTTACTGCATCAGTAGTTTCAAGGGGATGCCCCAGCTGTTTTAAAATCATTTGCCAATCATGATCCGGATTTTTCACCTTACATGAAACCTCATCCAGATCCACGCGCCAGACATGAACCGGATCAACCATTGCTGCAGTCAGCGGATGCGGCATTCTGGCCACATAATGATGCATCATCACGGTTAAGGCATGCACCTTGTCAGCCGCATCAGTCAGCTCTTTAACCGTTCCTTTGCCAATCAAGCTGCGAAACCGGGCGCTAAATGCACTGTCTTGCGGCGCGGGAAGCAGTTGATAGTCGCTTTCCATCTCAACACCAATATGCGAATTAGCCTGCATCAAACGAGCGCGCTGACCGGCCGCATTCCCATGAAAGTAAAGATGAAAATGTTGCTGCTCATCCAATTCATAGCCAAAGTGGACCGGAACGACATACACCGATTCGTCATCCTGTACGCCGAGCCGCGCAATATCGCAATGCGCCATCACCCATTCAACCGTCATCGGATCAAAATAGATATCATTTCTCATCAAAAAGCGCCTCTTTTATAATCGTTTTTTAATAAATTATAAAAAAGGCAATGACGAATTGCAATCTCAGTCAGCTTGAAAATTTTACAGCTGCTGCTTATCAACGTATTGGCGCTGATGATTCTTTTGACCGGCTAAGACGAAACGAGCCGGATCCGCACTGATGTCGTACTCAACATCTGCTTTATTCATTCCTAACTGGTCATTGAACTGCTGCTCATAGGCCGCAATCGAAATCAGCTGGCGTTCACTGAGATCTCCAGCCACGTTGCTCAGCTGTTCTTGATAGCCAGGCTGCAGAATCCCGCTGTAAAACTCGCCTTCCGCACCGGATCCATAGCTAAACAGGCCGACGCGCTCACCTGCCTTTAGATCAGGGTCGTTTTGCAAAAGCGACATCAAGCTTAAATAAAGCGAACCGGTATAGAGATTGCCGACCCGGCGGCTGTAGTTTTGGCTGGCCAGCAGTGCCTTGCGCAGACGCCAGGCCGTTTGATCATCCCGTTCACCCAAGACAGCTTCCAAAGCTTTTTTGCCCATTTTAGTGAATGGCAGATGAAAAGCGATTGCCGCAAAATCATCCAGCTTGCGATCCGTTAATTTTTCATAGCGACTCAGCGTATGCTTGAAAAAGTCAATGTAGACGTTGGTCGAATACTTGCCATCGACCATGGCTTCAGTAGCATAAAGCGGCCGCCAAAAGTCCATCACGTCTTGCGAATAAGCAACGCTAGTCCGTTCAATTGCCAGGATCCTCGGTGCAGCCGTAATCAGCATGGCAACCGCTCCAGCACCCTGCGTAACCTCGCCAGCCGTCTTTAAGCCATAACGCGCCACGTCAGCTGCAATTACCAAAACCGCCTTTTCTGGCTCCAATACCACCTGTCCTCTGGCAAATTGAATCGCAGCCGTTGCTGAATAGCAGGCTTCCTTAACTTCAACGGTCCTTACGTAGTCATCCAGATTCAGCAGCCGCTTAACATAGATTGCGCTGGCTTTAGAATTGTCGATTCCTGATTCGGTAGCAACGATCACCGTGGCAATGCGCTCTCGATCACGTTCATTCAGCATTTTGTCGGCAGCAGCAGCTCCCATTGTCACGATATCCTGCGTAGGCGGTAAAACTGCCTGCTCGCTTTGACCAATCCCAATTAGATATTTATTGGGATCGACACCGCGCACTTTAGCCAGTTCAGTCAAATCAATATATTCCGACGTTGTCGCAAACGCCATCTTATCAATTCCGATCTTCATCTGCACTCACCTAGTCTACATCGGCAATCGGATTTTCTTTAGTCAAGTAGTGTGGTGCGCTCGGCTTTTGACCAAAGTAGTGTTCAATCAGCTTTTGCAGCTCATCCATCGCCTCATGCGTCCGCAGAATCTGATCCTCATTAACTGCTTCCATAACGATAACCACGTTTTTAGAATCGCTGGTCAGCATCGTGCGTTGAGCATCACGCCAGTTTAGACTGCGGCAAACGGCACCCTCATCGTCATAATAGAGAATCTCGCCTTCCCGAGCTGGATCATCTTTGTCAGCGCCAACTGGTTGGAAGCTTTCGCCGCCCTTAGCCTTGCCCAGATGCATGTCACCGGCGATCTTATCACGATCCTCGATACCAACAGGAACGCCATAGCGCAGCGAGATGCTGTTGTAGACGTCAACCAATGGCTCAATCGGTTCAAAAACGTGTCCTTGGCTGGCCCGCTTAAGCAGTGCCTCAATTGATGCTCGGGCACCCTTACGCTTAGGGAACTTGGCATAGGCTTCACGCCACTGTGCAACGACTGGATTATCACGGAAAGTTTCTTCTTTGGTGAACTTGGCTGATTCCGCGGTTGCCTGTTTTAATAATTCAGCACGTTCGGCCTTGTTTTCATCCGTATCATGGTTATCAATCCCATCAACGTACATAATTGCAATCTCTGCATCTGGAAAGACTTCCCAAAAACTTTCATCTACTACGACACGTTTCATAATAAAACTCCTTTACTCATTTAATGTCTTTATTATCTCTTAAATATCGTTAATAATTTCTTTGACCGCCTGCTTTAACAAAATCCCAGTCTTTTTCCAGATTTTGGCGCATCCGCTGCAAGTAGTCGTGAGCCTGCTGCGCTTCTTGAGGTGAAAAGCCTTGTAAAGCAACGTCATTTGAATGCTCGTTTTCACGAATGATAAACGGGTATAATTCCGCTCCTTTTTTCGTGACGTACATTCGCTTGATACGATGATTGGCCGGATCGGACCGTCGCACGATCAAGCCGTTTTTTTCCAGTTTGGCAACTGCTCTGGCAATCGTTGTTTTATCCATCAAGATTAATTTTGCCAAATCGCGTGCAATAATGCCAGGGTGCTCATAGATTCGAACCAAATATACGAATTGACCGCGTGCCAGATCCAGCTTCTTAAATTCCGCGTTAGCCATGGCATCTAGGGCTCGCGATGCCATTCCCATCTCGCGCAATACATCGATCAAAGCTTCCCCCCCTTTCTTGCTCAATATTATATCGATAATCGGTTGCAATTGCAACTTTAAACCAAAACATGAAAATTATTCACAAATTTTCTTATAAAATTTCAGATTAGGGGTTTTCTTTTACACGGCAGTATAGTAATATAATTAACCGTAAGGAGTGCCGACATTCACTTCTTTCTTGACTACCAGCTATTTGGTACGGTTCCGTTTCTTTAAACTGCGGGGAATCGTTATCTGATAGCTTTTTTTATTTATACATATTGAATAGTCACCATCAACTATAATCAGCGTCAAACTGCTGGCAGGTTAATTCAGGAAAATCCTCGTGGTCGCAAACCTACTGGACCTGTGAAAATTCAAATCTGGAGCGGTTGCGAGGGTTGCAACTACCTACTTCGCTCCGATTTTTGGTAAAAAGTAGGTAATGATTTTCTCATCATATGTTTTATACCGATTTTCGTGCATAAAACCGTAAGTAAGACTGCACAGAACACTGAGCAGCTTAACGTTCCTGTCCAAGACTGCGTCAAGTTCAGCCTGGCTACTTAAAAAGCACTGGCGGTCACGATCCGGTTTGAGTCTCTTTGATCGCCGCATTTCGTCATTAAAACTGCAAAAAACTCGTTTGATCCGCCATAACGCGCGACCAAACGAGTTTTATTTTAATCAAATTTAAGCTTTAAGATTGTCCATCGTTGAATTCAGCAGCTGGTCGACCGTAACGTTGCCGTGACTGTTGGCATGTCCCTTGGTCCATTTAAAGCGCAGCTGCTTGAATTTAGGCAGCAGCACGCTCACCTCGGCCCAGAGTTCTTGATTGGCAACCGGCTTGCCGCCAGAAGTCTTCCAGCCGCGCCGCACCCAACTGTACAGCCACCCTTTATTGATCGCATTTAAAACGTATTGCGAGTCGAGAATACCCTCAATCGGCTCGTTTTGCAGGTTTAACTCAAGCAGACGCTGTAGACACTTTAAAAGCCCCATGACCTCCATGCGATTGTTGGTAGCACCCAATTCACCAGCCGTATCGGTGATTTTTAAGCCATCCTCAAACCGAATCAGATAGGCCCAGGCTGCGAGATCATCTTGGTGAACGTGATCGCCCCGTCGATTGCCGCGATTGCGTGAACCGCCATCCGTATAAAAAACAATCGTCGGAATAAATCGGAGGCCCTGTTCCTCGCCGAATAGATCCAGACTGGTCTGTGTTGCATGCTTGACGGCCCGCGGCTTGCTCTTTTCCGGCTGCTGCAGCCATGCCAAAGCCTCTTCTCTGGTCATAAATCCCTTGAAGCGCGCATTAGCAAAGCCAGCAACCTGTTTTTGGCATTCCGGCCAGCTGGTGTAGATGCCGGGCTTCTTGCCACGGCGCACGGCATAAAACTTTTTTGAAGCCAAATCAATTCCCCCTGCTATTGTTCTACTGAAGCGCCAGAAACCGCGTCCTGCGTCTTGTCCGGCGTCTGGATGTCGGCAAGCTGCTCGCCTTTTTGCAAACGATTGGCATGGATTGAAGCCGCCGATACGCCATCAATTATTTTACCATCAACTATCCCATGTTCAAAATCATGGGCTTCGCAAAGCTCGCAGATTCGCTCAACGTCCTCGGTAACCTGCAGCGCCCCCAAGTACTGATTTTGAGCATCACGAATTGCATAATAGCGAATCAAAACACGATGCCCGTCCATGACCTGTGGCGATTCAACCACGTCTTTTGTACCGGTATGCAAAGCTTTTAAAACCTGCTTGACCAGTGGCTGTACAGGCTTAGGATGACAGCCCAGCACCGAATGCGTCAAGCGTTTCTGCAGCCGGTTGTTGTCGCGCCACGGGTTAGGCGAGTACCAGACATATTCATCATTTTTGTTAACGTAATCCAATTCATATGGCATGTGGGCAAAAATTGCTGCGGCTTCTTTTAGCGTCAGCCGGCCGCTTAAAAACGTGATTGCGCCGCGTTCAAAAGTCGGTTCTGTGCTCATATCAACCATCCTCTCAAAATCATTCTTAATTTATCTTAAAGGTAACCGTACCAAATCGCAAAGAATGCTAAAATAAAATTAGAATTTAAGCAGAAAGGGATGATTGTATGCGCAGACATCATCAACAGTCAGTAACCGCTAAAGATGAACGGATTGAGCACTTCAATGCCGCTCCTGATACCGGCTTAACTAAAGATCAGGTGGCGCAGCGGACCCAGGCAGGCTTGACCAACACCGCAATCAATACGACCTTTAAAACCACGCGGCAGATCATCTACAGCAACACGTTTACTTTTTTTAACCTGATTTTCGTCGTTTTAGCCGTTTTATTGGTCATGGTTCGCTCATTTAAGGACATGACTTTTCTGCCCGTCATCATCGCCAACACCGTCATTGGCATTATCCAGGAATTACGGTCCAAAAAAGTGCTGGAAAAACTGACAGTGCTGAATGCTGCCAAAGCAACGGCAATTCGTGATGGCAAATCAGTACAGCTGCCGACTGATCAACTGGTTTTAGATGACATCATCGAACTGAAAACCGGGCAGCAGATTCCAGCTGACGCCCAGCTTTTAACCGGCTCGCTTAACGTCAATGAGTCGCTGCTGACCGGAGAGGCTGATGAGATTGCCAAGCATCCCGGCGACAGTCTGATGTCAGGCAGCTTTGTCGTTTCCGGTTTGGCGCGCGTACGCTTGACGCATGTCGGCGCTGATTCATATGCGGCTAAGCTGACAGCCAAGGCGCAAAAAATGGATACGACCGAAGAATCAGCCATGATCAAATCACTCAATCGGCTGATCAAATTCGTCGGCATTATCATCATTCCAATTGGTGCCGCGCTATTTTATGAATCATACGTGCATAATGGCAATCCGCTCAAACAAAGCATCGTTTCTATGGAAGCAGCTTTGATCGGTATGATTCCAGAAGGGCTCTATTTATTGGCAACCGTTGCGCTGGCTTTAAGTGCCATGAAACTGGCGCAGCAGCGGGTCTTGCTGCACAGCATGAAAAGCATTGAGACGCTGGCCCGCGTTACGGTACTTTGCGTTGATAAAACCGGGACGATCACCGAAAATCAAATGCAGGTCCAGCGCTTCTTTTCTGCTCAGCAAGCACAGGTTGACGAAAATCGGCTGCGTAGTCTGATCAGTGATTTTTGCGCGGCCATGCCTGGTGACAACTCAACGATGAAAGCAATGAAAGAATACTTTACGCAAGGCAGCGGACGCCAGGCGGATCAGATCGTGCCGTTCAGTTCAGCCTGGAAGTACTCGGGCGTGGGCTTTGGCAATGAAAGCTACGTCTTAGGCGCGCCGGAAATGGTGTTAAGAGAAAATGCCGCCATGTTTAGCAGCGAGTTTGAGCCCTATGCCAAGCAAGGCTTCCGGGTCCTGGTATTCGGTCAGTATCAAGGGCAGCTGACCAAAGCCAGTCTCAGTGCGCCGGTTAACCCATTAGGATTCATTTTGCTGAGAAATCCCGTTCGTAAGACTGCTCCAGCCACTTTCCGCTATTTTGCCGAACAAGGCGTCAAGATCAAGGTTATTTCGGGTGACGATCCATTAACGGTTGCCAGCGTAGCCAAACAGGCACAGATCGAAGGCGCGCAAAACTGCGTCAGTGCAGCTGCTTTAACCGATGATGAATACGAAAGTGCTCTGCAGCGCTACACCGTTTTTGGTCGGGTCACGCCAGATCAAAAGCAAAAATTCGTCACCGCGCTGCAAAAGCAAGGTGAAGTCGTTGCCATGACTGGAGATGGCGTCAATGACATTTTAGCCATGAAACGAGCGGATACCAGTATTGCCATGGCTTCAGGCAATGAGGCCACCATGAATGCCGCTCAGATGGTGCTGCTTGATTCTGACTTTGCCAAAATGCCACAGGTCGTAGCCCAGGGACGGCAGGTTGTCAATAACATCGAACGATCAGCCAGTCTGTTTTTGGTCAAGAACATCTTCTCACTGCTCTTGTCCATCTTTACGCTGATCTTTGCCTTCAACTACCCGCTCGATCCTTCCCACATCACGCTGATCAGTCTGTTTACGATTGGGACGCCTTCATTCCTGCTGGCGTTGGAAACCAATCATCAGCGTATTCATGGCAAGTTTCTGCCCAACGTTATGCGGCGTGCCTTGCCTGGTGGGATTACCGATATGTTTACCGTTGGCGTCATCGTAGTCTGTGGAGCTCTGTTTGGCCTCAGCCGCCAAGACATTTCAACGGCCTCAACCATGATTCTGGCTGCGGTTGGCTTCATGGTGCTCTACCAGATCTGTCATCCGCTCAATAAGTTCCGCAGTATCATCTTTTATGGCTGCATCATGGGGCTTTTGGTCTGCGCATCGCTGTTTGGCAGTCTGTTTGGCATCGACCACGTCTCGGCAGTCGCCCTGGGGTTTGCCTTTGTCCTCTCTTTGACGGGCGATTCAAGTCTGACACACCTGACGCGTTGGACGGATCTAGTTTATGAGCACTTTTTCGCCAATCTTGGTCAAAAGCCTAAACACGCCATGCAAAAACAAGCCTAGCAGCGTTTCCAACAGTTCAGCCAACCATTTTGACGGCTGCGCTTAAAAGTCAGCAAACAATTAAAGACGGGTCCCGCATAACGCGTGATCCGTCTTTTTGATACTTAGAATCCTTGAGTGGAACGGTTGTAATAGATCAGATGCTGCTCAAGCGTATTGGGTTCAACGATTAATTTGGTAACACTGCAGTTTTCTGGTTCCAGAATCGTCAAGCCTGGCGCATGCGTGGCACTGGCCGCAAACGAGCGGACCGTAAAGCCATGCGTAACGACTACGACTCGCTCGTCTGGATGCTGAGCCGTAACGTCTTTAATAAAGTCCTGGACCCGTTTTTCAACATGTGTAAACGTCTCGCCATGGGCAACGGCAGCATATTCAGGACGCACATCTTTAACAAACGTCGAAAACAATTCTGGATATTGATTCATCAGCTCATCATTGGGCTGGCCATCCCAGTCGCCATAAGAAATCTCCAGCAACCGCCCGTCTTCGATGACTGGCAGCTGTGCCTCCTCATTTAGAATTGCCGCGGTCTGCTTGGTGCGTTCCAAAGGCGAAACATAAAGCGCGTCAAAATCACGCAAATCAAAATTCTGGGCCAAAAGCTGCGCCTGCGCCCGTCCCTCATCAGTGAGATAGGTCTGCGGCGTATTAATGATTCCCTGCTTAAGCCCGGCCGCATTGGCAAAGGTGCGACCATGGCGAACGATATAAAATTCGGTCATATTCTTTTCCTTTCGACTTTGGTTTTTGGTCATTATACCAGAATCAAATTTATTATTGACGTTTTTTTGTAATCAGATTATAATTTTGTTAACGATAAATAATAATTTGATGAGGAGGGAACTGAACATGCTGTTGAATAATTTTGAATTTGCATTGATGGTTTCCTCATCATGGTCTTCCTTGATTTAGAAGGCCATATTTTGCGTTGGCCTTCGCGATAAGTGAGGTCAATTCAAATCCTGAACCGAATTTGAAGGGCACTCACTTAATCAAGTGGGTGCTTTTTTAGTTTATGATTTGGAGGAATGACAATGACTGTCTACAATTTTGCTGCTGGTCCCGCTGTGCTGCCCAAAGAAGTCTTGAAAAAAGTCCAGGCTGAATTATTAAATTTCAACAATTCTGGCATGAGCATTCTGGAAATCTCGCACCGCTCTCAGCTGTTCGTTGATGTTTATGAAAATGCTAAGGCACAAATCTATAAATTAATGAACCTGGATGATCAGGAATACGACGTTTTGTTCATGCAGGGCGGTGGTACCACGCAGTTTACGGCCGTACCATTAAACCTTGCCTATCAATATCATCGCGCCGCCTATATCGACACTGGTCACTGGTCTGAACGCGCCGTTGAAGAAGCACGCTTGATCAAAGGCGTTCAAGCTGACGTTCTGGCCTCTTCTAAAGACCAGCACTACACCACGCTGCCAAAAGTACCAGCCATTCCCCAAGATACCTATGACTACGTACACATCACGACCAACAACACCATCATGGGTACGGCTTGGCAAAAACTGCCAGAAACTGACGGTACGCCGTTGGTTGGCGACCTTTCTTCCAACTTCTTAGGCCAAGACTACCCGTTTGAAAAATTCGATCTGATGTATGCCGGGGCGCAAAAGAATCTGGCTCCCGCTGGCGTAACGATCGTAATCTTGAAAAAATCGCTGCTGGGTCATGTCAAGGGACTGCCAAGCATGCTCGACTACACCAAGCAGGCCGCTAAAAAGTCCGCGCTCAACACGCCGCCTGTCTTCCAAATCTATGTTGCCGGGCTCGTTTTGAAATGGATCGATGAACAAGGCGGCGTTAAGGCCATGGATGCTCGCAACCGCAAGAAGGCCCAATTGCTGTACGACTGCCTGGATAACTCCAAGCTGTTTAAAAACAACGTTGACCCACACTATCGCTCGTTGATGAACGTGCCATTCGTAACTGGCGACGCGCAGCTGGATGCTAAATTCGTCCAAGAGGCCCAGGAACATGGTCTATTGAATCTAAAAGGTCACCGACTCGTTGGTGGCATGCGGGCAAGTATCTATAACGCCATGCCATATGATGGTGTTATTGCTTTGTGTGACTTTATACAGCAATTCGAAAAAGAAAATCGCTAGGAGGAATCTTTCATGTACCAGATCAAAACCTATAACGCTATTGCCCAAGCCGGACTTGACGAATTTACGGCTGACTACCAGATCAATAATCCTGAAGCCCAGCCCGATGCCTACATGATTCGCAGCGTGGATCTGCATGATCATGAGTTTCCCAAGAGCCTGAAAGTCATCGCGCGCTGTGGGGCTGGTTTTAACAACATCCCATTGGACAAAGCCCTTGAAAACGGCACGGTCGTCTTCAACACGCCCGGCGGCAATTCCAACGCCGTTAAGGAACTGGTCGTCGCCTCGATGATCATGGCAAGCCGGAACATCATCGCTGCCGTACAATGGAGTGCCAACGCCAAGCCTGGTGCCGATATTACGCTGCGAACCGAAAAGCAGAAGACCAGTTTCAATGGGACTGAGCTCTTGGGCAAGCGCATCGCCGTTATTGGTATGGGACACGTGGGCTCGCTGGTTGCCAACGCCGCCGTTGATCTAGGCATGGACGTCATCGGCTATGATCCATACCTTTCCGTTGAATCGGCTTGGCAGCTGGATAGTCAGGTCAAGCGCGCGCAAACGATCACTGATGCCATTAAGGATGCTGATTTCGTAACGGTTCACGTTCCTAAAAATGAAGAAACCACTGGACTGATCGGCACGGCAGAATTAAAGCATTTCAAGCACGGCGCCGTTTTGCTCAACTACTCGCGGCTGGGAATCGTTGACAATGCCGCTGCCGTAAAAGCCCTGGCTGACGGTACGCTGAAAAAGTACTACACCGACTTTAGCGAGGCTCAGATTCTGAATAATCCTGATATCGTCATCATGCCGCATATCGGGGGCTCGACGATTGAAGCTGAGGTCAAGTGCGCGCAGATTGCGGCTCATGAAATCATGACCTATCTGGAAACCGGCAACATCAAAAACTCGGTCAACCTGCCAGATGTAGCCGCACCGTTTGCCAGCCCAGATCGTTTTACCTTGATTCACCAAAACATCCCTAACATGCTGGGGCAGATTTCGACGTTTATGGCCGATGAAGGCATCAACATTGAAAATCTGGTCAACCGTTCGCGCGGCGGCTATGCCTATACGATGCTAGACGTTTCAAACCTCACGCCGGCAACCGCACAAAAAGTAATTGACCGGTTAAGCCAAGTCGATGCCATCACCCGCGTCCGCTTGATTCATCATGACTAGTCGCTCAATCAGCAGCCATAAGTCTGATCATTTAGCTTAATTTATTTACTCAATAGCAAAAGACCACCCGCAAATCAGCGCTGGTGGTCTTTTGACGTTCTGGTTATATAAATTGCTTTAATCAGTCAAGCAGATGCTGCTCTTTGAGAATTTCTTCGATCCAGGTTCCCTTCAGTTTGCGCAGCGCCGTCTTGGCAGCCAGCTTCGGTACTGGCAGATCCATCTCCGGCAACGTCTTCTTGTCGCTTAAGTAGTACAGTGCCCGCAGCTCTTGGCGAATGTCAAAGACGGAATCAAAGACTTCAGGAACGCCGCGATCAACGTTAAAGAGTGTGTAGACGGCTTCCATCGCGGTCCGAACCGAGTATTCCGTGGTAAAGACCGTGTCACGAGTTGGCGATTCGGCAAAGTTGCCCAAGAAGGCCAGGTTTTGCGATCCCTTTGGCACGACTGCCGGCCGATCACCCTTTTTACGCAGCTGGAAGTAGCTAGTAACGTAAGGCATGTAGACTGGTACGGTATTGACGTCATTTTCCGCATAGCCTTCGATGTCGTCAACGGGAACGCCCAGGTGGTAGAGCAATTCTTCAGTAATCTCTTTGCCTGAGCAGTCCACGACCCGTTTCTTGATGTAGTTGCCTTCCGTGTCGGAATAAAGCGCGTAGATCCAGACAACCGTTTCATCCGGCTTTTGGTCCTTAAAGTGCGGCTGTCTGTGGATCGTAAAGCTCAACATCCAATTCGAGTCGGTAACCGTGATGATCCCACCGGTATTGACCTTGCCATCATAAAGACTGCGCTTGGTCAGCCGTTCAAAATATGGCGCCAGCTTGCGGTTTTTGAGCGTTGCCGTAGCCGAGATGAACCAGGCACGGTCAGGAACGTTCTTGCAGAAGACATCGGGGTGACCAAAATCGGCATCCTGATAGGAAAGATTCTCCCACAGCTTCCAACTAGGCCCTAAGCTGTGCGTAATCGGTGCCGGCGTGTTCTGATCGCCATAAGTTGAACTCTCGGTAATTGAGCCATTGGTAACAAAGACATAATCGTTGTCGGTCAAGACGATTTCTTCATCCTTGCCATCCTTGGTCAGCAGAATCTTTTTGGCAATCTTCTTGTCATTGCTGGTATCAACCAAGACATTGTTGACCACGGTGTCGTATTGAATGTCGACATTGTGATCCTGCAGATATGCCAAGACTGGCTTAGTCATTGACTCATACTGGTTGTATTTATTGAATTTCAGGGCACTCAGCGTTGGCAGCCCATCAATATGGTGAATATAGCGCATGCAGTAGCGCCGCATTTCAATCAAGGAGTGCCACTTTTCAAAGGCAAACATGGTTGACCAGTACAGCCAGAAATTGGTGTCGAAGAATTCATCTGGGAACCAGTCGCCAATCGTTTTGCCCTCTAACTCATCTTCTGAGGTCAAAACCAGCTTAACGATATATTTTGAAAACTTCTCAACGCCATACTTGCCATCACTAGGTACCCGGTCGCCGCGATTATGAATCAGGCGACAGTTTGACGAGTTGGGATCATCCTTGTCCAGCCAGTAGTATTCATCCAGATAAGAAGCGCCTGGAATCTCCAGTGAAGGAATTGAGCGGTACATATCCCAAAGACATTCAAAGTGGTTTTCCATTTCACGGCCACCCCGAATGACATACCCAACGCCAGGACGCTTCTCGCCATCCAGTGAGCCACCCGCAACCGGCAGTTCTTCTAAGATATGAATGTTTTCGCCAGGCATCTGAGCATCACGAACCATGAAGACGGCCGCTGCCAAACCAGCCAGCCCGCCCCCAATAATATAGGCGTGTTTCTGTTCGATTCCCTCAGGCTTGCGAGGACGTGCAAATGCTTCATAATTACCGTTGGAATAATACATAAAAACCCCTCCAGTGTAAAATAATCCTTGCGAAAGCGATAACATCAGTTTATACGTTTAGTATAACGCTTACAAAATATTGGAACAAGTTCAGATTGCCGATCTGTCTATTGATGAATCAGATTAACTAAAATGTGCAGAAATCGTCCTAAAAAGCAGCCCAGACTGCATTATTGCTAATGAATAATTGCGTTTTTCTGTTTTAGACCAAAAAAGCACAGAACGGCGGTAAAATTCCGCGCATCTGTGCTTTCAGGTTTTAGCCCTTAAACTAATTAATGAATAAATTCTGCAATAGCCCCAAAAACAATCCCTACTTTTGAACGTATTAGGTGTCCATCAGGTGTCCTAACTTTTCAATTTATAGTAATTACTAAAAGCCCCAAAGCCTATCATATCAAGGCTTTGGGGCTTCTAGTCAGTTATAGATGTTTCTGAAAAAGGAGAGTACAGGATTTGAACCTGCGCGCCCGCTCAACACGGGTTCGCCGGATTTCGAGTCCGGTGCATTACCACTCTGCCAACTCTCCATAAGTCAACGCTAACTAGTATAGCGAATTTTTACAGATTTGACAAGAGTGATCAGTAATTATTTTTGAATTTCGGTAAGCCAATTCATAAAGCGCTCTTTTTGCGAGTTGGCGACCAGCCACCAGCAAAGCGCCAGCAGCAAGCCGGCCAAGACGTCACTGGCATAGTGAACGTGCAGATAGACGCGCGAATACATGATCAGCAGGATCCAGCAGACGCCAAGAATGCAGCCAAACAGTCGGCTCCAGTTTGACTTGAGGTGCGGCCAAAGCAAAGCCAAAATCGTTAGGACAAAAATTACGGTTGCAAAGGTATGGCCACTGGGAAAGCTGTAGCCGCCGATCTTTTCTAATCGATGAGCAGGACGCGGCCGCATTACGCTGGTCTTAAAGAAAATCACCAGCAGATATCCTACAAACTGCATGGCGCCATACCACATGCTGCTGCCAAGCTGTTTTTTCCACCATAAAATCAGCATCATTACCAGCGTTACCGGTCCTAAAAACTGGGGCGAGCCTAATGCAGTGATAAAAAGCATAATACGAGTTTTCATGGCGGTAATTGGCATCGTTAAAGCAAACCCAGCCTGGTCCATGGTTTTGATCTGGGAGTCATGACGCAAAACGGCAAACATGAAAGCCAGAAAAAACAAACCGCAGACAACACCAAAATCAATCCAACGCGACTTTTTCATAATCAAAATCCTCTCAAAACTTTGCATCTAAGATAATATTTTACTATTTTTTCATTCCTTTACCAATGCCTAATCCGCGCCAATTATTCCTTCTGATCGTAATTTTGCTAAGTCAACACCCGTTTGACCGCCAAACTAAAAAACAGCCAGATTCGTCAAAGACGCGTCGGCTATTTTAAGATCTTATTACGCCTTTTCAACCAAACAGGCCACGCCCATGCCGCCGCCAATACACAGACTGGCAATCCCGGTCCGTGCATCAAGATCCCACATTTCATGGATCAGCGTTACCAAGATCCGCGCTCCCGAGCAGCCCACCGGATGACCCAGCGCCAGTGCACCGCCACGCGGGTTGACGCGCCGTTCATCCAGCTTGAGTCGGCGCAGGCAGGCAACCGATTGTGAGGCAAAGGCTTCGTTGATTTCATACAGATCAACATCCTCACGACTGATCCCCGTCTCGTTGAACAGTTTTTCAATTGCATAGGCCGGTCCCAATCCCATGTATGCCGGATCAATACCGACCAGGGTTGTCGCCTGCCACTCTGCTAACGGCTGCAGCCCATATTCCTTGACTGCCGATTCAGAAGCCAGCATGACGGCCGCCGCCCCATCGTTAAGTCCCGAGGCATTCCCAGCTGTAACCGTTCCCTCACTGGCAAAAGACGGCTTTAATTTCTGCAATGCTTCAATTGAGGTGTCCGCGCGCGGTGCCTCATCATCTTTAACGATCATCGTACCTTTGCGAGTCTGAACCTCGACTGGGACGATTTCGCGATCAAAGGCATGATCTTTTTGTGCCGCCACTGCTTTTTGATGACTGCGCAAGGCAAATTCATCTTGAGCCTGACGACTGATTTGATCAAGTTCAGCCACGTTTTCCGCGGTAATTCCCATTGGATAGCCGTTTTCGACATCAATCAAGGCATCTTTTTGCAAGGCGTCAATCAGCTGACCATCACCAAAACGATAGCCGCCACGAGCCTGATTTAAGATATACGGTGCTCGCGACATGCTTTCCATCCCACCAGCAATCACAATGCGGGCCTGATTTGATTGAATCAGACCGGCCGCCAGACTGACACTGGACAGACCTGAGCCGCAGACGTCATTAATCGTAATTGCGGGCGTGGCATAGTCTAGGCCTGCCTTGATCACGGCCTGACGAGCTGGATTCTGGCCAGCACCGGCTTGAATCACGTTGCCCATTAAAACCTGATCAACGGCCTCTTTGGTTACGCCGCTGTCTTTGACGACGGCGGCAATTGCAGTTGCACCAAGCTCTACAGCAGAAACACCAGCCAAAGACTTGCCAAATTTGCCGATTGGCGTTCGCCGAGCAGCAACGATATATGTTTTTTCCATCAAATTCCCCCACAGCATGAAATCTTGCAAACGTATCCTAGTTTATCGATTTTCACCGTTTAGTGCAATTAATTGCCCCATAAACTGGTGGCTACCTTTTGAGCTGAGGCTTTATCAATCGCGAATTGTCCAAAAGATGATTAATGATTGTTAATCTCAGCTGAATATATGGTAAAGTTTTTTATGAATACGTGAGGTGAATAATATGTTTTGGATAATTGCAACCGGCTGTGTGCTGCTGGCCGTTTTAATGCCGATATACTGGAAAAGTCATCCAGAAATCAAGACCACGCCTAAGGGACTGCGAATCTTTAAAGTAGTTGCCTGGGGGCTGGCTGCCGTCATGATTATCTGTGCTCTGTTATTTGAGCAGAAATAATCAAACCAGCATCCCGTTGCCAGCCGATTTCAGCAATATAAAAAACAGTGCCATTGCAAGCTTAATCATCAGCCTGCCGTGGCACTGTTTTTGATTTGGCTTAGTTGCGTTTGCGCAGTTCAGCCCGAATATTGGCAACATCACTGGCTTTACTGGTAAAGATCAAGTGGTCGCCAGGTTCGATCACCGTCGTCCCCCGTGGAATCAGCCACTGCGTCCCGCGGCGAATCCGACTGACCGTCATCTGATCGATAAACGGCAGAGCCTGCAATTGCTGACCTGTATAACGACGATTGCGGACTACGACTTCATAAAGCCCGGCTTCGGTACTGTTAAGCATCGTCATAATAGATGGCGATTCAATCAAAGCCCGTAAGACACTGGTTTGTACGTTGTAGACATTAAAGATCTCAACACCCATCTTTTGCAGCTTGTTGCGCTGGTCCTCATCCAGATTGCGCTGATTTTGACCGGCGATTACGCGGTTGACGTGATGCGCTTTGGCAAGTTTAGCCAGCCGGAAATTCTTGGCATCATCCAGATAGTCAATCGCCATAATGTCACAGTCAAAAAACTTGCCCTTTTCTAAGGCGGCTTCGCTTAGTTCCGGCAGATAGGTCAGATTTTTAACTTCACTGTCATAGGTTTTATAATTGTCCTGACTGTCCGTAACCATTCGTACCTCATACCAGTTACGCGACAACTGCTGAGCGACAGGAACACTGAAGACGTTCGTACCCAAAAAGACGACGCGCTGTTTGAGCTTGTCTTCTGGTGCGAGACGGTAGACCGAGTTAAAGACGATTGGCGCAATAATGCAGACAATTACTGCCGCCAAGACAAAGGCATCTGACTGTGTCGCGGTAATGGCATGCAGATTGCGTGCGACCTGCAGCGTTGGCAGAACCAAGGTGATCGTCGTAACCAGCAGGAAACCGCCAGCAAATGCATTCCGCCCATTGAAGCGCTGCCGAAAGACCAGCATTGGCGTAATCTTTGCCATAATAAAGCAGACTACCAGTACTGGAATCAGCGCCAGAGCATGCGGATTGGTCAGCAGCGTGCGCAGATTCAGTTTGACACCGGTCATCAAAAAGAAGATCGGGATGAAAAAGCCGTAGCCGATTGAGGTGAGCTTGTCTTGAGTGGCCTCACTGGGCTCAAGCAGTTTCATTACCATCCCGGCTAAAAAGGCACCCAGGATGTTTTCGGCTCCCACCGTCTCTGCCAGCGTCACCAGCGTAAAAATCAGAAAGAAAGCCAATCGAATGTCCAGCTGCGTTGTTGCTTTGGTAACCTTGTTAAACCAGATAAATGGCTGCTTGAAGCGATGCAGCAGCAGAATCGCCGCCAAAAACAGCAGCACGATCATCCATAAGCGCTCAGCATTGCCACCGTTGATCGAGGCATATACCGTCAGTGAAAGCATGGGAACGACCTCGCCTAAGACCGCCGTCAAAAGAATCGTCTGTCCCATCGGCCGGCTGAGGATTTCTTTTTCCTTCAGCGTAGCAATCACTACGCCAAGCGCCACTGTTGAAAAGATGATCGTCGCCAGCAGAACGTCATTGAACATCCCAGTTGCCTTCAATGCCATTCCGAGAATAAACGCCGTCAGCATGATGCCGACAAATGAGGCAACCGCCAAATTAACCGGTGACTTTTTGTCTTTGGGTGCCCCAGGTCGCTTTTTGAACAGGCTGAAGTTGATCTCCATCCCTGACAAAAACATCAAGACGATCACGCCCAGACTCGATAAGAAAGTCAGGTCACGGGTTTGCACGACCAGATTAAAACCGCTTTTACCCAAGATGATGCCCACGATAATCTCGGCCACCGCGGTAGGTACGCTGGCAACCCTAAAGCGCGCCATCAATATTGGAATCAGCAGGGCTGAAAACATAATAATAAACATTGAAAGCTGTTCCATTATTTAATTTCCTCCACTTTTTGTTTAATTTTATTGATTGTTTGGGTTAAAATAAATACATAAAGTTACAAAATTCAAATAAGGGGACTTGAAAATGTCACAAAAACTATCGGCATGTACCAGCATTCTGATTGGTAAAAAGGCCAGTCGTGATGGCTCAATCATGATCGGCCGCAATGAAGATGCCAAGGCAGCCTGGCCAAAACGCCTGGTTGTTCACGCGCGCGGCGAGATGCCATCTCAATTCGTTTCTAAAGATACCAAACTTGAGCTGACGCTGCCTAAGATCAGTGCTCGCTATACGGCAACGCCAGAATGGACCGACAAGTACGGCCTGTTTGAAGAAGCCGGCATCAATGAATACGGTGTAGCCATGAGTGCAACCGAAAGCGCCTATTCCAACGATCTGGTGTTAGGCTATGATCCACTCGTTAAAGAAGGCTTAAACGAAGAGGCCATGGTTACGGTTGTTTTGCCATACGTCAAGACTGCTCGCGAAGGGGTGCAAAGACTTGGCGAGCTGGTTGCCAAATACGGAACCGGCGAAACCAATGGCATTTTGTTTGCTGACGATGACGAGGCCTGGTATCTTGAGACTGGCGCTGGTCACTACTGGGTTGCCCAGCGGATTCCCGATGACTGCTATGCTGTCGTTGCCAATCAATTAGCCATCCAGGAGATTGATTTTAACGATCCAGACAACTTCATGTACCATCCTGGCATTCAGGAATTCGTCGAAAAGAACCATCTCAATCCGCACCCTGGTACCTTTAACTTCCGCCAGATCTTTGGTACGGCTGACCGTTCAGATGCCGTCTATAGTGAGCCGCGCGTTTGGTATGGTCATCAAATGTTCAGTCCCAAAGCTGCGCAAAACGAACAGCCAGAAGCTGCTGACCTGCCGTTTTTGATGAAGCCTGAACGCAAGCTGTCAATCTTTGACGCCCAGGCCTACCTTGGCTCCCATTATGAAGGGACGCCGTTTGATCCAATCGGTACCGGTTCGGATGAAGAAAAGCATCGCTACCGTCCCATCAGCCTGGCTAAAACACAGGAAGCCCACATTCTGCAGACGTCCCGCGCCTCCAAAAACAGCATTCACTGGATTGCCATGGGGGTCGCCAATGAATCAACGTTTGTTCCATTCTTCAGCAACATCAACGACACTCCAGCACCATACAAGCGAGGCAAGCTACCGGCTCAGCTCAACTCGGCATACTGGATCTTTAAGCATGCCAGTGTTTTAGTCGACAGTCACCTGCACGATTTTCTGCCAATGCTTCGCGATGTCCAAAAAGACTGCAACGCCAAGGCCATTGCCATGATTCAGGCAACCGACGAAAAGGCAGCTGGTCTGGCCGGCGCTAAACTGACCAACTATTTGACGCGTCAGTCAGAAAACTTCGCAACCGACGTTTTAAACGCCTACCGTCAGCTGAGTCTCGAATTGATCACCAAAATGACTGATTACTGTCCTTTGAATTTTAACACAGATGAAAACCTGTAATAAATAATATAAAAGACTGACGGTGTCCTGCACACATGTCAGTCTTTTTTAATCAGCACTCAACTTCTTGACTCCTTGATTGATCGTTTCAGAGTCTGTGGTAATTTCTTTTTTATGACGATTAAATAAGCTAAAATAGTTAAGTATGTTCAAAATGTCTGGCTGATACTGCTCAGTCTGGCAGATTAACTTAAAGCGAGGTTTTTTAAAATGATCGGAATCTGGGCCAACGTTGGCGCGGTAGTTGTCGGTACTGCAATCGGCTGTTTTTTTAAGCAGTTCTTACAGGAAAAATACATTGAGACCCTCTGGATAGCATTAGGCTTTGCTGCTCTTGGCGTTGGACTGCAGTCGGTCATCAGCAACATGCCGAAAAGCAACTACCCGGTCCTTTTTATCATCAGCCTGGCAGTTGGGATCCCGCTAGGTACTTATTGGCAACTGGATGACCGTTCCAACCACTGGCTCAGCACGCGTTTTTCCTCTAAGCTTGGCGAGGGCGTGGCCACGGCAAGCTTTTTAGACTGCATTGGTGCTTTAGGGATCTTAGGACCAGTCGTTGCCGCAACCAATGGCAATCAGACGATGCTTTATACCAACGCCATGCTGACGCTGGTCTGCGGCATTATTTTTGGGACCGGCTTTGGCTGGGGGATGCTTTTGGAAACGCCGATCGTTTTAGTCTGGTTTGGCGGCATCTATTTAATCGCCAAGTTTCTGTCCGCCAGTTTCTTTTCCAATGCCTTCGTGGTTGAGGAATCAATCGTTGGTGGCTTTCTGATTGCCGCGTCTGGCTTCTCGCTGTTAAAAATCAAGGAGTTCAAAACGCTGGATATGCTGCCATCCTTATTGGGACCGCTGGTGTTCTTTTTATTTAAAAACATCTTTTAGCCAAATTGGCAGCGATCGGCTTAAATCTGTTCAGCTCACCTTCATTGATTGAAACCATCACCATTTAAAAACTCGCCTCAAGCGGCTATTATGCCCTTTGAGACGAGTTTTTTCTAGCAGTAGCATCCATAAAATGAGTGCCAGCTGTGGTGTACGCGTGGCAGCCAATGCATGGAGCAGCTTTGGCGGTAGTTATAGCCATACCAGCCAGAGTAATGAACATGAACGACAATGACAACCACTACCCGCTTACAGCCAGAGTCAGTCAGTGCGGTTGGTGCCGTAGCCGCTGCACCCGCCGTGCCCGCGATCGGTGCCGAATGAAGGGGCGGGCCTTGGCGATGGCTTCTTGGTATGCCAAAGCATCACTGGCATATTGTGTTTTTTTACCCTGCATCAAAAAACGCGTACTGAATTCAAAATCTTCTAATAATGCATTGCCCCATGGCCGCGAACTGGCAACGGAGCCGACACGGATAAACTGTCCATTGCCCGAAGCTGCCGCATTGCCAAGTCGGTTGCGGGTGTTTTGAATCCAATCATTGACTACGGTGAATTCAATATCTTGCATCAGCTGCAGCCAATTATTGGTTTCAAGCATGCCTACCCGTGTCTGCAGCAGATCCAAATCCTCATCATCGGCAAAATACTGCAGCACCTTGCGATAGCTTTTTTCCGTCATGTAGGCATCCGCATCCAGAACGCCGCAGATTAGGCGCTTTGGATCGCCATCCTGCAAAGCCAGCTGATGATAGGCCCAGTTAAGTGCATTTCCCTTGCCGGTTTGAGCGTTGGGGTGCTGACGCTGCAAAAGCTGAATTCTCTCTTGGCCCGTTTGACTAATAAATCGCTTGACGACAGCTGCGGTCTGATCATCAGAAGCATCATCAATAATGACCATTTTAACGTTTTCAAGCTGATGAGCCTCTTTTAAAAACAGCTGCATGGTCTGTTTGATGACAGCCTCTTCATTCATCGCCGGAACCAAAATCACCAGCCGATACGACTGATCAAATCCCAGCTCGACTTTATCTGATTGACTGTTTTGACCTAGCGCAAGTAAAAAACAAACCCAGACTAGATAAATTATCAAACCAGCAAATGACGTTTCAAAGATTATCTGACTGATCAATCAGCACCCCCTTTGCGGCTTATTATGGCTATTTGGCTTTTACCGCTACGGAAGCTGGCGAAACATCAAAGGTCTCCAAAACCTGATCGAGCATTTGTCGATGCTGTCCGGTCACCACCACGATTGGCTTAAATTCAGCCGCCTTCTCCAATACTTTAATTACCGGAACCATTTTGATTGCTTCGGGTCGCGTCCCGAAAATCACCATGATTCGTTTTTTGCCCATAAAAATCATTCCTAATTCATCTGTCAATTGAAAAGCTTTTTAATAAAATCAGCTTTTATGATTTTAATTTCATTTTAATATATGCAAACAATCTAGCCTCTTAAATGAATATATACAAACAGTCAACGTTAAAAAAATAATATTTAGTATTCCTACCTAATGTACGAAATGTAAATTAATCAATTCGATTTCTGCAAATAAGCCATGAATTTGCGAATTATTATACAAAAAATTAAAAAAGCACCTGAATGATTCAGATGCTTAGTATAGTTATTTAGTTTTGTACAGTAAGTGTTACCCAAACCTATGGCAGACAGCTGACTGCCTGTTTAGTAGCATGCATTGAGGTCAGCTTTAACGAATCGTTTACTGTCTGCCCTAAATCATGCCGATCTGATTGAGCAACCCAAGCCTGCTTGTTTGTCTGAACATAGCTCTCGCCAGCCGGGACGTTCCCCAGATCAAGCTGCAGCTGATGGTGACGAACCAGATAGTAAGTTCCATTTTGATCAAAAGCTGCTTGATAGGCTTGCCGATGATTTAAAATTCGGCGCAGCTGTTTTTGATTATCAACTCTGATGTATTTTCCCCGATATCTGCCAGCGCCAAAAACCACATACTGGTAGTCATTTGGCGTGCTGGTCAATTCTGCTTTGGCTGCGGATGATGCTTGATAGCGATAGACGCGATTGACCAACGGATGCGCCTGCATAAATCGATAGCCGCGATACCCCCAAAACGAAACCACTAAAGCCAGCAACAATAATAGAATGATCTCGACAAAACGCTGTTGTCTTTTCATTGTTATCCCCCTGTTTATTTCGGTGCCAGACTATGCGTATCCAGTCTGCACGTCACATTTAGAATAACCTTTTGCAGAGGGATTTTGCAAACATAATTTATGGATTGGAAACTGAAGAGCTGTGACTTATTCGTTTGTTTTTACTATTGACGGCATTAGGCTGATCACTGTCCAGTAAATATTCCTCAATCAAATTAATGATCTGGCGATTCTGCGGCAGTGACGAGTGCTGCGCCTTGCTGCCGGTAACCGTCATCTCGGTATAGTGCTTGACCTGTTTTTGATAGATATAGCGCCCCGCTCTTACGCTGCCTAATTTAACGATGCCGTCTTCAGTATAGGTATCGGCACCGGAAACTGAATAGACATCCAGGCTGGACGGCAGCCGGTCACGATGCTTCAAAAAGTAGGTGTACATCTGCGTCGGATTGCTGGTTGAGCTTTCATTAAGATTAAATGGCGAGCCAACCGTCATCAACCGTTTGATTTTTACATAGTCTGAATAATCTGAGTAGTATTTTTCCAGCCATAGAGTCCAGATCAAACCACCGTTGGAATGACCAAATGCTTTAAAATTATTAAACTTATATTGATCAATCAGTTCATTAAAGGCTTCATCAAACATTTTGGCCTGTTTCTTGATGTTGTCATAGCCATCATGATTGTTTTGAAAACCCACGACAATAATCGGCTCGTTGTCGCCACTGCTGATCTTGCCAGTATATGTAATCTTACCGCTGTTGTAGACCTCCAGTTTTAATAGACTGTGCTTGTGACTGGTATCTTTATTAAGCAGCGTCACCATTTCATCAAAGCGATTCTTGGTTGCCGAACTGCCCGGAATCATAATGATCGGTGACATCTGAGCCTTGCTGCGCTGTGCCAGATAATGGTTGTTGTCTTTCATCCAAAAGTAGGCCGGAAACGCCAGGACAATCAGCAAGACTACGACAAAAATCAATAAGCGCATGCTGCGTCGGCGCTCTTTATCATTAATAATCAGCATTATGCCACCGCCTCGATTTGTTGTGTTTTAAGTTCAGCACCAAGCGCCAACCGAACGAATGGGATATATACCCAGACATCAAAAATCAGCAGCACCAATGAAAACAGCAGTGCCTCCCAATCACCATTGGAACCGATAAATGCCGCCAGTGGCCCAGGAGTCCCCATTGGCAGAGGATAGGGCGTTGCCGGGATCAGATGCATTAAGGTTGCCAAAGCGCCCAACAAAAGATTAGCCAAAGGCAGCAGCAGATAAGGCAGCAAGAAGACGGGATTTAGGATTACTGGCAGACCGGTCATCAAGCCATAACCGCTGTTAAACAGGGTCGGCAATAAGTTCCAACGTGCCAACCGTTGAATTTCCGGCTGTCGGCCAACGATGATCAAGGCAATCACTAAAGCCAGCATGACTCCATCACCGCCAAAGTTGGCAAATGAGCTGTAAAGCGTAGAAGTTAGGCATTTGTATGGTACGTTCCAGCTTGAGCCATGCTGAAAAGCGTAGTTCAGATTGGCCGCCGCCGCGCCGGTCAATCCCTGAGCAGCCGTGTTGATCGTTGGTCCGCCAATGCCCAGCCAGCTCATCAATAACGAAACGGCAATCAAAGGAAGTGCCACCCATAGCGACTGATTGCCCTGACCAAAGTTCTCCAACCAGGTATAGGCGAGATCCAGCCAGGAACTTAACGTCAGCCAGTTGAACAATGCTCCTAAGGCCGCGCCGACTGCCAGCGAAAAAAACAGCGGCCGGATAGCATTCAGAGCACGCTGCTGCATTTTTTCCAGCGTCTCAATCGTCTGATCGCTGGGCTCGCCGCCTTTTCCCAGCCAACGATAGACCTGCCCAACACCATAGCCAACGATCAGCGCAAACAAGACGCTGCGCACGCTCAAAAGATTCCAGTCAAATGAGATCATGTTGGGGCTGCTCGTACGCGTATAGCGAAATGCCAACAAAAGCATAGTGGCAAAACCGGTCATTCCTGCCATCGGCGCATCCTGATGATATAGTTTGGCGGTATAGCGGGCCGCAGCATAGGCAGCCATCACGCCAAACATCCCAAACGTAATCTTGGCCAGACCGCCCGTGAGCCCCGTAATACCAGTCCAAAGCCAGTCTGGCATGATGTCGCCCAGATCGGCAACATTAAAGAAAAAACTATCCGTGGCAAAGAAGGCTTTTTTCAGCATCACTGCCAAGGTCCCGACATAGGCGATTGGAAACAGCAGCATCAATGTCTGTCGGGTAATTTTGATAAAAGAGCGCTGATTGAAACGCACCGTCCATTCCACTAATCTGTTCAGCATAGCTTCACTTCACTTCTTAAAAGATTGTTTAGACTTAGTATACCGCGAACCGGCTGATAACAGCATGTTCGCAAAAAGAAAAAGGTTCATGGCTGACTATTTCAGACCATGGACCTTTTTTAGTTACCAGCTGGCTTTTTTGACGCCCGGCAGCTGACCTTTGTGTGCCAGTTCACGGAAGTTCAGCCGTGACAAGCCAAATTTGCGCATATAGGCATGCGGACGGCCATCCAAGCGGTCACGGTGATGCAGGCGCACCGGTGCCGAATTGCGCGGCAGCTTGGACAGGCCGATATAGTCACCGGCCGCTTTCAGTTCAGCACGCTTGGCTGCGTACTTTTCAACCAGCGCTTCTTGATGCTTGAGCTTGGCAATCTTAGACTTTTTGGCCATTTTCTACCCTCCATATTTAATGTAGATTTTGATTAAAAATAAGATTTTTACATTTGCATAGTCATTCGTTGGTTATTATGCCAATTTGCGTTTTTGAATGCAAACTTTTTGCCTTACTTTTTGTAATCAAATTAGATTATGGGAATCAGGCAAAAAAGCGGCCATTAGTTGGTCAATATGTGGCCATTAGTTGGTCAATATGTCAGGAATGTTTCTTAACTCGTTTGGCATAAGCTTGGTACTCAGCCAGATAGTCCCATTTGCGATTGATCTGATCAAGCAGCTCTTGATCATGCGTATTGACCCGGCCAGTTTCAAGCGTCCGCTTATAAAGTTGCAGGTAAGGAATATCTGATTCAACAGCCAGCTCATATTCCGATTCACGATCATAAGGTACGTGCCGATAGTCCAATTCGGCAATCCCATCATCGTCAACCTCCAAGATCAGATAATGAGCCCGCGTATCGTGCTGCAGCGGCCACCAGCCATTAAACGGCTCCCCGACCGATCCCGGGTTCAAGATCAAGCGCTCATCACTGGCATAGCGCATCAGACTGTGATGAACGTGAGCATAGATGGCCACGTCTTGCTGATCGAAATTTTCAAACAGCTGGTCAAAATGCTCGACTGGATTGGTGGGAAACAGCGCCTGCCCCATGTTGAGCGTTGGCAGATTATGCGAAATGCCAAACGTTAATTTGCCAGCCTGCTTTTGAACATGCAGCGGCCAACTGGCAATCTCATCAATCACAGCGGCGGAAACATGCTCGCCAACGTACTGGGCCAAACGAGCAAAATAGATTCGCGAGGGCTTTTCAAGATCCATCTGTCCCCGCACGCCCTTGACCGTTAAATCATCCCAGTTGCCGCGTACCATTACGCTTGGCTGCATTTTTTTAATCAGCTGCCAGATCTCCATTACACCTGGGCCGGGCATCAACAGGTCGCCAATAAACCAATATTCATCAACACTATGGCGCAGACTGTCAGCATACATTGCCTGCAAAGCATGCAGATTGCCATGTACGTCAGAAAATACCGCGATTCGCTTGCTCATCATGTCACCTCATTATTTATTCACATGAATAATCATATCAAACCTGGCTGAACTCTGTGCAAAAAAATCGAAAAATCATCATTGCGGACTTGTTTTGCATGGCGCTTTCAATGCTAGACTAGATTGGTATGAAATTATATCTTTAATCTACTTTTGTTGCTTGATATTTTATGAAAGGAAGTCTGTTATGTCCGCAACCAATGTCGACGCGCGCACTCGCCGCAGCGTAACGATCATCCTGCTGGTTGCCAGTTTCATCAGTCTGGCAAGTCAAACTATGATGGTTACCGCCTTGCCAGTGATTAAAAACGATCTGCACGTTTCGCTAAATGCCGCTCAGTGGCTGACGACCGGCTATACGCTGCTGATCGGGGTTATCACGCCATTATCGTCAAACATCTACGAACGCTTTACCAACCGCAGCGTCTTTTTATCAACGGTTGGGACCTTCATCATCGGCACGCTGATTGGCTGCTTTGCAAATAATTTCTGGCTGCTGCTATTGGCACGCTTGGTTCAGGCCTGCGCTGGCGGAATCTTAATGACGTTTCAGATGACGACGATGATTACTATCTATCCACCTGAAAAGCGCGGTTCCGTTTTGGGAATGTCTGGTCTGGTGATTGCTTCTGGACCAGCTTTGGGACCTTCTTTATCGGGACTGATTCTGGAATACTTCTCATGGCGCTATATCTTTATTTTTGTCTTGCCATTAATGCTTTTGGTCTGGCTGGGCGCGTTCTTTAAGATGCCAAACTTCTCTCAACCACGCCCTATTAAGATCGATCTGGTGTCGGTCTTGATCTCATTAATCGGATCATCACTGATTTTGGGCAGTCTGACCGTCTTTGAGCTCAACTTGATGATCGGGCTGGCGATGCTGCTGATTGGGCTGCTGATTATCTGGTTCTTTATTAAACGCCAGCTGCGAATGGCCGATCCAATGCTGAAAGTCCAGATCATCCGCTACCCTTCATTTCGAATGATGACGGCAGTCGGCTGCTGCGCATTTATGATTCTGCTGGGAACCGAGCAGCTGTTGCCAATCTTTACCCAAAACGTGATGCACATCGGCAGTTTTAAATCCGGCTTGATTCTGCTGCCTGGCGCCATCTGTAATGCTTTGTTTGCGCCAATTGCTGGTCGGCTCTACGATCAATACGGTCCTAAATGGCTGATAACGACTGGCGGCATCTTGACGCTTTTGGCTTCTGTTCCCTTGGTTCGTATCAATGCTCAAATGCCAATCTGGGTCTTAACCGTTGCCTACATGCTTCGGCTGATTGGTAATGCATTTTTGTTTAATCCCGCGCTTTCGGAGGCATTCTCCCAACTGTCACCGCAGGAAAACAGTCATGGAACGGCGCTTAACAATACACTGCGCCAAGCTTGTGGGGCTGCTTCCGTCACGCTTTTGGTGGTTATTTCCGGCTTGCCGGCTTCGTTAACAACTGGCGTTCAGTCCGCCATGTGGGTAACCGTTGCTTTAGCCGTCTTAATGCTGGTAATCTTTTATCGCTACCTTGGCTGGAAGAAGCGTCAGTTGGGCTAATCCGGTTCATTTATACAATCAAATTGGAAGGTGATCATTTGGAAGACTCGAATATCGGCACCCATCATGAACTGCCCAGCAAATGGCATCAAACTTTTTACACTCTTTGGTTTGGCTGTTTTATTACTGGAATGGGCTACTCGATGACCATGCCGTTCATCTCACTTTTTATCAATGAACTGGGGCATTTCTCGCGCTTTGAGCTTAATATTTATTCTGGTATGGCGTTTGCAGCAACTTTTATTTCCCAGGCAATCGTTTCACCATATTGGGGCAGTCTTGCCGATCGTAAAGGTCGCAAGCTGATGTGCATGCGGGCTTCTGGCGTCATGGCCTGTACGATTTTTTTGACTGGACTTTCAGTCAATGTCTGGATGATTATCGGCATGCGCTTTTTACAAGGCGCATTCTCTGGCTATATCAACAACTCAATTGCCTTGATGGCTGGTGAGACCCCCCACAGCAAATCTGGTTGGGTAATGTCAGCCATGACGACAGCTGGCGTTACCGGCAACCTGATCGGACCGCTTTTGGGCGGAACCCTATCAAGCGCCTTGGGATATCGAATCCCATTCTTTATTACCGGCGGATTGATGTTTGGTGTTTTTATCGCTACTTCGATTCTGGTTAAAGAAAAGTTTACGCCGATTAAAAAAGAAAATATGAAGCCCATGCGCGAATTAATGGGCCAAATCGACAATGTTCAATTAATTGTGGTTATGTTTGTCACAACCATGCTGGTGCAGTCATCGGTAATGTCAATCAACCCTATCGTTTCTCTCTATGTTAAGGAAATGATGCATGATACCGGCAATATCGCATTTGTCGCGGGGATTGTCGCTGCTACCCCAGGGCTGGGAAATCTCGTAGCCGCTTCTAAAGTTGGCCATACCATGGATCGCATTGGTCCGCAAAAAGTCTTAACGGCTGGCTTGCTTATTGCGGCCGTCCTTTTTATCCCGATGACCTTGACCAATTCGCCTTGGATGTTAGCGTTCTGGCGCTTTTTGCTTGGGTTTGCCAACGCGGCTTTGATGCCGGCTGCCCAGACAATTCTGACCTTAGAAGTGCCAACCGAGGCTTTTGGCCGAGTCTTCAGCTATAATCAATCATTTCAAGCGGCCGGCTCCGTACTTGGCGCGCTGCTTGGCTCCACTATTTCCGGTTTGTTCAGCTATTCGGCCGTCTTCGCTATTACTGGCTGTACCCTGCTGCTGGACTTTCTGTTGGTCTATCTGACAAGGCATCATCATAAAATTGCCATCTAATTATAAAAAAACATCACTTGACTTCATCGTCAGGTGATGTTTTTTTATTGACCTGAGTTGTCACTGGCCTAATAGCTAATTTTTGGCAATGCCTTGCAGTACCAGACTTGCCCCTTCATCAGCTGCCGTATGCGGATCAAAGTGCTGACCAAATAAAATCATCCTGGTCGTATAGCCCAAAATCGTTGAAATCATTAACTGAACGATACTTTCCATCGTCAGGCCTTCACGAATCTTGCCCTGCTTTTGATAGTATTCAAATACTTCAATGAAGGGCGTGGCAACTTTGGCAAAGGCATCAACTACTTCTTGGCGCAGATGTGGCTGTTCCAAAAACGATCCATACATTAACCGAGCAAAGTTGCGATTGTTATCAACCAACTCCAGCCGATTCAAAAAAATCTCATGAACCAGGTCGCTTAATTCCGGATATTGCCGCGTCAAGACATTTTGTGCGAAATCAACTGCTACTTGAGGAATCACCAATTCGCGAATCGGTGTCAGAATCGCCGTTAAAATCGCTTGTTTGGTCTTAAACTGCTTATAGACCGTTCCTTCAGCAACACCGGCTTTTTGGGCAATCTGCCGCGTACTGGTCTGGTTAAAGCCCTGCGTGGCAAACAGCTCCATGCTGGCTCGTAATACTTCCCGCTGACGCTGGGTTATATCCATCTTAGCCAGCATGTTTTCAAAAATATCTTCAGCCATCTCAACAGCTCCTTTAAACTGGACGATATTTTCTCAAAGATACCACATTCAGACAGATAAATAAAACGGCAAATACAATGAGACTGCCCAATTCATTGCCAACCTGCAGCAGACCAGCACCTTTTTCAATAATATCGGTCATCGCCGTGGATCCATAATAAAGCGGAGTGCAATATCCGATCAGCTTCAACCAATGCGGCATGGTATCAAACGGAATCAAGCCTGAGAATAAAAGCTGTGGAATAACGATGATTGGTACAAACTGCATCATCTGGAACTCGGATTGAGTAAATGCCGAGATCAAAAGGCCTAAGGTGAGCGCAACCAACGCAACTAGAATATTGGTTAAAAAGACACCGCTGAGACTGCCCAAAACCTGCATTTTAAAAATCCAGATGCTAAAGCCAACGATAATCAAGGTCTGTACGATCGCGAACGTGCCATAGCCAAGAATATAGCCGCTGATCAATTCACCACGACGAATCGGTGTTGCTAAGACTCGATCCAGCGTGCCGCGTGTCCGTTCTCTAAGCAGTGCAATTCCTGAAATTAAAAAAACAAAGAAGAACACGACAAAACTGATCATAATTGGAAAAATCGCATCGAAATAAGTCGAAGCGGTACTGCCATATAGATACTTAACCGCAACTTTTTTCTCGGCCGTTGACTGACTGCCTGTCGCTGGTAGTTGAGCAAGCAGTGTTTGGAGCATTGCTTGCTGCTGTTTGATTATTCGCGTCTGGTTCTGCAGTGCCAGTTTGATCTTAGCCAGACTGAGGCCTTGGCGAATCAGCTTGCTTTGCGACGGGTTGTTATTCGCCAATGTCAGCGTTAATTTATCATCATGTTCTTTTAAAACGCCCGCGTAATCATTTTTCCTGATCAGCTGGCGGGCCGTTTGCCGTTCGTTTTTGGCAAGTTTGACGACCTTGAGATGTTTGGTGCCGTCAACTGCCTTAACCAATGAAGCATCGACATTCTGTGTCGCCAGGACGGTCGTTTGCGTGGCATTGGTCTGAAACATCGCCCAAATCAAAGACAACATCAGCAACGGTCCAAACATCATTAAAGCCAGCGTGCGTCGATCACGCAGCATTTCCAAAATAACTCGCTTAAAGACTGCTAAGATGCGCATCTTGAATCCTCCCTGCTTTTAAGAATACTTCTTCAACATTATCAACGGCATACCGCTGTTTCAGATCAAGCGGTGTGCCGGCAGCAATCGCCTCGCCATTTCGAATCATCAAAAGCTGCGTGGCCTGTTCAGCATCCTCCATTACATGCGTTGTCATCAGAATCGTTTTGCCGGCTGCTGCCAGCTGCTTTAACTCCTGCCAGATCTGGATCCGCAGCTCGGGGTCAATCCCCACGGTCGGTTCATCCAAAATCAAAAGCTCACTGGTTCCCAACAGCGTAATTGCCAATGAAAGCCGCCGCTTCATACCGCCAGAAAAGTCAGCCACGCGTCGATCCAGAAACGACTGCAGACTAACCACCCGCGCAACTCGCTCAATCTCCGCAACAGTCTGCTGATGCGGCATTTTGCGCAGGCTGGCAAAGAACTGGAGATTTTCACGGGCTGTAAGCGTATCGTATAAAGCATCCGTCTGTCCCATATAGCCAATCTTTTCCAGCAGATGTCGATTCGGCATGGCTTGGCCAAAAACGCGTACCGTGCCGCTCATTGGCTTGATCATCCCCATAATTGCCCTAATCAAGGTGGTTTTGCCCGAACCACTGGGACCAAGCAGCCCAAGAATCTCACCAGGACGAACGATAAGATTGATGTTTTTGACTACGGGTTTTTGCTGATAGCCAATCTGGAGGTCAGTAATTGCAATCGTATTTTCCATTGTTTCCCTCTTTTCATTAAGTGAGTATGCACTCATTATAGCGGACGTTAAGGTGAGTTGCAACTCACTTTTCAGCAAAAATTAAAACGGCTGGTCGCCGAATGCTTTAATCTAGCGAATCGCTCAGCCGGCTTGATCAGCAGCAGGTTTCTGTTGACTTTTTCTGTTGACCAAAATAAAAAAGTAGCCGGAAAGCCTTTACATCAAGGTTTTCTCTAGCTACTCTCGGAATTAGGAAAATTTGAAGTGTGCCAGCGCTTGCCGACGCTGACAGCTAATTAGAAGTCTACGTTCGCAGATAGATTTCTAACTATACGCAATATTATACGAATAAAATCACCGCTTGTCATTAGGCATGTCAACTAAAATTTTCCATTGCACTTGTTTTATTCGCCTAATTCGCCTGGGTCATCATTGCCGCGCAAAAGCCGATGGACGCCTAAAGCCTGGTAGAGCTCGAATGATTCAGGCATGACGCCGGGAACAAAGCCATATCGATTGCTGATCTTATTCAGCCGGTATTTGATCGTATTTCGGTGAACGTAAAGCAGATCACCAGCCTGCTCTATATTCTGCGGCGTGTCAAGCAAAAAGGCCATTAGTGTTTCTACCAGATTATGCTGCATGGAGTCCAACCGTTTTTGCCAACGAATGACCTCAGTGCCTTCTTCCTGCAGCTCTCTTTGACAGCCCCGCGCAAACTCTAAATCAGCCTGATTCAAAAACAAGCGATATGGCAAGATCGTACGGGCTGCTGGCAGGTATTGAGTGACCAGCTGATACAGTCTTTGAATGCCACCAACGCCATCAACCAAGGCGGCTTCGACTACGACACATTGAGCAGCCAATTGATGATCGTCCTTCTTAAAGTCAGTTTCCCAATTCTGCCAGTTTTGATAGGAAGGCGTCTTTTCCAACAATACGATCAATTGGTCATTATACCAGTCACTGATCAGCTGGTCGGTATATTGCTCAGTCAGTTGATCAACCCATTTTTTCATCTTAGCTTTGTTAACGTCATTCGGACAGCTGACAATCAAGGCAGCCTGCGTATTTTTAGGCTCAAAACGGTACTGGCGACCAAGTTTGGCGGCCCGAACGATCTGTCCTTGAATGATGGCGCGAATCAGATTTTGATCATCCTGATTCTGCCCGCCCCAAAGATTCAAGGCCGTCTGCAGCGTTTCAGCCACTCGCTCGCACGTCAGATTGGTTACCGTCTGGCGGCCAACGAACAAGACCGTCTCCTCACTGTTTGGCAAGCGCCAATGCGTAATCTTCATACCATCAGATGTAGTTACCGGCAGCTCGCCATTCATATTAATTTTTTCAACCACGTTCAAGAGACTTTCCCAGTTGACAACCGCTTCTTTAGGCCAATTTTCACGATACACGATCTCGCCTTGGTCATCGATAACTGCCAATGAAGCCTGTATCTGTTCGGCCAAAAGCTTTAGGACCTCGCCAACGCTGCGCCGATATTCCGGCATTGCCGAAACGCGACCGATAATTGTCGGTGCAAAGCTGGGATGACGCATCCGATCTTGGAAAATCGCAAACATGATTTCAGAGATAACGGCACTATAGGTCATGTTCTTTTGCGTTTCCTGGGCAAAAATCATCAAGAAGTTGAGACGATCAGCCGTTTCCTTGATTTCAGCAGGGAGACTTGGCACCCGCTCACCAACATAATAAATTACCACGCCAACACAACCAGTTTTGGCCAGCTGTTCGATTTTAGTGCAATCCGTTACCAGATCATAGTTGTCTTGTTCAATTGAGGTCAGCAGCAGCTGTTCATTAGCCGAATTTTCCGGCTGATAGAGTTCTCGTTGGGCCACCGACGTCGCTGTAAAGTCGATTACCGATACTGTTGAAACTATTCGATCCAGCCCTGCTTCGCCTGCTGCGATGTGTGATCGCGACAGGGTTGGCAGTTTCAATAGGTCGCGAACCCGGACACTCATATTCTCCACTCCCAATTCTAAATTAAAAAAATATTAGAATTATGATACCATATTCTAAATAAATCCGCAATTTCTCATTTAATAATAAAAAAAAGACCGTTAATTGTCAATTTAACCAGACAAGTACGATCTTTAACATTATCGTTAATTTTTAAAACTGTGAACCGGTGCCGGAATCGTGCCGCCGCGACTGATCATGGCTGCTGAAGAGGCATGACTGACATCCATGATTGGCGCATAGCCCAGCAGACCACCAAATTCAACCGTATCGCCAACCTTTTTGCCAGGAACCGGAATGACTCGGACCGCCGTCGTTTTGGCATTGATCATCCCAATTGCGGCTTCATCGGCAATCATCCCGCTGATAGTTGAAGCTTCGATATCACCCGGTACCGCAATCATATCAAGCCCGACCGAGCAGACCGCCGTCATGGCCTCTAGCTTGGAAACGTTCAAGTAGCCAGCATTCACGGCTTTGATCATCCCAGCATCTTCAGAAACCGGAATGAAAGCGCCGGAAAGTCCGCCGACATGACTGCAGGCCATAATGCCGCCTTTTTTAACAGCATCGTTAAGCATTGCCAAAGCTGCAGTCGTTCCATGCGCGCCAACGCTTGAAAGCCCGATTTCTTCCAAGATTTCGGCAATTGAGTCGCCAATCGCTGCCGTGGGGGCCAATGAAAGGTCAACAATTCCAAATTTGGCGCCTAGACGCTTGGCCGCCGTGGTACCAACCAATTGCCCCATCCGAGTAACCTTAAAGGCCGTCTTTTTGATGGTTTCGGCTACGACGTCCATTGATTCGCCCTTAACCTTTTCAAGGGCTGCCTTGACAACCCCTGGACCCGAGACTCCACAGTTGATGACGACATCCGATTCGCCAACGCCATGAAAGCCCCCTGCCATAAACGGATTATCTTCGACCGCGTTGCAGAAGATCACCATCTTGGCATTGTTCATGTAGTCCAGTTCGGAAGCTTCTTTAACGACTTCCCCCATTTCCTTGACGGCATCCATGTTGATCCCCGTTCTTGTGGAGCCAACATTAACGGATGCACAGACCAGGTCAGTCTGCGTCAAGGCTTCAGGCAGCGACTTGATTAGCGTCTTGTCGCCATTTTGGTAGCCCTTTTGAACCAGTGCTGAATAGCCGCCAATAAAATCAACGCCTACCGTTTTGGCAGCTCGATCCAAAGCCAGGGCATACTTGACATAGTCGTGATCACCAGAGGCCGCGGCAATCAATGAAATCGGCGTCACCGTGATACGCTTGTTGGCAACTGGAATTCCGAATTCAGTTTCGATTTCCTCGCCAACCCGCACCAGATCCTTGGCCTTTTTCGTAATCTTGTCGTAAATTTTTTGACAGGCCCGATCACTGTCGCTGTCGATACAATCAAGCAGCGAGATCCCCATCGTAATCGTTCGCAGATCAAGTTTTTCCTCAGAGACCATGCGAACCGTTTCCATAATCTTTTCAGTTTCCAAAACAGGCCTCCTATAGCTGGTGCATAGCGTCATACATTTCTTGGTTGCGAATGTTGATGTCAACGCCCAGTTTGGTGCCTAAAGCATCCAGTTCTTGGGTTAGCTTTTCAAAATCAGCAGCATCATCGTCTACATCGACCATCATCATCATCGTAAAGTATCCATCCATAATAGTTTGAGAGACGTCTACGATATTAATGTCATTTTGAGCCAGATAGCTGCTGACCCCTGCAATGATCCCGGTTTTATCCTTGCCAATCGTGGTTAAAATCGCCCGCATAATGTTCCTCCTAAAATCTGCTTAGAAAATGATTATATTTATCTTAACATATTGAACGAACATTTTTAACCATTCAATCATTAATAGAAGTGAATTTTAATGATTTTTAATAGCGTTCCGATATTTCAGACGGTTAAATCAGAAAAACACGAATGTTATCGCTGTAAAAGACTATTCACCTTTAAAACGGCGAAACGCTTGGCCAAACCGCAGCTTGAACCTAGCCAATAGCTTGGGATCCAGCTGCATTGTTGAAATCAGCGGACTGGCTGGATCATCAGCATCTAATGGCGCCATAATGCCGGTAGTCAATGGCCAAAAAAGTGCAATCTCATCGGGCAGATTCGGATCATCGGGATGGCTGGCCACGTACTCATCGAAAAACAGCGCGATTTGCTGCGTCTGCTCCATAAAATCATACATAGCGGATTCAACTGCCCGCTGCTCGGCATTCTGACGATAGATCACCGCACTGCGCTCCCAGTCATAAAGTCCTGATTTGGTAATCTCATTGAATAAAACAGCCAGCCCGGCCATAAAATCAGTATCATCATCGATTGCTACGCGCATCCCCAAAATCTCAGCATAGGAGAGCTCCGCTACGCCAATCATCTCTTCATCAGCAACCGGATTATAGATCGTGATCGTCCAGCGAGAATCAAACTGATCCGGCTTGGCACTATAATCAACCTTTAAAATCTCATCACTGGCAACCGGCTCTTGATTGATCAGTTCCGCAATCACGCAGCGCGCCATAAAAATACCAATCAAAGTTGCACTGTCAGGCAGCGGCAAGCTCGTGTAGTCCGACAGATCATCCTGCAGGTCCAGCAGTTCGTTTTGATATTTGCGAATCATGGCAGCCTGCTGTTCGGAAGTTAAAAAATCGTTTCCCCATTTACGACCTAATTCATATAAGTAGACATCACTGTTAAGCATTCGGATGATGTCTTGCCAAGTTATCGTTTTCAAAGCTTTCACCATTTTCTTTTCCTAATTCTGGATTGGTATCTCATTTTAACACGTTTCTCAATTGCGAACAAATGTTTGAGAAGTAAAAAAAACCAGACCGCTCTTTTCGATCTGGTTTGAATTTAATAGTTTTATCGCTGATAGACAACCTTACCATCAACCAGCGTCAGATCAGCCGTGCCATAGACCTGCTCACCGGTAAACGGATTGTTGACGCCTTTGGAAAGATAATCAGCTTCATTAAGCGTTCGCTGCGTGGTCAAGTCGAAGATCACGATATCGGCCGGCTTGCCCGGTTCCAGATGTCCAGCTTCATGCAGACCAAAAATGTCAGCTGGATTGGTGCTCATCCAGTTCAGCAGCTGTTCCAAGGTGCAGATGCCACCCTTGACGAATTTGGTATACATCATCGGAAAAGCCGTCTCACTGCCAGTAATACCGTTAGCTGCCCCCCGCATGTCATCTTTTGGCTTTTCAGCTTGTGAATGCGGGGCATGGTCAGTCGCAATCATGTCAACCGTACCATCAAGCAGTCCCTCAATCAGCGCCTGCCGATCATCTTCATGACGCAGCGGCGGATTCATCTTGTAATATGAGTTATTGGCCGGAATGTCTTGATCAGCCAGCAACAGATGATGTGGTGATGCCTCACAGGTTACGTTGACGCCCTGTGACTTGGCAAACCGTACCATCGCAACGCTTTCCTTGGTAGAAACGTGACAGATATGGTAGTGAACCCCCGTCGCGTTGGCTAAGACCAGATCCCGAGCCACCTGAGCCGATTCCGAAACGCTGGGTGCACCCGGCAGTCCCAGTTCTTCAGCTCGTTTGCCAGCATTCATGATCCCGCCAAACAGCAGCGAATCATCTTCAACATGTGCCGCCAAGATCATCTTTTCTTTGGCAATGCCTTCCATGGCTTGATACATGGTGCCAGCCGTCTGGACACCGCTGCCATCGTTACTGAAGGCATAAGCGCCTGCCTGCTTAAGGCCATGAAAGTCAACCAGTTCCTCACTGGTCCGTCCATGCGTGATTGCACCATATTGAAAAATGTGGACGACCCCTTCTTTTTGATTCAAAGAAGTCTGTGCTTGCATGCGTGCTGGCGTGTCCGGTACCGGATCAACGTTTGGCATGGCGCCAACCGTGGTAAAACCGCCATGAGCAGCTGCCTTGCTGCCGGCTTCGATCGTTTCCTTATAGGTTTGGCCCGGTTCTCTGAAATGCACGTGAACGTCAACCAGTCCTGGTGCTACTAATTTATTGGTGGCATCAATCGTTTCATCGGCGGCCGGCAGATCGTTGCCAATCGCTTGAATTTTGTCATCAGCAATCCGGACATCCGTTTTAACCAATTGGCCGTTTACAAAGACCGTACCACCCTTGATCAGTTTTGTCGTCATCTTATTCCAAACCACCCAACTTACGACCGCGCAGAACTGCTTCAATCATTGCCATCCGCATGAAGACCCCGTTTTGCATCTGACGGAAGAAGACGGACTTAGGCGCCTCAACCAGTTCACTGGCCAGTTCAACGCCACGGTTGATTGGACCTGGGTGCATGATGATGGCATTGTCTTTCATCTTATTGTAGCGATCTTGGTTCATGCCGTACTTTTCATGGTAGGCTTCTTTGCTGAAGTCCTTTTCGTGAGCATCATCATTGGAAAGCCGTTCATGTTGAACCCGCAGCAGCATGATGGCATCCATCTCGCCAATCAGTTCGTCAACCGGCTTGTATTGACCATACTGCGTAAAGTCTTCATTAAACCAGTATTCTGGACCAGAGAAGTAGACTTCAGCCCCCAGCTTATTGAGCAGCTGAGCATTGCTGCGGGCAACGCGGGAGTGGCTGATGTCACCGATAATGGCAATCTTCAGGCCCTTAAAGGTACCAAACTGTTCATGGATCGTCATCACGTCCAGCAGACATTGTGATGGGTGTTGGCCCGAACCATCACCGGCATTAACTATTCCAATGTTGGCCTGTTCGTTTTCTTTGGTGTCGATCAGTGGCTGGTAGTAGTTGTTTTCACTGTGACGGATAACTGCCAGATCAATTCCCAGCGCCGTCATCGTCAGCATCGTGTCGTACAGCGTCTCACCCTTTTTAACTGAAGAATGCGTTGGATCAAATGGAATCTCCGTCAATCCCAGCTTACGTTCAGCTACGGCAAAGCTGGTGTGCGTCCGCGTGGAGTTTTCAAAAAAGCCGTTAACGACATAGACTGGTTTGTTCAGCTTTGGTACGGCACCACCACGCTTGAAGTATTCAGCACGAGCAATCAAAGCGTTGACTTCATCAGCCGACAGATCTTCTACGCTGACAAAGTTTTCTAAGCGGACAAGGTTCATAGGTTCTAACATTTTGACAAAATCCTTCCTTAAATTCACGAGTAACCGTTTGGACGCTCACTGTCGTCCTTTAAATGGCGGATCAAAAATCCTCCTTTGTGAATTTGTCCTTAAAAAAAACACCACCCTTATTTGAGGGCAGCGTTCAACGAAAACAGCATTCACCATGCCGCAATTTAATTCGTTTCCTTGCTAGCCTCTCTGGACTAAACTTAAAGGACATTCATTCATTGCAAATAAAGATACTCGCTGTTGGTCGCTTTGTCAATTGCGTTTTTTGGGTAAATCGTTATGAAAATTCAGCTTTCTCGTCACCAAATGCCGTTATGTCGGCGATTGTAACTAATTTGCAAAAAATTTAATCACAGCGGCCAACTAATACTGACCGTTTCATTAATCGCTTTATCATCTTTTTTTAATATTTTTCAGCATTTAACTGTACTTTTTCTGATTAAGTATGATAAGTTCATTCTAATAAGATTTTTGCAAATGGGGGATTTTTCTAATGAAACCAAAAATTGCGATTCCAGCCGCAACCTTGACTGAAGCCACCAACGTTATCAACGAGCGCAATGCTCCATTTGCGCCGCGGCCGATTATTGAAGCCGTTGTTAAATCAGGGGGCGTGCCGATTATTTTTCCAAGCGTGCAGCCCGACTTAGCGCCTGAATATCTCGAGACTTTTGATGGGATTGTCTTTGCTGGCGGGGCCGATGTTGATCCAACATTTTACGGTCAAGAGCCACACATGAATCTGGGAATGACCTACCGTAAACGAGACCTGTTTGAGATTGCGCTGCTCAAGGGGGCGGTTCAGTCCGGCAAGGCCATTTTAGGAATCTGCCGCGGTATGCAGCTGATCAATATTGGACTGGGCGGAACCGTGTATCAAGACCTTTCTGAGAATCCAGACGCTCATTTAAAACATGTTCAAGGCGCCCCAGGCAATCTGCCTTCGCATCATATCGACGTTGACCTGGACAGCCGCCTCTACAAGCTGATCGGCAAGCATCCTTACATCAACTCGCGACACCACCAGGCCATTGATCGGGTAGCGCCTTCGCTTAAGGTCGCTGCCCGCGCGCAGGATCTAGTCATTGAAGCCTTAGAATCAAATGACAGTGATCAGATTCTGGCCGTGCAGTGGCATCCTGAAAACATGTACAAGCATTACCGCGAATCACAGGCCTTGTTTGGCGACTTTATCCGCCGCTCAGCCAAGGTGGCAGCCAAGCGTCATCATACCGATAATCAAAACAACTAGCATAAAAACGACACTGCGCAAGCTTCAAGCTGGCAGTGCCGTTTTTTATGTCTAATCTTAAATTCGTCTATTTATCAAGTTCTCGCTTCAGCTCGTCGGCATTTGGAATATGATCACCGGCAAATCCCTGGAACGGATGCAGCGATTCCATGGCCGCTTCTTGATAGCGACGCGCCCGCCGCAGTGCATAGCTTTCTAAAGAATCATTTTCGACGTAGTTCATCAGCTTAGCACTCGGTGTGGTTTTAGGATTGATAACCCGGTCTTCCAGATCTTCCAAAATCTCAGAAAATTCTGGTCCCAGTTGAATCTGGTTGGCATAGCGCTCCAGACTCTTGATCATTGCCAAAGCCTTGTTTTGATAATGGCAAGGTTCAGTTGGCAGTTCTTTAGCCACCACATCATTCATCTCGTCGGCATTATCCAGGACTCGATTAACCTCAGCAAGCGGCAGGGCTGGGTGCATAATAAAATAACTGGCCAGCAGACGAATAAAACGCAGCGTATCCGTTCTGACACCAACTGAACTGCTGGGATCCAGATCCAGCATGCGCAGCTCAATATATTCCACCCCAGTCTTGGGCAGCTCTTTTAGGTTGGCATTGCCCTTGAACCGCACGCTGCCATGAAATTCATAATCTGAGGTCAAAATTCCCTGCTTAACCCCGTCTTCAATTCGATCAACGTAGCTTTGGACATCCGTATAGTCACCTTGAAATTTGGTCCCAAAACCATATGAGCTTTGGCGAATGCTGCGAACTGGATGGTCAATCCCCTGCCCTTTTTCAAAATAGTTGGCCTCAGCAATTGGGCTGGCACCAAACAGATAGGTAATAAACCAGCGATAGCGAACGAATCCTTGCGCCAAAACCGCGTACAGATAGTTGCGTACTGCTTTTTCGTCCTTAAACTTATCGGGAAAGCCTGCTTTGACCAGATCGATAATATGCTGATCAATGCTTAGATTAATGTGCACTCCGCATGGCGTCCCCTCTGAATAGCTGTGACGCTTGGTCCATTCTTTCAAATAGGCCTCTTTTTTGGGTCCCATCTTTGCCAAACGCAGCTGTGATTTATCAGCTGGCAGCTTAGGCGGCATTGACAGTGGCCAGAGCAGTTCACCAGGAGCCAGGGCCGCACGCAGCGCATTATTGATTTTATAAAGATAATGCATTGCATCCAATGAGTGGCTAGCGGCCGGCGTCACCATTTCAGGCATCGTCTCCAAATAGTCATTGGTCAGCCAAGGATTGGTCTTTTCATCGCCAATCGCGGCCGGATACGGTTCTTGACTGACATTGCCGGTTTCATCCACGCGCTGCATCTCGACTTCCAATCCCATTGTAAAATCAGAAGTCTTAGCAACGGCCTCATTATTAAAAATGAGTTCACCAATTTGACTGAACATAATTAGAATTCCTCTCTTAAATTAAAAATTTCTAATATTATACAATCAACCTTCTTAATTTTACAAGCAATAATTAGTCACTTGATTAACTTTAATAACTATAATATTTTTAATTATATGGATACTAAATTTAATTTTTAATTGCTCAATTAGTTGATTTAGCATATAATCTTACTGTTGCTCTAAGAATAACAGGAGATACTTTAATGAAAAAAACGTTGCAGGAATTCAAGGAATTTATTTCACGCGGCAATGTCATGGATATGGCCGTCGGGGTAATCATCGGCTCGGCCTTTACGTCAATCGTCAATGCGCTGGTTAAGAATCTGATCAACCCATTGATTGGGATCTTCTTAGGCAAGATTGATCTTTCTAATCTGGTCTTTAGTTTTGGCGACGCGCACTTCCGCTATGGGGCCTTTTTAAACTCGGTCATCAACTTCTTAATCATTGCCTTTGTTGTCTTTTTATTGGTGAAGTTTGTCAATAAGCTGATGCCAAGTCACGATGAAGCACCAGCTGATCCTGAACCAAGTGCTGAGGAAAAATACTTAGCTGAAATCGTTGAGCTTTTAAAAGACAAGCAGAAATAATCCAGCAGCCAAAAACACGCTGTTCTAGCCATACCAAGGTTAGGACAGCGTGTTTTTCATTATGTTATCGTGCAAAAGCTGCTGATGGATAGTTCACCTAAACTATTTGGACATCAATCTTTCAATAGCGAATTCGTATTTGACGCTTTCATAAGCATAAAAAACATCGGTGATCATTTACTGATTGCGTCGTTTTACATTTTTGGAGAAAAAGAAAAAATCGTTCAACCCCATTATCATAACGTGGCTGAACGATAATAAAATGGCTAGTGGCGCGGGACGGAATCGAACCGCCGACACACGGAGCTTCAATCCGTTGCTCTACCAACTGAGCTACCGAGCCATTTACGGTCCGTACGAGACTCGAACTCGTGATCTCATCCGTGACAGGGATGCGTCCTAACCAAAACTAGACCAACGGACCAAAATTGCGGGGGCTGGATTTGAACCAACGACCTCCGGGTTATGAGCCCGACGAGCTACCAGGCTGCTCTACCCCGCGATAATAAATTAAGTGACCCATGCGGGATTCGAACCCACGATACCAGCGTGAAAGGCTGGTGTCTTAACCGCTTGACTAATGGGTCATGATCATAAAAGCAACTTTTGCAAGTTATGGGTCTAAGTGGACTCGAACCACCGACCTCACGCTTATCAGGCGTGCGCTCTAACCAACTGAGCTATAGACCCATTTATCGCGGCAGGGGGGATCGAACCCTCGACCTCCCGGGTATGAACCGGACGCTCTAGCCAGCTGAGCTACACCGCGATAACAATTTTCATTGTTAATCGGGAAAACAGGATTCGAACCTGCGACCCCCTGGTCCCAAACCAGGTGCTCTACCAAGCTGAGCTATTTCCCGAAAAGTGCACCCAGAAGGAGTCGAACCTTCAACCTTCTGATTCGTAGTCAGACACTCTATCCAATTGCGCTATGGGTGCATGATAAAAGCGGAAGACGGGATTCGAACCCGCGACCCCCACCATGGCAAGGTGATGTTCTACCACTGAACTACTTCCGCATAACTATTAAGTTGATGAGCCGTGACGGGTTCGAACCGTCGACCCTCTGATTAAAAGTCAGATGCTCTACCGACTGAGCTAACGGCTCAAGTTGGGCTAGCTGGGTTCGAACCAGCGCATGACGGTACCAAAAACCGTTGCCTTACCACTTGGCTATAGCCCAATCATGGTAAATGGAGGATACAGGGCTCGAACCTGTGACCCTCTGCTTGTAAGGCAGATGCTCTCCCAACTGAGCTAATCCTCCAAAAAAATAAAAGGGCTAACCAAAGGTCTTACCCTTTTAAAACGTCTGCATGGCAATGCCCTATCCTCGCAGGGAGCGATCCCCCAACTACTTTCGGCGCGTTGAAGCTTAACTTCTGTGTTCGGCATGGGAACAGGTGTATCCTTCAAGCCATCATCACCACACTAATCCTTTTCAGGATTGAGAGCTTGCACTCTCAAAACTAAACAATATCTATTCTTCTCACGTTCAATCGAAACACCCTAAACTTGGTTAAGTCCTCGACCGATTAGTAATGGTCCGCTCCATGCCTCGCGGCACTTCCACTTCCATCCTATCTACCTCATCATCTCTGAGGGGTCTTACTTCCATAAGGAATGGGAAATCTCATCTTGAGGCGAGTTTCACGCTTAGATGCTTTCAGCGTTTATCTCATCCATACATAGCTACCCAGCGATGCTCCTGGCGGAACAACTGGTACACCAGCGGTATGTCCATCCCGGTCCTCTCGTACTAAGGACAGGTCCTCTCAAATTTCCTACGCCCGCGACGGATAGGGACCGAACTGTCTCACGACGTTCTGAACCCAGCTCGCGTACCGCTTTAATGGGCGAACAGCCCAACCCTTGGGACCGACTACAGCCCCAGGATGCGATGAGCCGACATCGAGGTGCCAAACCTCCCCGTCGATGTGGACTCTTGGGGGAGATAAGCCTGTTATCCCCAGGGTAGCTTTTATCCGTTGAGCGATGGCCCTTCCATGCGGAACCACCGGATCACTAAGCCCGACTTTCGTCCCTGCTCGACCTGTCTGTCTCGCAGTCAAGCTCGCTTGTGCCTTTACACTCTGCGAATGATTTCCAACCATTCTGAGCGAACCTTTGGGCGCCTCCGTTATCTTTTGGGAGGCGACCGCCCCAGTCAAACTGCCCACCTGACACTGTCTCCCACCACGATCAGTGGTGCGGGTTAGAGTGATCATAATGCAAGGGTAGTATCCCACCAACGCCTCTGCCAAAACTAGCGTCCTGGCTTCTATGGCTCCTACCTATCCTGTACAAGCAGTACAAGCACTCAATATCAAGCTACAGTAAAGCTCCATGGGGTCTTTCCGTCCTGTCGCGGGTAGCCTGCATCTTCACAGGCAATTCAATTTCACCGAGTCTCTCGTTGAGACAGTGCCCAGATCGTTACGCCTTTCGTGCGGGTCGGAACTTACCCGACAAGGAATTTCGCTACCTTAGGACCGTTATAGTTACGGCCGCCGTTTACTGGGGCTTCAATTCAGGGCTTCGCCGAAGCTAACTCTTCCTTTTAACCTTCCAGCACCGGGCAGGCGTCAGCCCCTATACTTCATCTTACGATTTTGCAGAAACCTGTGTTTTTGATAAACAGTCGCCTGGGCCTTTTCACTGCGGCTGATCTTGCGATCAGCACCCCTTCTCCCGAAGTTACGGGGTCATTTTGCCGAGTTCCTTAACGAGAGTTCGCTCGCTCACCTTAGGATACTCTCCTCGACTACCTGTGTCGGTTTGCGGTACGGGCAGTTGATTATTCGCTAGAAGCTTTTCTCGGCAGCGTGACATCAACGACTTCGCTACTATAATTTCGCTCCCCGTCACAGCTTGTCAACCCGCTGATAAGCATTTGACTCATCAACTGACTCGCTGCTTGGCCGGACACTTCCAATCGTCCGGATCGCTTAGCCTTCTGCGTCACTCCATCACTCAAGCACAATCAACTGGTACAGGAATATCAACCTGTTGTCCATCGTCTACGCCTCTCGGCCTCGACTTAGGTCCCGACTAACCCTGGGAGGACGAGCCTTCCCCAGGAAACCTTAGTCATTCGGTGGACAGGATTCTCACCTGTCTTTCGCTACTCATACCGGCATTCTCACTTCCAAGCGCTCCACCAGTCCTTACGGTCTGACTTCATCGCCCTTGGAACGCTCTCCTACCACGCATCCTGATGGATGCATCCATAGCTTCGGTAATATGCTTAGCCCCGGTACATTTTCGGCGCAGAGTCACTCGACTAGTGAGCTATTACGCACTCTTTAAATGATGGCTGCTTCTGAGCCAACATCCTAGTTGTCTGTGCAATTCCACATCCTTTTCCACTTAGCATATATTTAGGGACCTTAGCTGATGATCTGGGCTGTTCCCCTTTCCACGATGGATCTTATCACTCACCGTGTGACTCCCGAGTAAAAATCAATGGCATTCGGAGTTTATCTGAAGTCAGTAACCCATGACGGGCCCCTAGTCCAAACAGTGCTCTACCTCCATGATTCTAAACCTCGAGGCTCCCCCTAAAGAGATTTCGGAGAGAACCAGCTATCTCCAAGTTCGTTTGGAATTTCACCGCTACCCACACCTCATCCCAACCATTTTCAACTGATACGGGTTCGGTCCTCCAGTGCGTTTTACCGCACCTTCAACCTGGACATGGGTAGGTCACCTGGTTTCGGGTACATAACTGCGTACTTCGTACGCCCATTTCAGACTCGCTTTCGCTACGGCTCCGGTTTTTCCACCTTAACCTTGCACGCAATCATGACTCGCCGGTTCATTCTGCAAGAGGCACGCCGTCACACGTAAATGTGCTCCGACAGCTTGTAGGCACATGGTTTCAGGAACTGTTTCACTCCCCTCCCGGGTGCTTTTCACCTTTCCCTCACGGTACTGGTTCACTATCGGTCACTAGGGAGTATTTAGCCTTGCGAGATGGTCCTCGCGGATTCCGACGGGGTTTCACGTGTCCCGCCGTACTCAGGATCCTAAACTGAGAGTGTGACGTTTCGTTTACTGGGCTATCACCATCTTTGGCGTCGCTTCCCAACGACTTCAACTACGTCGCACTTTGGTAACTCAAATGTTCAGTCCTACAACCCCAACAAGCAAGCTCGTTGGTTTGGGCTCTTCCCGTTTCGCTCGCCGCTACTCAGGGAATCGAATTTTCTTTCTCTTCCTGCAGCTACTTAGATGTTTCAGTTCACTGCGTCTACCGCCTGACAGCTATGTATTCACTGCTCAAGCAATCATCGACTAAGATGATTGGGTTTCCCCATTCGGAAATCTCCGGATCAAAGCGTACTTACCGCTCCCCGAAGCATATCGGTGTTAGTCCCGTCCTTCATCGGCTCCTAGTACCAAGGCATTCACCATGCGCCCTTCATAACTTAACCTTGATGATCTTACGATCACCTCAGTTATTGAGTATGCGATTAATTTCGTTAATAAAACTCAAATAACGCGGTGTTCTCGGTTTAATTGTGAATAAAGAAATAAATATTATTTAGTTTTCAAAGTACAAGCTGAGGGTAGACCCCTCAAAACTGAACGCAGTTTCAACGAATGTGCAGGTTTCCGATTAATTCCTTAGAAAGGAGGTGATCCAGCCGCAGGTTCTCCTACGGCTACCTTGTTACGACTTCACCCTAATCATCTGCCCCACCTTAGGCGGCTAGCTCCCCGAAGGGTTACCCCACCGACTTTGGGTGTTGCAAACTCTCATGGTGTGACGGGCGGTGTGTACAAGGCCCGGGAACGTATTCACCGCGGCATGCTGATCCGCGATTACTAGCGATTCCGACTTCGTGCAGGCGAGTTGCAGCCTGCAGTCCGAACTGAGAACGGTTTTAAGAGATTAGCTTGCCCTCGCGAGTTCGCGACTCGTTGTACCGTCCATTGTAGCACGTGTGTAGCCCAGGTCATAAGGGGCATGATGATCTGACGTCGTCCCCACCTTCCTCCGGTTTGTCACCGGCAGTCTCACTAGAGTGCCCAACTGAATGCTGGCAACTAGTAACAAGGGTTACGCTCGTTGCGGGACTTAACCCAACATCTCACGACACGAGCTGACGACGACCATGCACCACCTGTCATTGCGTTCCCGAAGGAAACGCCCTATCTCTAGGGTTGGCGCAAGATGTCAAGACCTGGTAAGGTTCTTCGCGTAGCTTCGAATTAAACCACATGCTCCACCGCTTGTGCGGGCCCCCGTCAATTCCTTTGAGTTTCAACCTTGCGGTCGTACTCCCCAGGCGGAGTGCTTAATGCGTTAGCTGCGGCACTGAAGGGCGGAAACCCTCCAACACCTAGCACTCATCGTTTACGGCATGGACTACCAGGGTATCTAATCCTGTTCGCTACCCATGCTTTCGAGCCTCAGCGTCAGTTGCAGACCAGACAGCCGCCTTCGCCACTGGTGTTCTTCCATATATCTACGCATTCCACCGCTACACATGGAGTTCCACTGTCCTCTTCTGCACTCAAGTCTGACAGTTTCCGATGCACTTCTTTGGTTAAGCCAAAGGCTTTCACATCAGACTTATCAAACCGCCTGCGCTCGCTTTACGCCCAATAAATCCGGATAACGCTTGCCACCTACGTATTACCGCGGCTGCTGGCACGTAGTTAGCCGTGACTTTCTGGTTAGATACCGTCACTGCGTGAACAGTTGCTCTCACGCACGTTCTTCTCTAACAACAGAGCTTTACGAGCCGAAACCCTTCTTCACTCACGCGGTGTTGCTCCATCAGGCTTGCGCCCATTGTGGAAGATTCCCTACTGCTGCCTCCCGTAGGAGTATGGACCGTGTCTCAGTTCCATTGTGGCCGATCAGTCTCTCAACTCGGCTACGCATCACAGCCTTGGTAGGCCGTTACCCTACCAACAAGCTAATGCGCCGCAGGTCCATCCCAAAGTGATAGCCGAAACCATCTTTTAAATTTGAATCATGCGATTCAAATTGTTATGCGGTATTAGCATCTGTTTCCAAATGTTATCCCCCGCTTTGGGGCAGGTTACCTACGTGTTACTCACCCGTCCGCCACTCGCTGGTAAACCAACGTCAAGTCCGTGCAAGCACGTCCAATCAGTTGGGCCAACGCGTTCGACTTGCATGTATTAGGCACACCGCCGGCGTTCATCCTGAGCCAGGATCAAACTCTCATATAAAATATAAGAACTTGAAAAGCTCAAATTTAAATTAAGCGAATTGACTTCGCAAATGTTTTTGCATCAATCGTAATGATTGATGACCCTGCACATTTGTGTTCGTCGAAACTGTATTCAGTTTTCAAAGGTCTACCGTTGCTCACTCATTTTGAGCAAGCGACTTAATTAGTTTAACAAATTGTCAACTACATGTCAAGAACTTTTTTAATTAACTTATCTTGACAATTATGCGAAAAGTCACCAATTTTAAGTGATCAGCAACTTATCGCCGCGACAACGTTATCTAATATACCGAGATTGCAAGTAAATGTCAACGACAAAAATAAAACTTTTTTATTTATTTAAGAAACATGAACAATAATCAAAGAAACCATTTGTTAATCAAGAAAATGTTGAACTTTTTGGCAATATTTAAGAACAAATCATCGCTTTTTCAAATAGAACCGTCCTGCAAAAAAGCAAACAGCGATCTTCCAAGACTATGAGTCATAAGAAGGCCGCTGTTGCATCAATTCATAAACTATTACCAATGCTGTTGGTTTTATTTAAAAAGAATCAACTGCATGGATGCGACACCACCGATCGACTAATGGCTTTTGTCAGAAGCATCGATCCAACAATCCGTTTAAAGATCACTTAAGACAGGCTCGATTTGCCATCCTAAAAACCGATATCTAATCATTTTAAGGATAGTCGTTCAATCAGTCAGTCTATTTTTCAATTAACAGCAGAAAAACTGCCTTGCTTAAACAAGGCAGTTCATCGCACGCTTAATTTAAAAAATCAGCCATAATCTGCTGCATCGCTAGATTGTCATTTGGCAGACCAATCGTGACTCGCAGCCAGTCATCAGCAAATCCGGTGCGAATCTGGTAGCCATTTTCCAAGAATCGTTTAGCCAGCTGATCGGCACCCGGCAGCTTAAAGTAGATGAAGTTAGCCTGGCTAGGATAGTAGAAAACATGGTGCTGTTTTAAAAACGTCTCCCATTTATCACGCTCTTGAGCATTTTTAACCGCGACCTGCTCGACAAACTCTTGATCAGCAAATGCTGCCTGGGCCGCGACCTGCGACAGCGTATTCAAGTTATATGGCAGGCGCACCGTCTGCAGATAGCGTGCCCACTGATCATCGACGATAATATAGCCAATCCGATAGCCGGCCAGTCCATAGATCTTGGAGAAGGTCCTTAAAACAGCCACGTTGTCAAACTCTTTGAGCAGCGGCAGTGCCGAGGCTGGTTGCGCTGACCTGACGAAATCGATATATGCCTCATCGATCAGCACCAAAACGTCTTTGGGAACCTGAGTCATAAAATCACGCAGAGCAGCGGTTTGATTATATCCACCGGTCGGATTGTTAGGATTGCACAGCCAAATCATTTTGGTATTTGACGTAATGTTGTTTAAAAAAGCATTCAAATCATTGGCGCCGCTTTGCGAGTCAACAGGCACGCTTTTGACGGTCGCGCCTTCGATCTGAGCATTGAGACCGTATTCGGAAAACGTTGGCTCAGCAACCAAGACCTCATCTCCTGATTCCAAAAAGACTCTTGAAACCAAGGTAATGATTTCATCCAGGCCACAGCCAAAGACGATATTTTCTGCTTTAACGGCCAGTTTTTGAGCAATCATTTCTCGCAGCGCGGTTACATTGCCATCTGGATACCAATTGCCGCTTCCCTGCTCCACGGCATCAATAACCGCCGCGGCAACCTTAGGCGAGGTCCCATATGGATTTTCATTGGCTGAAAGCTTGGCAACGCGGCTAAGACCATATCGTTTGGCAATCGTTTCCGTCGGCGTTGGCGGTACATAGCTTGCCAGTTGCTTAATCGTTTCCTTCATCGTATCACCTCTAAAGTTTTTTGATTGGGGCACGATCCTTAAACTGGCTCATCTGACCAACGCGCGAGCCCAGCTCTTCTTTGATTTTTTCAAATGGCAGATCGCATTCAACGAGCAGGACCATTAAATGATACAGCAGATCAGCCGTTTCGTACTGCAGTTCAGCCGGGTCGCTGTTTTTGGCGGCGACGATGACCTCAGTCGTTTCCTCGCCGACTTTTTTCAAGATCTTATCCAGGCCTTTTTTAAAGAGATAGTCAGTGTACGAACCATCAATTGGATTTTCTTTCCGTTGTTTAACCAGTTCATAAAGTTCATCAAGATTCTGCTGTGTCATTAGCATTGCCTTCTTTCATGATTTCAATTGGATTAAAAAAGCAGCTGTATCGTCCGGTATGACAGGCTGGCCCTTTAGGATCAACCGCTACTAAAAGCGTATCGCCGTCACAGTCAAGCGTCATGCTGACCACCCGCTGCGTATTGCCGCTGGTAGCTCCCTTATGCCAGAGTTCTTGACGGGAACGAGACCAAAACCACGTCTCGCCACTGGCCAGCGTTTTTTGAAAGCTTTTTTCATTCATCCAGGCCACCATCAAAACGGCTTTGGTATTGACATCAACCACCACCGTCGTCAGCAGACCATTCATTTTTGAAAAATCGGGTTTCATTGACGAACCGGCACCCCTTCCTTATCCAACACTTGCTTAACTTGGGGAATCGTCAGCTCTTTAAAGTGAAAGACTGAGGCGGCCAAAGCTCCCGTCACTGGCGTCTGCTTAAAGACATCAACAAAGTCCTGGATTTTACCGGCCCCGCCAGAAGCAATGATCGGCACGTTGACGACCCGGCCAATCGTCTGGTAGAGCTTGAGATCAAAGCCATCTTTGGTCCCATCGCAGTCCATGCTGGTTATCAGCAGTTCGCCAGCGCCCAGCTCAACGGCTTTTTTAGCCCAGGCAACTGCCTCAAGATCCGTTTTTTGCTGACCGCCATGCGTATAGACAAAGTATTTGCCGGCTGCTGGATCCCAGCGAACATCAATCGCCACTACCACGGCTTGACTGCCAAAGCGTTCGGCACCCTGGCTGATCAATGCTGGATTGGCAACCGCTGCCGAGTTGATCGCGGTTTTATCAGCCCCCGCTTTTAACAGGCGCTCCATGTCGGCCAGATTTTTGATGCCGCCGCCAACCGTTAGCGGCATGAAGACTTGTTTGGAAACCGCCTCAACCACGCTGCTCATGGTCTGCCGCTTTTCATTGGTTGCAGTGATATCCAAAAAAACCAGCTCATCAGCACCTTGCTTTTCATATGCTGCTGCAATTGCAACCGGATCGCCGACATCTTTTAAGTTGACGAAATGAACGCCTTTTTTCACCCGTCCGTCAGCTACGTCCAGACACGGAATGATTCGTTTAGCCAGCATCCTCATTCACCTCCGCAATCTGCTCTAAGGTTACCTTGCCCGCTGCAATCGCCTTGCCAACGATCACGTCTTTTAACCCAGCCTGCTTAAGCTTTTTCAGATCAGCAAGACTGCCAACGCCGCCTGAGGCCACAATCCGTACTTCGGGAAACTTTTGCTGCAGTCCTTCAAGCAGCTCAATATTCGGTCCCGTCAGCGTACCATCTGTTGCCGTGTCAGTAACGATAAAGCGTTTGGCCCCAGCATCAGTCATCGCCGCAATCAGATCAGCCATTGAAGTCGTGGACTGATTGAGCCAGCCATCAGTCGCTACTTGACCGTTGCGGCCGTCAACGCCGATCGTAATTGCTCGACTGCCGAATTTTTCCAGCATCTGCTTGGTAAATTTAGGATCTTTTAGAGCTACGGAACCAAGAATGACGCGATCAACCCCGCTTTTTAGGTAGCGTCTGATCGTCTGCTCGTTTCGAATGCCACCGCCAATTTCAGTTTCACCGGCAAACACCTTAACGATCTGACTTACCAGTTCAAAATTCTGCGGCTGGCCAGTTTTAGCGCCATCCAGATCCACCAGATGCAGCCCACCGATCCCGGCTTCTCTGATCAAGCGCGCCTGTCTGATTGGATCGGCACTGACCAGCGTTTCTTGTTTGAAGTCGCCTTGATAGAGCCGCACGCTGCTGCCGTTTTGAAGATCAATTGCTGGATAGATCATGCTCTCACCGCCTTTTCAAAAAAGGTTTGCAGCAGTTTCAACCCGACTTGACCGCTTTTTTCAGGGTGAAACTGGAAACCGTAAACGTTGTCTTTTTGAACGATCGCCGGCACGGCCACGCCATAGTCAACCGTTGATACGATATATTCATCAGCACACTTGGCATAATAGGAATGAACAAAATAGGTATACTGCTGATCGATTGACTTAAAGATGCTTTCCGACTGTTGCAGCTTGTTTTGATTCCAGCCCACCTGCGGAACGATCCTTTGCCCATCATCATCGGGAATCCGCACGACCTGCCCGGGAATCAAGCCCAGGCCGGCTGCACTGCCAAATTCGGTTGACGAGTCAAACAAGAGCTGCATGCCCAGGCAAATACCCAAAAATGGCGTCCCATTGGCAACCGTGCTTTTAATTACTTGATCCAGGCCGGTTTCTTTTAAACGCGTCATTGCAGCGCCAAATGCTCCCACGCCTGGAAACAGCACCACGTCAGCCTGCGAAATTTTTTGCGGGTCAGCCGTCAGCTCAGCTTTTTGGCCCAAATACTGGCAGGCCTTGAGCACGTTAAAGACGTTGCCTGCTCCATAATCGATTACCGCGATCATCAAATCATCCCCTTGGTTGAGTTAACTCCTTGAATGGCTGGATTGATCGTGACCGCTTGCCGCATTGCACGGGCCGTTGCCTTGAACAATCCTTCAATCTTGTGGTGCGTGTTGCGGCCATATAATACTCTGGCGTGCAGGTTCATCTCGGCATTAAAGGCCAGTGCCTGGAAGAAATCCTCGGTAATTTCCGTTTCATAGGCACCCAGCCGCGGATTGGTCAGCTCGGCATCAAATACCAGATAGGAACGCCCGCTTAAATCAACCGTCACTTGTGCCAGCGTCTCATCCATCGGCACAAAAGCATTGCCATAACGCTCAATCTGCGCCTTGTCGCCCAACGCTTCTTTAAAGCACTGACCTAAGACGATGCCGGTATCTTCGACCGTGTGATGAGCATCAACATTCAAATCGCCTTTGACCTCCACGACCAGACCAAAGCGGCCGTGCTTGGCAAACAGCTCCAGCATGTGATCAAAAAAGCCCACGCCGGTATTAATGGCAACCTGACTTTGATCGTCAAGATTCAATGCGACTTTGATCTGTGTTTCTTTCGTAGCTCGGTTTATCGTTGCCTTGCGCATCTGATCAGTCCTCCTTGTCAAATCTGGCTTCAATAGCGCGGGCGTGGGCTTCTAACCCTTCCGTACGCGCCAGCTTGGTGATAGCTTTCAGATCGGCTTTAAGATTTTGACGATCAAACTGAATAAACTGAGTCCGCTTGACAAAATCATAAACCCCCAGCGGTGAGGCAAACCGCGCCGTTCCACCAGTCGGCAGCACGTGGTTTGGTCCGGCAACGTAATCTCCCAAAGGCTCGCTGGCATAGCGGCCCAGGAACACTGAGCCGGCATTTTTGATCAGACCCAAGTACTGCGTTGGATTTGCCAATTGGACCTCTAAGTGTTCAGGAGCCACGTCGTTCATCAGCTCAAACATCTCAGCCGTATTTTCCATCACCGCAATAAAACCGCGATCCTCAATGGAAGTCCGGGCAATCGCTTGACGCGGCAAAGTGTTCAATTGACGATCGACCTCTTTAGAAACGGCTTCGGCCAGCGGCTTACTGTTGGTGATCAGCATGGCCCGGGCTCGCTTGTCGTGTTCAGCCTGTGACAAAAGATCAGCCGCGATTTCTTTAGCATTGGCACTTTCATCAGCCAGAATACCGATTTCAGACGGACCAGCCACCATATCAATGGCTACCTTGCCAAACACCTGCTTCTTGGCCGTTGCCACGAAGATGTTGCCAGGTCCCATAATCTTATCGACAGCAGGAATGGTTTCCGTGCCATAGGCTAAAGCAGCAATGGCCTGAGCACCGCCAACCTGATAGACCTCATCAACCCCGGCCAGTCGGGCAGCTGCCAAGACCGCCGGATTGATCCCAGCTGGCTGTGGTGGCGTTACCATTACAATTCGTTTAACTCCAGCCAGCTTAGCCGGAATGCCGCACATCAGAATAGTTGAAGGATAGGCTGCCGTTCCGCCTGGCACATATAGTCCCACGCTGGCCAACGGCGTAATTTTTTCACCGCGCATGATTCCTGGTGTGCTGACGTCAACAAAGCTGTTTTCAATTTCTTGTTTGTGGAAACTGGTAATGTTTTGCTTAGCCAGTTCCAAAGCCGCCCGTAAGTCTTCATCGATTGAATCCAAGGCCTGGTCAAGCTGAAAGGCCGGAATGGAAAAATCTGCCAGGTTGACATTATCAAACTTGCGCTCATAGTCGCGAACTGCTTGATCACCGTTTTGTGCTACATTTTGAATAATCTCGCTGACGGTCTTTTCGATTTCAAAATCAATGGTTTGTTCAGTGTAGCGAGCAACGATTTTTTTCATTTCATTCAGTGACTTTTCGTAAATCTTCATCATACTCTTCCTCCATTGCCTGTCTTAATTGATTCGTCAATGTAAATATCTCATCACGCTTCTGCTTTAAAGCAACCGGATTAGCCACCAGCCGGCTCGTGATTACGTCCAACCAGTCATGAACGACTAAGTGATTAACCCGCAGCGTCGTTCCAGTCTCAGTCAGGTCAACGATGGCATCGGCCAAGCCAGTCAGTGGTGCCAGTTCAACCGAGCCGGCAATCTTGATGATCTCGACGTCTTCGCCTTGGCTGGCAAACCAGCGGCGCGCCACGTTGGGATACTTGGTGCCAATTACCTTGCGGCGGGGCTGGTTCCAGTCAAAATCGCTTTTTGAGGCGACGATAAACTGACAGCGGCCAGTGTTTAAATCAAGCAGCTCGTTTACCTGCTCATCGGCACCTTGTTCTTCCAAAACATCGCTGCCAACCACGCCCAGATCAACTGCTCCTTTTCTTAGATAGGTGCAGACGTCTTCACCTTTAACCAGAATGATCTGATACTGATCACCCAGATTGATAATTAAGCGGCGCTGCTTATCGATCAAGGGCTGACAGTCAATATTGCATCTTTGCAAAAGCGGAATGAACTTCTTTTCAACTCTTCCTTTGGTCAGCGCGATTCTCAGCATTCCTTCATCCCCTTTTCAGCATCCAAGGCGACCAGTTTCGCTCCCGCTGTTTGGGCCTGCTGCTGAGCCTCCTGCAACGAATCAGCCAAAGCCAGCGAGTAGTTGCCATGCTTTTCAACCAGTGCCGCTGCCTGTCCGAGAAGCTCAAACGGCGCGTAGACAAAGACCGGCTGTTTTTTGACAGGTTTGAGTGCTGTCGCCTCGGCCAAGGCGTCAATGTTGATTCCCAAGCCAACCGCGGGCTCCAACTGTGACTGAAAGTTGGCCAAAAGGCGGTTGTAGCGTCCACCGCTGATCAAATAGGCACCGGTCGTCTTTTCCACATAGCCTTTCATAATGATACCCGTATAGTATTTTTGCGGCACCGCACTGCTGAGATCGACAATTACCTGCTGATCAGCCAGCTCACCAGCGAATTCAGCCACCGTCTTGAGCTGATCAAGCAGCCGACGAGCCGGCTCAGGAACCTTGACTTCTGCCAGCATGTCGTTGACCTCCGCCAGCGTGCCAAACAGCCATGGCCATTTGCGCAGAAACGGCATTGTCTGGGGGGCATCAACCTGTTTGAGCAGTTTTTCATAGGCCGGAAAGTTTTTATGATAAAGTGCCTGGGCCAATTGCTGCTGCAGTTCTTCATCCAGTTCAAGTGCATCAAGGATCGTATCGACCAGTCTGGCATGTCCCAGCTCAATCGTTAACTGGTTGTCCAGCAGGTGGCGGTTCAGCTGATGCATTAAGATCACGCCTTCCATTTCTGCTTTCAATGAACCATAGCCGATCAATTCGATGCCAGCCTGCGTCTGCTCGCTTTGCCCGCCTGAAAGCTCAGGTGCCGCTTGAAACCGCTCGCCCAGATAATAAATCTTTTGGGGGAGCTTAACGCTGGTCGTCGCCAGAAACCGGGCAACCGGCAACGTCAGATCCGGCCTCAAGACCAGCTCATCGCCAGCCGGATCAATTACCCGATACTGCTCGCTTTGCATATTGAACTCGGCAAACAGATCCCGCCGTTCCACGATTGGCGTAATAATACGTCGATAGCCACGATTGCGCAGATTTTTCATCAGCCAGGCACTGATTTGATCCTTTGATTCTGCCTCCGTGCCAAACTGATCACGCAAGCCAGCTGGTAAAGCAATGCTGCTCATCATGATAATGCCTCCTCTCATTTTTTACTCATTTATTTTTTATATAAAAAAGCGTCCTCTCTGCCTATCTGGACAAAGAGGACGCTTTTCGCGTGGTCCCACCTCAAATTCGATCGCCCCTTGCGAAACGATCCTCATGCTGGATAAAATTCAGCCCTGATAACGAGTGGTCCCGGAACAGCCTACTTATAACCTTTCAGCTGGTCGGCTCACCGGTGTGGTTCACTATCGCAATCAATCTCTTCCCAACTTTGCGAGACTCTCTTAATAATCCACGATAGCTACTCTCCGGTTCATTACCATTAAAAAATAATGAGATTCATTTGGTGTTGTAGTTATATTATTCTCATCTTTTAAGAGTGTCAAGAACTTTTAAAAAATTTTTCATACCGTGCCAGCCACGACCAACCTCATCAACACTATGCGCATCCGACCCAAAAATCAACGGTACTTCGGCATTTAATGCTGCCAATGCAATCTGACTGCCGGGGTAAAAATCATTGCAGTATTTTTTGTAAAGACCAGCCGAATTAAAATCCAAGCTCAGCTGCCGTTTGCGGGCAGTGGCCATGATCTCATCAATCAGCCGCTGACATGACTGATCAAAAGCTTCCGGCAGACTGAAATAATCTTGATATTTTTTGATCAGACTGATATGGCCGAGCTTATCGGGACTAAAACTTCCCAAATCGCAGCGGGCACTGGCCAAGACCGTTTTTAAATAACGCTGATACAGCAGCTGCGGCGTCTTCAGCTCATTGGCAAACCCAGCCTGCAGCTCATCTGTGGAGTAGTCAATCCCCCAAAATTTTCCTTGATCATCCTGAAGATAATGCACCGATAAGATGTTGTGCTGGGTATTTTTTCCGTATTGATCCAAAAAGGCGCGCGTTGTTTCTTCAAAGCCCGCCAGATACTCAATCTCAAAACCGATACTGATCTTGATCTGATCGGCGTATTCACTTTGCAGCTGCTCAGCTAAGTTTAGATAGTCGTCAACCTGCTCCCAGCTGAGTCCTTCCGTTTGCCAATCATCGGCTGGACCGGCAAACCGTTGAACAAAATCTTTTGGCATGGGTGCGTGCTCAGTAATCCAATATTCGTCAAAGCCAAGCTCAATGGCGCGTTCAACCATCGCCCGCGTGCTCTCGTGACTGCCGTGGGGACAAAGCTCAGTATGGGTATGGCCATCAATTTTAAGCATTCTAATCATTCCCTTTTAAAATTTTTTCCAGTTTAGCGACTAGCTTAAAATTCGTCAAGGCATTAAAAAAACAGCGGTCGAAACAACCACTGTTTTTGAGTTTATTTTTAGATTTTTGGCATTTTGATAACCACAAAACTAGCCAAAGTACATAAAGCGATGACGATGGCAAAACACCAAATCTGCATGATTCCCAGCGGACTGCTTTTAAAAGCCAGACCATAAAGCGCTGGACCAAACGATGCTATCAGATAACCGCCACTTTGCGTCAAACCGGAAAGCTGTGCCGTTCGGGTTGGTGAAATCGTCTTAAGTGGAAAAGTCGTTAGCGCCATAATGAAGTAAAAAGCCGTCATTGCACCAGTAATGATTGACAAATAATACCAGTAAACAAGTGGCATGGACGACTGCCAAAACATCAAAACGGCCGCCAACAGCGTCAACAGTCCAACCACGATCGACATTACGATCTGGCTTCGATACGTGGCTGTTTCAAGAAAACGGGGCAGCAGCAATGACACCGGCATGCCTGCTGCTGAATACATTGCCAAGACAATACTGATCTGACCGCCAGAAATACCATTAAAACGCATCAATTCTGGCAGCCAGGCCACTAAAGTATAGTTAATAAGCGACTGTGTACCAAACATCAACAGGCAGCACCACGCATATCGATTCTGCCAAAGCGGCGCGGCAGTCGTTTTTAGGTCTGGTTCATGAATTGATTTGACTGACTGATTATCAGCGCGCTTTGCTTGAGAACGTACTGGTACCGGCAACCTGAAAAGTATCCACATCAGCCAAGGAAACATCGTTAACATTAATAAAACGACCAAGACGGACCACCAGCCGAAAGTACTCGATAACGGATGCGTCAGCAGGCTGAATACTGATGAACCAACCATAATCGCCAGTGAATAAGCTGTAGTATAAAATGCGGTGTGATCGGGCTCATACGTGGCAACCACGGAAGGCGTCAAAACGTTTAAATGGGTAATTCCCAGCCCAACCAAAATCGTTCCCGCCAAAAGCATTGGCCAGGTCACATGAAGTCTTAACAGTGCTCCTAAAACCAGCGCCGTCAAGCCAAAGTTCAAGGTTTTGCGCAGGCCAAAGCGAGTCATTTCCTTAGCGGCAACAATTGAGAACAACAAAAACATTATCAGCGGAATGGTTGTCAAGATTCCGAGGTTGCCGACTGCCGTTTTTAACTGACGAGCAAGTTGATCAATTATCAATGGAATGGTGACGATGGGCGCACGCATGGCCAAGCCAAACGCAATCACCGTTACCAAAACCAATCGATCATGATTTTTCATTATCCCACCTCTTACTGATTGACAATACTATAAGTCTGTTTACCATCCTTTGCGGTATATAATGCCGTCTGATCATCGTTGGGCTTCATCATGCTCAGCGAGTAGCCACTCCCCACGATTTTTTTAATCTGGGCCGAAGTCTGATTAAGCGAGCTGGTTAGATTCGACCACCCCGCCTGCTGGGCCTGATCGGGATTTTGCGCAATATAGTTCAGGGCCTCAACCGTATTTTCATTGGTTGGCATAATCTGATATGTTTTTGAGCTGCTGTCATAATTAACAGTCCCCATCTTACTGTAGGCTTTCTGCAGTTGGCGCAGCAGATACATTTCTTTTTGTTCCTGAGTGGCGCCGCTGTCCTGCTGGTTGAAGACCGCGGTAGCGCCATTGACTGAGAAGCTAGAACTTGAACTTGAATCAGCTTTCGAATCGGTCGCAGAACTAAGCGACGATCCTGAACTGGCAACACTCGTCGTTTGCTGTGCCGATTGACTATGGTGCCAATATGGCAGATTGATCGTACCATAAACCGTAGCTGCCAGACTTAACACCAGCATGATCGTTGGCACTACCCATTGGCGATACTGCTGCCAGGAATTAACCAGATAAAAGGCACTCAAGATCAGCATCAGTGCGCCGAATACAACTAAGAAAATCATGGAAAGCTCCTTTGTAATCATTAAATAAAAATCTATTTCATTACTACTTTACAATAATTTTTTACGGATCGTACTTTATTTCAATCATAATTTGAGATTTTTGACTGATCAGATGCATGATCATTATAAAAAAGCCGTATGACAATAAAAAGGTCCTCCACTCCATGAGCGTTGGACCCTTTTTGTACGAAAAACCAACCGATCAGCGACTAAAATTCCATCAGCGTCTTCGTATCGATACCGCGCAGATGCTTACGGCCTTCCAGCTCTTTTAATTCAATCAAGAAAGCTGCACCAACGACCTTGCCGCCCATTTGCTCAACCATGTCGACCGTAGCACCAATCGTACCGCCAGTAGCCAGCAGATCGTCAACTACCAAAACGCGCTGACCAGGCTTAACAGAGTCGTTTTCCATCTGCAGCGTTGCCTCGCCATATTCCAGCTGGTAAGAAGCACTGACCGTTGCCCGTGGCAGCTTACCCTTCTTCCGTGCTGGCGCAAAGCCAACGCCTAATTCATAGGCAACCGGACAGCCAACGATAAAGCCGCGCGCTTCAGGACCAACTACCATGTCAACCTGCCGTTCGCGAGCAAATGCCGTGATTTCGTCAGTAGCCTGCTTAAAAGCCTCGCCATCTGCCATCAGCGGCAGGATGTCTCGGAAGATGATTCCTTTTTCAGGGTAGTCAGGAATACTTGCAACATATTTATAAAGATCTAGAGCCATTTAAAATTCTCCTTATTCGTTTGCTATCAGCCAGTCAGCAACGTATTTTCGCAGCGTGCGCGTGTCGCTATACAGCAGCACCTGATCGCTTTGCAGATGAGCTGCATGCTGACGATAGCATTTCGTCTGTTCTAAATCAACATGGTCGGGATGATCCGCCAGCTTTAGAACGCCATCGTTTATTGTAACAAATTTTGCCTCATAAAACACCGTAATCATCCAATTTAGTTGTTCAACCGGCATCTGCAGCGAACGTGCCATTGCCGGCTGCTGTTGGCGATAGTTGGCAATCTTAGGATACTGACGCAAGAAACGATACAAAACCGCAAACTGCTGGCGCGTCGGCAGACCAAAGCGGACTGGATTTCTTTCCCAAAGCAGCAGCCGAATCATTGCCGGCTGCCCACCATTTTGCCAAAGCGAACTGAGCATCTCTAAACTTGGCGGACAGTCCACGATCGTCACCTGCTGATCCTTAAAGTCGGTTTTGACGGCCGTCTGTGGACTTAAAACCGTCCCCTGTGCATGACCGGCAATATTTTCCCGCAGCGTCTGATCAAAGGCGACATAATAGCCGGTTTCTGTAAACATGCTTGGCAAAAGCTGCCGCGTTCTTTGATCCAGAATTGCCGTCCCCTGCGTTTGGATGTCCTTTAGCATCAATTGCGCGGTCCGCTTGCCACGCCATTCATTAATCCCCACCGTAGCCGCGATCGTCACCGGTACGCCAGCCAGCAGCAATGGCGCCAGCTCAGCCTTGCCAAACGCCACCACGGCCGCGCTGCGTTTTTGTCCCCGCAGCTCAAACTTTAGATGTTCCTGAGCCTTGCCCATTGTTTTGACGTTGTTGATTCGATCAGCATGAATTGCAAAAACCGGTTCTGGATTGCCGGGACCAAACGGCGCTAGACACTGCAGCTGATCATAAAGATCTTCGTTGATGTCATCAGGTCCCAGTTCAGCCGCCAGCTCCAGTTTAGCCGATCCTGCTTCGAAAAGTCCCTGCTCAACGGCTTCCTGTTCCAAGGCCTGCCGCAGTTCATCAACCTGGTCAATGGTAAATGACATCCCGCATGCCTGTGCATGACCGCCAAATGCCGTCATCAAATCACGATGCTTTTGCAGTGCCATAAATAGATCAAAACCGTCGCGACTGCGTCCAGAACCCTTGACAATCTCATCGCCATCATTAACGCTGGCAACAATCGTGGGCTTGCCGGTTTCTTCAACAACGCGACTGGCAACGATGCCTAAAACGCCTTGATGCCATTCATGCCCAAGCAGCACGAGCGTCGATCGATCAGCATTTTCGGCTGAACGGGCCTGTTTTAAAGCCTCATCAGTGATCTTTGCCACCAGCTGTTGGCGCGTTTGGTTGGCATTTTCGACTTCTTGAGCAATCTCTTTGCCTTCGCGATCATCCATGGTCGTTAAAAGCAGCACGCCTTCGCTGGCATCGTCAATTCTACCCAGTGCATTCAAGCGGGGTGCGATGCCAAAGCCGACGTCTTGATCAGTCAGCCGATCCTCATTGAGCTTGGCCAGTTTAACCAGCTGATGGAGTCCCGGCCGCATTCCCTGACGCAGCTGCTTGAGGCCCCAGGTAATCAATGCCCGATTTTCACCGGTAACGTCAACCAGATCGGCCAATTCGCCAATTGCTACCAGATCCAGCATCTCTTGGGGAAACTCTTCCGTCAGTGCCCAGGCCGTCTTAAAAGCAACGCCGACTCCCGAAAGATCACCGCCTTGATACTCACTGCCAGGAAACTTGGGATGAACGATTGCGGCGGCTTCAGGCAGCTGGGCCGGCAATTCATGGTGATCGGTAATCACAACGTCAACGCCGCGTGAATTGGCATACTCAATCTCCTTGGCACCGGAAACGCCATTGTCGACCGTAACGATCAGCTGAGCACCGCCATCAATCAAGCGCTGGTATTCATCAAGATTGGGACCATAGCCGTCAGTAAACCGATTAGGAATAAAAAATTCGACTTGAGCTCCCACCTCATCCAGCGTTTCATACATAACCGCCGTACTGGTAATGCCATCTGCATCATAATCGCCATAGACGACGATCTTTTCACCATTGGCAACGGCGGCTTGAATTCGATCAACTGCTTTTTGCATATCATGCAGCTCAAACGGATCATGCAGCTCTGCCAACTGAGGATCCAAGTACTGCTTGGCTGCCTGGACCGAATCAATGCCGCGCTGGACCAATAATTGTGCCAGCAGCGGTGAAAGCTGACATTGTTCTTGAAGCTCTTTTGCCAGCTGCTGGTCTTTATTTTGGGACAATTCCCACGCATAGCGCGCTTCCATTATTTCACCATTCCTTTAAAACATGACAACCGGAACCTGTTTCAGTCCCGGTCGTCGTCTGTTTATAGACTGCGCTTGTCCTGCTGATAGTCAAAGAACTTTTTGATTGCCCAATCGCCAAGTCCTGGCCACACCTGATAGCCCCATGAAAGCCAGGAGGTCCAGCCTGGTACGTTGATCTCACGGGTCTCATAGCCAACATGAGCCCAAACCTGCTTAGCCAGTTCCGCCGGCTGCACGATCATCCAGCGCGGCAGTTTGCTTAGATAGCTGCCGTCAGGATCCGCCTTGTCAAAAAACGACGTGGCAACCGGGCCTGGATTGACTGTCAACACCTGGACGCCATAATCGGCTACTTCCATGCGCAGAATATTGTCGAACTGAATCACGCCAGCCTTGGTTGCTGAATAGGCAGCCGCATTCGGGGTCGGAATCTTGCCATCCAAAGAGCCTAGATTGATAATGGCGCCAAAGCCTTGATCCATCATCTGCTTAGCTACGCAGCGGCTCAGATACATCAATGCCAGTAAGTTGACGTCAACCATGCGTTTCATGACCGTGCGCGACTGGCTTTTAACCGCAGTAAAGTCGCCCAGCCCAGCAGCATTGACCAAAACATCAATCTCGCCAACCTCGTGTCGAATCGTGTTCAACACCTCGTCAACTCGGTCTGGATCCGTAACGTCCAACTGATAGGCAAATGATGGGCGACCAGAAAGAATCAGGCACTGCTGGGCAACCTGATTGAGCTTTTCCAGATCACGCGCGCAAACCACAACGATTGCCCCGCGGCGAGCTGCTTCTAAAGCCAGTTCTTTGCCAATGCCGCTGGATCCGCCAGTAATCAAAACAACCTTATTGCGCAGCATCCGTAATGCCTTCATTCGCTTCATCATTGCCATCACCTCTATTTAAATGGTACGTCAACTATATCAAAATCATTAACGACGCGCGTGTCAGGGAATATATCGCGAACCTGGTAGGCCAGCTGATAGGCCGCTTTGCCGGTATAGCGTGCCGAGATGTGCGTCAGCAGCAGTTTCTTAGCATGCGCCTTTTTTGCCGTCATTGCCGCCTGACCACTGGTTGAATGGTAGTAGCTGCGCGCCATCTTGGTCTCGTCCTTGGCAAAGGTGCCCTCATGAATCAAGACGTCGGCATCCTTAGCCAGTTCAATGGCCGCTGGCGTATGACGCGTGTCACTGATAATCGTAATCACCCGACCTTTTTGCGGCGCGCCGATAAAGTCATGTCCATCCAGCACTCGTCCATCCGGCAGCTCAACGACCTTACCGGCTTTAAGTTGCCCATAGATTGGTCCTGATGGTACTTGGGCAGCCCGCAGCTTTTCGACCTGTAATTCGCCTGGATGATCATGCTCAACCACCCGATAGCCAAAGCAGGCGATCTTGTGATTGAGCTTTTTGGTATAAACCGTAAACGTCTTGTCGCTAAAAATCTCGCCATCATCACGCAGCTCAACGAATTTCAAGGGATAGCTCAAACGCGATTCGCTGACTTTTAACGCGGTCTTGACAAACTCCTTGATACCAACGGGACCATAGATCGTCAATGGCTCATTGCCGCCTTGAAACGATCGCGAGCTAAGCAGACCCGGCAGGCCAAAAATATGGTCACCGTGAAGATGGCTGATAAAAATTTTTTCAATCTTGCGGGGGCGAATCGTCGTCCGCAAGATCTGGTGCTGAGTAGCCTCACCGCAGTCAAACAGCCAGACTGCATTGCGTTCTTCCAACAGCTTTAAGGCAATGCTGGAAACGTTGCGCTGCTTACTTGGCGACCCGGCACCGGTTCCTAAGAATTCAATCTGCATAAATCATTTTCCTATTCTGTCTTCTATTATCGTCGATTATTGGACAAATTCAAAAACAAACTTTTCAATTCGTACCAAATCCCCATTTTCGATGCCCTTAGCCCGCAATGCATCGTCAACGCCCATATGCCGTAGCTGCCGAGCAAATCGCAGCTGACCGTCTTCATGATCAAGGTTGGACATCTTAAACAGGCGCGTCAGTTTTTCGCCGCCTAAGACCCAAGTGCCGTCATCGTCACGCGTAATCGTAAAGTCTGGTTCGGCTTCCTTAGCACGATATTCGACGCTTGTCAGCTTGTCATGGTGCTCGCTGTCAAAGGCTGGCGTCTGATCAAGCAGATCCGCCGTCATCTGCATCAGCCCCTGCACGCCTTGATGCGTAATCGCACTGATTGGCACGACTGGCGGCATCTTAGCAAACGTATCGTCTTGAGCAAGCATCTCCTTAAAGTGCGCCAGGTTTTCTTGAGCGTCCGGCAGATCCATCTTGGTAGCAACAATGATCTGCGGGCGTTTCAACAGCTCCGGATCATACGCGGCCAACTCATGATTAATCTGATGATAGCGTTCAATAGCCTGTTCGGGGTCCTGGCTGCCCATATCGATCAAGTGCAGCAATACCCGCGTGCGTTCGATATGACGCAGGAACGTCAAGCCCAGGCCAACCCCTTTCGACGCGCCTTCGATCAGGCCAGGCATATCAGCCATTGCAAAATCACGACCGTCCGGCAGCATGACCATCCCTAGATTAGGCACCAGCGTTGTAAATTCATAAGCGGCAATCTTAGGCTTAGCACCAGTAACGACCGAAAGCAGCGTTGATTTGCCCACGGATGGAAAACCAATCAGCCCAACATCGGCCAGCATCTTTAATTCTAGTTCCAAGTAGCGGTCCTCACCCGGCTCGCCATTTTCAGCAATTTCCGGTGCTGGGTTTTTGGCTGAGGCAAAGTGAATGTTGCCGCGACCGCCACGACCGCCCTTGGCAATTACCAATTCCTGGCCAGGCTGAGTCAGATCACCCATGATCGCACCCGTATCCAGATCGCGTACCGTGGTTCCCTCGGGCACGGCCACGACCAGATCAGAGGCGGCTGCTCCCGTCATCTGCTTGCTCATCCCGTTTTGGCCATTTTTAGCCTTAAAAATCCGGTGGTAGCGAAAGTCCATCAAGGTTCGCAAGCCCGGATCGACCTTTAAAATAATGCTGCCGCCGCGACCACCATCGCCACCGGCTGGACCACCGTTGGGAACGTACTTTTCGCGCCGAAAAGCCACCATCCCATTACCGCCTTTTCCGGCATGGGCTTCAATTTTTATTTGATCCACAAACATGTTAGCCATGAAAAATATTCTCCGTTCTTAAAATAGTGACTACTAGGTCTAGTATAAGGAAAAATGTTGCGGGCGTCAAAATCAGTCATGACTGCTGCCTTTTGCCACATCTGCCTTGCCCTGCAAAGATATTTTGATCAATTGAGCCGTCTTTTGATTGATCCCTAGTGCCTGGATATCCTCAACCTTGGCATCAGCAATCCGATCCAATGAGCCGTACGCTTTTAACAGCTTGTTGCGCGTTCTTGGTCCCACACCCTTGATCTCGTCCAATCGGGAACTCAGTGAATGTTTGGTATGCACGCTGCGATGAAAGGTAATTGCAAATCGATGCACCTCGTCTTGAATCCGCTGTACCAGATAAAATCCCTGACTGCGCGGATCAAGATGCACGTGATGATCGTCTTGACCATATAAAAGATCAGCCGTTTTATGCTTATCGTTTTTGACCATCCCCACGACCGGAATTGCCAGATTCAGCTCATTTTCCAAGACATCGCGGGCCGCGTCCATCTGAATCTCGCCCCCATCCATAAAGATCAGATCGGGCAGTGACTGGTCTTCCTTGAGTAGCCGGCTGTAGCGACGCCGAATCACTTCGCGCGTGCTGGCCGCTTCATCCGCATGATTGATTACCGTTTTCAATTTATACTTGCGGTACAGCTTTTTGATCGGCTCGCCATCAATAAAGACTACCATAGCGCTGACCGGATCGGCACCTTGAATATGCGAGTGGTCAAAGGCCTCGATCTTATGACATTCTGAAAGGCCTAAAGCATCCGTAATCTCTTTCATCGCGCCGCTAGTTTTAGCCTGATCCATTTCCAGCAGCCGAAATTTCTCATTCAGCTGCAATTGGGCATTTTCATAGGCCATGTGCATCAGATCGCGTTTTTCTCCCCGCTGCGGCGTTCGCACCGGTACGCCCAGAATCTCGCTGATTTCATGATTGGGCAGCCCGGCCGGCAAGAGAATCTCTTTAGGCAGAATATTGTTTTTACGGTTATAAAACTGCAGAATAAAGCTGGTCATTTCTTCAGCTGCCGTGTCGACTACCGGAAACAGTCGCTTTTCTCGTTTCATCAGTCTTGCCTGGCGAATAAAGAACACTTGAATACTCAGCCAGCCTTTGTCCATATAAAAGTTGAACAGATCACGCGGCGTTTTATCGTTGGTAATGATTTTTTGTTTTTCAACCGTCACCTCGATATAGTGCAATTGATCGCGAATCTCGGCCGCTCTTTCAAATTCAAGATCAGCACTGGCCTGTTTCATTTTGGCCAACAGCTGCTTTTTGACGCTGGCAGTGTTGCCATTTAGAAACGACTTGATTTTTTTGATCTGAGCATCATAGTCTTCCCGCGGAACTTCTTTAAAACAGGCACCCAGGCACTGTCCCATGTGATAGTAAAGGCAGGGCCGTCCTTGATGTCCTCGGCAGCGGCGCAGCGGATAGACCTTTTGAATAAAGTGCAGCGTTTCTTCCGCTGCGTAGACGTTTGGATAAGGGCCAAAATAATAGGCACCATCTTTTTTTATCTGACCGGTAATCTCAATGCGCGGGTCACGCTCATTGGTGATCTTGATGTAAGGATAGCCGGTTCCCCGCTTAAGCTTGATGTTATAGTAAGGCTGATGTTTTTGAATCAGCGTAATCTCAAGCAGAAAGCTCTCTTTGTTAGAATCGGTGGTAATGATATCAAAATCCGCGACCTGATCAACCATTGCCGCAACCTTCCCCGTATGACTGCTCTTAAAATACGAGCGGACCCGGTTCTTGAGATTCTTTGCCTTGCCAACATAGATGATCTGACCATTGATGTCTTTCATTAAATAGCATCCGGGCTTATCCGGCAGCAGCATCAGCTTATGCTCCACTCGCTGTGTGGTCATTGAACGCCTCCAATTAGTTAATTATCTTTAATTCTAGTACAGACTGGCAGCTGGTCGCAAAAGAATCGCCTGTAAGTTGATTTACGTCATTTCCAGTTTGTGATAGGATATTTGCAAGCAGCAATTAAAGGAGGGCCAGCCATGGGTTTGGTAACACAACGCAATCAAAAGCTGGAAAAACTGTTCAACGACTTGGCAATCGATCCAAAAGAAAAAGCCAAGGAAAAGGCCAAGTCGGCTGACCAGACAGAAGCCAACGACAAAAACAAGCAATAATCGTTTTGCATCATAAGAAAGCAAGAGGGTCCCGTATCCGGTCAGTTCCGGACATGGGGCCCTTTTTGCTGATTCATGACTGATTGATCAAAAACTGCTATTTTTGATCGTGCATGCGAGCTTCAATCCATTGCCAGACTTCATCCTTGCCGAATTTAGTCTCAGCCGAGAAAAGCTGCAGTGGCGTGTCAGTCATCCCCAGCGTCTTGGTAATCTGCGAGATCGATTTCGTTCGTGCGCTAGGTTTGACTTTATCGATCTTGGTGCCGACTACCAAAAGCGGTACCTGGTAGTATTTCAACCACTGATACATGGCTACGTCATCGTCGCTTGGTGCGTGACGGGCATCAACCAATTCAATTACACCCTTTAACTGCGGACGTGTGGTCAGATAAGTCTCAATCATCTTGCCAAATTTTTCGCGCTGCTTTTTGGAGACCTTGGCATAGCCATAGCCAGGGACATCGACAAAAAAGAGCTGATCTTCAACGTTATAAAAGTTCAGCGTCTGTGTCTTGCCGGGCTGACTAGAGGTATGAGCGAAGTTTTTGCGATTGATCAACACATTGGTCAAAGAAGACTTGCCGACATTCGACCGACCAACCAAAGCAATCTCTGGGTAGTCGGTCTTCGGATACTGTTCTTCAGCAACCGCGCTGATCGTTAAGTCAACGTGATGAACTTCCATAATCTGTTTTTCCTCCGTTAAAAAAGGGTCACTGCTGACCCTTTCTGCCTGTTATGAAGCTTTTTCGTCCTTTAATACGTAACGCGGCTCGCCATGGCTTTCCACGCAGCGCTTGTCAATTACGACCTTGGCAACGTCATTGCGGCTTGGCAGATCAAACATGACGTCTCGCATTACGTCTTCAATGATCGAACGCAGTCCACGCGCCCCAGTATTTCGCTTGATTGCCAATTGAGCCATTGCCCGCAAGGCACCATCCGTAAACTGCAGCTGACTGCCATCCAAGCGGATCAGTTCCTGATACTGCTTGACCAGAGCATTCTTTGGCTCCGTTAAGATGCGGACCAGATCATCTTCATCCAATTTTTGCAGCGCCGTCAAAACTGGCAAGCGGCCGATAAACTCAGGAATCAGCCCAAACTTAAGCAGATCTTCTGGAATGACGTGTTGGAGGATGTTCTTTTCGTTGACGTCCTGCAGCTCGCCAGTATCCGTTCCAAAACCAATCGTCTTATCACCCAGGCGTTCCTTGACAATATTTTCAATTCCATCAAAGGCCCCACCAACAATGAACAAAATATTGCTGGTATCAACTTGAATAAACTCCTGTTGCGGATGTTTACGGCCACCCTGCGGCGGAACGTTGGCAATCGTGCCTTCCAGAATCTTAAGCAGTGCCTGCTGAACCCCTTCGCCGGAAACGTCACGAGTAATCGAGACGTTTTCGCCTTTTTTGGCGATCTTATCAATTTCATCAATGTAGATAATGCCTTTTTCAGCTCGTTCAACATCAAAGTCAGCGGTCTGTAAAAGCTTCAAAATGATGTTTTCAACGTCCTCACCGACATAGCCGGCTTCAGTTAAGGTAGTCGCATCAGCGATCGCAAATGGCACGTTCAAAATCTTTGCCAGTGATTGTGCCAGATAGGTCTTCCCAGAACCAGTCGGCCCAATAATGGCAATGTTGCTCTTCTGCAGATCAGTTTCGTTGTTGTCGCCCGTCATCATGGCGTTGACCCGTTTATAGTGATTATATACCGCTACGGCCAGCGTCTTTTTAGCATCGTCTTGCCCGATTACATAGTCGTTAAGCTCCTTGACGATTTCGGCCGGCGTTGGTACGCGGAAAGTTTCATTAGCGTGATCTTCGGCCAGCTCTTGTTCAATAATCTGCTGGCAAAGATCGACACACTCGTTGCAAATGTAGACGCCAGGACCGGCAACGATCTTTTTTACTTCGTCTTGCGACTTGCCACAAAAAGAACAGTGCACGGCATCCATGCCACTGGTATCTTCAAACATCTTGCGTCCTCCTCTTAAAATGATTGTGTTTATCATACCAAACTGTCGGCCAAATTTCGAATAATTCAAACCATCATCGATACGACAGGTAGGCTTAAATAAAAAATGATCGACTCAGTACGACAACAGGGCCCAGCACCCGGATAACCGAACGCTGGGCCCCTATGTTGTTTTAACAGTGCTGATCGCAGCTGTTTTTAACGCAATTTCAAAGATTACTTGTCTTCTTCTGCGTCCTTGGATTCAACTTGCTTAGCAGAATCCGTAACCAGGTCAACGGCCTTCTTGATTTGAATGTCGTGACTCAGCATATCCTTGGACAGAGCCTTCTTAACGGCATCTTCTTCCATACCGTATTGAGCAGCCAGGTCCTTGATTTCAGCATCGATGTCTTCATCGGTTGCTTCCAGGTTGGCATCCTTAACGATTGCTTCCAGAACCAGGTTGGTCTTAACCCGCTTAGCAGCATCGTTGGCGAATTGCTTGCGCAGGTCGTCTTCAGTAGTACCAGTGATTTGGAAGTACATCTTAGGATTGATGCCTTGTTGCTGCATGCCCATCAGGTATTGTTGTACTTGACGGTCCGTGTCGTCGTCCAGCATTGCTTGTGGAATTTCTTCCGTTTCAGCGTTGTTAACGGCAGCTTCAATAGCAGCATCTTCAATGGCAGCGTGAGCAGCGTCTTCTTTTTGTTCTTGCAGCTGCTTCTTCGTCTTTTCCTTCAATTCGTCAAGCGTGTCAACGTCTTCGTCAACGTCCTTGGCAAATTCGTCGTCCATTTCTGGCAGTTGCTTTTCCTTAACTTCGTGCAGCTTGACTTCAAAGACGGCTTCTTTACCGGCCAGGTCTTGTGCATGGTATTCTTCAGGGAAGGTTACCTTAACTTCAACGTCTTCGCCAGACTTGTGGCCAACCAGTTGGTCTTCAAATCCTGGGATAAAGGCGCCTGAGCCCAGTTCCAGCGAGTAGTTGTCAGCAGAGCCGCCGTCAAACTTTTCGCCATCAACGGAACCTACGTAGTCGATAACGACCGTGTCGCCGTTTTCAGCTGGTTGGTCTTCCTTCAGAACCAGTTCAGCTTGTTGTTGACGCTTGGATTCCAATTCGTCTTCAACTTCCTTGTCGGAAACCGTCGTGTCTTGAGCTGGAACTTCCATACCCTTGTAGTCGCCCAGCTTAACTTCTGGCTTAACGGCAACTTCGGCAGTCAGTACCCATGGCTGACCCTTTTCCAGACTCTTAACATCGATTTGTGGTTGGTCAACTGGTTCGATACCGGTTTCTTTAACAGCATCTTCGTAAGCCTTTGGCAGCACGATGTTTAAAGCATCTTGGTACAGAGCTTCTTCACCGTACATTTGGTTAAACAGTTGACGTGGCACGTGGCCCTTACGGAAACCAGGAACCGTGATCCGTTTTTGCGTACGCTTAAAGGCTTGGTCAATACCCTTCTTAGCCGTTTCAACGTCGATTTCAAAAGTTAATGTCCCTTTGCTGGCTTCGCTGTCGCGTTCCCATTTTGCTGACATTTCATTTCCTCCAATAACTTGCAGTTTTCAACTGGTCGCTGCTCATATCACAAATGACAGCGACCCGTACATACTTTAATAGTTTACCGTACAGTGCCCTGGATTTCAACTATTCGCATTAATTATCGCCAATTTAAGCCTGATCATCGACTTCGAGCGTGACAAACCGACCATTGGCAACGTCAAAGAGCCCCTCATCCGTCAATTTCAATTTTGGAATTACTGCCAATGGCAAAAAGCTCAGTGACATGACTGGATCAATATTTTCTGGAATTCCCAGCTCTTGGTGAGCAGTCTGATTGATCTGATTTTGGGCCGCCACGACCTGTTCAGCCGGCTGATCACTCATCAAACCAGCAATCGGCAGCGCCATGCGGGCAATTGGCTTTTGATCTTTTACCATGACAACGCCGCCGCCCTGTTTGATCAGTTCAGCAACAGCTGCCAGCATCTCAGAATCACTGACCCCGGCTGTCATGATATTGTGAGAGTCATGACCGATTGAGATGGCAATCGCGCCATGCTTGATGCCATATCCGCTGACCAGTGCCGTACACATTTTGCCGGTGGCGTGATGACGCTCAATAACTGCTAATTTAACCACATCTTGACTTGGATCGTAGACAAAATCACCGGTTTCATCATGACTGACTTGACGGATTGCTTCATCAGTCAAGACCTCCCCCGGAATCACCTCAATCGTCCGCACCGCTTTGCCAGTCAGATGCAGCTTAAAACAATCGCTGGCTAACGGCTTAACGTGCATCGAGGCTGCCACCGCATCAATTGGATAGCGCTGAACCTTTGGCAGATACTGGCCAGCTTGAGCCACCTTTTCGCCTTTGATCCAAGTCTGTTCCACATGAAAACTTCTCAAATCGTCTACGACTACTAAATCAGCTCGTCTGCCGGGGGCAATGGCGCCTCGATCATTTAACCCGCAGTATTCAGCTGCGTTCAGCGTTGCCATCTGAATAGCCGTAATTGGTGAAAGACCTTGTTCAATACAGATGCGAATACTATTATCCAGATGGCCCAAAGTCATTGCCGTAACAGCTTGGACGTCATCGCCAGCCAAAAGACAATGGCGAGCAGTTTGCGGGTTTACGACCGGCAAGAGATTTTTCAGATCATGTTCAGTAGTTCCTTGCCGAAGCAGAACATACATCCCGCAAGCCAGACGATCTTTGGCTTCTTGAACCGTTGAGCATTCATGATCATTAGCTACGCCCGCGGCCGCATAGGCATTCAGCAGTTTGCCAAAGACTTGCGGCGCATGACCATCGATCCGCCGATGATACTTTTTGGCCAGCATAACCTCGTCAATCATCTTATCATCATTATTGACGACGCCGACATAATTCATTAATTCAGCCAAGCCATCCACGGTACCATTTTTTAGCGCCGGTTCCATATCCAAAGCACTAAGATTGGCGCCGGCATGCTCAAAAGGAGTCGAAGGCACGCAAGAAGGCATCAAGTAACGAATATCCATTTTTGCCAGTTTGGCAGCCTGCTCCATGTATTCCAAGCCTTTTAAACCGGCAACATTGACAATTTCATGCGGATCGCATAAAGCAGTTGTCGTTCCGCATGGGACAAAAATCCGACTGAATTCTTCCGGCGAAACATAGGAAGATTCCACATGAATGTGAGCATCAATCAACCCTGGCAGCAAGAAGCGCCCGGCCAGATCAACCACCTGCTGTCCTTCATAACGCTCACCGATTCCAGCAATATAACCAGCTGCCAAGGCCACGTCGCCTCGCCGAATGGTTCCTAAAAAGACATCCACAATCTGCGCGTTTCTAATCACTACGTCAGCTGGCACGCGACCAGCTGCCACATCAATCAAGTGTTTTAGTTCTGTTTTTTTTATCATGACTGAAGCCTCTTTCATTTCTGTCAAAATATTATAAAAAAGGCACGACCGCTTTCGATCGAGCCATTCTAATAGTCGTTATGGTAATACGTTTAAGACGTACAGCATCAAGATGAAGACAAAGAGCAATGTCCACATGATCCAATTGATTTCTTTGCGCCGTCCTGCAACCGTCATCGTCAGCGGGTAGAGAATAAAGCCAAACGCAATCCCGTAAGAAATATTGTAGGTCAAAGGCATACCGGCAACCACCATGAATGCTGGAAAGGCAATTTCAAAATGAAGCCAATCGATACCCGCCAATGAACTGGCCATCAGCGAACCAACAATAATCAGTGCAGGTGCCGTAACCTGGGTCGTAACCACCGTCAGCAGCGGACTGAACAGCAGACTGAAAGCAAACAAAACGCCGACCGTCAACGCAGTCAATCCTGTTCGACCACCAACTGCAATCCCAGCCGATGATTCAACGTAGGCAGCCGTTGGCGTAGTCCCCATTACCGAACCACTCAGCATGGAAATTGAATCTGCCATCAAAGCCTGGCCAATCCGCGGCATCCGGTCGTTTTTCATTAAACCAGCCTGTTGTGCCAAACCCACCAGTGTTCCGGCCGTGTCAAAGAATGCCACCAAAAGGAAGATCAGCACCACGGCCCACATCTGCGGCGTATTAACCTTACCCAGGTTGGTCAGCGCCACGCCAAAAGTTGGCTTCATGGAAGGAGCTAACGAAATAATATGAGCAGGCATCTTAATCAGGCCCGTAAACAAGCCCAATAGCGTCGTCAGAATCATCCCGATAAAGATTGATCCAGGAACTCGTTTAGCCATCAACAGTGCAATCGCTAAGACCCCAAAGATCGTCAGCCAGGTCGTTGGTACCGTCAGTGAACCTAATTGAACCAATGAGCTCTTGCTGGCAACGACCAGGCCACCGCCCTGCAGTCCAACAAAAGCAATGAACAGACCAATCCCAGCCGCAATGGCCAGTTTCAAATCATGCGGAATCGCGTTGATTACGGCTTCACGCACCTTCATCAAAGAAAGGATCGTAAAGATTACCGATGCTACAAAAACACCAGCCATCGCGGTCTGCCATGAGATCCCCATTGCCAGAACCACCGAGTATGTAAAGAACGCGTTATCACCAAGACCAGGCGCAATGGCAATCGGATAATTGGCTAAAAATGCCATCAATAAACAGCCGATAATTGCAGATAATGCCGTTGCCGTAAAAACCGCGCCCTTATTCATGCCGGCCATTCCCAAGACGCTGGGATTGACAAACAGAATGTAGGCCATTGAAACAAAAGTCGTCAAACCCGCGAGCAGCTCACGCTTGATCGTCGTGCCCTGCTCGCTTAAATGAAACCATTTCTCTAAAATATTGGTAGAAGCAGGCGAGTTATTCGTGCTTTGACCCATTAAAATTCATCTCCTATGCATTTAATCCAACAAACAAGATTTGATTATGCAACAATTTTCGGATTTTTGCAATAGATTAAAACGATAAAATTACGAATGTTCGCATTTGATTTTTAAATTGGCTTTTGTAAAAGGGTTTAAATGCGATTGTTCGGAAATTTTAAAAAACCTGGCCATCAATGTGCAAGCCTGGTAATAATAAATCAAAAATGATTTTCAATTGTTTTCCTAGCTGCAGCTAATCAATCCATCTCTGACTGAATGTCATTGCCTTTATTTTTAGCAGCTATTTATATCAGTGATTTCAGTCTTTCTTTTGCGGCGCTTTGACTGTATCCGTACCTAAAAAAATTCCCCACTTCATTTTTGAAGCAGGGAATTGATCTTCACCAATCTGATTTGACAAAGATCCAAAAAAAGAGCAAGCAGAAATCTGCTTGCTCTTTGATTAATTGCACTAATTTGAAATTAGTCCAGGATGTCAGAAACGACACCGGCACCAACAGTGTGGCCACCTTCACGAATCGTGAACTTCAGACCCTTTTCAATGGCAACTGGCTTTTGCAGGGAAACAGTGAACGTAACGTTGTCCCCAGGCATAACCATTTCTACACCATCTGGCAGTTCGATCGTACCCGTAACGTCAGTAGTGTGGAAGTAGAATTGTGGACGGTAGTTGGAGAAGAATGGCGTGTGACGGCCCCCTTCTTCCTTCGTCATAACGTAGACTTCACCCTTGAAGTTCTTGTGCGTTTGGATGGAGCCTGGTTGTGCCAGAACTTGACCACGTTCTACTTGGTCGTGGCCGATACCACGCAGCAGAACACCAACGTTGTCCCCGGCTTCACCAAGGTCCAGCGTCTTGTGGAACATTTCAACACCCGTAACAGTAGACTTCAGGATTTCGTCCTTCAGACCAACGATTTCAACTTCGTCGCCGACCTTAACGGTACCACGGTCAATACGACCGGAAACAACAGTACCACGACCAGTGATAGTGAAGACGTCTTCGATTGGCAGCATGAATGGCTTGTCAGTAGGACGCTTTGGAGTTGGGATGTATTCGTCGATAACATCCATCAGGTGCAGGATAACCTTTTCTTGTTCAGGGTCACCTTCCAGAGCCTTCAAAGCAGAACCACGAACAACTGGAATGTCATCGCCAGGGAAATCGTATTCGCTCAGCAGGTCGCGAACTTCCATTTCAACCAAGTCAACCAGTTCGTCGTCGTCAACCAAGTCAGTCTTGTTCAGGAATACAACGATGTATTGAACACCAACTTGACGAGCCAACAGAATGTGTTCACGAGTTTGTGGCATAGGACCGTCAGTAGCAGCAACAACCAGGATAGCACCATCCATTTGTGCGGCACCAGTGATCATGTTCTTAACGTAGTCGGCGTGGCCAGGGGCATCGATGTGTGCGTAGTGACGCGTTTCCGTTTCGTATTCAACGTGGGCCGTGTTGATAGTGATACCACGTTCCTTTTCTTCTGGAGCGTTGTCGATATCAGCGTAGTCTTCAGCCTTTGCCAGACCCTTTTCTGCCAGAACCTTCGTGATAGCAGCAGTCAGAGTAGTCTTACCATGGTCAACGTGGCCAATAGTACCAATGTTTACATGGGGTTTAGTACGTTCATAATGTTCTTTTTCAGCCATTAATGAAATCCTCCTGATAAATTACAAGTATAATGCCAGACAACCAAAACATTGTCTGACACACCCTTAATGAAAATTGTACTACTTCCGGGAGCCAATTAAAAGTTTAAAAACCGGTTTTCCGAAAGAATTCTTAATTATAATATCAGCTCTCCCCTGATTTGTAAATGAATTTAACCGAAACTTTTTAATGCATGCCTAGTTGCTGAGCCAGACGTGCAATCTGATTCTGCCACTGCTTAGCCAAAATAACGTCCTGATCCTGATCAGTACTTTTAGAATAAGCCGTCAAAGCCTGATACCAAGCGCCTGCATCAGGAATCGCCAATTCAACCAGGGGATATAAAAAGGCCAGCTGCAGGCGAAACTCTTGGTCAAACATCTGATATGACAATGGATCCTGCTGGCTGAAATCTCGTTTGATCATTTCTTCAACCTGTGAAACAACCGGTATCGCTTCAACATCCGACAGTTTTGCCAGATCAATCAAATGCTCTCGTTCATCCAGCCAATAGATATCAATCTTTCCCGTAAGATGCAATCGCTGCAATATTTGCATCAGACTTGATCTGATCAACGGATTGACAAACGGATCACGAACCAGAAACTTGGCCCCAATCAGATACTGCTTAAGCGGCAGGTGACTGGCAGCTCTAAAACGACGCTGCTGTTCGCTAAAACTGCCATCGCCCAAGTGGTAGAACTGTTTTAGCTGACTGTTCAGCGTCGTCTGATAGTGAGCGGCAAACTCATTTTCGGCCTGCTCGACCTGACCAATAAACTCATCATGCCATTTTGGCAGAGCATTCAGCTGCACGCGCACGTCAATAAACGCTTGGGCATGCAGCTCAACGTTGATCAATAGCTGCATCAGCTCTTTAGAAGTCACATAGTCATTGAGATGCTCAATTGCATAAAAAGCGGCCTCAGCATACTGCTGATCTTCATATAATGCTCTTACCAGCTGGCGATTAATAGCAAACTCGTCAACCTCTTCATACAAAGCGGCAAACCGTTGGGCGGCCTCATGATAGTGCTGCTGGTCAAGCAACTGATCTGCTTGATGAAACTGCTCTTGTTGTAAAGGCGTCATAGTCTTAAAATTCCTTTCTAAAAGTCAAACAGCGCGAGCATTGGCTGATGCTCACGCTGCTGATTATTTGCCTGCCTTGGCTTCGGTCTTACGCTGACGCTTGGCTCCGCGGCCTCGTCCGCGACGCTTAGCGACAGTCTTTTTGGCCGTTGATTCTTCATTGGCCTTATCATTAGTCTTTTTAGAGTGATTTTTGCGCTTTGGATGCTGATTGATTTCCATGATCACCGGCAAAATTACCGGATGACGCTTCGTTTGATTGAAGAGGAAACGATTCAGCTTTTCGCGCACGTCAGATTTAAGATGCGTCCAGTCAAACTCTTTTTGATCAAGGTTTTCCTGCACGACTTTTTCAACCAGATCGGCACTTTGCTTCATCAGCTGCCGGTTGGTCTTAACGAAAACAAAACCGCGCGAGGTAATCTGCGGCCGCGCCACGATCTTCTTCTTTTTACGGTCAATCGTTGCCACGACTACAAAGATGCCGTCCTCGGACAATACGCGGCGATCACGCAGCACGATATTGCCGATATCACCAACCCCGGTACCATCAATCATGGTATTGCCAACCTCAACGTGGGCCCCTAAATGAAATGCCCCGTCTTCATAGGTCAAGACATCACCCTTATTAGTCAAAAAGATGTGGTCAGCCGGAATGCCAACTTCTTCAGCTAAAATGGCATGCTGATCAAGCAGGCGATATTCCCCTTGAATCGGCATAAACCATTGTGGCCGCATAAAGTTAAGCATCAGCTGCTCATCATTTTGGTTGGCATGACCGGATGGATTCAGATCAGCCGCAATAAACTTGACGCTGGCACCAGTCCGGTAAAGCATGTCCTCAGTCTTTTGCACCGTTGTTTCCATCGCGTACGATGGCGTCGTCGTAACAAAAACCAGGTCGTTCTCGTTTAGCGTGATGTTTTTATTGTCGCCATTGGCAATCTGCTGCAGCGCCTTGATTGGCTCACCCATCTTGCCCGTTTCTAAGACAACCAGTTCCTCTGGCGGCAGTTTCTTGGCTTCTTCCAGCGTAATCAGCAGGTCGTCTTCTGGCATCTTCAGCTTATTAAGAGACATAGCCGTGTCAATGATCTGTTCCAGGTCATGGCCGGAAAGAATCACCTTGCGTCCCGTTGCCGCTGCCGCGTTTAAAATCTGCTGAACGCGCATAATATTTGAGGCTACGCTGGCAACCACCACGCGTCCTGGAGCAGCTTCAAAAGTATCTTGAATGTAGGCTGCAATATCTTTTTCCTTGGTATTCATGCCGGTAATCCCAGAACCGGCCGAATCAGACAGCAAAAGCAAGACTCCCTGCTGGCCAATCTGAGCAAGCCGAGCCAAGTCGGTCCGATAGCCTTCAGCAGCCGTTTGATCAAACTTAAAGTCACCGGTATAGACAATGTTGCCTTCTGGCGTCTGCAAAACAATCCCCATGGTATCAGGAATCGAGTGCGTGGTCTTAAAGAATGAAACCGTAACGTCGTTGAAGTCGATTTCAGTAGCAGCATCAACAACATGGAAGTCATTGAATTTTTTGACTTTCTTGTCGGCACTGTCTTTAACGGCCAGCTTAGCCAGGGCAATCGTCAATTCGCTCCCAAATACCGGTACGTTAAAATCAGCCAGGAAATACGGCAACCCACCAATTGCATCGGCATGGCCCTGGGTTAAAAAGACCCCGACGATGCGATCGGCACTGTCCTTTAAAAATGACCAGTCCGGTACGACCACATCAATTCCCATCAGTTCGTTTTCCGGATATTTTAAACCGCAGTCCAAAATAAAAATCTGTTCGTCAACCTCGACGGCATACATGTTTTTGCCGTTTTCGTGCACGCCCCCAAAAGGCGTAATCTTAATCTTGCTCATGTTTGCTCCTTTATGATTGTATTTAAACGCGCCACGGTCCTGGACGGCTCATGGCAATTTATTCGTTCATAATTGCTGTTATTCATCTTACCACAGAATCAACACAGATTGATAATTAACCATTCTATCCATGAAAAATTTTAATTAAAAAGAGCAACAAAAAAAGCCCCGACATTTGTCGAGACTTAAGATCTGAGCAGACGTTAGAATTAACGACGCAGGCCCAGACGCTTGATCAGTTCACGGTAAGCTTGCAGGTCAGTACGACGCAGGTAAGCCAGCAGGTTACGACGGTGACCGATCTTCTTCATCAGACCACGTTGTGAATGGTAGTCATGCTTGTGCGTACGCAGGTGGTTGTTCAGTTCGTTGATGTCAGCAGTCAATACGGCAACTTGAACTTGAGTTGAACCCGTGTCGCCTTCGTGCGTAGCGTATTCCTTGATGATTTCGTTTTTGCGTTCTTTAGAGATAGCCATGTTGCTATTCCCACCTTTCAAATTTTAATGCGCCGAGTTCTAGGTAGAGCGTCGGTGAGGATCGCTGAACCGAGAAGAGGCATGGGCCGTTTTTAGCAGCCTTTGATAATATAACGGATTCTGAGCAAAATTGCAACCAACAAAGCCTTTTTTCAAACGATAGGACTAAGACTATTGCAATCGCCAACTGACTTTTGTATAATGACAAATGTTGAAAAATTCTGGTCAACTAATTAAACCGGGTTAACGGAGGTGAAATTCATGCCAATCATCAAATCAGCAATCGAACGTGTACGGACCAGCGAAAAGGCCCAAGCACGCAACGCTTCCCAAATGAGCGAAATGCGCACGGCTGTTAAGAAGTTCGACAAGGCTAAGGTAGCCGGCGCCGAAAACCTTGACGACCTGTACAAGGCAGCTATTTCCGCTATTGACCGTGCCCACTCCAAGGGCCTGATCAAGGCAAACAAGGCTGCTCGTGACAAGTCCCGTCTGACGGCTCGTTACAACAAGTAGTGCTTAAATAAAACAAAAAACCGATGTCTCAACGGCATCGGTTTTTTGTTTTACCCAGCTTTTTTAGCAAACTGCAGCATAAACAGCTGAAACAGCAGTTCTGGCTCGCGCGAAGTCGTTTTTAAGGCTTTTTCACAGCGAATAAGACCTAAATAGGCTCTTACCAAATCATTCATTTGGAAGCGACGCGCCGTCTGCATACCAAGCTTAACCCGGTATGGATGCACTTTAAGCCGACTGGCCAGCGTTCCCTGGCTCAGCCCCCGCTTGCTCAATACCTTAATCTGAATCAGCAGTCGAAACTGACTGACCAACAGTGCATTCAGCTGCAGCGGCTCGTGATTGGTTTCCAAAAGCTGCTGGTAGATATCCAACGCCTTGGCCTGGTCTCTTTTTAAGACTGCCGTAATCAGATCAAAGACGTTCTCATCCAATGACTGTGGTACCAGCCCCATCACGTCATCGCGTTTGATGCGTTTGCTTTGGTATGCCAAAAGCTCTAGTTTCTCAACGTTCCCCATCATCAAGCCATAATCGGCATTGGTACGTCTGATTAGTTCATCCATCGCACCGTTTTCCAAGCGGTAACCGTCACCTAAGAGCTTTTGTTCAACCTGATGGCGGGCATCCTGTTCGCTTAAAGGCGCCGCACTGACCTCAACTGCGACTTTTTTCAGTTCTTTGACCAGTCCCTTGCGATTGTCAAGTTTTTCATAAGGTGCCATTAATACCAGTACCGTTGACGGCTCAGGATGCTCCAGATAGTTTTTAAATGCGTCTAAGTCATGATTGACCTTGACCTTGGCAGGATTACCCGTTAAAAAATATGGCTTGTTGATCAAAACCAAGCGCCGTTCGCCAAAAAAAGGTGCCGACATTGCATCATCAAGCGCAACCGAAAGCGGCGTCGTCTCCATATCGTAGCTGCCAACGTTCATCACCCGCTCTGCTTCAGGAATCAGATTCATAAAAGCATCACGCGCCTGCTGCTGCAAAATTCCTTGCGTTCCCAATATTACATAGATCATTGCCGGCGTCTGGCTGCTTAGCTGTTGGCGTAAGGTGGCAACATCCATTTTAATTCATCCCCTTTTAGTCTGGTTTTCCAGTATCCTTGATTTTGATAGTAACAATAGCTGATCATCCCATACTGCTGAGTCGAAACCGGCGTAATCCCCAAACGCCGCAGATTTTTTATCGTCACGGAATTAGGATGACCATAGCGATTAAAGCGACCGGCTGAGATGATACCGTAATGCGGCTGCAGACGGCTTAGAAATTTAGGATCGCTACCAGTCCGGCTGCCATGGTGGCTTAATTTCAGAACGTCGGCTCTCAGCTGTGAATAGCGATCAATAACGGCCCGTTCTCCTTTGCGATCCAGATCACCGGTAAAAACAAAGTCAAGTGATCCAAAGCGTCCTGCCAGCACCATTGAGTCTTCATTTTTGCCCGTCCCAGATTTAAAGGGATGCAGCACCTTTAAGGGCAGATCATTGGGCTGATGATCGGCTCGCACCGGTATGACTTTAAGCGGCTGGGTGACTAGGCGCTTGAATTTCGGATTACGCTCCATTCCACTGGGGACCAGCACCTCTTTTACGTGCATTGATTTGAGTACGGTTGGCAGATAGCCGATATGATCAGCATCGCTGTGGCTTAGACAAATAGCATCAAGTCGCGTGATGCCACGACTCTTTAAATAGCTGATCGAAGTTCTGGCTGCCATATCGCTGGTCGTCTGACTCTTGGCCCATTGCGGCAGACGATACTGCAGTCGACCACCCGTATCAATCATCACTACTTGGCGGTTAAACGGCGTCCGCACAATCGCACAGTCGCCCTGACCAATATCTACAAACGTCACCTCACCAGCTGGCGCTAGATGAATCGACATAAAAGCCACACAATAAGCAGCAGCCAAAATATACCAGCTGCTTTTTTTAGCTGGCTCTGCCAACAGCCACAAAGTCAAAAGCAGAATTATAATAGCCCCAGGTGAAGATAGTTGACCAAACACCAGCATGCCTGGCCCAGCAGCCAATTGGTCCAAAATCCGATGCAGCAGCTTCAGCATTTGATTAAAGCTGTATGCCAAAAGCGGCAGCCAGCTGGCAGTCAGAGCCGCCAGCAGCGTAAGCGGAAACAGCACTGTGCCGAATAATGGTATCAGAAGCCAGCTGACCAGCGTGCTTAATAAGTGTACCTCATAAATATAATGAAACAGGCTGGGCAGACTGACCAGATTCAGCCAAAATGCTCTTTTTAGATCCGAAACGTTTCTTAGCGACAACGGCATCAGCAAAGACATCAAATAGCTCAGCTGTCCGCCAAGCGTCAACAAAACGTATGGATCAAGCAGAATGCCGATCACTAGGCTGATCGACCAGGCATCAACTCTTGAAAAGCGCAGCCGGTGACTCAAAAGGCGCACTTCAGCCATAATCGATGCTCGAATCAGACTAGCCGCACCACCGCCAATAATCAGATAAAACGGCAGCAGAGCAATTAAAAGCCAGTCGATCGTTTCAATATTAAACCGCAACCGGATCAAAAGTCCTCTTAAAATTGCAATCAATAAAACCACGTGCATGCCTGAGATGCAAAATAGATGAATCACACCCAGTTTTTTGACTGAACTCAACAGCTGCGTGGTCTTAAAGGTATTAAGGCCAATGATCAGACTATCGCAATACTCGCTCAGCGGCGAGGGCAGCGTCTGAAAATACTGATGCAGACCAATTCTTAGACAATGACAGCGTTCAATCAGCGTATGCGGTTTTTGCGGCTGCCAACGCCATTTTTGTGCCCGAATCTCATTATAGATATGATGTCGCCACTGGTACTTTTGGTAGTCAAACTGGCCAAAATTGGTCGGACCGACGATTGGCTGCTCTTGGCCTTTGATCTGCCAAAGCAGCACGGCTTGGTTGTGAACCAGCGCCGCCTTTTCTTGTGAAGAACGCAGTCTTAGGACCACTGATTCACGCTCGCCTGAATTCAGATTGGTTCCCTGCATCTGAACTAAATTGCCATTAACTACGATCTGATCAGGCAGTACCTTAAAATTGCATTCAATCGGCTGCGGCGTTGTCAGCGGCTTAGTCCGAGCATTATAAAGCGCATAGCCGCAAATCAGGATCGTCGTCAAACCAGCTAAAAGCACCAGCTTGATCGTTGTAAAATCATGCAGCGTCCAAACGCGAAACAGCAAATAGAGCAGCAGCAGACACAGCCACAGCTGACTGCCCAGGATAATCCCGGTAACCAAAGCAGCGGTTAGGGCAGGAAAAAGCCACCGTGAATCAATCAATCCTTAAATGGCTTTTGCGGATTGATGTACTGGTCCAAATGGGCTTCTTCCAAAATGTTGGTATCAAGCTTGATCTGGTGTAAAGCGACATGTTTCAAGCGAATCAGCTTCATTGCATAGTCGTCGTTATGATAATTGCGGATATAATTGATCTCTTTGATTCCAGCCTGTAAAAGACTCTTAGTGCACTGCAGGCAAGGAAAATCGGTGACATAAAGGCTGGCGCCATCCGTTGAGGCACCAAACTTGGCACATTGCAGAATTGCATTCATTTCAGCATGAATCGTCCGCACGCAATGACCGTCACGTAAATAGCAGCCCGCGTCCAGACAATGATCATCGCCTGAAACCGAGCCATTGTATCCGCCAGCGATAATCCGCTTGTCACGAACCAAGACGGCTCCAACCGACAGTCGCTGGCAAGTACTGCGGGAAGCCAGTAAGGCCGCCTGCATCATAAAATACTGATCCCAATCAATTCTATGTTCCACTTTTATCATCCTCTTTTTTGTTCTGCTAACCAGTATACCAGATTCAATCTCAACACCAACGTCAATTTTAAACCGCCACTTGGTCTTTTAGCTTGGCAACCGTCTTATCACCAAAGCCATCGACGTTTTTCAGCTCATCGATGCTTTTAAATGGTCCATGCTGCTGCCGATACTGGATGATCATATCAGCTTTTTTATCGCCAATTCCGTTAATCTGACATAATTCTTCCTTGCTGGCCTGATTAAGATTAATCTTGGGCGTATCCTGTCCCCCAGTCGAAGTACTCGGCCCAGTTTGATCAGCTGCCATCCCTGTCGTCAAACCGCCTGGCAGCTGTTCTCCTTGAGCTGGAACATAGACTACCTGCTGATCCTGCAGCTGCTTAGCCAAGTTGACCTGGCGCATGTCGGCATCGGTATGGACGCCTCCCGCTGCTGCAATCGCTTCTTGAACCCGGGCATTTTTTCCCAGCGTGTATACTCCCGGCCTATTGACCGCTCCTTTTACATCAACACAGACTTTGGCAGGCGTTGTCGCTGCCTTGCTTTTATCAACAGCTGCCGGCTTGGTGCTGACAGCCGTGGCAAAAGTTGGATTGGCTGGCGTCGGTCTGGAATACAGCCAGCCACCGATCAGCAGTGCCACCCCACCTAAAACGATCAAAATCGTCTTGCGGTGCAGCTCCCAAAATTCTTGCCACTGCATTTTTTCACCCCCTCAATATGCTTTATGCCAAAAAGACTTATTTGCATTAAAAAAGCCGAAAATTCTTAAAATTTCCGACTTTCACATTATTTCTTTATTGATGAGTTCTCAGATACTCAACAGCGTCATTGAAGCTCTTGACCGGTACGACCTTCATCCCTGGCGCATACTTTTTGGCCGTCTTTTTAGCCAATTGGTAGTTGGTCTGATGGCCTTCTTCATATTTAAGGATTGTTTTGGTTGGCTTGACGTAAGGAGCGAAGAAAATCGTCGCGCCGGCTTTATGAGCGGCAATGACCTTCTTATCGATGCCGCCAATCTCACCAACCGATCCATCTGGGGCAATCGTTCCCGTCCCAGCGATTTTGCGGCCATGCCGTAGATTCTCGCCAGATACCTGCTGATAGATCTGCAGACTGAACATCAAGCCGCCGGATGGTCCGCCCAATTGTCCTGGATCAACCTTCACGGGAATCTTGGTATGAATCTTGACGTTGTCAGTCAGTAAAATTCCAATGCCGGCACGATCGCCCATTATCTTGATCAGCTTGTGCGTTGTCTGATGCTTTTTGCCGTTGTGCAGGTAGGTAATCGTAAGGTCTTGACCTACTTTCTGATTGGCAATGTATTTTTGATAGCCTTGAGCAGTATCAAAATGCCTGCCGTCAACCTCGGTGATCGTGTCGCCAACCTTTAGATCATTTTTGAACTTGGATTGCTTTTCAACCTCGAGAACGTAAATCCCTAGATACTGCTTGGTGTATTCCTGATGAGCAGCCTTGTAGGCAACGGCAATCGCCTCATTGATGGCACTCTTCATATAAAAATTTTGTACTTTGTTATAAGTGGCACCGCTTTGACCGCCCGTAACGTCAGAAGCCTTCTCAATCGTTGCCTGCGGATCAAAATGGGCCCAGATATAGGTTGCGGGACGGGCCTGCTGCAAGTAGACGGAGGTAATCATATAGCTTCCCTTGTGCTTATCTGGATGCCCCTTAACCGTTACATATGATTTTAGATTATCGGCGGTCCCCGGCGTCTCAATATAATAGTTCAGTGGCCAGAACAAAAACCAGCCAACAAACAAAACCGCGGCCAGAACCCCCGCAATCCGCTTGAGAATCTGCTTATCTTGTCTGCTCATTTTGTTCTTTTACCTGCTCCAGTTTTTGTTCCCGCAGCCGTTTCTCCAAAGCCTTATTGATATTGCCTGGCAAATAAGCAGAAATATCGCCACCAGCTGCGGCGGTCTCCTTTAAAAGGCTGCTGGAGAGATGCTGATATTTAGGATCAGCTAAAAAGAAAATCGTTTCTGCCTGATCGTCTAAAAACTGATTCATCGCTGCAATATCGCGTTCGTATTGAAAATCAGTAACGTTACGCAGTCCACGCATCAAATAGTCGGCGCCAATCTTGTTCATCAGATCAACGGTCAAGCCCTCAGCCGTGATTACCGAAACATTGGAAAGTCCGGCTACTGCTTCTTTAACCTGGGCAACGCGTTCCTCAACCGTAAACAGCGGCTTTTTGGAATCATTGCTCATTACTGCAACCGCCAGCTGATCAAACAGCGCGCTGCCGCGACGAATAAGATCTAAGTGGCCCAGAGTCAGTGGATCAAATGACCCGGGAAAAAGTGCAATCTTCATTAGGCTTCATCCTTTCTAAAACGATAAATCGTCAATACCGTAATACCATAAGTCTGCTGTCGCAAAAACTCAAAGCTGCCCCAATTCTCAGTCGGCAGCTGAGCTTCTTGATTGGTCTCAGCTACGATTAAAGCTTGATCGTTCAATAGATTCAAGTCAACCATTTTTTCCAGATCATCAATAATATGCTGCTTGGCATATGGCGGATCCAAAAAGACCAAATCAAAATGCTGTGTTTGCCGACTCAAAAAATGCAGGGCTTTTTCGGCATCCTGTTTATAAACACTGAAACGCTCAGGGTGCTTGGTAACCTCAATATTTTTTTTGATGGTTTTGATGGCTGCATACTGCCGATCAATCAAGGTCGCATGATCGATTCCCCGCGAAACGGCTTCAATACTCAGCCCACCGCTGCCGCCATATAGATCTATACTGGTCCCGCCTTCAAAATAGGGGCCGATAATATTAAACAGCGACTCTTTGACCTTATCAGTCGTTGGTCGCGTTGCCATTCCAGGTACGGCATTCAAGCGCCGTCCACGAAACTCGCCTGAAATAATTCTCATTCTTTTTCATCCTCATCATGTTTTTTGTACAGTCCCGTCACTTCCAGATCGGTCAATTCAGGATCAATTTCCGGCCAGTGTGACTGCATTACTTTTCTGACATTACGCAGCTGCCGCAATTTTTCAATTGTATTGGCAATATTTTCTTCATCAACGTACAAAACCACGTAATGCATCCGGCGCGATGAATATTGAACATGACCATACCGCCGCAGCGACTTGACCGTCTTCATGCTGTTCAGGTAGACAATCAAGCCGCGCCGGGGACGAATCTTAAAGCTCATTACCCGATCCCCCTTTGTCTAATTGCCTGTAGGCGCCGCTGGTTTTTACGCCGCAGCTTTTGCCGAATGCTGACATTCATCGCCAAACCAAGCGCAATGCTTAACGCAAGCATACTGGATCCCCCATAACTGATAAATGGAAACGTTACCCCCGTAATCGGCAGCAGACCAGTAACCCCACCAACGTTAATTGCAGCTTCAACGGCAATAAAAGTACCCACTCCATAGCAGAGCAGTCCCTCATACATATTGTCAGAGCGGACCCCAATCCGAATGATCTGGCAGATGATGACCGCCAAAAGCGCCAGGATCAAAAATACACCAATAAAGCCAAGCTCCTCGCTGACAACTGATAGGATAAAATCGGTATTAGGCTCTGGCAGATAGCCCATTTTTTGAACACCATTGCCCAGACCAACACCTTTTAGCCCACCATTGCTGATTGCATAGTATGAATTAACCAGCTGACTGCCGGCACCGCTCTGGGTCCCAAACGGATTGACAAACGCTACGAATCGCGCGACCTGATAGTTTTTGATATGACCAGTTGCCACAACCTTAGCCAAGCTGGGCAAGGCAATTATTCCAATCAAAAGCAGACCGTCAAAAATCAGAATCGTCCAGCGTGAATTATAGCCCGATGCCATGATCATCACGGCAGCAACGGCAAAGTTGATTGAAAAACCACCGACGTCAGGCTGAATAATGATTAAAATCAGCAAAATTGCAGTCAAAATCAATCCTGAAACATAATCCTGCATACTGGGACGATGCAGCTCGTCATTGACTTTGGTACAGCGATCGGCCCAATAGACAATCATAAAAAGCTTGGTGAACTCGGCCGGCTGAATGCTGATCGGCCCCAGATTGATCCAGCCATTGGCACCATTAACGGCACGACCGGCAAACTTAACAAAAAGCAGCGCCAAAAGCAAAACCCCAAAAGACAATCCTAAAACGCCTTTAGTTCTTAGCTTATCTAGATTGAGTGAAGCAAAAAATCCAAATACTCCCCAGCCCATCAAGACAAACACGATCTGCTTGATCAGATAGCCAACCGGCGACCCGCCCGTCTGCATTCTGATTGCGGCACTGGCCGAATAAACCATGACTACGCCGATTAGACACAGCACCAAATACGGAATCAAAATCCAATAGTCGATGTTGCGCATTTTTCGATAGATTTTTTTTAACGTCGTCTTCAACTAGCCATTCCTCGCTTTTTGATAAAATCAAGTAACATTATACACCACTATTCATGCAAACATGCGGCAAATCACAGGCCGGCTGAAAACTGAACAGCATTTAAAAAAGACTCATCATCCGGTCACTAGGCCGAATGATGAGTCTTTATCAAATCTTAATACATGCATCAAGCACTGACTACTTGCGTGAAGCTGCCCGACGACGCTTGGCTTCCTTTTCACGAGCATTCGTGTTCAGAATCTGCTTACGCAGGCGCACGTTTTCAGGAGTAATTTCACAGTATTCATCATCGTTCAAGAATTCCAGTGATTCTTCCAGTGAAAGGTGCGTTGGCGTCTTGATCCGCGCCATTTCATCAGAACCAGCAGCCCGCACGTTGGTCAGGTTCTTACCCTTGGTGATGTTAACAGTAATGTCGTTTTCACGGTTATTTTCACCAACGATCATACCTTCGTAGACTTCCGTACCTGGGTCGATCAAAAGCGTACCACGCGATTCGATCCCCATCATTGCATAAGTCGTAGCCTTGCCAGCATTCATTGATACCAGCGTTCCCTTAGTCCGGCCTGGGTTCCAGTTCTTGATAACTGGACGGTATTCCTTGAAGGAGTGGCTCATGATCCCATAACCGCGAGTCTGTGACATGAATTCAGTCGAGTAGCCAATCAGACCACGGGAAGGAACTTCAAAGATCATCCGCGTTTGACCGTTCTTGGAAGGTTCCATGTTCTTCATTTCACCCTTACGCTTTGCGAGTGAGTCAATGATGCCACCAGTGTATTCATCAGGAACGTCTACTTGGACTTCTTCAAATGGCTCGCAGGTCGTACCATCGATTTCACGGTAGATAACCTGTGGACGAGAAACCTGCAGCTCGTAGCCTTCCCGACGCATCGTTTCGATCAGGATTGACAGGTGCAGCTCACCACGACCAGAAACCGTCCAGGCACCTGGTTCGTCAGTTGGATCAACCCGCAGTGAAACATCCGTGTGCAGTTCAGCGTTCAGACGGTTTTCCAGTTGACGAGACGTAACGAACTTACCTTCCCGACCAGCAAATGGTGAGTCATTGGTCCGGAAAGTCATTTGCAGCGTAGGCGGATCGATCCGCAATGGCTTCAAGGCTTCAGGATGTTCAGAATCCGTAATCGTTTCACCAACGTTGATGTCTTCCATCCCAGAAATGGCAATCAAGTCACCCGCCTTGGCTTCTTGAATTTCTTCACGCTTCAGACCAAAGAAACCAAACAGCTTGGTAACCCGGAAGTTCTTCTTGGAGCCATCCAGCTTCATAACAGAAACATTGTCGCCGACCTTGATCTTGCCACGGAAAATCCGACCAATCCCAATTCGGCCAACAAAGTCGTTGTAGTCCAAAATGGCAACTTGGAACTGCAGTGGTTCATCGGAGTTGTCGATTGGCGCTGGAATCGTCTTGACGATCGTGTCAAACAATGGCTTCATCGTGTGTTCCTGCGTTGAGACATCAGAGTCGTAGCTGGAAGTACCGTTCATAGCTGAAGTGTAGATAACTGGGAAGTCCAGCTGATCTTCATCGGCACCCAATTCAATGAACAGATCCAATACTTCATCAACAACTTCTTCTGGACGCGCGCCTTTACGGTCAACCTTGTTGATAACCACGATTGGCGTCAGGTGTTGTTCCAGAGCTTTTTGCAGCACGAACCGCGTCTGTGGCATCGTACCTTCAAAGGCATCGACAACCAGCAGCACGCCATCAACCATTTTCATAACCCGTTCAACTTCACCACCGAAGTCGGCGTGGCCTGGGGTATCCAAAATGTTGATCTGGTACTTACCGTACTTAACGGCCGTGTTCTTGGAGAGGATGGTGATACCACGTTCACGTTCAATGGCGTTGGTATCCATGGCCCGATCCTGAATTTCGAAGTGTTCTGGCAAAGTGTCAGACTGCTTCAACATTTCATTGACCAGAGTAGTCTTACCATGGTCGACGTGGGCAATGATCGCAATGTTGCGAATATCATCACGTGTTTTCAAAAGTTATCTTCCTTTCGTCTAATCAATATTCTAAATTTTGTGGGGCAGCGGCCTTGTCATAAAAAAACTGTGACCACTGTCACAGTCTTGGGCTATTCAGCGATGGTCAAAAGATCTTGACCGGCTTGCTTCGTCGCTACTAATACAAGGTTAGATGATAACACATTGAGATGATCATCGTCAATTGGTTTCACAACTAATCCCAGTTCTTCGGCCAAGACGCGGCCAGCCGCCAAATCCCATGGATGCAGGTGCGAAACGTATGCACCTAAGCATCCGGTCAGCACATAGATCATTTCAATGCCGGCACTGCCATACATTCTCAGACCACGCGCTTTGCGAGCGGCTTTTTGCAGTCCATGAATGTTATTCATGGTCAAATACCCATTCATTACCATCAGACTATCGGCCAGTGATTTGTTTTCGGGTGTATGCAGCCGCTGCTGGTTGGCAAATACTCCCATGCCTTTGCCGCCATGATAGAGCGTTCCCTCGACAACATCCATGATATAGCCCAAGATTGGCTGACCATCAACGTATAGTCCCATCATAATCGCAAAATTACGCTTTTGCATAACAAAATTCATCGTGCCATCAATCGGATCGACAATCCAAACATGCCCCTTTAAATCATCAACCTGATCGCCAAAGCCTTCCTCACTGACGATTCGACAGGCAGGATCAATTGTTTTGAGCCGTTCATCAATCATTTTTTCATTCTGCTTATCAACAGTCGTCACCAGATCCCTGGCACTGGTTTTTTCAGCAACGTTAAATTTTTTGGTCATCAGCTGCAGCGTTTGCTGACGGACTTCCCACATCAGCCGCTGCGCCTGCTGATCAATTTGTTCGAGCATTCCTACACCTCTAATGTTATTTTACGCTTAGCTTGATTTGTCCTGCTTTTTGCTCACGAGCGGCTTTGATGACATCATAGAGCTGATAGCCACCCGTCACCTTGGCAAATTCTTTACCCAGCCTTTTTTCCTCGCTTTTAGCTGGTACCACGTTCTTAAAATCTCGATAACAGTCCATGATCTGCTGACGATTGATGCCTGTTTCGTAAGCATCCTCCACAACTCGAAACATTGCAATCACGGTTTCAATCTCAGCTGTACTCCAGCCTGGATCCAGTGGATAGGAATAATTTTTATCGTGCACTGTCTTCACTTCCTTTTTACGGTATTCTGCTTATCTCATCTAGTATATGCCTTCATTATCAAATTGACAGGCTTCTGTCCGCTTTTTTTCGAGTTTTTATGATAGACTATTCTTTGAATGTTTAATATGGAGGCGAAACCAAGTATGTTTTTAATGAAAGACATTGTTCGTGATCCCGACCCCGTTCTGCGCAAGCGGGCGGCCAAAGTCGAGTTCCCTCTTTCTGAAGATGACCAGAAATTGGCCAAGGACTTGATGGAATACCTGGTGGTCAGTCAAGATCCTGAACTGTGTGAAAAATATAAGCTGCGGGCCGGCGTCGGGCTGGCGGCTCCGCAAGTCGGCGAATCCAAACAGATGGCCGCTGTCCTGGTTCCTGGTGAAGAGCCAGATGACAAGCCGGTTTTTAAAGACGTTATTATCAATCCAGTAATCATCAGCGAATCGGTTCAATATGGCGCTTTAACTGAAGGCGAAGGCTGTCTCTCGGTTGATCGTGACGTTCCCGGCTATGTACCGCGTCATGATCGGATTACCTTGAAATACCAAGACACGACCGGTGAAACGCACAAGATCCGGCTCAAGCATTATCCAGCCATTGTCTGCCAACATGAAATCGATCATCTGCATGGGGTCTTGTTCTATGATCACATCAATAAGGAACATCCTTTTGAGGCACCTAAAGATACGATTCTATTCGACTAGGCTTAGCCGATTCAAGAAGTCTGAGCACACCGCTTTTCGTGCGCTTGGGCTTTTTATGTTGCCCAAGTTACGTCTGACAAGCGATATCAATTGTTCTGATTCAATTTGCGCAGATCCATTACGTATTCGCGCGTGGCTTCATTATAGATATAGGCTACGTCAATATGCAGCATTTGTTCGTAGGTCCACCAATCAGTCACGACAAATGTTTTGGCTGCCGTTGGCAGATGATCCAGATGCTTTTCTTTAGCATAGGTATTCAGCGCCATTTCAACGTCTTTTTCTTTTAGTTCCGTAACTTTTTTAGCTTTGAGCGTATATTCAAATGCCAGCACGCCTTTCCCCCAAACATCGGCTACCAGCTGTGATTCCGGCATCGATGGCAGCTGCAGCAGATTTTGCTTCAATGCATAAGCCATCGCCGCATCGGTTGCCGCTTGGGCTTGTTTGCGCAGCATGAGGGTTGCTCGGTTGATCATCGTCCGGTGAATCAGCAGATAGATTGTAATGACAATAATTGCCGAGACTAGAATCATGATAAACAGTCGCATTTTAAATTCCTCCGTTTTATTATTCTTATCTTAAGAATACCACATGGTTCATTAAGAATGGCGACACTGCTCGTTAGTTGTGATAAAATAAATTGGTGATTTATCGAGATCCAATATCTAAGGAGAGAAAAAATGACTTTTAAAGTTTACTATCAACCAGATAAAACCATGACTCCTCGACGTGAAAACACCAAGTCGCTTTACTTGGAAGCCGACTCTGAAGCAGCGGCACGTCAGCTCGTGGAAACTAAGACCGAATATCAAATTGAATTCATTGAACTGCTGGATGAAAAGTCTTTGGCATACGAAAAGCAGAATCCAGACTTCAAGATTACCGAATTTTAGGCTGAATGGTCTTTAATGGCTGGGACGGCAAGTCTGTCTCGGCTTTTTTATTATTTTTAAGGAGCGTTGCATGGAGTATTCAATCATTGTTAATCCATTAGCAGGCAGCGGCCGTGCTAAAAAAATCTGGCAGCAGCTGCAGAGCCGTCTAAACGAGCTGAATATCGTGTATCAAGTCGTTGAAACCCGCTATCATGGACATGCCGTCGATTTGGCCGAGCGAATTGCTCATCGTTTTGCTTCTGCTGCGGCTACGCATGTCGTAATGGTGGTTGGCGGCGATGGAACCTTGCACGAAACACTCAATGGGCTGATTAAGGCAAACTCTTCATTACCGCTGGCCTATATTCCGGCTGGCAGCGGCAATGACTTTGCTCGCGGCTATGGTCTGTCGCAAGATCCAATGACCGCCTTGCAACAGGCATTGGACGCTCAGCACCCGACACCGATCAACGTTGGTCATTATTATGATGCGATCAAGCAGGAAGAAGGCTACTTTTTAAACAACCTTGGAATTGGCTTTGATGCCGCCATTGTCAGTCAGGCTAACGCATCAAGAGCCAAAAAGCGGCTGAATCGCTGGCATCTGGGCAACTTATCGTATTTGTCGCAGGCTTTAGGCGTTTTATACAATCAAGAGCCCTTTGAGACGATGGTGCAAGAAAAAAACGGTCATCATCACCTTTTCCCCAAAACTTTTATTCTGATTGCCAGCAACCATCCCTATATCGGCGGCGGTTTTAAGATTGCTCCTGACGAATCCTTGCATTCATCAACTCTAGAGCTTTTAGTAGTTGAAAGACGCAACTGGCTGATTACGTTTTGGTGTCTGCGGCAGTTTGCACGCGGCAGGCTGAATCATTCTCGTTTTGCCAAATGCTTCCGTGCATCCAGACTGCATTACGTTACGACCTCACTAGAATTTGCGCAAACCGATGGCGAGGAGATGGGCAGTCGTTTTATGGATCTGACGCTGGATACTTGTCAATATCCGTTTTGGGGTACTTCACTAAAGGAAAAAAAAGTTTAATTAAAAACGTGCGAACAGCAGGCATTATCGCCGCAGCTCGCACGTTTTTAACATCCTCTAAAGTTGGAAACGAAAAACGATTACTCAAGCGGACTTGAAATAATCGTTTGTTTTTATATTTATTTTAACCAGATTAATCCTCAGAAGCTTCCATCGCCTCAAGAATAATGCTTAGCTGACTGCATTCCTCGCGCAGACGCTGCATTTCATCCCCAAATTGAGGTTCGATCGTTATTGTTTGCGTACCGGATTGAGCGGCATTAGCCTTAGATTCTGCCTGACATAACCGGTTAAGCTTGTTTTGGGCTTCAACTAAATCATGTTGAATTTCAAACTTGTTGCTCACTTTAAACAACCTCCAATAATGAAAATATTTAAAGCTGATCCGGATTGGATAAACATAATTTAACACTCTCTTTAAAAAATGTTAACCTTTTTCGTTTTACAAGTTTGTTACGTTTCAATAAGAAATCTTTTAGTATTTTGTACTTTCAAAACAATTGCTTAATCGACGCAATTAGAAAAGCAGCCCGCAGATCAAGCCGGCTGCTCTTTTATTTTATGGATCAGCGAATTACCGTCCCCGCAAAGCTTGGCATAAAGTAAGGACTGATCGTCTCAATCTCAACGTTTTGCCCAGGCTGTGGTGCAGCTACGTACTGATTGTTGCCGATGTAGATGGCACAATGGTAGGTACTCCCATGATTGCCCCAGAATAAGATATCACCTGGCTGAGCTTCAGCAACTGAATGCTGACTGACGCAGCTTTCCAAAGATACCGTATAGTGTGGCAGCGAGATTCCTTCCGCATTTTGGAAAACATAGTCGACCAAACCAGAACAGTCCATTCCGGAAAGCGAAGCCCCGCCCCATACGTATGGAATGTTGGCGTTGGCCAGCTTAACCGCCAGACTTACTACCGAACCAGTCGTCAGATCCGAACTGCTGTTGGTTGAAGCAGCAGTGTCTGCAGCAACAGTCGTACTATTGGCACCTGCCTGTTCTGACGTACTGGATGAACTAGTTGAAGCAGCCGCAGTGGAATAGTCAGTAGTCGCAGTCTGAGTACTTGCCGCTGACGAATTGACGGCTGCCAGACTGGTCGAAGAAGCTGCTTGCTGATTGGTTGATTCTGCAACTGATGAAGCCACTGTAGACTGCGTTGGTTGTTCAGCCGATGCGCTTTCGCTGATTGCATCTGCCGAACTGATTGCCGCCGCGGTCGTTGCCGTGCTGGATGCAGCAGTCTGCTCAACGGGTACCGTTTCACTGGTTGAGCTTGCAGCCGTCGTTGCAGCGGATTGATCATCAAAACTGGAAACTGTATCTGCCGAAGCCATATCAGCAGCTGACGATTCCGCAGATACCATCTCTGATGATGCTGCTGCAGATGATTGTTCAGTGCCGCTGGTCAAATCCTGCGCTGAAGTTGCTGCAGGAGTGGCCGCTTGACTTAAAGCAGCTGCAGGTTCATCGGCTTGACTTGCCTGTGATGCCGCATTACTGTTTGAATCCGTACCATCTGAGGCGGTCGATTCAGCTGAGACAACCGGTGCTGTCTGAACGACTGTTTGACTGACGGAACTGGCATTAGCCGTTGCTGGTACGCTGACAGCAGTATTTGATGCTTCAGCGGCTGAGGTTGAAGCTGGCGTTTGACTGGCAGCCGCCGTTCCTTTGACGATCAGTTGCTGACCAATCACCAGCTGATCAGGATTGCTCAGATGATTCCAGCTTACCAGGTCAGCAAGCGATACATGCAGCCGTTCACTGATCTGACTCAGCGTGTCACCGCTTTTGACCGTGTAGGAGTCACTATCAACAGCTGAAGTTTGACTGACAGTACTGTTTTTTGACAGTTCCAGCTGTTGGCCGGCATAGATCAGATCAACGCTGCTGCTGATTTTTTTAACATGAGGATTGGCATCTTCAATTGCGTTAACGCTGGTTTGGTATTGATTGGCCAGATCCCAAACAGTATCACCATCTTTAACGGTAACCTGATCAGCTTTGGCATGAGCCGTTGCCAGCAGGCTCAATGCACTGACCGTTCCCAACAGCCATTGCCGGCCATGCCGCTGATGCTGAGCTTTGATCCGTTTAACCATGAATTTAACACCTCTTTGAGCTTTACTCGATTGACGTCAAGACGCCACGGAAAAAATTTATACTCCTTTAATTTAACATTTTTTACCGCATATTTGAAGACGCCACCTTGTTCGCTTTATTGGTGATAATCAGTCAATCGCTTGCTAAATGCCGTGTTAAGCCTTTTCAAAAAGATTAAGACTTTCTAAAAAAAGTCATATTTGATAAATTTTATTTAACAATTGGTCAATTAGTCTTTATATTATTGTCAAACTTGCTAAAATGTCTTTTAAAGCACATAAAAGGTGGTTCGTTCAAATGGTTAATCTGTATTTTCATACTAATGATCCTTCCAAGCGCAAAGCCGTTCAATGGTTTGCCAAGCATGATATCGCGTTGACGCAGCGTAACATTGAGAAAGAACCATTGAGCGCAGCCGAAATTCAGCAGCTGCTGACGATTTCTTTAAACGGCACTGACGACTTGGTATCTCAGCGCTCTCGTGAAACCAAGGCCTTAAAGATTGATCCCGATCAAATGACACTCAACGAATTAACCGCAGCTATTCAAAAAAGTCCGCATATCTTAAAAAACCCGATTATTTTTAGTGAGAATAAGTTGATTACGGGCTTCGACAAAGAAAAAATGGGACTCTTTATCTCCAAACAGCAGCGGCGCATCGAGTTAAAACGACTTCTACAAAGTTTCGCCACGCCAAGCCCGCAGGCTAAACCGGCTTAGGCTGCCCAATACTTAATATAACTAAAAAGGATTCAGCATTGAAGCGCTGAATCCTTTTAGTTTAGTCTTCAACCGGCTTAACTTCCGGCATGTTGTAGAGATAGTGAATCGATTCGTGATTATGAATGCTTGCAACGGCGCCGGCCAATAGATCAGCAATCGACAGCCGCACCAGCTTATCGATCCGTTTTTCTGCCGGCAGATCGATCGTATCGGTAACCACCATGTTTTTAACGGCCGAGTTTTGAATTCGTTCAACAGCGCCTTTTGATAAGACTGCATGCGTGGCAACGCCATAGACTTCTTTGGCGCCACAGCTCTTGAGCAGTTCTGCTGAGTTGGCAACTCGGACACCGGTATCAACGATGTCGTCAACTACCAGGGCCGTCTTATTGGCAACGTCCCCAATGATTGAGGTTGGCGTTTCCGTAGTTTTGGCGCCGCGCTGCTGTTCAAGATTACGATTATCAATAATGGCAATCGGCGTCCCTAAAAATTCAGCAAAACGCCGTGCCAACGTAACCCCAGCATGATCCGGCGCTACAATGACCGTATTTTTCAAGTCAAGATCACTTTGCGCAAAGTAGGAAGCCAAAATTGGTGCAGCCTGCAGGTGATCAACCGGAATATCAAAGAAACCTTGCAGTTGTGGTGCATGGAAGTCAATCGCAATCAAGCGGTCAATTTGATCCATCTCCAACAGGTTGGCAATCAGCTTGGCCGTGATCGGTTCCCGACTGCGGGCTTTTCGATCTTGACGAGCATAGCCATAGTAAGGCATGATCACATTGATTTTTGCCGCACTAGCCCGCCGCAAGGCATCGACCATGATTAAAAGCTCCATCAGATTAGTGTTAACCGGCTGAGAAACGGATTGCAAAACATATACTTCGCGACCACGAACGCTTTCATTGATGGTAATCGAGATTTCGCCATCCGCAAAGTGCGTAATCGTAGCATCCGACAGCGGCAATCCTAATTTTTCAGACAATCGCCGTGCCAGTGGCTGATTGGAGTTCAGCGCAAACAGACGAACGTTTTCTGCATTTTCAATCTTGCTCATTTAAATCCTCCACGCAATTATGTTAAACATTAAGAACATTATCGCAACAAATCCCTTGTTGTGCAAGCCGTATCTGATTTAATCGTCATTAGGCGTAACGTTTTGCATTCCAATCATCGGGTCAATCGTCTCTTGTTCAATCAGCCGTGCAGTCAAACGATCAGGCAACTGTACGGCTGGCTGCGACTGGGCCTGAGAATCGTTGTTTTGGTGATGATGCTTTAAAAAATCAATTGCTTCTGCTTTAGGAACGTTGGCAAACAGATTGATTCCCTCATCATCACTGACTGGCTCAGGTGCTCGGTAAAAGTCTGGCTGCTGCCAAACCTTGAGCATGCGATCAGGCAACATCGTGTGCCGAGCCAGGGCCGGCTGCTGAATACAATCCTGAAAAGCTTCTGGTTGGCCAAGCAGCAGCAGGAAATCAGTCGCCCGTGTGACTCCCGTATACAGCAGATTACGCTGATACATCAAGCGGTAGTTGGCCAGCATCAATAGGATCACCATTTTAAACTGACTCCCCTGTGATTTATGAATCGTTACACAGTACGCCAGCTGTAGATTGGCCAATTCTTTGCGATTATAGCTAACCTCGTTGTCATTGTTAAAACGGACGGTTACCTTGAGCGGCTTTTTGGCTGATTTGGTCTGCGGAGCATTGTCGCCTCCTTCAATCGCGGCAATGATTCCCATGTCGCCATTATAGACGTTGTTGCTTGGATCGTTGACTGTTTGAATTACCTTATCGCCTTTACGAAAAACTGTCTCACCAAATTTAACCTCCTGCCGATTTGGACTGGCGGGATTCAAATGATCCTGTAGATTGCGGTTTTGCTGGTCAATGCCGGCAATTCCCTTATGCATTGGGATCAAGACCTGCACGTTCATTAGATCACATCCCGGCTGGCTTAGCCCCCAATCCATCAGCTGATTGATAAACCGGCCAGCATTTTGAGCATCAGTTGGAATAAACGAGCGATCCGGCAAGGCCTGCTTAAACAAGTCTGCTGGTACCTGGCCTTCATTAATGCTTTTTGACAGCGGAATGATCGTTGATTTAGCTGACTGACGATGAATCTGCGTCAAGCGAACCTGCGGCAGTTGGGCAAAGCTTAAAAGATCCCGAAAAACCTGTCCTGGACCAACTGAAGGCAATTGATCCTGATCACCAACCAAAACCACATGCATCGTTTGAGGAATCGCGGCGACTAAAGTCTTAAACAGCAATGTGTCAACCATCGACATCTCATCAACGATCAGCAGACTGCCTTTCAAACGGCTAGCTGTCATTTTAGATGGCGTTTCTTGGCCAGTCAGTCCCAACAGATGGTGAATCGTGCTGGCTGGCATCTTGGTTGCAGCCGCCATTTGCTGGGCAGCTCGACCGGTTGGCGCCGCTAAAATGATTTCTTCATCATCAACACCATGCAGCTGAGCAAAGCTGTTAACGATCCCCCGAATAATGGTCGTCTTCCCTGTCCCTGGTCCTCCAGTAAGTAAAAGCACCTTGGATTCAAGCGCCATTTTGATTGCTTTTTTCTGCTGCTGGTCATAATCGATCCGGGCTGCCTTTTCTGCAGTCTGGACGGCCTTATCAACCTGTTTTTCGTCAACTTTGGCTTCAGTAAATAAAATTCGATGCAGATGCTCAGCAATCAGCCATTCGGAATTATACAAGAAGCGGGGATAGATATGTTCGGCATCCTCAGCCTGCAGTTGATGGGTTTTAATCAGCTCAGCCAGCTCGTTTTCAAACAGCGCTGGATCGGATACGTTGCCAAGCTGCCCCATTGCACGTGCGATCAGTGTCTTTTGACTGACATAGGTAGCACCTTGATTCATGGTTTCTTGATTTAAGACTTCCAGTAAGGCTGCCGCAAGTCGCCGCGGATCATCTGGTGCAATTCCCAAGGCCTCGGCAGCAAAGTCAGCCCGACCAAAACCGATGCGATCAATATCCAAAACCAGTTGATAGGGATTCTCTTTGACGACCTTCATTGTATCGGCACCGTATTTATTAATGATCCGCTCACTGAGACGATCCTTAAAGCCGAGTTTGGCCAGCCATTCTACAAGTTCATCATTCATTTGGTGCTCATCATGGCGGGCATTGAAATAATCAGCAGCCAGCTTTCGATCAGCCTCATTAGAAATCTTGATCTTCTCCAGCCGCTTAGGATCATCAACGGTTTTGGCGACCGCTTTTTTACCAAACTTCTTAAACAAGCGGTGGCTGATCTCGGCCGCATCCGTAACCGCAATCCCAACCTGGTTTAAGGTTCCAGTCAGCTCATCTTCTGACTGCGGTAGGGCAATCTGACATCCCGTAGCTTCGAATTGCCGACCATAATTGGCATTGTCGACCAGCCGACCGGTAAATTCGTACATTTGGTGTTTTTTAATGTCTCCCAGTGGTCCCTTGACCGTAATCTCCATTTCTGACCAGGGAAAACTGGCCTCTTCCACATCAACTACGCAGATACGAAAAGCCCTAGGTCCTTCTTCTTTAGCAAACTTGATAAAATTAACCGTCCCCCGCAGACTCTCTTTAGCTGATGCACTTTTACTCTTGGCCATGCAAATCCTCCCTTACTTCCTGGTAGTCGACGGCACGAAACTGATTGCCAAAACGGGCGCGCGTCTGCCAGTAGCCAATGAAGCGATAGGCCTGACCGACTTTTAGCTGACCAAAGCGTCCAACCACGGTAATCTCAGCCTGCTTCTTGGCAAACGGCGCTTCTAAAACCTGCACGTATAAGACTTGATAAAAACTGTTCGGCGCAACAAAAGCCGCCCGACGCAGAACGCCGATAAATGACGTTGCTGCCGGACGGCTATTTTTTTGAGCAGCAATCATTTATCTTGACCAGATTGCTTTTGCAAAAAGTGCTCAATATCTGAAATACGTTTTTCGCTTTGTGCATAATAGTCTGGATCAAGCTGCTGTGACTGATTCAGGTAATCCTGGTAAGGCTCGCCTAAGACCATTGCCACCAGTCCTCGGTTGAACTGCGTATCAGCACGGCCTGGGTGACGCTTTAAGATCAGGTCATAGTAGTTTTTAGCCTGTTTAAACTCGCCCAGTGCCAATAGCGAATCCCCAATTGCCTGATTGATTTCAGGATCTTGCGGACGCAGATCATGGGCCGTCAAACCATATGCCACCGCCTGCTGATAGTTTTTCTGCTTCATGTAGCTTTGTGCAAGCATCAAATAAGAATCGGCCTTCAGCTTGGCATCATCGATTTTATTGTACTGCTTGATTGCTTCATTGATCTTGCCGACTGAGTAATAGACGTTGCCCAAGCCATAGTTTAACAGGTTGACGGCTTTGGCATCATTTTTCTTTTCAAAGATGCCCAAAGCCTTCATAAACAGCTCTTCTGCCTGCTCAAAGTCGTTAAGACGCGTCAAGAGTGCACCCAGGTCATAGTAATTGTTGAATTTGTCTGGTTCTTCATCGATTGCCATTACCAAGCGGTGAACCAGCTTTTGAGTCTGTTTTTTCTGTTCTTCGCGATTGATTTCTTGGTTGCTCATATTATTCACCCCATTAAATCGTATCAGTCGGATCTAGATGTTCTTTATGCAGATAAGTGGTATCGTTCCATTTTTCCAATTCAAAATGCTCAGCATCATCGGTTCTCAAAATCGTAGTCGACGTATTGCTAAGTCCGCCGCGATCCTTTAGATGGGCCATTGGAACTGCAAGCAGGCCATTAATGGCGGCATTTAAAGCGGCCCCATGGGAAACGATCAATAGATTTTGATTGCCAGAATAGCAGCGCGCGTACTCTTTAACGGCCTGACCAACCCGCGCAATCACCTCAGGAAAACTCTCGCTTTGTACGATTGAAGCATCATAGCGATCAGGATGATGCCGAAAACTGTCCAAAACTGCGGGCCACTTTTCAGCAACGGCGCTGAAATGCATTCCTTCCATCAGTCCCAGATCAAATTCACGCAGCCGACTGTCAATCGTAAACGGCACCGTCTGCTCCAGATTGTCAAGCAGCGTCATTGCCGTAACGCGGGCTCGTTTAAGCGGACTAGCATAAACATGAGCAAAAGCGGTGTTATTTAATGATTTCGCTAACAACTCAATTTCTTGATAACTGCTTTTCAAGAGCGGTGAATCGCCATGGGCACCTTGATAGCGCGATTGGAGGTTCCACTGAGTCTTACCATGTCTGATAAAATAGATCCTTGTCATTTTTCTCTTCCAAATGTCTGCCTTTTTTGATGTGTCTGCTTATATGATACCAAAAATAACTGGGAGATAACCAATATTTATCATTATAAATATAAATAAAGATATCATTAAAGTACTCAATGATAGCAAAAAACCGCTCGCGGGTAACTGCAAGCGGCTCTGTCAAAGACAGTCTTGATTATACGTATTGAAGTTGATGATCATGATTGTAGGCACGATCGATAATTGCACTGCCCAAGCATTCCTGACCGTCATAGAAAACTACGGCCTGGCCTGGCGTAATTGCCCGTGCCGGTTCATCAAACTCGACCGTTACCATCTGATCGTCATCACTGATTGTTACCGTAACGCCCTCATCGATCTGACGATAGCGGAACTTGGCCGTACAGTGGAAATGGCGGCCATAGCGACTGACCACGTCATCAACCCAGTGAATGTCGCTGGCTTCCAGATGAGTAGCATACAGATGCTCATTTTCATAACCTTGACCAACATAAAGCACGTTTTTGGTAATATCCTTGCCGATTACAAACCAAGGCTCATTGCTTTCCTTATTGCCGCCAAGGCCCAAACCACGTCGCTGACCAATCGTGTAGTACATCAGACCGGCATGCTGACCAACTACCTTGCCATCAACGGTTTCCATGTTGCCGGGCTGTGCTGGCAGATACTGGCTCAAGAATTCACGGAAATGACCATCTTCTCCGATAAAGCAGATTCCTACCGAGTCTTTCTTATCAGCAACCGCTAGTCCTGCTTCCTTGGCAATCTCGCGCACCTGCTTTTTGGTGTAGCCAGCCAGTGGGAACAAAACATGATCCAGCTGAGCATGATCCAGCTGACTCAAGAAATAGGTCTGATCTTTATGCGGATCAGCCGCCCGCATCAAGTGCATATTGCCATCAGCATCTGCTTTCAAATCAGCATAATGACCGGTTGCAACGTACTCGGCACCTAGCTGATGAGCATATTCAATAAAAGCCTTGAATTTGATCTCTTTATTGCAGATAACGTCAGGATTAGGCGTGCGGCCTTTCTTGTATTCTGCAATGAAGTACTTAAAGACCCGGTCCCAGTATTCCTTTTCAAAGTTTACTGAATAATATGGAATGCCAATCTGCGTGGCAACCTTAGCGACGTCCTTATAGTCCTCAGTTGCAGTACAGACGCCGTTTTCATCAGTGTCATCCCAATTCTTCATAAAGACGCCCACGACATCATAGCCCTGCCGTTTCAGCAAAAGCGCCGTGACTGAGGAGTCAACGCCGCCGCTCATGCCAACGACAACGCGAGTCTTAGAGTTGTCTGTCATTTTATCACCATCATTTTCAATAGATTCTGGAACAATCTACGAGTGAAGGTCGCGTGTTCACAGTGCTTTTCATTGTAACAAAGACACGCCCGGTTTGACCAGTAAAAACCATTATTGACGATCAAAGATATGCCGCTCGACCATTTCATTCAAGATGAAGTGATACTGAGTCGTCAATTCATCAGCACGCGGATGCTTAAAAATGTTGACTTCACGAAAGCCATTGGTATTGACGGTTTCCATTTTAAAACCAGTCATTTCTGGATTGATGCGAATCTTCAAACGAGCAACCGGTTTGAATGGATTTTGCCGATCCAGGCTGCCTAAGTAGGTATAGACGCCCCGCGCCGACTGTTCAAATCCTAGATCAAGCAACGTGTATTTTTTTATCTCCGGACTGATTGAATATGTGTCAGTATCGCCGGGAAGCTTTAGTTTAGAAACGAATTCAGCCATCTTATCCCTCCTGAGCGTTTAAATCGCTAAACAGCTGCAAAAGCATCTTAGCTGAGCGCTTACCGGCTTCGATGATAAACTCATCAAATGAGACATTGGCCTTTTCATCACCAGTATCAGACATTGCCCGCACAACAACGTAAGGAAGCTTGTGATCACAGGCCACCTGTCCCACAGCAGCGCCCTCCATTTCAGCGGACAGAGCATCTGGGAAGTGCTGCTTGATCTTGGCAATCGCAGCCTGACTGGCAACAAATTGATCACCTGAAACGATCAGGCCGCGCTTGACGTTCAAGCCAGTCTTTTCACCCGCCGTCATCAAGGCACTGCCCCATTGCTGTGAGGCTTTGAAACGAGGCGTTTTTTGCGGCAGCTGGCCGTATTCATAGCCAAATGCTGTCGCGTCAACATCATGATAGGCCGTCTCTGAAGAAACCACCACATCGCCAACATGCAGGCCTTCGCCAATCCCGCCAGCTGAACCAGAGTTGATAATGACGTCAACGGCAAAGTCCACTGCCAAATGCTCAGCAGTAATCGCAGCCTCAACCTTGCCTATTCCAGATTCAACCAGTACGACGTCTTGACCATCAATCTGACCGGCAAAGTACTCTTTATCGCCCAGCATCTTGGTCTGATTATTTTTTAGAGCTGCTTTTAGTTCCTTAATCTCCTCTTGCATCGCACAAATAATTCCAAACTTCATTCAGATCTTCCTTCCATCAACCTACAAAAAACAAAATTAGATAAACGACGACAATCGCCAGACTAAGCCCTAGAATTGCCCAATTCAGCCGGCGCTTTAAACAAGCAGTCTTTTCTTCAGCCAGCAGCTGTGCCTGAGCCTTTTTTACCGTTTGGCGCGGTTGCAGCGACGTTGGCTCACTGACATCATCAAGCGGTGGTTCAGGATTTTCCTGAATTCGCTGCTGCTGTTTTTGCCATTCACGATACTGCTGGCGCGTCATTTTTTCTGGATCAATCTGCTGGTTTTTCATTATTTTCCTTTAATTTCTGGGCCAATGTCTGCGCCTGCCAATAATAAACCGCTACGATCGTCTTGGAGTCTTGAATCTCACCATTGGCAATCATCTGCAGAGCCTCCTCAAGACTGAAGCGGTAGAGCTTGATGTCTTCATCTTGGTCTTGCGGCAGGGCACGTTCAACCGGTTTGAGGCCCTTAGCCAGATAAAGCGTCAAGAATTCATCGCAAAAGCCTACGGAACTGTAAAAAGACGTAATCTTGGTCAATTTATCAGCTTTAAGGCGCGTTTCTTCGTTCAGCTCACGAACGGCCGCGTGTCTTGCATCGCCTTGATCGCGTTCATCCAGCTTGCCGGCCGGAATTTCCCAGGTAATATTCTGCACTGGGGATCGCCACTGTTTTTCCAAAATCATTTTTTGATCATCATCAATTACCAACAAAGCAATTGCCGGGGCATGACGAACGATCTCACGCACAGCGGTATTTCCCTGCGGTGTTTTGACGTGCTGAAGCTCAACGTCGACTACATGGCCTTTGAAGACCGTCTGTCGATCAATCGTTTTTTCTTCTAGATCCATTGTCGTCCCTCATTTCTAAAAATTATCCAATGGTCGAACATGAGCAGCTTGCGGCCCTTTTCTTCCCTGTACGACAACTAAGGAAACCAGCTGTCCGGGCTTTAGCTCACGATGGCCGCTGCCTTCAATGCCATTAAAGTGAACAAAGACGTCTGGCTCGTTTTCAACCTCAATAAAGCCCCAGCCTTTTTGGGCATCAAAATTTTTTACGCGTCCTTTTAGCAATTTTTTCACCTGCCATTTCACTGCAAAATAAAAATGCATCAAACAGTTAAATGCTGCTTGATACATTTTACACCGTTTATTAAACCTTGTCTTTAACCGGTCAATAAAGGTTCGTTTAAGATTACTTTTCTAGGCCGGTAGCAACCGTTTCAGGGAAGTTTTCCCGCACCAGCTTTGCACAGCGCGCACAAAGCATTGGATAAACGGCATCCTCGCCAACGTCTTCTTTTACCATCCGGCAGCGTTGGCAGGTTTCGCCAGCAGCGACGGAAACCTTTACGGCAACGTTGTCGTTGAACTTCTCGGCATCAGCTGGTGCTTGGTCAGCATCATGAACGTGCAATGCCGATACGCCAAAGAGCAGACCGGCATCAGCGTTCATGCTGTCCAAAAGCGTCTTTTGACTGTCGGTTAAGTACAGATCAGCCTGTGCTTCCAGCGACTTACCAATCAGCTTGGCATCACGCGCTTCTTCCAAGGCCTTCAGAACATGAGAGCGAATCTCCATAAAGTCGTCCCACTTGTTCAGCAGTTCTTCTTCATTGGCGTAGGTCCGTGGCTCTGGAATTTCAGTCAGCTGGACGAACTGTTCTGGCTCATCCATGTATTCCCAGACTTCTTCGGTCGTGTGCGGCAGAATTGGCGTCAGCAGCTTAACCAGCGTTACCAAGATGTCGTAAAAGACCGTCTGCATTGAACGACGCGCATGAGAATCCTTGGCTTCGACGTACAAGACGTCCTTGGCTACGTTCATGTAGAATGCCGACAGATCATTGTTCACAAAGTTGATCAGCTTCTTGTAAGCCGTCATGAAGTCATACTCATCAAACAGATCGCGCATTTCCTTTAAGAAGCGGTTCAGCTTAACGACCATGTATTGGTCAACACTTTCCAGCTTTTCATAGGAAACCGTGTCATCATTGGCATCAAAGTCAGCCGTGTTGGCCAAAAGGAAGCGGAAGGTATTGCGCAGCTTCCGGTAGGCATCCGAGATCTGCTTGAACGTATCCATCGAAACCCGCACATCAGCTGAAGTATCGGCACTCATTACCCAAAGACGGATAATTTCGGCCCCCATCTGCTTAACGACCTTGTTTGGATCAATAACGTTACCGATCGACTTGGACATCTTCTTGCCGTCCTTGTCCAGCGTAAAGCCTTGCGAAACGATGGACTTGTATGGAGCATGACCAGAAAGTACGACGCTGCAGATCAGGCTGGAGTTGAACCAGCCACGGTATTGGTCAGAACCTTCCAGATACATGTCGCATGGGTAGGTCAGGTAGTCACGCTCTGCCAATACGCCTTGGTGACTGGAGCCAGAATCGAACCAAACGTCCATGATGTCGGTTTCTTTCTTAAACTGACCATGTGGCGAATGTTCACTGGTAAATCCTTCTGGCAGCAGGTCCTTGGCATCGCGTTCAAACCAAACGTTGGAGCCATACTCACGGAACAGGTCGGAAACATGGTTGATCGTTTCTTCAGTCATGATTGGCGTGCCGTCTTCAGCGTAGAAGATTGGCAATGGCACGCCCCAGACCCGTTGACGCGAGATGACCCAGTCGCCGCGATCCTTGAGCATGTTGTGCAGCCGAACCTTGCCCCAGCCTGGATAGTATTTAACTTCATCAACGGCATTTAAGATTTCATCACGCATCTTGTCAATTGAGACGAACCATTGATCAGTAGCCCGAAAGACGATTGGCTTTTTGGTCCGCCAGTCAAATGGATAGCTGTGTTCCAGCGGTTCCTGCTTTAAGAGTGCATGATGCTTTTTCAAAAGATCCAACGAAATGTCGTCAGCATCCTGATAGAAGACGCCATCAAACTCAGGACCGTTTTCAGAAGTCAAGACACCTTGATCGTTCATTGGTGCAAAGATTGGCAGGCCATACTTCTTGCCGACTTGATAGTCATCATCACCATAGCCAGGCGCGGTATGAACCAGCCCTGTCCCTGCTTCAAGCGTGACGTGATCACCATTAACGACCAGCATTTCCTTGTCGTTGTATGGGTGCTTGCTGGTCATGCGATCCATGTCTTGACCAGACAGCCGATCAACGACTTCATATTCATCCCAGCCGAACTTTTCAGCACATTTGGCAACCAGCTCATCGGCAATTACAAACTTACGATCATCATTAGCCGGCTTAACTACGGCATAGATAATCTTAGGGTTCACGGCAACGGCTTCAGAAGCTGGAATCGTCCAAGGAGTAGTCGTCCAGCCAACCAGGTACGTATCATTGTCCAAACGTCCCTTGCCATCAATAACCTGTTCACAGAAGTAGGCCGTCTTGGCTACAACGTCATGATATTCAACTTCGGCTTCTGCCAATGCAGATTCAGATGACCATGACCAGTAGACTGGCTTTTTAGCTTGGTATAGCAGACCTTTCTTGGCAAAAGCACCAAAGACTTTGATCTGTTGTGCTTCAAACTCCTTAGCCAGCGTCAGGTATGGGTTGTCCCATTCGCCAGAAACTCCCAGCCGCTTAAAGTCAGTCCGCTGCTTGTCGACCTGTTCCAAGGCAAACTTGCGGCACAGATCCCGAAATTCAGTCGTGCTCATCTTCTTGCGGTCATAGCCCATCTTGGTCAGTTGATGCTCAATCGGCAGACCGTGCGTATCCCAGCCTGGTACGTATGGTGCCCGAAAACCAGCCATCGACTTGTAGCGAACGATAAAGTCTTTGGAGATCTTGTTCATGGCATGGCCAATGTGGATGTTCCCGTTAGCATATGGAGGGCCATCGTGAAGAATAAAAGTTGGCTTGCCCTGATTCAATTTTTGCCGCTGTTCGTAGACTTTGTTGTCTTCCCACAGCTTTTCGCGTTGTGCTTCGGTTTCCGGCAAGCGTCCACGCATAGGGAACTTAGTCTTGCCGATGTTCAAAGTGTCTTTGACCCGCATCTGCGAATTCCTCCTTGTCAATTCTCTAAACTTAAAAATCGCGTCCAAACGACAAAACGCTCCGTCCGCAATGGGACGAAGCGTTTTCGTGGTACCACCCAAGTTCAAATCAGTTGTCTGATTCCTTAAGTCATTTGGTAACGGCAATGAGCCGGCCAATGCTACTGAGTTCGCATTGACGTTCAGAGATGATAGCTGCCCAGGCCTTAATTGCCAACCTCTCACCATTCGTTGGCTCGCTGAAATACGACGCTGGGGGCGTGATTCTCCTCAACAGTTTGTTCGCGATTAATTATCAACTAGTGTGCCGAACTGTCAGGAAAGACAACGACCGTCTCGCCATCATTTTTAGCAGCAGGCTTGGCCGCAGCTTTTTGATCCTGCTTTGGTGCTTGACTTTCCTGCGACTTTTCAGCAGCTGGTTGATCGATTGCTTGTGATTCTACACTGTTTGTCGAATGATTGTCAAGACTGCTTCCCAAAATCTTTTGAATTTCGTCATATTTGCTCAGATCGTCATTAGCCAACAGCTCATCCCAATCCTTGCTCTTAACGACTTCCAGCTGTGATTCCAGCATTACCTGCAGTCGCTGTCTGAAAATCCGTGTCTGTTTTTTAAGATCATTGGTTTCCGTAGTCAGTTTCCGCGTTTCATCGGCACTGTTTTCAACAACTTGATTTGCCTTGGCATTGGCCTCTGAAACAATATCGGTTGCCTGTTTTTGCGCCTCGCGAATCATGATTTCGGCTTCGCGTTTGGCATTGTTCTTAACCTTGTCGGCTGCTTCTTGCGCGACCAGAATCGACTTGTTTAAAGAATCCTTCAAGTCCGTGAAGTATTTTAGTTTTTCTTCATTGGCCTTGATAGTTTCCGTTAATTCATGATTCTTAGCCTGCAGTGCCTGAAACTCACTGGCCACTTGACGCAGAAATTCATTGACCTCGCTGGGATTATAGCCCCGCATTTTGTTGTCAAACTGCTTTTTGCTGATTTCTTCAACGGTTAACGTCATTTGCTTTTCCTCCAAACTAAGCATGCACCACTGACATGGCGACGCGAATCTTATTTTTTCTTGTAGTTCCTTGGATCTCATCAATCCGAATTCGACCTGCATGCCGTACTGAAAGCAGATCATGAGCAACCAGCGGATAATCGGGACGCATCTCAGTCTCCCAGTTTACCCGCGCATCGCCATGTTCAATCAGCTGCTTGGCACGGTTGCGTGAATAGTTAAAGCCGGCTGCAATCACAGCATCCAAGCGCATTGATGAAACCGTATCAGTCATGGTTTCCCAATCTTCTTGGGGCGTCACGATCATTTCTGGTTCAACCGGCTTCATTTTAACGTGGATCTTGCCAATCTGACCAACCTGCTGCCGCAGATAGTTGGTTAGACTGCGGCTGACTACTACTTGCCAGCGCATTCCCTCGTTGAGCACGTCACCAAATGATGAACGCGCCAAGCCAGTGCCAATCAGTGTTCCTAAGATCTGCCGATGATGCAGCTCGGTGAATTTGGTTGGGTAGTCGATTTCAATCAGCTGCAGCTCAAAGTCAGTCTGCTGCGGCTCATAATAGCTGGGATAAAACAAAACCCGCTGCATCTCAGCATGCTCCCAGCCGCCATTGGCCCGCATTTTAACATCATCACGTCGATTGGTCAGCGTTTGAGCGATATAGACCTGGCGTGGATTCAAAAAATCAGTCAAAATCGGCCGGTATTGATCAGCGGCCATATTCAGCCAATCCTCAACCTGAGCAATCAAGGGCGCTTCATCAGGACGAAAATGCTGCTTAATGTTTTCTTCATCCGTCATTTTTCTGCTCCTAATAGCCTATTATTCTGGTCAGCATAATAATGCCATACTGTACCAGATAAAGCACGAATACGGCCACCACCGGTGCAAAACTGATCCCTCCCAGTGGCGGAATGTGTTCGTCAAAAAAACGCAGATACGGCTGAACCAGCTTAGTGATCAATTCACCTAAACGGCTCTGCATTGCACCCGGAAACCAGGTTAAAAGACACCAGACAACAATCAGTAAAATGTAAGCATCAATAATTTTATTGATCAGCCATGCAAGATAAGCAACCATATTTCTCCTTAAAGTCGTTCACTGTTATTGGAATTAAGATCACCGGCCAGCTTGCCGGCAACATCAACGTCACGTGGCACGCATAGAAAGATCTGCTCGCCAATCCGCTTAATTTCACCATCAATTGCATAGACGGCCCCATTTAAAAAGTCCACGACCTTGTTGGCAGCTTTGTTGTCCATCTGAGTGAAATTAACGATAACGGCATGATGACTCAGCAACTCATCAACGATTTCCTTGGCCTCGCCATACAACCGCGGCTCAAACAGCATGATCTTGCCATTTTCAACCGGTGCTGACTTAGCCGCAGCATGCTGTGCTCGATCAATCGGGACCACCTTTTTGCTGATGGCTGGCGTTACGGGAGCTGCTGGTGCGACCGGCTGCGGCTCGTAATCTTCAGTTTCTGATTCAGAGCCGATTCCAAAAAAGTTATTTAAAAAATTAGCCATTTTTGCTCCTCCTTTAATTCTGAGCTGAAGATACAGCAAAAGGGAGCGCCTTTATTCAGCTCCCCCAAATCACTAATTAATCATGACGACGATTCTTGAAGAATGGCGGCATCGTCAGATTATCATCGTCTTGTTCGTCGGATGCAGCTACATCCCCATGAAAGACATTGAATTCTGGCTTTTTAACGTGATTGAACTCATCGTTTTGTTCACGCGTATCGGTTAAATGAGTACCAGCGGTTGGATCATCCCAGCCAGCAAATGGATCCTGAGAAGCTGCTCGTTCACTCCGTTGATTTTCGACTGGACGTTCTTCTACAGGCTGTTCAGCAGGTTTGCTTTCAGAAACTGGCTTGGCCTCTGGTTCAACACGGGCAGCGTGCGTTTCACTGGCAGCTGGCGTGCTTACTGGCCGAGCAGCGGCTGCCTGTTGGCGCTGCTGTTTGGCCTTATCGATACCAGTAGCGATAACCGTTACGCGAACCTCATCGCCAAGCGTGTCATCCATGGCCATCCCAAAGGCAATATCAACATTGGTATTAGCAGCCTGACTGATGACGTTGGAAGCTTCCTGGGCCTCAAACATCGACAGATTCTTACCACCAGTAATGTTCATCAGGACATGTTCAGCCCCGTCAATCGATACTTCAAGCAGTGGTGAGGAAATGGCCTTCTTCGTGGCTTCGGCAGCCCGGTTTTCGCCTGTCGAAGAACCAATTCCCATCAAAGCAGAGCCCTGGTTTTCCATCGTATGACGAATGTCGGCAAAGTCCAGATTGATGTAGCCAGGATTGGTAATCAGATCGGAAATCCCTTCTACACCTTGACGCAGAACGTTATCAGCCTCTTTAAAGGCTTCCATCATCGGCGTCTTCTTGTCAATCATTTCTAACAGTCGATTATTGGCAACGACGATCAGCGTATCAACGTTTTGCTTTAATTTTTCAAGTCCTTCGCTGGCCAATTTGGCACGGCGCTGACCTTCAAAGGTAAATGGACGCGTAACGACACCAACCGTCAGCGCACCAGAGTCCTTGGCAATCTTAGCAACGACTGGAGCAGCACCAGTCCCGGTACCACCACCCATGCCGGCAGTTACGAATACCATGTCAGCACCTTCAAGGGCTTTTGAAATTTCAGACTCGCTTTCTTGAGCAGCCTTGGAGCCGACTTCCGGATTAGAGCCGGCACCCAATCCTTTGGTCAGCTTGGGGCCTAATTGAATCTTGGTTTGGGCGTGTGAGGCATCCAATGCCTGCAGGTCAGTGTTGGCAACGATAAAATCAACGCCGGACACTTTATCATTGATCATTTGATTAACTGCGTTGCCGCCACCGCCGCCGACACCGATAACCTTGATCTTCGCACCCTCTAATTGCATTTGGTCAGTTTCATTAGTTAAATTGTCCATTCGTTGGTTCCTCCGTCACTTTAAAAGTTAGTCTAATTAGTCAAAGAAGTTCTCTAAGAAGCGCTTAATGCCACCCTTGCTCTTAGGCTTTTTGACGGGCTTTTCCGGCGTCATTGGCTCCTCTTTTGCTTGCTGAGGTTCTGACGAGGCATCAGGCATTGGTTTTTGATATGACTCTTGATAGTAGCTGCGAGTCGTTTCCAGCTTGCGCGGCTGCTCGGCTTGATGAGGGCTCATAATCAAGGCACCTTGCTGAACGGTTTGTTTCAGCAGACGATCAATATCGTTTAGGTGATCCTCATACATTCCCAGAGCAATTGCCAGTGCAAAGCCAGGATGACGGACTCCCATCTGTTCAGGAACAAAAGTCTTTACATTGGTCGTAAAATATTCTTTGGCCAACTCAACCACACCAGGCAAGGCCGTCACGCCGCCAAGCAAAATGACGCCACCAGGCAGATTAGGCGCATGCACCTCTTTTAAACGATTGCTGATACGTTGGAAAATCTGCCGAATCCGAGCCTCGATGATTTCTGCCAGATACTTTTCAGAATATTCGACCGGCTGATTTTGACCAACGACATCAACTGCCAGCTGCACGTTTTCATCAGCCATGCGACTGTCGGCATAGCCATGATCTCGCTTGAGGCGCTCAGCATTGCGCATTGAGGTATTTAGCACCGTCGAGATGTCGCGCGTTACTAATTGACCGCCTTCAGGATCAACATAGACAAACTTCAGCTGATGGTCGTGAATGATGCTGGCCGTAGTCTGACCGCCACCCATGTCGACGACCAGCGTACCAAAGTCCTGCTCGCCATCGTTGAGAAGGTTAAAGCCAGTGGCAATCGGTGAGACGACCAGATCTTGAATCTGCAGCCCCGCTTGTTCAACTGCCTTCTTAGTGTTGTGAACGATCGTCTTGGGGCCAGTATAAAGAGTAGCTGCCAATTCCAAGCGAACGCCAACCATTCCCCGTGGATCCTTAATTCCCTTAAAGCCATCGACCGTGAATTCTTGTGGAACCAGGTCAATGATTTCGCGTTCAGGCGGCAGATTCTGCGTCAGCGTTGACTGAGCAACGTCGATTACGTCTTGATTGACGATCTCACGCGACTGGCCTTGACTTGCGATCGTAATCATACCATGAACGTGACCCATTTGCAGATAGTTGGCTGGCAGAGCAACGACGACCTTTTTGATGTCAATGCCCGACTTGGCCGCGGCCTCAGCAACCGCTCTTGAAATTGCCTGCGCCGTTTTGTCAATATCAACGATCACGCCACGATTCAGCCCAGCAGATGGTTGAACGCCAGTGCCTACGACTTTTAATTGTCCTTTTACGTTTTCGCATACCAATACTTTAATTAAAGTGGTTCCGATATCTAAGCCTACGTAGACTTGTGAATTTTCCATCTGCCTGGAACCCTCCTGTTTTCTAAAATTCAACCCGGATTCAGATTGTAGCCATAAACTGTACTAAATTTTACCACACTTAACACGATACAAAAAAGGTCCAAACCATGTTTATTTGGCGCTTGATCAACGAACCTACTCGTCTTTGGTGCCATATGAGTACGAGAAAGCCCCATATTGCAGATCAACTACGCCGTTTGCCTTCATTTTAGAGGCAATTGAAGGATAATAGCGCATTTTTTGATTCAGATTGTCAGAACGAACCAAAATCTCGTTGCCATCATTCATATAGATGCGCAGACGCTTAGTATCTGATGTCGTTGGGGCAAAGGTTACTTCTGAGATGCCACCCCGGATCGCGGCGGGAAGCCTGCCAATCTGACGGGCTGTCTGCTGCATGATCTTTTCATGATGCTCAAAACCGGCATAGCGGACAAAATTAGAGATTGAGCGATTCTTGACTGGAGTCAGCCGACCATTGCCAATCAGCAGCTGATTGACCCCATTATGCTCAATTACGCCAATAATCGGATATTCAGTGACCTTGATTTTGATCGACTGCGGTCCAGTTAGACTAACCTTGAGCGTTTTAACCTGCGGATTGGCTTTTTGAGCCGTCTGTTCAAGTTTTTTTTGCTGAAACAAGACTCGCCAGATCAGGGCTCCCTTTTTGATCTGGGCTGCCGATTCAACTTTAGCAGCCGACAGATCTTGATTGCCAGTTACCTGGATTTTCTTAATCTTGCTTAAAGGAGAAACGATATACGAGGCCAGCAGCATAATGATCAAAAAAGGAACCAAGATGCTGAGTACGCGCCGTGAGTTGTCAACGCGCTGTGCACGCTTGATACCCATGACACGACTGCCAATGCCCTGTTCTTGATAGCGACGACGACGATCAAAAGCCGCGGCACTCTGCGCTTCTAATTTGGCCAAACGTCGTGCATATCGCTGATGCTCTTGATTTCGTTCTTCGTCGCTTTTCATGTTTTTCCCCCTTTATTTTTGGTGATCGGCAATCGCTTTATGCAGAATCTTAATCAAGCGATCAGCTGCATCTGGACGGCCCATCTTTTTTGAGGCCTGTGCCATCTGATCACGGGCAGCCTGATCTTCCATCAGACGATCAGCTTGAACCAGCAGTGAGCGGCCATCAAGCTGATCTTCGGTAATCATGGCCGCGGCACCGTTTTTAACCAGCGCCATGGCATTTTTGACTTGGTGGTTGGCCGTTACGTAAGGACTTGGAATCAAAATCGTTGGAATGCCCAGTGCCGTAATCTCAGCAATCGTGGTTGCACCGGCTCTTGAGACCAGGCAGGCAACTTTAGGCATTTTAGCCGGCATATCTTCAATATAAGGAACGACCTTGACGTTTGAGCCAACCTTAACGTCTTTAAGTGCCTCTTTAACCTGATCATAGCGCTTTTGACCCGTGGCAAAAACAACCTGATAATCGCGCTTGCTGAATTCAGGAATGGCCTGGACCACACTGGCATTGATCTTAGGTGCTCCTTGGCTGCCCCCAAAGATCATCAGAACCGGCTTGTCATCACTTAAGCCGTAGCTGGTCCAAGAAAAATCGGAATTCGCATTAGCGGCTGCCTGCTGCGCACGTGGATTGCCGCACATCGTAACCTTGGCTGCTGGGAACTGATCTCTGGCAGCATCAAAGGCAATGGCAATCTCATCAACGTAACGGCTCAAAAATTTATTGGTAATACCGACAACGCTGTTTTGTTCATGGATAACCGTTGGTACGTGCAGTTTGGCTGCCGCATACAAAACGGCGCCGCTGACATAGCCGCCCGTTCCCAAAACCACGTCCGGCTTAAATTCCTTAATAATTTTTTTGGCATCATGAACGGCTTTTAAAAACAGATAAGCCGTCTTAAAATTTTCCAGCGACAATGAACGCTTAAAGCCCTGCGTATGCAAAACCTTTAGTTCAAGTCCTGCTGCTGGAACGATTTTGTTTTCCAGACCGCGATCAGTACCGACGTAAAGGACCTGGGTATCTGGCTCCACTTGCTTTAGGCGCTCAATCAACGCCAATGCTGGATAGATATGGCCACCGGTACCGCCACCGGATACGATGATTCTCATTAGTTCTGCTCCTTTTGTCCAGTCAGTTCTTCAACCGCCTTGATGAATTCGTCGCCGCGTACTTCAAAGCTGGGGAACTGATCCCAGCTGGCATTGGCTGGCGAAAGCAGGATGACGTCACCAGGCTCGCTAAGTTTCCAAGCTTCTGGAACTGCCGTAATGGCATTTTCGGTTTCAACGATTTTGGCAATGCCAGCCTGCTCAGCAGCATCCTTCATCTGCTGCTTGCATTCACCAAAGACGATAATTGCCTTAACGTGTTTCTTGAAATATGGTACCAGACGCTCAAACGTATAGCCACGATCCAGGCCACCTGCAAGCAGAATTACCGGCTGCTCAAAGCCCTGCAGTGCAACTTCAGTGGCTTCGATATCGGTCGACTTGGAATCATTGTAAAAACGCCGCCCTTGATAGTCCATTACGTACTGCAGACGATGACGCACTCCAGAAAAAGTCGTCAACACGGCAACGATATCCTCATTGGAAACGCCGCTCAGCTTAGCCGCGGCAATTGCTGCCAGTGCATTTTCAACGTTTTGCGGTCCAATCAGGCGAATATCCTTGGCTGCCATGATTGCTTCATCCCGCCAATAAATCATGCCATCTTGCTCATAGGCTCCCTCATGGCTCTTGTTAAGCCGGGAGAACGGAATAATCGTTGCATTGGAGCGTCGCGCAACTGCCTGCCATTCATCACGATCCCAGTTGATGATCAGGTAGTCATCCTTGGTTTGGTTGCGCGTAATGTTGAGCTTGGCATTGATATAGTTTTCCCGATTTTTGTGATAGTCGAGGTGATTGGCAAAAATATTGGTAATAACGGCAATATGGGGATGAATCGTTGGCGCGCCCAGCAGCTGAAAACTGGACAGCTCCGCGACGATCGTATCATCGGCTCCCATCTTTTCAGCGGTCTTGCTGAATGACACGCCGATATTGCCTGCATAGGCGGTCTGGTGCGGATTGCTCTTGGCAACCATTTTTTCAATCAAAGTCGTGGTCGTGGTCTTTCCATTGCTGCCCGTAACTGCAATCAGATGACCCGCAAAAATCTCGCTGGCCAGTTCAGCTTCAGTAATGATTGGCGTTTTTTGGGCCATGAATTTTTGAACCAGCGGAACATCATAAGGGATTCCAGGATTTTTAACGACGACATCAAAGTCCTCATCAGCCAGCCATAAAGGATTCTCACCCGTAATTACCTCAATGCCGTCTGCTTTAAGATCAGCTACGACCGCCGGATCCTCAGGCGTCTTTTGATCATTGGCTACCACCTGGGCTCCCAGCTTGACCAGCAGATGCGCAGCGTTAATGCCACTAATGCCAAACCCCAATACTAATGCCTTTTTGCCTTGATACTTCGTTACTTGTCGCACGAAAATTCACCTCGTATTTTCATCAATTATAAAAGCAAAAATTATTTTACCTGGTCTTTAATCATAAAAATAATCATAGACCACTTATACTGATTTATATTTAAAGTTATCGTTAAAAACCAGCTGACTATTCAAACAGCATGATCGTACCAATCGTCAGGATCGAAAACAGCAGCGTAACGCTCCAAAAGACGATATCAATCTTCCATTCACTCCAGCCCTTCATTTCAAAACTGTGGTGAATCGGCGTCATCGGAAAGATTCGATGACCGGTTGTCTTAAAGGCTGCTACCTGCAGAATCACGCTCAAGGTCTCGGCAACATAGATGATCCCAATAAACAAAAGCGACCATTCATGATGAAGAAGCAGCGCAACGGCAGCCAACGATCCTCCGATTGCCAAAGAACCCATGTCACCCATGAAGATTTTAGCCGGTTTGTGATTATAAGGGAAAAAGCCGGCCAAAGCCCCCACCATTGCCAGACAGAACAAAGCAACCTCATATTGACGCTGCATAACCGCCAAGAACAGGTAAGCTAAAAAGGATACGATACCGCAGCCAGTTACCAAGCCATCCAAGCCATCAGTCAGGTTTACGGCATTGGAGAAGCCAACCATCCAGAAAATAATAAACAAGCCATAAAACCAACCGATCTGTGAGCTGCCAAAACCCATTTGAAAGCCTTCATGCTGATAGATTACCGTAAAGATCATGGCAGCAACAATTTGGCAAAGTGCTTTTTGCCATGGCTTAAAGCCCTCATTTTGATGATTAAAGATTTTGATCGAGTCATCCCACATGCCAATCAATCCATAAACCACCAAAACAAACAGCAAAGCCCACATCGTATTGGTTAAGACTCCTTGCCAGACTGCAACCCACAAGCAGGTTACCAAAGCGGCAATGATAAACAAAAGCCCGCCCATTGTCGGCGTCCCGGCTTTTTTAGCATGCCAGGTCGGACCTTCTTCCCGAATCTGCTGTCCTTCTTTTTTAGCCCGGAAATAGCGAATCAAAGACGGCATCAGCAAGAACGTAATCAAAAACGAGCTGAGCAGCGTCAAAATGACAACTAATATACTCATAATATCCTCCTAGAATCAATTCTCATATGATTTTATTTTGCCTTGTAGCGGACCTGCAAGGCATCTCCCTCTTTAAGGACCGTATTGGCCTTGATGCTTTGTGAAACGGCATAGCCACCACCAGTCGATTTTAATTTAAGCCCCAGCAACTGAGCAAAACGGCTGACATCGGCCTGTGACCAGCCAGAAATATCCGGCATCGTAACCTGCCCGCCCGTCAGCAGAAAGACGCGCTCATTGATAATCACGCTGCTGCCTTTAGCGGCCGACTGCTTTTTGACTTTTTTGCCATTTCCTAAAACAACCACGTTCAGTTTCTTGTTCTGCAGCTTTTTTTGCGCATCAGCCGCACTCATTCCTACAACGTTTGGCAGCTTGACGACGCCTTGGTGCTTAGAATCCTTAGCCGTTGCCCGGTCCAAAAGCTGCTTAGTGACTGGATTGACTACCTCGGCCATGTACTGCTCGGCGGCTTTGGTAATGTGCTGCGGCTGTTTCATCGTAATATAGACAACATATTTTGGATTTTTAGCTGGTGCCATCCCGACAAAAGAGTACAGATAGTTGGTGCTCCCGGTTTCATAACCATGCGAGCTGCCGATCTGAGCCGTCCCAGTCTTCCCAGCAATCCGATAGCCGCTGATCTTATATACTTGACCAGTCCCATTCTTGTTATAGATGACACCTTGCATATAATGGAGCACCTTTTTTGCCGTTGCTTGACTGACTGGATGGCCGATTGTTTGCGGTTTGGTTTTTTCAAGCATCTTTCCATCACTGGCTACGATTTTTTTTATGAAGTAGGGCTTGACCATTGTGCCATTATTGGCAATAGCTGAAAAAGCCTGCATCATCTGCATTACGTTGACGGTAATCCCTTGACCAAATGCCGTGTTGGCCTGTTCCAACGTCCCCTTATAGCTGGTATAGCCTTTGGACTCGCCGCTCATGCCGTAGATGCCGACATTTTTAAGCAGGCCGAACTTTTGGATGTACTTTTTCCAGGTAGCTGATCCCATGTCCTGTTCGATGTGGGCAAAGGCAACGTTACTGGAACGATAAAATCCTTCCTTATATGTAATATTGCCCCAGCCAGCCGTATTCCAGTCAGTGATCTTACCGCCGCCAAGCTCCCAGGTCCCCGACTTGTACACGGCCTCGGGGTTAAAGTTGCCAGAATCAATCGCCGCCGCCAGTGCTAAAACCTTCATCGTTGATCCCGGCTCATAGGTATCTTGTACCAAGGCATTGCGCCAGACCGGGGTTGATGAATTGACATTAGGCCGCTGCGTTGCTGCCAGGATCTTGCCGGTCTTGGCCTCCATAACCACGGCAGTCATCGAACTAGCCTGTGTTTCTTTTTCAGCTTTGGCAATTAAAGTCTCAAGCTGCTGCTGCGTTCGATTGTCCAAAGTCGTATAGACGTCGGCACCATCTTTGGCGGGGCGGCCCTTTACCTGACTGTCAGCCAGCTGATAGCCGTAGACGTCCTGCTTGATTTCCTTTAGGCCGTTGATACCGGTCAGGTTCTTATTGAAATAGCTTTCCAATCCCAGTCGCCCAACCAGCTTGGTCTGACCCGTCTTGTCATTGGTCTTGGCAGTAGCCAGACCAATCAATTGACTGGCAAATTCACCGGCCGGATATTGACGAGCAGGCGTTGACGTAAACTGCAGTCCCGTAACGTGCTGAGCCTTGATTTTTTTCATCGTGCTGACTGAAATACCGCTGCCAGCCGGACCGAACTCAACCTGGTAAACGTTCTTGCGCTTTGGCGACATGATCGACAAGGCCTTTTTTTCCGTGATATCCAGATACTTAGCCAAGACCTTAGCTGCTTTTTTCTTATTGGTTACGTAATTAGGCTTTCCCTTGGCAGTCAGACTTTGATGACTCAAGACCGCTGTTACGGTATAGGTTTTGGTATCCTGAGCCAGTGCATTGCCCTGCGCGTCATAGATCGTACCTCTTTTGACCTCAATAATTCGTTTCGAGGTGTACATTCGACTGGCCATCGTCTGTAAATTTCGATTTTGGACATCCTTGGTCGTTGCAATGACAAAAAAACGAACGACAAACAGAACAAAAATACAGAAAAATGTTAGGAATAATGCGATACCGAACATTTTGCGATTTTTTTGATTCTTTCCAATCGTTCGTTGTTGTTGGTTTTTCATTACTTATTAACGTTCCTTACGCTTGAATTCGCATCCGTGAGGCCATATTTCTGCGCGATCTGCTCCAATCGCGCTTGACTGGTCAGCGTAGTAACTTCCTGCTGATCGCTGACATTTTGCTGTTTAACATTGGCTACCTGCGTTTGCAGATTCTGCAGACGGTGCTGCTGCTTAACGACTGACAGCTGGGTAGTTACGACCATGATCATCATCGAAAATGCAATGAGAGCGCCAAAGATCATCAAAATCTTTTCAAACGGCGAAAACGGCAAGCGATGCTGATGAGACTTTACTTGTGGCGTCGGCTGATTAGGGCGCGGCGTCAATTGAGGCGTTGGTTGATTTAATTTTCTTGCCGCATTTGAGGCCATATAAAACACGTTCCTTACTGATTTCTACTTAGTTTTTTCAATAATCCGCAGTTTGGCACTGTGTGAACGATGGTTGTCGCGCAGTTCCATATCGCTTGGCAGGATTGGCTTTTTATTTACCAATTTAAAGCTGGGTTCCATGTCCGGTGGAACTACTGGCAATCCTGGCGGTAATTCTGGCAATGATGCCTGTTCTTTAAACATTGTCTTGACCAATCGATCTTCCAGTGACTGAAAGGTAATCACACTGATGCGGCCACCAACGTTAAGCATCTCAAACGCCTGCTCCAATGAGTCCTCCAAGGCGCCCAGCTCATCATTGACCGCAATGCGAATCGCTTGAAAGCTCTTTTTGGCCGGATGTCCGCCGTGCCGCCGAGCTGCCGCTGGGATTGCATTTTTAACGACTTCAGCCAGTTCAAGCGTGGTCTTGATCGGAGCCTGTTTGCGCTGTCGTTCGATTGCCCGCGCGATCTGCTTGGCAAACTTTTCTTCGCCATAGCGGTGCAGAATCTTGACCAGACGTTCATATGGCCATTCATTAACGACTTCCATAGCTGAAAGCGACTGGCTCTGATCCATGCGCATATCCAGCAATGCATCGTGCTGATAGCTAAAACCACGCTTGGCATCGTCAAACTGTGGCGAAGAAACGCCAAGATCATAGACGATGCCATCAATCTTCGTTACGCCCTGCGCGTTTAAAGCCGATTTTAAATGGCGGAAATTGTTCTTAATAAAGGTTTCTTGGCCAGCCTTTAAGTACGGCTTAAGATGCTCCTGATTATAGTCAATTGCAGTCTGATCTTGATCAAACGAGTACAGATGTCCTGTCGTAAGCTGTTTTAAGATTGCCTCACTGTGACCGCCACCACCAAGCGTTGCATCAACGTAAATGCCAGTTGGCTTAATGTTTAAACCAGCCACTGCTTCGTTAAGCAGCACCGTAACGTGGTTGAATTCAGTCATTAATATACCTCCTTTCTGACAAGCTACAGATCGAAGTCAAGATCCTCGGCAATCTGATCAAAATCTGCAGCCGTATCGTCCATATACCGCTGCCAGCGTTCTGTATCCCAGATTTCCAAATGTTCTGATACTCCAACGATCGTGCACTGTTTATTTAAAGCAGCATGCTGTCGCAGTGCTATTGGCAAATTGATCCGTCCTTGCTTATCGAACTGGCATTCGGTCGCGGCAGCATACAAAAAACGCACGAAGGCTCGTGCATTGCGTTTTGTCATTGATAACGACTTTAATTTTGTTTCCAATTCATGCCAGACACTCAGCGGATAACCAGTCAAACAGCCATCCAAGCCACGAGTAACGACGAATCCGTCTCCCAGTTGCGAACGAAATTTGGCGGGGATGATCAGACGACCCTTATCGTCAATCGTATGTTCATATTCACCCATGAACATACTAATCCCCCCTTTTGGACCAATGTTACAGATACAGTCTACCACAATCCCCCACTTCTCACCATGGATTTTAATAATTTTGTACAGCCTAAAAAAGCCGCTGTCCCTTGAAGCGAGACAACGGCTTTGAAACCCTAAACATATCTTCTTTGCTAAACGACCGGCAGATATGATCCGGCTAAAGAAACCAAGAAAGCTGCAACTGATACGACCAGCGTTACGCGCCAAAAAGCCGGCCAATACTGTCGATAGATGAACTGATGCGCGGCCGCCAGCTGTAAAAAGATCAGGCCGATACTCAGCAGCATCCAAACAATCAACACGTAGCAGTACCAATAAAACCCCAGATTCCAAAAGCTCAAGACCATCAGCAGTGTGGCCCAAAGCCAGGTACTACGCTGCTTAGGCAGTTTAAACAGCTTAATCGTTAACCGTTCCAGCATACCATAGCCAATCAAGATAATGAACTCCATGATCAGTTGTCTTATCATTCAAACTGCCTCCGCAAAATTTAGTCAAGTCTCATTCTATCACAGATCAACAACAGATTTGAATTTGAGTGCTAAGATGTGTAAACTGATAAGGATAAATTGAAAGGCGGGATTAGTTACCGATGCAACGCAAGAAAAAGACCCGATTCCAAAAAATTACTATGGTGGCCGTTTGGCTGATGCTGATCGCAATGCTGGGCTCCTTGATTTTAGGGGCCGTTGCTTCACTCGGCTTCTAGCTGATCGGTATAAATATAAAGAGGTTTTGGCCAAACAGCTAAAACCTCTTTTTTTCTAGATTAAATTTTAAGCAGCTTAGCCCTATTGCGCCGGCAAGTCTGGTTTCTTATAGACTTCACGCGGTTTAGAGCCATTAGCTGGACCGATATAGCCACGCTGCTCCATATCATCAATAATTCGCGCCGCTCGATTATAGCCAATGCGGAAACGACGCTGAATCAGCGAGGTTGAAGCTTTTTGCTCTTGGGCAACAAACTGCAGCGCTTCGCCAAACAGCTCATCTTCGTCTTCTTTTTGTTCTTCTTGCTGCATCTCAGCATCGCTAACCATCATCTGATCATCATACTCTGCTGGCCGCTCATTTTTGATGAAATCAACGACTGCCTCAACGTCATGATCAGAAATAAAGGCGCCTTGAATTCGAATCGGCTTGTTTTGATCGATTGGCTCAAACAGCATGTCGCCCCGGCCAAGCAGCTTTTCAGCTCCATTGGTGTCAATAATCGTTCGCGAATCGACCCCACTGGAGACCGCAAATGCAATTCGCGAGGGAACGTTGGCCTTGATCAAGCCGGTAATGACATCAACGCTGGGCCGTTGGGTTGCCAAAATCATGTGAATGCCGGCGGCCCGCCCCATTTGCGCAATTCGTACGATGGCATCCTCAACGTCTTTAGAAACAGTCATCATCAAATCAGCCAATTCATCAACGATTACCAGAATCAATGGCATTGTCGGCTGCTGTTCATTCGGATCGGTATGATTTTGATTTTCTTTTTCAACCATTCGATTATAGCCATCCAGATTGCGGACGCCTAAAGCAGCAAACAGCTCATAGCGCCGTTCCATTTCACCAACTACCTTGCCTAATGCCCGCGCTGCTTTTTTCGGTTCGGAAACCACTGGACTGAGCAGATGCGGAATCCCATTATACACGCTTAGCTCTACTTTCTTAGGATCAATCATCAGCATCTTGACTTGACTGGGCTTAGCCTTTAACAGGATGCTGGTGATGATCACGTTAATGGCAACCGACTTGCCGCTCCCGGTTGCCCCGGCAATCAACAAGTGCGGCATCTTGGTCAGGTCAGCCGTCATTACCTGACCAGTAACCGTGCGACCAAGCGGCACGTCAAGCGGTCGATCATCATGGGGAGCAGCTTCGATCATATCACGAAAGCCTACCGTGGCAATCTGTTGATTAGGCACCTCAATCCCGATCAATGACTTGCCAGGAATCGGTGCCTCAATCCGAATATCTTTGGCAGCCAGCGCCAAGGCCAGATCATCAGCCAGATTCGTAATCCGACTGACCTTAACTCCTACGGCTGGACGCAGCTCATATTTAGTTACGGAAGGTCCCAGGTTCACGTTTTCAACCGTGGCATCGACGCCAAACGATTTTAACGTATCCTGCAGTTTTTGCGTATTGGACTTAATCGAATCAAGATCAGCACTTTGATCCGTTGGCTTCACTTTGGTCAAAAGATCCAGCGGCGGGAATTGATAGTCCTGATCCTCTTTAGCCTCAACCCGATTCAAGGACAGTTCAACATCGGTCTGATCCTTGGCATTCAATGATGCTGGCCGCTCATTCTCGCTGGCTACGGTAATGCGGGGCTCGCGGCTTTGCTGATCAGGTGCAGCGATTTTATCAGCCGCTGATTGACCAATTTCAAATTCTGGCAGCTCTCGTGATTGTTGCTCACGTTTCCGTTCAGCATGCGGCGTTGGCAGATCCTTTTCATCGCTCGGCACTGCCATTGGCTCTTCTGGCTGACGTTGCCGACGCTCTGCTTGCCGAGCCTGCCGATCAGCATTTAATTGATGGAAGCGTTCTTTAAGCCGCTTTAGCATTTGTGCAATCGCCAAACGCAGCTTTTGCACTGGCAGATTAAAAAAGACCACAACGCCGATAATCATCAGCAAAACAGCCGCTGCCTTGGTTCCAGTACTGCCAAGCAGATACCCGCTGCCAGAATATAGCGCTGCCCCCAGCATGCCGCCGCCAATCGGCATACTGGAATCATCATTTAAAACTGCCGCAGTTACGCTGCTCCAGGTCTGATTCCAAAAATCGATGTGGCGGCCTAATTGATCAAACATCCGCGCATGCAGCATCAATAAGAGTCCCAGATAAAAAATCAGCATTCCCCAGACCCAGCGTTTTCTAAAGCGCGGCCATTGCGCATAGATCGTCAGTCCCAGACTGTACAGGATTACGATGGCCATTAACAATGGATAGCTTTGACCAACCAAAACCTTAAAAATATCCTGCACGCCGGCACCTAAGACTCCCAGTTTAAACAGACCGGTCAGCGTTAAAAGAATGATGGCCAGGCCGCTTAAGCTGCGAATAGCTCGCTCGTCACGCGCTGGTTTTCTTGATCGCCGCTTGGCAGCCGTTTTATTGGAACGGCGGCGGGTCGTATTTTTTTTGCGGGCCATGCAATTCCTCCTTTTACCTTACCGATTATTTCAGCTTATCGTCCGAATAGCGATGCACACGGGCTAATTTAGGAAATCCTTGTTGACGAAGCGCTTCATAAATAACAATCGCCGCGCTGTTAGAAAGGTTAAGCGCACGAATGTTATTGTCGTCTTGCGGAATCCGAATGCAGTTTTGCGGATAGCGTCGCATAAACGGTTCCGGCAAGCCAGTCGTTTCTTTGCCAAACAAAAAATAGTGGTCGCCAGGCAAACGGTAGTCAACTTCAGTATAATCGCGTTCGGCAAACTTTGAAACCAGATACAGCTGGTCAAGGTTAGGCACCGTTGCCATAAAATCAAGCAGATCCTCATGATAGACAACCTTAACCTTGTCCCAGTAATCCAGACCGGCACGCTTCATATGCTTGTCATCCGTTGAAAAACCAAGGGGCTTGATCAAATGCAAAACAGTGTCGGTTCCGGCGCAGGTTCTGGCAATATTGCCGGTATTAGCTGGAAACAAGGGTTCAAACAGCACAATATGATTAGTCATAGTCAGTCTTCTCTCTCCTAAAAAAGGCAATAAAAAAAGCAGGGTCTCGGTGTGGGCACGGCGAAACGCTGCTTTAATGAAGTACTCTTTGACCAATGCCAACGATTAAATCGATGTCTTCAGTCAAACGATTTCTATAAGATAATATACTACCATCACTTAAAAAAAACAATTAATTAATCAAATTTTTTTACCGATTAACAAGCTGACGTCAACGGTAACTTGTTTTAATGATGATAAATCGCTTTCATCAAGCTGTTTCGCATTGCGACCCCAATGCAGCGGCGACATCTCTACCAAATCCTCAGCCAGCCCCAGCGGAATCTCAAACTGATATTGAAGCGGTACGATCCTGGCCTGCTGGTAATGCTGCATAAAACGCTCGACTACTGGTGTATTGTCGTAGGCAGCATGCTGATCGTTTTGATCGTATAAAAGGTGACGCAGCTCGATCAGGTAGTTGGCGTTGGGAATGATTTTTAAAAGCTGACCACCTGGCTTGAGGATCCGATCGAATTCTTGATAATCAGATGGTGAAAAAAGCTCCATCACCTGATCAAACGACTCGTCCGCAAACGGCAGCCGGCGCAGATCAGCTACGCAAAAAAACAACTTACCTGGCAGCTGAGTGGCTAATTGCACACCGGCCTTTGAAATGTCAAAACCAATGGCAGCATCTTTTTGATCCCGCAAAGTCTCTAATTGAAAAAGCGGCGTTCCCTCACCCGTGCCAACGTCTAGAATCGTCTGTGGCTGGTCTGGCATCACGGCATTGATCTGCTTAAGCATTGGCAGGAAAAGTCCCGCGCTCAGCATGCGGCGTCTGGCTTCAAACATCGCCCGATCATAGTCGGTACCATTGCCATTATTCAAAAAATAAAGATACCCATGCTTGTTAAAATCAATAGCATGCCCCTGCTTACAGACCAGACTGTTTTCAAAAACGCCCTTGATTGGTGCCTGGCAGACTGAGCAGCGAAACAGCCGTCGATGCTCATTGACCCATTGTTTCTTAATTACGATTTTTTTCATTGATGATCCTTTCAATTTGCTCATAATTTCTCAATTCTAAGCGAACAGTTTCTGCTATTATATAGGTGTACATTTTTAAAGGAGGGCTTCGTTTTGACTGAAGACTTTTTAATTGGAACCTACACCAGTAAATCCAGCCGTGGCATTTACGGCGTAACCTTAGACACGGAAAAAGAAGAATTGACCAACGTTCGCCTGGTGGCTGCTTCCGGCAAGCCAGCCTACCTGCAGTACGGTGAACAAAAACGCCTGTATGCCTTAAAACAGGATGGCGAGCGTGGCGGTGTAGCGTCATACGATCTGTCCGGCGACAAGGCTGAACTGATCGATGCCAAATTAGAAAAAGGACCTACCCCTGCCTACATTGGCGTTGATGACCAGCGTCACTTGTTGTTCTCTGCCAATTACCATACCGGCGAACTCAAGGTCTTTAAGATTGCCGCTGATGGCAAGCTGACCCAAACTGATTCCGTCGTTCATCAAGGAGCAACCGGCCCCCAACCAGAACAGGATGCGCCACACGTTCACTATATCGATTTAACGCCGGACAATCGTCTTATCGTCTGCGACCTGGGAATGGATCTGGTCGTTGTCTATGACGTATCCGATGAAGGCAAGCTCACGGCTGCATCCCGCTACCAGTTCGAACCCGGCTTTGGTACGCGTCACCTGGTCTTCCATCCAAATGGCAAGATCGTCTATGTGCTGGGTGAATTAAGCAGCAAGCTGGCCGTAATGCGCTACAACGCTGCTGACGCTTCCTTGACTCAACTGCAGACCATCAAGACCATTCCGGCTGACTGGACCGCTCATAACGGAGCCGCAGCCATTCACATTTCTGCTGATGGTCGATTTGTCTACACTTCCAACCGTGGTGAAAATACCATTGCAGTTTTTGCCGTCCAGCCAGACTTTACGGTTGCCCACGTTCAATCCATCAGTACAGAAGGCGATTTTCCACGCGACTTTGAATTGAGCCATGACGACGCCTACCTGGTAGGTTCAAATCAAAATAGCGATAACCTAACGCTTTACAAACGCGATGCTCAATCTGGCCTGCTGACGCTGCTGCAAAAAGACGTGGCTTGTCCAGAACCAGTCTGTGTCAAGCGCTGGCCTAAATAACTGCTGACAATTCAATAAATAAACGGGGTGCTTAATCAGCGTCCCGTTTTTTATTGCGTCATTTTTTCAATTACGGCAGTCATGTCGCTTGGAATTGGTGCTTTTAGCTCAATCTGCCGGTTTAAAAATGGGCTATAGAAGCTCAGCCACTGACAGTGCAGTGCCTGCCGAGCCATTACGTCTGGTCCGCCATACATGGCATCGCCCAACAGCGGATGACCAAGATAGCTGAAGTGAACGCGAATCTGGTGAGTACGCCCGGTATGCAACCGAATCTTGACGATCGAGGCATTCAAGCCCGGATATTTCAGCCAATACTCGGTAACGGCCGCTTTACCATCCGAACCGACTTGACGCTGAACAAACGATTCTGGATCACGCTGGATCGGTGCATCGATATAGCCATGCCTGGTTGCCACCTGCCCACTGACTAAAGCAACGTATTCCTTTTTTACTAAATGCCGCTTGAGCTGATTATCCAAGACGGCATGAGCAAAACGATGCTTAGGAAAGATCACCAGGCCGCTGGTGTCTTTATCCAGACGCGTGGCGACATGAGTTACCCGATTTTCATAGCCTTGTTTTTGATAATAGTATTTAACGCGATTGACCAAGCTGTCTTGTTCGGCAACGTTATGAGCCGGTACTGTTGCCACGCCGGCAGCTTTGTTGATCACCAAAAAATCCCGATCTTCATAAACGATATCAAATGGTTTGGAACAGATCGGAACATGATCATTAGGTACTTCTGGCGGTAGCTCAATGGCAAAACGGTCACCCGGCTCAACCAGATCGACGGCCCATTTCACCTCATGATTGATCGTCATCTGACCACCATGAAAGATGGCTGCTTTGATCAATGAACTGGTAACGCCCTGCTGTTTGAGTGCCGAACGCAGCTTGATCGGCTTTTCTCCGGTATAGACCCAGGAAAACTCCATTATTGGATGCCTCCAATAAACGAATCCTTAACGCGGTCCCAGAAGTTGGTATGCCGGTACTTGGCAAAACGAATCACTTTGTCGGATACGCGATAGGATACGTCGACCAACCGATGCGACTGCGAATCCATCATAATCTGATCGCGATCACAGCTTAGCACCGTCCCGGAATCATCAGGCAGCCGCAGCGTCAGTTTGGTATCTGAGCCAAAAACGACCGGCGAGCCCAGCGTTCGAAAAACCCGGTTGTTTAACGAGGCCATCTCACCCAGCTGGAAACCGATAATGCGCGGATCCAAAATTGCGCCGCCAACTGATTTATTATAGGCCGTTGATCCAGTCGGTGTTGAAATGACCAGTCCATCACCGCGAAAACGCTCAAACAGCTGATTATTGATGTATACGTCGCAAACCATGGTCTTGACGATATTGCGCAGCGTTGATTCATTCAGCGCCACGCGTCGTTCAATCTCACCATCATCATAAGTAGCACTCATTTCCAGCAATGGATAGCTGACGGATTGACCACTGTCGTTTTGCAGACTTTCGACCAGATCCTCGACCTCAAAATTGCGCCAATCGGTATAAAAACCCAGGTGTCCAGTATGAATACCAACAAAACGAATCGTCGACAAGCGATCCTCATAGTGATGAAATGCCGAAATCAGCGTGCCATCGCCGCCAATCGTGATAACGACATCTGGCTGCTGCTCATCATAGGTAATTGCCGTTTCCTCTTCCAGACGATTCAGCAACAGTTTGCGTACGCGCAATGACTCCGGCGATTCATAGTTAAAAATGGCTACCCGCATTGGTTAATCCGCTCCTTTTTTATCTTCCAGCGATGAGTTCAGCAGTTCATCAGGTGCTTGCTTGCGGCCAAACAACGTCTGTGCCTCTTGAATTTCTTCTCTAATCTCAGACATCTCCTCATCCAGCTTAAAAGCAGCCTCTGCCGCCCGCTGCAGACGATCAGAAAGTTCTTTAGGAAACGCGCCTTGATATTTGTAATTTAATGAATGCTCAATCGTCGCCCAAAAATTCATCGCCAGCGTTCGTACCTGGATCTCAGCCAAAACCTTTTTTTCACCAGTAACCAGCTGAACGGGATACTCGATCACGATATGATAAGATCGATAACCGCTTGGCTTAACGTTGGTTACGTAATCACGCTCTTCTAGAATCGTCATGTCATTGCGCTGACGCAGCAGGTCAACGACTTGATAGATATCTTCGACAAACTGACACATGATTCGCAAGCCAGCAATATCTTGCATGTCTTGCTCCAGGCGTTCTTCTAAGACATGCCGCCGCACCATTTTTTCTTTAATACTGTCAACCGGCTTAACACGGCCAGTAACGAATTCAATCGGTGAATGCTGATCTTGATCTTGGAATTGTTTACGCATCCCCCGCAGCTTGACTTTTAATTCATTGACTGCTTGTTGATAAGGTAATAAAAAATGCTGCCAATCTTCAATCATTGCAATCCCACTTCCTTGACAATCTCTGTTTATTTTATCATAGTTTCGTAATGACTTAACTAAAGACTGCCTGGTTCAACTGAAAAACAAGTCTAGTATTTTCACAGATATCGTAACTGATTAGCTAAATGATTGCTTCAAATTATTTTATGTAAATTCATCCAAAACAGATCGCTTTACATCGTGCTCATTCTTTGTAAAAATAGCATTGTTCAATAACCGATAATTCTGCAACGAACAGGAGGAGCGGCTGTGCTCGAAATTCATCTTTTTGTTAATCCATTAGGCATGCGCTGTTTTCGCTGCGAACAGGATGTTTTGCGCATTGACCAGCAATTGCGCACTAAAGTCAACTATCAATTTATTCCGCTGTTTAATATGGACACGATTCAGCAGACTATGAAGCTTTATCATCTCAACGATCATGATCTCAATGTTCGGCAACAGACTTCGGCTACGCTTTACCAGATTATCTTGGATTATAAAGCAGCACTGTTTCAAGGACGCAAGCGTGGCCGACATTATCTGCTGCGGCTGCAATCTGCGCTGATCAATGAAGGAGCTGATTATTCAGAAGCCCTTGCCCAAAAGATTGCTCAACAGGCGCAGCTTGATTTGGACATGTTTTGGGAAGATCGTAAATCAGAACTGGCAATCAAAGCATTCAAAAAGGATCAATACATGGCTGATGAAATGGGCGTTACCCAAACTGCCACTGCAGTCGTTTTTGATTCCGAACAGCCTGTCTATGGATATATGATCAACAACTTTGACTATGAATCGCTGATTGAATCATACCGTAATCATCAGTTTTGCCTGCAGCAGACTCCCGAAGAATTTGCGCAAAGTTTTAATGATAAGCATCATCAATCAACACTGCGGATTCTTTAGCTGGCTGCCATTTTTTTCAAGTAGGCCAGCTTGCGTTCATAGCTGCTGAACCATCGCGGCGGCTGAATCAATTCAACGACCTGCTGCTGGTAGCGGATCACGCCAGCCAGATTCAGCTCTTGGGTATAGCAGGCCAGGCTTCGATGACGAACCTGCTCGACTTGAAGATCACTCAGACATGGCAAAGGAAGCCAATTGGCACTTTGATTTAAAAAGTCATGCCAGGCTGGCCAATTCCAACATTGATGCGCGGGACACTGCTCAAGCCTTAAAATAACGGATATGCGCCATTCTAATGGGGTCTCATTCATCAAGCTCCATTGAAAATGCGTATCATGAGCAACCAAGGGACAGGTACTGATTGCTCCGTGGCCCATTAGATAGGTTTGATTGGCTAATTCACAAAGCCGCGGCGTTGCCAAACGAATCTGTCGCTGCAGCTGCTGAGTCTGCCAAATTAAAATCTGCCAGACATCTTGACGACTTTTTCCCGATTTGGGGCCAAAAAGCCGTCTTTTTTGATAGTCAGGCTGCTGTCGTTTTAAATTCCAAAATGGTAAGATCAGCTGCTGATGATGCCATTGTAAAAACTGAGCTGCTTTTCCCGGCTGCAGCCGATGCGCATAGGTTGGCCCCAAAAACCAGCGATAGGCAATTCCCAGCCGCTCGTATCCTTGATTGCGTTCAATCAGCCGCGTCAAGCCAAGCGGACTGCACTGAAACTCAATGGCTGCCCACTGATCATTAATCTTGGTCAATATGTCTGGGCGCTGCTTGATTGTCGGTAAATAAACCTCAGAATAGCTCGGCCAGCCTTGCTGATTCAGCCACCTGCCAATCTGCTGCTTACCCAACTGATGAATAGCGGTTTCATTGGCATCACATCTGCTTTGGGCATAATGCGCAAAATAGGGACGATGATCGGTTCCCTGACATAAATGAACTTTTTGACCACAGTCCGGGCACCAATACGTTCGCTGCGCTTTTTTAGCTTCAGTTTGGGCCCAGACCAGTTGACCATTCCACAAAGCGGTCTGCATAATTACACCTCCACTTTGCTATATGCCAAAAAACTGTAATTGTTATTAAAAAAGCTGAGTCATTGAAATGTCCAATGACTCAGCTTTCCAATTTAACTATTCAAAATACGTTCGCACCAGTTCTAGGGCAGCCTGTTTCATTAATGGCTTACCGTGTTCTAAAATGACATCGGGCGTCAGATTGGTTTTTTGACCATACTCATATGCCAAAGCCAGCTGATCCTTCAACTGACTCGCTGACAGTGAGCCATCATCAATAAACGTCAAGAGCAGGTAGTCATTGTTCTGATAACGATAAAGATCAGATACCGCATTGATGTTGTCACGTGCTGATTTGGCCAGGGCTACCAGATCCTCAAAATCATCAATCCTTAAGACACAAACGTTTTTTTCAATGTCTGGATTATCGATGGCAGCTTCTGGCTCATCACCTGCGGACACATTATTTTCTTGATTATGATCTGGATGCGATTCCTGACGATCTCTGCCAACCAGCTCTTTTTTTATCAAGTTGGTAATCTGGTCTTGATCCAATGGCGGCTGACCAGCGGGCGTACCTTTTTTTAGGCTGGCAGGATCCGTTTTGGTAATATAAAGCTCTAAACCATCTTGTTGGGGACGAACTTGGAACGTAACCAGATCATTATCCTGAAATTGATGATCAGCATCGACTTCTTCTAAAATACTGTAAAAAAAGTCTTCAATCTGTTGATTATGATTCAGCAAATCAAGTACGGTAATACCGCGCTCATTTAGATCTTCATTATTGAGCAGCACGCGAATCGTATTTTCGTTAATGCGTTTCATTTCCATATGCATCGCGCCCCCTTTGATTCGCTAATTTTTCATACGGTCGCTCCGGCTTCGATTTAAGTTTAAAAAGCCGAACGATATTAAACGTCTAGTTTTCATTATAGCATTCTTTTCCCGATAACAGTTCGATAAAAAAATAAAGGCGACGAAAAATCGCCACCCCTTTAGTTCAAGTTTGCTTTTCGACGTGCTTCAGCCAGCTCCAATGCCCGAACTTCACGTGGCAGGAACCGACGAATCTCATCTTCGTTATATCCAATCTGCAATCTTTTATCATCCATAATGATTGGTCGTCTTAACAGGCCTGGATTTTTACGAATCAAATCATAAAGCTCGGTCATTGACATCTCATCTAGATTAATGTTTAAACTTTGATAAGCTTTCGAACGTTTTGAAATGATGTCTTCAGTGCCGTTTTCAGTCATTCGTAAAATGTTTTTTACCTCGTCCATACTCAGAGGTTCAGAAAAAATGTTGCGCTCGGTGAAAGGAATGCCATGCTCCTTCAACCAGGCCCGCGCCTTACGGCAAGATGTGCAACTTGGAGACGTATATAGTGTAACCATTTGTTGGGCCTCCTTTAAATCAAAAACATGTTTAACCTTGATCACTCCATAAATAATTATAACTTATTTTAGAATGATTTTGAACCACTGTCAGCAATTTTCTTGACTTTTTGTAAGTGGAATTGAAAATGACGTCTGGTTTGCTCATCAACAATTATTAAACTACCATCGCGAACAATACATTTATTGATATAATGGGCATCATTGATTAATTAATTGCGCTTTCCAACTCGTTATTCCCAATTAATGTTAATGAGCGGTATAATTGAGACAATTAAGATAAGGAGGAGACAATCATGCTATCACAAATTAGTTTTACTTTTGGCTCAATGCCAGTTCTGCTTGAAATCATTAAAAAGCACCCAAATCGTGACTTCCGGCTGCTGCAGGCAACTGGTGACAACAGCAAGCTGGCCCTATTTGACCTATCAGGTAAGCCAACCATCTTTAACAGTCCAATTACCTTAGAGACTTTATACAGTGTTGGTAATGACAAGTTCAAAGGAATTCTTCATTTTGAATCATTTGAGCTCGGCACTGAAGATAAGAACCTGCTGCGCAAACAGGCAAAAATTGCTCTTGATAGTGCTGACCATTCTAAAATGACGACTGGCTATATGTTCTCACGTTCTGATCAAACCAATGCAACTATTTTGATAACGACTTGGACAAATGCAGTTGCCATTGATGACTGGACCAGCAGTACCGACTTTGCACCGCTCGCCGGATACATGGATCACAGTCCGCGCAGCGTTTACTACTATGAGGATTATCGTCCAGCTGAATAGAAAAAGTGCAATGCAGTTCAATGCATTGCACTTTTGTTTTACCTAGAAATCTGAATTTGCAATAATTGCAATCACCCAAATATCCTGACTTTACGCGGGTTTACGAAACCTATCAGGGGCTTCAGTCGGCGCAATGTTGACGAGTTTAACAGTGCCATTTTTGCCTATGAGAACACCAAAACCGCGATGGATCAAACCTTCACTCCGCCCATTATATCGCCAACAGTGCCAAATACGACTATTCCAACGGGCCACTGAAAGGCATCAATCGAAAAATCAAAAACTTAAAACGCAGCTGTTGTGGCTTCCGCAATTTTGAAAATCTATTGCGACGCATTGACTGTATCCATGCCTAAAAAAATTCCCCACTTCATTTTTGAAGCAGGGAATTGATCTTCACCAATACGATTTGACAAAGACTTAAAGTACCAAGTTTTCTCACGAGCTTTGTCAACAAAAAACATGTTGCTGTTTCGGCAACATGTTCAATCATACGGTCCGTACGAGACTCGAACTCGTGATCTCATCCGTGACAGGGATGCGTCCTAACCAAAACTAGACCAACGGACCAAAATTGCGGGGGCTGGATTTGAACCAACGACCTCCGGGTTATGAGCCCGACGAGCTACCAGGCTGCTCTACCCCGCGATAATAAATTAAGTGACCCATGCGGGATTCGAACCCACGATACCAGCGTGAAAGGCTGGTGTCTTAACCGCTTGACTAATGGGTCATGACAAGTGACCCGTGCGGGATTCGAACCCACGATACCAGCGTGAAAGGCTGGTGTCTTAACCACTTGACTAACGGGTCATAACGGAGAATGAGAGATTCGAACTCTCGCGCCGCTTTCGCGACCTACACCCTTAGCAGGGGCGCCTCTTCAGCCACTTGAGTAATTCTCCAATGGGTCTAAGTGGACTCGAACCACCGACCTCACGCTTATCAGGCGTGCGCTCTAACCAGCTGAGCTATAGACCCATATATTATTAAAGCGGGTAACGAGAATCGAACTCGCGACAACAGCTTGGAAGGCTGTGGTTTTACCACTAAACTATACCCGCATTAAGCAGAAACTTAATTATCTTAATGGCGCGGGACGGAATCGAACCGCCGACACACGGAGCTTCAATCCGTTGCTCTACCAACTGAGCTACCGAGCCATATAAACGGTCCGTACGAGACTCGAACTCGTGATCTCATCCGTGACAGGGATGCGTCCTAACCAAAACTAGACCAACGGACCAAAATTGCGGGGGCTGGATTTGAACCAACGACCTCCGGGTTATGAGCCCGACGAGCTACCAGGCTGCTCTACCCCGCGATAATGAAAAGGAGGATAAGAGATTCGAACTCTTGCGCCGCTCTCACGACCTAGCGGTTTTCAAGACCGCCCCCTTCAGCCACTTGGGTAATCCTCCATAAATGAAAAGCTGTCGAGTGTTATGAGGCCCAATGGACCTTGTAGGACTCGAACCTACGACCGGGCGGTTATGAGCCGCTTGCTCTAACCAACTGAGCTAAAGGTCCCTAACAGCCAGTCAATCGCGGCGGGGGGGATCGAACCCTCGACCTCCCGGGTATGAACCGGACGCTCTAGCCAGCTGAGCTACACCGCGATAACAATTTTCATTGTTAATCGGGAAAACAGGATTCGAACCTGCGACCCCCTGGTCCCAAACCAGGTGCTCTACCAAGCTGAGCTATTTCCCGAAAAGTGCACCCAGAAGGAGTCGAACCTTCAACCTTCTGATTCGTAGTCAGACACTCTATCCAATTGCGCTATGGGTGCAAAAGATGCCGAGGACCGGGATCGAACCGGTACGGTTATCACTAACCGCAGGATTTTAAGTCCTGTGCGTCTGCCAATTCCGCCACCCCGGCATTATGGAATTGACAAAGCGGAAGACGGGATTCGAACCCGCGACCCCCACCATGGCAAGGTGATGTTCTACCACTGAACTACTTCCGCATAATATTCAAGATGCCGACTAGAGGGCTCGAACCTCCGACCCCCTGTTTACAAGACAGGTGCTCTGCCAACTGAGCTAAGTCGGCGTAAAAATTACGGTATTCCGCATCTCAAAGCCTCTCTATGGCAATGAGCCGTGACGGGTTCGAACCGTCGACCCTCTGATTAAAAGTCAGATGCTCTACCGACTGAGCTAACGGCTCATGAGCATAATGCTCAATGGAGGATACAGGGCTCGAACCTGTGACCCTCTGCTTGTAAGGCAGATGCTCTCCCAACTGAGCTAATCCTCCATAATGCATGGCAATGCCCTATCCTCGCAGGGAGCGATCCCCCAACTACTTTCGGCGCGTTGAAGCTTAACTTCTGTGTTCGGTATGGGAACAGGTGTATCCTTCAAGCCATCATCACCACACTAATCCTTTTCAGGATTGAGAGCTTGCACTCTCAAAACTAAACAATATCTATTCTTCTCACGTTCAATCGAAACACCCTAAACTTGGTTAAGTCCTCGACCGATTAGTAATGGTCCGCTCCATGCCTCGCGGCACTTCCACTTCCATCCTATCTACCTCATCATCTCTGAGGGGTCTTACTTCCATAAGGAATGGGAAATCTCATCTTGAGGCGAGTTTCACGCTTAGATGCTTTCAGCGTTTATCTCATCCATACATAGCTACCCAGCGATGCTCCTGGCGGAACAACTGGTACACCAGCGGTATGTCCATCCCGGTCCTCTCGTACTAAGGACAGGTCCTCTCAAATTTCCTACGCCCGCGACGGATAGGGACCGAACTGTCTCACGACGTTCTGAACCCAGCTCGCGTACCGCTTTAATGGGCGAACAGCCCAACCCTTGGGACCGACTACAGCCCCAGGATGCGATGAGCCGACATCGAGGTGCCAAACCTCCCCGTCGATGTGGACTCTTGGGGGAGATAAGCCTGTTATCCCCAGGGTAGCTTTTATCCGTTGAGCGATGGCCCTTCCATGCGGAACCACCGGATCACTAAGCCCGACTTTCGTCCCTGCTCGACCTGTCTGTCTCGCAGTCAAGCTCGCTTGTGCCTTTACACTCTGCGAATGATTTCCAACCATTCTGAGCGAACCTTTGGGCGCCTCCGTTATCTTTTGGGAGGCGACCGCCCCAGTCAAACTGCCCACCTGACACTGTCTCCCACCACGATCAGTGGTGCGGGTTAGAGTGATCATAATGCAAGGGTAGTATCCCACCAACGCCTCTGCCAAAACTAGCGTCCTGGCTTCTATGGCTCCTACCTATCCTGTACAAGCAGTACAAGCACTCAATATCAAGCTACAGTAAAGCTCCATGGGGTCTTTCCGTCCTGTCGCGGGTAGCCTGCATCTTCACAGGCAATTCAATTTCACCGAGTCTCTCGTTGAGACAGTGCCCAGATCGTTACGCCTTTCGTGCGGGTCGGAACTTACCCGACAAGGAATTTCGCTACCTTAGGACCGTTATAGTTACGGCCGCCGTTTACTGGGGCTTCAATTCAGGGCTTCGCCGAAGCTAACTCTTCCTTTTAACCTTCCAGCACCGGGCAGGCGTCAGCCCCTATACTTCATCTTACGATTTTGCAGAAACCTGTGTTTTTGATAAACAGTCGCCTGGGCCTTTTCACTGCGGCTGATCTTGCGATCAGCACCCCTTCTCCCGAAGTTACGGGGTCATTTTGCCGAGTTCCTTAACGAGAGTTCGCTCGCTCACCTTAGGATACTCTCCTCGACTACCTGTGTCGGTTTGCGGTACGGGCAGTTGATTATTCGCTAGAAGCTTTTCTCGGCAGCGTGACATCAACGACTTCGCTACTATAATTTCGCTCCCCATCACAGCTTGTCAACCCGCTGATAAGCATTTGACTCATCAACTGACTTGCTGCTTGGCCGGACACTTCCAATCGTCCGGATCGTTTAGCCTTCTGCGTCACTCCATCACTCAAGCACAATCAACTGGTACAGGAATATCAACCTGTTGTCCATCGTCTACGCCTCTCGGCCTCGACTTAGGTCCCGACTAACCCTGGGAGGACGAGCCTTCCCCAGGAAACCTTAGTCATTCGGTGGACAGGATTCTCACCTGTCTTTCGCTACTCATACCGGCATTCTCACTTCCAAGCGCTCCACCAGTCCTTACGGTCTGACTTCATCGCCCTTGGAACGCTCTCCTACCACGCATCCTGATGGATGCATCCATAGCTTCGGTAATATGCTTAGCCCCGGTACATTTTCGGCGCAGAGTCACTCGACTAGTGAGCTATTACGCACTCTTTAAATGATGGCTGCTTCTGAGCCAACATCCTAGTTGTCTGTGCAATTCCACATCCTTTTCCACTTAGCATATATTTAGGGACCTTAGCTGATGATCTGGGCTGTTCCCCTTTCCACGATGGATCTTATCACTCACCGTGTGACTCCCGAGTAAAAATCAATGGCATTCGGAGTTTATCTGAAGTCAGTAACCCATGACGGGCCCCTAGTCCAAACAGTGCTCTACCTCCATGATTCTAAACCTCGAGGCTCCCCCTAAAGAGATTTCGGAGAGAACCAGCTATCTCCAAGTTCGTTTGGAATTTCACCGCTACCCACACCTCATCCCAACCATTTTCAACTGATACGGGTTCGGTCCTCCAGTGCGTTTTACCGCACCTTCAACCTGGACATGGGTAGGTCACCTGGTTTCGGGTACATAACTGCGTACTTCGTACGCCCATTTCAGACTCGCTTTCGCTGCGGCTCCGGTTTTTCCACCTTAACCTTGCACGCAATCATGACTCGCCGGTTCATTCTGCAAGAGGCACGCCGTCACACGTAAATGTGCTCCGACAGCTTGTAGGCACATGGTTTCAGGAACTGTTTCACTCCCCTCCCGGGGTGCTTTTCACCTTTCCCTCACGGTACTGGTTCACTATCGGTCACTAGGGAGTATTTAGCCTTGCGAGATGGTCCTCGCGGATTCCGACGGGGTTTCACGTGTCCCGCCGTACTCAGGATCCTGAACTGAGAGTGTGACGTTTCATTTACTGGGCTATCACCATCTTTGGCGTCGCTTCCCAACGACTTCAACTACGTCGCACTTTGGTAACTCAAATGTTCAGTCCTACAACCCCAACAAGCAAGCTCGTTGGTTTGGGCTCTTCCCGTTTCGCTCGCCGCTACTCAGGGAATCGAATTTTCTTTCTCTTCCTGCAGCTACTTAGATGTTTCAGTTCACTGCGTCTACCGCCTGACAGCTATGTATTCACTGCTCAGGCAATCATCGACTAAGATGATTGGGTTTCCCCATTCGGAAATCTCCGGATCAAAGCGTACTTACCGCTCCCCGAAGCATATCGGTGTTAGTCCCGTCCTTCATCGGCTCCTAGTACCAAGGCATTCACCATGCGCCCTTCATAACTTAACCTTGATGATCTTACGATCACCTCAGTTATTGAGTATGCGATTAATTTCGTTAATAAAACTCAAATAACGCGGTGTTCTCGGTTTAATTGTGAATAAAGAAATAAATATTATTTAGTTTTCAAAGTACAAGCACCAGTCAAACGACTGGCAATGGAGAATAACGGGATCGAACCGATGACCTCCTGCTTGCAAAGCAGGTGCTCTCCCAGCTGAGCTAATTCCCCATATATGGGTCTAAGTGGACTCGAACCACCGACCTCACGCTTATCAGGCGTGCGCTCTAACCAACTGAGCTATAGACCCAACAAGCGAACGATTATTGAGATGAGGTGGTAAACCCCTCAAAACTGAACGCAGTTTCAACGAATGTGCAGGTTTCCGATTAATTCCTTAGAAAGGAGGTGATCCAGCCGCAGGTTCTCCTACGGCTACCTTGTTACGACTTCACCCTAATCATCTGCCCCACCTTAGGCGGCTAGCTCCCCGAAGGGTTACCCCACCGACTTTGGGTGTTGCAAACTCTCATGGTGTGACGGGCGGTGTGTACAAGGCCCGGGAACGTATTCACCGCGGCATGCTGATCCGCGATTACTAGCGATTCCGACTTCGTGCAGGCGAGTTGCAGCCTGCAGTCCGAACTGAGAACGGTTTTAAGAGATTAGCTTGCCCTCGCGAGTTCGCGACTCGTTGTACCGTCCATTGTAGCACGTGTGTAGCCCAGGTCATAAGGGGCATGATGATCTGACGTCGTCCCCACCTTCCTCCGGTTTGCCACCGGCAGTCTCACTAGAGTGCCCAACTGAATGCTGGCAACTAGTAACAAGGGTTGCGCTCGTTGCGGGACTTAACCCAACATCTCACGACACGAGCTGACGACGACCATGCACCACCTGTCATTGCGTTCCCGAAGGAAACGCCCTATCTCTAGGGTTAGCGCAAGATGTCAAGACCTGGTAAGGTTCTTCGCGTAGCTTCGAATTAAACCACATGCTCCACCGCTTGTGCGGGCCCCCGTCAATTCCTTTGAGTTTCAACCTTGCGGTCGTACTCCCCAGGCGGAGTGCTTAATGCGTTAGCTGCGGCACTGAAGGGCGGAAACCCTCCAACACCTAGCACTCATCGTTTACGGCATGGACTACCAGGGTATCTAATCCTGTTCGCTACCCATGCTTTCGAGCCTCAGCGTCAGTTGCAGACCAGACAGCCGCCTTCGCCACTGGTGTTCTTCCATATATCTACGCATTCCACCGCTACACATGGAGTTCCACTGTCCTCTTCTGCACTCAAGTCTGACAGTTTCCGATGCACTTCTTTGGTTAAGCCAAAGGCTTTCACATCAGACTTATCAAACCGCCTGCGCTCGCTTTACGCCCAATAAATCCGGATAACGCTTGCCACCTACGTATTACCGCGGCTGCTGGCACGTAGTTAGCCGTGACTTTCTGGTTAGATACCGTCACTGCGTGAACAGTTGCTCTCACGCACGTTCTTCTCTAACAACAGAGCTTTATGAGCCGAAACCCTTCTTCACTCACGCGGTGTTGCTCCATCAGGCTTGCGCCCATTGTGGAAGATTCCCTACTGCTGCCTCCCGTAGGAGTATGGACCGTGTCTCAGTTCCATTGTGGCCGATCAGTCTCTCAACTCGGCTACGCATCACAGCCTTGGTAGGCCGTTACCCTACCAACAAGCTAATGCGCCGCAGGTCCATCCCAAAGTGATAGCCGAAGCCATCTTTTAAATTTGAATCATGCGATTCAAATTGTTATGCGGTATTAGCATCTGTTTCCAAATGTTATCCCCCGCTTTGGGGCAGGTTACCTACGTGTTACTCACCCGTCCGCCACTCGCTGGTAAACCAACGTCAAGTCCGTGCAAGCACGTCCAATCAGTTGGGCCAACGCGTTCGACTTGCATGTATTAGGCACACCGCCGGCGTTCATCCTGAGCCAGGATCAAACTCTCATATAAAATATAAGAACTTGAAAAGCTCAAATTTAAATTAAGCGAATTGACTTCGCAAATGTTTTTGCATCAATCGTAATGATTGATGACCCTGCACATTTGTGTTCGTCGAAACTGTATTCAGTTTTCAAAGGTCTACCATGTAACCGATTTAATTGATCAGTTACAACATTTATTATTTTAACACTTGTTAGTTATTTGTCAAGAACTTTTTCAATTCTTTTTTCAAACGTTTTAAACAAGCGACTAGAATAATATATCATGAAGTCATGTAGCTGTCAACAACATTTTTAAAGTCGTTAATAACTGTTAGAAGCAAATCCGATTGTCATCAGCGTCTGCCTCATCGACAACAATAACTACTATACCGATATTCTGAGCTTTCGTCAACGCTATTTCCATATTTTTTAAACGTTTTTTCAAAACACAAACTTTAAAGCTCCAATACTATAAAATAATTCTCAAATTACGATCGATACGATCCAAAATAAGTACTATTGTCTATGTTATAAAAAGGGACTTTACTGAATGATTTAAAATTGTTTACGTTTTTGTTTAATTTGACGATTATTCTTCAAAAAGGCCCTAATTGCTGTTAAAATCTTAGCGATAATTGAATATAAGAAAAATAAAAGGAGTTTTATATGTCGACTTTAATCGATTTTATCCTTCACATTGACACCCATCTGATTCAGATTGTTAATCAATTTGGCGATGCCAGCTACCTAATCCTGTTTCTGATTATTTTTATTGAAACCGGTGCGGTAATTTTGCCATTTCTGCCTGGTGACTCGCTACTATTTGCCGCCAGTGCACTAGCTGCCAACGCAAGCTACCACTTAAATATCTGGATTTTTGCATTTGGCTTCTTAATTTCATGTCTTTTAGGCGATTCAATTAACTTCCTGATCGGTCAAAAAATCGGCAAGAGCCTATCAAATCACTCATGGTTCGGAAAATTGATCGATAAACAGAGTCTTGAAAAAGCAGAAGCATTCTTTGAAAAACATGGTGCTCCTGCGATCATCCTGGCTCGATATATGCCAATCATTCGTACTTTTGCTCCTTTTGCTGCAGCTGGATCCGGTTTCCCATATCGGCGTTTTATCCGCTACAGTATCGTTGGATGTGTAAGCTGGGTTGCCATCTGTTGCTCGTGCGGCTATTTCTTTGGTAATCTGCCTTTTGTCCAGGCCCATTTCTCGGCAATCATTCTGGCAATCATCGTGGTTACCCTGATGCCTGCCGTAATCAGCTTTATTAAATCAAAGCTCTCAAATAAGTCTGCTCAAGTAACGGTTGATTCGCCATTGAATCAAACTCAAGAGCAGGATGGTGAATAGCCACCAGATTCCAAACAGCATCGCGAAAAAATCATCGGGAAACAAATTAATAATTGGATTGCTGGTCGGTGAAAACACCCAATTCATATTAGAAAAAGTTAGATAATGGAATTTGATAAAAAAGTCATCAAAATCTACGATAATCATCATCCCGACGACTATCAACAATGCCAATAGATTCTTCAATGGACCTGACAGTTTCCAAAGCTGCCAGGTCTTTTTTTCATACTGTATGATTCCATATGCGCCAAACAATGCCAATCCAGTTATAGCAAGTGCCGTTATGATCAAGTGTCTGACATCGCTAAAATGCTCAACGGCACCTTCAGTCATTGGAATCCCGGCTAAGTGCAAAGGCGGCTGTGGCCAAGGCTGAACAAGATACATTAATAAATGACGATAATCTTTTAAAACCACTGCATTTGAAAGATTCAAAAAGTGCGATGGAATCCTTAAAATCAACGGCGAGATCATCAAGACTAAAAAAAGGGCAAGCCCAGCCGCCGCGACAGTTATCAACAGCAACGCAAGGATTGTCCCAATGGCTTCAACTATTTGTTTTCTAAACGTTCCATTCATCAAGCGTCTTCACCGTATAAGTTGGTTTAATTTCCACATGTTCAATATCGGCTGGCTTTGAAAGACCGGTATAGACAAGGAGCGTGTCAACTCCAGTATTAATACCGGCTTGGACATCGGTCTGATAGTTATCACCGACCATCAGCACCTCTGATTTTTTCAGTCCACTAGCCTTTAAAGCCATCTCAACAATGGTTTTTTGCGGCTTGCCGATCATGATTGGTTCTTGCTGTGTAGCATAGCGAACCAGTTCAACCAAAGCACCAGCACTCGGAATCATCCCTTCTTCGCTTGGCAGATTGGTATCGCCATTCGTACCGATAAAAACAGCACCAGCTCGAATACAAAGCGTTGCAATCTTAAACTGCTCATAAGTCACGTTACGATCCAAGCCAACAACGACATAGTCAGGATCTTGATCAGTCAATTGCATGCCCTTATTTAACAAAGCATCTTTTAGTCCTCGTTCCCCGATTACGTACACTCGGCGCTTTTGGCCAGCATGCTGTACCAAATAATCAGCGGTTGCCATTGCAGAGGTATATACATTAGCCGCCGTTACGTTAATATCATGATTTGTTCTTAGATTGGCAGCAACTTCTTTTGGACTGCGAGTACTATTGTTGGTAACAAACAGAATCTCTCGCTGATGCTCCTGCAAGCGCTTGATAAAACGTGCAGCAGCTGGGATTCTTTCCTTACCGCGATAGACCGTACCATCTAAATCGATAAAATAGCCTTGATATTGTTTCATGCTTTCTCTCGCTTATTATTCTTATTTTTTACTATCAGTTTTTGACGATGCTTACCGGTTTTTACGCGACGCACTTCCTGGTTCTTACGTTCTTTTAAAGGCGGCTGCTTGAGCGATTGTCGAACCTCTTTGACAGCTGCGCCCGACTGATGTTTTTTACTGTTCCCAGAAACTTTGCGCCGATTTGAAAACCGTCTGCCAGACCGCCGATTCTTTCTTGGCAGCTGCACCTCTTGATTATGGATGATGAAATAGGCACAGCCAAAGTTGCAGTCTTCATACAGATAGTCTTGAATCGTCTGCATCCCCTGCTCAGGATTATACTGTGGATTATCAGGGCCATAGAAGCCACGCAACCGCAGCTGTCCATATCCCCAATCACCAACTATATAGTCATACTTACCCAGAATGGAACTAAAACGATCAGCAAGTGCCTCAGAATTAAAAGCGTTTTTGTAGTCAGCAACCAGCGTGTAAGGATGATTATTGATCAAAAAATGCTGCTGATCTTGCTGCAGAACCCGAAAAACGCCTTGCCTCTGCATCTGGCGACGTTCAATGTATTCTTCAACTTTACTGCGATTGATATCAGCCACTCCTTTCTTGTTTTAATAAATATCCAAACCATTATACGCACTGCTATGATCTAATGTCGAGTCAGCTTTTCTGCCTTTATCCGGGCAATCGTCTCAACTTCTGCCAGTGTCAAGGGCTCGCCAAATGCCGGCCGTTTTTTTAGATATTCCAGTTCTGGGGAATCAATCCCGACATTAACGTTTTCTTTTACTGGAACGGCATAGTGATGAATATGACCATGCAGATTTATAATCCGAGGTGCAATCCCTAGCATCATTGGATAATGCGTCAGATAGTACTGACAATGATTATACTTAATCAAAGCCCCAACATCATGAAAACTGAATTTAGGCTGACCATTTAAGTCATAATTATGAGCAGCCAGATATTTAAACAGTTCTCTGCGATCATGGTTGCCTTTGATCAGCACCAGGTGACCATGCAGCGCATTTAAAATCTCAAAAATCGCTTCATCGGCTCGCTTGGCTGGCTTGGCAAAATATACGGCAATATCGCCTAAATGATATACAATGTCGGGAGTGTAAAATATTTTGTGTAAATTTTCAAATTAAATTGAAAAAGGGAAAGCCTTCCCCGTATGATTAAATCGCTAAACACAATCAAAACGGAGGCTTTCCCTATGAACCAGTTTAACAAAGAAATTCTTGACGCGCTATCTTCTGACTCTAAAACATCATTAAAAGATGTCTTTCGCAATCAGTTGGAACAAACCGTCAATACATTACTTCAAGAAGAATTGTCGGCAGTCTTAGGCTACCAACCCTATGAGCGTAACGACAGTTCCGCTCATGGGGACAACGCCAGAAACGGATCGTATCAGCGAACCATCGATACTGAATTTGGACCAATCAATATTACGGTTCCGCGCGATCGTAAGAATAAATTTCGTAACGCTTTATTCGAACCATATTCACGGCGGACAGATACTCTGGAATCGATGATTATTAAAATGTATTCCAAAGGCATCACAACTCGTGAAATCGCTGATTTAGTTGAGCGCATGTATGGCGACTACTATTCACCAACTACCGTTTCAAATATTACTAAGCAAGTTGGCAACTTGGTTGAAGAGTTTCATGACAGGACCTTTAAGCACTCACAGTATGTTTGCGTGTTCTTAGACGCCACTTATATTCCGCTCAAGCGCGGAACTGTTGAGCGCGAAGCGGTTAATATCGCGATTGGAATTCGTAGTGACGGCGGTAAAGAAGTCTTAGACTTCTCGGTAGCACCAAACGAAAATGGTGAAGCATGGCGTGAACTACTTGAAAGTTTACGCAATCGAGGAATTGAACAGGTTCAGTTATTCATCGCCGATGGTTTTATTGGGCTCGAAAATGTGATTGCAGAAATTTATCCAAATGCTAAGTTTCAGCGCTGCTTAGTCCATGTGCTTCGTAATCTCACATCACATGTGCGAAAAAGCGATATGCGAGATTTGATGAGCGAATTTAAAGAAATTCGCCAATCTGAATCAATTGAAGAAGCAAAACAAGCTTTAGATAACTTCATTTTGAAATGGAAAAGCAAATATAGCAACCAGATGCGAAAATTGGGTAAGTTAAGTAACTTATTCACCTTCTACGAATTTCCGCCAAGCATTCGGGCATCAATTTACTCAACAAATTTGATTGAAGCTTTCAACAAAAAGTTGAAGAAGAAAATTCGCCAGAAGGAGCAGTTTCCAAATGAGGATGCCCTTCAACGATTCGTGACAACTCAAATTCTAGAATACAATGACAAGTTCGAAGAACGAGCACATCGTGGATTTCGAGGAAGCAAGGATACCTTGGATTCCATGTTTATTTAAGTAAGCATTTCATACAGAGAAGGATTTTCAAAAGTACACAAAATTATTGACACTCTCACAATGTCATTTTCGGCAACCTTAGCATTCCAGTGTTCAATAATCTGCTCATCCATCTGTTCGGTATCAGCAAAAGGCCGTGGCGCAAAATCGTCAACTCCTAACAGATGCTGATCCAAAAAGTGAGTATCAGAAGTCACAAAACGCATCATTATCACTCCTAAACACAAAAATGGGACGCTCGCCAGCGTCCCATTTTGATTTTAACAGCAACTACTTGCTGGCTTTTTTAAGTCGTTCGATATCATGAACGATCATTAATTCTTCGTTAGTTGGAATCAGCAGCGTCTTAATCTTAGCATCATCAGTCGACAGATCACGCTCTACGCCACGAATGTTGTTCTTTTCTGGGTCAATTGCAATACCAAAGTAGCCCAGCTTGTCAGCTACGGCCTGACGAACGGTGATGCTGTTTTCACCAACGCCCGCAGTAAAGACAATGGCATCTGCTCCACCCAGTTCAGCAATGTAGGCGCCGATATAGCGAACGATCCGGTTGACATAGATGTCCCAAGCCAACTGTGCGCGCTCGTTGCCTTCGTTTTTGGCCTTTTCAACATCGCGCATGTCGCTGGAAACTCCAGAAATCCCCAGCAGACCGGATTTGTGGTTAAGCATGTCAACCATTTCATCGCTAGAAACGCCCAGCTTCTTTTGGACGAAAGCAACCAGCGATGGATCAACATCCCCAGAGCGAGTGGCCATCGTAACCCCGGCTAATGGCGAAAAGCCCATTGAAGTGTCAAAGGACTTGCCACCCTTAATAGCAGTAATCGAAGCCCCAGCACCAATGTGGCAGGTAATCAGCTTTAGTTCTTCCAATGGTCGACCAAGCATTTCAGCTGCCCGGGCCGCTACGTAACGGTGACTGGTACCATGAGCACCATACTTGCGGGCACCGTACTTCTCGTACCATTCATAAGGAACACTATAAAGGGCATTCATTTTTGGCATATTGGCATGAAAAGCAGTGTCAAAAACGGCAACTGCAAATGCATCCGGCAAGACTTCCTTAAAAGCCTTAATACCTTGTAATTCAGCTGGGTCATGCAATGGTGCATATTCAGCCAGCGCATCGATCTTATTCATAACGTCTTCATCGATGACAACCGAATCCTTAAAGTATTCACCACCAGCAACAATCCGGTGACCAACAGCCGTAATTTCATCATAGCTGGCAACGATCTTCAAATCCAGCAGCTGCTTGAGCAGATATTGAACTGCGGCTTCGTGGTCAGCAAATGGCTTATCTTCTTTCAGCTTTTGACCGTCACCATACTTGATTTCGGCATGGCCAACTTCCAGACCGATACGTTCAATCTGACCTTCTGCTACTACTTCTTCGCTTGGCATGTCAAACAGCTTGAACTTGACGGTCGAACTGCCGGCATTAACAGCAATCGTTTTTGACATTGGCGTAATCTCTCCTTTTACTAACTCTCAACTTTTAAGATTTGCAGCTACCCATGCATCAATCTGATTCATAAAGGCTACAAATTCAGCACGCTTCTTGACTGACGGAAAACTGCCCAACAAAACCTGTTTGGCTTGATGACTGCCACCACCTTGACGCTGCAAAAGAAGAATCGATTTTTGAGCAGCTTGATTCTTAAAAAGATCAGCTGGCAGATTGATTAATCCTTGGAAATGCGCTACCGAGTGGATCCACTTAACAAAGCCCATCGTCTCTTCAGTCTGGAAGAGATTCGACGGTACCAAAAATACGCCAAAGCCGCCTGGTTTAAGGTAATTCATTGATTGTTCGATCAACAGATGATGAACGTATGAATGTCCTTTTTCAGCACGGGTCTGATAATTTTTTGTATTTTCATCAAGCGGGTAGTATCCAACTGGCAGATCTGAAACCGCCAAATCACTTTGCGGAATCGTCAAAGGCTCAATGGCATCTTGGTGAAACAGCTCAACCGGCTCTCTTTGTAATGAGACGCTGACGCTGGCAACTGCCAGCAGCTCATCATCATTATCGATCCCGTATCCCTGTACTGGCTGATCAATGGCCTCTTGCAGGTGGTTCATGACCGTTGTTAGCAGATTAGCCGTGCCTACTGCCGGATCAAAAATCGTATATGGATGATTGCGATCAATGATTTTTTCAATCAAATAGGCCATCATGATTCCCAAAGTATCGGGCGTCATTTGATGATTGGCTTGAATCGCATCCTTACGAATCACTTTTAACAGATCCAGCTGTAGAAGACGTCGTACTGTCTCGCGGTCGGTATGCAAAAGATCCAGCTGCTGATATAGCTTGTTTAACTCAGCAACCGTCTCTGGCTTAGGCAAACCATCCTCGACACGAACCTTGCCATTATCAACCAGATTTTCAGCATTTTCGAGAAATGCATCAAGATAAGAGCTGTTCAAATCTGCCTGTAACAGTTCCGTTGCGCGATCAAATGGTACAAATAGTTGTTCTGGTGTTGCCAGTTTTGGTCACTCCCATCCTCATTCGTCGTACGAAATTAGTTTACCTATTTTTACCGATAAATTCAAGGAAGCGCCTCGTCTTCTTGAAACTTAAAAGATGATCCGTCATTGAGACAGACGATTGTCAGCCTGTCCTCGTGCTTGACGATTCCTTTATTAAAGTCCGCATTATCTTTGCCATCAGTCAAATTTAGCATTGTCTGTGCAATGAATTGGTCGCTAAGACGATGAATCAGTTTTGCTTGGCCAGCCTGATATCGATACTGAGCCAAAACGGCTGCTGTCGTAATACTCAGCATGATCATCGCCGCCAGCAGCGTACTGCTTTTGCGACGGTGCCAGACAGATAACCGCTGTTTGCCGATATCCATTGCTTCTTTTCACCTCAATTTCTAACCGCTGCCTGCCAAGCTGTTTAAATGTTGCCGCTTGAACCTGATAAAGCATTGGCAAATAACCACCACCATGCTGCAGCCGTAGGAATATTCGACCATTTTCAGCCGTCAGCTCATAATACTTCTTGGTGGCAGCTCCATACAGCACCGCATGCTGTTCATCCTGACATCGATAAAGACTGAAATGCCGATCCGATAATTCCAGCTCGGTTACGAATAAATACCAATCCGTCGGCATATCCAAAGCACGCTGATTGACTTGATCAACAATCTTGATAGTCTGCCCCAACGCCAAAACTGTCACCATACTGATCAGTAGCGCCATCATGCTTTCTGCCAGCGTAAATGCTGATCGTCTCAAGCCATTACCGCCTTTCCAGTTTTAGAATGCACTTTCCCGATCGTTCAACGACTACCCTACTATGATCAGCGGTTGCCACTAGCTGAGCTCGAATGATCCTGACGCGGCCTTGGTGGCTTTTGAGAGCATCACTGGCCTCTTTAGCCAGTCGACTTGCTGCCAGCTGTTCATCAGCCAGTTTTCTTTGATGATTCAATTCATTTAGGCCAGTCATTAAACAAACGATACTGAGCGCGGCAATCGCCAATGCCGTTACACTCTCACCCAGCATGACTGCCCGATGCCTTTTTTTGCGTTGCATGTACATGATAACTCCCCCATGCCAACTGAATTCTGATTTGATAATCCGTATTGTCCAAGGTTGAAACAAACTCCTCTGTCTGTGGACTGACATAGCCCGTTTTTTTCATCTCGATATCATTGAACCGTCTGACCGACAACGTACTTGGCACATTTATATGCTCGGTGCCGCTTGCCCAGGAAAAGACAACCTGACTGTGGCTTTTTAGGTAAAAAACATGGGTTGACTCGTTACTGGTCTTTGATCGTACCTGAGCTGCCTGCCATGCTTGACGAAAGGTCTGCCAAAACTGACGCTCTTCGTTTTTCTGAATGGTTCGCTGCATTGAGGGCCAGCCAATCAGCATCGTCAACGCAGCAATTCCCAAGACAATTATCATTTCCAACAGAGTAAAGGCTGGCCGGCGAATTTTCATTTTCGCTCAGCCTTTCCATTGACGACTTTAATGTGCTCACTAGCTGCTTTTTGTGCCTGAGCTGAGGTTAGATATTGATTTTCAACCAGCTGATCTATGCTTTGGGCTTTTTGTCCGGTATCATTTTCATACAGATCAAGCTGGGTCTGGACGACATTGGTCATGGCATTTTCATGAATCTTGGTTGCATGTTCACGCTGTGTGCTAAGATTTGGCAAAATAATCAGCACCAACAGACTGATAATAAATAAGACGATGGCCATCTCCAATAGCGTAAACGCGTGCCGTTTCTGCTTCTTTAACATCTTAGTAAACCTCCTGCAGTGAGTGATAGATTGGCAAAAGAATACTGAGATACATTAAAAAAATCCCAGCAGCAATCAAAATAAAAAGCGCTGGCTGCACCAATACCAGAATATGCATCGTTGACTGCCGAAATTTTTTAAACTTGAGCTTGGAAAATAAAGTCAGTTCCTGGCCTAATTGTTCATTGGTCAAGCCACGATTGATAAAAATAGCCAGTTCATCCGGTAAGAAAGGTGCTTTCAAGATTAGGTCGGTCAACTGTCTTCCCTGCGAGCTGAGCTCAAATGCTGCCTGACCAACCTGATGCAATAACGAATCATCATCAAATTTATTCGTCAGTTGGCATATTTCATGCAAAGAGAAACCATGCTGCAGCAAAATAGCTAAATTGGACGTCAGATAATAACCATAGTATTCACGAAAGATTTTGCCAAACAGCGGCCAGCGACACTGATGTCTTACTTTTTTTAGCGTTGACATATGCCGCCAGTGAATTGCCACCAATCCTCCATAGCTAAAAAAAACACCGCCTGTAATTATCAGTGTTTCACCAATTGGCCATTGCTCGCCGATTGGCAGCTGATTCTGCTGCTGCCAGCTTTGCAGCTCGGGAAAAACAAAAATCAGCAAAGCCGCCAAAATCGTCCCCAGCATCACCAATAAAATCAGCGGATATTCCAAAAGCGTCTTTAGCTGACGATGCTGCTGCTTTTGGACCTGTAAATACTGACCAATCTCTTTTAGCGTTATCGAAAGACTGCCATGCTGCTCAGCCAGCAAAAGCTGATAGTAAAGCTCAATTCTTAAATATGGCTTTAACGCATCTGCCAGCAGACGACCGGCCCTAAGCTGCTGATCAATTTTTGAAAAAAAAGCAGCCTGCTGCGGATAGGCTCGCTGTGAGAATTGAACTGCATGCTGCAGCGAGAAGCCAACCGCTAACAAATCATGCATCAGTAAAAACCAATCAGCCTGTTGACCGGCTTTAAAATTAACCGGCTTGGTATGACTGGGCCACGCTCTTTTCCACACAGCCCTTGGCCACGCAATTTTTAAGCTGCTGCTGCCAAGCATCGGTCATCCCCACCTTTCGCTTTGTAAAACTTTCCTGCAATGCATCATCAGCCAATAGATCAAAGAGTACCGCCAATTGTTTTTTTACAGTCGGCAAGAGTCGTTGATAGCAGACACAGCTGACCGCCTGCTGCAGATAAAAGTCATCGACGTTCAGCTGTTCTAGACGAGTCAACGCTCCGTAGACATTTCTGGCATGCACGGTTGCCATGACCAGATGACCGCTTAAGGCTGCTTGAACTGCCATCTGTGCCGTTTGTGGATCACGAATCTCGCCAATGATAAAGATCTGTGGTCGATGCCGCAAGCCAACCTTAAGCAGCTGCTGATAGCCCATCTCAGCCAATTCGTTGACCTGCAGCTGAATAAACATTGGCTCGGTAATCTCAACCGGATCCTCTATCGTCATAACAACACACTGGTCAACGAACTGACGCGCCAGATGATACATCGTCGTTGTCTTTCCTGATCCCATTGGTCCGGCAAACAGCATCAACCCCCGTTTTTTAGCAGTCTGCTGCAGTTTTTGCCATTGCGGCGGTACCAGCATCCGATAATCATTGCATAAACGATAGATAAAACGTACCACCAGTGACTCCTGTCCACGACAGTCACCAACCGACGATAATCTTAAGTCTACCTTTCCCCTAGGCGCGTGCCAGCAAAGCGATCCTGACTGTGGGCGACGATGCTCACTGACTGACATATCAGCACGATACTTTAAATATGCAATCAAACGCTTGCCAAGTGGTAATGGCCATTGCTGATAAAGCTGCAGCTGGCCCTCATGCATGATTAAAAGTCGATAGTAGCTGCGATATGGCAGAACATAGAGATCCGACACCCGGTAGCGAATTAAAACCGCAATGTCTCTTGAGAACTCGCTTTTCAAAATTATCCCTCCTCTAACAATGCTATATGCCAAAAGAAGCAGGATGATATTTTTTTAATGCCGATTATTCGCTTGCAAAAGTTTTCTAATAAAAAAATCACGCCACTCTCGACTGTAAGCGTCGCTGTTGGCGTGATCTTCTAAAGATTAGCATTAAAATACCGAAATGCATTACCTGACATTGTTAAATATTGAATGCTTTGGAGAAAAAAAGACGCAGGCATTATTGCCCGCGCCTAAAAACGAAACTATTCAGCATCGTCATCGTCTTCGATAACCCCAGCTTCATAAATGTCGGCAACATCGTCGTTGTCAGTCAGTTCGTCAATCAAGTGCTTGTATTGACTGACCTTGTCGCTAGGAACAACCGTCGTGTTTTGAGGGATCATCGTTACTTCAGCCGTGTCCAGTTCGTAGCCTTGTTCTTGCAAAGCATCACGAACGCTGGTCATGTCGCTTGGTGCCGTGAAGATCTGGAACTTGTCGTCAGTAGCCTTCATGTCTTCAGCACCGGCATCCAGAGCATCCATCAGCATGTCGTCTTCGCTCTTGTCGAGACCGTCACGCAGAATTTCAATCAAGCCCTTGCGATCAAACATGTAGGAAACAGAGCCACTGGCACCCAGCGAACCGCCGGAATGAGTAAATGCAGAACGTACTGCAGCGGCCGTCCGGTTCTTGTTGTCAGTCAAGGCAAAGACCATCACTGCAACCCCACCTGGGCCATAGCCTTCGTAAGTAACTTCTTCAAACTTGGCACCACCAGCACCAGTAGCCTTTTCAATTGCCCGTTGAATGTTCTTCTTAGGCATGTTGGCTGCATGAGCCTTGTCGATTACCAGACGCAGTTGAGGGTTGTTTGCTGGATCAGGATCACCTGTTTTAGCGGCTTGGTACAAGTCACGAGAAATCTTTTGGAAAATCTTGCCACGCTTGGCATCCTGAGCGTTTTTACGCCCTTGAATGTTATGCCATTTTGAATGTCCTGACATTACTAACTCCTCTTTTCTTATATAGATTTAGATAACAAACATTGAAATTTTACCAAATTAAGCTGGCAAATTCAAGACTTTATCAATGACGACGAACAATTCGCAGCCCACCGCGCAAAAGCCAGCCAACCAAAGCCAGCACCAACAGCAGCCAGGCAATTCTCCATCCCCTGGTTAAAACGTCATTGCCAATGGTTGCAATCGTTGAAGCATAGTCTGGTTGTTCTTGAGCAGCCTGATTGATTCCCAGCTTGATCAGCCAGACAAAGCCAAAGTACAGTCCTGCTGACCAGGCAGTCGACCAGCTGAAAACGGCCAGAAAACAGTGTTTAAATAAGCTCCAGACAATTAAGACTGCCAGCGCCAATCCACTGATTGCCAACAGAACGTTAACGACTGTTTTAACGGTCGTAATCGTTTTGGCAGCCGTCTGTACCTCATCGGTGTTCAGTTTTTGGTTGACCTGGTTCGTCAGCTGCTGATTGAACTCACTGGTTGCCGAAGAAGGGAGCAGTGATGTTGAAAGACCATATGATCCCAGCTCATCATCAACCTTTGACTGCAGTCTTTTTTCAACATTGGTAAGATCAAGCTTAATACTCTTGCCAGCATAGACTTGTTTAACTGCCTGCCTTACCAAGCGGTGCGTTTCCTTGGTTGTTAGCAGTGAGCCAGAAACGCCATATTCGCTTAAACTGCCATTGACTTCTTCTTGAAGCTGCGTGCTGATTGGCGAATCGGCCAGCTCATCAGCCGCAAAATCGGCATCCAAGACCGTTGCATTTAGCAAAACCGCGATTGCTATCACCATCGTCAGCAAGATCCCCAAAAAGGTCGCCCCAAAATGATGATGACGCGGCTGTTTAACGGAAGCATCGGCCTGTTGTTTTTGACGATGCATCTCTTCTCGAGACATCAAAGATCAATCACCTTCTAGCGCGTTGACTGACGCTTTTCAAAACCATGTTCCAAAATAACGTCTTTGGATTCATCATCTTCTTTGTCTTCATCCTTGCTGTTCATCAACTTGGTCAATAGACGCATTGATACGGCCCCTAAATCATAAAGCGGCTGCGTAATCGTAGTCAGCTTAGGGCGTGTAATCTCAGTGGTCTTAGTGTTGTTTGAGGCAACAATCTGGAACTCATCAGGAACCTTGACGCCGTGATCAGTCAAACCGTTCAGCAAGCCCGCTGCTACGCCATCATCGCTGACAAAAGCTGCCTTGGCGCCACTGTCAGCAATAGCTTGAGATTGCTTGTAGCCTTCAGCATAAGAATCATGCGTCTCAAAGATCAGCTTTTCGTCAAAATCCTTGCCAGCTTCCTGCAAAGCCTGCTTGTAGCCTTCAATGCGGTAACGCTTGTTGATGGTACTATCCTTTGAGCCTACTACCAGTGCCACCGGACCATCAACACGTTCAATCAGGTACTTAATGGCTTGTTTGGCAGCTTCTTGATAATCAATCCGGACCGTTGGCAGCTCGTCATCATTAGTAACGGAACCAGCCACAACGACCGGTACATTAGATGAGCTGAATTCCTGCCGCAGCTCTTCTGAAATGTCATGCCCCATAAAGATAATACCATCAACCTGCTTGGCCATCAGCCCACGAACGACTTGCAGCGCCTTTCGATCATCAGCATCTGAGTTGGTCAGAATCATGTTGTATTTGTACATTGAAGCAATATCGTCAATCCCCAATGCCAATTCTGCAAAATATGCATTCGTAACATCTGGGATCACAACACCAACCGTCGTCGTTTTTTTGCTGGCCAGTCCACGAGCAACGGCATTCGGGCGGTAGTTTAACTGCTTGATAACGTCGAGCACTTTTTTGCGCGTTTCTGGTTTAACGTTGGGATTACCGTTAACCACACGCGAAACGGTCGCCATGGAAACACGCGCTTCACGTGCCACGGTGTAAATGGTAACTGATTGTTTTTCCATAATTTATAAGCCCTTTCTTTGTTGATTTTAGTTGCTTTCATCGGTTTTTCATAACCGCAATCAATATAACAAAATTAACGGTTTTGCGCAAACGTAATGATAAACAAATATGCTATAATATTAACAATTGCTTAAAAAAATCTCATCTTATGCATAAGGAGCAAGACAAATGAACAAATTATCACAATTGCGTCAAGCTGTCAATGAAGCACAGCTCGATGTTGCCTATCTCAGTGATCCAATGACCATTAAATATCTGACTGGTTTTGGCAGCGATCCGATTGAACGGGTTTTGGCGCTGCTGGTCTTTGCTGATCACGATCCTTTCCTGTTTGCACCAGCACTTGAAGTAGAAGCCATCAAGGATACTGGCTGGCCTTATGACGTTTACGGCTACCTCGATCATGAGCAGCCTTATGCGATGATTGCCGAACAAGTCAAGAAACGCGTTGCCGCTCCAAGCAGATTCGGGATTGAACAAGGCTTTTTGACCGTTGCTCGACTGCGGGCCTTACAAGAGCAGTTTCCTAAAGCCAGCTTTGACTATGATATGACGCCAACGATTCAGCATATGCGTTTGATCAAGTCGCCAGACGAGATTGCTATTCTGGAAGAAAATGGCAAGTGGGCTGATTTCGCCTTTAAGGTCGGTTTTGATGCCGTCAAGATCGGCGCAACCGAAAACCAGATTGCCGCTGAAATCCACTATGCTCTGCAAAAACACGGCGTTATGCATATGAGTTTTGATACCTTGATTCAAGCCGGTGCCCATGCAGCTGAACCACATGGCGCTACCAATGACACCAAGATTCAAGACAACGAGCTGGTATTGTTTGATTTGGGAACCAACGTTGACGGCTACACCAGCGATGCCTCTCGAACAGTGGCAGTCGGAACGCTTAATGATAAACAAAAAGACATCTATCAAGTCTGCCTTGAGGCTCAGCTGGCTGCCCAAGAAGCTGCCAAGCCTGGCATGACCGCCGCGGAACTGGATAAGATTGCCCGCGACATTATCGACCAGGCCGGCTATGGCGAATACTTCATTCATCGTCTGGGCCACGGAATGGGAATGACCGACCATGAGTTTCCTTCAATCATGGAAGGAAACGACATGCTGCTTGAGCCTGGCATGTGCTTCTCAATTGAACCAGGAATCTACATCCCAGGTTTTGCCGGTGTCCGAATCGAAGACTGCATCCATATTACAAAAGATGGCAATGAGCCATTTACTCATACGACAAAGGAACTGCAATACGTTGGCAGATAAATTGCAAATCAAAAGCACTTCACCAGCAAAAGTGAAGTGCTTTTTTGTCGATTCATAATTTTTAATCTTGGTTGCTTGATGATGAATGATCATCCTGACTAGCAGCGTCATTATCTTCATCAGATGCATCCGCAGTTTTGTCGATTACGATGTCATCTTGGCTTGAGGTGTCGGATTGGGCTTTGGCAAGTTCTTCTCTAATCTGAGCGGTCTGTTCGTCAAAGTCATCGTTGGTAAAATGATTGACCGCTTGATCAGCACTTTTTTTAACCGTATCAGCGCCTTTTTTTACTGAGCCGGCCAAGTCGCTAAATTTATCGCCAAACTTATCAACAGCCTGTTCCTTAACATCCTGCACCATTCCATCGGCAAGATCCAAGGCATTGATTGCATAGTCGGTTGCATAATCAACGGCATCATGCGTCTTATCAGCCACAGCCTGCTTAATCTGCTTTTTCTTATCGGCACTCAGCGATTGCCAGGCTCCAAATGCGGCCGCGCCACCAACCAAAAAACCAGCTAAAACTTTTTTCGTCATGTGCTTATCCTCCAATCAAAACTAGTTTTCCTTGGAACGATGCAGCTTGCTAAACAGGTTTAGTGCTGCTTTTTTACCGGCATTTGCCAACAGCTGGCGTCCCTGCTTGGCACTTTCATGCTGCGCGTTCAGCTTGTCAGTAAACTGGCGTGCCGCTGCGTTAACGTCGCTGGCACTCTGCCCAAGATCGGCAATGGCTTTTACCGCCGGATCCAGTTCTGACGACTTTTTGTTCAAGTCTTCCAATAATTCGTTGGTATTTCCTAAAACGTTTTCTAATTCATGAGTAAGTGCATCAACGTCTTTGCTTAATCCATCAATACTTTTAGTCGTTTCTTCCAGTGTCTTGCCCAAACGAGACAAAAACATTCCAATAAAACAAACCAGCACTACAAACGCGATCGCCGCGATCAGGCCGGCAATTTGTCCAGCAGTCATTTAAAAGCTCCTCCTTTGTAGTTACACCAAGTTTAACATATCGCATAATTTTTTGTTAATTATTATTAGCGGTTGACTTATGATATAGTTGTCTGGAATCTATATAAGGAGCGATTTCAATGAACAAGCAGATCCAACAGCTGACTAAATCTTTTGCCAACGTCGATCTGGACCAGATTGCCCAAAATATCGTCAATCGTCTATTTTCGATTTTACTGACGATCGTTATTTTTTTCGTGATTCTTTGGGCGGGCAAACTCATCATCAACTACGCCTTTAGTCATACCAAACGTTTTAACATGCTTGGCGCTCATCGCATGGCAACCTTTCACACCCTGACGCTCAATATTTATCGGTATACCTGCTTTTTCTTTCTGCTGTATGCCCTGCTTTCTTTGATTGGCGTACCGGTGGGAACCCTCGTCGCCAGTGCCGGAATCTTTAGTATTGCTTTGGGACTTGGCGCACAGGGATTCGTCAGCGACATGGTCAACGGTTTTTTTATTTTGCTGGAAAAACAGCTTGACGTTGGCGATGTCGTGGTGATCGGTACGGTTAAGGGCACAGTTTCTGGCATTGGACTGCGAACTACCCGCGTCACCAGCGCGGATGGCACGCTTAACTACATTCCCAATCGCAATATTACTACCGTCAGCAATCTTTCCCGCTCAACCTGGCATGCCAGCGTCGACATTCCTATTGGTCCCAATGCGCCATTGGATGAGATCAAAAAAGTCATTGCAGCGGTCAACCAAAAACTAATCACACAGGGCAAGTTCGGCAAGCATCCCGCTCCTAAAATCGTTGGTCCCGTTACGATTCCAGCAACTGCTTCTGCCAAGGCCTCATTGGTTTACCGCGTGGCTTTGACGACAACTTATGATGCCGAATATCAATTGACCAGTGACTGTCTGGCAGCTTATCTGACGGCTTTAAACAATGCCCATGTTTCGCTTGACTAACTTCACCAAGAAAGGTTTATGACTATGTCTATTCGTTTAATTGCTACCGATATGGATGGCACTTTTTTAAATAATGAGCACGACTACGACCATCACCGCTTTAAAAAAGTCTTTGACAAACTGACTAAAAATGGCGTTCAGCTGGTGGCAGCCAGTGGTTCCTCATACCCTCGTCTGCGTCGAGAATTTGCCGCAGTTGCCGACCAGATGATTTTTATCTCGCAAAATGGTTCGGTAATTCATTATGGCGATGAGCTGATTGATTGCTTTCCGCTGCATCATGATGACTTAAGGGCCGTTTTGGTCGCGTTGACCAGACTGTATGGTGATGACGACATCAATCAGCTGGTTATTTCAGGACCAACGACCTCATTTGTTGATCAATCCATGGATGAGAAAAATTTTGCCATCGTCAAGCTTTTTTATGAAAACGTTAAACGCGTCCCCAACCTGCAAGACATTTTTAAATATCCGCTTGACGAGCCGCTTACTAAGATTTCGGTAAATTTTGCCGATCATATTGATATTACCGATGTTACCAGTGAATTGGACAATCTGCTGCCAGCCAATCTGATCATGGAAAACTCAGGCTTCAATACTGAATTAATTGGTGATGCTCATGCTACTAAACGCAATGCTTTAATGGCAATCGCCAGTCAATTCAATCTGCGTCAAAACGAAATCATGACCTTTGGCGATAATGAAAACGATCTGGGCATGCTTACGCTGACTTCTCACAGTTATGCTATGAAAAATGCTGCTTTGCCGATTCGCTTGGCCGCATCCAACGTAACGCGTCTGACTAATCAAGAGAGCGGCGTTTTGGATACGATCGAACATTATTTTGATTTTTCCCACTAAAAAAAGAGCAGCCTAAGTCAGGCTGCTCTTTTTTTAGACATTTTCAGTTTCTGGCAGATCAAGCACCTCAAAATGCCGATCAAACGTGTGAGCCGCATAGTTAACGGCCTTCAACAATTCGCGACGCGTAACGATGCCGGTAAATTCACCGTGTTCAGACACGACCGTCAAAAATGACTGATCAATCAGCAGATGCAGATTTTCTTCCACGTCATAAGGATCAGTAATCACTGGGGCATCAGTCTGCATAACGTCTCTGACCTTCATCGTCTGCAGCTTATCCAGATTGATTCGGTCAGTTTCTAACAGTTCATCGGTAATCATTGAAAGCGACAGTAATCCGCGATAGTGACTTTCATTATCGACGACAACGATCTTGGCATAATGATCCTTAGTCAGTACCAAGAATGCATGATACAGTGAATTGTCTTCATTGACCGTAGCAACCAGGCTGGCTGGAATCATGAATTTTTCACGGCGATCCATCATTAATTGGCGAATCTGTTGGTTAATCATTCTTAAAAATCATCCCTTCATCAACCTGCTTTTATTGTAATGCTTATGGACGTCAAATGCGACTGTTATTCCAAATCAAGATGATCGTCTATTGACGTAAAAAGACAAAGTGCAGATCATTAATCGGCTGCATCCTGCGATCATAGTACTGAACATCAAGCTTATTTGAGTCAGCCGTCACAATCGCCAAGGTTCCGCCAATATTTTGATACTGTCCACGCGGCTGACTGATGCTGCCCGGATTTAAATAAAGCGTTCCTTGATTAAACTCAACGGCTAATTGATGAGTATGACCATAGGCTGCAATCGTCGCTCTTTGCTCTTTAGCCAGCAGCATTAGTGGCGTCAAGGTAAAATTGACTTGATAAAGATGACCATGCACGACCAAAATTCGTTCTTGATCCGCGACTGCCAACTGAGACTGCGGATAGTCCAATCCCCAGTCGGTATTGCCAATCACGGTCTTAAATGGCTGCATGACCGGATCGCTTGGCTCAAGGTTTGAATCACCGCAATGCAGCATTATGTCGACTTCATTGCTAAATCGAGCAGCTATTTTTTGTAAAATCGCGCGATCGCCGTGATTGTCACTGACAAATAATGCTTTCATTAAATCAACTCCCCTAAACTGTCATCGTCGATCAGGCTATGCCTGCCACCACTCATTAAAATGCTTCATAAAATCCGCTAAGGCGCGACCCCGGTGACTGATGGCGTTTTTTTGCTCGCTGTTCAGCTCTGCCATGGCACAATGCAGCTCATCGACATAAAAAAGCGGATCGTAGCCAAAGCCATTGCTGCCGGTTAATTCATGCAGAATATGTCCATCAACGCGCCCATCAGCCGTCAGTTGGGCCCCATTTGGCTTTAAACCTACAATGGTCGTGTGGAAGTGCGCCGTTCTTTTTTCGTCAGCTACCCCAGCCATCTTTTCCAATAGCTTGGCATTATTGGCAGCATCATCATGGTCTTTGGCATAACGCGCCGAATGAACTCCCGGCTCGCCGTTTAAAGCGTCAACCACCAATCCTGAATCGTCCGCCAAAACTGGTAAGTTTAGTTTTTCAACAGCTGTCTGGGCTTTGATCAGCGCATTTTCTTCAAATGTCTGACCGTCCTCATCAATTGCAAAAGCGGGAAAATCTGCCAGCGTCTTGACCTCAATTCCTTTTGGCGCCAACATTTCAGCATATTCACGCGCCTTACCCGGGTTTTTGGTAGCAACTACAATGGTTTCCATAACTGCTTTCCTTTCTTAAAGTTCCAAATGTGCACACGTATAGTTCGAATTGCTCAGCCACTGATTGGCCCCTGATTCTAAGACCTTGACGTCGCCAGTTGAGTAAAGCTGGCTCTGTGGAAGCAGCGCAGCATCATTGCAGGCATCGTGACTAATCAGCCACTTTTCGGCACTGTTGACTGCTTCTTTAGCGGGATCAACCAATGTTACCTTCTTACCGAGCTTTTGTTGAATCTCAGCTGCCAAGAACGGAAAATGCGTACAGCCTAAAATCAAGGTCTCAACCGGCTGTTGATCAAAAACTGCCAGCTGTTCATCAACCGTCTGTTTGGCAAGACTGGTTCCGGTCTGACCATGTTCAACGATTGAAACCAATGGCTGCGCGGCTTTTTCAACTACTAAGACATCAGGATCTAGTTGATGCAGTGCTTTTTCATAGGCATGATTTTTAATTGTCGACGCCGTTCCGATCACGCCTACTGAACCATGGTGCTCCTGCTGCAGTGCTCCCTTGGCTCCAGGAGCGATCATACCGATTACCGGAAACGGCATCTTCTGCTGCAGAGTTGACAAGGCGGCTGCTGTTGCCGTGTTGCAGGCAATGATCATCATCTTGACGTTTTGACGCTTGAAAAACTCACCAATGTTTAAGGCTAGTTGACAAACGTCCTGTTGCGTGCGCGTACCATATGGAAAATGTCCCTGATCGCCCACAAAAATCAATTTTTCGTGGGGCAGCTGCTGGTTCATGATCCGGATGACTGATAAGCCGCCAAGGCCGGAATCCATAATCCCAATCGGCCGTTTATCCATAATTGCAACACCTTTCTTCCAAATACTTGAAACTCCATTATCTATTTATTTGTCGTTATTTTCAAGTTTTGCGGCAAACCCGATCTTAAAATCATCAATTGATGAATTACTAATCAGCAGTCAAACTCGTTTTAATCGTAAAAAAGCATCAGTATCAAATTAAAATAAGTTTTTAACGATATTTAAGGAACTAATGTCTGACTTTCTATTATAATGAATTATGATTTGCGAAAAGGAAGGATCGTATTTCTGATGAGTCAAAAAACCTACGACCGTTTGATACACAGTCATCGCGGCTTAATTGCCGGCACCATGCGCGATGTGATTTTGCCAGCAATTCTCGGCAAAGAAACTGACGGCATTCTTTATTGGATTGGCAAGGACCTGGCCCGTGAGTATCCGGTAGCATCGCTTGAGGACTTGATCGTTTTAACCGAGCAGCTGGGGATGGGAAAACTCGAACTGCGTCAAAAAAACTCAATTCAGCATGTTTGGCGTTTGAGTGGTCCCATCGTTGAGGAGCGACTGGCAGTTGATAAAGAGGAAACCTCTTTTTCTCTAGAGGCCGGTTTTCTCGCCCAAGAACTGGAATTTCAGCTTAGTGCCGTTACTGAAGCCGAGGTAATCGAGCACAAACGCAGCTACGTCGAAATTCTTGCTCAAAATGATCCTCAGTCCGATGCTGAATCGGAAAGGACGGAACTGGCTGAATTTATTGAAATCGAAAAGCCCGTCTCTGAACAAGCTTCTGAAGCTGATTCTCAAAAGGGCCGCCGCTTTCGTCATAAAAAGCAGGCTCCCCAAAAATAAAAGCATCACTCATCATCAAATTGATTGAGCGATGCTTTTTATTTTAAAGGTATTGATTCAAAACCTGCTTGAGCTGGTCGGCAGAATGATAGCCAATCAGCTGATCGACCACCTGACCATCCTTTTTGATCATCAAGGTTGGAATACTCATAATCCGAAACTGCTGAGGCGTTGCCGGATTTTCATCAACGTCCATCTTGTAAAAGGCAACGTCAGGCATCTGTTCTGATAAGGCATCTACGACTGGCGACTGCATGCGGCAGGGACCACACCACGTTGCCCAAAAGTCGATCAAGACAACGCCTTGCTGGGTGTCCTGTTCAAAAGTCTGATCGGTTGTAGTTTTAACTGCCATGATAAAGGCTCCCTTCATTGATTGATGATCTTATCATACCAAAACTGCTGATTTTCGTCACTTATTTTGCTTACTTTTTATAAGTCGCGCTTAATAAACTTATTCTACTGTAAATAGACGATCGTTGCCCCATCGCCACCAGCATTAGGTGCCGCGTAGGCAAACGACTTAACGCGCGGATTGCTGCGCAGGTATTCCCATGTTCCTTTTCGCAGCGCACCAGTTCCCTTACCATGAATTACGGTAACCGGTGAAAGATTATTAAGCAGTGCATGATCGATAAACTGAGCCAATTCGCTCATCGCCTGTTCATAGCGGTGACCGCGCAGATCCAGGCGGGCTGACGTATGCCGCGTTTGAACCGTACGCACTGGACGACGCTTGGGTTCGCGCTCTTTTTCGGCGTTGGCGAGCTGCTGTTTGGATATTTTCTCCAGGTCGTTTTCGTCAATTTCCATCCGCAAGATTCCCAGTTGTACTTCCCATTTGTGGTTGCCGCGTTTCTCCAAAAGCTCGCCTCTTTGACCGTAAGATTTGACCAAGACGGCATCCCCCTTATGCAGGTCGCGCTTTTGCTTGGCTTTTTTCAAGACTGAGTTGTGCTTTAGGCGTGGATTTTGGTGTAACGCATTTAAAGCTCCCTGTGCATCGATCAATTCATTTTCCTTAACGCTGCCGCCTTGGGTAATCTCCAGTTGGCGCAAATGATGGATAATCTGATCAGCTTTTTTCTTAGCCTGCGAGACTTGATGGTTAGCCTTGGAACGAGCATCTTCATATAGCTTCTCGCGCTGTTCCTCAAACCGCGTCAGCTTGTCGTTAAGCTCTTGTTCCGTTGCCTTATTTTTGGTCAAAAGCACCTCAAGCTTCTCGCTGCGTTCCCGGGCCTGTTTGCGCTGCTCAACCAGTTCGCCGATCATCTTGTTTAGATCCTGGCTGTCATCACTGACCAACGATTTGGCCTCGGCAATTACATCTTGACCGATTCCCAGCCGTTTGGCAATGGCAATCCCATTTGACTGTCCAGGAATCCCCAGCAGCAGTCGATATGTCGGCCGCAGCGTTTTTTGGTCAAACTCCATGCTGGCATTAATGGTTTCTGGTCGATCATAGGCAAAGGCTTTTAGCTCGGGATAATGAGTCGTAACTACAACGTCACTGCCTAACGCACCAATCTTGTCTAAAATCGCCATTGCCAGAGCCGCCCCTTCTTTAGGATCAGTTCCGGCTCCCAGCTCATCAAGCAGCACTAGGCTGTGAGCCGTAGTCTGATCTAGAATTGCCTTCACATTTTCCATATGACCAGAAAACGTACTCAGATTCTGCTCCAGTGACTGCTCATCGCCAATATCGGCAAAAATCTCGTCATAAACTGCAATCGTGCTGCCCTCAGCTGCCGGAATAAACATGCCAGACTGTCCCATCAGCTGAATCAGCCCCAGCGTCTTTAAGGTGATGGTTTTCCCACCCGTGTTTGGACCAGTGATCACGATGGCATGGTAGTCCTGTCCCAGCTTGATATCGTTGGCAACGGCTTTTTTAGGATCAATCAATGGATGCCGTGCTTTTTTCAGCACTACCTGACCGGCTTGGCTGAGCAAAGGCAGTGTTGCCTTGGTGTCATGGGCCATTTTAGCCTTGGCATTGACAAAATCCAGATGTCCCAGAATCTTGGCATTATTCTGAATATCCAGCCGATAAGGAGCCAGCATCGTTGAAAGAGCTGCCAAGACTCTTCTGACCTCTTGCCGTTCCTCGATTTGCGATTGACGCAGACGATTATTCAGATCAACTGTACTGGCTGGCTCAATATACAGCGTTTGACCACTGGCACTTTGATCATGAACTACCCCGCCAAAACGGCTTCGCTCACGACTCAGCACTGGCAGCACATAACGTTCATTGCGGACCGTAATAATCGGCTCGCTTAGATACTTGGCCATTTTGCCATGCGTATATTTTTCCATCTGTTGGCGAATCTCAGCCTCAGTTTTAGCAATCAGTTGCCGAATCCCATGCAGCTTGCTGGAAGCCTCATCCAAAACAGCACCGGTATCCTGATCGATTGACTGTAAAAGCCGCTTGGTAATGGAAGGAATCGTCACCAATTCATCAACTTCTTTAGGCAGTACCTGCAGCATGATTTTTTCGGCATGCAGTCTTTCAAAAAAATGCTGGACGCTCATGCTGGCCCGCAAGACCTTGGCAATCTGCGCTAGTTCGGCACCATTTAAGCTGGCCTTGATCTTTAATCGCTTCATCTGCGGCCGAACATCTGCCAGTTTGGGAATCGGCATACCGCCTTTTAAGCGCAGAATGTCTGCTCCATCCATCGTTTCTTTCTGCCAGGAAAGTACCGTTTCATAATCAGACTGCGGCATCAGCTCAGCAAGTTCCTGCTTGCCGGTTGCCGATGCCAGATACTTTGCCAGCTGATCTTTAATTCGCTGAAATTCTAATGTTTCTAAAATTTTTTCGTTCATTTAAAACTCCTTTCAGTCCGTATCAAGCACCTATTAAGCTTTAAAGACTGATGCCGATCTATCCCAATAGCTGAAGAGCTGCCTTGGCCATCCCCGGCGTATCCCTGATCATCAGCTGAGCAATTCCCGATTGAGCAAGCTGCTCTTGCCACCATTCGCTAGGAAACAGCTGAAAAACCATCAAAAACATAAAAATAATCAAATAGCCGACCAAGACGTCCAGTGCCCCGCCAGCCCAACGATTAGCCGAGCCAAGTACAGGAAGACGATTCAGCCAGTTGGTTCTTTTCAGCAGCCAATGTCCAAAAAAAGAAATCGTGCTGAAGATGATCATAAAGGCCAAGCCATTATAGAAAAAAGAAGTTGGATCAATACTGCTCAAGAGACTGCCACTAACCGAGCCGGTAGTATTGCTGCCAATCTGGGGCAGAAATTCAGCCAATGCACCGCCCAAAAAGCGCGCCCCTACTTTAGCGGCCAGCCAGCTGATCAAATAGGTACAAGTCGAGATCAGCATGCCTAATAGGCCACGGTTGGTGCCATTAACCCAGCAGCCAATCAAGAGAACTAAAATTACTGTCGTTAAAATCATTTTCTGGCCTCATTAATCTACAGTATCAATTCAATCAATAATAAATAAGACCCAGCATCCGGATAAACCGCACGCCAGGTCCCGATATCTTAACCTGAGCTGGCTAAAAAAGTCTCTTTTAGCCTCTCTGGTCGGACTTAGGCATTGAAATTGCCTTCATCATCAATAAACGTATTAAGCACTTCTTGAACCATTGCCCATTCTTCATCACTTTCAATTGGCATCAGCTGAATGTCGCCACTGTCAACGCCATCCATGTCGCTGGCTGGTTCAAATGAAAAGGCCTCAATATCAACTTCATCGGCATTTTCTTCATCCAATGGGTAAAGACAGATATACCATTTGCCGTTTTGATCGGACTTAAAGCGCATTGCTTCTTTGTAGAGCTCTTCATTGCCCTTTTCGTCGACCAGCGTAAAAATCTCTTCATTGTCGCGTGGTTGATTTTCGCTCATAAGTAACTCCTTTATCGCTCTTTATAGCTTTTGAACCAACTTGCCATGCCGATCGAGATAGTTTTGCAGGATCAGCGTTGCAGCCAGCTCGTCAATTACTTTCTTTTGCTTGCGTCTTGAAATATCAGCCTGTTCGACCAACATTCGATGAGCCTCAACCGTAGTCAGACGCTCATCTTGAAAATCAATTGGCAGGCCAAATTTTTCTACCAGCAGCTCGCCATAATGATGTGATGCCTCAACACGTGGTCCCTCGGTATTATTCATGTTCTTCGGCAGGCCGATCACAAAACCAGCAATCTGCCGGCTTTTAACCAGTTCTGCCACCCGATCAAGACCAAACTCGCCGGCTTCCTCATCAATCGGAATGATCTCTACTGCCTGTGCCGTCCAGCCTAGTGGATCGCTTTCAGCAACGCCAACTGTCTTAGAGCCGACATCCAGTCCTAAGAGTCTCATTTGGCGTCTCCATTATGCTGCAGATAGAAGCGCACGAGTTCTTCAATGATTTCATCACGCTCATGTTCACGAATCAAGTTACGGGCATCATTCAAGCGTGGAATATAGGCTGGATCGCCAGAAAGCAGATAACCAACGATTTGGTTGATTGGATTGTAGCCTTTTTCTTCTAAGGCTCGGTATACAGTATTTAAGGTTTCTTTGACGTCTTTTGGCTTTTCTTTGCCAAAGTCAAAAAACATGGTCTTGTCACTTGCCATCTTTTCACCCCCGACCTTTCTTTATCAGTATTTAATTCTACTATACCACTTAATAAATCACAATCAGCAAGCTTTTCCTTAACCAACCTTTAATGAAAAAAGACGCAGTGCCGTTTTGACACTCCGTCTTCTAAATTGCATGCAGCTATTTATTCAGATATTCGGCGGCCTGCTTTAGTGCAGTTGGAATTCCCGCCGGATTTTTGCCACCGGCTTGTGCCAGGTTAGGACGGCCGCCACCGCCACCGTTGATCGCTGGGGCAATCGCCTTAATAACATCGCCAGCCTTGATATCTTTAGTCTTGTCATCGCTAACGGCTACCAGCATGTTGGCCTTGCCTTCACTGCCGGTTGCCAAAACCAAGACATCAGACAGCTGCTTGGCCCGCCAGCTATCAGCCAACTGCCGCAATTGTCCCATACCGGCAACGTTGACTTGCGCTGCAATCAGCGTTCCCTGCTTAGTATCTTGAACGTTGTCAAAGACCGCGTTAGCTTGTTGAGCAGCTAGTTTGGCCTCCAAAGCCTCATTTTGCTTTTGAGCTTCTTTCAGCTGACTTTGCAGTTCTTCAACTCGATGCGGTACTTCTTTCAGCTGAGCAACCTTCAATTCACCAGCGGTTTGTGTCAGCAGATCGTCATGTTCCTGCATGAACTTGAAGGCATCGCTTGAGGTAACGGCTTCGATCCGCCGTACGCCGGCACCAACCCCACCTTCAGAAACAATCTTAAACAATCCGATCTCATTAGTGTTCTTAACGTGATCGCCGCCACAGAATTCAGTGTTGTAATCACCGATCTTAACGACCCGTACCTTGTCACCGTACTTGTCAGAGAACAGGGCAATGGCATCCATCTTCTTGGCAGCTTCCAGATCGGTTTCAACCGTCGTTACCGGGATTTCTTTCCAGATCTGTTCGTTGACCATATCTTCAACAGCTTTCAGATCTTGGTCCGTTACCTGGCCAAAATGGTTGAAATCAAAGCGTAAGTAGTGCTGTTCAACCAGAGAACCGGCCTGCTGCGTGTGTCCGCCTAAAACGTTGCGCAGAGCCTGATCAAGCAGGTGCGTAGCGGTATGGTTCTTTTCAATCTTCAAATGACGCAGCCGATCAACCTTCAGTGCATAGCGGGCACCTTTTTTCAATGGCGACTGCAGCTCCACCCGATGCAGGTTTTGCTGGTTTGGCGCGTGCTGAACGTCAACAACGCGGCCAACCAGATTACCGAAGTTGTCGATAATGTCCCCCGTGTCGGCAACTTGGCCACCCATCTCGGCATAAAATGGCGTGACGTCAAAAATAACCTCGACATCCTTGTCGCCTGGCAATGCCTCTTCAACGTGCTGACCAGCTTGAGCCAAACCGATTACCTTGGCATTTTGAACTTCCAGATCGGTATAGCCAACATACTTGCTTGGCTCCTTGAATTCAGTCCAAACATCCGTCTGAACGCCCATCCCGTTGTCAATATCACGAGCTTTGCGGGCCCGATTCTGCTGCTCGGTCATGGCAGCTTCAAAACCAGCTTCATCAACGCTAAGACCTTCATCAGCCGCATATTCCTTGGTCAGTTCAATTGGGAAGCCATAGGTATCATACAGCTTAAAGGCCGTCTTGCCATCGATCTTATTGCTGCCATCTGCCTTGGCTTTTTCAATCACGTCGTTTAACAGACTCAAGCCGCCGTTTAACGTCGTGTTGAAGCGTTCTTCTTCAGACTTGATAACTGAGGCAATGTAGTCGGCATTTTTTAAGACGTCTGGATAGTATGATTCCATAATCTTGCCAACCGTTGGCACCAGCTTGTACAAGAATGGCTTGTCAATCCCCAGCTTCTTGCCGGCAACGACCGCGCGCCGCAGCAGACGACGAATTACATAGCCACGCCCAACATTGGATGGCAAGGCACCATCACTGATTGCAAACGTGATCGTCCGGATATGATCAGCAATGATCTTAAAGAAGACGTCATCATCCTTGTCAACACCATACTTCTTAACACCGCTGAATTCTTCAGTCTGTTTGATCAGCGGCATAAAGAGGTCGGTTTCAAAGTTGGTTGGCGCATTTTCAAAAATGGAGACAACCCGTTCCAGCCCCATCCCAGTATCGATATTCTTATGTGGCAGCGGCTCATAGGTATCCTCTGGCGTGTGATTGAATTGGGAGAAGACGATGTTCCAGATTTCCAGATAACGTTCGTTTTCACCACCAGGGTAGTTTTCTGGATCATCTTCAGGTACATTGTTCATTTCCTGGCCACGGTCATAAAAGATTTCCGTATCAGGACCAGATGGACCTTGACCAATATCCCAGAAGTTGTCTTGGTTGGCCAGCAGGTGATCTTCGGCAACCCCGGCTTCCAGCCAGCAGCGGTGAGCATCGTTGTCTTTTGGGTAATAAGTAACGTACAGCTTTTCAGGATCAAAGCCGAACCATTCGTCACTGGTCAGCAGCTCCCAAGCCCAAGGAATGACTTCTTTTTTAAAGTAGTCGCCAACCGAAAAATTACCCAGCATTTCAAACATCGTATGATGACGCGCCGTTTTACCAACGTTTTCAATATCATTGGTCCGAATACTCTTTTGCGAGCTGGTCATCCGCGGGTTTTTAGGTACGACCTCCCCATCAAAGTACTTTTTCATCGTAGCAACCCCAGAGTTGATCCAGAGCAGCGTTGGGTCATCAACCGGCACCAAAGAGGCACTTGGCATTTCGGTATGACCGTGTTGAATAAAGAAATCCAGGTACATGCGGCGTACTTGGGCACTATTGAGGTGCTTTAATTCCTTGCTCATGTTATCTTCCTTTCCTGGTAAAAACAAAAACCCATCCTTGCGAATCAGAGACGCCTTTTGACGCGGTACCACTCTGCTTGCAACGATGGATTTCGTTTACCTCTTTAAATTTCCGAATTTCGGAAGCTGATTGTTGAATTGTGAATCTGGGGAGCACCTAATGATGATCGTCGTTTTTCACAGCAGCCAAAACGTTTCTGAAAGCTCACATCAAAAAGCATATCCCAAACAGTCCATATTATAAGCGAGCTGACCTTAAAAATCAACGACCATTATTTTCCCGCTCGCGGCGATGCTGACGCTGACGCTGGCGTTTTGCCTTACGCATTTCATGACGCTTGGCGAGCTTGCGTTTTTCCTGCTCATCTTCTTTGATCGCACGCTGGATCCGTTTCTTGTAGCCAGGCTTAACCTTCTTTTTGGTTTTCTTGACGAAGCCACGCAGCGTCGTATCAAGACTTTCTTTGCGACGATGATAGTTTTTCCGCCGATTGCGGTCATAGGTCGTCACAATCTGCCCATTCTTAAACGTCTTTGGAGTAAATTTAATGCCGCGCTCTTCCAATTTGGCAATCATCTCATCTTCTGCCGGGGCATACAGCGTAATCGCCGTCCCCTTCATATTGGCACGCCCCGTCCGACCAACGCGGTGAACAAAATATTCCAGATCACTTGGGATATCGTCATTGATTACCAGCGATACGCCATCAATATCAATTCCCCGTGCAGCCAGATCAGTCGCAACGACATATTGATAGTCAAGGTTGTGAATCTGGCGCATGATTCGTTTCCGTGCTCTTGGCTCAAGGCCGCCATGAATCAAGGCAACCTTTAAGCCTTGCTGCTGCAGGTAGTTGGTGATTTCCTCAGCTCGTTGGCGCGTATTAGCAAAAACTAGTGCCAAGTATGGATCCCCCAGCGTCAAAAGCTGATAGAGCATCTCATTTTTATCGCGACCTTTAGTCGACATCAGCCAGTTATCGACATTGGGATTGATTACCGTTTCAGTAGGAATCTCTTCAACAACGGGATTTTCCATATATTTCTTCAAAAATGGCCGCAGCCCTTGAGGAATCGTTGCTGAAAAGACCATCATCTGCAAGTCTTCTGGAAAATGGCTGGCAATGCCGTCAACCTGTTCCAAAAAGCCCATGTCAAGCGTCATATCAGCTTCATCAACGACAAAGCGGTGAGCAGTATGAATATCCAAAGCCTGCGAATTGATCAGATCCAGAATGCGCCCCGGCGTACCGATTACCAGCTGAGGCTGTTTGCGCTGCAGTTGCTCAATCTGATGCTGCTTGTCGGTACCCCCAACGTAATTGTGAATCGTAAATTTTTGCGGTGCAAACCGATTCAGCTGCTTGGCTGCGTTATAGATCTGGTAAGCCAGTTCACGACTGGGCGTGGTAATTACAACCTGCACGTTTTGATTTTCAGCGTCCAGCTGTTCAAAAATCGGCAGCAAAAAAGCATGCGTCTTACCGCTCCCGGTCTGGGACTGACCAACCACGCTCTTATTGGCAAGCACGATTGGAATTACTTTTTCTTGAACCGGTGTCGGCTTAACGAAATGAAGATCTTTTAAGGCCTCCATTAAAAAAGGTTGAAAATGAAAATCAGCAAATGTTTCAGTCATTGAGGTTGGATTTCCTTTCTTGGTTAGGCATTGGCAGCCAACTCATCCAGCTGACTGACCACTTCTTTGATTTCTTGTTCATCACGAGCCTTGGCACCACTGGCTAATGGATGACCGCCGCCTTGATGCTTTTTGGCCAGCTCATTGATAAAAGGACCTTTAGAGCGCAGACGAATCCGATAATGGCCATCCTCTTGTTCAACAAAGATTGCCCATGCCTTGACTCCTTGAATCTTGCCCAGCAAAGGCACGACAGCCGAAGTCCCAGCTTCAGTCAAGCCATAGCGCTTCAAGATTGCATCGGTCAAGACTACATAGGCTGCTCCGCTTTCCAATAGAGTCATGTTTTCATAGACGTATGCCGATAAGCGAGCCATGGGCAGCGTAATCGTATCCTCACGCTGACAGATTGTTGCCGCATCCGCACCGGCAGCCATCAGCTCACCCGCAATCCGCATCGTGTTGGGCGTCGTTGCCGGATACAAAAAACGACCCGTATCGCCAACGATTCCAGCATACAGAGCATGAGCAGCCTTTTGCGGCAGCTTCAGTTCGTTTGTGAAACGTTCATAAAACTCATAAATCATTTCCGAGCAGCTGGAAGCATCGTCTCTAACCCACATCAAATCACCATAAGGCTCGTCATTAGGATGATGGTCGATCTTGATCAGCTCATCGCCATTGTTGAACCGCCGATCATCAATGCGGGGAGCGTTGGCCGTATCAGTCACGATCACCAAAGCATCGTCATAGACGTCGCTTTCAATTTCATCCATCGTACCGATCCAATCAAATCCTGGGATGTGTTTGCCAACGACGTAGACCTGCTTGTAGGGAAACGAAGCCTTTAAAATCTCAGCCAAGCCAACTTGCGAGCCGATTGCATCGGGATCAGGACGCTGGTGGCGATGAATGATGATTTTGTTGTACTTTTTTATCTGTTCAAGAATTGACGTTAACTCGTCCATTTAACAAAATCCTCCTTGCATATTAAATAAATTGCTATTTTAAAACCATTCACCAGTATATCAGCAATTAGCGTTTTTTGCTTGTTCCTTAAACGTAAAAATCCCGATGAGCTGTTTGCCCATCAGGATTTTTAGCGTTGAGTTACGGATTACTTGTCCGCGTCAGCACTGTCGCTTTCAGCCGGCTTTTGATCATCAGCAGCTTCAGCCGATTCACTGGCTGGTGCGGCTTCGCTGGCCGGAGCCTCACTAGCTTCACTGGCTGGTTCTTCGCTGGCCGCAGCCTGACTGGCAGGTTGGGCTTCAGCAGCTTGGGTCTTGCTTGGAATTACCCGTGCAATTGCGGAAAGGTCAAAAGTCAAGTAGACGCCTTCACAATCAATCGTTACCGTTTGATCGGTAGTATTGATTTCATCAATCACCCCATGCAGACGGCTGATCATTACGACCTGATCACCCTTCTTCAAGTGATTTACCATTGATTGATGCTCTTTACGTTGCTTTTGTTGTGGCCGAATCATAAAGAAATACATGAAGGCAATCATCAAAACGATAATGATGATGCTAGACATTCCAGATCCGGTACTGCTTGCAGCTAAAATTTCCACTGCCGTTCATCCTCTCTTAGTAAATTATAATTATATGCTCAATAAACAACTTTACCAAAAAAACGACACAAATACCACTGGTTCAATCAAAAAGACCGTCAGCTGACTGAATGAAACGTTTTTTTCTAAATCAGGTTCTCAAAAATCGCCGTGATGGGTTGATCATGCATGATCGCTAAACGAGCCTGACTTACCAGCTGCCGCAGATACCAAAGATTATGCTGACTAATCAAGCGCGGACCAACGGAATTATCCATATGCAGCAGATGTCTCAGATAGGCTCTTGAATATTGCTCACAGACTGGACAATGGCAGTCTTCAGCGAGTGGTTGTGGGTCAGCAGCAAAACGCGCCTTTTTAATCGGCAGCAGTCCTTGAGCGGTTAAAGCCTTGCCATAGCGTCCCCAATGAGTCGGTAAAGAGGTTTCAATCAGATCGATGCCGTTTTTAAGCGCGCTGACCAGCTGTGCTGACGATTGAATGTCAACCACCATCCGTGCCTTATCGGCAGGCAGCAGATCGACGCTTAGCTTCAAGACGCGATCAAATTCCTTGTCATTGTCAATATCGCTTAAGCCACCGATTACATAGCCGGAAAAATCCATTTTAGCTAAAGCCTCAATACTCTGTTTTCTTAACTGGGCAAACCCAGCGCCTTGCATCACGCCAAACAACGCCGGCGAATCAGCAGTCAGTTTCTGAATGGCTGCAGCTGCCCAGGCAGAATTGATTGCCACGGCTTTTTCAACATAGTCATACGGTGCATAATAAGATGGCGTCTGGCTCAGCATCAGCATGATATCCGGCTGCAGTTCGGTTTGTGATTCAATTACCGTTTGCGGCGTCATCAAGCGAACTGCACCCGTCTTGACGTCATGAAAACGCACGCCGTCTTTAGTCAGATGATTCTTCTTGACCAATGGCAAATGCCGAAAATCACCTGGCTTGGCAATCACCAGACCATCCCAAGCCATGAAACGATGCAGGCCGCCCAAATCACGGACTGTTTCGGTTCCAGGATTTTGCGAGACGATGCTTTCATCGACGCTAAGTCCCTTGATCTGGGATCGTTTGACTTCCGCTAACGCTAGATCATGAACCGTTAAGGCCGGTGCAGGCATGATCAGACTTGGCGTCTCAAGCGTCTGGCGACCGATTGCCAGCTGGGCTGCTCGGGCTGTTTCAGCATGATGCTGCAGTTTAAAATCAAACTTCAAAACGGTTATCCTTTCCTTTTTACCTAGTGTACCTAAGTTCTAATCACTGGGCAAAGCGACCCCTAAATGACGGTAGGCGGCTGGCGTTGCAACCCGTCCTCTTGGCGTGCGGGCAATGAAGCCGATCTGCAGCAGATATGGCTCATACATCTCCTCAATCGTCCCCATCTCTTCGCCAACGTTGGCCGCAATCGTTTTTAAGCCTACTGGGCCGCCATGATAGTAGTCAATCATCGTATGCAGAATGCGGCGGTCAATCTCGTCTAAGCCACGCTCATCAACCTGTAGCAGCTTGAGTGCCTTGTTAACGGTGACTGCATCAATGGCATCGCAGCCTGCAACCTGGGCAAAGTCACGCACCCGTTTCAAAAGTCGGTTGGCAATCCGTGGCGTACCTCTTGAACGCATTGCCAACTCACGGGCACCAGTTGGTTCAATCGGCATGGCAAAAATCTTGGCCGATCGAAAAATAATCTTTTCCAATTCTGCCTGACTGTAATATGCCATATGCTCAATAATGCCGAAACGATCTCGCAAAGGCGCCGATAAGACTCCTGCTCGTGTCGTTGCGCCAATCAGAGTAAACGGCGGCAGCGGAAAATGAATCGGATGCGCGGTTGGTCCTTCACCAACGACAATATCGATAAAATAGTCTTCCATTGCTGAGTAGAGCATTTCCTCAACCGTTTTCGGCAGCCGATGGATCTCATCGATAAACAAGACATCGCCTGGATGAAGCTCATTTAGCATTGCAACCAGATCACCCGGCTTTTCAATAGCTGGTCCGCTGGTCGTCTTGATGCCAACGTTCATCTCATGAGCAATCACCATTGCCAGCGTGGTTTTCCCTAATCCCGGCGGTCCATATAACAGCACGTGGTCCAGCGCTTCTTCACGACTGCGGGCAGCTTGAATATAAACAGAAAGCTTTCTTTTGATCTGTTCCTGGCCAATATAGTCAGCCAGCCATTGCGGCCGCAGACTGGTTTCACCGGCACTTTCAGCTTCGTTTTCAACCTGTGCCGACATCAAGTGCTGATCATCGTCCAAAAAGGTTCCTCCTCTCTTAGCTCAGCAAGCGCAGTCCCTGCCGCAGATAATCATCAGTCGACATTGCCGATTCTTTGCTAAGCGCTTTTTGTACTTTTTTCACCGACCGTTCCGGATAGCCCAGTGCCGTTAAAGCAGCCAAGGCATCCCTTAATTCAGTCGTCATCTCGATATCGCTGGCTGGCACGTTGAAATCCAGCGGCTCATTGGCACGCAGCTGATCAATCTTGTCATGCAGATCCAAGACGATTTGGCCAGCCGTTTTCTTGCCAATCCCAGGAAACTTGGTCAAGTAGCCGACGTTGTCATTGGCAATCGCGTCAATCAAGCCCTGGTGATCCGGATTGGCCAGAATTGCCAAGGCGCTTTTGGGACCGATTCCCGATACGTTGATCAGCTGCATAAAAAGCTGCTTTTCTTCTGCACTGACAAAGCCATACAGAGTAATCGCATCCTCTCTAACGGCTTGATATACATAAACCTTGACCTTATCGCTGGGATTGACCTGCCAACGAAACGGATTGGCACAGGCCAGCCGATAGCCTACGCCATTGACGTCGATTACGATGTAGGTTGGCGCTGTATCAACAATTGCCCCAGTAAGATATTCAAACAATTTTTATTCCTCACTTTTTAACTGTTGTTTTTCATTATACCACACAAACGTTCGCCATCTAGAATGAATGGGCATCAAAATCGCGCGAATAGGCTTGGTGATGATCCTGAATCCGTTTAAAAAGCTTCTCTAGATCAGTATCAGTAAAGCGAATCGTAACTGGGCGGCCATGTGGACAATTAAACGGATTTTGACACTGGGCCAGCCTTTCCAACAGCGCCTTAGCCTGCTGATTATCCAAATGATGATTAGCCTTGATCGCACGCTTGCAGCTCATCATCATTGCCGTTTTCAAACGAAAATGCGCCACGCTCAGTTCTGTGTCGCTCAATACCCAATCAATCATTTCTTTGGCCGTTGCCTCTTCTTGTCCTTCAACAAACCAAGTGGGATGCTCAGAAAGGACAAAACTGTTCTGTCCAAACGGCTCCAGATGCAAGCCCACCCCTTTAAGAATATCGAGATGCTCACTGATCTTTAATGCCTCGGCTGTCGAAAAGCTTAAGACCAAGGGCGTCAAAAAAGCCTGCTGATCATGACCAACCTCGCCGATTTCATGCCGAAAGCGCTCAAAGTTGATTCGTTCTTGGGCAGCATGCTGATCAACCAGATAAAGACCATCTGAAGCCTGAGCCAGCAAAAAGGTGCCATGATACTGCGCTAGATACTGCAGATCAGGGAAGCGCTGGTTTTCCTGATCGCCTGCATCGTCAATATCCAGCGCCATTTCTTCAGTCTTTACGTCTGCTTTTGTTGGCTGACTGATCGAAATCGGCTGCTCAAATGGTGGTACCTGCGACTCATTTTGATAGCGCTGGTCAAAAGCAGCCATTGCAGGCCGGGTCAGATCCTCACGCTCTTTGATGACAACCGGTGCAGCAGCCTGATGCTCATCATCTTCAGCTGCGGTAACCGTCGGCGGCGTAGCTTGAGTTGGTGCTTTTTCATCAGCCGTCTGGTAGGCAGGTACGGCTTCAGCAAAATGCGCTGCTTGAGCTTTTTGCTTATCTTTTAGCTGCCGTGCCTGTGAGCCAGCGTCCGGAATCAGATTCTGATTAGCCAGACTATGATAGACAGCCTGTTCCAAAAGACTGGCCAACTGATCTTCCTTGCTTAGGCGAACCTCACGCTTGGCTGGATGCACATTGACATCAACCAAGACCGGATCCAGATCGATATTAATAACGGCAAGCGGAAACCGTCCGACCATCAGCTTTGACTGATAGCCGGCAATAATCGCCTTAGTCAATGCATAGCTGCGCACATAGCGATGATTGATCGTCAGCGTGATATGGCTTCTTTGGGCACGCGTCAGTTCTGGTCGCGAGATATAGCCAGAAATTCTAAAATCTGGATTTTCCCCTTGGACTGGAATCATCCCGCGCCCAACGTTAACGCCATCGATAGCGGCAATGACCTGCTGCAATCTGCCATTGCCTGCTGAGCGAAACATTTCTCGCCCGTCATGAGTAAACGAGATTGCAACATCAGGATTAGCCAAAGCCAAACGATTGACGATATCAACCAGATGACTCAGCTCGGTTTTAGGTGACTTCAAATACTTTAGCCGCGCCGGGGTATTATAAAACAGCTCCGTCACTAAAATATCCGTTCCTTGCCGCGCAATTGCCGGTTTAAGCGACTTCTCCACGCCACCGCGAATATGATAGGCCGTCCCTTCTTGTCCTTTTGTTGCCGTTGTCATGATTACATCAGCAACTGAGGCAATACTAGGCAGCGCTTCCCCACGAAACCCCATCGTCTGGACGCGAAACAGATCGCGCGCTGATTCGATCTTGCTGGTTGCGTGCCGCTTAAAGGCCATTGGAACGTCGCTTCTGGCAATTCCGTCACCGTCATCGATCACGCGAATACTGCCTAACCCAGCTTCAGTTACCACGACGTCAATTCGATGACTGTGCGCGTCCAAAGCGTTTTCTACCAGTTCCTTTACGATTGATGAGGGACGTTCAATTACCTCACCAGCCGCAATCTGATTGGCCAAAACGCTGCTTAGTTGATGAATTTTTCCCATGAATGCTCAGCTCACTTTTGTTTTGCCAGTTTTGTCTGCCATTCGTAGACCTGGTTCATGATTTCCATTGGCGTCATTCCCATTAAATTTAGATTCTTAAGCTGACTGATCACTTTTGCTTCTGGACCTGATGCAGACTTGACAGTTTTTGGTACTGGAGCAAACAGTTCCAGCTGCCCATCTGGTTCGGCGGCAAGTGGCGTTGGCTCATCAGCATCTGGTACCGCAACTGATGATGAAGCAGCCGGCGCAGCGATTTTTTCAGCTGGTGCGGTCAATTTGATCTCATCTTGACTTTCCAACTGATTGAGAATTTGAGCAGCCCGTTTCAACAGATCTGCCGGCATTCCCGCCAGTTTGGCAACATGAATCCCATAAGACTTATCAGCCGGACCATCCTCAATTTTATGCAAAAAGACAAGCTCGCCGTTTTCTTCAGTTGCGCCGACATGAACGTTATGCAGGTGCTTAAGCGTCTGCTCCAGATCGGTCAGTTCATGATAGTGCGTGGAAAACAGTGTCTTAGCGCCGACATGATCATGAACGTACTCAATAATTGCCTGTGCCAGTGCCATGCCGTCATAGGTTGCCGTGCCTCGTCCGATCTCGTCAAACAAAATCAGACTGTTAGCCGTAGCATGCTGCAGTGCATTGTTAGCTTCCATCATTTCGACCATAAACGTACTTTCACCAGCAATCAAGTCATCAGCAGCGCCAATTCGCGTAAAAATCTGATCAAAAATCGGCAGGTTCGCCTGATCAGCTGGTACAAAGCAGCCCATCTGCGCCATAACTGCTGTTAGAGCCAGTTGCCGCATATAGGTACTTTTACCTGACATGTTGGGACCTGTGATCAAAAGAATCGATGTCTGCGGATCCATCAAAACGTCATTTGGCACGTACTTCTGGTAGCCCATTACCTTTTCAACCACTGGATGCCGGCCGTTTTTGATTTCCAGACGGTGCGCTTGGTTCATCTGTGGCCGTACAAAATGATAGTCTTCGCTGACCACTGCAAAACTCTGCAAGACATCCAGCTCTGACAAGGCCTTCGCCAGTGACTGCAACCGATTGATTGCCTGCTTGACGGTTTCGCGCACGCCTACAAACAGATCGTACTCCAAAGCAGTTGATTTCTCCTGCGCGCCTAAAATCAAGGCTTCCTTGGCTTTTAGTTCTGGCGTGCTGAAGCGCTCGGCATTCGTCAGTGTCTGCTTGCGTTCGTAACGTTCAGTCGGCAGCTTGCTTAAATTGGCCTTAGTAACTTCAATATAGTAGCCAAAAACATGATTATAGCCAATCTTAAGGTTGCTGATGCCGGTTGCTTCGCGTTCTTTGGCCTGCAGCTGTGCAATCCACTGCTTGCCATTATTCATCGCGTCACGGTACTGATCAAGCTGGTCGTTGTACCCTGTCTTGATCACGCCGCCGTCAGTAACCGAGATTGGCGGTTCTTCAGCAATCGAGCGTTCAATCAAGTCGGCAATATCAGACAAGGGATCCAGTTTGGCTGCCAGATCATCAAAAACCGGCGCGTCAAGCGTTTCTAAAATATACTTGATTTTTGGCACCTGCAGAAGCGATGTCTTTAACTGAATCAAGTCGCGGCCATTTACGCTGCCATATGCAACCCGGCCAGCCAGGCGCTCCAGATCGTATACTTGGGTCAGTTCCTGCTGCAGATTGCTTCTTTCAAAATAGTTGTCCAACAGTACCTGAACCTTATCCTGCCGCTGCTCAATCTGTTCAGCATCAATCAAAGGGCGATCCAGCCAGCGTTTTAGCAGCCGACTGCCCATTGCCGTTTTCGTTTCATCCAAGAGCCATACCAACGTTCCCTGGCGCTTGCCGCTGCGCATATTGGTCGTTAATTCCAGATTGGTCTTGGAATAATGATCGATTTTCATATAGGAGCTCGGCTGATAAGAGATCGCCTTTTGCAGATGGTCAAGCGAGCGTTTCTGCGTTGTCAGCAGATATGAGACAAGCTGCGCAACCACCTGTTTTTCGCCAGGTCGTTCGAGGTCTTGCGTCAGGTAGCTGACTTCGGCATTTTTTAAAATTTCAGACTGTTTGGATAGTAAAATGTTGCGTTTGGTCAGCTGCTGTTCTATTTCAGAAGACAGCGAGTCATCAGCGACGATTTCTTTGGTCTGCAGGTTGATCAGCTCGTTTAAAGCCGCGTTTTTTCCTTTCAGCGTGGTAGTCTTTAATTCACCGGTTGCCAGATCTGCATAGGCCAGCTCAAACGTTGAGCCCTGCTGATTCAAAGCAGCTAAATAGTTGTTATTGCGGGCCGCATCACCGCTTTGATCCATCTGCGTTCCTGGGGTAATCAAGCGCGTAACGGCACGCTTAACCATTCCCTTGGCTTTTTTAGGATCTTCCATCTGTTCGCAGATAGCAACCTTGTATCCCTTATCGATCAGAATGTCAACATAGCCATCAACAGCCTTATGCGGAACGCCGCACATTGGAATTGGGTTGGCAGCACTGTGATTGCGTGTCGTCAGCGTCAATTCGAGGATCTGGGCACCCTTGACGGCATCATCATTAAACAGCTCATAAAAATCACCCAATCGATAGAACAAAAAAGCATCTGGATATTGATCTTTAACTTGTTGATATTGTGCCATCATTGGCGTAAGCTTTTTAGCCAAAAATTTTCACCTGCTCCATTTATATTAATTTCTTTATTTTACATGAATTTGAATCAAAAACGCAAAACAGGGACTGAAGAACCGCTTCTCCAATCCCTATTTTTACTATTTAGCATAATCGACGGCGCGTACTTCACGAATAACCGTAACCTTGATATGGCCAGGATATTCCAGCTGTCCTTCGATCTCCCGCTTAATATCATGTGCCAAAGCCGTGGCCTGCAAGTCCGTAATCTTGTCTGGCTTGACAATAACGCGAACCTCCCGCCCGGCTTGAATAGCATAGCTGTGATCAACGCCCGGATTGCGGTTGGCAATCTCTTCTAATTTTTTGAGTCGTTGAATGTATTGCTCAAGCGACTCGCTTCTAGCACCTGGACGCGCACCTGAAACTGCATCAGCCGCCTGAACCAATACGGCAATGACTGATTCGGCCGGTACGTCGCCGTGGTGAGAGGCAATCGTATTAATCACAACTGGATTTTCTTTGTACTTGCGAGTCAGCTCGACCCCCAATTCGACATGTGAGCCATCAACCTCATGATCGACGGCCTTGCCGATATCATGTAATAAACCAGCGCGTTTCGCTAGGGTAACGTCTTCACCAAGCTCGGCAGCCATAATACCTGCCAGCTTGGCAACCTCAATTGAATGGTCCAAAACATTTTGGCCATAGCTGGTCCGATATTTCATCCGACCAATCGTTTTGATCAGATCAGGATGCATCGCATGCAGTCCCAGATCAAATACGGTCTGTTCGCCAGTCTCACGCAGCTGAGCATCCATATCTCGGCGAGCTTTTTCAACTGCTTCTTCGATCTTGGCAGGATGAATTCGACCATCTTGGATTAAGCGTTCCAAAGCCATTTTAGCAATTTCACGCCGCACCGGATCAAAACCACTCAAAACGACCGCTTGTGGCGTGTCGTCGATAATCAGATCAATCCCGGTTAAAGTTTCCAAAGTTCGAATGTTACGTCCTTCACGCCCAATAATTCGACCTTTCATATCGTCATTAGGCAGGGCGACAACGGAAACGGTCGCTTCTGAAACCGTGTCAGCAGCACTGCGTTGAATTGCTTCAACAATCAGCTGCTTAGCCTTTCTGTCAGCTGCCAGTTCAGCAGTCTGCTCACTTTCGCGGATCATAACCTCGCGTTCCGTCTTCAACTCATTCTGGAGCTGTTTTAACAACAGTTCTTTGGCATCTTCATGCGACATCTGAGCTACTTTTTCCAGTTCAGCCTGACGCTGTTCAATCAATTGCGTTACTTGTTGTTGACTTTTTTGAATCTGCTCGTTCCTTTGATCCAGTTTATGTTCGCGGGAACTGACTGCATTTTCTCTTTTTTCAAGGGCATTATCCTTGCGATCAAGGGTGGTTTCGCGCTGCAGCATCCGGTCTTCTTGACGCTGAACCTCATCGCGACGCTTTTTAAGCTCTTGCTCCACACTTTCCCGATATCTGTGACTTTCTTCTTTGGCCTCTAAAATAGCCTCTTTTTTGGCCGTCGCAGCATCTTTTTTCGCAGCAGCGATAATTCCCTCGGCGCTATTGTGCGCCTGTGCAATTTGTTTCTCATAAGAGACTTTTCGAATTACATAGCCGACAATAATACCGACAACCATAGCGAGCGCGGCGATAAACAAGCCGAAAGCACTCATCGTTTCACCTCCGCATCAACTATTTTATGTTGTTGGTTGAATTAACAATTAATTAATAGTGAACAAATGAAAATCTGCACACAAAGTAATTTTAATCGTGCTTATGAATAGTGTCAATAATTCAAGTTAAACAAATCTCAATGTAGCTTCTGTGACATTAAGATAACTAAATAAAAACTCAAATCCAGCTGCGGCCGAATTTGAGTTTTATTGCTTACTTATCGTCAGTTTCCGTTGCCACGTCAAGACTTTCCTGCTGTGGTTTTTTGTTTTTGGCAGTCTCATTTTCGCCATCAGCTGCTGTTGTCAATGAAGCATCCGGCTCCATACCATAGGCAACTCGAACTTTGTTAGTCAGCTCGGCCATTGCTTCAGGATGTTCATCCAGCCACTTCTTGGCATTTTCACGTCCCTGACCAATTCGTTCGTTGCCATATGAATACCAGGCACCACTCTTTTTAACCAAGTCTTTTTCAACAGCCATATCCAGGACTTCACCAGTCTTAGAAATCCCTTGACCATACATGATATCGACTTCTGCTTTTCTGAATGGCGGTGCAACCTTGTTCTTAACGACTTTGATTTTGGCACGGTTACCAATAACCTCAGTCCCGTCTTTCAACTGTTCACCACGACGGATTTCCATTCGAATCGTGGAATAGAATTTCAGTGCTCGGCCACCTGGCGTCGTTTCCGGATTACCAAACATAACCCCGACCTTTTCCCGAATCTGGTTGATAAAAATGGCAATCGTCTTAGTTTTATTGATTTCACCAGAAAGCTTGCGCAGTGCCTGCGACATCAGACGTGCCTGCAGACCAACGTGAGTATCACCCATCTCACCCTCAATTTCAGCACGCGGAACCAATGCCGCTACTGAGTCAACGATCACGATATCAACCGCGCCGCTAGCAATCAAGGCATCAGCAATTTCCAAGCCTTCTTCACCGGTATCTGGCTGAGAGAGCAACAGGTCCTTGACATTAACCCCTAATGCCTGTGCGTATTGTGGGTCTAATGCATTTTCAGCATCAATATAGGCTGCCGTCCCGCCACGCTTCTGAACTTCAGCAACAGCATGCAGGGCCACCGTTGTTTTACCGGAACTTTCTGGTCCATACATTTCAATAATTCGGCCACGCGGATAACCGCCTACCCCCAGTGCTTCATCAATTGCCAGCGAGCCACTGGAAACCGTCGCAATCTTGGTATCAGCTGCGTCACCCATTCGCATGATGGAGCCTTTGCCGAAGTTTTTTTCGATTTTACGCAGTGCATTTTCCAGCGCTGCCTGTCGTTGATCAGCCAAAATGTTTTCCTCCTTATTTCCGAAGTTGTCTGTAACTATCTTATCAGTAATCATGGGTAAAAGACAAGCAAAAAGTGAACGTTAGTTCGTTTTATTTTGCAAAGCCCAATAGGTAAACAACAGTCCCATCTGAACGCTGCGTTGGCGAATCCATTGGCGCGTTGCCATTTTTTGCGAGAGATGCAGCTGGCTGGTCTGAGTTGGCTGCCCCTTGATTGCAATCCCGATCCAAACCGTTCCAGCAGGCTGACCTTCTAAATCATCTGGGCCGGCGACCCCAGTAAATGAGACGCCAACATCGGCATTCAGTTTCTTTTGACATCCCTCGGCCATTGCTTTGGCAGTTTGAGCACTGACGACGCCATATTGGTCGATTACGGCTTTAGGAACGCCCAACAGCTGTTCTTTTGTCTGCGCGGCATACGTTACAAACCCACCATTAAAGACTTTCGATGCGCCTGGAACGCTGCAGATCGTACTTTGAAACATACCGCCCGTCAGACTTTCCGCACCAGTAATCGTCCATTGATGCTCTCGCAGCAGCTTAACGACTTGTTCAGCCAAGGTGACGTGTTCGCCAATTCCAAAACAATATCGGCCAACACGCTTGAAAATGGCTTGTTCAGCAGCAGCCAGCTTTTTTTCTGCTTGAGCCTGCATTGCGTCATGAATGGTTAGACGAACTTGAATCTCACCAGGCTGAACGTATGAGGTTGCCAAGACGTCATCAAGTTTGGCTTCATCTAATACCTGCTCAATCTCATCCATCAGCTGCGATTCTGGGAGTCCTAAAAAATGCAGATTATGACTGAAAATGGCTTTATCATTGCCAAACTGCTGTTTTAAAAGCGGCAAGAGGCTCTGGGTTACCATCGGCTTGAATTCACGCGGTGGCCCGGGCAAAACGACATAGGTGTGCCCTTGATGGTTCAAGTAGGCACCATCAGCCATTCCGGTAGGATTAGCCAAGATCTGACCGCCTTTTAGATAATAGGCCATTTTAATGTTTTCTGGCGTCATTTTGGTTTTTCTGATCACAAAATCGGCTTGAATCTTTTGCCACTGCTCATCATCCAAAGCCAATTCAACGCCAATTGCCGCAGCCGTGCTTGCCATGGTCTGATCATCCAGCGTTGGTCCCAAGCCGCCACAGACAAAGATCAGCTGAGCACGTGTCTGTGCCTGACTGATGGCTGCCTGAATCCGCGTTGGATCATCATCAGTCGTTGTCTGCCAGTGAGCATCAATATCCAGCCGCCGCAGCTGATCAGCTAAGAAACGGGCATTGGTATTGACAATCTGTCCTAAAACGATTTCAGTTCCAATTGAGATAATTTCTGCTTCCATAAGCATCCCCCTCAACTTAATATATGCCGATTATCGGCTTATGCATTAAAAAAAGCAAAAAAAGCAAGTTCTAAAGCGCAGTGGCTCTAAGAACTTACTTTAATTTAGCCAATTTTATTTAAATCCATCCGCAAAAACGCCACGACCCTTAACAAAGTAGTCGATTCCTGAGTAGACCGTAAAGAACAGGCAAATGTACAGCATAATCTGACCAAATGGAATATTCCAGATTGCAAAAATCACATTGTGCAAAAGCAAGAAAATAATGGCGATAAATTGAGTCGTCGTCTTAATCTTGCCCGGCATCTTGGCAGCCAGCACCGTTCCATTTTGTTCTACCAGCAATAGACGCAGGCCCGTTACCGAAAGCTCACGCCAAATAATAATAGCAGTCACCCAGGAAGGTACGACCCCTTGACCCGTCAAGACGATAAAAGCCGTCATTACCAACAGCTTATCAGCCAATGGATCGGCAAACTTACCGAAATTGGTTACTAAATGGTCACGACGCGCAATTCGACCATCCAGATTATCAGTAATCGTGGCCGCAATAAACAGGATCGCCGCAATCAGTTCGGCAACTGGAATCGTAGCACCCCAAAACGTAACGCTGCCCCAATCAAATGGCACTACCATTAAGATCAGGAAAAATGGAATAATGATCAGCCTAACGATGGTTAATTTATTTGGTAAATTCAACGAAACTTCCCCCTATTTCACTAAATTAACGCGTACTGGATACGCTCGTCTGCGTTGATGAGGTTGACGCAACCCCAGACGTCGTACCTGACCCAGCAGTTGAAGACGTGCTTTGCGAAGTACTGGTCGTCACGGCAGATGAAGAAGTTGAAGAAGCTGAAGACGATTGCGTAGTATTGCCAAGCTTAATCGTAACCGTCCGCGTGTTTGGATAAGTGTTGTTCTGCGTCAGATCAACCGTGGTGTTGCCAAGCTTGACTGTAGTAGCGCTGGCATTGCCAAGCGTCAAGACGATCGTTTGGGCGTTCTTGGCAATATTGATTTTTTCCGTTTGGTTGGCGCTCATCGTCTTGCTTAAACGCTGTGAGTTATCAACCGTTACTGCATTCCAGGCTTGTCCAGAAGTCTTGATCGTCAAGGTCGTGTCCTTGGTTAAGGCATCACCGGTAAACGTAACCGCACTGCTGGTCCGCGTTGAAGCCGTCAGTTTGATGCTGTCAGACGTCTTCTTTGAGCTGGACGATGACTTCTTTTTGCTTGAGCTGGAAGACTTCTTGCTTGATTCACCTGAAACCTTGACTGAGCTGTTGTCAATCTTGGTCGAAGAATCACGATGACCTCTAACGATTGCCGTCAGCCAAATTGCCGCCAGAACAATAACGACGATGACAATCGCAATCACCGTTGGCAGATACTTTCTGGCATCGTTAACCTTGGTAAGCTTGCGTTTGGAAGTTGCCCGCGTCTCAACGGCTTGAGCAATATGTTCCGAATATTCATCAGTCTTGGCTTTAGGCAGATCGTCATCGTATTCCTTTAACAGATCCTCGCCGTCCAGACCAACCGTATCAGCATACTGTTTGACAAATGCCCGAACATAAAAATCGCCAGGCAGCTCATCAAACTTTTCGTCTTCGATGGCAATCAAATAGCGTTTTTGAATCTTGGTCGCCTGCTGCAGGTCATCTAAGGTATATCCCTTGGCTACCCGAGCATCATGAAGCTTTTTACCAACTTCTGGTCGTTTTTCTTCGTTTTCACTCATACCTAATCCTCGTTCTTTTAAATTTTAAATTAGTCCATAACCTAAAATAGTATAGCATACTATCGCGACGGCAAATTTTAAGAAACGCTTATTTCGTTGGCGGTACGATTTGATAGACCGAGAGCCGCTCTGGTTTGACGAATTGATCAATGGCAATTGCCAGCTCATCATAATCAATACTGCGCAAAATCTCAATTTCATCCAGCAGCGTTGCATGATCAAAATAGCTGCCACCGTACAGCATTGCAATGTTTTCCGGTGAGTCCAGCTGATTGATCAAGCGGCCCAGCATCGCGTGCTTTACGTCTTCAAACTGATTTTTCACTGTTGCCAGCTGTTCAGGCGCCTCTTTTAGAATCTGAATCATGGCATCGGCAAACTGCTCCATTTGATCAGTATCCGTGCTGAAGGTTGCCAAATGAAAGCCGCGCTGAATCTCAAAATTATAATTAAAAGAATCGTCTATAACACCAGTATCATACAAACGTAAAAAGTTGGCTGACGTCTCATCAAACAGCATTGCCAGCAAAAGATTGATCCGCCATTTATAAAGCAGCCGTTCCTTACCGTTTTCAAAACTTTGAATGCCGCGCAGTCCGACCATTACCTTAGGCCGCTCAACTGCCATCGTCAATGTACGAAACGGAATGACGTCGTTGGCGGTCGGATCGCTGATTACCGCGGTTCGCTTAGGCAGCTTAGGCGCATCAAAATGCTTGACTGCCTGATTTTGCTCAACCCACGCTAGAACCTGCTCAACATCAAGTCGTCCAGCAACAAACAGATTCATATTGGCTGGTTGATAAAAGGTACGATAGGCATCGTAAAGAATTGGTGCCGTAATCTTTTGAATCGATTCCTGGGTGCCGGCAATGTCAATATGCATCGGGTCATTAGGATACAGGTTGCCCAGCATCCCAAGATATAAACGCCAACTGGGATCATCATTATACATGGTGATTTCTTGACCAATGATTCCCTTTTCCTTAGCGACGGTTTGTTCAGTAAAGTATGGATCCTGAACAAAATCCAGCAGTACATCTAGGTTTTCGTGGAGGTGAGAAGTCGTTGAAAACAGATAGCGCGTCTGCGTAAAGCTGGTAAAAGCATTGGCATCGGCTCCCAGCTTGCCAAATAGGTCAAACGCGTCATGATCGGCCTTTTCAAACATTTTATGCTCTAAAAAGTGCGCCACGCCATCCGGAACCGTCAACAGCTCATTTTTTTGATCAGGCACGAATGTATTATCAATTGAGCCAAATTCAGTTGACAAAACAGCATAGGTCTTATGAAAGCCTTCCATTGGCAGCATCGTTACCAAAAGACCATTATCCAGCTGCTTTTGGTACACGTTTTGATTGAATTCCGAATATTTGAATTGCTGCATTATTTCTCACCATCCAAAAAATAGACTGCCTGCAGCTGAAGCTTTTTAGCCAAATTGGCAACCTGCTCTTTAGTCACCTGCTGCAGTGATTCAATAACGTTTTCTGCTGGCAGCCGATTACTCATACAGTCAACCAGCCAATGCTCAACAATGCCGCCAGGAGCATCCAGACCAGTCTGATACTGGTTGATCAAGGCATCTTTGACTTCCTGCATGACCGTTTCGCTAAAATCACCCTGCTGAACTGCCTTGACCTGAGCCTCTATTAATTGTCGCGCCTGGTGATAGTTTTTGGCATCGATCCCCGTCTGAATTGCCAGATGACTGCTGAACAAACGCAGCTGACTGGATGCATAGTAAGCTAGGCTGGCTTTTTCCCGCACGTTGGCAAATAACTTGGAATATGGCGTGCCGCCTAAGATTCCATTCATGACCAAAGCAGCATAGTAGTTTTCATCACGATAGAAAACCGGAAAGTGATAAGCCAGGTTCAGTTTGGCCTGATTAACGTCTTGGCGCTCACTCAGCTCACGAACGCGATGATGAAACGGCTGACGATAATAGATGTCGTTAGGCAGTGGCGACTGACGCGGTGATAACGGCCACTGTCTGAAAAGATCAAGTACCGCCTGCGGATCCACATTGCCATAGACAAAAATGTCAATCTGGTCATGAGCCAGCATATCATAATAGGTCTCAACCAAAGATGCCGGCGTTAGCTTGTCCAGATCCTCCAGCCGACCATAGCTGGGAATCCGCATCAAAGAGCTTTGGTCATAATAAAGACGGTCCAATTGCCAGGCAGCGTAGTACTGTTTGTTTTCTTTAATGGAAGCCAGCTCATTGGCAACGTTTTGCCGCTGGGTCTTAAAGGTTGCTGCATCAAAAGCGCCATCCGTTATTAAAGGACGAAAGATCATCTGATACAAGATATCCACCAGACTGGCAAAAATACCTGGCTGAGCAAAGCGATCGTCAACTGCCTCAGCCCGTACCCGCAGCGTATGTGCATAGCCAATGCGACTGACGCTGGCACTGGCATCGGCGCCGTATAGATGATTCAAGGCCTTGGCAAATGCTGTCTGCGTTGGATATGCTGCCGTACTGGTTTCCAAAAGATTGGCCAACAGATTGCGTGCTGCCGAATTATCTGCCGTCTGTGGCGTTGCAAAGTTGATCAGAATTCGATTAACGTGAAACCGCGACGTTGGCTCAACATGCAGTCTAACGCCCTGCTGCAGATTAAAATCCACCATATTACCCTCATTTCCAAAATCGATTAATGTTTTTGATTGTCATAGTTCATTCTTACTGATAGATACAATATTCCATATTACTTGATTCGCCCATAAATTACAAACGAGGGCCCGTTAAGTCGCGCCCTCGTTGGTTAATTTTATTTTTTTACTGGTCCCAGATAATTGCTGCTGACGCCAAACCACTTCTTATTGATTTGCCGCAGCTCGCCGTTTTTCTGGAGTCTAGCCAAACCTTCGTTAACCTTCTTTTGCAAGGTCTTGTCACCCTTGCGCATCCCAACGGCAAAATAGTCTTGCGGCATCTGCGGATCTGAGTAGACTCGATAGGCCGAGCTGTCTTTTTGGTGCTTAATGTAGTAGTCCGCATAGACCTCATCCATTAAAATGCCTTGAATCCGCCCCGCATTCAAATCGATAAATGCATCAGGGAAGGTATCATAAAGCACGGCCTTGTGATTCTTGATCTTATCTTTTAACAGTTTAGGATACTCGTCTAAAGCCATTGCTCCCGTTGAGCCATTTTGGACGCCTAAACTCTTCCCCGCCATATCGTTGAAATTATTGATGTGATCTTTTTTCTTGGTAACCAGCACTTGTTTGTTAAGCAGGTAAACACGACTGAAAGCAACTTTTTTAGCTCGTTGCGAAGTTACTGAATATCCGTTCCATAACAAATCAATAGTACCATTTTTTAATTCGGTTTCTTTCATTGACCAATCGATCGTTTGAAAATCAACCTTAATGCCATATTGTTTAAAGACTGCTTTAGCCAGATCAATATCATAGCCAACCAGCTTGCCATTTTTTTCCCGAAAGCCCATTGGCACGAAACTGTCATCCAGACCAATCACAACCTTGCCCCGCCGCTGAATCTGTTTCCAGGTGTCTTGCGTATCAGCACGCTGGGTAACGTTTTGACAGCCACTCAACAGCATAACCGGCAAAATCAACAGCAGCAACCAATATTTGAACTTCTTCAATTTTCCGGCCCCCATTACTATTGCTGATCCAAAGCTTTAACCTGCAGAATATCGTCAGCGACTTTTTGAGCAAACTCCATATCATGCGTAACCACCAGCTGCGTCATACCGTCTTTTTTTAAGCCCAAAATCAGCTTGGCAACCTCATCACGCAGATTAGGATCAAGAGCAGAGGTTGGCTCATCGTAGCAAAGGATCTTAGGCTTCATCGCCAGTGCCCGCGCAATTGCCACACGCTGTTTTTGACCACCAGAAAGCTGATATGGATACAAATCGCCTTTACCATCCAAACCCAGTTCCTTTAAGAGATTTTCGGCATCCTGCTGGGCGGCGGCTTTTGCTTTTTTCAAGACCAGCGTTGGTGCCAGCGTAACGTTTTCAAGAACCGTCAGATTAGGGAAAAGGTTAAAGTCTTGGAAAACAACTCCGATCACACTGTCAGAGCGATCCGTTCCCTGTGGATCAAAAGGACGACCATCAATCAAAAACTTACCGCTGTCGGCTGCCTCTAAACCAGTAATGCAGCGCAAAAGCGTTGTTTTACCTGCACCGGATGGACCAACGATGCACAAAATCTCACCATCTTTAACCGTTAAGTCAACGCCGTCTAAAATCTGACGCCCACCAAAGCTCTTTTTAAGTTCTTGCACTTCCAGCATCTTCATGGCCTCCTTTTACTTAAAGTACGAATAGCGCTTTTCAACCTTGTTCAGGATAAACGTACAGATCCCGATTAAGATTAGGTAGATCAAGCCAACCAAAAGCAATGGTACCAAAGTTACGTCCCGTGCCGTAGCAACATTGCCAGCCCGCAACAGATCGCCCAGACCAATTACGTATACCAAAGATGAGTCCTTGACCAGATTGATGACCTCGTTGCCGATCGAAGGAATTACGATCTTAACGACCTGTGGAATCACGATCTTGCGCAGCGTCTGACCATAGCTTAAGCGCAGAACCCGCGCTGCCTCATATTGGCCTTGATCAATTGACTGAAAGCCGCCCCGAAAGATTTCGGCAAAATAGGCACCATAGTTGAGAATAAATGCAAACAGCGCGGCATCGTAACGCTGAAAAACAATCCCAATAATTGGCAAGCCATAAAAAACAAAAATTAATTGCAGCAGCAGCGGCGTACCCCGCATCAGCCAGACATAAAGCTCAAGCAGCCATTGCAGCGGCCGAAACTTGGAAGTCAATCCTAAACTAACTAAGATCCCCAAAGGCAGTGAACCAAGCAGCGTCCAGAAAAACAGCTTTAATGTCATGCCAGCGCCTTGAAACAGCGATGGCAGAATTTCCATAACATAGTGCATTGACATGATAAAACCTCCCTCAAATGCTTCGATAACAAAAAACGTCCTCAACAGTCATAACAACTGTCGAGGACGCCGCAGCGTGATCCCACCTCGGATTTGCAACGGCTTCACAGCCATTGCCTCATTAAGTTCAAATTTTCCAGAAAAGCAAAAACGCCCCCGAGCACATGGCTCAGAGGGCGTTGCCGCGGTTCCACCTCATCATTGCAGTCAGCTCACGCTAAACTGCCTCAGCGAGTTCAAATTTAAACTCTGTGCTGTAACGGGCTTCCCCGGAGCGACTTACTAAATTCGATCGCCCAACTCGCAGATGTGATTCACTGTTGCCTTCTGGTCGCTTCCCATCAACCGCGACTCGCTAAGCAGACGGCTAAACAGCTACTAGTCTGTTCTTTGTTTTTGTTATCGTTTTTTAATAATTGTCAGTATCTTACTATCATCCAACAGCCTTGTCAAGACCTCACCGTAAATTTAGCGGCGTTCGATATCAGCAGCCCAAGTAATCAGCTTTTGCAATGGAAAATACAAAAACAGCAGATATACCAGATTCAAAAGCAACGTTGGCAACAGCGTATCCAACAAAAAACCGCCCAGGCCAACCTTGGCAATTCCCACTGCAGCATAGGCCCAATAGTTAAAAAGCTCAAATACCGTCAGATCGATCAAAAAGACCAGGACAATCATCGGAAACGATGACGTGATATATTTAGCCAGCAATTTCGTCAGACCAACAACCATTGGATAAAGGAACATGAACAGTCCCAGGATCCCTGAATAATAGAGATCACAAAAAATCCCCGCGACGACCGAAAATCCAATCAACGGAATCTGAATGTCGCCTTCAAAAAAATACGAGCAGACCAGCCAGACAATGACCAATTGACTGACCATTGCATAGGGATAATGAAAGAAAAAGCCTGCAAATATCTTGCTTAAAGAACCATCTAAAAAGAGGGCAGCGAACAGACCCAAAGGAAACACATATCTCAACCGGGATAATCTATACATGTCACACCGCCTCTAATCGTTTAATTCCGCTACCGTAACGATATTGATCTCGTTAAAGTTCGTAGCCGGTTTGATGTAGACTTTCTTAGCCAGTCCATAATCATCCTTGCCGATACGTGAGACTTTGCCGACATAGAGTCCTTTTGGCGTAATACCGCCCATTCCGTTGGTTACGACCTTAGCGCCTTTTTTAATCTTAGCCGTTGAGGTTACCTGCCCCATAATCAGCTCATTGGTTCTGGCATTATAGCCCGTAATGATCCCGTTGACGCTCTTACCATCAGTGCCATTAATCACAATTGAAAAACGATTGGATGACTCGCTGGTATCACTGAGCAGTTCAACTTTACTGTTGGTCTTGTTAACTTCCGCCACTCGGCCAATCAAGCCGCCGCCAGAAAGTACCGGCATGTTCTTTTTAATACCGCTGGTCTGCCCCTTGTTGATCACTAATTGCTGCTGCCATGAAGAAGGCGTCCTGGACATTACAGCTGCACTAACGGTTGAATAGTCGGTCAGCGAGTTCTTGAGCTTCAATTCTGCTTTTAGCTGCTTGTTTTCCTTAGCCAGCGTTTGGTCACGAACCTTAACCTGGGCCAGCTCAGATACTTTCTGCTTCAGCTCGCGATTTTCCGTGTAGGCATTCATCAATCCGGAAACTGAATCAGCGACGCCCTGTACGGCATTGACCGGATATGCCACAATGCCATCGGCAAAGCCGGCGATGTCATTGCCAAACTGCTGAATCAGTGGTGGGGTCGAACGACGGTTGCGCATCGCAATCGAGCCGCCCATTAAGCCAAAGCAGACTACTAGAATTACCACTGTAATTACCAAGCGGCGATTCGAAAAAAACTTCTGCATTTTTATCCTCCAATGCACCCAGATACATTTAACGGGACTGGGCAAAACAAATCGTTTTGCGACCAGCCCCGCCCTGTTAACTGTGTATCAGTTATTCTCTTTACTCGATTGCGTGACTACTTGCTTTTTTTCATCACATCAATGCTCTTCAGTGACTCACCAGTCCCGATAGCAACACAGTCCAATGGATCATTGGCGATAAATACAGGCACCTTGGTAGCATCGGCAATAACTTCTGGCAAGTGCTTAAGCAAGGCACCGCCACCAGTCAGCACGATCCCATGGTCAATTACGTCAGCCGCAATTTCCGGTGAGGTTTCTTCCAACGTTCCCTTGATGGCTTCGATAATCGCTTCGACAACATCTTGCAACGCGTTGGAAACATCAACTGCCGAAACTTCTTTAGTCTGTGGCAGACCAGTTACCAAATCACGACCACGGACTTCGGTAGTTCCCATTTCCTTAGCTGCCTCAACAGAAGCTGAGCCGATATCCCACTTGAGCTTTTCAGCCGTACGTTCACCAATCAGCAGATTCTTGTTTTGACGAACGAACTGTGCGATCGCATCATTCATCTTGTCACCAGCCATGCGAATCGAACGACTTGAAACGATGCCACCAAGTGAAATCGTAGCAACATCCGTCGTACCGCCACCAATGTCAACAACCATACTTCCAGTTGGATCCATAACCGGCAGACCAGCACCAATTGCAGCTGCAAAAGGTTCTTCGATCACATAGGCATCACGTGCGCCAGCCACCCGCGTTGCATCAATTACGGCACGTTTTTCAACTTCCGTAACGCCACTAGGTACGCAGACCATTACGTATGGTTTGCCGCCATTTTTGCCGAGTGCCTTTTCCATATAGTGCTTCATCATAGCAACCGTCGTATCATAATCGGCAATCACGCCGTCTTTCATTGGGCGAATCGCCACAATGCTTGCAGGCGTGCGTCCAATCATATCACGTGCTTCTTCACCAACCGCGATGACCTCGCCGCTCTTTTTGTTGCGGGCAACTACGGATGGTTCACGCAAAACGATGCCTTTGCCTTCAATGTAAACAATAGTATTGGCAGTACCAAGATCAATGCCAATATTTTTTGCTCCAATTCCTAGCAATCTGTTTCTTCCCTTCGTATACAAAAGTAGTCGTTCATTTTCATAATACAATAGCGTTGATATTATACCATAGCCGAACGTTAAATTAACAGACATTACTATACACCAAACGCCAGAGAAAAACAGCATTGCTATTCAGCATTCAGGTTTCCTTAACCGAATTTTAAAATTCAATTCGCAATTTGATCATTAAATGCCGCATGAGCCTCTTGACTTTCACGCCAGCTGTAATAGTCCTGGCTGCCAATCACAAGACAGTCCAACAGATGCAGTCCCAGCAGCTGACAGCCCCGTTCCAGCCGTCGCATAAAGCTCAGATCCTGTCTGGATGGCTCGGGATCGCCTGAAGGATGATTGTGAACCATGATCAGGCCAAATGAATTCCAGTGCAGCACGTAGCGAAAAATTTGATCCGGATAAAGCATACATTCCGCTTGACCGCCTTTAAACAGACAGCGTCGTGCTATGATCTCGTTATGCACATCCGTACAAAGCACTTCGACTGACTCTTGCATCTGTCCAGCCATCTCATCCATTAAAAACTGGCCAACCTCATTACTGGAATAGGCGTGACCTAAGATATCATGCGGACAGGTTAAAATCAGATTTCCCAGCTCAATTGCTGCCAAAATCGGTTTAAGACGTTTGCGATCATATCCCAAAAAAGCATCCTGTTCTTCCATCGTCATATTGCGAAAAACAGCTGGCGTGGGAAAAAGTTCTAAAAAATGATTGGCAAGGTCTCCTTCTTGATCAAAAACCATGTTAACTAATGCCACATAGCGCTGCTGGCAAGTTTTTTCAGTCATTTGATTACCTCCTCTGCCATTACTATATGCAAGACAGAGCAGATTTTATTTTTAATCAGCAAAAAAACGCCGAACCTCTGAGATAAAGTATAACGAGCCGGTAATCAAGATTGCATCATCGGCTGAAACTTCCCTTGATAATCTCAGCAATCCCTCTTGCCAGCTGGGTGCCGTCTCAATTGGCCAATGTGTTTTGATGTCTTTAGCTGCCTTTTCTAAATCAGCGCTCGGCCGCTTGGGACCCGGACCGGCAAAATTGGTCAGCATCAAATGAACATTGGGCAGACTGGCAATCTCTCCCAACATTAACTGATATTGTTTATCAGCCAAAATTGCTACCAAAACATAGATTTCCATTTCTTTAAAGTCATTTTGCAGCGTTGTCGTCAAAGCTTGCATTCCGGGCAGATTATGAGCACCGTCTAAAACAACCAACGGCGAGTCATTGACGATTTCTAACCGCCCCGGCCAGCGTGTATTGGCCAAGCCGTTTTGAAAAGCCTGGACGTCAATCGGCACGCCCAGTCGTTTCAAATAAAGCTGCGCCATGGTGAGTGCAACGGCTGCATTATCAACTTGATACTCGCCAAGCAGGCTTAACTGAAATTTTTGCCGATGAAGCATTAGTCCATCATATTCGATTTCATTTCTTAACTGATGATTGTTCAGTTTTTTAGCCGTAAACTGTCGCCCGTTTTCATATAATGGTGCCTGTTTTTCTTGTGCATCTGCTATGATTGTCTGCCGCGCAGTCTGAGGCAACCGGCCAATCACTACCGGTACATTTGGTTTGATGATACCCGCTTTTTGGCATGCAATCTCAGCCAGCGTATCACCCAAAACATGCATATGATCGTAGCCAACCGTAACAATCCCACTGACAGCTGGCACAATCACATTAGTTGAGTCATAAAGGCCACCAATTCCCACCTCGAGAATTACAACATCTGGCTTTTTTTGTGCAAACCAGGTAAACATGATTGCTGTATCAATCTCAAATTCAGTGGGACCACCCTCAGGCAATACTTGATCTAGATAATCAACAACGGGGGCCACCTTTTGGGCAGCCTTTACCAGCTCGCCATCCGAAATCGGTTGGCCATTCAGTGAGATTCGCTCATTAAAGCGGACAATAAACGGCGAGGTAAAAGTCCCTACCGTCAAGCCACTTGCCATTAAGAGCGATCGCAGCATTGCTACGGTTGATCCCTTGCCATTGGTGCCGGTAACGTGCAGATAGCTGAGCTTTTCTTGTGGATTGCCAAGTTCTTTTAAAAATCGCCGCATCCGTTTCAGAGTTGGAATCTTTTTAAACTTGGTCCGGCCATGAATAAATGCCAGGGCATCATCATAGTTCTGAATATTTGTCATGATAAATCCTTTCATTTTTACGCCTAATTATAGAACGATTGTTCGCAAAAATCGACTTAATTTGCAAAAAAACATCCCCAAAGCTCTGATGAACTCTGGGGATGTCCTGCTTACCTAATTAAGCATTCTGCAGCGAAGCAAGACGTGCTTGGGCTGCTTCCAGCTTTTGCTTCCATTCGACTGCCTTAGCGCGTTCTTCGGCTACGACGGCTTCAGGAGCATTATTGACAAATTTTTCGTTGCCAAGCTTCTTTTCGGAACGTTGAACTTCCTTTTCCAGCTTAGCAATCTCTTTTTCCATCCGTGCCTGTTCCTCTTTTAGGTCAACCAGTTCAGCCATTGGAATGTAGACTTCAGCACCGGTAACGATACCGCTCATGGCCAATTTTGGCGCCTGCGTATCGGTAGCAATCTGCAAATCAGCAGGATGGCAGAATCGCTTGATGTAGTCTGCATTGGCCAAAAGCATGTCAGCAGCAGCCTGATCATCTGTCTTGATCAGCAGATCGACTGGCTTGGACATTGGCGCATTGGCTTCATTGCGAATGTTGCGCACGGCCGTAATCAGTTCGATCAGACGCTTCATCTGTTCTTCTGATTTTTCATCTGCAAATTCATCATGAACCACTGGATAGTCAGCAATCATGATTGACTTGCCTTCATGCGGCATATCTTGCCACAGCGCCTCAGTAACGAATGGCATGATCGGATGCATCAGTTTAAGCGTTTGGTCGAGCACGTAGCCTAAAATGTTCTTGGTGTCGGCTTTTTCTGCTTCTGTACCATTGTTGAGCTTTTCTTTGGTCATTTCAATGTACCAGTCACAGAAATCGTTCCAGATAAAGTTGTACAGACAGCGACAAGCTTCACCAAAGTCAAATGACTCAAATTGATCGGTAACCTGCTTGATCGTTGCGTTCAAACGACTCAAAATCCAACGGTCTGCCAGATCCCACTTGTCTTTAGCCGGCAGTTTTGGTGCATTCTGCATGTCACCAAGATTCATGATTACATAACGGCTGGCATTCCAGATCTTGTTGATAAAGTTCCAGGCTGCATCCATCTTCTTGTAGGAGAAACGAATGTCTTGACCTGGCGTAGAACCCGTAACCAGGAACCAGCGCAAAGCATCCGTACCATACTTTTCGATGACGTCCATTGGATCAATCCCGTTACCCAAAGACTTACTCATCTTACGGCCCTGCTCATCACGAATCAAGCCGTGCAGCAAGACATTGCGGAATGGTGCCTTGCCGGTAAATTCCAGTGATTGGAAGATCATCCGGGCAACCCAGAAGAAGATGATGTCGTAACCGCTGACCAGCGTGTTGGTTGGGAAATAACGCTTAAAGTCAGCAGAATCAGTGTCTGGCCAGCCCATCGTTGAAAATGGCCACAATGCCGAGCTAAACCAGGTATCAAGCACATCTTTGTCCTGCTCCCAGTTTTCGGCGTCTTTTGGTGCCTCCATGCCAACGTACATTTCACCGGTTTGTTTGTTGTACCAAGCCGGAATTCGGTGACCCCACCATAATTGACGTGAGATAACCCAGTCATGCACGTTTTCCATCCACTGATTAAAGGTGTGCTCAAAACGTTCTGGGACAAAGTTGACCCGATCAGCTGTCTTTTGGTTGGCCAATGCTTTTTCTGCCAATGGCTTCATCTTAACGAACCACTGCGTTGAAAGCCGAGATTCAACCTGTACGCCGGTCCGTTCAGAGTGACCAACAGAGTGTACGATTGGATCAATCTTCAGCATATAGCCGCCATCTTCCAGATCCTTGACGATTGCCTTGCGCGCCTCGAAACGATCCATCCCGCAGTACTTGCCGGCATTTTCATTCAGCGAGGCGTCCTCGTTCATCGTGTTGAGTTCAGGCAGGTTGTGACGCTTGCCAACCAAGAAGTCGTTTGGATCATGAGCCGGCGTAATCTTAACCATCCCAGTACCAAATTCAGGCGTTACGTAGTCATCAGCAATGATTTCGATCTCACGGTTGACCAGCGGCACCATAACATGCTTGCCGACCAGTTCCTTGTAGCGTTCATCATTTGGGTTTACGGCAACGGCCTCATCGCCAAACATGGTTTCAGGACGCGTCGTAGCAACTTCAATGTAGTCTTTGCCATTAAACGTCGTGCCGTCGGTAAATGGATATTTAACGTGGTAGAAGGCACCCTTGTCATCTTTGTGGATAACCTCCATGTCGGAAAGCGCCGTCCGTGCCTGTGGGTCCCAGTTGATAATGTAGGTTGCCCGGTAGATCAGTCCCTTATTGTACAAATCAACGAAAACCTTGCGAACCGCTTTGTTTAGGCCCTCGTCAAGGGTAAAGCGTTCACGATCGTAGTCAACTGAGATTCCCATCTTAGCCCACTGTTTGTGGATGATGTCGGCATATTCGTCTTTCCAGTCCCATACTTGTTGAATAAACTTTTCGCGACCCAGGTCATAGCGTGAAATGCCTTGTTCGCGCAGCCGTGCTTCAACCTTAGCCTGCGTTGCAATGCCGGCGTGGTCCATCCCTGGCAGCCACAAAACGTCATAGCCCTGCATCCGCTTTTGCCGAATAATCATATCCTGCAGCGTGGTATCCCAGGCATGACCCAAGTGCAGCTTGCCAGTAACGTTAGGAGGTGGAATAACGATTGAATATGGCTTGGCTTTCTTATCACCACTTGGCTTAAAGAACCCTTCATCGATCCACCACTGGTAGCGCCCTTCTTCAATCGAAGCCGGGTTGAACTTGGTGGACATGTTCTTTTCTGACATGGCAAGTTCCCCTTTCAGATTTACAGTTATTGGTTAATTTAATTGGCATCAAACAAAAAAAGACTCGCCCTAATAAATTAGGACGAGTCTGCTCGCGGTACCACCTAAATTGAAACCCATCCAAAGACAGGCTTCCACTCAAACATGGGATATCGGCCATGAACCGGAACTGCCTACTTGCTTTCAGCAATTCTGCTCGCGAGCTACCTTCAATCTGGCAAACCGAACCTTTTTTCAGCAACAAGGTCTCTCTAAACGGCTTTACCAGATCTACTCTCTCGTTCAATGCTTGAATAGCGTAATAATAAAAGAAATTTTTGACAACGTCAAGTCGATTCAAATAATTTCTTAATTATTCAGCAGCCGTGCCCAACTTTTCTACTGCATTCAAGGCAGCCAGATAGTCAGGCTCATGCGTCATTTCAGGAACGATCTGTCGATAGACGATCTGGCCATCAGCATCAATGAGGAAGATTGACCGTGCCAAGACGCCTTCATCAGGGATCAAAAGCTTCATTGCATAGCCAAATGACTGTTCATAATCAGATAAAAGCTCAGCATTTGGGATATCATTGGCCGCGCACCAGCCCTTCTGTTCGTTAATTGGATTGGTGGAGACCGTAATCAAGCGGACGTCAGGATATTCAGCCATTGCCTTGTTGAATTTGCGTGACTGCAGCGAGCAGACCGACGTATTGATGTCTGGTACGACTGAGAATAAAGTTGGCTTGCCCAGCAGCTCACGAGTCTTAACCCGTTGATTCTGAGCATCAAACAGCTTAAAGTGAGGAATTTCCGTACCTACTTCTGGCGGATTGCCGACCAGCTGCATCTTCTCACCATTGACAGTAACTTCCACGATGAACGCTCCTTTCAGTTTCACAGCGTTTTTTAATTTTGTGTGGGAACAGTATACCAAATTTAGCACCATTCGAATAGCCAAATCCGGTGTTTGAAATAAAAAAGCTGATGCATTAAAAAGTCTTGCATCAGCTTAAATTTTACAGCAATTCGGCGAATACGTCTTGATTCTGATTCAAGAATTCGTCACCAGCATGAATCTCAGTAATCTTAATGTTTTCCAAAGCCCGCTGCATCAATCCTTCAACATCCAGCCGTGCTTCATAGGCCCGTGCCCGTTTCAGGTTTGGCTTGGTTTTTGGCGATGGCGGCGTAAAGACCGTACAGCAGTCTTCATATGGCAGAATCGACAATTCATAGGTATCGATTTCTTCAGCGATCTTGATGATTTCAGTCTTATCAAACGACAGAACCGGACGCAGCACCGGCCAGGTAGTCACATCATTAATAGCGACCATGCTTTCCATCGTCTGTGAGGCTACCTGTCCAAGGCTTTCACCGTTAAAGATGGCCAGGCCATGGCGTTTCATGGCCAAAGCCGCGGCCAGTCTAAGCATTAAGCGGCGCTGGACGGTCATCAGATAGCCCTCGGGAATCTTTTCCTTAACCGTTTCTTGAATTTCGGTAAACGGTACTTGAATGAACTTGATGCTACCACAATATTTTGCCAGTTTGCTGGTCAGTTCCTTTGATTTAGCTAATGCCTGTTCACTGGTATATGGCGGACTGTAGAAGTGCACCATCTCCAAAGAAACCCCACGCTTCATGGCCAGGTAGGCAGCAACCGGTGAATCGATTCCGCCTGAAAGCATCATCATACCTTTACCAGCCGTTCCAACTGGTAGACCACCTGCGCCCTTGATCTTTTCACTGGTCAGATAAATTCCGCTTTTCCGAATCTCAACCATCAGATCAATATCTGGATGGTGAACGTCAACTGTTAAAAGATCAGGAAATTCCTTTAGCAGATAGGCTCCCAGCTCACGATTCATCTCAAACGTCCCCATTGGAAAGCCATGGTCGGCATGCCGAGTACTGATCTTAAAGGTGGCCGGTTCTTTTACCTGTTCTCTGATCATCTTAGCCGCTGCCTGCTTAACTGCTTCAAAGTCGCTTTCAACTCGTAAAGAAGGAGAGAAGGTCTGGATGCCAAACACCTGCTTTAAGCGATCCATGACCTGACTACTGTCGGCACCGTTTAAGTCAATATGCATCCGGTCTCTTTGCGGATGAATCTTAACCTGATCAAAGCCATGCAACGCTTTGGTAACATTGGCTCCCAAACGGTCAATAAAGTTCTTTTGGTTGCGCCCTTTAGTCGAAAGCTCGCCATAGCGCACCATAATTTCATCATATTGCATTTTGGAACTAGATTTTCCTTTCAAAAACTAATCGATAATCTTCTTAAAGCCGGCATACAGCTCATCAAAGACGCGATTGAACTCATCAGCCTCAGCCAAGGTGTTTTGATCGCCCAGGCTGATCCGTACGGCACTGGTTGCAATTTCATCGGGAACCTTCATAGCCGCCAAAGTCCCGGCTTCAACGTGCTTCTTTGAGGAGCAGGCACTGGTCGTTGAAATATAGATATCGTGATCTTCAAAAGCGTGCACGATCGTTTCACCACGGACGCCAACAATTGCAAACGTCAGAATATGAGGAGCAAACGAATCATCATTTTGCGAGATAACCTCAACGTGTTCAAAATTCTTGATATGATCGTAAATTCGCGTCTTGACTGCTTTTTCGCGTTCAACGGCCTGCTTTTCGTTTTGTTTTACCAACCGTAATGCCTTGGCCATCGCAACAAAACCAGCCGTATTTTCGGTCCCATTGCGGCGGCCGCGCTCCTGACCGCCACCATCAATCAGTGGAGCCAGCTTGCGGCCGGCTTTGGCACATACAAAGCCGGTTCCGCGCGGTGCATGGAACTTATGACCAGAAAAGACCGCAAAATCGACCCGATCTGAAAAGACAAGGTCATCGATTCCCTTACCGATTGCCTGCACCGCATCAACCATAAAGTGAACTTTAGGATAGTCCTTTAAGATTTCACCAATTTCCTTGATTGGCTGAATCGTACCAATCTCATTGTTGACAACCATTGATTCAACCAGAATCGTATCTGGGCGCAGTGCTTTTCTAACGTCTTCTGGATCAATGCGTCCCTGATCATCGACCGGCAGATAGGTAATCTCAAAACCAAGGTCAGCTAAGCGCTCCATCGAATTACGCACCGCAGCATGCTCAACGCTGGTCGTAATAATATGTTTGCCATATTGACGCTTTTCAATTGCCGTTCCTTTGATGACCCAGTTGTCGCCCTCTGAACCACCACTGGTAAAAACAATCTCACTTGGCAAAACGTCAAACAGGTCCGCAATCTGTTTACGTGCCTGCTCTTGAAGATTCCAAGCCGTCTCACCAACCTTATGCAGACTGGAGGGATTCCCCCAAATCTTTTGGCAGACTTGATTATACGTATCCAAAACTTCCGGCCAGATCTGCGTCGTGGCACTATTGTCAAAATAAATCATACTGTGCTTACTCCTTTAATGCACGCGGGAAAACAGATTTTCCTCGCAAGATATTGCCGCCGATGGATCACATCCGCGACGAAGGTTCGGCTCCTAAAACAACGCTACATTATAACAGATCCCGTTTCTTTTAACCATGATTGACACTTGAAAATAAAAAAACGCGTCATTGGCGACACGTTTTTGGTTTTAAGAATTGCGCTTAAGCTCGGTATAGTAACGCTGCTCCATTCGCTTATAGGAACCCGGCTCGACTTTTTCAACGGCCTTTTCCAAGATTTCCAGACTACCTGGATAATTATAGCGATTGAATTCATTTTGTGCTTTGGCAATCGCATCATTAATCTCTTCATGGTCAATACTGAGCCGGTTGGCATATTGAATCAGCCGTTCGGTCAGTTCGGCACTGTCTCTTAAGTCATCAGTTTTTTCCTGCAGCGTTTCCAGATCGTCTTGCACGATTAAAAGCTGCTTGGTGATGTCTTCCATATCAATCTTAACCTGGCTGATTGCATCGGCTAGTTTACCAATTTCATCGCTGACCAGGAAGAAATAATCCATGTAGTCTTGGGGAATTCCTGGCAGATTCAGTGACTCCACACGCCGTTTGATTGTACGAATCTCAACTGAGAATCGCTGCAGCGTTTTTTTTGCTCGCGCCTCATCAGACTGAAGATCAGCAACACTATCATTGATCTGTTTTTGCTGTTCTTCGATTGCCGTCAATGACTTTTCATTATCGGTCTGACGAGCAACAACCTGGCTGTCAATAGCTTCTTCGACTGCCAGTGCTTCTTGATCTTGGTCATATGATGCCTGCAGCTGCCGCAGCTGTTCGTCAAGGCCGCGTGCGTTGGCCAGTTCGTCATTGTTAAGCGTGTAGTTAAGACTTAAACGTTCCAGTTCATCAATCAGCTCACGATTCTGCTGTTTGGCATGACTCAAATGCCGACCTACATCGCGCATCAATGGTGCAACTTTTGGCCGAGCATCAAGTTCGCGCTGCATAACATCGTAAAGCTGCTCAATATGCTGCGTCAGCTGATCATTTGCCGTTGCCGCCTCATCCAGTCGCAAGGCATTCAAATCAGCATCTGCTTGTTCGCAAAGCTGACCAAGCCGCTTAATTTCTTGATCGATCTGGCCATCAGCAAAGTTATAGTGGTGTCGTTTCAGCTGCTCATAGCCATTTTTTAGTTCCTGCAGTTGGGTGGGAAATTCAGTCAGCAGCGGCTTATAGATATCTGGAATCTTTTGCATCAGTCGGGCCAGTTCCTCGGTATCCTGCTGCAGCTCGTTAAGGACGTCTTGAGCCGCTTCATAGTCGCCTTTGGCCGTAAGCGTGGTGAACTTGGCAAAACGAGCTTCCAGATCCGTCAGGCGCTGGCGCAGAGCCGTACTGCTTTTGCCATAGCGATAGCTGTTTTCTTCCAGTTCATTATGAAACTGCTGGTATTGCTTTTTTAGCTCGCCAATTGCTTTTTGATGTTCTGCCTTGGCATCGTCAATTTTTTTCAAACCTTCTTCAAGATTTGTCTGTTCACTCAGCAGCTTAGCAGTCGCATCCTGCAGCTTACGCAGATCCGGCTTGACTTTCAATAGATTAAATCCATGCAGATCTTGCGCTATTTGATCGGCCAAGTCATCGACCCGACTGGCAGCCGTTAGGAATTCATCTTGATATTCATCCTTGAGCTGATTAAAATCCTTTAGCGAGTCGCCGCTCAGCTCTGGATTTGCGTTTTTGGCAAACCGTTCGTCCAAATGAGTTGTCAGTGCGGCAGCTTTTTGATTCAGCAGGGCGTCTACCGCATTGAGGGTGCGCTTTTGATAGACGTATACGCCAATAATTACCAATGCAGCAATAACTAAAATTCCGATCAACACTTGAAACATCTATATCCCACCTATATTTTGCACGGTTTATGCTTTGCGTTTTTCACCGTTTAATCTTAAAATTCCACTAATTAAAATTATATCATATCTGCTCTTGACAACTTATTATTTATCGGAGGGATTTTTATTTTGCCAAACTTTAAGCTTATCAACACCCAGCTGGCTGCCTTATTGGAAAATGAAACCAACTTAATTGCTAATCTGGCTAATGCCTCAGCACTGTTAAACGACAGCGTTGATCAATTGAACTGGACCGGCTTTTATCTTTATGACCCTAAAGAAAACGAACTGGTGCTGGGACCATTTCAAGGGCATCCAGCCTGTATGCACATTGCAATGAACAAAGGCGTCTGTGGTCAGTCAGCTACTCAGCGGCAGGCATTGGCAGTTGATGACGTCACTAAGTTTCCTGGTTATATCTCATGTGATGCTGCCGCCCGTTCTGAGCTTGTAATTCCCTTGATTAAAGATCAGCAATTGCTTGGTGTCTTGGATTTGGATGCCCCAGTTGAAAAAAGATTTGATGCAAAACTGCAGGCCGGCATTCAATCTTTTGTCGATGAACTGATCAAACATCTTGACTAGGCATGTTTTTCGCGTTAAAGTACTCTTTGTGTAAAATAATGCAGCAGTGAGGGGCAAGCTCGTCAACAGACCAATGCCGCATGGTGTTTCCAGTAACCCAGCTGCAAGGGTGAACGATCCAATTGGCCTGCACGAATGTCAAGCTCACAATCGGATTATTTTACTCCAAATAATTTTATTGGAGGAATTCTAATATGTCTCGTTACACTGGCCCTAGCTGGCGTGTATCTCGCCGTCTCGGCATGTCTCTGTCCGGTACCGGTAAGGAACTGGCTCGTCGCAACTACGCACCTGGTGATCACGGTAATGACCGTCGTGGCCGCCTGTCTGAATACGGTATGCAACTGCGCGAAAAGCAAAAGCTGCGTTACATGTACGGTATGACTGAACGTCAATTCCGTAACCTGTTCAAGCGTGCCGGTAAGATCAAGGAAGGTACTCACGGTACCAACTTCATGATCCTGTTGGAACGTCGTCTGGACAACATGGTTTACCGTCTGGGTCTGGCTACTACTCGTCGTCAAGCTCGTCAACTGGTTAACCACGGTCACATCACCGTAGATGGCAAGCGCGTTGACATTCCTTCCTTCGAAGTTAAGGTTGGTCAAGTCATCTCCGTTCGCGACAAGTCCAAGAACCTGGACGTTATCAAGAACGCTGTTGAAGCCGTTGTTGCACGTCCTTCATACGTTGAATTCGATGCTGACAAGCTCGAAGGTAAGCTGGTTCGTCTGCCAGAACGTGAAGACATGAACGCCGACATCGACGAAGCGCTGATTGTCGAATTCTACAACAAGCTGTAATATCTAATTACGGTTTATTTCTTAAAAAGCTCTGTGATTTAAAATCACGGAGCTTTTTTATATACCAATTCAAATCAAAAAGGCCATGAGCGACTGGGATAGTGGATCGCTCATGGCCTTTGGGGATTTTTGGAGTATTTTGAGATTTAGAGATTAAGATTTATGTGTGATACGTAGTTTTTAGAAAACAGCAGCTAGCCATTAGCAGCCATTTGAGTTGATTTTTCATTTTCAAGCCCGGCTGTCTGCTTAAAGGCTGCAGCAACGCGTTCTGGCGTGAAGCCAAACTTTTCAATAACCTGTTCACCTGGAGCGCTGGTACCGAATTCATCAACGCCCATTACCATGCCATTCAAGCCGACAAAACGGTGCCAGCACATTGAACTGCCCATTTCGAGTGCCAAGCGCTTATCCAGGCGTGGCGGCAGCACCATTTCTTGATACTGCTTTGACTGCCGCAAGAAACGTTCCTGACATGGCATCGAAACAACCTGCACGTCAATGTCTTCTTTGGCCAATCGTTCTCTAGCCTGCAATGCCAAAGAGACCTCAGAGCCGCTGGCAATCAGGATTCCAGATGGATGATTGGTTTGAGCCGGTGCTAGGATATAAGCTCCTCGTTCTACTGGTGCATGTTTAGCTGCTGCCAAAACCGGCAGTCCCTGACGCGAAGTAACGATTACGCTCGGACGATCAGTAGTTTTGCCAATGACTTGCCAGGAAGCAATCGTTTCATTGGCATCAGCTGGACGATAGACATCGACACCCGGCATTGAGCGCAGCGCTGCCAATTGCTCAACTGGTTCATGCGTTGGACCATCTTCACCAACAGCCAAAGAATCATGAGAAAAGACAAAGGCAGTCGGGATCTTCATTAAAGCAGCCAGACGAACGGCACCCTTAAGATAGTCGCTAAAGACCAAGAACGTGCTGCCAAAGGCTCGGGTACCACCATGCAGCGTAATTCCATTCAAGGCTGCTGCCATGCCAAATTCACGTACGCCAAACCGCAGATTGCGGCCTAATGGATTATCCGCAGCAAAATTGTCATCTTTTTTCAGCAGCGTTTTGTTAGAGCTGGCCAGGTCCGCAGCCCCGCCCCAAAACATCGGATTCTGCCGGGCGATTTCCTGCAGTGCGTCATCACATACCAGCCGCGTGGCAATTTTTTCACCTGGTTGATAGTTTAAGGCATCATCACTCAACTTAAACTCATCATTCATCAATTGAGCAGCCAGTTGCGGATACTGCTGCTGATAGGAAGCCCATATTTCCAACCAGCGCTGGTATTGCTTTTCTTTGGCAGCCACCAGCTCTTGGAAGTGATCATAAACAGCCTGCGGTACGGTGAAAGATGGCTCATGCCAGTCAAATTTTTCTTTGAGGACAGCCAGGCCATCCTGACCAACCGGCGTACCATGAACTTTGTTGGTTCCCTGTTTAGGCGCACCGTAGCCAATTACCGTCTTAACCTCAATCAAGGTTGGCTTATCGGAACGTTTAGCCCGCCACAAAGCTGCATCGATCTGAGCCAGATCATTGCCATCCTCAACGCGTTCATAATTCCATGAAGCCGCCTTGACTCGCTGTTCAACATTGTCATGCGTACTCATTGACAATGGCCCATCCAGTGAAACATCATTTGAGTCATAAAGCACGATCAGTTTATTAAGCTGCAGATTGCCTGCAATATCCAAGGCTTCTTGACTGATGCCCTCCATCAAATCACCATCACCCGCCAAGGCGTAAGTGTAATGATCAATTACTGGCATCCCCGGTCGGTTGCACTGTGCAGCTAGATGCTTTTCTGCAATCGCCATACCAACTGCCATACCAAGTCCTTGACCCAAGGGACCAGTCGAGGCATCAACACCAGGCGTCCAGCCATATTCAGGATGGCCTGGTGTTTTGGAACCCATTTGGCGAAACGCCTTCAAGTCATCAACAGTGAGATCAAAACCGTTTAGATGCAGCAGACTGTAGAGCAGCGCTGAGCCATGGCCTGCTGACAAGACAAAGCGATCGCGGTTGATCCACTTAGGCTGCTTAGGGTTAAAACGCATATGATATTCAAACAGCGTGTAAGCCATTGGCGCGGCATCCAAAACGATCCCAGGATGGCCGCTGTGCGAGGCTTCAATCATTTCTACGCCCAGCATTCGAGCAGCCGTAACTGATTTTTGATCTAGAGTTGCTTGCTGATTACTCATTGACCGCCGCCTCCTCTGCAACTTCATCTAAAATGCTGAATCCCAGCGTACTAATATCTTGGTCAAAGCCACGAACCGTATCCAGAGCAACATCTTCTGGCGTAAACTCGCGCCGTGCCAGCCATTTTTGCAGAATTGCCGGTGGTACTGTAATAATATCGATACCAGCCTGCTGAGCTTGACGAATGTTGTCGACTTCACGCGTCGAGGCCCACAGCAAGTCAACGTTTGGATGCAAATGCGACATCGCTACGCTGGCATTGACAAAGGAAGTTGGATCCGCACCCGTATCAGCAACTCGTCCCACAAATAGTGAAATAATCGCCGGCGTCTGTTCGTCCAAAGCTTCCAATGCCAAGCGCACCTGTTCGCTGGTCGTTACTGCGGTAATGTTCAGCTTGATGCCGGCATGTGCCAGTTGATGAATCAGCTCCGTATTAGGCTGTCCATTCAAGTTTAAAATCGGAATCTTAACATAGACATGTTTGCCTAATGAACTTAAGATTTCTGCTTCCTGCTGCATTTTCTGAGGATCTTGTGAAAAAACCTCAAAAGACAGGGAAGCTTCCGGAAACTCACCGACTACTTGCTTGGCAAACGTCAAGTAATTAGTAACTCCTGCTCGCTTCATCAGTGAGGGGTTGGTCGTAAAGCCCGTTACTTCAGGCAGCTTAGCCATTTGACGCATGTCATCAATGACAGCCCCGTCAGCATAGATGGCAATCGTTTTTTGCTCAGTTGATTGCATTTCTCTTGCTCCTTTGTTAAATATACCAATTTTTAGTTAACAATTAATTCATGACTCGTATCATGACCGAATTTACCAACGCCGTCAATTGGATTTTGAAATTATTTTTGCTAATCGATTAGCAATACCAATTCAAGCTTGTGCACTGATTATCAGTCAATTTTTGAATTAATTGCCGTCATATCAACGATAATTCACATCTGGACCACTAGACGACAGTAACTTTATATTGTTAAGCAATCGATTGCGCAAAACTTTATCTTTTTTAGTTATATATGATTTTATTTTCATTTATATCCCTGAGATAAGCATATACCAATTTTAAAGTGAGCAAGTCAGGACTGTCAAAAGCCTGTGAATCAAACAACAAATTCACGAAAAAAATTAAAAAAACAGCTGCCAAACCGATTAATTCCCACTATCTGATTACAGCAACAAAGAAATCGCTTTCGTAAACTGATTTTGAGACAGTTTTTATCATTCTAAATTCTGTCAACCGGTTGACATCGATAGTTACTGGGGGTATCTTTATCGTGGCAAGTGAAGTCTATCACCAATTTTTAAGACGTGATCTTGTCAGGAAGAAGGGAATTAATTTGGAACAAGCAAGCTCAAAAAATGTCACCGCGGTACCAAAGCGCACTATTTCAATGCCAGTCAGCATCGCCTACTTCGCCCTGTCGATCGTTATCAACTCGATGGGAAACGTTTTGACGCTGGTTACCAGTTCACATATTCATCCACAGTTTTTAGGATCCGCTTATTGGACGGCGGCTGAAAACAACCTTGGCATTGCCGTCCTGGGGAATAATTCAATGACACTGTTTTGGGCATTCATGGTTCTGGGAATGCTAACCGCAGCCTTAAACGCAATTCTGATGCATAAATGGGAATGGAAACGAATTTTTGGCAATTTCATGTTTATGCTGCCGTTTTCAATCTTTATTCAATGGTTTTCCGATATTTTCAACCGGATTATGCCCGATGCTCATTCTTTGCCAATGGTAGTTCTGTATGTTCTGATCAATTTCTTGGGCGTTACTTTAATTGGAGTGGCCATTTCAATCTATCAGCGAGTAAATCTGGTCCTGCACCCGGCCGATGATTTATTCCAGATTCTGCGTTTTCGTTATTTCAAAGGCAATGCAACCTTATCAATGTGGGCATCCTATATTCCGCCAACGATTATGGCTCTGCTGGCTCTACCTAGGATGGGGCTAGCAAACTTTGGTCTTGGAACGATTTTTGCGCTGCTCTTCCAAGGCGGCATTACTGGACTTGCCGATCGAATTATCTTCCCTAAGCTCAAGCATCAAGCCTTAGATGTTTAGACTCTTCACTTTTATTAACAGCAGTCTTAGTTAAAGGAGAAAAATTATGGCATTCAACAAAAGTTTAGCTGGCTACTTCGATGATCTGCAGCACATTGGCATTCCAACCGACGATCTGCAAAAAACGGTTGCCTTTTGGGAAAAGCTCGGGTTTAAGATGCTGGGCAATTTTGATACTGACGACCAAGGCAATGAGGTTGTCTTTATGCAATACGCTCACCTGACTCTGGAAATCTGGACTGGTGATGGTGCCGTTCGCCAAACCGGTGCGATCAACCATATCTCTTTAAATACTTCTGATGCCGATGCCGCCTTTAAAGCAGCCAAGGCAGCCGGCTTTAAGATGAAAGAAGATGAAGTTCAGCACCTCGACTTTTGGCAGCATGGCATCAAGTTCTTCAATATTGAAGGACCAAATGCTGAGACTATTGAATTCTGTGAAATCGTCAAGGACTAGGATGATCTTCGCCATTGCTTAATGCAGTGGCGTTTTTTTATTATTCAGGATTAATCAATGATACAATAGGAGAAACTACTTACGGAGGGTTATGCATGGCTAACGAAGAAAAAAGTGCAGTTGATCAGCGGCTGCAAAATGCAGTCTATGGTACGCCTAAAATCAATCCCGATGAGCAAAGACGCTATCTGGGAACTTTTCGTGAGCGAGTCTGCCTGACGATCAGCGTGGCTCAGCTTGGCGAGCGTGACTGGTCTGATGCCCTACGATTGGAGTTAAAAAAAGGGATCGGCAATCTGGTCTTTTTAAATGGCAATCTAGATGATGAGCAGCTGCGTCCGTATATGCGAGCAGCCGTTCAAGAACATGCCAGCTTCACTTTAAAAACGGATCCGGAATTTTCAACGGCTCCTGAAAAGCTGGCGGTCGTAGTAGCGGCTAAAACTGCAGTCTATCAGTCGCCAGTTGATGTTGCGAAACGCTATCCAAATCTGTCAAATCCAGTTTCTCAAGTCAAGTCGCCAGCTAAACAAGGCTTTTGGCAGCGGCTGTTTCATTCTAGATAAAACAAAGGAGGCCTTGTTTTTTGCAGCCATTAGCCTATCGTATGCGGCCGCGCAATCTAAACGAAGTCGTTGGTCAGCAGCATCTGGTTGGTCCTGGCAAGATCATCAATCGCATGGTTAAGGCCAAAATGCTCAGCTCAATGATTCTGTACGGTCCACCTGGCACTGGCAAAACGAGTATCGCCAGTGCTATCGCCGGATCAACCAAGTATGCCTTTCGCATGTTAAATGCCGCCACCGATTCTAAAAAAGACCTGCAGATTGTCGCCGAAGAAGCCAAAATGAGCGGAACCGTGATTCTGCTGCTTGATGAAATTCACCGCCTTGATAAAACCAAACAGGATTTTTTGCTGCCTCATTTAGAAAACGGTCACATTATCTTAATCGGTGCCACGACTGAGAATCCATATCTGTCGATTAATCCAGCTATTCGCAGTCGTACTCAGATTTTTCCAGTCTACCCCTTAACCGAAAAAGACATCAGCCTGGCTATTGACCGCGCCCTTGCCGACCAGGAGCGGGGCCTGGGGAAAATACCGCTGGAGCTTGCCGACAATGCTCGTCAGCAGCTGATTCGCGCAGTCAACGGCGATCTGCGCAGTGCGCTAAACGGATTGGAGCTGGCCGCCAAGTCAACCGATCCAGCTCAAGACGGTAAGATTCATCTAACCCTGCCGATTATTGAGGAATGCGTCCAGAAAAAAGCACTGGCTGCCGATAAGGATGGCGATGCCCACTATGACGTCATCTCTGCTTTTCAAAAATCGATTCGCGGCAGCGATGTTGACGCCGCACTTCATTATTTGGCACGGCTGATTGCCGCTGGTGATCTGCCAAGCATTGCCCGTCGCTTGACCGTAATTGCCTATGAGGATATTGGTCTGGCAAACCCGCCAGCCGTTCAGCGAGCCATCACGGCAATTCAGGCAGCTGAAAAAATTGGTCTGCCTGAAGCTCGCATTCCCTTGGCCGATACCGTAATTGAACTGGCGCTGTCGCCCAAGTCAAATTCTGGTATTCAAGCCATTGATGCTGCTTTAGAGCGTATTGATCAAGGCAGCTTCGGCGAGATCCCTAATTGGCTAAAAGACGCCCACTACCAAGGTGCAAAAAAACTTGGCCATGGCGTCGACTACCAATATCCGCATGATTTTCCACAAGACTGGGTTCGCCAGCAGTATCTGCCAGATAAAATCAAAAATGATGAGTATTATCATCCAAAGCCAAACGGTGAATTTGAAAAAGCCCTGGGAATTCAGTATCGGCGGCTATTGAAGGCCCAACGCCATCCAAGAAGTTGAAAACGATTGCACCTATTTAAAAAAAATGCTAACATACTAATAGAGGTTCTGTAGTGTGCGTGTTGTCTAATTCGCAGTCTTGCCTTACAGTTTCGTTACTTTGGGACTAGTGCCACGACACTGTAACGACATGCCTTCTCACTTGGTAGTCGAAGCTTTGTCGGCCATGGCCCACCTGTCTTATCCACAGGTCAACACTGAAAGACAATTAACGGCATGAACGGAGCCGATACATATCATAATAAAGCGGGATTGAAAGCATTACTGGTTTCAGTCCCGCTTTTATGGTACCTTGGCAGAGAAAGGAGTTTTGATTTTTTTGATTACTGTTTTGATGATTGTTTTTGCCGCGATCATGCTGATTGAAAGCTGGTATCTATTAAGTCACCGCAAGACCGGTATCTTTGGCCAGGCCGCTACTGAGCGCAGTTTTCGCCACTGCAGCATCTGGGGCTGGCTGCTGCTGATCTGGGGTATCGTAAGTTTGATTGCTGCATTCTTCTCTGATCATATTGGTTTGGTAGCAACCGTATTGGTAATTGGCTGCCTGGCTGACATGGCAATGGCACTGGCAACCAGCTCGTTAGTGTTCAGAAAACACTAATTTCATAAACATTTTTTTGCGAAAGCCTTTACAATGTTGTAAAATATAAATAAACAAAGAAGCTTAAGCATTAAGGGGGTACTTGATATGACTCAACAATACCAACACATTTTGGTTCCTGTAGATGGATCAAAGGAAGCTGAACTGGCTTTTAAGAAAGCTGTTGCTGTTGCTAAACGGAATGGTGCTGATACGGAATTGCGCCTGTTGCACGTTGTTGATACTCGTGCTTTCCAAAACATCTCCAGTTTCGACAGCTCAATGGTTGAACAAGTAACCACGACTGCCAAGAAGACGCTGGATCAATACGTTGACTACGCTAAAAAACAAGGCGTTGCCAATGTCAGCTACACGATTGAATACGGCGCACCTAAGACGATCATTGCCCGCGAAGTGCCAAAGGAAATGCACGCTGACCTGATCATGATCGGTGCCACTGGTTTAAATGCCGTTGAACGGATCTTGATTGGCTCGGTTACTGAATTTGTTACTCGGACTGCAATCTGTGATGTCTTAGTCGTTCGTACCGATTTAGACAACCAACCAATTCCAGTTCCAAAAAAGCGCTAAAGCATAATTAAAAGCGTTGACTGAAATTTCAGTCAACGCTTTTTTGTATGTATATTTTTAAGCCATTGCTAAGGCCTTCATTGATTCCTTAACCAGTTCAGGATGCTGACCAACCAGCGCCAAACTGTGAGCAATCTCTAAATCCTGTTTGCCCACCGCCTGATTGGCCAGTGCCAGCTGCGCCTTGCCGGCATGCAGATAATAGCGATCAAGCAGAAACATCGAGCGCATCCGCCGACAGATTTCAATACCGCGCTGCGCCGCATTGAGTGACAACTGCGGCTGACCCAGTGCCAGATACAAGCCAGATATGTATTCATAGACTACGATCCACTGCAGCTGGTCGCCAGTCAGCTTTTTTTCATCAATCAAGAGCATTGCCCTTTCAACCAACCGCAGCGCTCGACTTTGACTGCCGATCTTTTCATAGGCCATCGCCATGCCAATCGTGGTCATCGCCAGATAAATATTGGCACTAGCGGTCGAAAATTGAGTCAGAACCAATTCAAAGTTAAAGATTGCCTCATCAAATTGATGATTTTGTACCTGCAGCATCCCTAGCAAATAATAGTAGCGCTGCTTATCAAATTCATTTTGCAGATTTTTAACCTTGATCATCTGCAAGGCAGTCTGGGCATCTTCAAACTGCCTTTCTGCCAACAGACGGCCAATCTGATCAAAAGTTGCCGTCATTGAAACGTCATCATTTTCAATAATCTCATTTGCCGAAATATCCAACCGCGAACAAAGTGCGGTCAAAATATTCATTTTAGGAATTCGATTTTGTTTTTCCATCAGGCTGATCGTTGCCTGCGTACAGATTCCTTCCGCTAATGCCGTCTGTGATAGTCCCCGTTTGCGCCGAATCTGCTTAAAGATATCCCCACGAAGCTTCATCTAATGTTCCTTCTTAATATATGTATAGTAAAACCAATTAACCAATATAAATATGTGTATGATTATTTTATCATAAATTTATCAATAATTAGATAATTATAAACAGTTTGCCAAATATAAAACCTCCAAAACTGGCTGGCAGCTCTGGAGGTTGTTATTAATCATCTTAATTGCTTATTTTAGTGGTATTCTTTTTTACCGACTTTTTCTTCACCAAGCGACTGGAAATCGTACTTGATCTGTTCTTGCCGTTCAAATTCTTCCAGGCCCAGCTTAATCAGGCGATCGATCAAATCTGAGTACTTAATGCCAGAAACTTCCCACATCTGCGGATAAAGACTGATGTTGGTGAAACCTGGCAGCGTATTCGGCTCACTCAAGTATGGAACGTTGTTTTGGTCAACCAGGAAGTCAATCCGGCAAAGTCCCTTCATGCCAAGTGCCTTGTAAGCTTTCAGTGCCATATCGGTAATTTCCTGCGTCAGGTCGTCTGGCAGGATTACCGGCAGATCAAAGACCACGCCACTGGCATCGACAAATTTATTTTCATAGTCGTAGAATGGGTCATCGCTTGGTACGCGGATACCGCCAAGCTTAGAAGCGATTGGATGCTCATTACCAAGAATTGAGATTTCAATTTCACGAGGGTGATCAATCCCCTGCTCAACCAAGACCTTAAAGTCATACTTAAAGGCATCATCAAGAGCAGCCTTTAATTCAGCCTCGTTTTCGACTTTATGAATTCCGACTGAAGAACCTTGCTTGGCTGGCTTAACGAATACCAGATCGCCAAGTTCTTCTTGGATGGCATGCCAGTCGTACTGATCGCGATTTTCTGGCGTCAACAGAATGTATGGCGTATTGCGGATTCCCGCTTGCGTAATGATCTTCTTGGTAAGATCCTTGTCAAACGACATGGCACTGGCAGCAATTCCTGAACCAATATATGGCTTCTTCAACAGACGGAACAGCCCCTGGACCGTACCATCCTCACCTAAGTTACCGTGAATAACCGGAATGAAGAAATCAATCTGCTTAACCGTGCTCAATGCTTGAATTGGTGCGAGTGGCGCATCAAGATCCATATTGGCATAAGCTTCCTTGACTACGGCGTCTTCTGGTTCGCCGTCAAAGATCCGCTGTGAGTATTCATTGTTCAGCAGAATTCCATCTTTGGTGAACATAAACAGGCTGACGTCATATTTGTTCTTGTCCATCGCGTCAAATACATTGTGAGCGCTCCGTTTAGAGACATCGTGTTCCGAAGAATTGCCCCCGAACAGCAATGCTACGTGCAGCTTTTTGTTCGTCATGTAAAATACCACCTATCTAATTTTAAATGTACTTAAACCGTTTTTATTAGAAACTACAGTATAACACTATCTGTAAACGTTGACAACTAAATCTCCTGTTCAATGATCTCAGCCATAACCTTAGGCGGCAGATCTTTGTCAACCAGCAGGGCCGTCATCAAGCGCTGATAGTTGAAAAACAGATGCCAATCTCCTTCGTTATCAACGTCTGACTGCTGCTTCAGCCAAGCGCGCCAATCTTTTAATTCCATCAAAAAATAGTCCTGGTACAGACGATGACGCTTGATCAGACAGACTAAATACTCCGCAATCTCATTTTGCTCGCCCATTTCCAGCGGCGTGCGCAACCGACGATAGCGTTCCACTAAAACGGTCATCATAAAAATATGATCCCCTCTTAAAAGATCCGTACGCTCTGTCATTTCCTTAAAAATATTGGTCAGTTCAAAAAACATATGTGCCCAACCGCGTCTGCCGATAAAGCCTCTGGTATCTTTTTCCAACAAGACTAAGAGTGCAATCTTATCAATTACCTCCTGCAGCTTTTCTTCAGTCAGAAAAAAATAGCCGAATCGATCAGCCATTAAAAAAGAATGCAGCATGTTGACGGCTGAAGCGCGCATAAAAACTGCCTGATTTTTAGGCTCCAAGACATGTGCGTATAAGATGTTGTCTTGCAATACATAGTCTGTCCAACGCACAATCTCATCAGCACTGACCATCTCATGTCCCAATAAATCATTGATTGCCTGCCTTGAGCCTTCTCTGGTCACTCGATCAACCGAAGCCAGATGATAAAATAAACTGTTTTTCTGTGCCTGGTCAAGCGGCTCTTTTTCAAGTATCTGCAGCTCAATTGCAGACATTTCGTTTTTTAGATAGCGTCGGTCGTCAGCAGGCGGTTCATAGCTGGTTCGCTTTTGGCTGGGAACCTTTTCGATCAGTTCGCCAACTCGCTGATACAGTGATTGAAAGATCTCGGCATTATCAACGCGCTGATGCAGCTCAATCAGTTGTTCTTTTAGACTGGCAATTGATTCAGTCATAGGCATCCCCCTTTTTGGTAATCATTTAATTTTATCACAATAAAAAGACCTTCATGATCCAACATGAAGGTCTTCCAGTCTTTTAGCTAGCCAAAGAAATCATGCATGATGGTACGGTAGGCATTAATCGTGGCAAAATAGCTCGACCAGGTCGTATACTCATCAACCTGATGCGCCCGCGACCATTCATCAGCACCCAACACGACAACCGGCAGATCAGCACGATGCTTGACAAACACGCTGGCATCGGTAGCTCCATTGATGATCGTCAGCTCTGGTTGATTGGCATAGCTGTCGCTAGCTGCCTTTAAGGCCAGTTTTACCAAATCGCTTTGTGGATCAGTTGCAATCGGCCACCAATCATTTAAGATATTGAGCGTCAATTCATAATCCGTAGTCTGATTTAGATAGTCAATCGCCTGCCCAAGCCGGTGCGTAACCCTTTCATTATCAAACGCACGCGTTGGTCGAAGATTGCCGCGCAGTTCGGCACGATCAGGAATCGTATTGACCTGATCGCCTGCTTTTAAAATCGTAATTGAATGCTTAACGCTGCCTAGGTACTGATCCAGCGGCACGTTGTCAAATAAGCTAGCCTCCAGTTCGATAAAACGAGCCAGACCGCTGACGGCATTGATCCCGCGTTCAGGCATGGAGCTGTGTGCTGAGCGGCCCTTACAGATTACTTGATAGTTATAGCTTCCCGACGTGGCATAAACGATATTGCCACCCGTTGGCTCACCTACGATCAAGGCACTCAGATCTTTAGCAACGCCTTTCTCCTCCAAACGATTGGCGCCTGGGGTTCCATATTCCTCGCCAGCCGTTGCAATCAAACGGATCTTGCCATCAGGCTGCCAGCCGCTTTCCTTAAGCTCAATCAAAGCAATTGCCTGCGCAGCCAATCCGCTTTTCATGTCCGCGGCGCCACGGCCAAAGAGTCGATCTCCCTGGGTTTCAGCACCAAATGGATCATGATGCCAGTTAGCACGATTACCCACGGCGACCGTATCCATATGACCAGTAATTCCCAAGACTTGATCAGTATTGCCCGGCCCAAACTCGACGATCAGATTGGCCCGCCGCTCGCCAAACGCATCCACCTTAGCATCCATGCCATACTGAGCAAACAGTCGTGCTAAGTAGTCGGCAACGTCAAGCTCATTGCCGTTTACCGAATTGATATGAATCAGATCTTTTAAAATTTTTGTTTGCTTTTCCTTATCCATTATTCAACACCTCGAAAAAAAGAAACGGCCCCCAAAAGCCGTTTCCATAATCTAATCAAATTAACGATTTTGGTGGTTAACGGCCTTTGCCAAAACGTCACCAACCAGTTGAATGATAATCACCAGCAGCAATACCAGCAAGGTCGCCACGATTGTAATGTCGTTGCAGAAACGATCATATCCATAGGCAATGGCCGTATTACCAAGACCACCAGCACCAACCGCACCAGCCATGGCCGTGAGACCAACCAGACTGATCAGTGAAACCGTAGTCACCCGCACCAATTCAGAACGTGCTTCACGCAAGTAGACTTCGAAGATGATATCAGTATTAGTAGCACCGATCGCCTGCGCAGCCTCGATTTTACCATAGTTTACGCTTTCTAACGCAACCTGCACTTGACGCGCATAAAATGGGAAGAATCCCAAGGACAATGGTACCAAAGCTGCCGTCGTCCCAATCTGCGTACCAACGATCAATTGCGTAAACGGAGCAATGAAGGCCAATAAAATGATAAATGGAATGGCCCGGAACAATGAAACGATCTTGTCAGAAATACTGAACAGCGTCTTATTCTCCATAATGCCGCCAGGTTTTGCAACTACTAGAATCACGCCGAACAACACACCGAGGATCCCACCAAAGACAGCTGGCCAAAACGTCATATAGAGCGTTTGACCAATTGAGGTACCCCAGCCACTGTCGCCGCTCCAGCCGAGTTGGACGACATTAGGAAAATATTTTGCAAAAAACTCAGTCATGCCAAATCCCCCGATCATCAATCTTGGTTACTTCAACGTCTTGATCCTTAAAGAACTTTACAGCTGCCTCTCTTTGATCAGGCGTTCCCTTTACGATCACAAACAGCATCCCGATCGGTACGTTGCCTAATACCTCAACGTTGCCATAGATCATGCTGGCTTCGACGCCGGTTGCCCGGTAAAGCCCGATAATCAGCGGCTCAGCAACTGAATCGCCGCTGTAGACCAGCTGATATAACTCTTCATCATCACTAAGCGTTCCCAGGTTCATTGAGCGCAGCGTATCCATGGCTGCCAGTGAACCGCCGACAAACTGACGCGTCAGTTCCTGCTGTGGCCGCAAGAAGACTTGCCGCAGCTCGCCTTTTTCAATGATCACCCCATGCTGCATTACCGCAATCTTGTTGGCAACACGCTTAACGGCATCCATTTCGTGAGTAATCAAGATGATCGTAAGACCAAGCTTTTCATTTAGATCCTTGAGCAGGTCTAAAATCTGGTTGGTATTGCGAGGGTCCAGCGCCGAGGTTGCCTCGTCAGAAATCAAAATTTCTGGATCATTGGCCAATGCCCGGGCAATGGCAACCCGCTGCTGCTCGCCACCGGAAAGCTGAACTGGATAGGCATCGGCCTTATCCTTTAAGCCGACCAGATCCAAGAGTTTCAATGACTTTTGTTCGACCTCGTCATCACTGAGCTTGCTGTGCTTGAGGGCAAACATGACATTGTCGAGCACCGTCGTTTCGTTCAGCAGATTGAAATGCTGAAAGATCATTCCGATGTTGCGTCGCTTTTCCTGCAGTTTTGCGTTGCTGATCTGCTGCTTGTGATCAGCAAACAGCACTTCGCCTTCAACCGTGATCTTGCCTGCAGTTGGCTTTTGCAGCAGGTTGATCGTGCGAACCAGCGTTGACTTGCCGGCACCCGAGTAGCCAACTACCCCATAGATGTCGCCTTTTTCGACTTGCAGGGTGACATCCTTAACGGCTTGAACAGTTTCGTTTTTGCCAGTCTGGAACGTAACGTCGATGTGTTCCAAATCAATAATGTTTGTCCCCATATATCTCTTCTCCTTCTATCTGGTGGAATTACTTCAGCTTAATATCCCAAGCTGGCTTTTCCAAACCTTTGTATTGTTCGTTGATGATCTTCTTAACCTTTTCCGTTTGGTATGCCTTTACAACATCCTTGTAGGCTTCCTTGTTGCGGTCCTTCTTACGAGCAGCAATCAGATTGATCCATTGTGCAGAATCCTTGTTGACTGGTTCAGTAAAGATGGACTTCTTCGTTGAAAGCTTAGCAGCCACAGCGTAGTTGGTGTTAACGACTGCGGCATCAACACTGTCCAGCGTCCGCGCTGCTTGGTCGGCAGCAACTTCTTTAATCTTCAGGTTCTTTGGATTCTTAGCAATTGAATTGATCGTTGCCAAAGAGTTCGTGTTCTTCTTTAAGGTAATCAGTCCTGCACTCTGCAAAACGTACAGTGCCCGGCTTTCGTTTGATGCATCGTTTGGAACGGCAATCGTAGCGCCATCTGGCAGACTCTTAACACTCTTATAGTTGTTGGAGTAGAGGTGAATTGGCGTGATGAAAGTCTTGCCAATTGAAACCAAGGAGCCTTTGTTAGCCTTGTTCCATGCATCCAGGAAAGCTTTGTGCTGGAAAGCGTTCAGATCGATGCTGCCGCTTTGCAGAGCCTTGTTTGGCTGGTTGTAGTCAGTAAACGTCTTAAGCTTAATATCAACATTGTATTTGCTCTTGGCCGTCTTTTTAACCTGATTCCAAACGGCCTCATCCTGCTTAGATGGTGAAACGACCCCGACCGTTACGGTTTGTTCCTTTTGCTTGCCAAAATTGCCAAAGCTGAAGATCCCAGCAATAACGACTACCAATGCAACAACGACCCAGATTAATGTCTTTTTCTTACGCTTGTTCATAATGATGTCTCCTCTCAATCCTCAATTAAATAATCCCTTTTAATAATAGCTTTTTAAAACAACAGCCTGCCGGCAGCCAATTGTCTGATTATTAATCAAAACAAACAAAAAACACTCATCCTTATAAAAAGGACGAGTGTTTCGCGGTACCACCTTTTTTTGCCTAATTCTCGCAAATTAAGCCTCAGTAGGTGACTTAAAAATCACCTTGCATTGATAACGGCTGCAACCCCGTTACCGGCTAAATATCGCCAGTACCATTCCAAGCCCATCTTCGACTGCTTAACGAATTTCCTCGCACCAACCGGAAACTCTCTGAGCACGCGCCACAATCTACTCTGCTTTTCGATATGTTTGAATTTGTTCGTTCGATTAATTGATTATGTAGTTATTATAATGCAATTTTAATTTACGTCAACACTTTTTTCATAAATTTCATAAAAAAAAGCTGAGACCGGCTTTCAATGCCGGTCTCAGCAATCAGAGAAATTTACTCAGCTAAATGGCTGAACCTTAATCAGCCACTGACCATCGTCACTGTCAGCAGCCACCCAGCCTTCCAACGCTGGATTAACGGCAACGATCACACCGTCAAGCGGACTTTTTAAATCGACGATCATTTTCTGTCCTTCGATCGTAGCCAGACTGTCATTGGTTTTAAGCTGGGTTCCCACCAATGCTACATCAATAAAATTCAGTTGGCCTAATTCCTGCAGTGCTGATTTGTTTAAGCCAACTGCAACCAGATCACGGGCTTGATGATCAATCCACCATGGCTGTTCCATCTTACATCACCCCTAATGAAATTCTTGATTGTTGCTGAACATGTAGGAATGATGATGATACCTCATCGACATGACCATCCCAATCCCAATCAGATTTCCGATCAAAGAAGAGCCACCAGCACTGATAAACGGCAAAGGAATCCCCGTCAATGGCAAAAGGCCGATGTTCATCCCAATATTTTCAAAGACGTGGAAAAGGATCATCATAATGACCCCGGTTGAAATATAGGCATAGAACTCATTTTTGGTATCAAACGTTACCCGAATCATCAGATAGATCAGCAGCAGATAAAGCAAAATCAGCAGGACGCCGCCAATAAAGCCAAAGTTTTCACCGATGACCGAAAAAATCATATCAGATTCACGCACCGGTACATAAACATGCGTGTGGTTAAAGCCCGTCCCGGTAATTCCACCGCTGCCGACCGCCTTAATGCTTTGCCAGAGCTGGTAGCCTTGGTTGGTCGTATCAGCTTGAGGATTCAGCCAGGTATCAACCCGTTCAAACTGGTATGCCTGAAAGCCGATATGCTCTAAAATTCGTCGACCAGTCGTACTGGTAACCATTGCCAGCGCTGAACCGCCAACAACAATCAAAACCGTAGCAACTGGGGCAATAATCCGCCAAGTTACGCCACCTACCAAGACCATACCACAGAAAATAGCAAAGAAGACCAGCGAAGTCCCAAAGTCGTTTTGAAAGTGCAGCGAGATCATAATCGGCATCAGCCACAGCAGCATCTTGCCAATCAAGCGCCAATCCGATTCAACGGTATGGGTACTGTATTGACTGTTATGAGTCGTGATCACGCGGCCCATCATTAATATATAGGCCGGTTTCATGACTTCTGAAGGCTGAAAAGTGAACGGACCAATGGCAAACCAGCTCTTGGCACCTGTACTGGCGTAGTACGATCGACTATAAAAGACCAGGATGGCAAACATCAAGAAGATTCCGAGCCAATAGACGATTGGCGCGATTTTCCAGAGCTGTTCGGCGTCAAACTGCATGATAACGATAATCATGATCGTCCCAATGATATACCAAATCAATTGCGATACTACTTGACGCGTGATGCTGGTCGGGGTCTTATCATTGCTGGCCGCAACATAGATTGAAGCCAGTCCAATCAACGCCAACAAAAGCACACAGAAGATAATGCCCCAGTCAATCCGCGATTCATTATCATTTTGCGATCGTTGCATTAAAATTTCTCCTTATTAAAACTAAAAAGGGCTCGGGCTTTTCCCCAACCCCTTTTATCCACCAATCAACCTTGGTGAAGATGATACTGCTGAAGAATCGTTTCCAGCCCTTCTTCTTGTGAGCGAACGTAAAATGCCTGTTCGCCTTTGAGGAGAATTGCCTTGAAGCGTTCCTTATCAGCCACGACCTCACCGATCAGTCGCTTTCCAACAAAAATCTGTTCTACCGGCTGGCCATTGCGTTCAATATCTTTGACGCTAACGGCAACCGTCTTTTCTTTTTTTGACACGTTTTCACCCTTGTCTATGATGTGTTCGTCGGATTGTAAAGTGATCCGGCACTGGATCGAAACCACCGTGGGCCCAAGGATGGCAGCGTAAAATCCTGGCACTGCCCATTAAAACTCCTTTAAGTCCAAACCGCTGAACGGCCTCCAGCATATACTGCGAGCAGGTTGGCTCATAGCGACACACACGATAGGGACGACGTGAAGAAATGCCGCGCTGATAACCTTTAATCAGCATGATCACTATTTTCCTAAACATTGCTTAATATCTATTTACGATTTTTACCGCTATCAGACTGCATGCGTTCCAGCAGCTCACCAGCACCCTTGGCAACATTGTCCAGTGGGTCTTGTGAAACGACTACTGGTACCTTTAAGCGATCACTAAACAGCTTGTCAATACCGTGAAGCATCGCCGTTCCCCCCGTCAGCATGATGCCGCGATCGATAATATCGCTGGCAAGCTCTGGTGGTACGGTTTCAAGTACGGCAACTGATGCTCGAACGATCTGCTCTAAAGTGTCATGCAATGCATCCGCGATTTCATTTTCATTGGTTTCAATCTGCTTTGGCATCCCGCTGGCAACATCACGACCACGTACTTCCATTGTCTGTGGATCGTCGACCTTTTGTGCTGTTCCCAGTTCGATCTTGATGCGTTCGGCAGTATGCTCACCAATAATTAAGCCATGATGCTCTTTGATGTATTCAGCAATGTCACTGTTTAACTGGTCACCAGCCAAGCGAACCGACTCGCTGGCTACGATATCACCCAAAGAAAGCACGGCAATATCACTGGTACCGCCACCCATATCGATTACCATATTGCCACAGGGCTTGAAGATATCAAGTCCAGCACCAATTGCAGCTACCTTTGGCTCATATTCCAGGTAAACCTTGCCGCCACCCGACTGTTCAGCAGCTTGAATGATGGCCTTGCGCTCAATTTCCGTAATATTGGTTGGCGCACAGATCATAATATCAGGTTTTGACATAAAGCCCTTGACGCTAAGCTTGCTGATAAAGTAAGAAAGCATTTCCTGGGTCATATCAAAGTCGGAAATTACCCCGTTTTTCAGTGGACGAATCGCGCGAATGTTGCTTGGCGTCCGTCCTACCATGCGATAGGCTTCCGAACCGACTGCCAGAACCTTATTAGTGCGTGTATCAATCGCCACTACGGATGGTTCGTTTAATACGATACCCTTTCCTTGTACGTAAATCAGAACATTGGCTGTTCCAAGGTCAATTCCGATATCCTTAGCCATGTTTTTCTCCTTCCGATTTTTACTCAATTCGAACGATATTATACCACAACCAGTCTTCAACCGCTGAATTGATAATAATCTGCTTTACTTAAATTTTGTTAATGATTTTGAAGCCGATTCAAAGTCCTTTAACTGCAGACTGGCCCCCAGACTTTGCAGCTTGGCAGGTAAGTCCTCAAACTCATCACCAAGATAAGCGCCGTTTTCTACGATCGTTAGTCCTTTAGCCGCCAAGCCAGCCAGGGTCAGCGTCAGTGCACTGCTGGCATCAAAAGCCTTAACCTTGATGCCGCTGAGCTTGGCCGGACCATTTAAAATCAATTCACCGGCAGTTTCTTGAACACCAGCCTGCATTTTCTGCAATTGATCAAGCAGTCTTCGATCCATGACTGCATTGCTGCTTTTACCATTAGCCAACAGCTGTAGAATTGCAAGCTCAGGGTACATGGTGCTGGGAAAAAGACTTTGTAGATCAGCTGGCAGCAAGACTGCCGTTCCTAAAACTCGAACGCCATTTTGCTGGACGACTACGGTACATCCCATCCGTTCAAGCTGATTAATCACGCCTTGAACGCTTTGCAGATGAACATTTTCTACAATCACATCGCCATTAGTTATTGCGGCAACCAGCATCAGTGCCGTTGCTTCCAGATAGTCGCCGGCAATCTCATAGTCACAGCCATGCAGAAACGTCACGCCTTGTACCCTTACGATTTTCGTTCCTGCGCCATGCACCCGCGCCCCCATCTTGTTTAAAAGATTGGCCAGGGCAATGACCTCAAAATCACAGGCTGCATTTTCAATTACCGTAATTCCATCAGCAAGGACCGCAGCCATGATCAGACTCTGAGTACTCAGGCAGTTGCTATCTGCCAGCTTTAAATGACTTCCCTTTAAGCGGCCTGCTTTGATCGCTAAAGCTTCATCATTTAACGAGACATCAGCTCCCAAGCATCTTAGATCGGCAATAATCTCATCTGGCACCTGATCTTTGTTTAATCTGACACTGCCAGTGCGGGCCAGCAGCGGACCAATCATCAATGAGGCAACCTTTGCGGAAGTAATTGCCGTTAGGTCGTCAGCCGTAAGTTTTGCTTGAGATTGGATAATGAGCTGATGAGTCGGCTTATTGACAGTGACAGCCAAGTCCAGCTTTCGTAAGCGTTCATTCATCGTATCGACAGTCATCGTATCAGCAACGTTAGCCAGCTTAAGCTCACCAGTTGATGCCAAAAGCGCCGCAATCTGTGCCGTCAGTGCCAGGGCAGTTGACCCCGCAACAGCAACGCTCCCACGTAGACGCTGCCCTCCTTGAATCAGGATTTTTTTCATTTGGTTTTCCTCCAACATTGATTTATTGTGCCAAATAAATCAGATTACGAATTGCTTTTAGAACCGTCAATAAAAAGCTGGCATTCAAGTAGCCAAGCGCGGTTGCCAAAAGCACCATCAGCAATGGCAGCGTTTTAGGCGGACGCCGAAACCAACGTTCCATATGAAGTCCCTGTAGTGCATAAAAGGCAATCCAAATAAAGCCCAATTGTATTACGATCGTAATCAAAGCCTGCAGACCTGTCAGTTCCATTAAACTCCCCCCAATAAGCAATCATTAATCATATTAACATATTCTATGCTAAGCCTTCTAACTGCTGGTCAATGTTTACAAGAAATTAAAAAACGCCATGCCTGTAATCGGCATGACGTTTTGGCCAACCAAATCAACGCATCTGTGAAACGTTGAGTCGGTTGATTGCTCGGCGCAGGTGAACTTCAGCACGCGCAAGCTCATTTTTACTGTGCTTTTGCTTAGCTTCTTCAACCCACTTTTCAGAGCGTTCTTTGGCTTTTTCAGCCCGGGCTACGTCAATCGTCGTTGGCAGTTCAGCACTGTCAGCAACCACTGTCGCAGCATTTTCATTGAATTCCATGAAACCACCGTTAACGGCGATCACATCGTCTTTAGCGGAGTTGTGCTTGACGCGCAAGGCACTGATCTGCAGCGCTGCAACCAGGGGCACGTGGTTCGCCATGATCCCCATTTGACCGCCACGCGTATCCATAACCAGCATCGTAGCGTCTTTGTTCTCATAGACGGTGCCATCAGGAGTGATAATGGTGACCTTAAAAGTACTATCAGCCATGATCATCCCTCCTAGTTTTCAGCTTTTTCGGCATCAGCTTTCATCTGCTTAGCTTTTTCAACAACATCCTCGATTGGACCGACCAGACGGAAAGCATCTTCCGGCAGATCATCGTACTTACCATCAAGGATTTCCTTGAAGCCTTTGATCGTGTCTTTCAATGGAACATAACGACCTGGCATCCCCGTAAATTGTGAAGCAACGTTGAAGCTTTGTGACAGGAAGAATTGAATCCGCCGTGCCCGAGCAACAATCGTCTTTTCTTCATCTGAAAGTTCATCCATCCCCAAGATGGCGATGATGTCTTGTAATTCACGGTAACGCTGCAGGACATGCTGTACCCGCGTAGCTACTTCATAGTGTTCCTTACCAACGACTTCAGGCGTCAATGCGGTTGACGTTGAAGCCAATGGATCAACGGCTGGGTAGATACCCATTTGCGTCAGCCGACGTTCCAGGTTGGTCGTGGCATCCAAGTGGGCAAAAGTCGTTGCTGGAGCAGGGTCGGTGTAGTCATCGGCAGGAACATAAACGGCTTGAATCGACGTAATGGAACCCTTCTTAGTCGAAGTAATCCGTTCCTGCAGCTGACCCATTTCAGTAGCCAGCGTTGGCTGATAACCAACGGCAGATGGAATCCGTCCCAGCAGGGCTGAAACTTCTGAACCGGCTTGAGTAAACCGGAAGATGTTGTCGATAAACAGCAGCACGTCTTGGCCCTTTACGTCACGGAAGTATTCCGCGATCGTCAAACCAGTCAAGGCAACCCGCATCCGGGCACCAGGTGGTTCGTTCATTTGACCATAGACCATGGCCGTCTTGCTCAGAACCCCAGAAGCCTTCATTTCGAAGTACATGTCATTACCTTCACGGGTCCGTTCACCAACACCGGTAAATACGGAAATCCCATTGTGGCCTTGAGCAATGTTGTGGATCAGTTCTTGAATCAAGACGGTCTTGCCGACACCGGCACCACCGAAAAGACCAATCTTACCACCACGAACGTATGGAGCAAGCAGATCGATAACCTTGATCCCCGTTTCCAAAATTTCCGTAGTGTTGTTCAAATCTTCGTACTTAGGTGCTTCACGGTGAATTGGCATCCGCTTGGCATCTGGGCCGAATTCTGGACCATTGTCGATTGGTTCACCAAGGACATTGAAAACTCGACCCAGAGTATCGTCACCAACTGGAACGCTGATTGAAGCGCCCGTGTTTTCGACCTTCATGCCACGTTGCAGACCATCGGTACCGTCCATGGCAACCGTCCGTACCACACCGTCACCCAGTTCAAGGGAAACTTCAGTAGTCAGCGTCGTGCCATCGCCTTTATCGATCTTCAGCGCGTCATTGATTTCTGGCAGCTTGTCGTCCAAGGGGAATTCAACATCGACAACTGGACCGATAACCTGTACAACTTTACCAGTAGCACTCATGCTGTTTCCTCCTACTTACTAGAATGATTATTCTTGGGCCGTCATACCACCGGTAATTTCAGTAATTTCCGTGGTAATGGCAGCTTGCCGTGCCCGGTTGTATTGAAGCTCCAAATCCGAAATGATCTCATCAGCATTGTCGGAAGCAGAGCTCATTGCATTGGCACTTGAGGAGTGTTCAGACGTCTTGGCATCCAAAATCGCTCCATAAACCAAACTTTCCGCGTATTGCGAAACGATTACCGAAACGATATCGTTGGCGGAAGGTTCGAATTCGAATTCAGGCGAAATCCGCGTCTTGTCAGTAGATTCCTCACTTACGGCCGGCTGATCGTCGGTCATTGAATCTTCTGACACTGGCATCATCTTTTGAACCCGAACATGTGACGTAATCCGGTTGACGTAGTGATTATATGACAGGAAAAGTTCGTCAAATACTCCGTCATTGTACATTTGTACCGTGGTCTTAACGATCCCGCGGACTTCTTTGTACGTTGGCACGTCACTAACACCAGTGTACTCATAAACAACGTTCATACCGCGTTTCTTAAAGAACTCGGTCCCGGTTCGTCCAATCGTCAGGAAAACCGTGTTGTCTTTATTCAAATGGTGTTTTTTCATCGTTTCCAGGGTTTCTTTGATAACGTTGCTGTTGTAGCTTCCTACCAATCCCCGGTCAGATGTGATAACTAAGATGCCAGTCTGCTGTACTGGTCGTTTGTCAAACAGCGACGTGAACTGATCTTTACTATCAGCATCCGTCGTACTGTGAGATTTGACCATGCTGGACAGGACTTCACGAACCGTAGCAGCATAGGCCTCATAAGCCTTAGTATGGTGCTGAATCTGGTTAAGCTTAGCCGTAGAAACCATTTGCATGGCAGAGGTAATCTGACGCGTGCTCTTGGTTGACTGAATCTTGCGTTTAACAGTAGCAAGTGAAGCTGGCACTAAATCTCACCGTCCTTTCGACTAGTCATGCTTAGTTTTTGGCAGCTTTGTCGCTGTCGCTGGTTTGAAATGACGTTTCCTTAAAGTCCTTGATTGCCTGGTCGATAACATCGCCTTCTGGCAGCTTGCCAGTTTCTGCAATCTGGTCATAAACGTCTTGATGGTTTGCACGCATGTAGGCAGCCAGTTCCTGTTCAAAGCGACGAACGTCTTGAACAGGAATGTTGTCAACATATCCATGTGACAGAGCAAAAAGCGTTACAACCTGTTGAGCGACTGGTTGTGGCTCGTGCAGGCCCTGCTTTAAGATTTCCATCGTCCGTTCACCACGGCCCAGACGACGCTGCGTGTTTTCATCCAGATCAGAACCGAATTGCGCAAAGGCAGCCAGTTCGTTGTAGGCAGAAATATCCAGACGCAGCGTACCAGCAACCTTCTTCATGGCTTTGATCTGAGCGTCACCACCGACACGAGAAACCGAAGTCCCGGCGTTGATGGCTGGACGTTGACCAGCATAGAAGGAGTCAGAATCCAAGAAGATCTGACCGTCAGTAATGGAGATAACGTTGGTTGGAATGTAGGCTGAAACGTCACCAGCTTGGGTCTGAATAACTGGCAGAGCAGTCATTGAACCGCCGCCCATGTCGTCTGAAAGCCGTGCAGCACGTTCAAGCAGACGTGAGTGCGTGTAGAAAATGTCACCTGGGTAGGCTTCACGACCTGGTGGCCGCCGCAGAATCAGTGACAGTTCACGGTAGGCATCGGCTTGTTTCGTCAAGTCATCGTAAACGATCAAGACATCTTGGCCATTGTACATAAACTCTTCACCCATTGCAGCTCCGGCATATGGTGCCAGGTAAAGCATTGGTGCAGGGTTGGAGGCACTGGCTGAAACGACGATCGTGTAGTCCAAGGCGCCATATTGACGCAGCGTTTCAACTTGAGCCCGTACCGTTGATTCCTTTTGACCAATTGCAACATAGATACAAATCATGTCTTGGTCTTTTTGGTTGATGATCGTGTCAATGGCAAGTGAAGTCTTACCAGTCTTACGGTCACCAATGATCAATTCACGTTGGCCACGACCAATTGGTACCAAGGCATCAATAACCTTGATCCCAGTCTGCAGTGGCACGCTAACGCTCTTCCGCTGCATAACGCCAGGGGCCTTCTTTTCCACGGGACGCGTCTTGTTGGTCTTGATTTCGCCAAGACCGTCAATTGGCCGTCCCAGTGGGTCAACGACCCGACCTAACAGTTCTTTGCCGACGGGAACTTCCATAATCCGGCCCGTCCGCTTAACAGTATCGCCTTCACGGATTCCCGTGTAGTCCCCTAAAATAACGATACCAACATCGTTACTTTCGAGGTTTTGGGCCATCCCGTAGACACCGTTGCTAAATTCGAGCAACTCACCAGCCATGGCATTTTCCAAGCCATCGGCACGAGCAACCCCGTCACCAACATAGGTAACCGTCCCAGTTTCTTCAACGGAAATTTGGTCCTGATAGTTGGCGAGCTGCTTCTTGATGAGTGAACTGATTTCCTCAGTTTTAATGCTCATAAAGGTCTCACCTCTTTGACAATTGATTATTTAACAAGTAAACGACGAATTTGTTCAATCTTTGAACTGAGACTACCATCCAGAGTTTCATTGTTTGCTCGGATGATGACTCCGCCTAAAATTGACGGATCAACCGTTTCGTGCAATACGATTTCGTTGGCTGACAGACGCTTAGCCAGACCAGCCTTCAGTTGATCGCGTTGCTTCGTATCGAGTTGCACCGCTGTGATTACTTCGGCGTGGATGCGTTTGTTAAATGCATCGTAACGCCGTTCAAACTCATCAATAATTGCGACCAAATCATCCATGCGGCCGTAATCAAAAACCATTTGAATCAGATTGGAAACGAATGGCGAAGCATCCTTTTTCAATGCATCAATCAAAGATTTTTTCTCAGCGAGTGACAGATCGACACCGCTCAACAGCGCTGCCAAACTGTCATTTTCTTCGAAGACTTGACGCAAAGCAGATAATTCTTGATAAGTCTGATCGAGTTGACCGTTTTCTTCAGCCAGCTCAAAAATTGCTTTCGCATAGCGGTTAGCAACCGTCTTCTTATCAAGACTCATGTTTTACCAACCCTTCGATGTACGAATCGATCAGTGCTTTTTGATCGTCCGCGTTTAATTCCTTGTGGATGAGCTTGGAAGCAATCTCAATAGATAAGTTGGCAACATCGTTTTGCGCCCCTTTCAGAGCATCACGACGTGCCTGCTCAGCATCCTTTTGGGCTTGCTCTTTTACGACCTGCGCATCTTTTTGCGCATCCGTAACGATCTGGTCCCGTTGAGCTTCACCAGTCTTTTTGGCCGTGCTGATAATCTTGGCGGCTTCTTGGTGAGAGTTCTGCAATTCAGTTTGACGCTGTGCAGCCAGCTTTTCTGCTTCGGCACGCGACTTTTCTGCATTGTCGATGTCATCGGAAATCTTGGTTGCCCGCTTGTTCATCATATCCGTAACTGGTTTCCAAGCATAATGCTTAACCAACAGCATCAGGATAATAAATGAAACAATGTAAAACAGCATGTCTCCGATGTATAAGCTATTGGATTGAGCCAGAACACCTTGCAACATCTATTGACACCTCCTTGTAAATTGATAGCTTTAGTTATTTTGAACTACTTGTTCATTACAAGGAAGCCAATAACGATGGCCAGGATAGGCATGGCTTCGATCAAACCAACACCAATGAACATCGTACCACGCAGTGCACCAGACATTTCTGGTTGACGAGCCATCCCATCGATCGTGTGGCTAATGACAAAACCGTTACCAATACCGGCACCCAGTGCCGCACCAAAAGCAGCGATACCTGCAGCAATTGCACCCATTTTTATATCCTCCTTAAGATATACTTATTCCTCAGCAGAAACCTTCTGAGAAATATAAACCGTAGTTAATGTTACAAAGACATAAGCCTGAATAGCCCCAATGAAGACTGAGAAGCCTTGCCAAACAATTTCAAGTGGCAGACTGACCAGGATCGTTGGAACACCGTGTGAAAAGGCCATCTGTCCAAGCAACTTCAGCAGCAGTTCCCCGGCAAAAATGTTACCAAAGAGCCGCAGACCAAGCGTCAAGAAGTTGGCAAATTCCTCAACCAAGTTAATTGGCAGCATAACAGCATATGGCTTGAGGTAAGAGCCAAAGTAGTGCTTCAAACCGTTTTTGCTGATCCCGGCAAAGTGTGCCAGCATGATCATGCTCAACGAGAAAGTCAGCGTTACGACTGGATCGGCAGTGGGACTTCTCACAATCTCGTTTCCGTTCCATCCGATTTGGAAAATCAGACCCAGCTGGTTTGAGAAGAAGATAAAGGCAAACAGTACGAAGGCCAAGAAGCTGTAGTTGCCAACTTCTGATGCAGGCATTTGTTCCCGCACGATACCGTTTGTAAATTCAATCAACCACTCAATTACGTTTTGGCCGCCTTTAGGCTTCATTTGCAAATGCCGTGAAAGACCAAATAAAACAAAGAAGACCAAGACAAAAATAATGGTGCCTGAAATCACGTTAGTCGCATTGAACGTAAGGCCGAATAGCTTAAAAGTATAAGCTTCACCGCCCATTTATATTCCACCTCTTTTCTTTATAACAATAATTTGGTTTGTAAATTGGATTCCATCTCGTTGAAACAACCACGAACTGTCCCAAGTTACGATCATTAATATAGCATTATTTCATTAAAATTTCAAAAAAATATCAGAGCCAAAGAAAACGCCAACATCAGCTCGATCCGTTACACAGCAGGCACTTCGAGTTAACATAACATATAAACCAACCTAATAAATTGTTTATAATTTATATCTATTCATTGACATAAATAAAAAAATGATGACATTTGAGATAAAACGTCATCATTTGTTTCTTTTTTAATTGGTCTAGTTGTTTTTCTTACGTTCGCTGGCAGCCTCATCAGGCAGGATCAGATTTAAAACAATCCCCAAGACCGCTGCTACCGCCAATCCCGAAAACTGATATTGGCCTAACTTTAAGTAGGCATTACCGATCCCGATCACCAGAATTACCGAGCTGATCATCAAATTACGCTTCTTGTTAAAGTCGATTTGGTCTTCGATCATAACCCGCAGACCGCTAGAGGCAATCACACCAAATAATAGGAAGGAAATCCCACCAATAACGGGGCCTGGGATTGATTCAATCAATGCGCTCAGCTTGCCGACAAAACTGAAGAAGACGGCAAACAAGGCAGCCCCTGCCAGAACGTAGACGCTATGAACGCGGGTAATTGCCAGGACGCCAATGTTTTCGCCATAAGACGTCACTGGCGGCCCGCCAACAAAGCCGGCAATAATCGAAGCCGTCCCATCCCCAGCCAAAGTGTGATTCAACCCGGGATCCTTAAAGTAGTTGCGTTCGGTCAGCTCGTTAAGAACCATGATATGCCCCATGTGCTCAGTCATGGTAACAAACGCAATCGGTGCCATGCTTAAAATCGCGCCCCAATAAAAATGCGGCTGATAGTTCACGAACGGAACCTGAAAATCGGGCAGACTGAACCAATGTGCCGCAGCTACTGGCGCCAGGTCAACAATACCAAACAGGCAAGCAATCACATAGCCGCAAACGATCCCCAGCAGAATCGGAATCAAACCCAAAAAGCCTTTGCAAAACATGTTAAAAGCAATCGTAACCAACAATGTCAGCATGGCAACGGCAAAATAGCGCAGGTCATAATGCGTACCGTTCATCGTAGCATCTTTAGCCGCCGTGCTGGCCAAAGAAAGTCCGATCACCATCACGATTGGGCCGACCACGATTGGCGGCAGCACGTGATCAATCCAGTCCGAGCCAATCATCGTAACGATCAGCGATACCAATAAGTACACACAGCCAACCGCGATCGTACCTTGAGCAATCCCTGGGTAGCCCGTTGATTTCATCAATGCCATCATTGGGACGATAAAACTAAAGCTCGAACCCATATAAGCCGGAATCTTGTGACGCGTGATCAGCAGATACATCAAGGTTCCAACCCCTGAACTGAACAAAGCGATTCCTGGATTCAATCCAACCAGAATCGGCACCAGCACGGTTGAACCAAACATTGAGAACATATGCTGCAATGACAATCCAACCCACTGACCAAACTCTGGCCTTTCATCAACGTCTAAAACGACACCATCACGATGTGCCATTCAAAAACACCCCTATGCAGATAAAAATAATAGCCCTTGAGCTCCGGCCCAAAGACTACCTTAAAACAACCCGCAAGATGGATGATTATTTTAACGCGTCCTTGGAAACCTCTCTGGATTTCATTAAAGGACCGATATTCAAGTTACTAGACTATAGCTTACTTGTTTTCAGAAAAACTGTCAACTATCGTCTTTTTGCGCAGCCCCATTATCCAAGCCGTAATCGGAACCGTTAACAGAACTCCAATAAAAGAAGTCAATACCATTATCATCTCGGCAACAAAAATCTTATTATTCATAATCGTTCCAAATGAGTAATGTAATCCAGCAAACCAGATAAAAAGCGTTAAAAAACCGCCAAAAAAGCCAAAGAACAACGTATTAAAAGTCGTTCCAATAATCTGTCCGCCAATTGCCATGCCGCTTTTCATAATCTGAGCAGTCGAGATATCAGGATGCGCATTTAAAACCTCAGTCAGTCCCGCAGCTACCGCCATCGCTGCTTCAGCAATCGCCCCCAGCGTACTTAGAATCGTCGTTGTAACGGCCACTTTCAGATAGCTGATACCAATTAAAATCGACATGCCCTCCAGATCCTCACTGTCTTCGGGACCAAAGCCCTGTACCATTGCCCAGTGCTCAACGCCAATAATCAGCAGCAGGAGAATTCCCATTACGATCAGCGATGCGTAAAAAGCCGTCACGGTCGTTTTTAGATCATCCTCACCCATAAAAATCGTTACTGCCAAAATAATAGTTCCAGTCGTCAGCGTTACAAACAACGGCGGAACGTGGAAGGCAATCAGTACGATCGCAAAATATAAAAAGCCAAAGTTTAGCAACAGGCTTAAAAATGATGTCCATCCCTGCTTACCGCCAACTAAAATCATCAGAATCATCAAGACCAGTCCCAATGCCGTAATCGTACTCATGCTTTTGCCTTCTTTCCTAATAAAAGCGCTGCTAATGCACTGGCAATCGGAATCGCCAAAACGATGCCGATTCCGCTGATCAAGCTTTGAACGGTGCCCAGACACATATTCATTGAAAACGTGTAGCCCCAGGAATTGCCATTTTTCAAATACAGCAAAGATGAGGTAAAGGTATCGGCCATAAAAATCAGAAACAAGACGTTAACCAACGGTCCCATAATGGATTGACCGACGCTGCGTCCGGCTAAGAACAGCTGACGCTTGGTTGCAGCTGGATCAAGCTGTTTGAGCTCAAAGATCGTCGCCACGATGTCACTTGACTCATCCATTACGGCACCCAGCGAGCCCAGCAGCGTCTCGGCCAAAAAGAGCGGTCGCGGAACCTGAGTGACATACTGCATCGATTCATAATAAATTCCGCGTTCCTGTGTCAGATTAAAAACCAGCAGACTGATCAGCATTGCGGCAATCGTGCCAAAAACCGTTGCCCCCAAGGTAGCCAGCATTCGCCTGGTAAAACCTAGAATCATGACCAGACTGATGACCGTAAAAATCAATGCCAGCACGCCAAAAATCAGCAGCACGTGCGCGGCCTGCATTTTCAGATCCAGCTCAATAGCCAGCATAAACAGAATCGTATTGACGATCACACTAAGCAGAGCTAAGCTGCCTTGTCTTCTCATCATCAACAGCAGCATCAAAATTACCAGCCAGACTAAAAAGACAATGACGGTATCGCGCTTATAGCCGGCAATGGTAGCATGCAGCTCGCCATTTTTTTCATGAACGCGCGTCAAAAAAATCTCGTTGCCGGCTCGATACCTCTGATCCATTGCCCCGGAATAAGAATAGGTATTGGTAACCGTAAGTACATGACCGCGATATTTACCATTCAGCATTTTAATTCTAAGGTGCTGCTTAGTCTGCCAATCAACGTTTTTAAACTCATCAGTCTGCTTAACGGCTTTTTCGTTATGTACCTGTTCAACTTTTGCCAATGGTCGCTGATAAAAAGCCTCATTATGAAAGGTAAACAGCAGCGCACCCAGCCCAATAACCAGCAAGATCAAAAACTGCCTTGCAAAACCGGCCGAACCTTTTAATTTCTGCATTTTCTCAGATCCTTTATTGGATTTAATTTTAACAATCAGCTACCATTTTACTATTTTTGGCGAGTTTGGCTTCGTTTACCGACAGTTGTTAAAAAATGTTAAGACTTTTATCTGGCAAAATAAAAAAGCCCAGCTCGTGAACAGGTCACAGACTGAACCTTTAATGTTAGATCAGACTACTTGGTGCCAAAAAGACGATCACCGGCATCGCCTAGTCCTGGGACGATGTAGCCTTGTTCGTTTAAGCGTTCATCCAAGGCTGCCGTGTAGATGTCAACATCCGGATAAGCGGCTTGGATTGCCTTAACGCCTTCTGGAGCAGCAACCAGGCAGGCAAACTTGATGTTCTTTTCTTCACAGCCCCGCTTCTTTAAGGCGCCAATTGCATCAACTGCCGAACCACCCGTTGCCAGCATTGGGTCGACAACGAATAATTGACGTTCCGAAACATCGCTTGGCAGCTTGACGAAATATTCATGTGGCTTAAGCGTTTCTTCATCACGGTACATGCCGATAAAGCCGATCTTGGCTGCCGGAATCAAATCGGTGAATCCTTCAACCATTCCCAGACCAGCCCGCAAGATTGGCACAATAGCAACCTTCTTGCCGGCCAGTTCCTTTTGCGTCGTCTTGCAGATTGGCGTTTCGATTTCAACTTCTTTGAGCGGCATGTTCTTGGAAACCTCGTAAGCAATCAGCGTTGAAATTTCCTTGACCGTTTCGCGGAAAAACTTAGTCCCAACGTTTTTATCGCGAATCATCGTTAATTTGTGTTGAACCAGTGGATGTTCAATAACTTCAAACTTGCCCATGAATATATAACTCTCCTTAAATGTTTCTCAACTATTGTACCAAAAACGGACCTGGTTGCTTAGGCAAAAAGCAAATTTTATCAATTATTTGACCGGTACCTCAAAATGCCTGCCGCCAGCCGATTTATTCAGACGGTTCATGTAGGCTGCGCCCAGACCGGTTGCATCCAACCCCTGTACCAGAATGGAGGCAACGTCTTTTTGATCGTCAAAGAATCGCAGGCCGGCAAACAAATGTGAGCTGGCATCACTGACGTCTTCGCCAAGCGAGTAGATGACAGCATTATCCGACCAGCTGAATGCATCCAGGATCTGTTTTTCAGCCATTACCCCAACCTTAGACGGCTGCTCTTCAATCCAGGAGTTAACGCTTTGCCAATTCGTCTGCGGATCAACGATGGCTACTGGAACGCCCGGTGCATAATGGCGATACTTCATTCCTGGAGCTTTAGGCGTTTCATTGGTCCCAACATGGTGCTGATCCAAGTCGATTGAACCGATCACAGATTCAATCTGAGCTTTGGTAACGGCACCTGGACGCAGAATTGCCGGCTGCGGCGTCGACAGATCCAGTACCGTTGACTCAACTCCTACCCGGGTCGGACCATTATCAAGAATCCCGAAAATCTTGCCATTCAAATCATGAAAGACGTGCTGAGCCGTTGTCGGACTAGGCTTTCCTGACGTATTAGCGGATGGACCAACAATTGGAACGCCGGCTTTTAAGATCAGGTCCAGCGTTGGCTGACAGTCAGGGTAGCGAAAGGCCACTGTTGCCAGTCCCCCCGTAACCGTTTTTGAAAGTGAGCCTGGCTTGATCTTTAAAATAATCGTCAATGAACCGGGCCAAAATGCCTTCATCAGCTGACGCGCGCTGTTCGGAATCTCAGCCGCGTACCGTTCAACCATTTCAATCGATGCGACATGGACGATCAAGGGGTTGTCGCTGGGCCGTCCTTTGGCAAGATAGACATTTTTGACCGCAGCCTCATTAGTAGCATCGGCACCCAAACCGTAGACCGTCTCAGTTGGGAAAGCCACTAACTGTCCATCTTTAATGGCTTGAGCTGCTTGATCAATTTCATTCAGCTTAAAAATTCTTGTTTCCAAAATCGTGCTTCCTTCCCAAACTTAAAAGTTCCATGCATGAATCATCCGCATGCGATCGGCCATATCATGACGAGTTTCGATCTGAGCATATGGCGCAACTTGATGACAAAGGTCTTGAATGCTTTGCTCCTGGTCAAATCCGGTTTCACCAAACAGCTGACCATGCGGCGCTAAGTGATCACCAATGCTTTCAAACAGCCGATGATAAAAGCCAAGCCCATGCTCATCGGCAAACAGAGCAACCGGTGGCTCATAGTCTAAAACGGCCTTATCCATTAAAGAGATTTCTGACGTTGCAATATATGGTGGATTAGTAACGATCAAATCAAACTTTTGATCTGCCAGTCTGGCAAACATATCGCTTTCGATTTCTGGCAGATTAGTTCCATGCAGACGCTGATTGGCAGTCGCTACCCGCAAGGCGCCAGCTGAGATATCACTAAGCGTCACCTGCCAAAGCGGTCTTTCAAGCTTTAGCGTAATCCCAATCACGCCACTGCCAGTTCCCAAATCCAGCATACGCAGCGGCTTATCTTTTGGCATCGTGTCCAGTACCCACTCAACCAGTTCCTCAGTCTCGCTTTCTGGGATCAAGACGTCGCGACTGACGATAAACATTCGCCCGTAAAACGGCGCCTTGCCAACGACATACTGCGGCGGTTCATGATCGGCCACCCGCTCGATTGCCCGCCGAAACCGCACTGCTTCTTCGGATGGCATGCGATCACGATTATGCATTAAAAGCGTTGTCGTGTTCCAGTCATGAATCATTTTCAAAATAAATTCAGGTGTCTGTGGATCCAATCCGCGTTCTTTCAAATATTCGGCTGCCCAGCGCTGAGCTTGAAAATAGTTCCAAGACTCACTGGTTGGTCTATTCATTGCGCAGCTGCTCCAATTTCTTGGTTTGATCGGCAATAATCAAGGCCTCGATAATCTCATCCAAGTCACCAGCCATGATCTTATCCAGCTTGTTAAGCGTCAAGCCAATCCGGTGGTCGGTAACCCGGTTTTGCGGATAGTTGTAGGTCCGGATTCGTTCGGAACGATCCCCAGTCCCAATCGCATCCTTACGCTTTTGATCATAGGCATTCTGTTCTTTTTGCTGGTAGTAATCGTAAACCCGCGCTTTTAAGATCCGCATGGCTTTAGCCCGGTTCTGCTGTTGGGAACGCTCGTCTTGCATCGCTACTACGATACCAGTTGGCAGGTGCGTCATCCGAACGGCAGAGGAAGTCTTGTTAATGTGCTGACCACCGGCACCAGATGAGCGATAAACATCGGTACGAATATCTTTAGGATCGATGTCAATTTCCACGTCCTCAGCTTCAGGCATTACACCGACCGTCGCCGTTGACGTGTGCACACGACCAGCCGATTCCGTTACCGGTACCCGCTGAACTCGGTGCGCGCCGTTTTCAAACTTCAGCTTGGAGTAGACCTTATCGCCAGTGATCAGCAAAGAGATTTCCTTAAAGCCGCCGACTTCAGTTTCATTTTTGTCAACGACTTCAACTTTCCAGCCTTGTTTTTCGGCATAGCGCAGATACATGTCGTACAGATCGGCTGCAAACAAGCTGGCTTCATCCCCGCCAGCAGCCCCACGAATTTCCATGATGATGTTTTTGTCATCATTCGGGTCTTTAGGAATCAAAAGCACTTCCAATTCCTTTTCCAGCGTGGCCTGCCGTTCCTTAGACGAGGCAATCTCATCTTTGGTCATTGCCGTTAGATCAGGATCATCAATTTCACGAAGCATTTCTTCGTCATCTTTAATGGTTTGCGTTACCTGTTTATATTCGTTGTACTTTTCAACGGTTTCACGCAGGCTTCCCTCTTCCTTGGACAATTTCATAAACCGTGCCGTGTCGGCAATCACTTCTGGATCACTGATCAGTTCATTGAGCTCATCATAGCGATCGGCAACCGCTTGAAGCTTGTCAAAGATTTCTTCCATTTCCATGATTATTTCTCCTGTTTCTTATTCAGCAGCGGGTGAAAGTAGTGCTTGCGGCAAACCGGGTAGTACGACTCGTTGCCGCCGATTTGAACCTGTTCTCCTTCATAAACGGGATGACCATCAAGCATGCGCAGATTCATAGTTGCCTTATGAGGGCAGAACCAGCAGATAGTCTTCATTTCTTCGATCTTGTCCGCATAGATCAAAAGATATTTGGAGCCCTCAAACAGTTCATTGCGAAAATCATTCTTCAAGCCAAACGTCATGACGGGAATGTTCAATTCATCAACGATCTGCGTCAGCTGTAAGACATGCTCTTTGGACAGAAACTGAGCCTCATCGATCAAGACGCAGTAGATGCGCTGATCAATGTTTTTGACGTATTCATAGACATTGGTGTCTTTCATGATTGGATGAACTTTTCTTTCCAGACCAATTCGACTGGCAATCGTCCCCCGCCCTGACCGCGTATCCACGCCACTGGTCAGTAAAACAACTGGTTTGCCTTGTTCTTCGTAGTTATGAGCTACTTTTAAGACATCGATCGACTTGCCGGAATTCATCGCGCCATACTTGAAGAATAACTGTGCCACGCTCTTTCACCTTTTCTTTGCAATAGTAACTAAATTATACCGAAAATCAGACTTATTTTAAACCGTCTGACTCAAGGCTGCAATTCAGTCGACACAAGTATAAAATTTTATCACAAATTATCGCTGCTGTGGACCTTTTAGACGATTTGAGCATGATGACTTTCTTTTTTTGGATGCAAAGTTTAAAATTGATCGGTACTATAATAAGTTAAAAATTATTTTGCGGAAGGATTTTTTTATGTCACTGAAAAGCTCATTTGCCGAATTTGCTGGTCGCTCCAGCTATTGGTTTTTGCATACCTTCATGCACGGCGGCAGCTCATTGCCAGGCAAGATCACTTTAAAGCTGGATCCCGACATTCTCCAGTCGTTTGCTAAAAAATATGACCTGGTTATTGTCACTGGGACTAATGGTAAAACCTTAACAACTGCACTAAGCGTCCGCGTCCTGCGCGAAAAATACAGCGATGTCTTGACCAATCCCACCGGCTCAAACATGAAGCAAGGAATCGTTACGACGTTTATCACCGCACCCAAGCCAAAGCAAAAAGGGCTGGCCGTTTTGGAAGTTGACGAGGCCAACGTAGCCATCGTCACCTCCTATATCACGCCAGTTGCCTTTGTCTTTACCAACATTTTCCGTGATCAAATGGACCGCTATGGCGAAATCTACACAACCTATGAAAAGATTCTCAAAGGCGTGCGGATGGCACCAAAAGCCACGATCATTGCCAACGGTGACGAGCAGCTCTTCAACACGCAGAACCTGCCAAACCCCGTTATCTATTACGGCTTTAACCACGAGCATCACGATGACTTGAGAGCTCCAGCCAATACTGACGGTCTGCTTTGTCCTAAGTGTCAGCACATTCTGCACTACCACCTGATCACCTATGCCGGCTTAGGCGACTACTTCTGCCCACATTGCGGCTTTAAGCGTCCTAAGCTTGACTACGCCGTTACCAAACTGGGAAAACTGACGCCAACCAGCTCAACGTTTGAACTTGACGGCCAGGAATATCGGATTGAAATCGGTGGTCTCTACAACATCTACAATGCGCTGGCGGCCTATGCGCTGGGTCGTTTCCTAGGCGTCAGTCAATCGCAGATCAAGCATGCCTTTGAATCCGACGAACGAGTCTTTGGACGCCAAGAAGAGATCAATATCGATGGTAAAAAAACAACGCTGATTTTGGTCAAGAACCCCGTTGGCCTCAATCAGGTTCTTGATATGATCGAGACTGATCCCGAACCATTCAGCTTTGTCTTTTTGTTAAACGCCAACTACGCCGATGGGATCGACACCAGCTGGATCTGGGACGGCGACTTTGAAAAGCTGACTCAGCATGATATCAAGCAGTATATGACTGGCGGCGAGCGCTACAAAGATATCACCACGCGACTGACGATGGCCGGAGTCGACAATATATGGAAAGAACCGGAACTTGCCAGCGTACTGACCAAAATCAAGGATCTGCCAACTGATCACGTTTATGTCTTAGCCAGCTATACGGCCGTTTTACAGCTCCGCAAGCTGCTGGCCGAAAAAGGATACATTAAAGGAGGGATGGACTAATGACCAAGTACCATCTGAATCTGGCCCATCTTTATGGTGATCTGCTAAATACCTACAGCGACGTTGGCAACATCATCGCCTTGCGCTATTATGCCAAACAGATGGACGCCGACATTGCCGTTAAGGTTATCAGCATTGATGAGGAATTTAATCCTGACGAGTTTGACATGGCACTGTTTGGCGGTGGCCAGGACTATGAGCAGCTGGTTGTCTCAAAAGACCTGCCCAACAAAAAAGCCGGAATCGAAAAATTTATCAACGATGGCAAGCCGCTATTGGCGATCTGCGGCGGCTACCAGCTCCTGGGGCACTACTATGTTGGCGCAAACGGTGAAAAGATTCCTGGTCTGGGCGTTTTGGATCACTACACGCTGAGTCAGGACCATAACCGTTTCATTGGTGACATTACCATTAAAAATGAAGAAACCGGGCAGGAATACCATGGCTTTGAAAATCACAATGGCAAGACTTATCTAGGCAAGGGTGAGCGTCCATTGGGCAAGGTCGTTTCCGGTCATGGCAATAATGGCGAGGATGGCAGTGAAGGCGCAATCTACAAAAACGTCTACTGTTCTTACTTCCACGGACCAATTTTGACGCGCAACGGTGAGATCGCCAAAAAGATCCTGTTGGCTGCCCTGCACCACAAATATCCCGCTGCCGATCTCAGTCAGGCAGAGGCCCTGGAAATCAAGCCGACCTTCTAGTCAAAGGAATGGTGAATGAATGATTAATACTGATCTCTATGCTACTTTGATCACGATTATCTTTATTGTTGAAAGCTTTTGGGAATTTCGCTTATATGCCTGGCTACGCGGCAACCAGGATCTGGCCCGTGACCCTCAGCTAAAGCAGCGGCTGGCCAGCACCATGCGCGTTGAAAGCAAATGGAACTGGGGCTCTTGGCTTTTGATCATTCTCTTGCTGATTGCTCCCGACAACTGGGTACTGCCTTTTGGATGCCTGCTGGTTTTATTTGAAACACTGGTCATCAAACGAATGGACAATCTTAAAAGCTCAATGCAAAACCAATAAAAAAACGTCATGCAGCGCTGCGTGACGTTTTTTACTGATCCTTTTCATTTAGATACGTCGCAAACAAGTGATCCCTGGCATCCAAGAAGGCTTGATTATCGGCACTTGGATGAACGCGATTGGACAAGACGATCATCCCTTGATCAGTCTGTTTGTCCAAAACCATCCACGTTCCCGTATAGCCAGTATGCGAAATAACAAAATGATGATCACAGCTGCGCGAATGGAACAGTTTCCAGCCAAAGCTGCGCAAATGTTCACCATTCATCGGCGTCTGATCATAAAACAGACTATTGATCGTTGTCGGTTCGACCAGTCCGTCCAGATTCGTTTCAAGCAAGGCATGACTGAATTTTAACAGATCATCCAACGTGGAAAACATCCCCGCGCTGCCGCAGTGCTCACCTAAGACATAGCCTTTGGGATCATGCGTCTGACCGCGAATCAATCCCCGTTCTTTTTTAATCTCGGTTGGCACGCACTTGGCCGGATCCGGGAAAAACGTCGTATCATTCATCTGCAGCGGTTTTAAGATCCGTTCCGTAATTGCTTTTTGAATCGGCTCACCCAGGATTTTTTCAGCAATCCAGCCAACATAGATCAGACCAACGTCAGCATAGCGGATCTGCTTATTTAAATTAGGACCAACGCGCAGAGTATTGAGCATTTCTTTAGTCAGCTCAGCGGCCGGCAGCTCATCGCGATGCGGAATATAGCCTTCGATGCTGGAAGTGTGCGTAAGCAGATTGCGAATCGTAGCTCGATCATCATTCAGTTCTGGCAGCCAGTTGACGACCGGATCATCCCAGTCCAAAAGTCCCGCATCCTTTAGCTGCATGATCACGGGAATGGTGCCCACGACTTTGGTCAGTGATGCCACATCATAGAGCATGCCATCGATCAGTGGTTCTTTGTTTGGCTGCAGCTGAGCCAGACCGGCCACGTTTTTTAAGGTTGTCTTGCCTTCAAAGATTGCCCAGCTGATTCCAGGAACGATGCCATCATCGACCATGGCATTCAAGGATTGGATCGTATTTTGATATTCGCGCATGTTTTGACCTCTTTATTTAGACTCGGTCTTTATTCTAACACATCCGCTGTCAGATCGATGTCTGATCGCTAACCAGCTAAGCTATTGAGCCAGTTGCGATAAAGCTGAATTCCAGGTTGCCGCCATGAATAGTCGATATCCAGATGATTTTGATCAACATAATAGTTTTTCGGCGGCAGAATAGCCAGGCCCTTTTGCTGATCACGCTGATATTCATTGTCGAGCGTATCGGCGCTGTATTCAGGATGTCCGGTAATATAGATCGAATGCCCTTCATCAGCTTGATAGATTAAAGGATCAATCGTCTGGTTGGCGACCAGTATCTTTAGCCCTGCTGGCAATTGCTTGGGCAGCTTAACTTTGGTATGCCGAGACTGCGGAATCTTGATCGTATTGAGATCTTTTAACAGCGCTGAATCACAGCTTGCGGTTCCTTGATAAACGCCAAATAGCTTATGGCTCATTTTCTGCTTGGGCAAGCCGAAATCGTTCCAAAGTCCTGCTTGAGCTGCCCAGCATTCATAAATGATCGATTTAACGTGATCGTGAGCCCATTCAACGATCTGCTTAAACTCATCCCAGTAGTCAACGGCTTCAAACGGCAGACATTCGACTGGCGCTCCCGTAATGATCAAGCCGTCAAAACATCGCTGACGAATCTGGTCCAGACAGACATAGTGCTGCTTGATTCTTTCACCACCGGAATGACGAAAACGATGGGTAGCCGGATACAGGAACGTCACCGTGCAGTCGATGCCAGTCTCGTGCAGACGCTGCAGAAACTGCCATTCCGTCGCTTCCTTGGTTGGCATCAGATTTAAAATTAAAATCTCTTTTGGATTGAGAACTGCCTCGTTGTTCCAGCGTGACGTTAACTTCAATAAACCGTTGCGTGCATTGACTGCCATGATGATTCCTCCATAAAAACAAAAAACGTCTTCATCCTGATTTCCCGATCAGTTTAGGAAATCATGGGACGAAGGCGTTTCGTGGTACCACCCATTTTCACTGCCATCTCACAATGACAGCCTCATTCAGTACGGACATACTGGGCGAGATATCGGTCGCTTGCCGGCTCAGGTAGCCTATTGACCCCTGAACGAACTCCGAGCTCATCTTCAATCATTATTGGTCGGTCCGCTTTCACCTGATCGGACTCTCTTTAACGACCCGTTGTGATCTACTCTTCTCATCACTGTTCTCATTTTTATGCTTTATTTTTAACTGATTATTAATCTAACATCTTTTTTTTAAATGTCAAGCACTGAATGATCAGCTAAATCTGATTACCCAAGAACTGACTGTTGTAAAGATCAGCATAAAAGCCCTGCTTAGCCATCAAGGTTTGGTGATTGCCCGTTTCAATAATGCGCCCATGATTCATGACAATGATCTGCTCAGCATTGCGAATCGTCGACAAACGATGGGCCACGACAAAACTGGTCCGATTCTGCTGAATATCGTTCATGGCATTTTGAATCAAAGACTCGGTTCGGGTATCGACTGAGCTGGTCGCCTCGTCTAGAATCAGAATTTCTGGATTAGCCAAAAATGCTCGGGCAATCGTCAGCAGTTGCCGCTGACCCTGGGAAATATTGGACGCGGATTCATCCAGCACCGTCTGATAGCCAGCTGGCAGCTCGCGAATAAAACTGTCGGCATAGGCTAATCTGGCTGCTTGATAGACCTCTTCTTCAGTTGCATCCTCACGACCATACTTGATGTTGTCAAAGATCGTGCCTTTAAACAGCCAGGTATCCTGCAGCACCATTGCAATATGCGTTCTTAATTGGCTGCGGGTCATCGTCCGCGTATCGTGACCATCAAGATAGATATGACCGCCCTTGACGTCGTAGAAACGCTCCAAAAGATTGATGATCGTTGACTTGCCGGCCCCAGTCGGCCCAACGATTGCGACCATATGATTGGTTGGCGCTTTGAGATTAAAGTCTTGAATCAGCGGCTCGTCATTATAGCTGAACTGAACGTCTTTAAATTCAATCTTAGGCTGATCATGACCGGGCAATGGCTGGTCTTTTAAAATTCGCTCATCCATTTCCGGCGCGTCCAGCACTTCAAAGATTCGCTCAGCTGAGGCAATCGTCTGCTGAATCGTACTGCTCAGATTGGCAACCTGAGTCAAAGGCTGCGAGAATTGATTGGTATACTGCAAGAACGCCTGGACGTTCCCCAGCGTAATCTGACCATGAATGATCTGCACCGCCCCAATCACGGCAACCAGCAGATAGCCAACGTTTTTGATGCAGTTCATAAACGGGAAGATCAGAATCGAAAAGAACTGTGCCAGCCAGGCAGAATGATAGTACTTCTCGTTTTTCTGCGCGAACTTGGCTTCTTCATCTTCTTCATGATTAAACGTCCGCACGATCGTCTGCCCAGCAAAGGTTTCCTCGACTTGTGCGTTGATCTTGCCGAGCTCCTCTTGCTGCGTACTGAACAGTTTCTGCGCGCGGGGAGCAATCATGCCAACGACACCAAGACTCAAAGGCACGATGATCAGCGCAACCAGCGTCAGTTTCCAGCTGATGGACAGCATCAACGCCAGCACTCCGACAAACGTAATCACACTGGTAATCATTTGAATCAGGCTCTGCTGCAGCGTGGTGGCAATGTTATCCATATCGTTGACCATTCGACTCATCAGATCCCCGTTGCTGTGCGTATCATAGAACTTAACCGGAACGACCTTCATCTTCGCTTTAACGTCACGTCGCAGGTTATAGACCACCTTTTGCGAAATATTGGTCATAATAACCTGCTGTGCCAGACTGAAAAGGCCTGAGAACAAATAAAGCAAAACGACGATGATGGCGATGTGCTTGATCTTGTCAAAATCAATCGGCAATGCGGTCAGATGCTGCCCAGCCTTCATCTGAGCATAGCCCTTCATTATTCCTTGATAAATCGTCGTCGTGGCCTGTCCTAAGATCTTAGGCGAGACGATCGATAGAATTACGGAAATGATGGCCAGCACGATCGAGAAAATCATTCCCCAAGCCCATGGCCGCAGATAGGAAAACAAGCGACCAGTCGTGCTCCAGAAATCCTGTGCCTTGGCTCCCTTGCCGCGTGGTCCGCCATGTGGTCCTCTACGCATGTGCTTCATCTCCTTCCTGAATCTGTGAATGCAGAATCTGCTGATAGGTTGGATTGTCAGCCTTCAACTGAGCATGCGTTCCTTGTCCAACCACGCGTCCTTCATCCAGTACCAAAATCAAATCGGCATCGGCAACCGTTGAGATCCGCTGCGCCACGATCACCGTCACGGCCTGCTTGATCTGCGGGTCGGCTTTTAAGGCCATTCGTAGCTGGGCATCGGTTTTAAAGTCTAACGCTGAAAACGAATCGTCAAAAACATAAACGGATGCTTTTTTAATGATCGTCCGCGCAATTGCCAACCGCTGCCGCTGTCCACCCGAGAAGTTGCTCCCGTTTTGCTCAACGACCGCATCCAGGCCACCAGCTTCCTTGACGAAATCAGCTGCCCGGGCTACTTCTAAGGCATGCCACATCTGTTCATCATCAGCCTGATCATTGCCAAACTGCAGATTGCTGCGAACCGTCCCCGTAAACAGCACGGCTTTTTGCTGCGTTATCGAGATCAAGCTGTGCAGATCATGCTGGCTCAGGCGATTGATTGGCTGATCGTTGACTCGAATCTCGCCTTTTTCAATCTCTAAAAGCCGTGGAATCAGATTCACCAAAGTTGACTTGCCTGATCCCGTTCCGCCAATGATTGCCAGCGTCTGACCAGCCTTAACCTTAAAATTCAGATCGGCTAGCGCCAGTCGTTCAGCGCCATGATAGCGAAAATCGACATGATCAAAGCTTAATGAGGCTGGTTTGCTCAAATCGAGCTTTAGCTGCTGATCCTTTGGCGCATCGTGAATGCTGATCGGCTTTTCCAAGACCTCATTGACTCGAACTGCCGATGCCTGCGCCCGTGGAACAAAGACAAAGATCATCGAAAGCATCATGAAGCTGATCAAGATCATTACGGCATAACTTAAAAACGCGATCAGATCACCAACTTCCATCGTCATGTTCGCAATTAGATGACTGCCCATCCAGATGATGCTGACGTTGGTTAGACTCAAAATCAGGGTCATTACCGGAAACATCAACGAGACCAGCGTAAAGGCCTTGATTCCAGTATCCGTATAGTCGCGATTAGCCTTTTTAAAGCGTTCCTGCTCAAAGTCGTCTTGATTAAAGGCCCGAATTACCCGCACGCCAGTCAAGCCTTCTCTAAAAATCAGATTGATGCGGTCAGTCTTTTTCTGGATACTCTTAAACAAAGGCGTGGCCATCGACATGATAATAATAATGACTACTGCCAAGATCGGCAGACTGATCAGAAAAATCTTGGTCAGTCTTGGTTCACGCTGATAAGCCAAAAAACAGGCCGCCACCAACATGATTGGAGATTGAATCATCATCCGCAGCATCTGGACGATCACGTTTTGAATCTGCACCACATCATTGGTTGAGCGCGTAATCAGAGATGAGGTTCCCAACTCTGACATCTCACGCTCCGAAAACCGAAAAACACGGTGATAGATCTGAGCCCGCAGATTTTTGCCGACCTTCATCGCCTGTGTGGCTGCAAAATAAATATTGCCAATTGCCATTAACAGTCCAATCAGCGCGACTCCCATCATGATCCATCCTTCATGAGTAATAAACGACAGATCCTGCTTGACTACCCCACGATTGATAATTTCCGAGGTCAGCGTTGGAATCGTCAAGTCACAAATGACCTGACCAACCATAAATAAAACCGCCAAGACAACGGCCCACCATTGCAGATTACGTTTGGCAATCTTAAGCATGACTATTCTCACCTTCTTTATTTTTTAAACATTCATTTTTGATGTTTTGATCAATTTTTAAAATCAATCGATTAAGTTCTGCTTTTTCCTCATCACTCAGCGTTCCGAATAGAGTTTTGCAGAACCATTGATGACGCTGATGATTTTCTTTTGCCAGTTCAGTACCTGCTTTGGTCAGCCGCACATGAATGACGCGCTTGTCGCTGACATCGCGCTGCCTTGTAATCAGACCGTCTCTTTCCATTCTGGTCAGAATCTCAGTCATTGAACCCGGCTTGATCTGTGCCAGACTGGCCAATTCACGCTGCGAGATATTCTCATGTTTCGACAATAGGAACAAGACGCGTCCCTGACCATGAAAGCCACGCTGTTTAGGCTTGGATACCATTCGAATGTCCATGCCCAACAAAAACAGATGACCAAACAGCATTTCATCGCTAATCGACATTTTATTTCCTCCAATTAAAATCGTTAGGTACATAACAGTTATGTACCTAACGATTTTTTAGTTTACTCTCTTTCCCATAATCGTCAAGCTTTTTTTGAGAATAGAAAAAGCACCCGTTTTAACGGATGCTTTCACTGAGCAAAAAACCATTGCCAACCGTCCAGCGTTCATGACCATTGGCAATGTTGATATTTAGTTGAACTCACCAGTCATTGGATCCATCTGTTGGTATTGACCGGTTGCTGGATTGTATTTGTAGATTCCTTTTAAATGCGAGACATTCGGATCCTGCCCTGCACCGTTGCTGGTCCGTACGTCAACCTGCCAGCTGCCATCACTGGTTGGTGAGGTCATGTATTGGTCGCCATTTTCCGGCTGTAGACCAGCGGCTTGGTTAAGTCCATCAACCACCTGATCGTTAACCGTTGCAGCCGCCTGCGCTGACTCATTTGAAGCAGCTGCCTGACTGACTGCCGTTTGAGCTGCTGATGTCGCTGGCTCGGCTTTCTGAACCGCTGCGTCTGATGATTGAATAGCCGCACTATCAAGACTGCTGGAAGTTGCGGCTGCAACTGATGAACTGATACTTTGCGACGTTTGGCTGGCCTTACTGGTTTTGGCAGCCGCATGCTTCTTTTGAGCCCGCTGATGCGAAACTGCTGTCGCTGAGCTACTGGAATCGGCTGACTGATTGTTGCCGGTTGGAGCGCTGACTGATGCACAGCCAGTTAAGCTCAGCACCATTGCTGCCATCAACAATCCCGTTAGCCAATGCTTCGACTGCTTAATCATGTCAACCGCCCCTTTCCGGATTCAATTTTTCATTACCATTGTAACTCATTTGCAACAATAATGTAACATTTTTTCGAACCGGTATTTATGATATCCGCTGCTGATTTGGCAAGCCATCAGCCAACCTGCTGCTTTCGTGTTTCGGATCAGACCAGCTGCTTAATGGTTTAATTTGCATTTTGAAACACACGTTCGTATAATTGATTAAAAGTTACCTGAAAGGATGCCATTTTGAGATGCTTGACTACCATAATGAACCACATGGCGTTTATTTGATGATTGACAATAAGTCTTTTTTCGCCAGTATTGAAAGCGTTCAGCGCGGAATTGACCCATTGGATTCCGTTCTGCTGGTCATGGCTGAACATGAAAATAATGGCAGCGGTCTGGTCGTCGCCACCTCGCCACTGGCCAAAAAGCACTTTGGCATTCGCAACGTTGACCGCGGCTACAAGGTTCCCAGTGATGCCAGACTTTTAACCGTTCCGCCGCGACTGGCGCTTTATCGGCAAAAAAACCGGCAGATCAATCAGATTTTCCGTCGCTATGCCGATGCTGATCACTGGTGGCCATACTCAATCGATGAAAGCATCCTTGATCTAAGCGACACCTGGCCATTTTTTGGCGCAACTCCTGAAAAAGCAGCGGCGGTAATTCAGCGGGCTGTTTTTGAAGAACTTGGCTTGCGGACTACGGTTGGGATTGGTGAAAATCCATTGCAGGCAAAACTGGCCTTAGATCTGTTCGCCAAGCACGCGCCTAATTTTCAGGGACGGCTTTCATATCATGATTTTGCCGCTCGTATCTGGCCGCGACATGATTTGACCAATATTTGGAGCATTGGTAAAAAAACAGCTGCGAAACTAAATCTTTTAGGCATTAATTCCGTTGGCGATCTAGCTCATACCGATCCTCATTGGCTTAAGCATGAATTTGGCGTTGCCGGTACTCATCTTTACGCGTTGGCTTGGGGTATTGACCGCACTGATCTTTCCGTACGGCTGACCCCTAAAAATCCCAGCTGGAGCAGTTCACAAGTCATGCCTAAAGATCTCAGCCGTCAAAAAGACATTGAGCAGGGTATCATCAAGGTTGCCAACGACGTAATCGATCGACTCAGCAGGCATCATCAAAAAGCCGGTCGCATTCGCCTGGGAATTGGCTATGCCAATGGCGTTACCGATAAGAATGGCCGCACCAGCTATAGTCATGAGATTACCATTGAGCCAACTGCTGAACGAAAACTGTTGACCGATCATCTGCTTGGCATTTTTCATCAGGCTTGGTCGGGGGCTGCCGTCCGCAATATTTCCATTGCATTGAGCCGGCTCAGCGATGCCAATACACAGCAGATCTCGCTGTTTTGATTGATTGTTGATATTCAGCATGACCTCGCTGCCAACTGCGGGGCGATTAAAAATTTAATGAGGTAAACCATGGATGATTCACTTGCCAGCGCTGCTCATCAAATTGCTGAACAGGTCTGGCCATTATTTAAAAGACTGCCTAAAACCATCTATCATATTCTGGTAGTCAATGATCATTATGACGATCAGTTTAACTTTTTTTTTGAGATCTACCGGCCACATTTTAGAACGCATTCCTATCCTCTTTATTCAATGTCCAACCAGCAGCTGGATCAGTTAGAAACACTGCTACGTCTGCTGCGCGAACAAGAGGGTCTGCAGATCAACATTGATTTTCGTGGTTTTGGTAATCAACGCTGGCCAGAAAGTCAGCGCCGCATTGTCTCCCACCCTTATCAAGCACCGACATTTAAACAGGAACCGATTATCAAGAATTCAGCAGTTTCGCCCACCATGTCAGCCCCGGTTCGCCTACCTAAGTATCATGACGAAGAAGCGGTCAAGATTGCCAGTGCCTTTTTTAAAAATGAATACATTGACTACGGCATGGGTAAGTGGCATGGCTTTCGGATTGCTGAGCTTAATGAGGTTGAAAACGAATTTGCCACCCTGCCAATTGAAGTTCCCCAAAATCATCAGAGCCAATTTGCGATTCGATCATTATTGAAACTCAGCATCGATCAAGACCAGCCCGTACATCTGCAGCTGCAGTTTGGCGGCCGCTGCCATGGCATCAGCGGCATGATTTTAGGCACCACCGAGCAGACCGCTTTTATCAAGCCAGCGCATCAGCACCAATTGGCCTTGCCATTAAAATTAATTTGCCATGGCGAGTTGCTGGTCAACAATGACAATGATCGTGATCAGCAATCCGAGTCGCTATAATATCTTTTTCAATTAAATCTTTTGCAGAGTTTTCCACGCCCTGCATCATCCCCAAAAGCCCCCGCCTTATTTTGACGGGGGTTAGATTTTTTTATGTTCTTGAACGCGCATCGACCTTTTCAAACGGTAAATTCCAAAAATTTTGCGTTTGAGCGCCACCGAAGAATCGTTTTGCCTACTGCTGATCAGTTGACGAGGGCTAAAAAGCGAAATGTTAACCCAAAATAAGAAAAAGCGGCCTAATCAAAAGACCGCTTAAATATTGTTATATCAGTAATTCACTTGCTATTGTTCGCCTCATTAAGTCAACCCAAATATCAACCCAATTTCTCTGTTTTTGAGAGTATCTGTTTGTGAAATGAAATAAAAAAGTGCATCATATCAACGATTGAAGACGTTGACAGATGCACAATGTTGTTAGGATTGGGTATACAGGGATCGAACCTGTAAATTATGGATTCAGAGTCCACTGCCTTACCATTTGGCTAATACCCAATAAGTTGAGTTGATTGCTTTTAACAACGATTATTAGTATACATAATAACCTATATTGAGTCAACACTTTTTCCAAAATTATTTTTAAAACTATTTATCGTCCAGTTTGTCACTTGAATTTGACTCACGAATTATGGTTGAGATTAGGTTTCGAATGCATAATCCATCCAGACAATCCACGCAAGCGGCAAAATGCTAAAATCAGTGCTGCTATCCGTAAAATCATTTAATAGCCAGTACCAGTTCACCTTCATCATAATACTCAGTATAATCTAAGCAGACAGTATCCAGTTCAAAATTATAAAAGGACCTTTGATTAATATTTTTCATTTCAATAGGAAAATAGCTGCCTTTGTGAATAAAATCAAGTCCTAAACAATCAGGATCCTTAAATTACCTACTATATCTTAATTTTTAACCGATTGTAGGTAACTGTATACTCAACTCACCTAGCTTTACCTACTTTAGGCCTTTTTTCCTTAGATAGTAGGTAAAAATGTATATTTTGGGTTTGTTTGAGCTAGACCGACTTTGTGAACTACCTACTATTGGGGGATTTTTCCCAAATAGTAGGTAATGTTAGGAGGGGCCTAACTCAATATACAATAATTTTTACCTACTTATACATCGCTTTTTTCGAAAATTAGGTAATGATATTTCCGTCATATGTTATGATGCAAAATTTTTGAATAACCTTTGCCATCAAATCAATAGTCACTTTATAATCCCTGCTGAATCAAACCCAGCCAAAGCCTAATTAATCACACTGCCATAAAAGACCGCGCTGCTCGTCATTAACATTACTGCTCGCTGTCGCAGCTGCTTTAAGATATCTATCATCCCATCGAAACCATTCAAAGTTTATGACTGCATCATTTAACCACGGTGCTGTCAATTTTACCGATCAGCACCGAGCAATCGCGTAATAGCGGGTATTTATCGAAATCGCCATCAACTTGGACTGTTCTGGAACGACTATCAGCCACTTATTTGCCATCGTTCTTTAGTTGCATCAATCATGCCTAGTTTAGTAAGTAAAAAAAGGTCAACGTACGAAAATCGCACATTGACCTTTTAAAATTATTAAGTTTTAATTTTGTATCACCCACACGGGGATCGAACCCGTAACTCCGCCTTGAGAGGGCGACGTCTTAACCAATTTGACCAGTGGGCAATAGTAACGTACATGTATTAGTTTACGTTACTATGATGGATTTTGTCAATCAATATTTTGAATTATTCATAAGAAAGTTCAATTAAATATACCGATTCGCGTGGAATATGCGACGTCGTAACCCAGACATCATGATATCCCGGAATATCACCACGCGTCTGCTGGTAGAAATAATCTAACAGCTCGCCATTTTTGGCAACGAATTCCGGCGCCAACCGATTAACCATTAATTTACTGTCTGGAAAATAAAAATCAGAATCAGCGATCTTCAAATTATCGGGAATCGTAATCGAAATCGCATTTGAATAGAGTGGCATCCGCGTTTTGATCAACTCGGGATGATGATTGATCTTGGACAAAACGTAGTACAAAGTATCAGAATTACTGGCCATCTTATCGCTTCCTTATTCTCTCTTCTCTTAATTTCACCACTGCATTTCATTTTAGCAGAAAGGGCTAAAAAAAGTTAAGTCATTCCTCCAACCGTCTGTCATAATTATTTAACGAAATGTCGAATCAGCCAATTAACCAGCCATAAAAATAGGCCATAAGCTGCAGTCCCCAGTATGATCAGTCCCAGCCAGATCACAGTCTCTTTTTTCAGCTGACCTGAAGCAGCAATCATTGCCGCTGCGCTCATACCACCAAGCAATGCGTATGTTCCCACCGTCATCAAAAGGCTTTTTTTAGAGTTGATCCTCTCTAGCAGCCAGTCAAGATAATACCATTGAATCAAGGCAACCAAGCTAATAACAGCTATTATTTTCCAAAAACCAAGCGGCGGTGGAAAATCTGCTCCCAGCATCGCTATTCCGAGACTGCCAATAATAAAGACAGCCGTTTCACTGATTTTAATTTTTTTCATAACCAAATTCTCCAATATAATCAAAGGCAATCAAAAAGCATGATTCTGACCATCATCAAAATCATGCTCCTACTGCTATTTTAATCAAAAGTCGTCTTGAGACCAGCCCGTTCAACCGCCTTTAAAAGCGTTAAGACGATCAATGCCTCAATTGGCCAGGAGATAACCTCTTTGGGTAGTCGTACCATCAATAGTGCCATAAAAGACATCGCACTGCTGCTCTGCCCTATTCCCATCAAATAGAGCCAAAGTGTCGTAAAAAAGACATTAGTAATCAGAATCTGGCAAAATTCATAAATCAGGATTCGCCGCCAGTTGATCTGCTGCTGATATAAGAACATCCCGGCAATTATTCCTGAAATCGCGGCTGATAGAGTGAAACCAGGAAAAAACATGGCCCCAGAGCTCAACAGCGTATTACTGATCAGGTCGTTGATAATCATTGACAGCGCGCCAATCCATGGTCCCAGTAAAAAGCCAATCAGTGCCGTGGCAATAAAGCCTAAACCAATCTTTAAGACTGCCGGATCACCAATCGACAGCTTCTCCAAAATAATCTGCAGCGCGATCAGCATTGCTGCCAGCGCCATTCTCTTAGTATCAAACTTGGGACCGTGCAGTGACAATATTTTCATAATCAACATCTCCCTAAATTTTTTGTTAGGGATCAACATTGACCATGGTCTCCGGTGGTGAATGCGGAAAATACAAGCAGCCGCAGCTTCCTTCCGGTTTCCACATTCCGCTCCACCGGACAATAACTCATATTTTCCTACCCCAACGCTTGATATTGTACGACTTAAAGCTTTATTTTTCAACATTTGATCTAATATCATTCGTATTTTAATCCAGATGATAATTTAGACATTCGAGATTGGATTTACTCATAAATTACCTGACAACTTAGCGTATAATTTAGTTAGCTTATTTTTACAGCAAAGAAAGGATTTTAAAAATGGCCACTCAAATCAGCAATCAATTTTTAACCCTGGCAGATGGCAACCGAATGCCACAAGAAGGTTTTGGATTATACAAAATCACGGATGAAAAGGAAGCCGTCAACGCCATTAAGTGGGCATACGAAACCGGTTACCGTTTATTTGATACGGCGCAGATGTATGAAAATGAAGAATTCGTCGGTGAGGGTCTGCGGCAGCTGTCCGCACCACGTGAAAGCTATTTTGTTACGACCAAGGTTTCAGAAGCCAACCAAGGCTACGACCAAACCAAACAGTCGGTTGTCAGCTCATTAAAAAAGCTTGGCCTAGATTACGTTGACCTACTTTTGATCCACTGGCCGGTTCACCAACACTTCTTTGAAACCTGGCGAGCCTTTGAAGACTTGAAGGCAGAAGGATTGGTACGTTCGATTGGCGTTTCCAACTACGGCATGGTGCATTTGGAATATCTGGCAACCAAAGCGCGCGAAATGCCGGTTTTAGATCAATTGGAGGTTCATCCCTGGCTAACGGAAAAACCAATGCTTAAGTTCAATGCCGAACACAACATCATTACGCAGGCCTGGAGCCCACTTGGCCGCGGTAAGCGTCTGGATGATCCAGTGCTGCTTAAATTAGCTGCGGCACACGGAAAAACGCCTGCTCAGATTATCCTGCGCTGGCATCTGCAAAACGGCATTGCCATCATTCCAAAATCCGTTCATCAAGACCGCATCGAAGCCAATGCCGATATTTTTGACTTTAAGCTATCACCAGCCGAAATGCAGCAGATTGACGCTTTGAACACCAATCACCGCATCAGTAAGGAACCAGAAATGGTCTACGAATTTGGCTACCAATATCCATATTAATCTTTAATCGTCATTAGACAGCGTGGTGCAGAGTTTTTCTGCACCATGCTGTTTTAAGATCTCTTAAATTTCGTGTTAGGCTGTCTTCAAATTAGACGTCACTGAGGCAAAAAGGTAAAATAACCTTACAACTGCCGTAAAGGAGGGAATCGCCATGCGACGCTTTTTTAGCACCATCATGCTTTATGCCGTTATCCTGATTGGCTTTAGCTGGGTCTATCATAATAACGACAATGCACGGGCTGCAGTAAATCGAATCGCCTATGTCGCGCAGGCCAACTTTCAGCAGCTAAAGAGTCGCGTGACTGGTCAAAAAGCAACCACTACCGCTTCAGCCAAGACGCAGCAGACCAGCAGCGATTCAGATTCGGTCAGTGGTCGCTGGAAGAAAACAACGGCCACCGTCTATGTCAGCTATGAAAACCAGACGCTGCAGCAGGCCGCCTTGGATGCAATCGCCAAATGGAACGCTACCGGAAGCTTTAAGTTCACGCAGACCAGCAGCAGAAAAAATGCCGATATCGTAATGACAACCATGAGCAAAGACAACGATGCCGCTGGAATGACTCAGATGAGCGTTGATTCATTAACCGGCTATTTCGTTCATGGCACGGTCTACCTAAATACCGCCTACCTGCTTGATCCTTCCTATGGCTATACCATGGAACGAATCGTCAACACGGCTGAGCACGAATTGGGACATGCTATTGGGCTGCAGCATACCAATGACATCTCAGTCATGCAGCCAGCCGGATCGCTCTATACCATCCAGCAGCGTGACATTGATGCCGTCAACGAGCTTTACAGCAGCCAGGCCAGCTCCAGCAGCGCAACCAGTTCTAGCATCAAAACCTCAACTCAAAACGTCGCTGCCAATTAAAAAATCGCTAAGATTGATCAACCAATCTTAGCGATTTTATTTTATGCCAGCACACAGCAGACCGCAGCCAGAACTGCCGGCAGCATCTGCATTGCCCAAACCTTTTTGCCAACCGTCAGACCGCCATAAAAAGCAACGACAATAACAAAGCTCAACAGCAACAGCCACACTTTAATCAAAACGGTGCCGCTAAAAAGCCAATAGCTGATGATTAAAGACAGACCCAGCATACCGTTATAGATGCCTTGATTGGCAAATGACACCCGTGCTTCTTTTTGACTAACGTATTCTTCTGACAGTCCAAATGCCTTGGCCTGTTTAGCGGGACTGGCAAACATTTCCAATCCCATAATCCCCAGATGCTCAATTCCAACCAGCATCGTTAGCACCATTGCTAAAATTTCCATGAATATCCCCCATTGATTAAATGTCTAGCTAATTATTGCAAGAAACCTGGATAAGCGCAAGCAATTAAGAATGCAAAACGCGCCTGCTGCCAGTGGCAAACGAGCGCGTTTTTTATTTAAGATGTCGATAGATGTGAAACAGCCAAAGCCAGGTGCCAAGCAAAAAAACACAGTAGCCGGCACTAAGCCAGGCCAGCCAATGAATGAACGGCAAGACTCGCAAAGCCGCGATGACATAAAAGCAGATTGTCAATACGCACCAGATCGCCAGCCTGTTTTGCACCCGTTCCAGTTCAGCCTGCAGCTTTTCTTTTTTCATGATTTATTTCACCGTCATTTGCAAAAGCGTTGCCAATAAAGCCCCGGCTAACGGTCCCAGCATCGGTACCCAGGCATAGTCCCACATTGCCCTTGATTTGTTCGGTACTGGAATGATCGTATAGGCCAAACGCGGTCCCCAGTCACGAGCCGGATTCAGCGCAAAGCCAGTCGTCGTCCCCAAGCCGGCCCCAATTACAAAGATCACCAGCCCAACAACGACCGGTTTTAACCCAGTCGTAAAATCCCCTAGATTATAAAGCACCAGCATAAAGACAAACGTCGCAATCAACTCGCTCAAAAAGTTGAACAGATTGCTGCGAATCCCAGGAACGGTTGAAAAAATACCGATATTGTTGTGCTTAGGATCCTTGGTCGCCTTAAAATGCGGCCAAAATTGGATCATGACTAAAACAGCACCCAAAAACGCTCCTAAGAACTGCCCAACCAGATAAGGCGCCACCTGCGACCAGGGAAAGGTTCCAGCTACGGCAAAAGCAATAGTGACCGCGGGATTTAGATGTCCCTGCGCACCAAACGAAGCCGCCACGTAGACTCCCATAGTTACGGCAATCCCCCAGGCAAACGTTACATAGAACCAGTCGCTTTGACCATGCGCCATCGTCTTATTTAGATTCAGGCCTGCACCAACACCGCATCCCAAAACGATCAGTGTCAGCGTACCCAAAAATTCTCCCAGCATTTAAAATTCTCCTTAATTAAATGGTTTTAATAATTTAATATTTAGTTTTCAAAACTATATCTATTAAATTAAAAAACGCCATTCGCCAGTCCCAGCGAATGACGCGAAAAATTATTTTTCGTTTTCCTTCATTTGTGCGCGCAATTGATCGCCAACTGCCTCAAAACCAGGCTTGCCCAACAGACCAAACATGTTCGTCTTGTAGGCCTCAACGCCCGGCTGGTTGAATGGGTTGATCCCGTTTAAGTAGCCGGAAATGCCCATGGCAACCTCAAAGAAGTAGATCAAACTGCCCAGCGTGTATTCATCTTCACGTGGAATGTGTACCGTCATAACTGGTACGCCACCGGCATTGTGCGCAGCAACCACGGCTTGGTAGGCCTTGGTGTTGACCCAGTCCATGTTCTTGCCTTGCAGGTAGGCCAAACCATCCAGATCGTTTTCAGCTGCTGGAATCGTAACGTCATGGTTTGGCGTATCCAGCTTAACAACCGTTTCCATCAGGTTGCGCATACCTTCTTGAATGTATTGACCAAGCGAGTGCAGATCAGTCGTGAAGTTGGCACTGGATGGGTAAATACCTTTTTGGTCCTTACCTTCAGATTCACCAGCCAATTGCTTCCACCATTCGGCAAACATCGTCATGTTTGGCTCGTAGTTTTCCAGCAGTTCGGTCGTGTAGCCCTTGCGATACAAAATGTTACGGTAGGCTGCGTATTGGTAGGCCTCGTTTTGCGTCAGGTCTGGGTTGGTGTATGACTTTTCAGCATCAGCAGCCCCAGCCATCAGTTGGTCGATGTCGGCACCAGAAACGGCAATCGGCAGCAAGCCAACAGCACTCAAAACTGAGTAGCGGCCACCAACGCCATCTGGAATTACAAAGGTTTCCCAACCGGCATCGTCAGCTTCAGTCTTTAAAGCGCCGCGCTTGGCATCGGTCGTAGCATAGATGCGCTTGTTGGCACCGGCTTCACCATACTTCTTGACCAGCAGCTCACGGAAAATCCGGAAGGCAATGGCTGGCTCCGTGGTCGTACCAGACTTGGAGACCACGTTAACCGAAAAGTCGCGGTCGCCGATCAGCTTAACCAGATCATGCAAATAAGATGAACTCAGTGAGTTACCGGCAAACAGAACCAGTGGGAACTTGCGATCAGCTGGCTTTTGTGAGTAGTAGAACGAGTCGTGCAGAAAATCAATGGCCATCCGCGTACCCAGGTATGAGCCGCCGATCCCGATTACGACCAGGACTTCTGAATCTGATTGAATCTTTTGCGCCGCCTTTTTGATGCGATCAAATTCTTCATGATCATATTCCGTTGGCAGATGCAGCCAGTCGCGGAAGTCGGCACCGGCCCCCGTCCCGTTGCGCAGCTCGCTGTCGGCCGCGTTGACCATCGCCTGCATTTCGCCCAGTTCGTTTTCGTGCACGAACTTCTTCAGTGCACTGGCGTCAAATGAAATTTGCGTCATTAAAAAAACACTTCTTTCCTTAAATCTATCCAACATATGATTTCACAATAAAATAATAGCCGATTGTGGAGCCGGTTTCAATGCTGATCTGGGACTTGTCACTATTAATGAAATCGTTAATAAGCATTATGCTTGTAAAACACACGGTTGCGCAAATAAATATAAAAAAACTAATCTCAAAAAGCGCCACCCTTCAAATGGCGACGCTTTAAGCAATCAGAGTGTTGATTCAGTTAAGCGGATTGATTATTTTGACGTGCCTGCATTAGCTGGAGCACTGATTTCACCGGCTTGAACTTTATCTTCTTTCTTTAAGCCAAATGCACAGATGATCGTAACGACTAAAACGATTGCCCCCAAAATATAGTAGGTGTGCTGGAAGCCAAATGCATCGTACCACTTACCTGCTAAAGTCGAAAAGACAAAGACCGAAATTTGCTTGGCAAAATTAGACGCTAGCGCATAAACTGTCGCATACAGTCGCAAATCAAATGAACCGGAGATGTACTTCATGATTGAAACCAAAACCAGTGGCATTTCAAAACCAGCCAACAGCCGTAAAACAATGACCCAGACAACCGATGGCGACATTGCAGAACCAATAATCCGCACACCTAGGATCAAGCCATAGATAATCAGGCCGTTTTTTGAACCAATCTTATTGATAATGTAAGGCATTGGAATCATCAACAGAAATTCAAGTGCCGTCTGCGTACTGGTCATGTAGCTGTATGCCAGTGTCCCTTGAGCCGCAGTATGGAAAAAGCTCTTGAAAAAGATAATAAATTGCTGATCAAAAACATCATAGATTGCTGAAGTTCCAATATAAAACAGCGAAAGGTACCAGAAATTCTTTAACTTAAAAATCGAACCCAGCTGCTTCATATTTAATTGTGAGGAAGTCTTGTCAACACCAACGGCAGCCAGATTATCAAGGTGAATCTTATCACTAAAGACCAAGCAACATGTCAGGATCACTGCTGAAACCGTGCAGGCCCAAAAGATTGAGTTGGGGCTCCACAAAAACAGCCGACCACCAATCAGAGAAGCAATTGCACCGGCCAGCGAGCCACCCATTCTGGAGTGACCATATTCAAATTTATTAGTCAGACTGGCCCGCTGAACGTATTGCTCAATTACCGAAACCCCACCATTTAAGATAAAGCTAAGATAGATCCCGGTTACAAAACCAACCAGTGCCGTATTCACCTTTAATAATGGATGAAAGACCCATTGGAAATATGGACCGACTAAAATCATCCCGATTGCAATCGTGATTACCAGGTTCTTTTTCATTACCAAACGGTCGGAGATAACCCCAAAGATTGGTTGGAAGATTAAAGAAACCCCTGACATCATCGAAAAGACGAACCCAGCTTGAACACCATTGAAATGGGCTTCTTGTTCAAGCCAAAGCGTCAAATAGCCAAAAACGATTGCCCAAGTAAAGAAGTAGGTAAAGTGCGTAATTGGAAAGCCCCAAAAATCCTTGGTTGCATGCTTTTTAGGCGTTGTTTGTTCATTATTCATGATAATTCCACCTCAATCTAATCGTAGTTATATGGAACTGGTTTGCCAAAGTTTGGCGTACCATCGTCATTCCAATCAAAAGGCTTGACCAACGTATGGCGATTTGGATCATACAGAGGGTCGCCCTTGATTTCGGTATAGTCGCGGCAGTGATATACCATCAGATCAGTTTTACCGTCTTCGGCAACCGTAAATGAATTGTGTCCCGGTCCATACTGGTGTGTCGTCAGGTCACTTTGAAAGACTGGTTCTTTAGACTTGCTCCAGTTGTCTGCATTTAAAAGATCAGCCTCATCAGAGCAGGTCAGCATCCCCATTGCATAGTTTTCATCGGTTGCACTGGCAGAATAGGTCATAAAGAAGCGGCCGTTGCGGTGAATAACGGCTGGTCCCTCGTTAACCCAAAAGCCACGGATCTCCCAATCATATTCTGGTTTTGAAATCATGACCGGTTTAGTAGCCAGCGTCCAGGGATTTTTCATTTTAGCGATATAGAGATTAGAATTGCCGCGAATGGCTGGATCTTTTTGTGCCCAGACATAGTAGTGGTCACCTTGCCAATCAAATTCGGTAGCATCTAAAGAGAAGGTGTCCTTATCCGTCTTGATCTGCCCTTTTTCAATCCATTTTTCTTCGGCACAGACAGGATCTTCCTGATCGCATTCGATGCAAAACATACGATGTTGGAACATGCCATTATTATCAAATTCTTTGGTATGTGAAGCCGCGAAGTAGATGTACCATTTGCCATCAATAAAATGAATCTCTGGTGCCCAAATCAACTGGCTCATTGGACCACTGCCGTCAGGGTGCTTGCGCCAAACCGTTCTTGGTGCAGCATGCGCAAGTCCTTCCAAAGTTCTTGCTCGTCGAATCTCAATCCGATCATATGATGGTACGGAAGCCGTAAAGTAGTAATAGCCATCAGTGTGCTTATAGATATATGGATCCGCACGCTGAATGATTAGTGGTGCCGTATAGGCCAATTTACTCATTGATAATTCCTCCTAAAACATTTGTCCGGTTAACCTTCTATAATGTAACCGATTTCCATAAAACTTCATATAATATTTTTAATATTTATCCGCATAAATTATTGATAAACAATATTTTAATTGGCTATAATCAATATCGCAGGCAATATGCAGCGTTTGCACAACCTTTTCATTGATTGTTTTTAAGGATTAATCATCTAAGGAGTTTTTTGTATGGAAACATCCATTTCAAACGACTGGCTACCAGTCTATAAAGCATTGGCAAACCCTATTAGACTTCAGATTATTCAACTGCTGGCGAGAAAGGCCCAAAGCATTTCCGCGCTAGCTGCTCAGCTGGGCGTCAGTGAAACGATTACTGCTAAACACCTTAATCAGCTAGCTGCAACCGGAATCGTCTCATTCTCGCATCAAGGACACTTTAAGATCGCCAAGCTGCAGGTTGACCAGATCAATATTAAGTTTCCCAATATCATCTACCCTTCTTATAATGCCTATACGGTTAAGATTCCCGTTGGTCACTATACCAATTTCTCAGTTGCTCCCTCATGCGGTTTGGCAGGAAGAGACGGCTATATTGGCCGCGTTGATCATCCATCATATTTCATGGATCCGCAGCGCATCTTTGCCGGCATGATCTGGTGGAACAATGGTTTTGTTGAATACCAGTTTCCTAACCATCTGAACAGTCATGATCAGCTGCGAATGATTGACATTACAGCCGAACTGGGCTCAGAATTTCCGTTTTCCAACAATAACTGGCCTTCTGACATCACTGTTTCGCTTAATAGCGTTCCATTAGGCTACTGGACCAGCCCAGGCGACTTTTCAGACGTCCATGGCAAATACACGCCAGCCTGGGTTCCAAGCAATGTCAATCAGTATGGCTTGCAAAAAGTCTTTCGTATTACCGATCATGGCTCCTATCTTGACGGTGAGCCATGGTCCAAGGTTTCGCTAAGTGATCTCCCTTATCAAAATGATCGTTTCACTCTGCGCTTTGAGATTCAGAATTTTGCAACGCATAAAGGCGGCTGTACGATTTTTGGCAAGGGTTTTGGAAACTATAATCAAGACATTGAGGTGAAGGTCTATTCAGCCGACTGATCAAACAACGTCTAAAAAGCCGCCCAGCAGATAAGCTGAGCGGCTCTTTAGTTTTAGATACACAGTAATTAAGATTTTGATTTTGAGTGGCTAGGATTGTTCAGAGCAGAGGATAAGCAAAGAGTTATAAGAATTATTCGGCATATTCAACATTGCATTCAAGCATCTTGAACAAGTCCTTGATCTGCTGTGGCTTAATGGTAAAGCTCAAGATCGTGTGGTGACCGCCACCGGCATGCATCCAGAATTCGGCCCCATCACGCAGACCAGTCGTTGGCGTCCATAATTGCTTGGCAACTGGCAGATGTGGCGTTTCCTTTTCTGGCTTGTGGCAGTCAACGCTGTAACCGATGATCTTGTAACCATCACGGAAGTCAGAGAGCGTAACGTCAATGGCCTTGCCTTCTGAACCGGTAAATACCAGCCGTGCCGGATCATCCTTGCCGCCAATGTCGAGTGGGTGTACCTCAACGCGTGGCTTATCAGAGGCAATGGTTGGATCAACTTCCAGCATGTGCGAGCCAAGGATAGCTTCGTGACCATGACGCAGATCCAGCGTGTAGTCTTCCATAAAGGCCGTCTTTTCATTGTTGGACAGAATCTTCAGCAGCCGATCCATTCCGGCCGTCTTCCAGTCACCTTCTGCCCCAAAGCCATAGCCATCCCGCATCAGCATTTGCGAAGCCAGACCTGGCAATTGCTTTAAGCCGTGCAGATCTTCAAAGTTGGTGGTAAAGGCCGTGTAACCCTTGTCATCCATGAACTTCTTGATGGCAAGATATTCACGCAGCTGGTAGCGAACCGATTCAACGTACTTTTCATGATCGTTGTCGCCTTCTACCATTTCGTATTGTTCTTCAAGTTTCTTGTATTCAGCATCGATGTCTTTTTCATCAACGGCATCAACATATTCAACCAAGTCGCCAACTGGCCAGTAGTCAACGGTCCAGCCCAGACGGATCTCGGCTTCAACCTTGTCGCCTTCCGTAACGGCAACATTACGCATCGTATCGCCAAAACGAACGATCTTGAGCTTAAAGCTTTCATTGTAGGCAACGGCAACCATTTGCCAATCAGCGATCTCTTGTTGAACGTCTTCATCGCCCCAGTAGCCGTAAACGATCTTGTTGCCCTTGTTAAGGCGCGCGTTGATGTAGGCATATTCACGATCACCATGAGCCGATTGATTCAGGTTCATGTAGTCAAAGTCGATCGTATCATATGGAATATTGTTCAGATATTGCGTAGCCAGGTGCAGCAGCGGCTTTTGCAGCAGGCGCGTACCGCGAATCCAGTTTTTGGCTGGCGAGAAAGTGTGCATCCAGGTAACTACCCCGGCAACCTTGTCGTTGTAGTTGGCATCCTTCATAAATTGCGTAATGCCTTCTGCCGTGGTCATAACGCCCTTAAAGACGATTGGGTAGGGGAGCTTGCCCGAAGCATTTAATTTATCGACAATGTCTTGAGCATCTTTGGCAACTGACTTTAATTGTTCTTCACCGTACAGGAATTGTGAGCCGGCAACGAACCAAAATTCATAGTCTGAAATCTTTAACATAAGTTTGATCTCCTTTTACAAGAAGTTTTAGTCTGCTAAGCTGCTGAAAACGGTTTAAGCAGCTTGTGTGATAAGAATAGCTTATTTGTCCGTACAATTCAATTACTTTTATCAAAAATCATCTGATGAATTACCGAATGCCGCTAGTGAGCTTTCTTAGCTTCCGATTTAGCCAGATGTTCCCGCAAGCCTGCTTCGATTTCTTCCAGCGACTTACCACGCGTTTCAATAAAGTACTTGTGCGTGAACCAGACACAGATGAAACAGATGATCCCATAAGTAATAAAGGTATTTGACAAGCCCATGGCACTAAGCATGGATGGGAAGGTCAGCGAGACCAGCATGTCGGCAATCCAGTTGGTAGCCGATGCCAAAGAAGTCCCCAACCCACGAATATTCAATGGGAAGACTTCACCGATCAGAACCCAGGTGATTGGAGCCCAAGTACATGCGTAAAAGGCAACGTAAACGGTCAAGCAGATGGCACTGACATAAGCAGCCGCCTTGCCGCCAGCATTGAAGTGCAGGATCCCTGCCATGATAAACAGTGACAGTCCCATACCGGTAGCACCGACACACAGCATCTTCTTACGGTCAACGTGGTCCATCATCAGCATAGCGACAACCGTTACGATAACGTTGATCGTCCCGATACCAATGTGGGCAAGCAGAGCAGCTGCAACACCCCAGCCAACCTTGGTAAAGATAGTTGGTGCATAAAAGACGACTGAGTTAGAACCAATGATCTGTTGAAAGATTGCCGCGCCCAGACCAGTAATCAGAGCGGGACGAACCAGTGGACTGAACAGTTCCTTCCAGCCACCAGCTTTTTGCTTGGCCTGTTCATGAATTTCTTTTAATGAGTTGTCAACGGCAGCCTTGTCGCCTTTGTTGGTGTTCATCAAGACGGCCCGTGCTTCATCTTCCTTACCGATCTTAACTAAGAAACGAGGCGATTCTGGCAGGAAGAATGAACCAATAAACAGAATAAATGCAGGTAAGGCAGCAAAGCCAAGCATCCAGCGCCAGCCAGTGTACATGCCTTCAAACGTGTAGTTCAAAATGTAGGCCAGCAGAATCCCAATCATGACCATCAGCTGGAACATCGTCGCTACGGCACCATGAATCTTTTTAGGTGCCAATTCGTGCAGATAAGCTGGAATCAAGGCTGAGGTGATCCCAACCCCGATCCCTAAGATGATCCGCGTCACTAGTAAAGTCCAATACTCTGGTGCAAAGCCAGATCCTAAAGCCCCAATCGCAAAGATAATCGAAGCCCAGATCAGCAGTTTGCGCCGGCCATACTTGTCCAAAAACTTAGACGTACCTAAAGCACCCAGCGTCGCACCGATCAAAACTGAACTGACGACCCAGCCCTGCTGCCAAGAGTTAAGATGCAGCTGCTTTTGAATGAATAGGATCGCCCCAGAAACCGAGGCAATGTCATACCCAAACAACAGTCCACCCAACGCCCCAAACGTATAGATGAAGCCGTTTGATACTTTCTTCATAATAAATCCATCTCCCAATAATGGTTGTTGTCCCATTACGACTATCAGCTTTTTGAAACCGTTTCCCGGAAAACGCTTACGATTACTATTATATGTTTTTGTCCGTATAAGTCAATACAGATTTCATTTTTTATACGCAATATTTTTATAGATAAATAATAAATGCCGAACAAAAAGCTGTCTGCAGTATTTTGCAGACAGCCGCAATCAATTCAGCCATTATTAGTTTAATTTACGTACTGAATCATTAAAAATCAGTTTGGCATCATATTCAATCGGCTTAACCTCTTCACCATCGATCAGACTCATGATCATCCGGCCGGCATCCAGTCCCATTTTTTCTTTAGGGTGTTCGATCGTAGTTAAACGTGGTGAGAAGTAGCGTCCTAAAACATAGTCGTCAAAGCCAACGATGCTGACGTCTTCTGGAATCTTCAAACCAGCCGAGCGTACCACGTCCATGACTTGAATTGCCAAGGCATCATTGTAGCAGACGATTGCCGTTGGATGATCAGGCCGTTCCATAATTTGCGTCACGCGCTGAAAAATCCGATTCATATCCTGCCCTGATTGATACATAACCGTTTCACTCAAATACGAGATGTCAGGATATTCCATATAGGCATTGATAAAACCCTCCATCCGCCGCGTTCCCTGCAGATCATCAACCTGAAAAATACCCAAAATTCGCTTGTGGCCTTGTTTGATCAAATACTTAGTCATCTCGTATTCAGCTTTTTTATCCTTGATTTCCAAATAAGGCGCCTGCAGCTGCGGGTAGTGGGCGTTGATAAAGACCATTGGCAAATGACTCTGGGCGATTTTTTGATAAAGATCCATATTGGTATTGGCCAGTGCACTTTGCGTCGGTTCCACGATCAGTCCAGCAATCTGCGTATCAAGCAGCCGCTCCAGACTGCGCCGTTCATTTTCTCTTTGGTTGTGCGTATTGCCGACAATCAAAGAATACCCATGCGCGGAAATGATTCGGTCAATCCCGCTGATGATGTTGGGAAAGATATAGTCAACCATATGCGTCGTCACCAACCCGATCATTTTATTGTTGGCTTTAGGCGGCTGTTGGCTGTCCTGCCAATCATCAACATACATGCCGCCACCTTGGATTCGGTAGACGTAATGCGCGTTCTGCAGCTCGCTGATTGCCCGTCTGACCGTATAGCGGCTGACGCCAAACGTTTCCATCAGGTTTGATTCCGTGGGCAGCTTGTCGCCGACTTGATACTTGCCGGACTCGATCTCTTTTTGAATTGCTTTTCTGATAATTTCATATTTAATCTCTGCCATTGAACCAGCCTCTTATGTCTTTCATTGTAATGATGATTAATTCTTATTTTACGATAGTTTTAGTAATTTTATATTATTTTTAAGCAATAAAAATCCCGCCAATTCGCATTCACGGCGTAATCTTGGCGGGAATTCGTTCAATGTCTAGCGTCAGGCGTAATTAGTTTTCACGCTTGGCATGATCCTTAGAGTGCGCGTTGTTTTGACCGTAGTAGGCATTGGCGCCGTGCTTGCGGTAATAATGCTTGTCCAATAGATACTGCGGCAATTCCAGATTTTGACGCGTCAATTGCATGGCGTGATAGTCTTCTTCAGCTACGACTTCCAGCACCTTGGCATTGTAGACGGCCTTGTCTGGCGTTGGTCCCCAGGCAAATGGCCCGTGCTGGGAAACCAATGCGGCCGGTGTTGCTTCATAGTCCAAGCCGCGTTCTTTAAACGTCCGCACGATCGTCTTGCCCGTGTTGCCTTCGTAGTCTTCTTCGATTTCTTCTTTGGTCAGAGCATCGGCGGCTGGCACGTCGGTATAGAAGGTGTCCGCGTGTGTCGTGTTTAAGGCTGGAACATCCATATTAGCTGCCGCAAACGAAACAGCCCATGGTGAATGGGTGTGGACGATTCCACCAATCTTTGGAAAATGATTGTACAGATAAGTGTGCGTCGGCGTGTCAGAAGATGGGTTCATGTCCCCTTCTACGACTTCGCCTTTCAAGTTGACGACAACCATGTCTTCTGGCTTCAGTTCGTCGTATGGCACTCCAGATGGCTTGATGACGTACAGACCCTTTTCACGATCGATTCCTGAAACGTTGCCCCACGTAAACGAAACCAGTCCCAGCTTAGGCAGCTGCATGTTGGCTTCATAGACTTCTTGTTTTAATTCTTCAAGCATATTGTATTCCTCCCGATTAATCCAGCTTCATTGACTCACCAGCTGCTTTTTCAGCCGGCATTGCCTGCTTATAGTTGTCGATAAACTTTTCGTAGCCCTTAACGCTTTCCGGCTCTGGCGACAGCGTAGCGATTTCCTGATCGGCAAAGACCTCGTCATCAAGAAAATCAGCCAGGTCTTTACCATGATTGTCAGCAGCATATAAGGCCAACACTGCCATGCCCCATGGTCCGCCTTCACCAGCATTGCTCATGACGCTGATTGGCGTGTTTAAGGCATCAGCTAAGACTTGCTGAGCTACGACTGGTGTCTTGAACAAACCACCTTGTGCAATCAAAACATCGGTGCGAATATGTTCTTCACGCAGCAGAATGTCCATGCCGATTTTTAATGGCGCAAAAGCAGAATAGAGTTGTACCTTAAACAAGTTGGCCAGGTTAAACCGACTGTCTGGCTTGCGAACCAGCATCGGCCGACCTTCATCGACCCGCGTAATATTTTCACCAGACAGATAGCTGAAGTTGACCAGGCCACCACCATCCTGTTCACCGCGCAGCGAGGCATCAAACAGTTTTTCGTACAGCTCGTTTGGTGACAGCGTAACGCCAAGCAGCCGCGCAAATTGATTGAAAACTGCTGCCCAGGCGTTGATATCAGACGAGCAGTTATTGGTGTGAACCATGGCAACCGGAGCCCCATCCGGCGTGGTAACCAGATCGATATCACGGTGAACCTGGCTGAGTTTTTGATCCAGGACAACCATCGAAAAGGCGGAAGTCCCAGCCGAAATATTACCAGTACGCTTGCGAACGGCATTCGTAGCAACCATGCCAGTCCCAGCATCACCTTCGCTTGGCGCCAAAAGCGAGCCTGGCTGCAACAAGCCGCTTGGGTCCAGTTTTTTAGCCCCAGCTGCCGTCAAATGACCAGCCGTTTCGCCTGCTACCAAGACCTTAGGCAGGATGTCCTTGATGTCCCAGCCATATTGCTTAACTTCCGGCAGATTGGCAAACTTATCCAGCATCACGGCATCGTAGTCATGCGTGGCTTCGTCAATTGGGAACATTCCCGAGGCGTCGCCAATTCCCGTCGTTTTTTCTCCCGTCAGCTGCCAGGTTACATAGCCATCCAAAGTCGTGATAAAATCAATGTCTTTAACATGTTCTTCATGATTTAAAATGGCTTGATAAAGATGTGCGATGCTCCAGCGTTCTGGAATATTGAAATCAAACAGTTCAGTCAGCTTGGCGGCTGCTTGACCGGTGATGTTGTTGCGCCAGGTTCTAAACGGGACCAGCAGTTGATTTTCCTTATTAAATGGCATATAACCGTGCATCATGGCACTGATGCCGATCGCGCCGATTCTGGTCAGCTTTAGATCATATTTTTCGCTGATTTCAGCAGCCATCTTGGCATAGCTGGTCTGAATACCTTCCCAGACCTTTTCTATTGGATAGGTCCAGATATGATGATCCAATTCGTTTTCCCATACGTAATCGCCACTGGCAATCGTCTGAAAATCATTCGTAACCAAGACCGCTTTGATACGAGTCGATCCTAATTCAATTCCTAGTGCCGTTTGGGCATTTTCGATCTTTGATTTAATTTGTTCTTGATCCATAAGGCAGGCTCCTCCTGACTGAATAATTTGTTATGGATTGATCTTAGATAACGATTACATTTTAATATTTTTGTCCGTATAAATCAACCGGACAATTCATAAATAAAAGAGCCGTCATTGGGAGATGAATCATGACGGCCCTTTTGAGAGAGTGTGTAAACGTCTGGAGAAAGCGATTATTTAACAGAACGGATCATTTGAATGAAGATGCAGGCCAAAACAGCAAAGGCAATCGCCACTGGGAAGACCAGGTTGTAGCCGGCCATGCCGACCAAAGCACTGGTAACGATCGGGCCAGCCGTCTGACCAAGCGTCGTAGCGATGTTCAAGATCCCGAGGTCCTTGCCGGCTTCTTCCTTATTTGGCAAGACGTCAACGTTTAAGGCCTGGTCAACGGCACCATAAACGGCATAGCCCAGCCCGGCAAAACCGGCAAACAGAATCATAGAAAATGAAGTCTTCATGACCCATGGCAGCAGATAGCCGATTGCCAACAGCAGCGAGGCAATGTTGACCGGAATCTTGCGCCGGCCCAATTTGTCTGAGATCGCGCCTGAAGTCAAAGAGCCAATCAAGGCAACGACCATCGTGACTACCGACATGATGGAGATCGTCGCCGCCGCGGCCGTCTTGCTTTGGCCAATGTAGCTTTCCAGAATGTAGAGCTGGTAGTTTAAGATCATGTAGTAGCTGAAGATCAGCAGCGTCCGTCCGGTGAAGGCCAGCCAAAAGTCACGCGCGTTGTGCATTGGAGGACGGAATGAGGCCAAGAATTCCTTAAAGCCGCCCTCGACTGGTGGCAGGTCTTTGGAAGACTGTTCCCGCGGCCAGACAACGATTGTGGCAATTCCGGCCAGGCCCATCAGAATGCCGGCCGTCGCAAAACCGGGAATCTGAATCGTAATGAACTTGGCCCCAATCAGCGTCCCTAATGAAGAGCCGACCGTCGTCCCGGCCGAGTTGAACGCCGACATCGTAGCCCGCATGTCGTCTGGCACCCGGTCAGACAGGGTGGCGATGACTGGTGCCAGCATCATGTTCAAGCCGAACATGCAAACACAGTAGATGATCCCAATCAGCCAGGCGTTGTCGACGACCCCGATCAAAAATAGGGTTACGCCGGCTAGGATGGCACCCCAAAAGATCCAGGGCGTCCGACGGCCAAAGCGAGAACGCGTCCGGTCAGACAGATTCCCAAACAATAAGTTGGCGACCAATGAGGCAATGGCCGTGGCGGCGTTGACATAGCCAAAGATGGTCGTTGAGGCAGCCTCGCCGGCAATGTCGCGCAGGTGTTGGGGCAGTAAAACGGCCGAAACGATCGCCAGCCCAGTCATCCAAAGAATGGCACAGACAAAGAAGCCGGCCGTAAAGCGGATGCGCCCGCTTTTGCTTAATTTGATTTCAGGCTTTTTAGCAGTATCCATAGTTGTCATCCTCTTTTCATGATCTTAACTTCCCATGGTGCCATTTCGACTTTTTGATCAGCTTGAACCGAAGCATCAGACAACAGTTCAGTGGCCGCAAATGGCATGATGAATGCTTGATTTTCATCTGAATAATTAAAAATAAAATCAATCTTTTCTGCCTGTTCATTGATGCCGCTCTTAATGATCAATGGGAATTGAGTCTGATAGCTGCCAGCCAAGCCTAATACGGCAACGATATGCTCAACTAAGCGCGCAACGACCTCTTCATTTGGCCAGCAGCCCAGATACCAGGTCATCCCTTTGCCAAAATTGTTTTCAGTAATTGCCGCATATGACTTCCAATGGTGATCATAAGTAGCTAAAACCTTCGCGCCATCAGTTTCCAAAAGTTCAGCCCAATTGCTGATCTGACCATCGACATCCTTAAAGACGCCAGAACTGTCAGCTAAGCCTTCGCCATTCGGGTCGACAAACATTTCATAATGCGCGCCCACAGCTTGGCTGATGATGCCCGGCTGCCGAGTCGTTCTAACCTTGACGTGTTCGTTGGCAACACCATCTTTAAACGTGTAGAGGACATGGCCACCATTTTCAACGTAGTCATTCAGTTTCTGTAAGAACTCATCAGTTGCCGTGTAGAGCATCGGCACGACCAGTAGATCATACTTAGCCGGATCAATCAGCTTGGGATCCAAGACGTCAGTAGCGATGTTTTGACGATAGAATGCATCATACAAGCGACGGAAAACATCATTATATTTAGTGTCCTCGCCAATGCCAAATTCCATCCATGGTCCAGAAGTTGCCGTCAGACTGGCATTATCAACGACAAAAGCAACCTTAGCCGTGTGTTTGAGGTTGATCAGATCAGCCGACAGCTTTTTAAAGGCTGCTCCAACTTTTTTGGCTTCGTTATAAACCGGGTTCGGCTGGAAATCATGACTCAAAAGGCCTTTCCAATAAGTCTCAAACGAATTATGAATTGAATGCCAGTGCCAGTATTCAACCATATTGGCACCACTGGCAACATGTGAAAAGGCCAATTGGAAAAGCTGTCCCGGATATGGCGTCCAGGTCTTAAATGCCTGAGCCTGCGTTTCTAAGACCAGATAGTTCTGCTGCTTGATTGAACGAGCAATGTCGCCAGCAAACGAGATTTCGGCGCCTGTCAATTGGCGTTGGGAAGGATGGTAGACGTCAATCCCTACTACGTCTAAAGGCTTGGCAGTCGCGAAATGATCAACATCAGGCTGGACACCGTATGAATAGCCACGCCATTCAAAATCAAAGTTATGAGTAATGAATTGGTCATCATGCGTGTATTCACGGACAATTGCCGTCTGCCATGCCAGATAATCGGTCACCAGCTGGCGTTGATACTTGGCAAATTCGCCAGCCAGACTGCCATTGATTGTTCCATTAACGTTTGGAAAGTCTTCCCAGGCATTGATGCGATTTGACCAGTAATCCAAGCCAAATTCAACGTTCAAGGCATCCAGGTCACCATTAAATTCTTGCTTTAGATAATCGACAAAGCCGGCCTGCACGTTACGGCTGGAAGTCCCATAATGCTTGGTCTCATTATCGACTTGATAACCGATCACGTTGTCGTATTCACGCGTCACCAGCATCATTTGACGAATGATTCGCTCAGCATAAAAACGGAAAGTCGGATTGGTAATGTCCATAATCTGACGAGCACCATATGGCAGACGATTTCCCTGCCGTTCAACCAATACATCCGGATATTCTTTGGCCAGCCAGGTTGGAAAAGCATAAGTTGGTGTCCCAACTATTACTTTCATACCATTTTTATCCATTTTATCCAGAGTATAAATCAATTTACTAAAATCAAATTCACCATCATGCGGCTCATAGGTGCTCCAAGTACTTTCACCAATCCGAACCACATTGATCCCAGCTGCCTTCATCATTTCAATGTCTTGATCAATGCGATCGTACGGGAGATATTCGAAATAGTAGGCAACTCCGTATAACAACTGTTTCATTTTTGCATCCCTTTCTGCTACAATTTAGTAAGCGATTTCTTAAAGCTGATGCCTATATTATGAAAGCGCTAACTGAAATAACGAAGGGCTTTTACCATGAAAAAATGTCCCTTTTCCACGAAAGATCATTTATACGGATAAACTGTTCATTTTCGAGGTATAACCAATGCAAAAATATCAATCAAAAATTCTGCAAAATGCAATCCGCCTGCCGGCCATCAATTGGAATCTTTCTTTTTTCGGCGGCCACTTTCAACACGTCAATACTGGCTGGCATGTTGGCATTGAACAGCATCTGGCTTTTGAGGTGATTCAGATTCTCTCAGGCCAAGAACGCGTCAACCTGCATCGCAAGTCCTATCTGCTGACAGCTGGCGATATTCTGATTATTCCGCCCAACTTGGCCCACGATATTACCTGTGTCGAAGAGATGGACTATTTCAACTTTCACTTTGACCTGGATGACGCCGGCTTCATTCGACTGTTGATTGAAAACGGTTTGATCTATTATCCCAACGCTACTCAGCAAAACATGGCCCTGCAGCCAAGTCTGCACGCACTAAATCAGTTGGTTGACCCAGCTATGGACTATTCGTTTGAAAGCAAGCTCTTGATCCAGCGCTACCTCACCGACTTTTTGCTGGCCTTGATTCATCAGACCAACACGCATTCATCAGCCTATAACCTAAATCAGCTGTCCTATGCCTCATCAATTGCCAGTGAGGTTAAAGAACAGCTCGAACTGCAGATCCACGTTTACCTGACTGAGGGGATTGATCCGCGCGAGGTTGGCAGATTGACGATTGAGCAAATCATCAGCACGCTGCAGATCAGTCCTAGCTATGGCTTTGAATTATTTAAAAGCGTCTATGGCGAGTCGCCACGAGCCTATCTTTCTAAGCTCAAACTGCAAAAAGCCCAACAGCTGCTGTTGATGCCCAAGCTCTCAATCGGCGAGATCAGTACCGCGCTGGGTTACCAGGAAGCCTCCCATTTTTCCCGTCAGTTCAAGCGCTGGTGTGGTCAAACGCCAATGCAGTATCGCCAGACTGCCAAGAAGCATTCCCAAGAACAAGCCAAATAAAAAAGGATCGCGAATTTTGCGATCCTTTTTTATTGATGTTTGATTAACTAATCCAGCTCATTTAGTTTCTGCAGCAGCTCATGAACCGTTTCGGCATCAATATCCGCCATCGTCAATGAACGCAGGGGGATATTGGCAAAAACTGGTGCCAGTTCAGGTGACATCAACTTGTCAAAAGTAGCTGTCAGACCCATTTCAGCAATAATCTGCTTGATTCGTTCATCAGCATTTTCCAGTAATTCGCCAACGTAGGTCTCATCGGTAATCTTACCAAGCGGATTCGTCCCAATCGTCAGCTCAAATTTTTGCCGCAGCCGAATGTCACGTGACGAGCTGCCGACCAAGATCTCATATTGACCGTTATCGGCTTCCCAAGTTTCATTTTCTGGGTTGTACCAGGCAAACGCGCGCCGCGACAGCTTAACGGTCAGATGCTTGGTCTCGCCGGGCTGCAGCTCAACTTTAACGAAGTCGCGCAGTTCATCAACCGGCACAATCGTCTGACTGGCGTGGTTGGCCACATAGATCTGAACGACTTCCTTACCTGCCTGACTGCCCGTATTTTCCAGATCAAAGCTGACTGCCACGTCATCGCGATTTTCATTGATCGTCAGGTTTTGATAGGCAAACGTCGTATAGCTTAGGCCATGACCAAATGGGAAGCGCACAGCCAGCTGCTTGGCATCATAGTAGCGATATCCCATTAAGATGCCTTCTCGATAGACCTCATGCCGCCGATCCTTGCCAAAGGTTGGATAGGTTGGATTGTCGGCTAGTTGCTTAGGGAAGGTTTCCGAAAGCTTGCCAGAAGGATTGACCTTGCCAGATAAAATATCCCAGGTAGCCTCACCGACTGCCTCACCGGCCAGATAAGTCTCAACAATCGCTGGCGTCTTTGGTTCCCAAGGCATCTCAACTGCCGAACCGTTTTGAAGAACCACGATCACGTGCGGGTTGACCGTCAGCAGCTGTTCAATCAATTCATTCTGGTTGGCTGGCAAACTGATGGACTGTTTGTCAAAGCCTTCTGATTCCATCGCTTCAGGGAAACCAGCAAAAAAGACCACTTGATCGCTGTTTTTGGCCAGCTCCATTGCCGCTTTAGTCAGCTGTTCATCCGCTTGATCGCTGTCTAAACGATAGCCCTGTGCATAAACGGCATGAGCAGGCATTGCTTCTTTTGGCGTTACAACGCGATGAGCATTGACATGCGAGCTGCCGCCACCTTCAAAACGCGGCTTTTGGGCCAGCTCGCCGATTACTGCCAGTTTGGCGGAATCACTCAATGGCAGCTCCTGATTTTCATTTTTCAGCAAGACGATACTGTCATCAGCCAGCTGGCGGGCAAACTCATGCTGAGCTTCCATATCATATGCTGGCGCTGGCGTCTTTGGATGACCATAACGCTCAGCCATTTCTAAAACGCGCAGTGCAGAACGGTTCAGCGTTGACTCTTGAAGACGGCCCTCTTTAACGGCTTGAATGATTTCTTCTTTTGAGGCATCCCCCTTGCCCGGCATTTCCAGATCTAAGCCAGCCTTGATCGCGGCCGTATGATCAACCACGGCACCCCAGTCTGACATGACCAGACCTTGATAACCCCATTCGTCACGCAGAATGTTAGTCAAAAGGCGCTGGTTTTGCGATACCTGAACGCCATTAAGCTTATTATAAGAGCACATGATCGTGGCTGGGTGCGCTTGCTTCACGATGCGCTCAAACTGTGCCAGATAGATCTCACGCAGCGTTCGTTCATCAACATCTGATGAATTGGTAAAGCGCTGATCTTCACGGTTGTTGGTGGCAAAATGCTTAACGCTGACGCCAACCCCAGTGCTCTGAACCCCCTTGACGTAGGCAGTTCCCATCCGGCCGGCCAGCAGCGGATCTTCAGAGAAATATTCGAAATTACGGCCGGCTAATGGACTGCGCTTGATGTTGACCCCAGGCCCCAGCAGCACGCCGATTTTTTCAGCACGGGCAGCCGTTCCCAACTGTTCGCCCAGTTTTTCCAGCATCTGATCATCAAATGAGCTGGCGGTCAATGCCGAACAAGGAAAACATACGGCTTCGATACTTTGATCCATAGCACTGTGCACGTTGACCTGTTTGCGCAAGCCAGAAGGACCATCCGTCATCAGCATAGGATCCATTCCTGAAACCTTGGCCGTAAACCAAAAATCCGTTCCTGAAACCAGGTCGGCGCGTTCTTCCAGCGTCAGGCCCTCAACAAAATTCAAGTCTACTTTTGTCATACTGCTACCTCATTTTCAAAAATATTTGCAACCGCTTTCTGATGCCATTATAATGTTTTTCAAAATCTTCGCCTATCTAATCTTGCTAATCATTATCCTAAATTGCGTTTATTGAGGTGGATCATGACCGAATCATTAAAATTTCTCCAAAACATGCAGGAAATCACTCAACTGGAAATCGATCAGCTGGATGCAGCCGGTCAGCTTACCGATGTCTGGAACCGGCCGGCAATTGTCAAGCTTCCTGAGTCATATCTAAAAAAACTAGCTGCTGCTTCATTTACACCTGGAATTTTTTTGCTGGCGCCCAATTCCGTGATTAGAGGCGCCTTACTGGTTGATTCAAAACATCGGCTTTTGATCTGGCAAAACCTGCGCAGCTGCACTCAGCATCATTTGGAGCAGGCCGGCAGCGCCATCTGGTTCGGGCTCAACCAGCATTGGCCAAAAATTCATAAAACATTTGAAAACGAGCTGCCATTACCAGAACATATTTTAGAAAACCATAACAGCTATGAACTGGAAAAACGAATGCTGAGCGCGGTTCGTAACGGCGATGACTCAAGCTATCAGCATTATTTCCGTCTTTTAACCAGTTCAGGGGCTTTTGGTCAGGTTGCCAAGGATCGGCTGCGCAATCAAAAAAATCTTTTGATCTGCCACATCACTTTGCTGACCAGACAGGCAATTGAAGGCGGTCTTGCCCCCAACGAAGCGTTTGCTCTTTCTGATCAGCTCTGCCAGCAGGTTGAGAGCCTGCAGACGATTGAGCAGCTAAACGCGCGGCTGCAGGCAATTGGTCAGATCTTCATTCAGCGCATTCAAACAACTCGGCAGGCTCAGAATAACAAAAAGGGCCTGCTGACGCAAAAAATTGAGGCTGCCCTTCGTGATCACTGCGGCCAAAACTATTCTTTGGATGACCTGGCTCATGATCTGCAGCGCGACAAATATTATCTGGCCCATCTTTACAAGCAGGAAACCGGCCAAACGATCAATCAATACGAGAACTCATATCGAATCAGCCGTTTTAAATCCATGCTGCTCTGGACCGATCAGCCAATTACCGAAATTGCTGCCGTCCTTGGCTTTGCAACCCTCAACTATGCCTCGCGCTGCTTTAAAAAAATCGTCGGTATTGCACCGCAGCAGTATCGCCAGCGCCACCAGCTGAAGCTTTTACAGCAATAAAAAATACCTTGGGCTAATATTTTGGCTCAAGGCATTTTGATTTATTCAGTTGCTTTTTCCGCTGCCGCAACCAGTTCTTCAAGCGATTGACTGCCGAAGATCACTGGCCCGTCATTGATAATCGTAGCCGGTACGCTCATAATCTGCCGTTCTTTTCTTAAAGCTGGGAAATGCTGCAGATCAATCATCGTAGCCGTGATCCGCGGATTAAGCGAAGCCATCCGCTGACAGGCTGCCACGACATCCGGGCAGAAGTGACACGTTAAGGAGACCCCAATCTTAATGTCAGTCGACGGCAGCTTTTTGATTCGTTCAGCCAGTGCCGGCTCAACGCTTTGACCCGGACCGCCCACATTGTAGATCCCTAAAATCAGTGACGTCAATTCATGACCAGTTGGTACGCCGGCATAGTGCAGACCTGTATCGGTATCATCAACGACCAGACGCAGCTGCGGCGTGTAGACCAGGCTGTCTGGTGCGGTGGTCTTTTGAATCTTGAGGTGATCATTAAGCTTTACCAGTTCACCAATAAAGCTGTCCATTTCTTGGCTCAATGCCGTATCGTCTTCCAAAAGCTGCAGCGTAACGTCTTTGGTCAGCCGACTAAAGACACCCTGCATCTGAGCAACCAGGTCTGGTGTAAACCAGTCGCCAGTATGATGGGCAACCGGCTGTTCGCTTTCAACCTGTGAAGTCTGACCAACCGTAGCCGCTTTAGGAACTTCCTTTTTAACATGGATTGGGATCCCTAAACGCTGCTTTTGTTCCGTCACGTATTTTTCTGCACTGGTAGCTGCTACTGCTCCATCAGCCGCGGCAGTGATAATCTGACGCAGCTGCTTGACGATGACGTCGCCCGCTGCATAGACGCCAGGCAGATCGGTTGCTCCGTTTTGATCAACGTGAATATAACCGTGCTCATCCAGGTCAACGATGCCCTTTAGCTGTTCAGTAGCTGGCTGGGTACCAACATAGATAAAGACGCCAAAGGTTTGATCGCCATCATCGACATGGTAGACCGTTTCCTCGCCAGTTTGGTTGTTGACCATCGTCAGCGATTTCAAGTACTGATCACCATCAACGCGCTTGACCTCAGTATGGTACAAAACGCTGACTTTTGGATTGTCGAGGGCCCGCGAAGCCGTTAGCGGCGCGCACTTAAAATGATCACCCCGTACGAGGACCGTCACGTGCTTGGCAAACCGCGTCAGATAATCGGCTTCTTCAGCGGCTGAGTAGCCACCGCCAACGACAAATACCTGCAGCCCGCTAAACAGCTCGCCATCGCAGGTTGAGCAGTAGGCCACGCCGCGTCCGCGAAACTCTTCTTCGCCTGGGAAGCCAACCTTGCGTGGACTGGCGCCCATTGCCAAAATGACGCTGCGGGTCTGATAGATGCTGCCACTTTTGCTCGTCAGCTTTTTAACGTCGCCATCAAGCTCAAACTTAACGATATCGTCTTTTTGAATCTTGACGCCAAAATCAGCGGTCTGCTGCTGCATCTGATTCATCAGCTTGGTGCCGTCAATGGCCGCATTGCCGGGATAGTTGTAGACCGTTGAAGTCGTGGTCACCTGACCGCCGACCGTGTCCGCCTCTAAAATCAAGGTATCCAGCGTTGCCCGACCAGCATAGATGCCAGCAGTCAACCCCGCAGGCCCAGCGCCCACGATAATCAGATCATAAATATGTTCTGCTGCCATTTCAATCACCTGCAATCATTAAAGCTTGCCGACCAGATCCAGACTTGGCTTAATGGTATCTTGACCTGGCTTCCAGTTGGCTGGGCAGACCTGATCGCCATGCTCGCGAACGAACTGAGCAGCCTGCAGCGTCCGCAGAATCTCTTCGGCGGAACGACCAATCCCCATGTTATTAATCGTGTATGATTGAATCTTGCCATCGGGATCAACGATGAACACGCCACGGTAAGCCTGTCCTTCGTCTTCATTCAAAACGTCAAACATCCGCGCCAGTTTACCGGCTGGGTCGGCCAGCATATGATACTTGATCTTGCCGATTTTTTCAGATGCTTCCGCCCATGCCTTGTGAACGAATTCAGTGTCTTCTGAAACAGAGTAGATTTCCGCGTTGGCCTGCTTAAAGGCTTCATAGTTGTCCTGCAGTGCTTCCAGTTCAGTTGGGCAGACAAATGAGAAGTCAGCTGGGTAGAAGAAGAAAATGCTCCACTTGCCAAGAACGTCCTGCTTGGTTACATCCATCGTTTCGCCATCTTGATAGGCACGCACCTTAAAGTCTGCGATTTCTTGACCGATAAAGTTCATTATAATCCTCTCCTTTAGTTTAGAATGATTATCAACTACAACTATAATTTAACACTTTTACCGCCCAATGTAAATCAAATCACTTTTAATTTTGCAATTGCTTTACTTTTTTTAGATTTGTTTTTGAAATCGATAACCAAAACGTGCTCTGCCCATTAAAATGCTATCAAGTTTATTTTAACAAGTTTTATTTTCTTTGGAAAGCGGATACAATATCATAAGCTAAAAGCAGGAGGAATAAGCATGCAGTTTTTTGAGGACGGCTATCTGCCAACGATCAACACCACTTTTTCATTTTTTGGCGGCCATGCCGAAACCGTCGAGCCCGGCTGGCGCTGGCCAACTGAACACCACCCAGCCTTTGAAATCATGTATATCATGGATGGCGCGCAAAGAACCGTTACCGAATCAGCAGAAAAAATCATTAAAGCCGGCGAAATGATGATCATTCCCATTGGCATGGAACATACCAACTACTGCTGGGGCAATGAACCAATGACCTTTTTTACCATGCATTTCAACCTTGACGACCCGGCAATCAAATATCTGCTGGTGAAAAACTTTACCAACCAAATTATTAATCAGACCGCGCCTTACTATGACGAACTGCGCAAATCGCTTGACTAGGCTTTTTGTTGTTTCTGGTGCTTTACGGCCGGCTTCTTTATCTGTGCCAGTCTTTGGATGACCGGGATGGCGATCGTTTTGACCTGCCTCTTCATTCAGATGATTCACTCCGTTAAATAATTTTTACGCTTGATCGTTGGTTTATCATCTCAACTCTTTTAAACAAAACTCCTACTGTAAAATCGCTAAAATTCATTAAAATCAACGACCAAGCAACCAATAAAAGCGTTTCGCCATTTCAAAATGACGAAGCGCTTTTTAATTAATCCGTAAGATTAGCTAATTTTGAATTAAGCTTTTAGAACACACGCTGCTCGGCTTTGAACTTAACCAAAGGACCAGCCGTTACTTTAGCACCGTCACGATGGTTGCCAAAGAAATCAGCATCAAAGACGATTGGCGTGCCATCAGGGTTTTCATAGCGTTCTTCTGGTTCAAATGCCATCCCCAGCGTAGCGGTTGCAATCTTGGCATCGTTGTTTTGAGGGAGGAAGTCAGCCAGATTGGTCTTAAGATACAGGCCATCAGCTCGTTCTTCCAATTCCAGGACGACTTGATCCTTTTCATCAACGAATCGGTTCTGATCTTTGCTGCATGACTGGGCACCGTTAAAGTAGGCATTGCCCGCGCTCCATACTGGCAGGTGGTTGTAGTAGTGATCGCTGTTTGGCGCGTAGATTCCGCAATAGCCATCAAACTGGCGATTCCATTCCTCAAACGTTGGATATTCTTCAAATGGCCGAGTACCGACTTTAAAGTTATAGGTATCCCAGGCATCTGGCTTGTCATGCATCAGTTCAGCCAGTTTTTGCATTTCCGGCCGCAGCTCTTGCTGAACGAAGATGTTGTTGTAGAAACGATTGTCACCATGCTGGAATGTCATAAAGCCCATTACCTTGGTACCGTGATGTTCATGATATGGCGTAAAGCGATTGGATGGCAGGTTGACAGAATTATTGTCCGTACCAACACCAACCGCGGTAAAGCTGCCAGCAATCAAGTTATGCACCATGGCAATTCCCTGCGCAGCAAAACGAATTGAACGCTCAGAAAGGAACAGGTTGTTATCAATCAGCGTTGGACCATGGGAAACCTCTACCCACATGTCTTCACCAAGGCCCTGCAGCACATCGCCTACATTTTCTTCGCCGACTTCAAAATGCTCAGGTAAGGAGTTGTGATCAAAGATGTTTTGTGTGACCCGTGTTCCTTGTGCCTGCCAGTCAAGCCATAAGCCGCGCGTACAGTGGTGAATGTGGTTGTGACGGTAGATCACGTCAATGGCAGCATGCATCTTGATTCCGCCAATTTCGGCCCCCACCAGATTTTGACGAATATTGATGTTGTAGATGTCGTTTTCTTCAATTAAGGAGAAGACGCCGCCTAAATGACCAACAATCCCGGTTTGACCACAATCATGAATACGATTGCGACGAACAATATGCGAGCCGATATGTTCTTTATCCCAGCCTTCATAAGATGCCTGACAGATCACGTCACGCTCAGTCTGAGTACCATCTTTATATTTCCACTTGGACCATTTGTTGTCATTGTTTGGCTGCAGATACTTGCCAAGCGAGATACCAGAACATTTGGAATGCGAAATCTCACATTCTTCAATGATCCATCCTTTTGACCAGTGTGGACCAACCATCCCTTCTTGGTAAGCCGTTGGTGGCGCCCATTGCGTCGCCGCTTTGGTAACGCCAAATCCTTTTAAGGTAATGTAGCCGATTCCTTCAGCCTGTGGGTAAAAACAGCTTTGACGCACGTTGATCTCCACGTTTTCCTGGTTGGGATCGAAATCATGGAAGTTGGCATAGATAATCGTTTCATCCGTATCAGCATCTTGTTCCGTATACCAGGTATAGATCGTAAAATCTGGGTCCCATGATTTTTCATTGCGAACGGGCTGCTTTACCTCAGCCAACGTGTTGACTTCATACAAGGCCTTATCGTTTAGATAGACCTCACCGGTATGAGCCAGGATTCGTGCATCGAACCAGTCACCAAAAATCTTGGTTGTGTATGGATTGCGCTCACTAAACATACTGTTGGGGATTTTTACCTGCCAAATGCCATCTGCAGTTTTTTCCCAGCCTTTAACGACTTCCGCCCCAGTAATAATGGCCTTTAACGGCTCAACCGCCTCGTAGGCGATGCGCTGATCTGCCGTGCCCGCATGCTTAGGATTAACGTTTTCACGATAAATGCCTGGAAAAACGCGCACCTTATCGCCTGGCATTGCGATATCTGCGGCTGCTTGAATCGTTTTAAATGGACGATGCTTGCTTCCATCACCATCAAATGGCGCCTGCGCATCAACATAGATTTTCATAAATTTTCATCCTTTCCGTCATTTCTGCCTTAAGACAGCTACTTTTCTTCAGTTTGGCGACGATCTTCAATTTCGTGATTAATCTTGTCGACTTCAGCATCAGACAATGAATACTTGCTGATAACCCACATGCCAACAACTGCCAAAACAATTGGCAGCCAGATCATTGAAATCGTAATCCCATTCAAGGCTGTTGCTGATTGGGTAGCCTTTGTGCCGTCAAAATGACAGGCCGCGTTGATGTAGCCCGGAATGATCCCGCCAAGTGCCAGACCAATCTTGAAGAACAGTCCCATCAAGGCATTGATAATCCCAGCAACCCGCTTCTTTGAGTTCCATTCACCATAGGAAACGACTTCTGGAACCAGTGACCACATGTAGCCAGTAGCGGCCGTAATTCCCCACTGCATGATAAAGCGACCAATGTAGCCCAGGGCAATGCTGTTCTTAAACTGTGGCCATGACCATACCCAAAGAAGCAGCGTCCCAACGATAAACATTCCCAAGAACAGTTGGAAGAATCCCTTTTTGCCGATCTTGCGCCGAACGATTGGCCATAAGAAAACTAAGAAGATCCCTGGAATCGAACCAATCAGATTGATTGAAGCCATCCATTCCGAGTGGCCAATGTTGTATTGAACAAAGAATGGCCAAACCGTATTGCCAAAGAACATGAAGGTAAAGCCAACCAGGAAAAAGCAGCCTAGTACCCGCAGCGGCTTGTTGCGGCGCAGCTCATTCCAAAGGTCAGAAAACTTAACGGAAGCCGTTTCTTCTTCAGTCGGCAGCACTCGTTCATGAACGCCAAAGTAGGTGCAGAGCAGCAGAATAAAACCAATCAGCATATAGATTGACATAACGTGGAAGTAGGCACCAGCAGCGTGTGGCGAGGCATAGTTACCTAAATTAAGCTTGATGCCAAACATCCCGATGTCTTTTAAATGCTTGGCAGGGGATGCCATTTGAACGAACAATGGCAGGAACGTGTAGACCAAAAGATTACCGATATTGGCTTCCGTCATCCGAACCGTCGTTAAAGTAGAGATCTCATCGTTGTCCCGCGTCAGCGAAGCATTCAGCGAGCCGTAAGGAATATTAACGAATGAGTAGATCAGCGCCGTTGCCAGGTACATCAAGAATGCATAGGCAACATTGCCGCGGACGGCTGGAATTGGCAAGAACAGCATGGCACAGCAGATCGTGAGCGGAATTCCAAAATAAATCAAAAATGGCTTGTATTTGCCGCCGTGCTTAAAGTGACTTTTATCGACAACCGTTCCAACCCAAGGATCCCAAAAAACATTGACCCAGCGAACAATCAGAAAAATCGTGGCCCCAACAGCTGCTGAGATTCCAAAAACCGTTGTCAGATAAAACAGCAACATTGAGCCAATCGTCCCAAAAATCAGATTTTGTGCCAAGTCACCGGCACCATATGCAATTCGCTCGCCCCAGGACAGTTTGGCGAACTCATCGACTTGCTTGTTTTGTGGCTTGTCCATAGTTTTTACACCTCTTGTAGATTTGATTCAAACAGGTGCAGCGCTGCACGTTAGTTTGTGTTTTCAACCAACGACCAAAATCTAACATAGCCTTTTTGAAAACGCTACCCTAAAAATCAATTTTTTTTATCATTCCTGAGTTAGAATTTTTAATTTCGCTAAAATAATCGAGCTCTTTTCTTCATATAGCGTCAACAAAAAATGACCGCTGACAAAAACGCGGTCACTTAGTAATAAAATTTAAAAATACATATGATTTATTTTTCATACTATTTTTAAAATAGATAGTCGTAAAGATTCCAATCGGCAATTTTAGCGGCATCAGTACGGGCTTCTTTAGGCGTTATCCCGGTTAAGGCATGAAAAACGCGTGAGAAATGGGCCTGATCAGAAAAATCATAGCGTTCAGCGAGTTCAGCCATTGACAGATTGGTACCGATCAGATCCTCAATTGCATGATTGATCTGAACCAGGCGTTTAAATTGGCTGATGCTGACCCCGACCTGTTTTTTAAACTGGCTGCCAAGATAGCGACTGGACAATCCTACCGCTATTGCCAACTCATCGATACTTTGGTCCGTAATCGGATCACTCATCAGCTGCCAAAAGACTTTGCTGACGGCTGCAGTCATCTTGGCATCAACCATCTCACGGCAGCGTGTGGCCATATCCACATCTGCTGCCTCAATTGCCGCCAGCACTTCATTGTAGGACGTCAACGATTCGATATGTCGTACGTATTGATCATTCAGCGAATATACCAGTTCATAATCCAGCCCAACTTGAAACAGCGCGCGCAGATTTACGGAAACCGAGATAATACCCCAGTTTTTAACGTTGCGCAGTGCGTCTTGATTGTCTGCTAAAATGCCGATCCGCCCCGAATTGATGTTTTTAGAGAATATAATCGGCAAGGCAGCCAGATTTCCCTGCGCAATTGCTTTTTTGACTTCTCGCTCATACAGATAGCTAACGTGACCTCCCTCACTGCTCATCCGCAGCTTCAGTAATTGGGCATCAAGGTCTCTTGAAATACGTGCTTGATGAAATTCGTCACTAATGGTTTCAAAATCGATCGGCAGTTCTAATAACCGTCCCAACACCAAAATCTGCTGCAAAAACTGTTTTTCTTCCAGATAAACCGTCTTCAGCAGCTTTGGCATATACATAACGGCATGACTGCTGATCGCATTGTTATTTTGATAGCGCTGACTGACGTTGACAATCACTGGGCCAAAAAAGACAACTGTTTGATCATGCCACATTAGGCAGCTGTAAAGATTTTGACTGTGCCGCAAAAACTGCAGCGTTTTATGTGGGCAGCGGCGCAGGATTTTTAGATAGTCCATCAATAATAGCTTACCTTGGCGAAACTGCAAGCTATACTGGCCACGATCGTACTCCCAGATTGTAGCCGGTACCCCTAGTGACTCTAGATACTCAGTTACCATTTCCATTCTAATCCGTCCTTTATTCAAAAAATGATTCTAATCTTCAAGTTACTGTGTTAGCGATTACATAAAATAATAGCATGAGCTAGGGAAAATCAATATACTGCTGATTTTAATTCATATCGAATCAGTCTGTCTTTAGGCTGTCAGGCTGACTATTTCCTTAGCTCTCTTTATTAAAATCAGCCATTGACTATAAAACACCCCAATTCTGTTTTTCCCTGCTCATACTCATTGATAAATAGAATATTGGTTATTATCGTTTTGCCGATTGTTTTTAACAATGGGCAAAACTCATTTCACAAATTTTGCTGTTAACTCGGCTTAGACAAGTCCGTTAACCTGTCTACGAATTCGGTTTAATTATGATCATCTTATAAGGATAAATAGCTTGATCGATTGGTCGCTGTTTGTCTGCTTTTTCATCCACTATATTAATTATGATCATCTTATAAAGACAAATGGCTTGATTCGCTGATCGCTGTTTGTCTGCTTTTTTGATCCTATATAATAGTAGAAAAAATCAAATACCATAAAAGCGTCATACAGAATTGCCCTAATGGCAGTCTGCATGGCGCTTTTTAATGATGCAAATGAGTTTTTAAGCTGTTAATTGATGAAATAAGTTTTAAGGATTGGACCAACCAGCTAGTCTTCACGACGGAAGTTCAATAAAGCATGGCACAGGTCTTTGGTCTGATCATAGACTTGGTGGTAGATTGCATACAGTTCATCGTACTTGGCGACATTGGCCGGCTTTGGCAGGTACTCCTTGCCAAAGTGAACGAACTCCTTGGCACATTCCTGCAAAGACTCAAACCAACCCAGGCCAACTGCTGCAATCATGGCGGCCCCCAAACCAGGCCCTTGTTCATTGGTTAAGGCAACGACCTTCTTATTGAAGATATCGGCCTGCATCTGAAGCCAAAAGTCGCTCTTGGCCCCACCGCCGATTGCTACAACCGTGTCAAACTCTTGACCGTTTTGATCATAGATGTTCAAGATATCCCGGAAACTAAAGGTAATTCCTTCCATAACGGCTCGGCAGAAGTCATAGCGATCCTGCATGCTGTCAACGCCAATGAAGCTGCCGCGAATATCAGCATCAGCATATGGCGTCCGCTCACCAACTACGTAAGGCGTAAAGATCAGACCATTAGCACCCAGTGGCCGCTTGGAGGCTTTTTCAACCATCGTCGAGAAGTCCTCGTCTGGATCAAACTTATGCTTAAACCAGTTTAGCGAGTGACCGGCTGCCAACGTAACACCCATTGAGTAGTAGGTGTCTGGAATTGCATGGCATTCATATTGAATCTGGCCATGGTAATTAACGTTGGCATTTTCTTCATATTTAAGCACAACGCCCGAAGTCCCAATTGAAGACATAACCATGTTTGGATGCAAGATGCCGGCACCAACCGCACCACAGGCATTATCACCGCCACCACCATAGATCTTGGTAGCAGTCGAAAGGCCCGAAAACATTGCATAGCTGGCGGAAACATTGCCAGCATAGTCAACTGATTTCATTAATGGTGGACACATGCTCATTGGAATATCAAAGGCCTCACAGATTTCCTGGCTCCATTGACCTTCCTTGATGTCTAACAGCACCGTCCCCGTGGCATCCGAATAATCCATCCCCAGGTTACCCGTCATGCAGAAGCGAACATAGTCTTTTGGCAGCAAAAACGTCTTCGCCTTCGCCCAGATTTCCGGCTCATTTTCTTTAACCCACAGCAGCTTAGGCAGCGTGAAACCTTCCAGTGGCTTATTGCCGGTGATGTCAACAAAACGATCACCCAGCTTATCCATGATTTCTTGGCACTGCTTGGTCGTGCGCGTGTCGTTCCATAAAATAGCCGGCCGCAGAACTTGATTGTCCGCATCCAAAAGTACCAGCCCATGCATTTGACCAGAGAATGATATGCCCTTGATCTCTTCTTTTTTAATGCCATCTTTTAAGATCATCCGGTCAATGCCAATTGTTGTCCCATACAGCCAGTCTTGTGGGTTCTGCTCACTGTAGCCTGGCTTAGGCTGACTCAGTGGATAGTCGTAGCTTTGCTGAGCGGCGATCTTGCCTGAGCGATCCATTGCCGAAACCTTAACGGCACTGGTCCCCAAGTCGACCCCAATTACGTATTCATTCATAGTCTTTCCTCCAAGAAAAAAGGATCCGCAGCCATCTGCGGCGATGCGAATCCTTTCTATTATATTGTTAGAGTTTCAAGTGATTACTTAGCCAGCGTTTCGATCATGAAGTGGTTGATCGTGTCCTTAACCTGTTCAAGGTGGTCAGATTGCGTAGCAGCCCGCAGTTCGCTTTGTGGCGTGTCCAGAACGGTTGGTTCGATCGACTTGAAGTCTTCCTTGCCTTCTTCGATGGACTTGCCCAGACCTTCGTCCCATGATGCGTAACGATCCTTGAGTACCTTGTCCAGGTAGCCGTCTTCCTTTAGGGCAGCGGCAACGCGCAGACCGGCAGCAAACGTGTCCATACCAACAATGTGGCTGTAGAACAGATCTTCTGGCTTCCAGGAAGTACGACGTGGCTTGGAGTCGAAGTTCAGACCACCGTGAGGGCCAATTTGACCTTCTTCAACGACTTCGTACATTGCAGCCGTTGCTTCGTACAGATTGGATGGGAATTCGTCGATGTCCCAACCGATCAGCTTGTCACCTTGGTTGGCGTCCAGTGAACCCAGCATGCCGGCTTCACGTGCAACGCGAATTTCGTGTTGGTAAGTGTGACCAGCCAGGTTAGCGTGGTTGCCTTCCAGGTTCAGCTTGAAGTCCTTGTCCAGGCCGTATTCCTTCATAAAGTTCAGCGTCGTAGCAGCGTCGAAGTCGTATTGGTGCGTCGTTGGTTCCTTTGGCTTAGGTTCCAGCAGCATTTGAGCATCAAAGCCGATTTCGTTTGCGTAGTCCTTAGCCATGTGGAAGAACTTGGCAATGTGCGATTGTTCACGCTTCATTTCAGTGTTCCAGAGTGATTCGTAACCTTCACGGCCACCCCAGAAGACGTAGTTCTCAGCGCCAACCCGCTTGCCGACTTCCAGACTGTGCTTCAGTTGAGCACAAGCATAAGCGTAGATCTTAGCAGATGGAGCAGTACCGGCACCAGCCAAGAAACGAGGATTGGTAAACAGGTTGGACGTGTTCCACAATACCTTCATGCCAGTCGTCTTTTGGTATTCAACGATCTTGTCGATGACCTTGTCCAGATTCTGATTGGTTTCACGCAACGTGTCGCCTTCTGGAGCCAAGTCGCGGTCGTGGAAACAGAAGTAGTCAACACCCAGCTTGTCATAGAATTCAAAAGCATAGTCAACTTTTGCCAAAGCATTGTCCATTGGGTCAGTGTACTTGTCATATGGACGAACCGCCGTGCCATCACCAAATGGGTCAACCAGCCGCTGGTCAAACGTGTGCCAGTAGGCAACTGAGAACCGCAGCCAATCCTTCATCTTCTTGCCCAGAATTTCTTCTTCTGGGTTGTAGTATTGGAATGCCAGACGTGAGTTCAGGCCTTTGTGTGGACCTTCATACTTAACTTTATCAATACCTTGCCATAAATCACTCATAATATGGGCCTCCTGAAATTTATTAGTTTGAATAAACAACTAACTTACGACTTTTAATATAGACCATGCCTGCTGTTTTGTAAACCCTTTCTAGCAAAAAAGTTCAGAATCAGCTGATCCTAAACAACGACTTTTAAAATATATAATGAAGAAAAAAGGTCCCATCGTCAGCAGTAATTTTCTAAAAAGCTGTTTCCAGGTTTTTCACTAAAAATTCACGTGACTATTTTGCAAATTTTGCTTGCTTTTATTTTTGAAAGCGGTTATATTATATTCGCAGGTTGGTTTTAGTTTTAAACCAACCAAAGCAATAGGAGTGTTTTATAGTTAAGGAGTTGTGTAATCATGCGCAAAGTATCTGCGGGCTTTATTTACTTTTTCGGGGCCCTCGGCGGCTTGCTCTTCGGTTACGATACTGGTGTTATTTCTGGGGCCATTCTGTTTATTCAAAAACAGATGCACCTGGGAACTTGGGAACAAGGCTGGATCGTTTCCGCGGTACTGCTGGGTGCCATCTTAGGTTCATTATTTATCGGGCCATCGTCTGATAAGTACGGTCGTCGCAAGCTGCTATTATTGTCATCAGTTATCTTTTTTATTGGCGCACTGGGCTCTGGATTCTCACAAGGATTCTGGTCGCTGCTCTGCTTTCGGATCGTGTTAGGTCTGGCCGTTGGGGCATCATCTTCAATGGTTCCTACCTACTTAGCCGAGCTTTCGCCAGCCGACAAGCGGGGCATGGTTTCTAGTATGTTCCAATTAATGGTTATGACTGGTATTCTGGTTGCCTACATCACCAACTGGTCGTTTGAAAACATGTACACTGGTTGGCGCTGGATGCTTGGCTTTGCCGCTATCCCTGCTGCCATCATGTTCTTTGGTGCCCTTTACTTGCCAGAATCCCCTCGTTATCTGGTTAAGATTGGTCGTGAAGACGACGCACGGGCTGTTTTGATGAACATGAACCAAAATAACAGAGGCATTGTCGACAAAGATATGACGCAGATCGAACAGCAGGTCCACATGAAAAATGGTGGCTTAAAAGAACTGTTTGGTCCAATGGTTCGGCCAGCCTTAATCGCTGCAATCGGCCTAGCCGTTTTCCAACAAGTCATGGGCTGCAACACCGTGCTCTACTACGCACCAACGATCTTCACTGATGTTGGTTTCGGTGTTAACGCTGCGCTGCTGGCTCACATTGGGATTGGGACCTTTAACGTACTGGTCACCGCTTTTGCTCTTTCCATCATGGATAAGGTTGATCGGAAGAAGATGCTGATCTATGGTGGTCTTGGCATGGGGATCTCATTGTTTGTCATGAGTGCCGGGATGAAATTCTCTGGCGGTTCAAAGGCTGCGGCGGTCATCTGTGTCGTTGCCATGACGATTTACATTGCCTTCTTCTCTGGTACTTGGGGTCCTGTTATGTGGGTCATGTTTGGTGAAATGTTCCCACTTAATATTCGTGGCCTGGGCAACTCATTTGGTTCCGTGGTCAACTGGACTGCCAACCTGATTGTTTCATTAACCTTCCCAACCTTGCTGGACTTCTTCGGTACGGGTAGTCTGTTTATCGGCTATGGCGTCCTTTGCTTCTTCGGTATTTGGTTCGTCCATGCCAAAGTCTTTGAAACCCGTGGCAAGTCTTTGGAAGATATTGAACAGACGCTGCGTGACCACGCTGGTTCCAAGAACTAATCTCAGTCATTATTCAAAATCCCACTCAAATCTTAAATCTAAATTTAATCTTACTTGCTGAATCCTAAACCCTCTCAATATATCGATAGTAAGTATTTTGCCTGGCAGTTTTATTGTCGGGCTTTTTTATTGCGCTTAACAGCATGGTGCTGATTCTGGCATCATCCAGTTTCTTAAAAAAATAAAGTGAGTTTTCTTATTACCATTCTATTTTCAAGGCACTTATTTATTTCATTGATTAAACAACGATGATTATAGATTAAAATAAAATTAGAGTTGACTTTGCTTTTCTCATAATATATACTCGATTCAACCTTTAGGAAATACTTAAATTAAGGAGCAGCATTATGAAAATTACAAACGCACGATTTAGCTATTATTATCAATCATATTAACGCTGACACGACATAGGTTGTTGGCGTTGGTCTAACAGTCTATGTGATTGATAATAGTTTGTAATTACCGATTACATGGCAGATGTTTTGTTAAAGCACTATGTAATCGGCTCCGCTCCAACCAGCATATAAATGCAAGCGCGAACCCTCATGGTGTTTTAACATCATGAGGGTTTTTGAATTGATTAACAAGGGAGCGTTTATTATGATTATCGTATTAAAAAATGATCAAGCAAAAGCAGCAATTGAAGAATTAAAGCAGCATTTCGGCAGTCAGCATGAAATTTTTGTCCATAACAATCGTGTTGCCATTCAAAATGCCGATCCAAGCGACCTTACCCCAGCCGAACAAACCGCTGCTCAAGAAATTATTACCGATGTTCCAGCCGCCGTTCAAGCATCCCGCTTGTTCCATCCCGAAGATACGATCATTAAAACGCCACACTCAACTATTGGCGGAAAGAACTTTACCTTAATGGCTGGACCTTGCTCAGTAGAATCTGCCGAACATATTTTAAAAATGGCGCAAGTCGTTAAAAATGCTGGTGCAACCGTTCTGCGCGGTGGCGCCTTCAAGCCTCGCACCTCACCATACTCATTCCAGGGATTAGGCAAAGAAGGTCTGATTGCCTTGAGAAATGCAGCCGATCGACTAGAATTGGATGTGGTAACAGAAGTCATGGATGTTGAGCAGGTGCCGCTGGTTGAAGCCTACACTGATATTTTTCAGATTGGTGCCCGCAACATGCAAAACTTTTCTCTTCTAAAGGCGGTTGGAAAAACCCGTAAACCGGTAATGTTAAAGCGTGGAATGTCAGCAACGGTTGATGACGTCTTGAACGCAACCGAATACATTGCTGCTGGTGGAAATCACCAAATTATGATCGTTGAACGTGGGATTCGAACGTTTGACAACAAATACACGCGCAATACTTTTGATGTTGGTGTCATCCCGGTTTTACAAAAGTTGACCCACTACCCCGTAATTGCTGACCCAAGCCATGCTGCTGGTCATACTGAATTTGTAACGCCGCTTGCCTTGGCAGGTGTTGCTGCTGGTACCAACGGATTGATTGTTGAAATTCATGATGACCCAGCCCATGCATTTTCTGATGGCGCGCAAGCCTTAAAACCAAATGAATTTAACGAAATGGTAGTCAAAACGAGTGCGGTCCGCCAAGCTTTGCAGTCGATTGAATAATCAAAGAAGGAATTATCATGGAAAAAATCACGGTATCTTTAGCCAATCAACAATATCAAGTCTTAATTGAACCGGGTTTGTTAAAAACGGCCGGGGAGCGAATCGCCAAAATCTGGTCTGCGCGAAAAGTAGCGCTGATCAGCGATGACAACGTTGCGCCACTCTATCAGGCTGACTTGGCTGCCCAACTGACCGCACACGGCTTTGAGGTCCACTGCTATGATTTTCCAGCCGGTGAAGCTTCAAAATCGCTGTCACAGCTCCAAAGACTAAGCGAAAAATTGGTGGCGGCTAATTTTAATCGTGATGATGCGGTAATTGCGCTTGGCGGTGGCGTAACAGGTGATTTAGCAGGCTTTTTGGCAGCTACTTACATGCGGGGGATTTCCCTGATTCAAATTCCAACATCGCTGCTGGCTCAGGTTGACAGTTCAGTTGGTGGCAAGACTGCCGTTGATTTAGGAACGACCAAAAATATTGTTGGTGCCTTTTACGAACCTGATCTGGTGCTGATTGATCCGGAAACCTTAAAAACACTGCCGCCCCGCGATCTAGTGGAAGGCTATGGCGAGATCGTCAAAGCCGCCGCAATGGTTGGTGGTGATTTTTGGCAATTAATTGAACAAATTGACACTCCTGAAGCAATCTTGGAACATGCATTAGGACTAATCAAATATTCCATCCAATTTAAAGCTGAAGTCGTCATGAGCGATGAAAAAGAAAGTGGTCAGCGACAGTTGCTCAATTTTGGCCATACAATCGGTCACGCGGTTGAAGCTTTATCTGCCGGTGAGTTACGCCATGGTGAAGCGGTCAGCATTGGCACGGTTGCGATTTGTCAAGCCTTTGAAAACGAAGGCAAAACAGCACCTGGCGTAACCAAAAAAATTAAAGACCGATTGGCAGCAGTTGGTCTGCCAACAACTTCACCATGGCTGGCCTCTGATAAGGTCTTGGATCTAATCAAACACGATAAGAAAAATCATAATGGCTACTTAAACTTAGTCTACGTCAAAACAATCGGCGCGCCTGCCATCCTAAAGGCACCTGCTGATCAGATTGCGGCAGTCCTACAGCTTCCTCGCTGATAAAAAACACGTCTCACTGAGCTGTCATGCTCGGAGACGTGTTTTTACTTAATATTGGAAACTGATTTAGGCCATTTCAGCGTCAACGAATAGCGATCCATATCTAAAAAACGATGGATGGCCATTGAGCTGGCGCCTAAAAGCGATGCCATTTCAGAACCTTTGATCATCTGCAGCGGAACATCGATCTGATGAGCCTGCAGCCAGTCGCGCAAATGCTGGTATAATTCAGGCATCTCATCAAACAGTGGTGAATCAAAGTAGACCGCCTGCGGGCCAAAACTGACGATCGCATCGTAAACCAACTTTTGCAGATTTCCCATTGCCTGGGCAATCACGCGAATGACAGTTTCATCATGCTGCCGATACAGCTCGTATAGCTGTGCTGGCCGCAGATTATCTAATCCTTTTGCCTGGGCAATCTGAGTCAGAATCGCATCTTCAGAGCAGAGCGCCTCAACTTTGACCAGCTGTCCATCCTGACCAACGACCAGACTGCGGCCGATTTCGCCAGCTCGACCATGAAAGCCGCGATACAGCTGCTGATTGGCAATGATTCCGGCACCGACGCCACGATGAATGCTGATCGCCAACAAGTCGCGGTATGATTCCCGATCGCCAAAATCACGCTCAAAAATCGCGGCCAGGTTGGCTTCATTCTCTAAAATCGTCGGGACGTGAAATTCATTTTCAAAATAGGCGGCCAGGTCAATGCCATTCGTACTGATAAATGGCGCGTCAACGATCTGATTATGGTCAACGATACCATGAACGGAAAAGCCGATTGCCAACAAGCCATGGATCGTATCATCGTTTTGTTCCATCTTCTGCAGCACTTCTTTGATTGTCTGCATGATTAAAAGCATATCGCGTTTTTCCAATGCAATCTGCTCATAGCTGATGATCTCGCCATTAATATAGCTGAACATAACCCGCAGATGACCAGTACCGATTTCAAAGCTGGCCACAAAGCCATATCGCTTGTTCAAACAGACCAGATTCGGCTTGCGTCCACCACGATTGGTCGACTCACCCTGTCCCAGTTCCTCAATGAAGCCTTCATCATTTAGTTCATTATAAATTGCTGAAACGGTTGATTTATTGATTTTTAATTCACGAGCGATGTCAACCCGAGTCGTGGCAGGATGATTGAACAGCTGCTGTAGTACCAGCTGCCGATTCGCTACTCGGACCAGGCTGCGACTATCGTTTTTCATGTCAGAGTCCCCTTTCTAGGTTAGTATGTATTTTAAACTATCTCTAGTTTACCCGTTTTTAAATGAATTATAAACTAATTATTGTATAAAAAAAGAGAAAAGCAAGCCTGCTTCTCTCTTATCTTTATTTTTGTTTAGGCAAATGCGGTTGCAATGCTGCCGATTACGATCAAAACGATTCCCCAGAAGGTAAATTTTGATTCACGTGGACTCTTGTGCTCATGCAGGATCAAGATTCCGCCAAACGTTGCGATAATCACGTTCAACTGGGTGAAGACAAAGGCAACCGTAACCCCAATCATCCGAGCCGCGAAGATGTAGGCAAATGCCGCAATCCCCCATGAGATACCAGCCAGAATATTGGTGTACTGTTCTTTTTGCGTAAAGGCCTTTGCATTGCCTGAAGCCAGATCATAGATGATGGCTCCTAATAAGATCCCCAGTACTTCTGGCAAGAAGATGCCGACTGAGTCTTCATGCGCCAGGATCGGCATCTTAGGGAACGATGAGTAGATCCAGTAACCAATCGTCGTTGCCAGCAGGAACAAAACATCCTTGGTCGTAACGTTTTGACCATTGGAACGATCGGTAAACGAGGTCATCATTGCCCCAATAATCACGATTGCCAATGCGATAAAGCCAATCGTCAGTGCCCGTGCCGAGTGCCATTCGCCGAAAATCAGCACCCCGATGATTGAGTTACCAACCAATTGGAAGACAGTTGACAGCGGCACCGTATTGGATACCCCGATTCGCTTAAATGAAACGAACTGACCAACCTGAGCCGTTGACCACAGTGCCCCGCAAAGCAATGAGAACAAAAATGCCTTCATGCTTACTTGCGGATGCATGATCAAAAAGGCAACCAAACCAACCAATGAAGCGCCAGCGCCAATCCCAAAAATCTGGTTGGCTTCTGATCCACCAACCTTACCAGTAATCAGTGGCATAAAACCCCAGCCCAACGCTGGAATTAAAGCAATAAGATAAGCCATAATCAAAATCTCTCTCTCTTAAAAATTTCGATAAAAGTAGTTAAAAACTTTACGAAAAATAACTATACCTTAATGCAATCGTTTTCACAAGTATTTACATTCAAAAAGTTAGTAAAACTATTGGTGGTATCGATATCCTAAAAGCGTTTACCATCGGCCTTGCAAGCGATTACTCAAAAAGTTGGTCTAAAATTGAAAAGGTTTGCAATTATATTTTCCAAAACGCAATTTAATCATCTTCACTGTGCGGTGTAATGGCATGCGGGGCATATTCGCGATCAGGGAAAAAGAGCGTAAAAGTCGTTCCCTTGCCTAATTCGCTGGCAACCTTGATTGTTCCCCCATGCAGCTCAACTAAATGATGGACGATCGCCAAACCAAGTCCTGATTCACCATACTGCGTGTTCATTCGTGAGCGATCAGCTTTATAGAAGCGTTCCCAGATCTGTTCCGTCTGCTCTTTAGTCATCCCAATCCCGTTGTCCTTAATCGCAAACTCAGCTCCTTTTGGCAGTCGCCGACCGGAAATCTCAATTTTGCCATTTTTCGTAAACTGAATGGCATTTTGGATGATGTTAAACATAATCTGGACAAACCGGTCATAATCGGCATAGACCCGCAGAACCTTAGGCAGATCCACAGCCAGCTCATCATTTTGCACCTTGGCCTTTTTTCGCAGCTGAGCCTGGAGATTGTTGATCACTGCCGTTGCATCAAAGACTTTGCGATCCATTGAAATCTGATTAGTCCGGATCTTTTCATAGTCCAGCGTGTCGTTGACCAGACGAATCAAGCGCCGCGTGTCATTTTGCATCAATTGAATACTATGCTTTTTATCCTCTTCTGGAATCGCATCGTAGGCTAGGCCTTCCAGTAAGCCATTGATCGTGGTCAAAGGCGTCCGCATTTCATGAGCTGCATCAGCCATAAAGCGCCGCCGCCGTTCTTCTTGTTGACGAATCTCTTCTTGTGATGCCTGCAGTGCATCTGCCATCTGATTGAAGTCGCGGCCCAGGTCATCAAGTTCATCATTAGATTGAGTATCAATATGCACTTTATAGTTGCCGCGTGCGATCTGGTGCGTTGCTCGGCGCATTTTACTGATCCGCTGCGTGGTTGAGCGGGCCAAGAGATAACTGACCACCAGTGCCACCAGCATTGCAATTACAAACGTTGCCAGCAGATTGTTAAGGATCTGGTGCCGGCTTTGCTCAACCGTTGATACAAAAGTCCCAATTGATACTACCGCGACCAGCTTTCCCTGATAAAAATACGGTCTTAAAATATCGGTCATGCTTGGATGCGGACCTGGCTTTGACTTTTCTTTTGTTCTGTTTTTATCGGAAACGTCCAAACGGGGATGGTCGATTTTCTTTTGAATCGTCTTCCCCTGCTTTAGGGCCTGCCATTCTTTTTTGGTCAGTGTCGCCGTATAGCCGTTGCTGGCAAAAATTTTCTGCTGGTCGGCATCATAAATCGCAAAGTGCACGTTTTGCCGTGCTAAAAGATTCGCATTGCTTTTCAGCGATGACGTCTTTAATCCCTTAAACTGGCGCGTTGTCTGATCATATTTAATGGAGTCTTGAATCAGACTATCGGCGTCCTGCTGCAATTCTCGCCAGGTATTAGTATACAAGGTTCGATTAGTAACGTTGATAAATGAGATGGTTACAATGATCAGCAGTGTGCAGATGACGGCAAAAAAGCTCAGCATCTGCCGGTAGATCAGCTTCATTGATCTTCAACCTCGCTGTCATCAAATTTATAGCCAACGCCCCATACCGTTTGAATAACTTGGGGACCAGCCTTTTCAATCTTTTGACGCAGCTTTTTGATGTGTGCGTCAACCGTTCGTTCATCACCATAGTATTCATAGTTCCAGACCAGCTGCAGCAGCTGTTCTCTGGTAAATACCTGTTTCGGTTTGGAAGCCAGCGTCTTTAGCAGGTCAAATTCTTTAGGCGTCAGGTTTTCGATCTGCTGGTCATCCAAAAATGCCTCGCGCGTCTTGGAATTCAGCTTGAAATGCGGCGTCTGCACGTCAAAGTCACTGGCAATCTGCTGCGTGCTGCTGCTGAGTTGATTAAGCTGGGTGCGGCGATACAGAGCTTTAATCCGGGCAATCAGCGCGATCGTACTAAATGGCTTGGTAACGTATTCGTCAGCACCCATTTCAAGCCCCAGCACCTGATCACTTTCCGAGTCACGTGCCGTCAGCATGATGATCGGTACGGTTGGCGAAATTTTGCGCATTTCAGCTGCCACCTGCATCCCATCCATCTTGGGCAGATTGAGGTCCAGCAAGACAATATCCCAGCCCGTTGGATCCTTTTTAAACATTTCCACGGCTTTAACGCCATCTTGCGCGTAGCCAGCCTCCCATTTTTCTTTTTTGAAGAACATTGCCATCATTTCGCATAAGGTTTGATTGTCCTCCACCATTAAGATTTTCATTTTCTTCACCCCGTCAGTAATTCTTGATTGATTCTAAAAGTCATTATACGGCATTGATCTACTACAATAGGAATATTTTGTGACCAAAGTGCGAAACTTTAATAAATTCAGCACCGTTGTCAAATTAATCAGGACCTTGAAATTCTTGTCGCGTGCATTCAGAAATCAAATATGTTAAGATTTATTCTGTAACGGGGATGTTTATGGATTCGACGGGTATAGTTCGAATTCCGGCTGCGTTTCGAAGGTTGCGGCTTCGTAAAAACGCTCAGTTTCAAATTATAACTGCAAACAATAATTCAAACTCTTACGCATACGCTGCCTAACAAGTAAGCATGCGTAAATCCGGCTGGGCTCGTCCATGGTGCAGTACCGGGTTTTATCTAACAGTGGACTTACGCTTGCTGCTCCGGCTTGAAGCAACAAGAAGAGACCAATCAAGCTAGTTGTGTGGGTTAGCCCTGATCAGCGGCGTTCCAGACAATGAACCTTAAATAGCTGAGATATGAACGTAGACGCCGAAATGGCGATGTATTCGGACGCGGGTTCAAATCCCGCCATCTCCATTTATAACTTGGTCAAGAGTGTTGATAGGTGTTTAAAGTACCAATATATCAACACTTTTTTATTTCTGCCAGCCGCTGTCAGACGGTATCAAAAAAGAAACTGCGGACAATCTATCCAGCAAGCATTCTCAATCGGGGATGCTTGTTTTATTTATATCAAAAAACTCTAAGCAGCTGGCTGTTTTCCAGCTGCTTAGAGTTTTGCTAAGCTTGCGATAACGCTATTCAATTCGCATAATCAGCTAATCTTAATCAACGTTTTATTGACCAGCAGATTCGCTGGCAATGGCTTTGATGACATCAGCCTCAACGTCACCGACATTTTGCCGCTTTAGATCATCCTCAAAATCCCGTTGAATCTTAAACAGTTTATCGCTTAAAGCGTGATGAATGTTGCGGCCAACCGGACAATCCAGATTGACGTGTTCGTGGAAGTTAAACAGCTCATCTTTGTTTTTCTCCACTGCTACATAGACGTCATAAAACGTAATCTGATCCAGCGGCTTTAAGAGCTTGATGCTGCCAGGTCCTCGTTTGGTATCAATTAGTCCCGCCCGTTTGAGATCTGACATTAAAGTCCGGATGATTACCGGATTGCTGCCAATACTGTCGGCCAACATGCTGCTGTTGACCGTTTCTTTATCGCTAAAGTAGTCAATTGCCACCAACATGTGAATTGCAATCGTAAATTTAGTTGAAATCTGCATTTAAACACTTCTTTATTATAAATCTGCTTAAAAGTATTTTATTACAGAGATTCAAGAATTGCTAATCAGCTTAAGCCTCAACGACTGAGATCCGCTGTTGAACGTGGTTGCCCTTTTCAATCTCGTCAATCATGGCAACAGCATAATCAGCATATGAGATCACGCTTTGCTGGCGATCGTTAAGCATGAATTCTTCGCCGCCCAGCAGATACTTGCTGGTCTTTTGACCATCAGCCTGAAAATCAGCAGCTGGTGAAACATAGGTCCATTTAACGTCTTTAGCAGCGCGCAGAATTGCCAAAGCCGAGCCATGCGTTGCACTGACTGGCTTGTATGCATCTGGAAAATCAGGCTGCAGTTCCAAAGTTGAGGTATGTTCAGGATTTACGTACAGTGAGCCCGCACCGCCCACCACCAGCAGCCGCGTATCGGTTCCCTTCAGCAGATCAGCCAGGTAGGCAGCTGCCTTGGGAATTACGTAAAGATTCGTCAATTCCCAGGCCCCGACTGCATCTACGACCGCGTCAAAGCCCTGCAGATCAGTCTTCGTCAGGTCAAAAACGTCTTTTTGAACATAGCTGGCAGCCTGCGTATTGTTTTCATGACGGCCAAATGCAGTCACGTCTAAGCCACGTTCAACGGCTTCACTGATAATTTTTTGCGCAGCCCGACCATTAGCAGCAACAACGGCAATCTTCTTACTCATTTTAAATCACTCCATTTTGTAATATAATAAGTTACAATTAATCGTTGTTTATAATATATTATGTTACAAACTGTTTGTCAATAATTTAATTACAAAAAATCAGTCTCCACACCGGGAAACTGATTTTAATTTCTTATTCTTATAATTCTATGGCATCCGCTGAAAGCTAGTTATCGGCAATCACGACTTTGGTACCCTCAGGCAGGTTTTGCTCCATCCACTTAGCGTCTGGAACCGACAGCCGAATACAGCCATGTGAACCTGTTGACTTGCCCAGCTTGGCAGCTTCCTTTAGATTATATGAGCCGTCTGCTTTGGTAGGAACCGAGTGGAAAAGATATTCGCCATGATTGAGCCAGGAAACATAGTAATTGGCGCCTTCGCCCAGCTCCTGATTATAAAAGCTGTCGCCGCGCTCAGCTTGGACGTAAAAAGTACCAGTTGGCGTAGTGCTCTTCATCTTGCCGGTCTTAGCATCTTTTTGATAGACTCCGCCTGAACTGTACATGGTGTAGATCAGCTTAGAGCCATCATAAAGATAGGTCCGGTTGCCTTTTAAGCTGACCTTGACCCAAAGATTTTTAACCTTGCTCAAGTCTGGGTACGGAACGGTTTCAGATGATTTCTGCCAGTCAATCGGTGTCCGCATATTGCTTTGAGACTTGGAACTAGAACTGGTTGCCTTGGATTTGGCAGTCGTAGCGACCGTCTTGTTGGTGGCAGCCGGCTGCTTAAGATGATTATTATACATATAGAAGCCGCCTAAAATAATTACAACCAAACAAAGCAGCCAGTAAATCGTATGTCTTGATTTCAATTTTCTTTCTTCCTATTTCTGTAGTAAAATTGTAGCAAATTCGAGCGATGGGAGAGTCTGAATTGCGCACCAATTTAAAAATTGCCTATCTTTCGGCAATCGGATTTGCTACTGCAGCTATTATTTTATCAAATTGGCACTAATAATGCTCGGGGGAAGTAATATTGACCGATTTTTTAAAGAAATTATGGCGATTGATCAACACCCACAAATGGCTCAAAGATCTGCTGCGGGCCGATTGTCTGTACTGTTTGATAGTCGGCAGCTATAATCTTTTTTGCCTGTTTGTTCCTCAATTGCTGCATTCAGTTTCACTTTACGTTTTCGGGGGATACTTTCTGCTGCTTAATCTTTGCCTGCTGGGGCGGACCATCTTTTTGAAGGCCGCAGCTCATCATTATTAATTCACAGCTTTCTAAACCGCATCGTCTTGCTTATCAGCAGGCGATTTTTTATTGCTGTCAATACTAAACCAAACGCTAAATTTTAGTTTTGATCAACGAATCTTCAATCTTGTTGCTTAATGTTATGATAAAATGACGCTGATGTAATTGTTTATTATCTATTAGGAGCTTTTCGTTCAATGAAAAAATTTATCGCTATTTTTCTAACCTGCTGGCTGGCCTTACTGAGCTGGCTGCCAAGCGTTCATGCCGAAACGTTTATAAACGCCAATCAGCTGGATGCAGCAGCAGCTTTGGCAATCGATGCTAAGACTGGTCAGATTCTGTATTCGCAAAACATCAATCAAAAGCTGCCAATTGCTTCAATCAGCAAACTATTAACGGTAATGGTCATTGAAGATGAGATCAGCCAGCATCAATTAAGCTGGAACACTAAAGTCAAGATCAACCAAAAAGTGGCCGCCATTGCCGATGACCCTGAATACTCAAATGTCAGTCTGACGCAAGGCCAGTCTTACACCGTCTCCGATCTGGTCAAAGCCGCACTGATCAAGTCAGCTGACGGTGCAACGGTTGCTCTGGCCGGCGCTTTAGGCGACAGTACCGCGCAGTTCAACCAAAAGCTGCAGAAAAAGGCGCGGCAGATCGGGATTAAAGATGCTATCATCGTTAACAGCGTCGGTCTGACCAACAGCCAGCTAAAGGATCTGGCCGTTAAAAACATTGATGACAACGCCGAAAACAAGATGTCAGCCAAAGACGTCGGTAAAATGGCTGCCTATCTGGTCAATCATTATCCCGATCTGTTAAAGATTGCCGGTCAGACCTCATTTCAACTGGATGGATCGACCGTCAACAATATCAACAAAATGCTGACGGATTCCCAGTATCAGACCAGCGGCGTAACGATTGACGGCTTAAAGACCGGGACTTCAGATGCTGCCGGTGCCTGTCTGGTCAGCACGGCAACTTTCCAAAATCGGCGCATTGTAACGGTGGTGCTGCATGCCAATGGCGATAGCACGGATGCCCGTTTTACGGCAACGCAAAAGCTGTATCAGCTGATTGCCAATAGCAGTCTGACTCCGCAAAAAACAGCTCTGCCCAAATCGTTTTATCAAAGAAGCGTTGTCAAGTTTCTGTTTTTCAAGCATCAGATCAAGCTGCGCCCCCGTTCAATCACGATCTGGGAAAACGCCAGTGATGCCAACCAGTCATCCCGCTTGACCATCTATGACCATTTAACGGCTAAAACCAACCGAAGCGGACAGTTAAAAGCACCGATCAAAAAGGGCCAGTCGCTAGGATATTCCTACGTAAAGGTAAAAGGCGTTCAATTTATCAATAATCACGGCTTAAGGCTGCCATTGATCAGTCAGACGACCGTGCAATAGATTATAAGTCAGTGACTGCCACTGGCTTTTTTATTTTCTGCCATTCAGATTCGATTAAAATCAGCTTTGATAAATTAAGTTTTTAATGAACTTTTTTATCCTTCATCAACAAAAAACAGGCGTATAATTTATCCCAATGTATAAATATTTATTGAGAGAAGGAATTCAGCTATGGATTCACAGTCATCCAACACCAAGATTAAGCTTGGTGCATTGGTCTTGATGATTTTTTCATCAATTTTTGGCTTTAGCAACTCTTTGACTGCCTTTTATCAAATGGGCTATGCCAGCATCATCTGGTATATCGTGACCGCAGTGCTGTTCTTTTTACCTTCTGCATTGATGTTTGCCGAATATGGCGCTTCATTTAAGGCTGCTCGTGGCGGCATCTTCTCATGGCTGCGCGGCTCGATCGGTGAAAAGCCAGCCTTTATCGGAACTTTTATCTGGCTGGCAGCTTGGGTCATCTGGCTGGTATCGTCAACCCAGTTCTTCTTGGTTTCGGTATCAACCATGATCTCGGGGCATGATCAAACGCAGACTTGGCATTTGTTCGGCCTCAGCGCCAATCAGACATTAGGTATTTTGGAAATCGTCTTTTTATGCATCGTTACTTTAATTGCCTCTCAAGGAATCGATAAAATTGCCAAGATTTCCTCGTTTTGCGGCATTTTTACGCTGGGCATCTCAATCATCTTTATCCTGGCCAGTCTGCTGGTATGGATATTGGGACATGGTCAGCTGGCTGAGCCAATGACGGCCACCAGTCTGATTCACTCGCCAAATACCGCGTTCGTCTCACCAATTGCCGTCATCTCATTTATCGTCTACGCGTTGTTTGCCTATGGCGGTCTGGAGACGATGGCCGGCGTGATTGACTCGGTTGATCAGCCAGAGCGGACTTTCCCCCGCGCCATGATCATTGCCATGTTTTTGATGACTTTCATCTACATTGCCGTAATTTTTCTTTGCGGAGTCTGCACCAACTGGCAGGCCGTTTTAAGTGGCAAAAAAGTCGATCTGGCCAACGTTGAATACGTTTTGATCAACAATATGGGACTGGTAACGGCACAAAAGCTGGGGCTCTCTCATGCAGTCGGCGTCATGCTGGGCAAGGCCTTTGCTCGCTTTACGGCACTGACTGACGTCTTGGGCGGATTGGGAGCAGCTTTTGTCATGACCTACTCGCCAATCAAGTCGTTTATTGAAGGATGCGATCCGCGCCTTTTGCCAAAAAAGCTGACCGCTATGAATAAGTACCAGATGCCTTCATTTGCCATGTGGATTCAAGTCATCATCGTTTCGGTCATTATTTTGTTTGTTTCGTTTGGCGGCAATGCTGCGGGACGCTTCTATACCATTCTCACCGATATGATGAACGTTTCATCATCGGCGCCATATCTGTTTTTGGTAGGGGCCTTTCCATTCTTTAAGATGAAAAAGAATCTGGAGCGCCCATTCGTGTTCTACAAGAATATGACGGTTACCTGGATCGTCTCGATGATCGTCTGGCTGGTACTGGCCGTGGGAATCATCTTCACCTGCATTGAACCGATTCTTGAACACGACTACGCCACCGCTTTTTGGACGGCAATCGGACCATTGGCATTCGGTGTTGTAGCCTGGATCTATTATTCATGGGCTGAGCATAAGCATGTTCTAGATGATAAGCCCGCTGCAGAATCAAATAATGATTAGCCAAAACCGATTAAATAAAAATCGCACTGCCACTGGACAGTGCGATTTTTATTATCTAGAGACACTACTTAAGACTGGCCGCCATTTGAACCAAGGTGTCGATGCTGTGGGCTTCCATTGTATAAACCACGTTGCCACGCATCCAGGTCAAAACCTGAGGCCGCTGACCATCGCCTACGCTGACCTCAAAAGTCCCCGTCCCACGATCGTCTGGTGCTGGCAGATAAAATTGTTCCAATAATTCAACAATATGGCGTGCAGTCGGCACTGGATCTTCACCATTCACTGCTGCGGCATGAACCGTCAGCTGCCAATGTCCTTCTTTCCACGTCAGATAGCGCTGACCAGCCCCCGCGTCAATCGTCCCCGTTAAGCCATGACCAAGATCAACGGTTGGCAGGCCAGCAGTGCTGCTGTCATCATAGTGTCTGATTGCCTGGGCAGCCGCAGCCTTGCTGGCATAAGTCTTTTTACTTAAGATCAGGTAAGGCGTCTGTGAGCTTAAAGTTGGATCATTCAAGCGCTTGGCCGTGTAGCCGACACTGTAATAGATCGTGTAGCTATTGGCATTTCCAGAATAGCGAACGTTTAGATGACCATTAGTCGTAGCAAGTCCTGGCGTGGTAGGCAAAAGAACGTTCCCCAGCTGCGCGCGGATCGATTGATTAAAAGCTGCCAGACGCTGTGCATCGCTGCCGGCTGGATTGACTGCACTGGTCTTGGTTTGACCGGCAGCTGAATTATCTGTCGTTGATTTTGCCGCAGCTGATGAAGAGCTGGCAACTGACGATGTTGAGCCATTACTGGTACTTGATTGACTGGCTGATGATTGCGCGGCTTGTGATGATTGGCCAGCTGCTGTCGACTGGGCTTTTTTGCTTGTCTTTTTGGCCGACGAATGCTGCTTGGCCGTCTTAGTACTGCTGGAACTGGATGAAGCCTTTTGACTCGATGTCGTTGTAGAACCGCATCCAGTTAGCAGCATGGCTAAAACCACTGCACTGGCCATTAGATTGAATTTCCGTTTCATATTCTTTCCTCCCATTAACAGACTTAAGAAAGCGTTTTCGGTTAACTACATTATCCATCAAGTCCGCATCAAAAACAAATTCAATTCGACAAGCACAATCAGCCGCTGTTTCAAGAACCTGCGCGGCCAATAAAAAAGCCACTGGGATTCTTCATCCCAGCGGCAATTAATCAGGTTTGGCTAAAATACCAAGCGAGCACCTAATACCAAAACGGAAATGGCAATTACGATGCCCACGCATTCAACGAAAAGGCAGCTGATGTTGATTGTCGTTGCTACCCAGGGGGCCGTTTGCGGCAGGTTATCCTGCACATCCTTTAATACGACAAACAAACTGCCTAGACCCATGACGGCAAAAACAATTAATGCGCCGAAAAGAGCGGCCTGGTTGAGAGCAGCAACAGCAACAAACATAGTAAAACTTCCCTTCTTCAACTTATTTGCAAGGCTTATTCTAACACAAGCAACTTTTAAATCCACCCCACTACCCTTGACAACCGATCACGTTTATGATCAAAAATGTTTGAAAAATGAATAAATTCGTTTTTAACCCATAAATGTCGTTTAAACCTTGATTAAATCGGAATTTATGCATATTTAATTTTTAAAATATTTTTTTAAAAATTTTTTGTCATTTTTCGAAGATACCGCTTTCACAATTGATTTAGTTAATTTCAAGCGTTTTATCATTGATTTTGTCAATCTTTGTTCACAATCTCATATGTTATTTTTATCATATTTAAACAAAAAATAACTCCTCGCCCTGCTTTCCAGACGAGGAGTTATTACAATTAATTAAAGCTTAAAGAACCGTCAAATGCATCTCGCCATCTCGTACCAGCTTCATCTTTTTCATGATCTGGAAGCCAACGACTGAGATCAATGCTGGCAGTGCCATTCCGCAGACAACGTAGGTTACAAATGAGCCAGTACTCTGCCCCCAGAAGTAGATCGGCGCGATAAACGAGTTAAGGCCCAAGCCGCCAACCGTGTAAGTGGCACGGAAATTAAACAGAACCGTTGCCAATGGAGCACAGACCGCGGCGGCAACAACCGGTGGAATCAGCTGCAGTGGATTAACAATCAAATTAGGAAACTGCAGCTTAGGCGTAACTACAAATTGAGCAATATTGGCACCAACCGTGTTCTGCTTCCAAGACATTGCCGTAAAGCCAACGAATTGAGCCGTCGTGCCAATAGCAGCCGCTGCTGAAGAGACCGGATCCAGCATCAGTGCTACCGCCAATGCCGCTGAAGAAGCCGGCGTCATTAAGAACAAGGCCCAGACTACCGAGATGCAGACCGAACCAAGCACTGGGTTGACTGCCATCGACTTGGCAATAAATCCACTGACGGCAATCAAAGCTGGCGTTACAACCGCAGCCAGGCCCAGACCAGCCAGCGTCCCGACCATGGTTGCCGCAAATGGAACCAATACCATATCCAAAGGCGTCTTACCAGAAAGGTACTTGCCCAGCAGTGCCGCAATCAATGCTGCACAGACGGCCGAAACCGGCTGTCCCGTGCTAAAAACACCAGTCCCCGCAGCTTGAACGGCGGTCTGACCCGTTGCCGTTACAGCTGCAACCCCTTTGGTCGCCGTAACAAAGTGCACCGCGTTGGAACCAACCGTCGCTGCAATCATTGAGCTGAACATTACCAGCGTCGTCGTTCTTAATTCGACGGCCACGGCAATTCCCAGGGCTGGGGCTAAAAGATCCTGTGCCAGCGTTCCGGCCATATACAGCGGCTGGAAGTGAACAAAACCGGCAATCGTCTGCATCAACAGTCCCATCCCCAGTGTGACCAGAATGGCGTTGGCAACCGCGGCAGAAATATTGTAGGCGTATTCCTTAACGGTTGTTTTGTGTACGGCCCTTTCACGAGCACTCATGCTAAAGTTCGCTTGTTTGGTATTGGCTGCTTGCTCCATATGCATTACCTCTTTCTTCTCATCTATTTTTAATAAAAACATCCACTGCCGATTCAACAAGCAGTGGATGTCAAGCGAGGATCTAAATTCATGCTTGTCCACTACCGCGTTTTCGGTTTTAGGCGCGCGTCGTGGACAGAAATCTCAATGCTAAAAAGCTGGGATTCTTGATCGCACGGCCCGCACGATAATAATGACCAGGACTAGGATAATAATGGTTAGGACAATTGCTGATGGTGCCATTGCTATCAAGCTCCTTTCTTAAAATAAAATGAGATTTCTTAATGCATTTATAATATCAAATCAAAGCGATTATGCAAGACGTTTTTTATAGTTTGTCTATTATTAAGTTGGTTTATGTTAAAGCTACAAAAAAAGAGCCGTTGCAAGCGACTCCATTCACAACTCATATTATTTTCTTAATGAACATAACGTTAATTATCTTAACATAGTGTCAGCTTAACGCTGTCCCCGATCGCCATTGTCTTTAAGCCGTGGCACGTATTTAATCAACGCAGCCAACAGGCAATCAACATCTTCAATCGTATTGTAGATACCAAAACTAAATCTTAACGTCTCCCAGACACGAGGACTGTCTTGACCATACATGGCTACCAAGACATGCGAAGGGTCCAACGAGCCAGACGTGCAGGCCGATCCCGCCGCGCCGACAATGCCATCCAGATCCAGATTCGTCAAAAGAGCATCGTTGGGGACACCTTTAAACCAGATACTGATGACTTGCGGCGCCATTCCCTCGTTTAAGCGACCATTGACCGCAAAGTCGATTCCATTGGCTTCTAGTCCATCAACCAGATGCTTTTTCAAATCCAGATAGCGCGCGGCCTGCTTTTCTAAATCAGCCAGGTGCAGCTCAATTGCTTTGGCAAAACCAGCCGCTGCCGGTACGTTTTCAGTCCCTGCCCGCCGTTTAAGCTCTTGGTCGCCACCACGGACGAACGATGGGAAATTAATGCCCCGCCGTCGATATAAAAAGCCAATCATCTTAGGACCGTTCAGCTTATGACCAGAAACCGAGAGCAGATCAATCTTGTCTTTTTGGACGTCGATTGGCACGGTTCCATAAGCCTGAACCGCATCTGTGTGGAACCAGGCATTGGTTGGTGCCACGATCTCACCGATTTCATGAATTGGCAGATGACTGCCGACTTCATTATTGACCGTCATGATCGAGACCAGAATCGTATCAGGACGAAGCGCCCGTTTCAGCTCTGCCAGATCAATCTGACCGTTCTCATCAACATCAAGGTAGGTAACCTCATACCCTTGCCGTTCCAGATCTTCTAAAGGCCGTAGAATCGCCTCGTGCTCAAACCGCGTCGTAATGATATGGCGTCCTTCACTGGCGCGGGCCAATGCCGTCTGCTTGATGGCGGTATTGTCACTTTCCGTTCCACCACTGGTAATCACGATCTCATCATCATAAGCAGCGTTGATTGACTTGGCCATCACATGACGGCTGTCTTCCAATACCTGTTTGGCAATCCGGCCATAATAGTTGGTCGTTGAGGCATTGCCAAAGACATTGCTCATCTTATCGGTCATTTCAGCAACGACCTCTGGAGCCATTGGCGTGGTGCCGGCATTATCAATATATACTCGCTTGTCCAAAATATTCGCTCCCATTTTTTGATTTGGTCAAGGTTCTTGTTCTAGCGCATTTCCTAGTATAAACCTTTGCCGTCCAGACGCAAAATAAAGCCGCTCAGCTTGGGGGAACTGAGCGGCTTTGTTAGTGCTTTATTCAATAATTGGGAGTATTTTTGAGAAAAAGTAGGGGATCATCAAATCAATCACCGTTGCTTGATTAATTTGATTGTCATTATCTTACCGATTAAATGCAATTAAGCTGTGGCAGATTTGTGAAGTAATTGCGAATATTGCTTAAGAAAGCTTAATCATAACAGCATCTCAGTCAAAATCACCTGCTGATTTTTGCCCGTCATCCAGATTCAATCCGTCCACCAACAGATCCGTGCCAGCTGGTGGCGCCGATTTTTAAAGAAGCTGTTTTGCGCCGTTACCAGATAAAGCGCGTGCTCAATTGCCAGTCCGTTCAACTTCCATTCAAAAAGCTGTCCGGCTGCCAGTTCGTCTTCAACCAGCGCCTGGTACATAAAGCTGATGCCCACGCCGTCTTTAAGTAGCTCAATAATGGCATTGGGACTGCCAATCTCGATTACCTGTTTAAAATCTGTCAAGGAACTGCCATGCCCCTGCAGCCATTTTTCCAGAATCTGTCGTGTCCCGGATCCCGGTTCGCGAACTAAAAGCGGATAGTCAAACAAATTTTCTAGATTGACCGCTGCCTTAAGCTGGCGGCTGCCAAACAGGGCAAATTTTTCCTGGCCAATGGTTTCCCAGACAAAATGCCGATGATCAAAATCTCCCTCAACTAGTGCCGCATCCAGTTCTCCTCTTTGAATCTGGCTGAGCAGTGTCTGCGTATTGCCAATCTGTGTCGTAACTGGCCAGTCCTGCTCGATCATTTTAGCCAGCACCTGGGGCAGTAGAAAACTGCCAATTGAAAGTGTTGACCCCAGTCTTAACGGTGCGGTTTCCTTTTTCAGCTTCGCCAGCATTTTTTGGTTCTCATTCCTTAGAAACGTCAAATAATCAACCAAGCGCTTGGCACCAGGAGTCAAGGCTACTTTCTTTCCCTGATGATCAAGCAGCTTGAATCCCAGCTCTTTTTCCCAGGCGTTCAGCTGCTGTGAAACGGCCGGCTGCGTAACAAACAGCAATTTGGCGGCTGCCGTCAGCGATCCCGTTTTTGAAACGGCCAGCAACGTTTCGCTGCGATGATCGAGCAGCGGATCTGGTTGCATAAGCGTCACCTCAATTTTTAATAAGTAAAACTTTGAATATCTAAAAAATACTAATTTTTATTTATTAATATAACATGATAGGCTTAAATCATCATCAATCCGAGTTAAGAGAAAGGGGTTTGGATATGATTAAAACATTATTCTCACGGCAGTTTGTCGTAGCATTTTTGCTTACGCTGCTGTGCTCTCTGGCAGGCTCTTTTTTAGGCGGTCTGCCTTACCTGTCCGTAATTGGTGCTTTGGTAATTGCCTTGATTCTAGGGATGCTGATGCAGTTTGCTCAGCCCGCCGTTGCTTACAGTCAGCCTGGAATCGGTTTGATCTCCAATAAATTTTTACGGCTGGGCATTATTCTTTTAGGATTTAAGCTGAATCTGATTGCCTTGGCACAAGCCGGCATCAAAACGATCCTGCTGGCAGTCGTGATCGTTTCGGGGACGATTCTGCTGGTTTATTCCTTGGCGCGGCGCTTCGGTGTTGATCGTCACCTGGCAATTCTGGTCGCCAGCGGAACTGGGATCTGCGGTGCGGCAGCCGTAATGGGAATCTCATCACAATTTGACAATGCCGCCAGCGAAACCGAAGCTGAGCGTCAGCGTGAAAACAAGGTCGTTGCCGTTGCTATCGTTGCGATTCTGGGAACTTTATTCACGCTTTTGGAAATTGGCATCAAGCCGCTTTTACACATGTCTGCCGTTCAGTTTGGCGTTATGACGGGCGGCTCGCTGCATGAGATCGCCCATGCCGTAGCTGCCGGCAGTGCTGGTGGTCCGGTCAGTTTGGACACTGCGATCATTACCAAGCTTTCACGAGTCCTGATGCTGGCACCGGCTGCGATGATTATTGGCTGGTGGTACCAAAAACAAGGGATTAAAGATGGCTCAATCGTTTTAACGAACGACCAAAAACGCGTCCCGATTCCTTGGTTTATGGTCGGCTTTATTCTGGCCAGCGTGATTGGAACCTTTATGCCATTAGGCGTTGCAGTTATTGCTGGTCTGGTTAAGCTGGCCTACCTGGTCTTGGGAATGGCAATGGCTGCCCTTGGTATGAGCGTTAACTTTAAGGTCTTGCTGACGCGCGGCCGCAACGCGCTGCTGGCTGCCATTTTAGGCTCGGTGGTATTATTGACCTTCGTGGCTGTTATGAGCAAATTATTCTTCTAAATGCCAAAAAAGAGCTGAGGAATTCCTCAGCTCTTTTTTAATTGCTCACAACCGTATTATATTCGGCACCGTTTGGCAGCGTGAACTCAAGATTGTTGATTCCATCATAGCCATTTTGAACGGCATAGTTGTAAAGCCTGGTTTCCGTGTTGGTAACATGTTTTGGCTTTTCGCCGATCGATTTGCGAATTGCCTTGGAGACCCGGTTGATCTCAGTTGGCGTGACTGCCTGGAAGGATACGCCATCAATCGTGGCACTGATTCCCTGCAGATGATCGATCTTGACGTTGCTCAGTGCCGGACTGTATTTGGTATAAAGCGTCGTAACGGCTTTAACCGGCAAATCAGTCCGCACGCCATCGCCAGCCGCCTGCAAAAGCTTGTTGGCAACCGTGATCGAGCCATTTTCCTTAAACTTGTTGATAACGGCCTCTAAAATCTGCTGTTGACGGTATTGACGGCCATAATCGCCTCTTGGATCATCATAGCGCATCCGGGAATATTTAAGCGCTTGACTGCCGTTTAAATGCTGCTTGCCCTTTTTAAAGTGGTGTCCTTCATAGGTAAAGGCAAACGAGTTGTTGACCGTTACTCCGCCAACTGCATCCACGACTTTTTCCAAGACGCCCATATTGACGGACGCGTAGTAGTCGATCTTAATACCAAGCAGATCCTCAACCTGTTTCTTCGTTTCCTTGACGCCGCCCAGCGAGTAGGCCGCGTTCAGCTTAACGTAGGTATAGCCGCCCTTGACTTTGACCTTGATTGGAATGTCACGGGAAATAGCAGTCATCCGTACTGTTTTCTTTTTAGGATTGACGGTAATGACTTCAATCGAGTCTGTGTTGCCGGCTCCCCAATTCTTGCGCCCTAAAGCACCAGAATCGAGCCCCAGCGTTAGAATCGTGATCGGCTTGCCCTGCCGCAGTTTCTTATCGACTTTTTCGCTGTTGCTGAATACTTTTGAGGCTGCCTGATGAACTTGATAGTACTCATAGCCGCCACCTGCTGCCAAAGCGATTACGATCAGCGCCAGCAGCCATTTAAGCCAACGCCATTTCTTCTTTTTGGGCGTTTTGGCTGGTTGTGTTTTTTCTTCCATTCTTCCGTTCGCATCAATAATTAAGAACCCTGCAAAATCAACTTTTGGCGATTCTCAATCAATAACGCGATCCTTCCCGTCATTGATTTGGCAGTCACATAAATAATTGCCACGTTTAGCCTGACTAATTCAATTTAGCAGAAAAAAACAGTGATAATCTGATTTCACCGAAAAATTTAACAATCAATAACTTTTTTAAAAAAAATTTATAAATTATTTTAAAATAAAAAGCACCGTTTCGGTAAAACGATGCTTCGAATTATTAAAGTCTGATTTTAGTACCAGCCATTGCTCAGCCAGTGCTGCTTAGCATTCGTCCAAGAACCGTAACGACCAGCAACATACTGATCAGCAACGCGTTCTTGGTTGGCAGGTGAGTAGTCGCCATTCAGGTAGGCCGCGCTCAATTGGTACTTACCGATGTATTGACCATTGCGGGCGCCATAGTTGTTGCCAGATTCATGAGCGGCGATCCAAGCCTTGGCATCTGCTTCAGAGCCGTAAGCCGTGGAAGTGTAGTTGGAAGTGGTTTGTGAAGTTTGAGCAGCAGCTGATTGCGTAGTTGCTTGAGCGGCTGGCTGAGCAGTCGTTTGAACATCAGTTGCCTGGCCATCAGTCTTAACAACCAATTGTTGACCAACGTAGATCTTGTTGATGTCTTGAATGTTGTTTTGCTGAGCCAGCGTTTGAACCAAGCTGTTGTCATTAGCGAACTTTTGAGAAATGCTGGACAGCGTGTCGCCGGATTGAACCGTGTACAGCGTGTCAGCGTTGGCAACCGTAGCCGTAGCAGCAACGCCAAAGGCAACGGCACCCAAAGCAGCGGTAATCTTCTTAAAGTTCTTCTTCATAAAAATCAAAACCATCCTTTATCAATTATCAATTCGTTTTATCATTTCCTTATCAACGTCCCTTATCATACACGCTTAATATTACTAATTGATAACAAGGCAATTGCGTTTTAAGAGTTTTTTATGGCTATTTTGTAATATTCTGTAATAAAATCATAATCACCCAAACGGCCTTTTGATTATAAATGTTGTTAGATCAATATTTTTCGGTTTGGCTAACTTTTTTATATTGACGTTTGAAATGTTGCAAAAAAAATCGTAAAAAGTCACACAAAAACCATTTTTATGATTTCAGCGGCTTTTTACGACCAGATTTTAAGACTGAATTACGCCTTATATTACATTAATGTTGCAAAAAAATTCTCCAGGTAAACGGCAACGCCATCCTCATTATTAGATTTGGTCAGATGATCGGCAGCTTTTTTGACGCTATCCAAACCATTTGCCATTACTACGCCATCGCCAGCATCGCGAATCATCTCATAATCATTATCGGCATCGCCAAACGTCATCAGGTTGGCAAAATCCCAGCCATAGTGCTCCAACAGTGCCTGCAGACCCACGCTCTTGTTGACCCCGTTTGGTAAAAATTCCAATACCATTGGCTGCGATTGGACAACATTGACCCGCTGCCGTAATTCATCAGGAACGGCTGGCAGAACCTCTTGACTCATCTTTGCAGCCGGAATCGCCATAATCGCCTTGGCATAGACATGGTCGCCACCCGGTAAGTCATTGAAGTGTGCGTCTTTAAATTCAATGTTTTTTAAAATCGTTTTATAGATGGAACGCGGCATGTCCATGATTTCATAGACGCGATCGAAGTCTAAGACATCTAGCGAAAAATCGTGCTGCTTGGCAAAATCAAAGACTGCCTGCAGCTTGTCTTTTGAGATCCCATGTTCTGACAAAGCAGCCCGCGTTTGATTATTGACGACCAGCCCGCCATTAAAAGTAATCGTGTAGTCGTCAGCCGTAGTCAGACCTAATTGTTCAATATAAGGCCAGATTGCGTTGATTGGCCGACCCGTACAGAGCACGATTTTGATGCCTTGTTCATGCAGCCGTTTCAAGACCGCCTCGTTTCGGGGACTGATCTCTTTTTGGCTGTTGAGCAGCGTGTTATCCATATCTAATGCAATCATTTTAATCATAAGCGTTTCTCTTTTCTATTTGTTTTTCAAGATCGTTTTAACAATCAGCCGCGTAAAGTACGCATTCCCCTGCTCATTCATATGAACCTTGTCCTGCGCAAACCACTCGGCATGACCATTGGCAGCCTGATTCCAGTCAATCACGTGTACATTGGCATTTTGCTTGGCGGCCTGCTTGATCTGATCGCAAACCGTCTGTTCCCAGTCACGCGTTGGCACGTGCGGCGTGATCCAATAAACCTGATGATCCTTGCCGATTGCCGTTAAGATATCATTAATCGTCTGCGAATCCATCGCGCCGTTGGTTCCAAGATTTAAAATCACGTTTTTTTGCAGCTGCCCCTTGGCTTTAAGATCTTTAATAACGGCTGGCGTAGCGCTCCCCTGACGCCCGACTTCAGCATCAACATAAGCATGCGGCATGATTTCTTGAATATCCTGAGATGCATCGGCCATTACCGAATCACCGATTGCCGTGACTTTTAGCTCTGAGGCTGCCTTAAGCTGGTTCGAGGTCAGACCATATTTTTTCTGCAGCGACTTGCTGTTGACGTTAACTTTAGCCGTCTTTCCCTTTGCAATCTGCTTGTTTTTAGCAGCCGTGGCCTGGCGACTCTTTTCAATGCGGGTCTGAACCGCACTTTTTTTAGCCGGCTTGCTTGGCAGCATCAGACCGCACAGCGCGATAAAGCAGATGATGACGACTGGGCCAACTTTCAGCCATTGGTGCCAATCATGCATTTTAAAGTCGATCCAATGACGAATGCTGGCCGGCAGATACCGCCACTGATAATGAGCAAGCGGCTGTTCAACCAATCGATAGGAGAACTCGCTGATCGCTAAAATCAACAGACATTCAACCAAAGCATTGATTACTGGGTGCCGGCCAATCTCAACGACTCGTTCATAAAAGACCATAACCGGCAGCTGGTAGACGTAAATGCCGTATGAGCGCTGACCGATCCAGGTAAAGAAAGGGTTGGTCAGCCAGCGATTCATATGACTGCCTGGATGAACTACCGTCGCAATCAAAATCATTCCGATCAGGCTGTAAAAAAACATGCCGCCGCGATAGGTCCAGCTGCTTTGGCCTGGCAGCGTAAAAAAGCCCAGCAGCGTGATCAGCAGTGCCCCAATCCCGACTCCATCCAAGATTCTGGCAGCATGTGCCGTCAAGCTGGCGTTAAGGCGATCAATCGGCCAGCATAAGGCCAGCCAGGAACCCAAAAGCAGCGAAAAGGCTCGGGTATCGGTTCCATAGTAGACTCGGTTGATATTTTGCGGATCAAACAGCAGCGCCATTTCAACTGCTGAAGCAACCGCCAGGATAAAGACGGTCCACTTGATTTTGGAACGTTTGCGCAAAATCAAAAACAGCATGAACAAAATCAGTGGCCACAAGAAGTAAAACTGGGCTTCAACGCCTAACGTCCACAAATGCGTAAACGGCGACTCGCCATTGAAACGATCAAAATAAGACTGGCCATGGCCGATTTCCCACCAGTTGTAGACCCATAGCAGATTAGTAGCGATGGTACTTTTGATATTATGCAGCAGATCGCGAGCAAACAATGTAATATAGGCCGTCGTGATCGTCAGCATAACGATCAGCACCGGATACAGCCGCCGCAGACGCTTAAGGTAAAACTTCGTCAGCTGAATACCGCCCGTCTGATCCATTTGCCGCACCAGCTGTAAGGTAACGAAATACCCAGAGATCAATAAGAACAGCGGCACGCCCAAATAACCGCCTGGCAACGTTGTCGGCAACAGGTGATAGATGATCACGCCAAGCACGGCCAACGTTCGGACGCCATCAATTCCTGTCACGTATTGCTTGGACCGCATAGATTTCCCCCCAAATAAAAAAATAACAACTTTTATTATAATCACAGTTGACCAACAAGTCCCATTAAAATGATTTTTTTATAAAACAACGGTCGTGACAGCCTTTTTCTGCCCCGACCGTTATTAGAAATATCAGAATTACTTAATCAGCCGACTCGGTTTTCACGCAGAATCGCCTTGACCAGCTGATCGGCTTCTGGGGTTCGTTTCCATTCCTCCCAGTGATCCATCGACTCATCTTGCATCTGATAGTGCGTGTTGATGAAATGCTCATAATTGATCACGTTTTGTGAATGTGGGATATTCAGCTTTAAAATACGAACTTCCTTAATATAGCCACGCTCAGCAGCCAGCTCGGCACGGCCGTTATGCACCATATTGCCGATTTCATAATATTTGGTGCCATCATTACGCGTAATTTCTTCTATTAGGGTAAAGACTTCATGCTGTTCTTCCATTAAATAAATCCCCTTTCGCATCTATTGTATCAGAAAACAAAAATCATCGCCGTGGACCGACGATGATTGGCATAAGAGAGAAAGAGAATTGATTAGAAGGTAAATACTTAATACCTTGTGACTATATATTACAAAACTTTGTAAGCGCTGTCAATAGTTATTCAGATTTTTTCAGCTGTTAACATAAAATAAAAAGAAGAAACGGCCAACCGCTTCTTCTTTTTATAATTACTGTACCGTAACCGACTTAGCCAGGTTACGCGGCTTGTCAACGTCCAAGCCCTTGCCCAGACTCGTGTAGTAGGCAAGCAGCTGTGCAGGAACGACACTCAAAAGCGGCGTCAGCAGTTCGTCAACGTCTGGAATGATGATATTGTCGTCTTCATGTGCCAGATGACGTGAAACAATCGTTAAGACAGCAGCACCCCGTGACTGCGTTTCTTCCAGATTGCTGCGCGTAAGGCCCGCTGTCCGATCCTGAGTAATAATAGCAATTACCGGCGTTTGGTTTTCAATCAGCGCGATCGTACCATGCTTAAGCTCACCGGATGCAAAACCTTCCGCTTGAACATAGGAGATTTCCTTAAGCTTCAAGGCTGCCTCCAAAGAAACCGACCAGTCAATGCCCCGGCCAATGTAAAAGGCGTTGCGTGGCTTAGAGAGGTAGCGAGAGGCCAGTGCTTCAATGTCTTCTTTTGAGTCGGTAATTGACTGCATCCCGTTGGCAATCGTTCCCAGCTGGTGCTTTAAGTCGAAGTTTTGAGCAGCATCGCGACTCAGGTATTCACCCAATGCCTTGGCTAAAATAGCTTCAACCGCGATCTGAGCCGTGTAGGCCTTAGTGGAGGCAACGGCAATCTCTGGGCCAGCGTACAGCAGCAGGGTAAAGGTAGCCTCACGAGAAAGCGTTGACTTATCAACATTAGTAATCGTCAGGCTTGGCCAGTTGTGCTCATTGACGTGTACCAGTACTTCGCGACTGTCTGCCGTTTCACCACTCTGCGACAGGAACAGGAAGAACGGCTTTTGACTAAGCAGCGGCTGCTCATAGGCAAATTCTGATGAGATATGAACCGTAGTTGGCACGCCACAAAGCTTCTCAAACATCCGGGCCCCAATCAGACCGGCATGATAGCTGGTCCCGGCACCAATGATGTAGATGTGATCGGATTCAGCCATTGCCTGCAAAAGCTTTTCGCTGATCTGCGGCTGATCGTCACTGTCAAAGTATTCCTGAACGAGCTTGCGCATTACGGCAGGCTGCTCATCAATTTCCTTTAGCATATAGAATGGGTAGGTACCCTTGTCGGCAGCGCTTGGATCCATGTCAACCTTAAAGGAATCGCGCTTCTTTTCCGTGCCATCGAATTCTTCAATCGTTACATTGTCTGGCTTGACGATTACCAACTCATGGTCGTTGATTTCCATAAATTCGTTGGTTTCATCAATCATCGACATGGCATCAGAACCTACCATGTTATAGCCTTGGCACAAACCAACCAGCAATGGGCTCTTATTCTTAGCCACAAACAGCGTATCTGGCTGCTCGCGATCCATCAAGGCAAAGGCATATGAAGAATCAGGACTGATCAAGCGCAGAACCTTAAGCAGCGCGTCCTTGGTATCCATCTTGTAGTCAACTACGAACTTGTCAACCAACTGAACGATAACTTCCGTGTCGGTTTGACTCTTGAATTCAACACCCTTAAGATATTCTTCTTTCAGCTGCTGATAGTTTTCAATGACCCCGTTGTGAACCAGGTAGAATCGTTCATCATTGGAGTAGTGCGGGTGCGCGTTGGTTTCATTTGGAACACCGTGCGTCGCCCAGCGCGTGTGGCCAATCCCAGCCAACCCTTTAACTTCTGGCGTTAAGGCAGCTTCCAGGTTGCTGATGCGGCCGGAACGCTTAACCAGGTAGTCATGTCCTTTTTCGTCGTTGACGTAGATGCCGGCGGAGTCGTAACCGCGGTATTCCAGACGCTTCAACCCGTCGATCAAAATGGAAACGCTGCGATCGTTTCCTGTAACACCAACAATTCCACACATAATATTTCCCATCCTTCAATAAAATTGGTATAGATAACTTTAAAATCAAGCTATTATTTAATAACACTATTGTATATTAATAATTGCCGGCCCCAATGTCAATCGATTAACCTCGATTGGTATAGAGTCGGCAATTTTTTAATAGTTTTAAAGGCGTCACGGCAACGATTCAGCCACTCGCTGCCAGCCTAAATATTATCTAAGATTATTTAACTTCAAGCTCGCGGCGGGCAACTTCCGCGATTTTTTCAACATAGGCATGGACCAGTTCTTTGGTTGGCGCTTCAGCCATGATTCGCAAAAGCGGTTCAGTACCAGAAGGACGAACCAAGACGCGCCCATCACCGTTCATTTCTTTTTCAACATCGGCAATGACGGCCTTCAAAGCTGGATTGTCCATTGCAGCTTGCTTGTCAGCCACGGTGATATTGACCAGCTCTTGTGGATAGGTCTTGACATCAGATGCCAGTTCCTTAAGGCTCTTGCCACTGGATTTAACGACCTGCAGCAGCTGCAGTGCCGTCAGCATCCCATCACCAGTCGTATTGTGGTCAAGGAAGATAATGTGGCCTGACTGCTCGCCGCCCAGATTGTAGCCTGACTTCAGCATTTCTTCAACGACATAACGATCGCCAACCTTGGTCTGCACGCTCTTCATGCCATGAGTCTCCATTGCCTTGTACATTCCCAGGTTGCTCATCACCGTGGTAACGATCGTATCTTTTTTCAAGCGGCCGTTTTCATTCAGGTACTTGCCGCAGATGTACATGATCTTGTCGCCGTCAACCAGATTACCCTCGTTGTCAACGGCAATGCAGCGATCGCCATCACCATCAAATGCCAGACCTAGATCGGCATGGTTGGCAACTACGGCTTCCTGCAGACTTTCCGGATGCGTTGACCCACAGTCAAGGTTGGTGTTGAGACCATTAGGATTGGCATGAATTGGCGTAAAATCAACATTTAAGTCTGCCAACAGATTGGAGACAAAGCCGCTGGTAGCACCATTGGCAGCATCAACAACTACCTTTAGGCCAGACAGATCCGTTGAAATCGTCTGTTCCAAAAATGACGTGTATTTGAGCGCGCCTTCGTGGTAGTCCTCAACCGTTCCCAAACCAGCATCAGATGGCCGTGGCAAAGTATCCGTTTCGGCATCCAACAGCTGTTCGATCTCATATTCCAGCTCATCGGAAAGCTTGAAGCCATCGCTGCCAAAATACTTGATTCCATTATATTGGATTGGATTATGACTGGCCGTGATCATTACACCAGCATCGGCTCCCTGCGCCCTAACCAGGTAGGCAACGCCAGGCGTAGTGACGACGCCTAAGCGCAGTACCTCGATGCCGACCGAAAGCAGACCAGCAACTAAGGCATTTTCCAGCATTTGACCGGAAATTCGCGTATCACGGGAAACCAAGACTTGGGGCTGCTTGCGTTCTGAGTGCCGAGTCAAGACATAGCCCCCGGCACGGCCAACCTTAAAAGCCAGTTCTGGACTCAGGTCGCGATTGGCCACGCCACGAACGCCATCAGTTCCAAAATATTTTAACTTCATGTTTCTCCTCGTTTCTGGGCTAAAAAGCTCCGTTAAAATTCACTATGTTTGATTATACTACTTTGTATCATTTTCGCTTGCCGAAACCGACGAATTATTTGACTGACCGCCAGATGCCGAGCTGGCTGAACTGTGCTTGGCTGAAGAAGCGCTCGCAGACTCCGCTGAACTGTCAGAATTGGACTGCGTTATCGCCGAGCTGGTCGTCGAAGATGAACTGGAATTCTTGTCGCCGCTGTCAGTCTGACTGATTGGTACGGTTACGGAGACCGTATTTGGCATGATCACCACGTTCATTGTCTGACCGCTTTCATTGATTGCCTGCAGCGTTACCGTCCGATGCAGCGTACTTTGCGCGTTTTTAGGCACGTTGACATAAGCAATTACTTTGGCAACCTGTTGAACCTCACTTTTGGCCCCGGTAATCTGGACCTTTTCCAATGCGGCTTTGGGTGTTCCAATCTGATAGCTGCCATTTAAGGTTTTAGAGCTTAAGCGCACTTCTACCGGCACCGTCGCGGTATTGCGCGATTGAATGTTGACCTTGATCTTGGCCGGCGTGATCGTATAACTCAATTCCTTATTCAATCCCGATGCCTTCAGACGCACCTCATGCTTGCCGGTTCCCAGCTTGGTCAGATCCGCATAGACCTTAAAATTTTGCGTATTAGCCGTGGTCGTTACCAAGGCAGAGGGTCCGGTAATCTTAATTTTGACGTATTGCGGAAAGCCGGTGACAACGTATTTTTCCGAATTCGACTCAACCTCTAGCGGTATTTTGAGCGTCTGTGTCTTATTGGCCATCAGCGCAGTATTTTGACCGTTTTGTGATGACTGACGCGTATCGCTGCTTTTGCTGCCAGTAACGTATATAAACAATAGGATTGCCAATACCAAGGAAACGATTCGCAACACCCAGACATGGTCGAACAGGCCCATCTTGTCATTTTTCATGCTGATCGCCTCCCTGCTTACGAAAACGCCGCATTAAATTGGTAAGAAAATTCTCGGGACTTGGATGCTGAGGAGTTTCAGTATAAAGCTGCGCTCGCAAAAACTTCAGATAGTCTTTGCGTGACATGCCACGCATTAGCTCGTTGTTTTTGGTGATCGAGACTTCACCCGTTTCTTCTGAGACTACAATCGTCAGCGCATCGGTAACCTCGCTGATCCCGACTGCCGCGCGGTGCCGCGTGCCAAGATCTTTAGGAATCAGCTTCGAGTCAGAAAGCGGCAGATAAGCAGCAGCGACAGCGATGCGATTATTTTTGATGATCACGGCTCCATCATGTAGCGGCGTATTTGGAATAAACGTATTGATCAAAAGGGCACCAGTAACTTCGGCATCCAATGGTATCCCCGTTTCAATATATTCTTCCAGGCCGGTTTCCATCTCAATACAGATCAAGGCCCCAATCCGTCGTTTAGAAAGATATTGAATCGCCTGGTCCAATTGCCGAATCAAGTCCTCTTCTTCTTCGTTGGCTTTAGGCGTCCGGGCAAACAGCGCGCCACGGCCTAAATGCTCCAGCCCCCGCCGAATCTCTGGCTGAAAAATCACAACAATGGCGATGACCCCCCAGTTGATGACCTGATCCATCACCCAAGAAACCGTGCTGAGTCCGATATACCAACTGATCAGCTTAACCAGGATGATAATCAGAATCCCTTTGAACAGCTGCACGGCCTTAGTCCCGCGAACCAGCATCAACAACTCATAGATCAAAAACCAGATGACTAAAATGTCAATTAGATTGACCAGATTATGCCAGTTGAGGAGTGATGCAAGAAACTGCAATATATATCTCTCCCTTCTGCCTTAAAATAAAATTCTTAAATATGATTATATCATTAAAAATGTTCGTTATTTAACCAGTCAAGCCGATTGTCTGTTATGCTAGGCATAAGTTTTTTAAAGAGGTGGTTTTTTGCCTAAACTGTCTTATCAATGGAAATTAAGACTTTATTTTTTGATTCTGCTGGCGACGCTGCAGCTGCTGTTAAAGTCGCCGTTTAATTTTATGGTTCTGAATGTTTTTCTAGCCTATCTGCCAATCGAGTTTAGTTTTTGGGTCCAGCATTTTGCCGATCGACGCTCATTGGCTTTTTGGTCGCTGCTGTTTTTATGGCTGATTTTTTATCCCAATGCTCCCTACGTCATGACTGATCTCTTCCATCTTTCATGGCTGCATCCCCATACCAGTACTACTGGCATCCTGCGTACTGATCCTAAGATGTGGCTGATTTTTGCGCTGATGGTTCTGTCGGCATTCAGCTGTGCAATTTTTGGCACGATTGAGATGGCCCGCCTCAGTCGACTGTTAGAAAAGATGCTGACGCCTAAATTTTCCCATAGTCATTTAATCTGGGTTGGCTGCTTCTCTTTTCTAGCCGGTATTGGCATCTATATTGGCCGTTTTTTGCGTCTGCATTCAATCTATCTTTTTATAACGCCATCATGGTTTTTTAATCAGCTTTTAAGCATCTGGAGCTGGCCAATGCTTGAATTCATCTTGATCATGACCATATTGCAGCTGCTGCTTTACTGGTGTTTACGCTTGATCAAACAGGCCGATTTGATGTAATTGAGGATTCTCGTCGCTAACTGAGACGAGGATTTTTTATACCAAAATAAAAACCAGGATCGTCAGTGACAATCCCAGTTAAATTCATGAAACTTTTATTCAGTTTCCCGGCCGATAATACGGACCTCAGTTTCCAAGCTGACGCCGAATTTTTCTTTAACGGTTGCTTGAACATGATGAATTACGTTTAGATAATCCGTTGCCGTACCATGGTCAACATTAACGATAAAACCGGCATGCTTGGTTGAAACCTGCGCGCCGCCTGAGGTATATCCCTGCAGACCGGCATCATGGATCAGCTTGCCGGCAAAGTAGCCTTCTGGACGCTTAAAGACTGAACCGCAAGATGGCAGTTCCAACGGCTGCTTAGCGGCTCGCCGGGCGTTAAGATCATCCATCAATGCGGTAATCTCAGCTTGATCACCTGGCTTCAGATCAAACACGGCTTCCAGAACGATGCCGTGATTATCCTGAACCGCGCTGTGCCGATAGCCAAAATCAAGCTCTTCATTGTCATAATGCTTGATCGTTCCATCTGGCAGCATTGCAGTGACTTCACTGGCAACGTTTTTAGTTTCACCGCCATAGGCACCGGCATTCATAAAAATTGCGCCGCCAACGCTGCCGGGAATGCCAGCAGCAAACTCAAGGCCAGTAAGCGAATGATCGCGAGCTGCCTTGGTTGTTTCAATGTATGAGGCCCCAGCCTGAGCAATGACGCGGTTGCCTTCAACTTGAATCCCATTCATCTGAGTCAGGATCATGGTCAGACCTTCAATACCGCCATCACGCACGATCAGATTGCTGGCGTTGCCGATTACCGTCAGTGGCATGGCATTGGCATCAGCAAACTGAACCAGCTTTTGAACTTCCGCAACGTCTTTAGGGAATGCCAACCAGTCTGCCGGACCGCCAGTTTTAGTATTGGTATACTTTGAAAGTGGCTCGTCCTTTAAGATTTGAATATCAGGAAATTCTTGCATCAGATTATTTGCCATAAATTCGTTCTCTCGCTTTCTCAACAAAAATTCGTCAATCTTTTCTTATTGTAGCATTCTTTTGGAAATTGACGATCCGAACCTCTACAATAGTACCAGATAATTTATTTGCGAGGTTGACTGCAATGACCAAATTTATTTCTTGGAACGTCAATGGATTAAGGGCCGCAATCAAGCATGGCTTTTTACAGATTTTCAATGAAATGGACGCGGATTTTTTCTGCATCCAAGAAACCAAACTAGCGCCCGGCCAATTGGATCTTGATTTGCCCGACTATCATCAATACTGGAACTATGCCGAAAAGAAAGGCTATTCGGGTACGGCCATCTTTGCCAAACAGCCACCGCTTAGCGTTCAATATGGCATCAATGTACCGGAGTTTGATCATGAAGGCCGTGTCATCACTTTAGAGTATCCTGATTTCTATCTGATCAATACCTATGTGCCCAACTCCGGTGCTGAACTGAAGCGCTTGGATTTTCGACATGGCTTTAATGAGGCTTTTTATGAATACGTTAATCAGCTTAGTCAGCAAAAAAGCATCGTTTGGTGTGGCGATCTCAACGTGGCTCACCAAGAAATCGACTTGAAAAATCCGCAGAGCAATCATCATCATCCGGGATTTACCGATGAAGAGCGCTTTGACTTCTCTAAGCTGCTAAAAAGCGGGTTTACTGATACGTTCCGTTATTTTTATCCTGACCAAGAGCACAGCTATTCTTGGTGGAGCTATCGTTTCCACGCTCGGCAGCGCAATGCTGGCTGGCGGATTGATTATTTCGTTGCCTCAGCCGATCTTGACTCACAGCTGGTTGATGCCAAGATTCATGATCAGATTCTTGGCAGTGATCACTGTCCCGTCGAATTAGACATTCAGTTATAGGAGGAAATTAACATGAACTTTGTTGCGATGGACTTTGAAACTGCCAGTGGCAAACGCTGGTCGGCCTGCTCGCTTTCTTTGGTCGTCGTTCGGCAAAATCAAATCGTTGATGAGTTCTACACCTTGATCAATCCACAGACGCCTTTTTTCTGGCGCAACGTTCAGATCCATGGCATTCATGAAAAAGACGTTGCCAATGCCCCAGTCTTTCCTGAAGTCTGGGAGCATATTCAGCCATTTTTTGATGCCAACAAGCTGGTGATTGCCCATAACGCCTCCTTTGACAACAGCGTTCTCAAAAATACGCTGACTCATTATGAATTATCGGTTCCCAATTTCTTATCATTGGACACGTTAAAGACCAGTCGCCAGTTCTGGCCGCAGCTGCCTAATCACAAGCTCAATACGATCTGCGATGCATTGAATATTCAGCTGCATCATCATCATAACGCGCTTGATGATGCTCAAGCCTGCGCCAATATCCTGCTGACGCAAAATCGCCAGTTCGGTCCGGAAATGATCAAGCCGTTTATCGTTAATGTCTAGTTATCGATTCAGCAAAAAAGCACCGTCAAAACTGACGGTGCTTTTTTGGACCGGCTGACTGCCGATCAAGAGAGTTTTAATATTTTGAGAAAGTCTATTGAGTCAGGCCACGTTTTAAAATCTCAACGTCCCATGGCTCCAGTTTGGCTTTCGGAGCGGCTCCGGTCAAGATATCCACGAAGCCGGCCTGCTGTAGATCGGTTGGCAGCAGGCGCGACTCATTGCGCAGATTAAGCACAAAGTAGAGTTCCTGCCCATCCTTAACACGCCGCGTGATTTCCAGATCGGTTGTTTGGCTGGTTAGGCCGGCAAGCCCAGTCTGATCAATGACGCGCTCAATTACTTTGCCAAGTCCCTGATCATCTAAACGCGTGCCAACGTACCACGCCAGCCCCTTGCCAAATATGTTTTCAACTACGGCTGGCGTGCCGGCATAAAATTCACTGGCATAATGAGCCAATGCCCGAGTTTTTGATCCCGTCAGATGAATCTGATCACACAACAGCCGCCCTTCATATTGCTGCGCTGACTGATCAAAAGCTACTTTGACGGTTTGTCCTGGTACCGTCGCATCAGTTTCTTCAACCCAGATGCCCAATACCCTGCTTAAAGGACCTGGATAGCCGCCCAGGTAGACGTTGTCGGATTCATCAACCATCCCCGATGCATAGGTGGTCAGCAGATGCCCGCCATTTTGCACGTAAGCACTGATTTTTTCGCCCAGTCCCTTTTTAACCATGTACAATACTGGCGCGACGATCAGATCATATTGTGAAAAGTCATCGTCAACGCCAATCACGTCAACTGGGATCTGGTGCTGATAAAACTGGCGGTAGTAGTCCAAGATCAGTGGCACATACTGCAGATCCTGCGTAATCCCGGCCACGTACTCAAAGGCCCAGAAGTTGCTCCAGTCAAAAACAATGGCTGCCTTAGCTGGAGTCGCGGCATCTTTAAAATCTGCGCCCGTTTTTTTCAGATCGTGTCCCAGACGTGCTACTTCTTGAAATGCGCGCGTATCAGTCTGCTGCGAATGACTGATTACGGCACCATGAAATTTTTCGGATCCTCCTACGGCCTGCTTCAACTGAAAATACTGAACGGTGTTCGCGCCATGAGCCACCGCCTGCAGTTCCGTGGCCCGCATTTGATTAGGGCGCTTCAACGGACTGTATGGCTGCCAGTTGACCTGCGAAGGCGTTGATTCCATCAGCATGAACGGCTGGTGTTTCAGTCCCCGCATTAAGTCATAGCGAAACGCGGCTACATAGGCTGGATCGTCATAGGCTGGGTAGCTGTCATAGGCAATGATATCTTGATCCTTGGCCCAGGCATGATAGTCAATCCACTTATTAGGCGTGCCATGGAAATTGGTCAGAATCGGTGTCTGCTTGTCATATTTTTCAATCGTCTGTTTTTCAAGATTGTATAACGAAAGCATTGCATCCGACTGAAAACGCAGATAGTCAACCGACAGCCCAGCCACGATCGTATGCGTGCCTTCTGCTCCCCAGGCATCACCCAGCTCGTTGGGAACTTGAATCTCATCCCAGTCATAGATCGTATGACTCCAGACATTGTTGTCCCAAGCCTGATTTAGATTATCCAGCGTTTGATAGCGCTGCTTGAGCCATTCTTGAAAAGCCCGGCGACAGTTTTCACAATAGCAGTTGCCGCCATACTCATTATTAACATGCCAAGCAACGATATGCGAATTGCCAGCATAGCGCCGGGCCAATTGATCAACCAATCGACCTGCTAATCGGCGATAGTTGGGTGAACTCGGGCAGAAATTATGTCGTTGACCAAAGACGTGCCGCCGCCCTTGATAATCAACTCTGGCGACATCCGGATATTTTTTAAACATCCAGGCAGGCATCGCGGCCGTGGAAGTTGCCATAACAATCTTAAAGTCAGCTTGACTCAGCTTTGCAACGATATGATCCAGTTTTTCAAAATCATATTCGCCTTCACGCGGTTCTAAAAGGGCCCATGAAAAGACGTTGATCGTTGCCGAATTGATATCGGCCTGCTTAAAGACCTTGATATCGTCATCCCAATCTGTTTCTGGCCATTGATCTGGATTATAGTCGCCGCCATATAGAACGGTCGGCAGTCCTTGCTTCATATTTCTCCCTCCAAGCCTTTATTTTTTATATTCTGCTTTGGCAATTGGCTGACCATGCTCAACCTTGTCCCCAAGCCGAAGCTCTTGCAACTGAACTTTTTGCGGCTGTGTTAAAAAGTCTACAACGATATCATCATAACCGCTTTGTAAAATCAGATCACGGTTGAATTCCATCAACAGGTCACCGGCATGCACGGTCTGTCCTTCTTGGAAATGAATATTAAAGCCGGCGCCACGCATATTGACCGTACCGATACCAACATGAACTACCAGGCCAATCCCGGCAGCTGATTCAATCTCAAAGGCATGCTGCGTTGAGAAGGCAAATTTGATCGTGCCGTCAAATGGTGCATAGATGCGACCATCAGCTGGCTTAATCGCAAAGCCCTTGCCTGGGAATCCTTTTGTGCCGTCTTCATTGGTTACGGAAGCAAGATCAACGACTTTTCCATCGACTGGAGCCAAAAGCGTTAATGTCGTTTGAGCGGCAGAGACATCCTCAACCGTTTCCGCACCATTGCCGGCAGCCAATTCATTCTTTAATTCTTCAACGACTTGAGCATGCTTCTTTTCGCTCAGCGTAACCTTGCTTAAGAAAATGACGATTGACAGCAGCGCCAAAACCATTGGAATGTAAAAGGCCATGCCATCAAACGTACGAATGCTCTTGGCAGTCATGTCAGTTGCCGTAGCACTGCCGGTCATGCCACAGGCTAAGGCAATCCAGCCAACCAAACCATTTGAGATTGCACCCGTCAGCTTATCGATCATCGGCCGCACTGCTAAAACAACGGCTTCGTTTCTCTGACCAGACTTAAGCTGCCCATATTCAATCGCATCCGTCAGCGTCAAAACCGTTACCAGCTGAGCACAGTTGACGTTGAACAAAACCAACCCCAGATCCATTACATAGATGTTGCTGCGGCCAAAGATAAAAATCAAGTAGGCCGCTACCATACAGCATTGACCAATCGTAAACAGCCATTTCCGTGGTACGTATTTGTTGAAAATCGGGAACAATGGGCTGACAAAGAAACCAACGATCGTCGCAATTACCCCAACGACCCAGAAATGACCGGGATCGCCGATAACAAACTTGTACAGGTAGAACAAAACCCCATTGGTAACAACATAGGCACAAGAATACATCAGGTATGCCAGTGCCGGCCACATGATCTGGTCGTTATGGAAAATTGCTGAAAAGACGTCCTTGATCGATGTCTTTTGCTTGGCTGACTGCCGAATGATGTTGTCGTTTTCCTTAGTTCCCAAACAAACCGCCAAGGCACTCAGCAACGCCAGCAGCGTAACGATTGCCGCAAAAGCAAACCAACCGGCTGGACCCTCAGTACGATGGCCGGTTGCCAGATAGGTAAACGTTGTAACGATTGGAACCACGATAATCGTCAAACCGTTCCAGCCAATCGTACCGGCAAAGGCCCCTAGTGAGGTATAGATGCTGCGTTCATGCGAGTCTTCACTCAACGCTGGTACCATGCCCCAATAGGAAACATCAGAAAAAGAATAGAAAATATCAAACGTAATGAAGATCACGACAAACAAAATCGCAAACAGGACCCAGTTGACCTTTGCCAAGCCAAAAATTCCAGTAAACAGGACTAAAAGCAGGGCACCGCTGACGATATTGCCCCATAAGATCCAAGGCTTAAACTTCCCCCAACGCGTGTGCGTATTGTCGACGATATTGCCCAGCAGCGGATCGATAACCAGCTCAATAATCCGTACCCCAACAATCAAGCCAGTAATCAGTCCGATTAAACGGTTGGCAACTGATTTGCTTAATCCAGCAAACATGCCGCTGGTAACAAAAATAATAAAATAATTGCTCATAACGCCATAAAAAGCGGAGTGGCCAACATTCCCAAAACAGAATGCCGAACGAGAAATCCACTGCTGCTTGCTTAAATGCTGCCGTGGCGCTGCAGTTTTGGTGGTAGTATCCACGATAATGCCTCCCTTAATTTACCCTCACTCAAATCCATCTCGTAATCGATCGTTTCGTTCTAAATGCATTTATCTGAAATCGCTTACAGCTAATATTGTACGCATTTAACGAGTAAAGTAAATAATTTATCATAAAAAATAAATCATTTACCATATTTAGTAAATGATTTATTCAATCCAGCCATTATCACAGATATATCTTTCATTTTATTTCAGTTTAAAACTTTCACGCATAATTAAATTGGTATCAACCAATGCATGAACGTGCGGCCGCTCCGGATTAGCGATTGCATCCCGCAGAATATTCAGCGCCATGCGGGAAATCACCTTTTGATTGATGTTATACGTTGAAAGCGGCGGCGATACGTATTCGGCAATATCGCTGTTGTTAATGCTGATGATGCTGGTATCACGCGGCACGATCACCCCAGCATCGTTAAACGCCTGGAGTACCCCAACGCTTAAGGTATCCGAGGCAATCAAAAAGCCTTCCGGCAGCTGATCGCCGTATTGCTTGATGGCTGCTTCTCCCAGCTGACGACCGTTTAAAACACTGAACGAGCCGCTGGAAAAAACATCCGCCTGCTTGAATTCCAGTTCCTCAGCCACGACTCTAAAGGCCGTTTCCCGTGAGTCTCTTTGTCTTGGCCGCTTCCCGATCTGCGGACCAATACCGCCAATAAAGGCAATCCGCTGGTAGCCAGCATCAGCAAACTGTTCCAGGGCATCTCGCACCGTCATCGACAGATTGGGCTGCACTGAATCAAACAGATGCGGCAATGGATCAGTGTCAACAAACACCCCCGCTGGCAACAGCCGATGCAACCGCTTAAAAACGTTCAGCTCAACGTTATCGTCACCAACGCATAAAAAGCCTTGAAATTCCTCTGCCTGATCAATCAGCTCCTCGGCATATTGAAAGACCTTGACTTGCATGCCGGCATCTTCAATCGTTTTCAGCAGAGCATCCTTAAGACTGGCAAAATACGAGTCCTGCAGCTGTTCTTGGTTGTTCATCCGAAACAGCAGCGCGATCGTGGGTGCAACTGCTGGTTTCTTGCGGTCTTTCCAATACCCCAGCTGGTTGGCAACCTTTAAAATCTTGTTGCGCGTCGTTTGGGTAACCGAAAGCGTCTGATCGTTATTGAGCAGGCGCGAAACCGTGGCTGGCGAATAGCCAGAGCGCTGGGCAATCTCTTTGATGGTAACCATTTGCTCACCTCTTCTGCTTAGTTGCGTGGTTTTATTATACCTTATTTAGTAAATCTAAATAAATAATAAGTAAAAAAAGCGCGAAACAGCAGGCTGCCATTCCGCGTTACTTGATTAGTCATGATCAGCTGCAGCGGGCTGAAACTCCATTAGAACTGCTGCGCGCTGCTGGCCTTGTTGATCAGTCACCTTAGCCTCACCGGTCTTGACAAAGCCATATTTTTGATAAAGCTTGATGGCTGGCACGTTATCATCAAAAACGTCTAATACCAGCTTTTGCAGGGTACTGTAGTTTGCAAACCAGTACGTAGCCTCATCAACTAAAAGACTGCCAATCCCGTTTCGCCAAAAGTCCTTTAAGACAGCCACGCCCAACTCGCCTATCTGTGGCCGATCAGCCAGTTCCATGATCGTAACGATACCAATGGGATGATTTCGATACTGAGCCAGTAAGATCAATGAATCAGTACTGTCGTTAATATCATAGAGACTGTACGCTTCTTGTTCGACCGTCAGCGTGTCCAGATGCGGCACCAAGATGGCCGAGCTCTCTTGAGAAAGCTGTTTGAGCAGATTCAGGATTGCCTGTGCATCATCTGGCGTGGCCAGCTTGATTCCAACCGTTTCAGTCATGATCTGCCACCAATCGTTTTACCAATGACTCAAAGTGCCGTCCATGCGGTTCAAAACTCAGCTCACGGGTCTGTTCATCATCAGTCCGCTTAAAATTGATTGCCAAAAATTCGGTCGGCAATTCATCTTCAATAAATTCTGCCCATTCAACCACGCTGATGCCATCGCCATCAAAATATTCTTCCAGTCCTAAGTCTTCGGCCCCGCCATTCTCAAGTCGATAGATATCCATATGGTAAAGCGGCAGGCGTCCTGATTGATATTCACGAATAATCGTAAAAGTTGGGCTCTTGATCACGTCTGAAATACCCAGACCAGCTGCCAGTCCTTTGGTAAAAGTGGTCTTGCCAGCTCCCAGATCGCCATTTAATACGATTACGTCGCCAGCCTGCAAAAACGGGGCCATTTTCTTTCCTACCGCCATCGTTGCTTCTCGATTGTGTAAAGTTAGTTGAGTCATTATCATTATCCTTTGCTGGAATTGACCATTTTGATCAAATTAACGATCATGGTCTTCGATAGTTCCTATTTTATCGTATCCTGACCGTAAATCAAAAAGGTCGCTTGACTTTTGCCAAACGACCTTTGAGTTTACAGTGCCTGAGCCGCCGTAATCAGCGCAACCTTATAAACGTCTTCTTCATTGCATCCCCGTGACAGATCGGCAATTGGTGCATTCAATCCCTGCAGAACCGGACCGATAGCTTCAAATCCACCTAAGCGCTGAGCAATCTTGTAGCCAATGTTGCCGGCTTCCAGACTTGGGAAGACAAAGACATTGGCATGACCGGCAACCTTGGATCCAGGAGCCTTCAATTCTGCAACGGCTGGAACGATTGCCGCGTCAAACTGCAGCTCGCCATCGACAGCCAGTTCTGGATCAGCTGCCTGGGCCAGTTTAGTCGCTTCGGCAACCTTGGTAACCATTTCGCCTTTTGCTGATCCCTTGGTTGAAAAGCTCAGCATGGCAACGCGGGGATCAATCCCAAACAGTTTGGCCGTCTTGGCGCTTTCAACGGCAACCTCAGCCATTGTTGGCGCATCCAGTTCAATGTTGATCGCACAGTCAGCAAAGATATAGCGCTGATCGCCTTTTTGCATCAAGAATGCCCCACTGATCCGCTTGATGCCAGGCTTGGTCTTAACGATCTGCAACGCTGGCCGGACCGTATCGCCGGTTGAGTGAATCGCGCCAGAAACCATTCCGTCAACCTTGCCCATGTAAACCAGCATCGTAGCAAAATAGCTGACGTCTTTTAACATCGCGTCGACCTGTTCTGGTGTATTCTTACCGTGACGCCGTTCTAAAAGTGCGGCATGCATTGCTTGATAGTCGGCTGCCGGATAGGCCTGCGGGTCCATGATTTCAACCCCTGTCAGATCAATGCCATCCTGCTTGGCAGCTGCTTTGATCTTGGCTTCATTTCCCAGCAGAATCGGCGTCAGCAGACCATCATGCGCTAACCGAGCTGCTGCGCCAAAGATCCGTTCATCCTCACCCTCTGGAAAAACGATCCGCTTGTCTTGTGATGAAAGCTGTGACTTTAAGTGTTCAAATACATCCATTATTCATAACCTCATTTCCATTGTGCGTCAATATCAACATGTTCGGGCAGACGCCAGTCAATCGGTGTCTCACCCATTGCCACCAGAGCCTCATTGGTTTTAGAAAAAGGCTTTGAGCCAAAGAAGCCACGGTTGGCAGAAAAAGGACTGGGGTGCGGTGATTGCAGAACAATGTTGGTCTGCGTGTTGATCAAAGGAATTTTTGATTGGGCTGCCTTGCCCCAAAGAATAAACACCACTGGTCGCGGCCGTTCAGACAACGCATGAATCGCTGCATCCGTAAGCTGCTCCCAACCATGACCGCGGTGCGAGAACGCCTGACCAGCCCGGACGGTGAGCACGGAATTTAACAACAGCACGCCTTGATCGGCCCACTTCTTTAAATAGCCATGCTCAACGGGCGGATAGCCAAGATCGTCTTGCAGCTCTTTATAGATGTTTTGCAAAGAAGGCGGAATCTTGACGCCTGGCAAAACTGAAAAACTGCAGCCGTGTGCCTGGTGCGGTCCATGATAAGGATCCTGTCCTAAGATTACCACTTTTACCTTTGAAAAGGGAGTCCATTCAAAGGCTTCAAAAATATGATGCATCTCTGGATAGATCGTCTGATGGGCATACTCATCAGCTAAAAAAGCGTGCAGCTGAGCATAATAGGCAGATTCAAACTGGGGTTCAAGCACGCCCCACCAATCGTTATGGATAAGTTGTTTCAAAGTCAGCACCTCGTGAATATTTTAACATGATTATTATAAATACGATACCTATTTTGATCGCGTTAATTGACTGTTTTTATTGCCGACAGCTGTTAAAATGGTAGTTAGATATTTAGGAAAAGTGGTGATTTCTGTCATGCGGCAATTGTACATCCGCGACCGTTCGACCGACTTGAACAGCGCTACCGTCATTCACGACGCAAGCGGCCATTCATGCTACCTGTTAGCCGGTAAATGGGGGATTCGCTATGATGCACTTTCATTATATACGATGAGCGGTGAATTGTTAGCTGAAGCCAAGCAATTAACGCTCGGTCTTACGCCAAAATTCGCTCTTTATTTAAATCGGCGTCAAGTTGGCACGATCGGCAAATCACTGGGACTTTTTCATGAACTGATCTATATCCACGGTCTCAACTGGATTGTCGTCGGCTCATTGGTAAGTGGACGCTTCAAGGTCTTTTGCGGCAGCCGCTTGATCTTTGCAGTTGAGCCGGTACCGAATACTGGTGGCTTTTGCAGCTGTTTAAGCGTCACCAATCAAGCCGATGAGCCATTGGCAATCTTAACGGCCACCATCATCAACCGCTGGGCCAGACATCATGATCGCCAGCCGCTGCGAGAACGATTGCGTCAGCTGAATCCGATGTCATCAACTGACCAGGGCGATCTAAGCATGGGATTCGTACCTAAAACAGTGCTTAATGATCAAAGCCTCAGCAGACACGTTCATCAGCCAGAATAAAAACGGGGTGCATTTTTTTAGAATGCACGCCCGTTTTATTTTGCACGAAATCTGATTTTTAGTAATGTTTCAAAACACGTTCGATCTGGCGCTCCTGCTCACGCTTCTTGATCGACTCGCGCTTATCGTATTCATGCTTTCCCTTAGCCAGGCCCAGCAGTACTTTGGCATAGCCATGCTTGATATACATTTTCAGCGGAATCAGCGTAATCCCCTTGGTCGACAGATCACCGGCAATCTTTTTAATCTCTTTTTTATGCAGCAGCAGCTTACGATTGCGCAGGGGATCATGATTAAAGAAGGTGCCGTTGTCATATTGACTGATATGCACGTTCATCAGCCATAATTCACCGTTATGAAGCTGAGCAAAGCCATCTTTAAGATTGACGCGCCGAGCTCGGACGGATTTGATCTCAGTCCCAGTCAAAGCAATCCCAGCTTCATAAGTCTCTAAAACTGAATAATCGTGACGCGCTTTTTTGTTCTGCGCGATTAGATTATCATCTTTTTCGTGATGGGATTTTTTTGCCATCTTTTTCCCTCCCGTCATAGCTTAACGCGAGCGGCGATCACCATTGTTGCGGCCGCGCTGGGAACGCTTGCCGCCATCATGCCGACGTGAAGGCCCGCGATCAAACAGATGATTGCTGCGCCGACCATTACCGTTGCCATTGCTGCGGTAGGAACGCTTACCATCTTTTTTGTCCCGCTCGCCATGGCCGAATCTGCTGTGCTTGTCGTCACGACTGCCACGTCCTCGACCATTAAAGCGACCATCGTTTTTACGCGGCACCCGCAGCTTGGTTGTTGGGGCTTCCTCAGGGTTAACCAGTTCAAAGTCAACCTCGCGCTGATCCTTGTCTACTCGAATCAGTTTAACCTTGACTGGCTGACCGATTTGGAAGATATGATGATGGCGGCGGCCAACCAATGCCATGTTGGATTCCAGATACTCGTAGAAGTCATCGTTCATGACACTGATATGGATCAGGCCTTCAACGGTATTTTCCAAGGCTACGAACAAGCCAAACTTCATGACGGAACTAACAACGGCATCAAAGGTCTCGCCAACATGATCTTCCATGTATTCTGCCTTCTTCATGCTGTCAACGTCACGTTCCGTATCAATACCCCGCCGTTCGGTAACCGAGGTGTGCTCAGCTACTTCTGGCAGCCAGTCGCGATATTTAGCCTTGGCTTTTTCTGTCGTGCCGTTTTCAGCATACCAGCTAATCAAGCGGTGCACCATTTCATCAGGATAACGACGAATTGGCGAGGTAAAGTGCGTATAGTATTGGGCACCCAAACCAAAGTGACCGACTTCTTCATCAGCATACTTAGCCTGCTGCATACTGCGCAGCATCATCACCTGGACCATCTGTTCTTCTGGCTTGCCAGCCACGCTCTTTAAGACGTCTTGGAGCATCTTGGGCTTAACGTTTTTCAAGTCACCCTTCATTTCAATGCCAAAGACGCTGAGCAGCTCAGCAAAGCTCTTGATTCGATCGGCATCCGGCGTTTCATGAATCCGGTATAAAAACGGTACGTGCAGCTTATAGTAGTGTTCCGCCACGGTTTCATTGGCTGCCAGCATAAAGGATTCAATCATTCGTTCAGAAGTCCCCCGCTCGCGCAGCTGAATGTCGGTTGGGTGACCCTCCTCATCAACAATGATCTTGGCTTCTGGCGCATCAAAGTCAATGGCGCCGCGATCATGCCGATGCTTTAAAAGAATCTGGTGCAGCTCGCCCATCGTCTCAAACATTGGCACCAGTTCTTCGTATTCTTTGATAACCTGTGGATCATGATCTTCTAAAATTGCGTTGACGGCTTTATAGGTCATCCGAGCATGAGAACGCATTACACTAGGAAAGATCTCGTGCTTGACAATGTTGCCCTGGGGATCAATCTCCATCTCACAGCTCATTGCCAACCGTTCTTCATTCGGATTCAAGGAACAGATGCCGTTTGAAAGTCGCTTTGGCAGCATTGGAATCACACGATCCGTTAAGTAGACTGAAGTTCCTCGTTTAAAGGCCTCTTTGTCCAGTGCCGAGCCCGGCTTAACATAGTGCGTAACGTCAGCAATATGAACCCCCAGATGATAGTTGCCGTTGTCAAGCTTCCAAGCCACGACGGCATCATCAAGGTCTTTGGACTCAATACTGTCGATCGTAACCAGTGGCTGAGCGGTAATGTCTTTACGACCCTTCTTTTCTTCTGGCAGCACGTGATCAGGAATGGCGTTGGCCTCATCCATGACCGCTTGTGGGAAAACATGCGGAACGTCATGGGCATAGACAACGGAGAGAATATCAATCCCCGGCTGATCCTTGTCGCCAATAACCTCAGTGACCATCCCTGTCATGATCTGCGGTGAATCATCGCTTGGATATGATGCAATCGTGGCGTTGACGATTTCGTTGTCTTCTGGGTGCAAACCATCATCAGTGACAAAAAAGCGGAAATTGCTGAGCTTTTTGTCTTTTAAAATGATCTCACCAATAAAGCTGCCCATCGTAATGTTTTTAAACTCGCCAACCACATGCTCATAATGACGCGTGAGAATTTCCGTTACCTGTCCTTCTGGTCCCTGGTCGCTGCCGGGTTCAGGAGCACGCAGGATCTTGACTTCAACCTCGTCACCGCTCATTGCATGCATGGTGTGATCAGGGTTGACATAAACGTCTGGCTGCTCCGGATCATAAGCTACAAAGCCAAAGCCCTTTGCATTGCCACGAAAGATCCCGCTGATCGTTTTAGGCTTGATAACCGCCTTAAATTCACCCTGATCGGTTACCATGACTTTTTTATCCCGTTCCAATTGTGCCAGTGCCTGAACGATCGGCGTAAATTGATCTGCTCTGTTCATTCCCAGCTGCTGGGCGATTTTTTCAGCCGAAAAGCTGAGTTCTTGATGATCGAGTAAACGCTTGAGTATTTCAAGTTGTAATTGTGTCATCCATATACCTCTTTAAAATAAATAAAAAGCCCCCTGATATTGGCAGGAGGCACTTAAACTAGTGTGAAGAAACATAGACCAGCGCCAGTGCCAGGATAAAAAACAGGGCACCAAAGATGGTCGTAGCGATCTGCATAACCGCTTCAAAACCGCGAGCCTTGCGCCGACTGAACAGGTCGCCAGCTCCCCCGGTCAAAGCGGACATGGCATCGTTGTCATTCTTGGCTGGCTGCATCATTACGCAAGCAATCAAAATGACGCAGACAATCAAGAAGAGGGTCATAATCGTATTATACAAAAAAATTTCCTCCTATTTCACCCGCTATATCCGTTAAATAATACCATATTTCCAGTCATTTGGCTAATCATGCGCTGATTGTCGGGCTGCCAGATTGATCCGCGCCTGGTTGGCAATGTGATTTTTGCCGCGCAGCTGGATGACCAGCGTATCGCCCGCTTTCAGTCGCGTATCACCATGCGGAATCAGCTGATTTTCGCCACGATAGATACAGGTGATCAGAGCACCGACTGGCCAAGCAAAATCCTTGATCAGACAGCCATCCAGCCTGGAGCCGACAAAAATTGGCGTAGTCATCTGTGTCAGCCCCAGCAGTTCTTTTTGCGGCTGTTTATGCATCATATTGGCAAACATAGCCGCGTATACCGGTGTCCCGCCCATCAGATCAACGACCAGCCAAGCTACGATTGAAACGATTGCCAGCGGCATAAGATGCGTCATCGTGCCGACCATTTCGGTAATCAAAAGAATAGCAGTAAACGGCGCCTTGCTGATGCAGGCAAAGTAGCCGGCCATGGCATAGATCACGTAATTAGGCAGATATCTGGCTGGAATTAATCCCCAATGCATCATGATTACGCAATATAGAGCACCAATAATGCCACCCAGCGTCAGAATCGGTAAAAAGATCCCCCCTGGCAGCTCAGTCGCGTAGCTGATCATCGAAAAGACAAAGCGCAAAACCAATAAGCCCAGCATTACCTTAAGCTCAGCCGGCATCTTAGGCAGCGCAACGACCAGATTGTTTCCTCCACCCAGCGTTACCGGCCACCACCAGGCGATTGGAATGACCAGCAGAAATGGGATGATTGGATAACAGACTGGTTTGAGAAATTTTATCTGGCGCATCCATTTAGGCAGCCGTAAGATAACGACCTGATATAGCCTGCCCAGCAAGCCCAGTAAAATCCCCAACAAGATCAGATGCCAATACTGTGAAGCTGGAAACAGCACCTCATGCGGCACGTTCAGATCAGGTTCCAGGCCAAAGAACGCCATCGAAACCAGATTAGCCGACAGTGAGCTGATAAATACCGATAGCCAGACCAGTGGCGAGAAATTATGATAAACCTCTTCCAAAATAAACATCGTGCTGGCAATTGGCGCGTTAAAGGCTGCCGAAAGCCCGGCTGCCGCGCCGCTGGCAATGCCAACTCGTCTTTCAATTTCAGTTCTGGCATTTTTTTCGGCAATTCCCTGACCAACAGCAGCTCCTAGCTGGATCGAGGGTCCTTCACGGCCTAAAAACAGCCCCGAACCAATGCTGATAATGCCACCAAAGAATTTACGCCAAAGAACCGGCCACCATTCTTCATCAAACTGTCCCGTCAGCTGACCTTCAACTTGTGGAATCCCTGAGCCTTTAATATCCGGATTTTTTTGAACCAGATTGCCTAAAAGCAGTGCAATGAAAATACTCATGCCAATCCAAGGCAGCAGCCAGACCGGATGCCCATGAAAATAGGCAAATGCTTTGATAACCACACCCAATAGATTTTGAATTGCCCAGCGAAAGAGACTGACAACCAAGCCTGCCGCCAAGCCAATTAAAACGGCGCGGCCTGCCTGGCGCAGATTTGAATAACTGAGTCCTGCAATTCTAGTTGTTTTCACTTTCTTCTCACACCTAAAAAATTTTGTTACCTAATCAGTCTAGCACAAATCAAAGCAATCAAAAAAAGCGTTTGGAAAAATCCAAACGCTTTTAAAATCATTAATTTAGATATTAACGGTTTTCGATGTCTTGACGAGCTTGTTCGCTCAAGTTGTAGAAGGAGTGAATCCCCTTGTATTGAGCAACGTCGCCCAGGTTGTCTTCGATCCGCATCAGCTGGTTGTACTTAGCAAGACGGTCAGTCCGGCTCATGGAACCAGTCTTGATTTGGCCGGCGTTGGTAGCAACAACCAGGTCAGCAATCGTCGTGTCTTCAGTTTCACCAGAACGGTGAGAAACGATTGCCGTGTAGCCAGCTTCCTTAGCCATTTCGATCGCTTCAACCGTTTCCGTCAAGGTACCGATTTGGTTCAGCTTGATCAGGATCGAGTTGGCAGCACCCATCTTGATACCCTTGCGCAGGTAGTCAGTGTTCGTAACGAAGAAGTCGTCACCAACAAGTTGAACCTTCTTGCCCAGCTTGTTGGTAATCGTTACCCAGTCATCCCAGTTGTTTTCGTCGATTGGGTCTTCTACGGATACGATTGGGTACTTTTCAATGATGCCCGTCAGGTATTCGATCCATTCTTCAGTAGTGTATTCTTCACCAGTGGACCAACGCAGCTTGTACTTCTTGTCTTCGTCGTTCCAAAGTTCAGAAGCAGCAACGTCGCAGGCAATAGCAATGTCCTTACCTGGCTTGTAGCCGGCATCCTCAATTGCCTTGATCAGGTATTGGAATGGTTCTTCATTGTTGGCAAAGTCAGGAGCAAAACCACCTTCGTCACCAACTGAGGTAACCTTACCAGCAGCTTCCAGTTCCTTCTTCAGGGCGTGGAAAGTTTCGGCACCCCAACGAATTGCTTCACGAACAGTTGGTGCACCAACTGGCATGATCATGAATTCTTGGAAGTCAACCTTGTTGTCGGAGTGGGCACCACCATTGATGACGTTCATCATTGGCGTTGGCAGCAGATGAGCATTGAAACCGCCAAGGTAGTTGTACAGTGGCACTTGCAGCTCATCAGCAGCAGCCCGTGCAGCAGCCAAGGAAACGGCCAGGATAGCGTTGGCACCCAGCTTGCCCTTGTTAGGCGTACCGTCAAGCTTGATCATAGCCTTGTCGATGGCAACTTGGTCAGTAACTTCCATGCCAACGATTTCCTTAGCGATTACGTTGTTAACGTTGGCAACGGCCTTCAAAACACCCTTGCCGCCGAAACGGTTCTTGTCGCCATCGCGAAGTTCAACTGCTTCGTGTTCACCAGTAGAAGCACCAGATGGCACGATACCGCGGCCAACGCCACCGGCTTCAGTGTAGACTTCTGCTTCAACAGTTGGGTTACCACGTGAGTCCAAGACTTCACGAGCATAAATATCAGTAATGAGTGACATTGATGAATCTCTCCTCTGTCATTTTAAAATTGGAAAGTTCTTCCGCTTTCCATTGTATTATTCAGAACAATTTAAAACAAGCTTTATCTTAAGAGTTTACAAGCTTTAAGAAACGATCAGGATCCAGGCTGGCACCGCCAACCAAAACACCATCGATATCATCATAGGCCATCAAAGCTTTGATATTGGTTTCATTGACGCTGCCGCCGTAAAGAATTCGGACGGCGTTGCCAATGTCTTCACCATACATATCACGAATCGTCTGGCGAATCAGATAGCAGCCTTCAGCAGCCTGTTCAGGATCAGCACTTTGGCCAGTACCGATTGCCCAGCTTGGCTCAAAGGCCATCGTAACCTTGGTAACATCAGCTGGTGACAGTCCCTTAAGATCTGCCAGAATGCGGCTGACTACCCAACGAACCTTTTTACCGGCAATTCGTCGTCCCATCGTATCATCACAGCAGACGATCGGACACAAGCCATTGCGCAAGGCAACCTGGACTTTTTGATTGATCAGCTCATCAGTTTCATTAAATAAACGACGCCGTTCAGAATGTCCCAGAATGACATGATGAATGCCAGCCAAAGACAATGAGCGTGGACTGGTTTCGCCGGTGTACGCACCTGCAATCCGGCAATAGCAGTTTTCAGCAGCGATTTTTAACGGCGTATCTTTCGCGGCTTGTACCATCGACGTCAATGAAAGCGTCGGTGCAGCCAGGACGATTTCTCGTTCACTGGGGTCTGGCAATTCATTTTTAATATAGTTGACAAACTCAACTGCTTCAGAAACCGTTTTGTTCATCTTCCAATTGCCGGCGATGATTGGTACTCGCATGCAAAAGCCCCCCTTTTTAATTTTTCCGCTGCTTTAATTTTAGCAAAAAAAGCGACTGAATCGCTACTATGCTAATCAATCGCTTATCTAGCTTTACTTTTCAGAAATTGCTGCGATCCCTGGCAGTTCTTTACCTTCCAAGTAAGTCAATGAGGCACCGCCACCAGTTGAGATGTGGCTCAAACGGTCAGCAATTCCCAATTGCTTGGCTGCAGCCGTGGAGTCCCCGCCACCAACAATCGTCGTAGCACCAGTCAACGTGCCCAGGAACTTGCCGATTTCCAGCGTACCCTTGGCAAAGTTGCTCATTTCAAAGACACCCATTGGGCCGTTCCATACAACCGTCTTGGCATCAGCCAAAACGCTCTTGTACAGTTCAATCGTCTTAGGACCAATGTCCAAAGCCATCCAGCCATCATCAATGTCGCCTTCAACTACTTTAGTGTTGGCGTCATTCTTAAAGGCATCAGCAACTACATTGTCAATTGGCAGAACCAGCTTGTCGCCGGCTTTGTCCATAATTTGCTTGGCAACATCGATCTTGTCTTTTTCAACCAGTGAGTTACCAGTCTTAATGCCCTTGGCGGCGTAGAACGTGTAGGCCATCCCACCACCGATGATGATCTTGTCGGCCTTGTCCAGCAGGTGGTCGATAACGCCAATCTTGTCAGATACCTTGGCACCACCCAAGATGGCAACAAAAGGACGAACTGGATTGTCAACAGCGTCACCCAAGAACTTGATTTCTTTTTCCATCAAGAAGCCAACGCCTGACTTGCCAGCGCCGATTGCTTGGGCAATACCAACGTTGGAAGCATGGGCACGGTGTGCAGTACCAAAGGCGTCGTTTACAAAAACATCGCCCAATGATGCCCAGTACTTGCCCAATTCAGGGTCATTGCCTGATTCACGCTTAACGTATTCACCGTCTTTAACGTCTTCGTAACGCGTGTTTTGAACCAGCAGCACGTCACCATTGTTCATTTGGCTGATGGCGTCTTCCAACTGCTTGCCTTCAGTTACCGGAACAAAAGTAACTGGCTTGTTCAGCAGGTTGGAGAGACGTTCAGCAACTGGACGCAGCGACAGACCTGGCTTGTCTTCTTCTTTCTTGATCCGACCCAGGTGAGAGAACAGGATTGCCCGACCACCATGATCGATAACGTAGTTGATCGTTGGCAGAGCAGCCACGATTCGGTTGTCGTCGCCAACGACGCCATCCTTGATTGGCACGTTAAAGTCAACGCGCATCAAAACTTTTTTGCCTTCCAATGGAAGATCTTCAACAGTCATTTTAGCCATAATTGACCAATTCCTCCTTAATCTGCAAAGAAGGCGGGCGGAGTTTCCTCCTCCCGCCTTTCAATTGATACTATTCAGTTCGCCTTACAGGGTAGCGAAGTGAAGCAGCGTACGGATCATGTTGCAAGTGAAGCCGTATTCGTTGTCGTACCAAGCAACCGTCTTAACCAGTTGTGCGCCATCTTCGCCTTCCATGATTTCAGTTTGGGATGGGTCAAAGACGGAACCAAAAGTAGAGCCGATAATGTCGGAAGATACGATTGGGTCTTCAGTGTAACCAAAGGCTTCGTTGCCTTCAGTTGCCTTCTTCATAGCATTGTTTACGTCGTCAACCGTAACCTTCTTGTCCAGAATGGAAACAAGTTCAGTCAGGGAGCCATCAACAACACCAACACGTTGTGCGTGACCGGACAGCTTACCGTTCAGTTCTGGAATAACCAGGCCGATAGCCTTGGCAGCACCAGAAGAGTGAGGAATCGTGTTCGTGCTTGCAGTACGGTTGTTACGCATCTTCTTGCCACGAGGGCCATCCAGGATGGCTTGCGTAGAAGTAAATGCGTGGATCGTAGTCATGGTACCAACCTTAACGCCGAATTCCTTGTTCAGGAAGTAAGCCATTGGAGCCAGGCAGCTGGTCGTGCAGGAACCAGCAGAAACGATCTTGTCGTCAGCCTTCAGCGTGTCCAGGTTAACGCCTGGAACAACAGTTGGGATGTTACCAGCAGGTGCAGAAATCAGCACACGCTTTGCGCCAGCGTCCAGGTGTGCTTGTGACTTTTCTGCAGAAGTGTAGAAACCAGTACATTCCAGAACGAAGTCAACACCATCGTTCTTAACCCAAGGAATGTCCCGTGCATCGCGTTCAGCGTATACAGGGTATTCCTTACCGTCTACAACGATGCCCTTGTCAGTAGAAGAAACTTCGCCAGGGAACTTGCCGTGAGTAGAGTCGTACTTCAGCAGGTAAGCCAGCATTGAAGGAGTAGTCAAGTCGTTGATTGCTACCACTTCGATGTCCTTGGAGCCCAGTTCGTGGATCCGACGGAATGCCAAACGACCAATACGGCCAAAGCCATTAATACCAATTTTTACAGTCATACTGCAATTTCCTCCTTTAGGAAAATAATTCAATGTTCTTGTTTAGTTTAACATACATTTTTATCCAAAATTGACATTTTTAAGGAAAAAATTCGGAATTTTGGCTGTTAGCTAAACAATCGCACTAACCTACGTTTTTTATAATACTCAAAACCGACTAACTTGTCCATGGAAATGTGTTCAGTTTTAGATAAACCAGCTTCATCCAATTTTTTTGTAAAAATATTCATTTTTTGCTTGCATTTTATCGTCACTGGGGATATTATAATAAACGTTCGTGTTAATTCAGCGAGCTTAAAATTATTTCGCGCCCTTAGTGTAATGGATCGCACGTGAGATTCCGGTTCTCGAGATCCGGGTTCGACTCCCGGGGGGCGCACTTAAATATAAAAAAGCACTGATCAATCTGATCAGTGCTTTTTTATTACCACGAAGTCAAAACTACATCACAACATATTAAAAGACCTCATCCATAATCCTGGATGAGGTCTTCTTAAACGGAAAAGCAAATTACTTTTCTTCAGCTGGCTTTTGCTTAGCCCACTTGCGAATTGCTTCGATTTTCTTTTCCTTCTTAGCCCGCGTGTAACGGTCTGCGACTGGGCGACGGCCTTGTACGCCGTATGGATGTGCTTTACGCATTGCAATATGCCTCCTTTATATCTAACGTAAATAATCAACATTCCAATTATAAAGGTCAGGTTATTAAAAATCAACAACTATTATTGCAACCAACTGATCAGCAATAAATTTAAAAAAATTTTTGGACGGTCGAATTGAATTTTGGACATCTTGCTCACTTTTTATCTTTTTCAACACAAAGGCTATTCAGCATCAAATTTGGAAACGGTAGCACTATTTTCACAAATGAAAATTGATAAACGTTTTCCGTCAATTTGAACTATACCAATTTGATTATTAAAACACTAAATCGCCTTAAACTGGCACTTGTCAATAATACCAATTTGGTGTATAGTCTTAGACATCACAGAGGTTAACAATTAATTCATTCACAATTTCAACTAAACGGGGAGATGAGACTTATGTTTAAAAAGAACATGCACGAACTAAACGAACTTAAAAAAATGATCGAAAACGATGATCGCGCAATGCTGGATGCCGAAATCGCCAACCAAGAACTGAGCATGATCTCAGCTGACTTAAAATAATTCTACCTATTTTATCAACCAGTATTAAGGCACTGCTGCTAACGATATCAGCATCGTTAGCAGCAGTGTTTTTTTCTGACAAAACATTTGACCTTTTCTGACCTATCGAGTATAGTATTCACATAAGTTAGCAATCGATGCTGACTACTGCTAATTAAGAGGGAGGCCAAAGCATGAACCTAGTTCCAACGGTCATTGAACAGTCATCGCGTGGCGAACGCGCTTATGACATCTACTCACGTCTGTTGAAGGACCGCATCATTATGCTGTCCGGTCCAATTGAAGACGACATGGCAAACTCAATCGTTGCGCAACTGTTATTCTTAGATGCGCAAGATTCTACCAAAGATATTTACCTTTACATTAACTCACCTGGTGGCGTCGTAACCTCAGGGATGGCCATCTACGATACGATGAACTTCATCAAGGCTGATGTCCAGACGATCGTAATCGGCATGGCCGCATCAATGGCCAGCGTGCTGGTATCATCCGGTGCCAAGGGCAAGCGTTTCGGTTTGCCACACTCAACGGTTATGATTCACCAGCCTTCTGGCGGCGCACAAGGTCAGCAAACTGAAATTCAGATTGCGGCCGAAGAAATCTTGAAGACGCGCAAGATGATCAATGGTATTCTGGCTGAAAATTCTGGCCAGCCAATTGAGCAAATCGAACGTGATACGGAACGCGATCACTACTTAACGGCCCAAGAAGCCGTTGATTATGGTCTGCTTGACGGAATCATGGAAAACAGCGCCAAACTAAAGTAATTGTTTGACCTAAATAGCTAAAAAAACCACGACTGCCATCCAGTCGTGGTTTTTTAGTTGCTCTTAGCCTGTCGCAGTTCTTCGGCATAAGCATTTAGCTTGCGCAGCCGATGATTAACCCCTGATTTTGAGATCGGGCCGCCTGGTACCAAAACGCCAAGCTCCTTTAAGCTGACCTCTTGATGTGCGAGCCTGGTTTCAGCAATTGCCCGCAGTTTTTCTGGCAAGCTGTCCAAACCGACCATTGAATCGATCAAACGAATATTTTCAATCTGACGATTAGAGGCATTGGCTACCTTATCCATATTGGCATTTTCACAGTTAACCAAGCGATTGACGGAATTACGCATATCTCGAACGATTCGGATATTTTCAAACTTGAGCATGCCGTTAGTGGCACCGATCAGCTGAAGAAACTCCGCAATTTTTTCCGCTTCCTTTAAGTAGACGATATAGCCGCTGCGACGAGCCGTAGTTCTGGCATTCAAGCGGTAGCGATTGATCATCTGAGCAATCATCTCATTATGTTCTTCATATAATGAATAGATTTCCAGGTGATAGCGCGAGGTTTCTGGATTATTGACCGAGCCCCCCGCCAAGAAAGCCCCGCGCAGGTATGAACGAATCATTAAATCATCTTTAAGCAGCGCCATCGGGACCTTTTCTTTGATCTGAAACCCCTCTAAAATCCCCAGATCGCTGAGAATCTCTTGCGCATGGTAGCGAAGCCTTACAACGTATTGATTGTTCTTTTTCAGCTTCATTTTTCGCCGGACGACGATCTCACTTTCGACTTGATAAAACTGCTTTAAAAGCGAATAGATTCTTCTGGCAATGGCGGGACTTTCTGTTTGGACGTTAAGAATCATGTTGCGATTAGCAATTCCTAAAGATCCATTCATCCGAATCAGCGCCATCAGTTCGGCCTTGGCATTATCCAAGTGCACCTGCAGCCCCGTCAGCTCTTTTTTTACTTCGCTGGCATATGACATGCGCGATCCTCCTCTTATTTAATAATGTACGCCATGCAGACGATTCAGCAGTTCGGCTACCACCTTGTCGCGATCATGAAAGGCACCGTTATCTCTTAAGCGCAGGAAATTACTGGAGATTACCCGACACCCCATATCCCGCAATCCTTGAAAATCATGCTTGACTGGCTGGGAAATCTCATTCCATTCCTTAAAATCAATGTAGTCTTTAGGTACCGGCTGGATATTTACCAAAACGGTATCAATAAAGTTCTGTTTCAAATGCGAATTAAGCACGCGTACATGATCGGCATCAGAGAAATTGTCGGTTTCACCCTTTTGAGTCATGATGTTGCAGATATAGACGACTTCTGCTTTGGTTTCACAAACGGCCTTGCCGACGTTTTCAATCATCAGGTTGGGCAAGATACTGGTAAACAGACTCCCAGGTCCCAAGACAATCTGATCGGCATCCATAATGGCATCAATAACCTGCTTAACGGCCGCCGCTTGATGATGGTCATTGTTATTGGACGGCGTAATCCAGACACGCTGAATTCGTTTATGAGCGGCCGTAATCTCTGACTCGCCGCTTAGAGTCGAGCCATCTGTAAATTCAGCGTTTAAGGTTAATGGCTCGTCGGTAACGGGGTAGATATGTCCTCTGATTTTCATCAGCGATGACAGTTCCTGGACCGCCGCAAAAATATCACCGCCTTTCATCTCAGCCAGCGCCGAAATGATCAGGTTGCCAATTGCATGGCCAGCTAAAAACTGGTCGGTACTGTTAAAACGATACTGAAAAATCTCTAGTTCCAGTTCAGAAAGCTCTGATAAAGCAACCAATGCATTACGGATATCACCAGGTGGCACCACGTTGACATAGTTGCGCAAAATTCCCGAGGAGCCGCCATCATCAGCTACCGTCACGATTGCCGTTACATCAACGTCTTTATCCCTAAGGCCATGCAGAATCTCAGGAAGTCCCGTCCCGCCGCCAATCATTACGATTTTAGGTTTATGGATCATTCAAATACCTCCTTATTTTGCCTTATCAACATCGCGATGATGCAGATTGACCGTATAACCGTCTTTGCGCAGATCTTGATTTAATCGGTTGGCAATCGTCACCGAACGATGCTGCCCACCCGTACAGCCAATCGCGATCGTCAAGCTGCTCTTGCCCTCTTGGATATAGCCTGGCAAAGCAACCTTCAGCAAAGCCTTTAAGTGTGAGTAGAAATCTTTAGCCAGCTGACTCTGCATGACATAATCCTGTACTGGTTGATCATTGCCGGTTAGATGCTTAAGCTCGGGCAAGTAGAACGGGTTGGGCAGAAAGCGGGCATCCATAACGATATCAGCATCCAATGGTAAGCCATATTTAAAGCCAAATGACATCACCTCAACAAAAAAACTGCTGGTCTGGCCATCGCCAAAGTAATCATCAATTCTTACACGCAGATTGCGCGGCGTCAGTTCGGTTGTATCAATCACGACATCGGCCTGACTCTTTAAATCACTCAATAGCGCTCGTTCTTTTTGGATTCCTTCTAAAACGCCGCCTTGCCGCGATAATGGATGTAAGCGGCGCGTCTCTTTGTAGCGCGAAACCAGCTCAACATCGCTGGCATCCAAAAATAAAATCTCAACCTGCAGATCAGTACGACTCTTTAAGCGCTGAATGCAGGGCAGAATCTGATCATAAAATTCCTGTGAGCGCGAATCCATTACCATTGCCATTTTGTCAAATTCAGCAGCGTTTTGGATCACGTCGGCAAATTTTTCCGCCAGATTCGGCAGCATGTTATCAATTACAAAGTAGCCAAGATCCTCAAAGCTTTGAACGGCAACCGTCTTACCGGCACCGCTCATCCCAGTAATGATCACGACTTGCAGTGGTTTTGCCACGGAGCTGTCACCTCTATTCAAAATACGCTTTCCATTGTATCATACCCGGGCGTGTCTTTTAATTTTGAAGTCTTTTTCATCTAAATAAAAGGCACTCTTGAAGCGACCAATGGCTTCCAGAATGCCTAATGAATTAAATTCTTAGATTGGCTAAGGCCTGCCTTAAATCAGCAATGCTCAGCTGACCAGGCGCTGAAGCCGTACCAACCGTGCCAAATGTCAACGCCGATCCAAAAACCGCACCGGCAATCCGCGTTACCTTGCCCAAATCTCCCATTGCCATGGTAATTAAAGGCAGGCCCAGTTTTTCATTGGCCTGGTGAGTGGCCGACAGCAGCGTCAAAACATCAGCAGGATTTTGAGGCATCACAGCAATCTTGGCGACATCAGCTCCCAGATCAGCCATTTTATGAAGTCGATAGTAGATTTCACAGTCAGTTGGCGTCCGCTTAAAGTCATGACTGCTCATGATTACCTTGATGCCATGATCATGAGCCAACTTAATGATTCGCATAACGCCTTCTTTTGGATGAAATAACTCAACATCAATGGCCGTCGTCAGTTCATTTTCAACTACCAGGCGTACAATTTGAAAATACGTCTCATCATCAACGGCTAGATTGCCGCCTTCCTTAGCCGTGCGAAACGTAGTCAAAAGCGGCGTCTCACCCAACGTTTGTCTTAGGTCGAGAGCAGCCGTCTTTAGTTTTTCTGGATCTAAAACACTAGCCAAAAAATCAATCCGCCATTCGATGACATCCGGCTGAGCGGCTAAAACCGTTTTTGCCTGCTCAATGATTGCCGCTTGTTCCGTGGCCACAATCGGAACGGCAATCTTGGGACTTCCATCGCCCAAAACAACGTTATTCAGCTTTACTTTTTTCATCTAGTCTTCCTCTTTAAAAAGCAGATTGCGAATGTATTCAACCGGCATATCTTGGCCAGTCCAAAGCTTAAAGGCTGCTGCCCCCTGTTCCAGCATCATTCCCAGCCCATTAAAGACGTGATCGACGCCGGCCTGCTTGGCAACCTGCATTAATTTGGTCTCACGCGGCGCATAGACCGTATCATAAACGATCATATCTTGGTGGAACCACGTTGGATCCTCAACCAAAGTCATGTCTTCCAGCGGCTTCATCCCTACGCCGGTTGCATCGACATAGATATCACAGCTGGCCAGTTCTTTTTTAAAGTCGGCCTGGTCTTCGAGATGATGCAGCGTGGCATGCGCACCCGTTTTTTCGTTGATGATCTTAACATTGCGAACGGCATTTTCCCATTTGTCGTCATCAATGTTGAATAAGGCGATTTCTTTAACTCCCTCAATAGCTGCCTGCATGGCAATCGGCGTTCCGGCCCCGCCAGCACCCGTCAGCACCATCTTTTGACCGGTAATGTCCAATCCTTCATCCTTTAATGACTGCATAAAGCCGATCCCATCCGTCGTGTACCCGGTTAAAATGCCGTGATCATTGACAATGGTATTAACGGCTTGGCAGAGTTCAGCTGACTCATCCAAGCGATCAAGGTAAGGGATTACTTTTTGTTTATTGGGCATTGAGATGTTTGAGCCGCGCATATCCAGCGTTCTGATAGCATCAATGGCTTTAGGCAGCTTTTGATTGTCGATTTCAAAACAGAGGTAGGCATAATTAAGCCCCAGCTTGGCAAAAGCATTATTGTGCATGGTTGGCGACATTGAATGACGAATCGGGTCCGCCATTAAGCCAATCAAAATCGTATGACCATTCAGTGAGATATTTTTTCCTGTATGAATGTTGTTCAGATCCATCTGCAAGACCTCCGCTTTAACTTCCCTTTAATGAAATTATAATGTTTTAATCTTAATATAATGGCATTGCAATTTCAATCATAAACATAGAAAAAGCTTAGCGCACCTTTATGCAGCTAAGCTTAATCCCTTTATATTTTAAAGTTCATTTATTTTTCCTGCTGAGCCTTTCTTTGTCGATCCCGCTCGAGCATTGGCTTCAAGTACTGTCCTGTGTAGCTTTCAGGTACTGCAGCAATCGTTTCTGGCGTTCCGGCTGCTACGACAAAACCGCCAGCCTCGCCACCCTCTGGACCCAGATCAATCAGCCAATCCGCTGATTTCACTACGTCTAGATCATGCTCAATCACCAAAACCGTATTCCCGGCATCAACCAAGCGCTGCAAGACGCCCAACAGCCGCTTGATATCTGCCATATGCAGACCAGTTGTCGGCTCATCAAGGATATAGAAACTCTTGCCATTCGATTGGCGATGCAGCTCACTGGCCAGTTTCATCCGCTGGGCTTCCCCACCAGAAAGCGTTGTTGCCGGCTGCCCCAGCTGTACGTAGCCCAGACCAACGTCCTCAATCGTCTGCAGCTTGCGCCGAATCTTAGGAATTGCACTGAAAAATTCCAAAGCTTCTGAAACCGTCATTTTCAAAACTTCAGCAATGTTTTTGCCCTTATACTCAACTTCCAGCGTTTCAGAATTATAGCGCGTACCGTGACAGACCTCGCATGGTACATAAACATCCGGCAAGAAGTTCATTTCAATCTTTAAAATCCCGTCGCCTCGGCAGGCCTCACAGCGACCGCCCTTAACGTTAAAGCTAAAGCGTCCCTTGGTGTAGCCGCGCAGTTTAGCCTCATTGGTCTGAGCAAACAGGTCACGAATATCATCAAAAACACCGGTATAGGTTGCCGGATTGCTGCGTGGCGTTCTACCAATTGGCGATTGATCAATATCGATTACCTTTTCAACGTTTTCCAGACCGCTGATTGACTGATAGCTTCCCGGCTTTGCCGATGCACCATTGAGTTTTTGTGCCAGGATTCGTTTTAAGATCAGGTTGACCAGTGTCGACTTGCCGGAGCCAGAAACCCCGGTAACGCATATAAATTCGCCCAATGGAAACTTAACGTCGATGTTTTTGAGATTATTGGCGCGCGCACCCTTAAGCTCAATAAAATTGCCATTACCCGTTCGCCGCTTTTCTGGTACCGGAATCTGCTGTTTGCCAGAAAGATACTGTCCAGTCAGTGATTTACGTGAGCGCATAATCTGCTTAGGCGTTCCCGCTGCCATGACCTGACCGCCGTTTTCACCCGCGCCAGGACCAATATCAATAATATAGTCGGCAGCCCGCATCGTGTCCTCATCATGCTCAACGACAATCAGCGTATTGCCAAGATCTCGCATTTTTTTGAGCGAGGCAATCAATCGATCGTTATCGCGCTGATGAAGCCCGATTGACGGCTCGTCCAAGACATACATTACCCCAGAAAGATTCGAACCGATCTGGGTAGCCAGCCGAATCCGCTGCGCCTCGCCACCGGAAAGCGTCCGTGCGGCTCGACTCAGGGTCAGATATTCAACGCCAACATTGGCCATAAAAGTCAGCCGATCCAGAATTTCTTTTAAGATCGGCTGAGCAATCTTGGCCTTGGCTGGTGAAAGCTCAACCGATTCAAAAAACGGAATTGCCTTGCTGATTGGCAGCTCTGAGACCTCACCAATGTTTTGGCCCATGATCTTAACCGCCAGTGCCTTTTGATTTAAGCGATAGCCATGGCAGGCCGGACAAGGAAGCTCAGTCATGTATTTGCGCATCTGTTCGCGCGTAAAGTCAGAATTGGTTTCCTGATAGCGACGCTTAACGTTATTAATCACGCCTTCAAATGGAACGTCAACATCCCGCACGCCGCCAAAGTCGTTTTCATAATGGAAATGGAAAGTGGTTTCGCCATTGCCATAAAGCACTTGTTTTTGCTGTTTGGCAGACAGTTTCTCAAATGGAACATCCATGTCAATCCCTGCTGAGTCACAAAACTGTTCCAGCATTTTGGGATAATACTGTGAAGAAATGGGATTCCAAGGCAGCATCGCCCCTTCACGCAGCGTTTTTTTCCGATCCGGCACGACCAGCTCCTCATCGACCTCCAATTTGCTGCCCAGCCCCTCGCATTCCGGACAGGCCCCCAGTGGCGCGTTAAATGAAAACAACCGCGGTTCCAGCTCGCCAACCGTAAAGCCACAGATTGGACAGGCATACTGTTCAGAAAACATCAACGGTTCGCCGCCAATCACATCGGCCGTGGCATAGCCGTCACTCAAGCGCAGGGCGGCTTCAAATGAATCAAATAGGCGTGAACGGATGCCTTGTTTGATAATGATCCGGTCAATCACGACGTTAACGGTGTGCTTCTTATTTTTGTCCAGTGCTGGAACCTCTTCTAGATCATAGGTTTGACCATCAACCTGCACCCGTACGAACCCAGCTTTTTTGATTTTTTCAAAAACGCTTTTTTGAGTTCCTTTCTTATCACGGACAATCGGCGCCAACACTTGCAGTCGCGTCCGCTCTGGCAGTTCCATGACCCGATCAACCATCTGATCAACGGACTGGCTGGCAATCACGCTGCCATCATTAGGACAGATTGGCGTTCCTACACGAGCCCATAACAGCCGTAAAAAGTCATTGATTTCGGTCACCGTCCCAACCGTTGAGCGCGGATTATGAGAAGTCGTTTTTTGATCGATCGAGATCGCCGGTGACAGTCCATCAATTGAATCAACATCCGGCTTATCCATCTGTCCTAAGAACTGCCGCGCATAGGCCGACAAGCTCTCCACATAGCGCCGCTGCCCCTCTGCATACAGGGTATCAAAGGCCAGCGAGCTTTTTCCAGATCCGGAAAGCCCGGTAATTACGACCAGCTTATTTTTAGGAATCGTCACGTCAATGTTTTTTAGGTTGTGGGCACGTGCGCCATGCACCACAATTTTATCGTTGGCCATTGCCAAATCCCCCTAGCTTCATTGTTTAGCTTGTTTGGTTTTTTTATTCTTGACTGCCGCATTAAGCTCCATAATTGTGTCGCGCAGCGTGGCGGCCTGTTCAAAGTCAAGTCGTTTAGCGGCTGAACGCATCTGCTCAGTCAGCTCAGCCAGCAGATTCTGCTGCTCGTCTTTTGCCAAAGCCTTGAAATCTTTAACCGTAAACTCAGTATCATGCTCGATCTCACCAGCATCCTCAGCCGGCTTAACTGCAGTAATTGCTTCTTGAATCGGCTTGATTATAGTCTTAGGTACGATATGGTGGGCTTGATTATAGGCTTCTTGAATCTCACGCCGCCGTTTCGTCTCATCAATAGCGGCCTGCATCGAGGCAGTAATCGTATCGGCATACATGATGACCTGACCGTTGGCATTACGGGCAGCCCGCCCAATGGTTTGAATCAAGGAGCGTTCATTACGCAAGAAGCCTTCCTTATCCGCATCCAAAATTGCGACCAGCGAAACTTCCGGAATGTCCAGACCTTCCCGCAGCAGGTTGATTCCGACCAACACATCGAATTTGCCCAACCGAAGTTCACGAATGATCTGCGTTCTTTCCAAGGTCTTGATGTCACTATGCAGATACTTGACTTTTAAGCCGAGATCTTTTAGATAATCCGTTAAGTCTTCTGACATTTTCTTGGTCAGAGTAGTAATCAAGACCCGCTCATTTTTTTCGATCCGCTGATTGATTTCGCCAACCAAATCATCAATCTGTCCCATAACCGGGCGAACCTCAACTTTAGGATCCAAAAGTCCAGTTGGCCGAATGATCTGCTGAACAACGTGATCAGTCTGTTCCTGCTCATATGGTCCAGGCGTGGCTGACATGTAGATAACCTGATTGACCCGTTCCTCAAACTCGCTCAGCTTAAGCGGCCGGTTGTCCAATGCACTCGGCAGTCGGAACCCATAGTCGATCAGCTGCTGCTTGCGGGCCCGATCGCCATTATACATCCCCCGCACCTGTGGCATGGTCTGGTGTGATTCGTCAACGACCAGCAGAAAATCCTTAGGGAAGAAATCCAAAAGCGTAAACGGCGGCTCGCCTGGCTTGCGGCCGTCCATGTAACGCGAGTAGTTTTCAATGCCGTTGGTGTAGCCCATTTCACGCATCATTTCAATGTCATAGGTCGTTCGCTGCTGAATTCGCTCGGCTTCCAGCGGTTTTCCTTCCTGGGTAAACTTTGCGACCTGTTCTTTCATTTCAGCCTCGATTTGCGGCAAAGCGGTATCCATAATGTCATCACTGGTTAAAAAGTGTGTAGCTGGGAAGATTGAGACCTGTTCACGATCGCCGATAATCTCGCCAGTCAAGGCATCAACCTCACGAATCCGGTCAATCTCATCGCCAAAAAACTCGACGCGCAGTGCCCGCTCATCGCGTGAAGCCGGGAAAATCTCAACGACATCGCCATGCACGCGAAAACGGCCCCGCTGAAAATCAATATCATTGCGATCAAACTGAATCTCGACCAGATCTCTTAACAGCTGATTACGCTCAATTTCTTGGCCGACATGCAGCGACAGAACGTGATCGCGATATTCGCGCGGATCACCCAAGCCAAAGATACTAGAAACCGAGGCAACGACAATTACGTCATTGCGTTCCAAAAGCGCACTGGTTGCCGCGTGTCGCAGCTTGTCGATCTCATCGTTGATTGAGGCATCCTTTTCAATATAAGTATCACTGGATGGTACATAGGCTTCGGGCTGATAGTAGTCGTAATATGAAACGAAATACTCAACTGCATTATTAGGGAAAAATTTTTTCATTTCACCATACAACTGACCAGCCAGCGTTTTGTTATGCGACAAAATCAGCGTCGGCTTATTGGCTTTGGCAATAACGTTTGAAATCGTAAACGTCTTGCCTGTTCCCGTGGCTCCCAGCAAAATCTGAGCGTGCTCGCCTTTTTTTAGCCCTTGCGTCAGTTGCGCGATGGCTTCGGGCTGATCGCCGGTTGGCTGGTAGTCAGAAATCAATTCAAATGGTCGATCTGGCTGACGATAAATCAAAATTTTTCCCCCTTGCAGACGGTTGATGGCTGTTACCTTAATAAAATCGGTACAAGTCTATCACACGAACGTTTATTCGTCTAATGATTTGCACTATCATTTTCAGATCATTTCAAAATAAAAAGCTGCCTTTGTTCTGGCAGCTTATCTTGCTTAGTTTGACTGGCGTCCAGCACGTTCTTCCATATCTGGCGCCACGCGTGCGATATAGTCTGGTAATTTCTCCAGAGTTGGCAAAGCCTTGTTATGCTTGTACATCCGCGAGTTGGCCATCGCCTGACGATTGATCCAGACATTATGCCAAGAACGATCCGCAGCTGGCTTAATGTCTTGCCAATAGTCGCTGCCAATGTGAGCATGCGCTTGATGGTCAAAATCAAGTTTTTCAGCAACTCGCTCAAACAAGGCAGCTTGCGGCTGGTAGGACTGTGCCTGTTCAGCCGTTAAAATACCATCCAGCCATTCATCAAGCGCCTGCAGCTGAGCCTGCGCAATATCATTGTCAGTGTTGGCAACTGCATATAGCTTATTGTGGCGCTTGAGCAGCGGCAGCGCTTTTAACGCATCATCAAATGGCGATAGTTCTTTTTGGGCAGCCAGCAGTTCTTCATAGTGACGAGCAAACCAACCCCGATCATTAAACTGAACATCCATCAGCATCAAAGTCTGTTTTAAAATCGTCTTGGCATCTTGATAGGCCTGGCCATACTGCAGACGGGCCTGATAAAAACGATAGGCAAAAGCCACCTGTTCTGCATCCAGTTTTGGTTCTTCAGCAAGTGCTTTTAATTTTTCAAAAAATGGCGTTTCATCCAATAGCGTGCCATTGACGGCAAAAGTCAAAATCATTGGCAAAGGGCTCCTTTTTAAATTATTCTTTCATCCAGTATAGCGCACTTTCAATCATCGTGACGCTGTTCAACGGCTAATTTACCCATTAGATAAAACTGCAGTCCGGTAGCTGCTAAATAGATCAGCAGCATAACCGCCATCCAGCCCATATGCTTGCCGGCCAGACAAAAACCGCCGACAAACATGGCAAAATTAGCCAGCCCTGATAATAAGATCTGGCCATCAATCCGACGACGCGTTGGCTTATCCATTCCAATTCCTCCTTGAGGTAGCGTTTTCTTAAATTATAGGTGATTGACGCGCAAATTGCATTTATTTGTCAAACCGCGAAAAACGTGAAAGAATTAGTTATCTTATCAGTCTATCGGAAAGGATGTTTGGCATGTTTGTTACGCCAGCTATGTGTAAAGGACTAGAACGTGAATATCTTACCTATCGCTTCAATCAGCATACCAATTATCTGACGGGATTTTTTCGCTCACCGCTTTTAGAACCGGGGCGGACCGAATTTATTTTTCGCCCCACTAAAGCAACGATTACTGCCTATGATCGTGCGCGGCTGGAATTGAATGAGCGTTCCCGATTGGCACAGCAAAAAGCCGGCATTCCCGAAAATCTTCAGCAGCTGGCATTTTCCCAAAGCTTTAGCCAGGATTTCAATGAAAACGACTATCGCTACTCAACGGTTCAGGCCACGCGCTGGATGGAGGAGCTGACTGGTCAGCCGATTCATATCTGGCGAGTCAGTGCCCAGCTGCTGGATCATGTAGGCACGACTTCATTGGATCATGCCCTGCTGTGCTTTTTTGGCACCGATCCAATGCATCATGACTACCAGATGTTTACTGCTGGTTTTGCACCACTGTACCACTTAGCACATTCAATGGAGACGGCTTTCAACTTTTCTGCCAACGATCTTTTTTCAACCAACTACCATCAGTTTGATCAATGGGTCTTTACTCTGTTCCATGCCTTGGCGCTGGAAATGACCGAACAGCCCGATCAAGGCGAGGCAGCTGCCAGTGATACCTTGTTTTTACAGCCAGATCGCCATTTTGAACGGTGGACGCTTCAAGACGACTTTCCGACCCGTGCCGACTATTGGAATCTGCACGGCCGAGTTATCATGGCAATGTCGCTGGATGCTGATCTAGCCGGCGAAGATCCAGATTAGAAAGGATGGCGCGTATGATTCCAGATGAATTGTTTGAACAGCTGTTGCAGGAATTCTCCAGCGATCCAGTTCATGACTACATTTTAAAAACTTTTTCATCTTCACAGCTCAAACCAGGCGAGACCGAATTTTTTTACTCACCCCTGGGACTTGATACCTTCACTGCTTTTGACGAACAGCGCAGTCGCATTGCGGCTCAAAGGATTCATCATTCGATCCCTTCATTTACCGAAGAATTCATGACTGATCCTAAAAGATTCGCTGGCTCAACCAGATTTGCCAATCAATTGCTGACCAGCTATGCCAATTCGACGCGTGATCGGTCTGATCAAACCGCAGTTCAGACAAAAGCAGTCGTGGCCGCGCTGCTTGACGTTATTGGCACTCAGCAGCCCTGGCAGACGCTGCAGCTTTATTATGGTCAATCACATGACGAGCAGGACTATTTTCTGCTGCAGACGGGAATCGTTCCATTGATTGCCCTGGCTCGCGATCTGGCGCATAATCATGAAATTCTGAACCAAGACGCTGATCTGGCTCATATCAATGACGTCCAGAACTTCGCCGCTGCCCTAAACGATATCGCATTTGCCCTGGCTCATCGCTGGTTTAGCGAGATCGTTTCATCATCGCCAGTTATAACAAGTTTGCAGGCAGCCTGGCCTTATCTGCTGATCCCAGCTCAAAAAAGTCTTTTTAATGCGTTGTTATCCGTAGATTCATTCAGCTCTTTAACGACCAGTCAGCGACACGTCCAATTGCTGGTACCATTCAGATTAATCCACTAAAAAAGATTCTGCCTGCTCAGCAGAATCTTTTTTGATCAGCGCTGAATTATCTGCGTAGTAATCACAGCCAATTGGGTTTGGCTTTGTGTCCCGGCATTGTCTTTTAAAAGCTCTGGCAGAATCTTTTTTAAGAAGTACTTTACGCTGGCCATCTCATGGAACTCCATGATCGACTCCAGACTAGAGCGATAGATATCCATGTAGACCGGCTCAGGATTGCCCTTTTGAATCTCGCCAAACGATTCATACATCAGATCAATCTTGTCGGCTACCGACAGAATCCGCCCTTCCAAGCTGTCATCCTTGCCTTCACTGAACCGACGACGATAAGCCTGGCGAAACTCTGGCGGAATCTCGGTTTCGATAAAGTTGTCCGTCAAAGAGTCGTCAACCTTGGCCAGCATTTCGCGCAGCTCAGGCGTGGCATACTTCACTGGCGTCTTGATGTCGCCGATAAAACGTTCCGTATAATCATGGTTCAAGGCCTTTTCATAAAGCGAGCGCCAATCAACCTCATTGCCGGATTGTTCTTCAATATCGCCCAGCATCTGTGCTGCCTGCGTAACCTTAAATGAATGCGCTGCTACGTTATGCTGCTCAAACTTAAAGTATCCCGGCGCACGATTGATCATCTCAAGATCGCTTAAACTTTTTAAATACTCGTGCATTCCCATCTGATCACCTGCTTTCATATTAATAGAAAAAACGGCTTGTGGTTTCCCGCAAGTCGTTTTCAGCTTAGCTAGGCTTCAGCAAATTCTTGCAGTGCCTTTTCAAAGTCAGCCAGTTTCTGCTTGGCGCCCGCCAGCGTATCAGCACTCGTACCAATGTAGTACTTGAGTTTTGGTTCCGTACCAGAAGGACGAATGGCAATCCAGGTACCATCAGCCAAAACGTAGCGCAATACGTTCGATTCAGGAATTCCCAGCTCTTCAACCGTACCGTCAGCCAGCGTCTTGGTATTGTTGGAAAAGTCTTCCGTTACTACAACCTGTTGACCAGCAAAATGCGTTGGCGCTTCTTCACGGAACTTCTTCATCAGATTCTTGATCTTGGCTGGACCTTCAACACCGGCATAGGTATTGGCAATCGTCTTTTCTTGGAAGTAGCCGTACTTTTGGAACAATTCCTGCAGACCGTCGTACAGCGTCATGTTGCGGCTCCGGTAGTAGGCAGCCACTTCTGCCAGCAGCGTCAGAGTTTGGATGGCATCCTTGTCGCGAACGAATGGCTTGATCAGGTAGCCGAAACTTTCTTCAAAACCGAACATAAACGTGTGGTTGTGCTTGGTTTCATATTGGTGAATCTGATCGGCAATCCACTTAAAGCCAGTTAGAACGTTAATCATCTCAACGCCATAGTCAGCAGCAATCTTAGTGGCAAATTCAGTCGAAACGATTGACTTAACCGCAGCGGCATTGGCTGGCAGCGTACCCGCTTGTTTGTGTGCTTCCAAGATATAGTGCAGCATGATCGAAGCAATCTGATTACCAGTCAAGAGCAGGTATTCGCCATCTGGCTGCCGAATTGCGCATCCCAACCGGTCGGCATCCGGATCAGTGGCAATCAAAATGTCGGCATTGACCTGCTTGCCCAGTTTTTCTGAACGAACGAATGCTTCAGGGAATTCTGGGTTAGGATGTTCCAAACCAGGAAAGTCTCCGTTTGGCTGACCTTCAAACGGCTCAACCTCATAGTTGGTAAAGCCGGCTTGACGCAGGGCCCGTTCGCCAAGCATCCGTCCCGTACCGCACAATGGCGTAAAGACAAACTTCATTTCCTTGCCATACTTTTTAGCCAGCTCATGGTTGATCGTGACCGTTTTGGCATTTTCCAGATAGGCAGCGTCAACATCTTCGCCCATGATGGTTTCCAGACCACTGTTGAGCATTGCTTGTTCATCTGCCAACTTGATGTCGAAAATATCATCAATCTTGCGGATGTAGCTGGTCATTAAATCAGATTCCTTAGGTGGCATCTGACCGCCATCTTCGCCATAGATCTTGTAACCATTGTATTCCTTAGGGTTGTGGCTGGCCGTAATCATAATGCCGGCATAAGTATGCTGGTAGCGAACGGCAAATGACAGCTCAGGGGTCGGCCGCAGATTGTCATAGATGTAGACCTTGATATTGTGGGCTCCCAAGACACGAGCAGCATCATGGGCAAACAAGCGTGAATTATGACGGGAATCGTAGCTGATGGCGACCCCGCGCTGCTTGATTTCATCGCCCAGCGTATCCATGAATTGAGCCAGGCCTTCCGTAGCTTGACGAACCGTGTAGACGTTCATCCGATTGATACCAGGGCCCATCAATCCCCGCATGCCGGCTGTACCGAACGAAAGCGGACCATAAAAGGCATCCTCGATTTCTTTTTCGTCCTTCATTGCTGCCAATTGACGCTTCAAGCTTGGTTCCAGGTCTTTGCGATCAAGCCAAGTCTGGTAGGTATCTTTCCAACTCACAATGACATCTCCTTAAATTATAATCACCTGTATCACAGTAACTTAAGTATACCGCACTTAGAACTTGTTTGGTGCAATTCGTTCAATAATTTGGGCTATACCATCCTCTTCATTGCTTAAAGCAATTATTTCAGCGCTTTCTTTGACACTTTGACTGGCATTTGCCATGGCAACTGGATGGGCAACGCTTTTGAGCATGGGCAGGTCGTTTTCATCATCACCAAATGCGACCAACTGATCATAGTCCGCCAATTCATGCTCAATCAGATAGCGAGCAGCGCACCCTTTATTGACAGCTGCGGCGTTGATCGTTAAATAACCATCGCCCGCCTCATGAATTGCAATTTCATTTGAATAGTTCGCAATAAGCCGTTTTTTGACCTCTTTGAGCCGTTTTGAATCTTCAATAATCAACAAAATCTGCAGCACGTTTTTTAGCGGCCGCTGATTGGCATCAAAAACTGGCTGAATGCCCGTATAAAAAATCTCAGTTTCAATCTGTTGGTCAAGCTTTGAAACATGCCAGCTTTCGGCATCCATCCAGGTAAAATTCAGCTCAGGAAATTCGGTTTTAACCAAGTTCTGCAGCTTTTGTGCCGTCTGATCCGGAATTGCATGCTGCTCTAAAACCCTAAATTCATGAACAGCCGGCTGAAAAATAACCGCGCCATTCAAAGCCGTCTGTGGTCCAGTCAGCTGCAGCTGGTTGATCAGGTCAAGCATTTGAATCGGCATCCGCGCTGAAGCCATCATTAGCGGCAGCTGGCTTTTAACAACCGTAAGAATCGTTCTTGAGCTCAGCCTTCCCTGTTCATCAAGCAGGGTATGATCTAAGTCGCTGATTAGATAGTATCCCAAGGCAAACCATCCTTTCGTATCAATCATTTCATCTGTTTTTCTAATCTTAGCATGGTCAAATCAAGAAATCTTTGCTATTTTCAGCAAAATTTTCATAGACATTTATAAAAAACAGCGTTAATATTAGAAAAACATTAAAAAATAAGTTTTGATTCTAATTTAAAGGGAGATGTCCGTATGAGTCGAAAAGTTGCTGTTATCGGAATGGGAAACGTTGGTGCCGCAGTTGCTCATTATATTGTTGCCTGTGGCTTTGTTGACGACCTGGTACTGATTGACAAAAACGAAGCTAAAGTCAAAGCCGACGCATTGGACTTCTACGACGCAATGCCAAACCTGAAGAACCACACCAACATCTTCGTTAACGACTATTCGCAATTGAAAGATGCCGATGTTGTGGTTTCAGCACTTGGTAATATCAAGCTGCAGGACAACAAAGACGATGACCGCTTTGCCGAACTGCCATTTACGCGCGTTCAAGTCCGTGAAGTCGCTCAAAAGATTAAAGAATCTGGCTTCCATGGCAAGATGGTCGTAATTACCAATCCAGTTGACGTGATTACTTCAATTTATCAAGAAGTTACCGGCCTGCCAAAGAATCATGTCATCGGTACGGGAACGCTGCTTGACTCGGCACGAATGAAGCGGGCCGTTGCTCAGCGTCTGCATCTGGATCCTCGTTCCGTGACCGGCTACAACCTGGGTGAACACGGGAACTCTCAATTTACTGCCTGGTCAACGGTTCGCGTATTGGATCAGCCAATCAGTGAACTGGCTAAGGATCGCGGCTTGGACCTGGATAGTCTGGATCATGAGGCCCGAGTTGGCGGCTTTACCGTTTTCCGTGGCAAGAAGTACACCAACTACGGGGTTGCAACGGCTGCCGTTCGTCTGGTCAACACGATTCTTTCCGATGCCCACACTGAACTGCCAGTATCCAACTATCGTGAGGAATACGGCACTTATCTTTCCTACCCTGCCGTAGTTGGCCGCGATGGTATTTTAGAACAGGTTCAACTGGATCTGACTGACGAAGAGCTGGAAAAACTGCAGACTTCAGCCAACTACATCAAGCAAAAGTACGCTGAAAGTCAAGAAGCTGCCAAGGAAGGCAAGTAACATAAAAAGGATGGGTTAAACCCCATCCTTTTTTTTAATGATTCATCAAGTATTGATAGATCTGCTGACCGGCAATCGCGCCATCGCCAACTGCAGTCGCAATTTGCCGCAGCGGCGTTTCACGAACGTCACCAATGGCAAAAACACCTGGCAGACTGGTTGCCATCAGATCATTGGTCTTAACATAGCCCTGCTCGTTTAAGATACCCAAATCCTTAAATGGAGCAGTCATCGGCACGCTGCCAACATAGATAAAGACCCCATCGGCTTGTATTTCCGCATCCTTGCCAGTCTTGGAGTCATGCGTCTTAACGCCCACAACCTTATTATCATCGCCAAGTACTTCGGTAACCTGAGTATTGAAGATAAATTCCATCTTGTCGTTTTGCTTAGCCTGTTCTTGAATCAGCGGCTGAGCTCGCAGCTGGTCACGCCGAACTACTACCGTTACCTTTTTTGCCAGCTGAGTCAGATACATCCCCTCTTCAACTGCTGAGTCGCCCCCGCCAACGACGACTACGTGCTTGTTCTTAAAAAAGGCGCCGTCGCATACCGCGCAGTAGGATACGCCGCGGCCGCCATATTCTTCTTCACCAGGAACTCCCATATGCCGCTGCTGAGTTCCCGTTGCAATTACCAATACTTTAGCAGTAAAGACGTCGCCCATGTCGGTCGTCAGCTGCTTCAAATCGCCTGCAAGCTCAACTTTTTCAACCGTACCATAAGCATATTGGGCACCAAACTGCGTCGCCCCTTGATACATATCCTGTGCCAGTTCAGGTCCCTGAACCGTCTTAAAGCCGGGGTAGTTTTCAATTGCTGCCGTGTTATTCAGATTACCGCCATAAATCCCGCGATCCAGCATCAAAACGGATAAGTTGGCTCTTGAGGCATACAGAGCCGCGGTCATCCCAGCAGGACCGGCGCCAACCACGATTACGTCATAATTGGTTTGTTTTTCTTCTGCCATGTTGTTCCTCCGTATAAATAATGATTAATGATATCTTACTTGGTTTAAGATTATTTGTCTATTGTTTTGCTTACTTTTTGTTAGTTAATAAAAAATGGGATGCTTTTTATCAGCATCCCATTTTTTAATTACTTCTTGGCCTTGTCTTCAGCAGACATCTTGGCCCCAAGCTCTTTAATGTATTCACGCAGCTCGTCTTTAACTTCTGGGTGGTTCAGACCATATTCGATGTTGGTCTCGATCCAGCCAAACTTGTTGCCGACATCATAGCGATCACCCTTGTATTCATGGGCGAATACCCGCTGCGTCTTGTTCAGCGTGTTGATGGCATCCGTCAATTGAATCTCGTTACCCTTGCCTGGCTTGGTCTTAGCCAAAACGTCAAAAATTTCTGGCGTAAAGACGTAACGGCCAATGATTGCCAGATCACTTGGCGCGTCTTTTGGATCTGGCTTTTCCACAAAGCTCGTGACGTTGAAAAGCCCCGGCTTGACTTCCTTGCTAGGGTTGATCACACCATACTTAGAGGTATCTTCATGAGGCACGCGCATTACGGCCAGAGTTGAAGCACCAGTTTCGTGATAGCTGTCGATCAGCTCTTTAGTCAATGGCGTACCGTTGTTGTTGATGTTGTTCAAATCATCGCCAAGCATTACGACGAATGGTTCGTCACCGATAAAGTCGCGTGCTGTCAAAACAGCATCCCCCAAGCCACGTGGGTGAGATTGACGAATAAAGTAAATGTTAATATCAGTGGTTTCTTGAACCAGCTTCAGCATCTCATCCTTGTGCTTGTCGCGCAGATTGTCTTCCAGCTCTGGGTTGGAGTCAAAATGATCTTCAATCGAGCGCTTGTTCTTGCCATCAACGACAACAATATCTTGAATGCCTGACTTGCGGGCTTCTTCAACAATAAATTGAATCGTTGGCTTATCAACGATTGGCAGCATTTCCTTGGCTAAGGCCTTGGTAGCTGGTAAAAACCGCGTTCCCAGACCAGCTGCAGGAATAATTGCTTTACGAACTTGTTTCATTATCAAAAAATCCTTTCAGCTTCATAGCAGAATAGTTACACGCTTACATTTTACCATACTTATGGCAAATTATTTATTCCATTTCTGAAGTAGCCTTCCGACTCATCAGATTGGTAATGGCCGTTTCAATGTCTTCGCCTTCATAAAGCACCCGGTAAAGTGCCTCAGTAATCGGCATCTTGACATTGCGTTTTTGAGCCAGCTCATAGGCAGCCTTGGCCGTGTAGATTCCCTCAATCACCATTCCCATGTTGCTGATGACATCTTCCAGCTGGCGGCCCTGCCCCAGTTGATAGCCAGCGCGCCAGTTGCGTGAGTTCTTGCTGGTTGCCGTAACCACTAAGTCGCCGACCCCAGAAAGGCCGATAAACGTGAACGGATTAGCGCCAAATGCCACGCCCAGCCGCCGAATCTCAGCCAGGCCACGCGTAATTAAGGCAGCCCGTGCGTTGTCCTTGTAGCCCAGCCCTTGCAGCGCACCGGCACCGATTGCGATAATATTCTTTAAAGCTCCGCCAAATTCGGCACCAATTACGTCATCGTTGGTGTAGACCCGGAAAAAGTTGTTGGAGAACAGTTTTTGGACACGCTCGGCAGCCGCCAGATTGGCACAGGCAGCCGTAACTGCTGTCATATCCTGAATGGCAACGTCTTCTGCATGGCTTGGACCTGAAAGGACGACAATGTCTTGCCGATGATCCTCATCAATCTCTTCAGCCAGCATTTGAGAAGGCCGCTTGTAGGTTTCTTGTTCCAGACCTTTAGTGGCATGAATCAAAAGTGGCTTTTGATCCAGCTTAACCAGAATCTTATTAAGATTGCCGGCAACCTCACGCAGTCCCTTGGTTGGAATTACCATCAGGATGTACTCAGCATCCCGAACGGCTTCTTCCATATCGTCGGTTGCCTTTAGATCAGGTGAGTACTTAAAGTCTTTCATGTATTGAGGGTTAATGTGCCAACGGTTCATCGTGACTACCTGTTCTGAGTCGCGTGACCAAAGCATGACCTCTTCATTATTGCCGACTAAAAGATTGGCCAGCACACTGCCCCAAGATCCAGCACCTAAAACAGCAATTTTGTTACTCATTTATTTTTCTCCTTTCAACGATGCGGCATACCATGGTAATTGTTTTGAATGGCGCCGCGCTATCCAAACCGTTAATGCGCCGATAAAAAGGACTGCCGATAAGACCTGCGAGATTCGCAAAGGTCCCAGCATCAAGCTGTCCGTACGCATTCCTTCAATAAAGAATCTGCCAAATGCATACCACATAACGTAGGTCAAAAAGATTTCGCCCTGCTTGAACAGATGCGGACGATGACGCAGACTTACCAATAGCAAAAAGCCTGCCAGATCCCATAGCGATTCATATAAAAACGTTGGCACGCGATAATGCCCGCCAATATACATCTGATTAATGATAAAGGCTGGCAGATGCTGAGCTTTTAATGCCGCCAGAGTCGTAACCTTCCCAAATGCCTCTTGATTGAAAAAGTTTCCCCAGCGTCCCATTGCCTGGGCCATGATAACGGTTGGTGCAATGATATCCAGCATCGTCCAAGCGGATATTTTCTTGGCACGACAAAAGAAATACAGCGTCAAAAAGCCACCTAGGATTGCACCATAGATGGCAATCCCTCCATCCCAGATGGCAATAATCTCGCCTGGAAACTTAGAATAATACGGCCATTGAAATGCAACATAGTAGATGCGGGCACAGATCACAGCAATTGGCAGCGCCCATAAAAGATAGTCGTAAAAATATTCTTCATCGATTCCCTTGCAATTGCCTTCCCGAATTGAAAGCCACAGCGCAAGAACGACACCGGTTGCAATAATGATACCATACCAGTGAACCTTAATTGCCCCCAACTGAAAGGCAATTGGATCTAAGCTTAAGAGCGTATTAATCATGCTCATTTTCCTGCTTTTGTTCCTTTACCTGCGTATCGTGGGCCGAATTTTGCTGAATCAAGCGATTTAAATTGTCATCAAAGGTCTTGGTAGCGTCGTATCCCATCGTTTCAGCCCGGTAGTTCATTGCTGCCGATTCGATAATGATGGCCAGATTCCGCCCTGTCTTAACCGGAATTGAGACTTTAGGAATGATGACGCCTTGAATCGTCTGCGTATCACCGCGATCGCCCAATCGATCAAACTGAGCATCCGGCGTCCAGGTCTCCAGGTGAACGATAAAATTGATGATGTCGCTTTCCATAATGGCTCCGGCACCATACAGATTCATCACGTCAATGATCCCGATCCCGCGAATTTCCATTAAGTGATCAAGAATGGCCGGTGCTGAGCCAACCAGCGTCTGTTCGTCTCTGGCATAGACTTCAACCCGATCATCGGCAACCAGACGATGACCACGCCGAACCAGTTCCAAGGCCGTTTCTGATTTGCCGACCCCAGAATCACCGGTAATCAAGACCCCGATCCCATTGATATCAACCAAGACCCCATGCAGCGACTGACGCTTGGCTAAACAGCCCACCAGATAGGAGGTCATATTGCTTAGAATCCGTGATGACGTCAAATGCGTACCTAAAATCGGAATATGGGCCGCTTCGGCAGCTTTTGACAGTTCAATTGGAATCGGCAGGTCCGTTGAGATTACGAAACATGGCGTCTGCGGCATACACATTTTTGTCATGTATTCAGTCCGATGCGCCTGCGTCATATCTTTGGCAAATGAGGTTTCCGTAATTCCCAGCAGCTGAATGCGCTCAGCTGGATAGTGGGTAAAATAGCCGGCAAACTCCAATGCAGGCCGGCAGATGTCGCTGGTGACGATTGGGCGCTGCAGATAGTCTTCCCCTTGCAGCACTTTAAGTCGGACGTTTTTGACCAACTCTTCAACAGTTACGCTTTCTGGCATTTTTATTCACTTCCCGATAATTAACTTTCTACAAAGTGGTTGGCAATAATCGTATTGCATACTGACATAATCAAGGCAATCAGCATGGCCGACCCCAGCGATGAAAAGTAAAAGACGCTCTTGCCAACAACGCTTGAGGTCAAAATCAGCATAAAGCCATTGATCACAATACTAAAAAGGCCCAGCGTCAAAACGTTGATTGGTAAAGAAATCAGCAGCAAAAATGGCTTTACCAGTGCATTCAAGACTGCTAAAACCAAGCTGGCCAACAATGCCACGCCAACGCTGGAAACGTAAAACATACCGGTCTGAGCAAAGAGTCCGGCCAAGGCAATAAACAAAACGGCATCAATCAAAACGCTCTTGAAAAAGCCCATTAATCTTTCCTTCCCGATTTAACGTCATGTTCTTCAACATCATGCAGTACTCGCCGCGGCTCCTGCTTGTGTTCAGGAGTCTTGGCCCGATTCAGCCAATCAAAGAAATTGAAAGGTCGTGGATCTGCTGGCATGATGACTGCCATCAGCAGATAGATCAAAACTCCGGGAACAATTGAGGTCAGAACCGTCAAAACCGCATAGCCGATTCGCAGCCATTTTGGATTGATCTTAAAATACTGGCCCAAGCCGCCAAAGACGCCGGCAAGATAGCGATCGCTTGCCGAACGAGTCAGCCGCCGCTTTTGTTTGTAACGCTGTTCTCTGGTCAAGATTTTTCCTTCCTTTCTTTATCTATCTTACTTTGTTTTCGCTTTCATCACAATCTGCTTTAATGCGGATTCTTTTTGCTCAATCTCCATTGCAGGTAGGCATTGATAAATGGATCCAGATTGCCATCCATTACCCCCTGCACGTCATGAGTCTCATAGCCGCTGCGGTTGTCTTTGACCATCGTGTAAGGCTGAAAGACATAGGAGCGAATCTGAGAGCCCCAGCCAATATCCAGCTGAACGCCCTCAATCTCAGCACGCTGCTTAGCCTGCTTTTCTTCTTCCAATTCATAAAGCTTGGACTTCAGCATGCTCATGGCCGTCTGCCGGTTTTGCAGCTGCGAGCGCTCAGCCTGCGAGGCCACCACGATCCCAGTGGGCAAGTGAGTAATCCGGACGGCTGACTCGGTCTTGTTGATATGCTGACCACCGGCACCCGATGAACGGAAAGTGTCGACCCGCAGATCGGATGGATCAATATCGATCTGCACGCTGTCGTCCAGTTCCGGCATAACGTCAACACTGGCAAATGAGGTGTGGCGGCGCTTGGCTGCATCAAACGGCGAGATTCTTACCAGTCGATGCACGCCTTTTTCACTGCGCAGCATTCCATAGGCATTGCGCCCTTTGATCAGCAGACTGACGCTTTTAATCCCGGCTTCTTCGCCAGCTTCATAGTTGGCCGTCTCTACGACAAAGCCATGCCGCTCCGCCCAGCGGACATACATTCTAAGCAGCATTGCACCCCAGTCTTGGGCCTCGGTACCACCAGCACCGGGATGAATTTCCAGGATTGCGTTCTTGTCATCATATGGTCCATCCAGCAGCTGCGTCAGCCGATACTCCTGCAGCTCTTTTTGCGTTGCCGCATAATCAAGCTCAAACTCTGACTGTAGCTCATCATCAGTATCTTCGCTCAGCAGCTCAATCGTCGTCTGCAGATTTTCCAGCTGTTCTTTTAAATGGACGTAGGTGTCGCGTTTGGCCTTTAAATCGTTGTTCTCGTTGATAACTTTTTGAGCGGTTTCGTTGTCGTTCCAAAAATTCGGATCCGTCATCCGGTGCTCGTTTTCGGCGATGCGCTCGTTTAAGGCATCCAGGTCAAAGAGACCTCCCGAAGCGTGCAACCTCAGCCTGCATTGCTTCTAAATTTTTCTTGGCTTCACTTAGTTCCAAAGTGATTCATCCTTTCAATAAGCAAAAATACGACAGCGGTACCGTGCCTGGCGCCCTGCTGCCGTACCTGTTTGGTTTTATCGTTCAACGTTGTGTCTGATTTCCGACTTCATGAAAAGACGCGTCGTTTCATATTCAATATCGGCAATCATCTGTTCAAACATGTGGTAGCCAGCCGTCTGGTATTCGACCAGCGGATTAAGCTGACCATAGCCCCGCAGCCCGACCGACTGACGGAACTGATCCATCACGTCAATATGATCGGTCCAATGAGAGTCCACGACCCGCAAAATAACGACCTTTTCAAATTCAAGCATCTGCGCTGGATCATAAAGCTGACGCTGCTTGTCTTTGTAAACGCCATTGGCCAGACTCATCAAGTACTTGACGATCTCTGATTGCGACTTGCCCTGCAGATCCTTGATGCTGATCTGATCCGGCTTTACCAGCGTTTCAACGGCAAAGTCGACGATTTCCTGCAGTTTCCAGTCTTTTTGATCGCCAAGCGTATGCTGATCAACCTCTCGCTGAATCGTCCGCTCAACCATCGGCATCAAGACCCACTTCAAGGATTTTTCCTCAGTAATGACCTGCTGACGCTCCTTATAGATGATCTCACGCTGCTCTCTCATGACGTCATCATATTGCAGAACGTTCTTTCGTGAGTCGTAGTTGTTACCTTCAACCCGCTTTTGAGCTGATTCAACCTGCCGCGTCAAGAAACGACTCTTGATCACGGCATCTTCGTCTTCAACCTTCATCCGTTCCAAGAAGGCCTTGATGCGATCGCCACCAAAGCGACGCATCAAGTCGTCTTCCAGTGACAGATAGAACTGAGAGATTCCCGGATCACCCTGACGTCCCGAGCGTCCCCGCAGCTGGTTGTCGATTCGGCGACTTTCATGACGCTCAGTCCCGATAACCGCCAAACCGCCCAGTTCACGTACGCCTGGCCCCAGCTTGATGTCGGTTCCTCGACCGGCCATGTTGGTAGCGATGGTAACCGCTCCAACCTGACCGGCATTTTTAATAATGTCAGCTTCCTTGGCGTGATTTTTAGCGTTTAAGACCACGTGCGGGATATTTTCTTTGTCCAGCATTGCTGACAGATATTCCGAAGTTTCCACCGCAACCGTCCCGACCAAGACTGGCTGGCCTTTTTCATGCAGCGCCTTGATTCGCTTGACGACCGCCCTAAACTTGCTTTCCAACGTTGGATAGAGCAGATCTGGCTCATCAATCCGCGCAACGGGACGGTTGGTTGGGATCGAGATGGTTTCCATGTTGTAGATCTCACGGAACTCTTCTTGCTCGGTCTTGGCCGTCCCCGTCATCCCGGCAAGCTTTTTGTACATCCGGAACAGGTTTTGGTAAGTGATATTAGCCATCGTCTTGTTTTCTTCTTGAATCGGCACGTGCTCTTTGGCTTCAATGGCCTGGTGCAGACCGTCTGAAAAGCGCCGACCCTGCATGATCCGTCCAGTAAACGAGTCAACGATCAGGACTTCTTTATCCTTAGAGACCACGTAATCCTTGTCGCGCAGCATGATGTAGTTGGCCCGCAAAGCTTGATCCAGGTGGTGCGTCAAAGCCGTGTTCTCTGGGTTGTAGAGGTTATCCAGATTAAAGTACTTATCAGCTTTCTTGATCCCTTCATCAGTCAGCGAAACCGTCTTTGATTCCAAATCAATCTTGTAGTCAACGTCTTTTTTCAGCTTTTTGACGAAACGGTCGGTCTGCTGATAAAGCTTCGACGTCCCCGTACCTGGCCCGGAAATAATCAATGGCGTCCGTGCCTCGTCGATCAAAATTGAATCAACCTCATCGACAATGGCAAAGTTCAAGCCACGCTGCACTTGATCTTCTTTATAGACAGCCATGTTGTCACGCAGGTAGTCGAAACCAATCTCACTGTTGGTTGAGTACATGATGTCGCATTGGTAGGCTTTGCGCTTTTCATCAGGGTCCATCTCAGAGTTGTTGACGCCAACTGAGCAGCCCAGCCAGTTATACAGCTGTCCCATTTCCGTCGCGTCACGCTTGGAAAGATATTCATTAACGGTGATAACGTGTACCCCTTCGCCAGAGATTGCGTTGAGGTAGACCGGCATCGTAGCGGTCAGGGTTTTACCTTCACCAGTCTTCATTTCTGCAATATTGCCTTCGTGAAGAACGATTCCCCCCATAATCTGGACGTGAAAAGGGTACAGTCCCAAAACTCGTTTGGCAGCCTCACGAGCAACCGCAAAGGCTTCGGGCAGCATGTCGTCGAGTGATTCGCCTTTTTGATAGCGTTCCCGGAATTCCGGCGTCTTGGCCTGCAGCTGTTCATCCGTCAGCTTGCTCATTTGATCGGCGTAGCTTTCCACCCGATTGGCAATCTTATCAATCCGGCGCAGTTCTCGTCGATCGCTTTCAATCCACTTTTTCAGTACGTTCGCCATTAAGCGTCATTTCCTCCATTACAATGATTCTAAAAGGTTAAATCATTAAGTGCGATCTAACCCATTATCATTTTATTTTCGTATTTCCCATTTTAACATGGAACAAGCGACATGAACATGAAACTGTTCAACCAAGCCCTATCTAATGAAGATCTCAAAGCAATCAAAAAAGGAATGGCTAAAAATGCCATTCCTTTCCGCTGTTTACGGACTAGTTGATTTCAATCAGACCGTAGCGACCATCCTTACGACGGTATACAACGCTGGTACCATTAGTTTCAGCGTCTTCAAAGACAAAGAAGTCATGTCCCAGCATGTCCATTTGTAAGACAGCTTCTTCTGGGTCCATTGGCTTCAAGGAGATTTGCTTGGTCCGCACGATCTTTAAATCGTCACTGACTGGTTCGTCTTCAACATCAGGTACAAAGTCCATGTTCTTGTAGCCCTTTTCACGGGACTTGCGGTTAACCTTGGTCTTGTACTTACGGATTTGACGTTCCAGTTTGTCGGTAACCAAGTCAATGCTGCCGTACATGTCACTGGAGGTTTCTTCCGCCCGCAACGTTAAGTATGGGAGCGGAATCGTTACTTCAACTTTGAAGGTCTTGTTAGGGTAGACCTTTAGATTAACGTGCGCATTTGCCTCAACGTTATCTTCGAAGAACTTTTCCAGTTTGCTGATCCGCTTGATGACATAGTCGCGAATCGATTCGGTAACTTCGACGTTTTCACCACGAATATTGAATTTTAGCATTGCACTTCTCTGTTATCCAAATACTGACGCTTAACGCGATTCACTCACGTTCACTGCGTTTACCACTGACGGGTGATTCTGCCTGTCAATGGCTCCTAAGACGACTGCTCTTGCCTCAAGCAGCTGTCTACGGCGATAGCCTCTGCCGCAGCTATTTCAAAATGGCTTGGTTGCTTGCGCCATTTATCTGCTATTACGCAATGTTCGCCAGATTTGCCAACAGATATTCATCTCCTTCCAGTCCAAGCAAAAAGCTTGTTCTGATTGATATCAGAAGGACCACTCTTCTCATATCCTATTTCTATTATAGATGAATTTGCTCTAATAGACAAATTCAATTTGTAATCGTTTACAGAATCTTAACTGGCTAGCGTCACGCTGCTAACGGTCTGACAGCCAGCCTGTCGACACAGTACGGCCGCATGATACAGCGTGCGACCAGTGGTATACACGTCATCAACCAGTAAAACCCGCTGATGAGCAATTTTCTGCGGATTCATTAATTCAAAAATCTGTGGTGTTTTTAGACGTTCTTCCCGTGTTTTGGCTGATTGTGTTTGCTTATTATCCGCAATCGTTTTTAAGGCCTCGGTATAAGGCAGCGTCAGCAGTGCCGTCGTCTGATTAAAACCGCGCGTTTTCCAGGTATGCGGCGAGATTGGAATCGGCACTAAGACATCATATGCAAATTCCTGCAGAAAAAGATTGAACGTCTCTTGAAAAACAAAACGCAGGCCATAGTCGCCTTGAAACTTAAATTTTTTCATAAATTCCCGCATCAGACCGTTATAGACATACAGACTGTGATTATTCAGCAGCCAGCCATATTGACGCTGCCATTGCCGGCATTCCCAACAGATCGATTCTTTCGGCGCCAGCATTCGTCCACAACCAGGACAGGGATGCGCGTTTGATCGCAACAAGAGATGACTGCGGCACTGTGGACAGATACGCGGCTCAGGCAGCTTTCCCGGCAGCAGCAGCTGTTTTAAAGTCGGCCGGCTTTCAATCGTCGCTCCGCAAAGCAGGCATTTTAGCAAGCAGCCGCGCCCCCTTTTGATTCATATAGGCAATCTGACGCAATGCTTCACGGACGCGTCGACTCATTGCACCCACGAAAAAGCAGATGGTGCCAGTGGGGCGTTCTTTGGCGCGGCCAGCTCGGCCAGCCATCTGAACCAGTGCCGATGCGGAAAACACTTCATCATCAGCCCCTAGAATCATCACATCGATTCCTGGAAACGTAACGCCCCGCTCCAAAATCGAGGTAGTCACCAAAAAAAGATATTTTTGCTCACGCATCGCCTGAACCTTTTCTTGACGCAGCGGATCACTGGCATGAACGGTCACAAACTCACTCGTTGCCAAGTCGTTTTGCAGAGCCGTTTTAACTATCGGCAGATCCTTGACATGCGGTACAAAGAGCAAAAAACGCTGATGAGCTTTAACCTCATGCAAAAGCATCTGTTTGACTCTGATCGGCAGATGCCCCGCCTGCAGCTGACGGCGCCAGTTTATAACCAGACTGACCTTAGGCATTGGCAGCAGATGTCCATGATAGCGTAAAGGCAGATAGCTGACCGCCAATCGCCCCCTGCTGACCGCATTTAGCAATTCTCGTCCAGGCGTGGCCGTTAAAAAGATCATGCCGCCATTTGGCTTGACGGCATTATGCGCTGCTAAAAACAGCCGTGGATTGGCAGCAAACGGAAATGCATCGACCTCATCAATGATCAGGTTGTCAAATGCATGATAAAAGCGCAGCAGCTGGTGGGTGGTACAAACAGTCAGCTGCCGATAGCAATAGGCTTCTTTGGCGTGGCCGTATAACAGTGCAATCTTACAGTTTTGAAAAGCCTTGTTCAAACGGGGATAAATCTCCAGACAAACGTCAACTCGCGGCGAGGCCCAAGCAATTCGCTCACCTGCCTGCAAACGATCAGCCAGACCTTTAAACATCATTTCCGTCTTACCGGCTCCCGTTACCGCCCATATCAAACGCTTTTCGTGCTGCCGCATGCTCGCCGTTACCGTTTCAGCAACTTCAGACTGCAGCGGCGACAGTTTTCCCTGCCAAATCAGCTGCGGATATGGCGCACTAAATTGATTTGGCTCGGCAACATGGTAAAATTTACTCAATGTATCAACTCGTCCCAGATTCAAACAAACTGGACAATAATACTCATGCTTTGGCAATGCGGCATCTGTCAACCTGCTTTTGGCGCCACATCGCTGACAGACAGCCACGTTTTTTACAATCTTGATCGTTGGTAAGATCTCAATTTTAGCTGATGACTTACTTGGCATGTCAACGATTGGCACCAGGACCCGCCGGCCAAAATAGTCTTCAATCATTTTAAAGCCCCCTTAAGATACCATATGCCAAATTGCATGGATTCAAATCAAATTAACAAAGAGGAATTTTTATGACCACGCCATTTTTAACCATTGCCCAAGATACTACCAATGAGATTATCATCAAAAAATCTCGCTTTATCTGCAGCCTGTTTCGCGTTGAATCAGAAGAACAGGCCCAAGCAGCAATTACCAAGATCAATAAGCTGCATCGTAAGGCGACCCACAACTGCTTTGCCTACCTGATCGGCGACCATGATCAGATTCAGCGAGAAAGCGATAATGGCGAGCCAAGCGGAACTGCCGGTGTGCCAATGTTGGAGGCGCTCAAGGCCAATCAGCTGCATAACGTCTTAGCAGTAGTAACACGCTACTTTGGCGGCATTAAGCTGGGAGCTGGCGGCTTGATCCGGGCTTATAGCAATTCAGTCTCCCAGGCAATCGAACAGGCTGGTTTGGTTGAGCGCGTTGAGCAGGCAATTTTAAAGATTGATGTCGCCTATTCACTGCATGACTCGCTGCTTTATTATTTGAAACAGGCAAACCTGGAAATTGCCGAAGAAGAATACGGCGCCAGCGTAATCGTCAGTGTCTATGTTGACGAATCCCAGATTGAGGAACGACTGAATCAGCTTACTGAGCGTTTTAACGACCAATTGACGATCAAAAAGGGGCCAACTCGGATTCATGAACTGCCCTATCAAAAACAATAATTGCAAAACAGCCCTGCCAGCATGGAATTTCCCACTGACAAGGCTGTTTTGGTTTGGATGGCTGGCTTAGTTTGCTTTAGGAACTGATTCAAAGTAGCTCAGCCATACAATCAGTCCAAAAATTAACAGCATAACAAACGCATGCTGGGTTCCAATTGCCGTAGCGTTGGCAGTTCCAATCCGCAGGTGATTCTGACTTTGAGCCACCACCGTCGCCGAAAGCGAAGTCCCCATTGCACCAGCAAACTGCTGCAGCGTGTTCATAATGGCATTGCCCTGTGTTCGTTCATCAAATGGCAGTGTGTTCAACGCACTGGTCATGACGCAGCCCATGCAGAGCCCCATACCGCCCATATAAAAAATATAGATCAGCATAATGAATGAATTATCCAAATGACGACTAAAGACTGTAAACAGCGTCAATGAGAGTACACAGCTGGCAAAACCGGCCAGAATCGGCTTGCGCGGTCCATACTTATCCAGCATGCGACCGCCAAATGGACCAAAAAACGCGCCGACGAATCCAGCTGGCAAGACCAGCATTCCAGCCAGCAGCGCTGAATTGTCATTGACCAATTGAATATAGTTAGGCAATAAAAAGGCAAAGCCCAGCGAAATGATCTGCGTTAAGAAAAAGCCCAGCACATGACCAGAAAAAGCATGGTTCTTAAACAGGTTCAGATTCAAGATTGGCGTCTCAATTCTAAGCGAACGGACAATCAAGATCATCATGCCAAGCAGGCCAAACAATAGCGAACCGCCAACCTGCCAACTGAACAGCTTACCACTGCTAAGGTTGCTGAAGCCAAAAACCAAGCCGGTAAACATCATGGCAATGCCAGCAAAACTGATGCCATCAATTTTTTGACGCTGAATCGCTGATTTTTGCTGAATGCCCCAGATTCCCAGCCCCAATGAGACCAGCAGCAACGGCAGCAAAAAGTAAAAGACCCAGCGCCAGCCCAGACTGCTGACGACAATCCCGCCAAAAGTTGGCCCGATTGCTGGTGCGATTCCGGTAATCATATTGGCCAGTCCCATCATAAAGCCAATCCTGCTTTGCGGTACCTGCTCCAATATGATATTAAACATCAACGGCAAGGCAATCCCGGTCCCAATCCCTTGAATTGCCCGCCCCATCAGCAGAAAAGCAAAATTTCCTACTAAGGCATCAATCAAGGCCCCAATGATAAACAAAAGGTTGGCGCATAAAAACAGGCTTTTGGTTGTAAAAGACTGCTTCAAGACTGCCGATAGCGGTACGATGATTGCCACGATTAAAAGATAGATCGAGGTCATCCATTGAACCGTATTCGTCGCAATATCAAATTCGCGCATTAAAGTAGGAAAGGTTATGTTCATAGCCGTTTCCACGATCACGCCGCTAAACGACATCAATCCTGTTGCCAGGATCGCCGCATAGACCTGTTTATTGATTTTTTCCGTTTGTTTCACCAACATCACTCTTTTCCTGCAGATATGCCAAAATTTGTTCAAAGATTGCCAGCTCCTGAGGCGAGAACCGTTTTTCCAAGCGCTGCTGGCGCATTATTAAATATTGGCGCGCTGTCTTAGCCAATTGCTTGGCATGCGGCGTCAAGGCAACGATTTTACTGCGGTGATCCTGATTGGCCGTCTTTCTGACAATCAGTCCCGCTTTTTCCATCCGCTGCAGCATTTTAGTCGTCGTTGAACGCTTAATATTGAATTCTACTTCGATGGCATGCTGCGTACTTTGCCACTGCGGCTGATTAGCCAAAAAGTCAATCGTTGAAAGCTGCTGTCCCGTTAAATCATACTCAGCAGCAAATTGATCAAACTTCCAACCCAAATGATTGGCAGTCTGATGCAATTGTTTTTCTAAATAGTGCATTTGCCTCTTGTCTCCTTTTGTTAGCCAGCTAACATTTTTATACTAGAATCTGATTGATCAAATGTCAAAATAAAATCATAAACTCAACGTAAAAAGAACTGGCATTGACGCTTCAATGCCAGTTCTTTCAAATTAACCCAGCAGCTGCTGCACTGCTTCTAACACAATTAAAATTGCGACCAGGACTAAGATCAGTTTCATGGAAGCAATGGTTTTCACATCGTGCTGCTTGATCTTTGGCCAGTTGAACCCCAGATAGGCACCAACCAGTAACAGACAGCCTAAAAAGCCGCCCAGATCAGAGACAAAATGCTGATGGCGAATCGAAAAACTCGAAATCAGAAAGATGCCGATTGCTCCCATCGCTGCCCATAGCCATTGCCGATTTTTAAAAAATTTTTCCATTGGCTTAAAACCATCCCGCTCATCTATTCATGCAGGTGATAGTTGTAGCTTGAAACCACGATATTTTCGCGTGAATTCAAAGCGGCCCGCAATCTGACGCTGGTCTGGTTATGCAGTGCCATCTGCCAAGGCTTGTTTGGAATAAACTGCGGTACCAGAACCGTTGTTGAATAGTTCTTGGCAGCGGCCCTTTTAGCAACGACATCGACGAAACGCAGCGTCGGTTTGGCAATTGAACGGTATGAGGAATGAATGTCGACAAAACGCACGTCAGGATATTCGGCCTTAAACTCATTGGCCGTCTTGTGTTCTTTACCAGGGTTCTCATCAAACGAGACGTGCATGGCAATCACGTAATCACCAATCGACCGGGCGTAGTTGATGGCGCCTTTGGTAACCCGCGTAACGTTACCAATCAGAACAATCACCGTCGAGCCATCATAATCGTGCAGCTGAACTTTGGTTTTTTCCGCAATTCGCAGCTGCATGCCAACTTTAATATAGTGATTATGGATCTTGTAGAACATAAACAGCAAAGCCGGCATGATGATCAGGTATGGCCAAACATTGCCGAAATGCTGCCAGAACAAGAAGACCACCAAACATGCCGAGATCAGCGCCCCAACCAGGTTGATCGTCGACTTGCCCAGCCAGTGTCCCTGCCGGTGTCGGAACCAGTGAATGATCATCCCAGACTGCGAAAGCGTAAACGGAACGAAAACGCCAACTGCATACAGCGGAATCAGCATATTGGTCTTACCATGGAAGATCAAAATCATTACAATCGCACCAATGGCCAAGGCAATGATTCCATTAGAGTAACCTAAACGATCCCCACGGTCCATAAAGGCATGTGGCAGATACTTGTCTTTGGCCATATTAAAAGCCAGGATCGGAAAGGCCGAAAAACCGGTATTGGCAGCTACGGCCAGAATCATCGCCGTAGAAAGCTGCAGCAGATAAAATCCGATCCCATGACCATTAAAGATTACGGAACCAATCTGCGAAAGCACGGTAGCATGGGAATTTGGCACGATACCGAAGTAGTAGCTAAAGAACGTAATCCCACCAAAGAATGCCGCCAGAATCAGACTCATAATTGCTAAAGTATTAGCAGCATTCTTCTTTTTGGGTTCATTAAAGTTAGGTACGGCATTACTAATAGCTTCAACCCCGGTCAATGAGGAAGAACCGGCTGAAAAAGCCCGAATAAACAGGACAGCCGACATTCCGGCAACCGGCGTTCCAAACGAGGCCGTTGCATGATAGGTCAGATGACCAGTGGCAATATTGAAAAAGCCCCAGATGATCATCGCGGTAATCATAATAATAAAGAAGTATACCGGAACCGTTAAGAAATTGGCACTGTCGCTCAATCCCCGCAGATTCAGAATCATAATCGCGAGGACGATAATCACCGAGATCGGCACTGAATACTTATAAAGCTGCGGAACCGCAGAAACAATCGCTTCCGTACCAGAAGTCGTCGAAACCGCAACCGTCAGCATATAGTCAACCAGCAGCGACCCGCCGGCAACCAAGCCACCTGTGCGGCCCCAGTTTTCGGTGGCTACGACATAGGCACCACCACCACTGGGATAGGCATTGATAATCTGCCGATAGGAAAGGGTAATTGCCACCAACAGAATCAAAACCAGTGCTGCAATTGGCAATGAGTACCAGATTGCCGCCGCCGACAGTGTTACCAAAACGGTCGTAATCTGTTCAGTACCATAAGCAACGGATGATAAAGCATCCGACGATAACAAGGCCAAAGCTTTAAACTTTGTCAAATGGGCCTGGCCTTCATCCAACGTCTTCAAGGGCTTACCGATGAGGACGCGTTTTAAATACCGCCACATATTCTTTTTCTCCTTCACTCTATTCTATTATAAAATATAAAGTCAACAGTTATTCTACACCACGTAAATGGTTAATACCACCCAGGGCAGATTGATCACGCAATAGTTTTAGAAAATTATTTTTACTGATCAACATGAGCATTGACGCGTCGTCCCAATTCAAGATCTTCACCTTCAACGCTGCTGTTGACTCCCCACCAGTAAAATACCAGCGAGCACAAAATGATCACGACAAAATCAAATGGATACCGAATCCAATTCTGACCGCCAAAACCATCGCTGCCCAGATAAGACATCACCGAGATAAACAACAGGTAGCCCAGCAGCCAACCGCAGCCTTTCATTTGAGTCTTCCATGAAGCATGATGATAGCGAATCTCATAATAGGCGTAGATTGGCAGACCCAAACAGATCACAAAAATCACCTCAATCGTCGTTGGCCACATTGCCCAATAGATCGCCAGACTGGTCAAAACAAATGACAAAGGCGCCATCCACTTTAAAGATCGAGGCTCAAACGGCCGCTTAAGATCGGGTGCAATCCTTCTAAGCGCGACCGCAGCTACCGGTCCAGTCAGATAGGCAATCAGAGTCGAGGCCGAGATGACGCTGGCAAGCGCGCTCCAATTACGAAAAATGCAGACCAAAACCGCTGCCAGAATCAGATTAACGATCATGGCAAAACGAGGTACCATATAGCGTCGCTCAAGCCGCCCCAGCCAGGCTGGCAAATGATCGCCGCGCGCCATTGCCGCCAGCGTTCTGGAAGCATTGGTAACAAAAGCAACCCCGGTTCCAAACGGCGAGACGAACGCATCAATATACAACAGAATCGTCAGCCAATTGATTCCCATTAAGATTGCCAGATCTGCAAATGGCGAGGCAAAATCAATGCCATGCCAGCCGTGCGCCGTTAGCAGTGATGGCTTAACCGCCCCTACAAAGGTAATCTGCAGCAGAATATACAATACTGCCGTAATCGTCAATGAGATTACAACGCCACGATAGATGTTTTTTTGTGGATCTTTCATCTCACCACCTAGATTGACAACCGTCTGAAAGGCATCATAGGAAAAAATAATTCCGGCTACCGTAGTTGCTTCAAAAATCGAGCGGCTGCCATAAGGCATAAACTCATGGATGCCTTGCCCGAAATTACTGGTGTGAAAGCCGCTCAGCATCAACACAATGATCGTCAAGGTTGGCATCAGCAGCTTAAAAATCGAGATCAAACCAGTAAAATGCGTCAAGATCTTAACTGACCAGAAATTAATCAGCGTAAAAACGATCATAAACGCAAAGACCACCAGCAGCCCTTGATTAGTAATGCTGCCATGACTGACGAAGCTGCGCGTCCAATTAGCCCAGCTCCATGGCCATGAGCTCATATACTGTACTGAAGCCACCGCTTCGATGGGAATCAGTGTAATCAAGGAGACCCAGTTGGCCCAAGCCGCTACGAAACCTAAAAGCGGGCCATGACTGTACTGAGCGTAGCGACTCATTCCGCCGCTTTCAGGAAACATCGCCCCCAGTTCAACGTAATTAAAAGCAATCACCATAATGATGATCGCCCCTAAAATCCAAGAGATGACCGCTGCTGGTCCGGCAATCTTCGCCGCCTCGCCAGCACCAAACAGCCATCCGGATCCGATCAATGAATTCAGAGCCAGTAAAATGACAGATGTTAAAGACATTTTCTGGTTAGGCATTTTTGATGACATAAAAATACTCCACTAAATAAGATAGCGTCCATTGGTTTGAATGGACATACCTAACAGAATACCACTAAGCAAGCATTAAACGCAAAAAAGCACCGCGACTTTTGTCGCGGTGCTTTGATTCATTATTATTAATGATTACATCATGCCGGCACCAGGTTGAGGAGCGGCTGGTTGATCATTCTTTGGTTCTGGCTTATCAGCAACAACGGCTTCAGTAGTCAAAAGCATTGCTGATACCGAAGCAGCGTTTTGCAGTGCCGAACGCGTAACCTTGGTAGGGTCAACGATTCCGGCTGCAACCATGTCTTCAAATTTGTCAACGGCAGCGTTGTAACCGATGCCTGGCTTTTCGCTCTTCAAACGGTTAACGATGATTGAGCCTTCAACGCCAGCATTTTCAGCGATTTGACGAACTGGGGCTTCCAACGCCTTCTTAACGATGTTGACACCAGTTGCTTCGTCGTCGCTTTCAGTTTCAACGTTTTCCAAAGCAGGGATTACATTGATCAAAGCAGTACCACCACCAGGTACGAATCCTTCTTGAACGGCAGCCCGCGTAGCGTTCAGAGCGTCTTCAACACGGTACTTCTTTTCCTTGAGTTCCGTTTCCGTAGCAGCGCCGACCTTGATTACGGCAACCCCACCAGACAGCTTGGCCAGACGTTCTTGCAGCTTTTCTTTGTCGAATTCAGAAGTCGTGTTGGCAATTGCCTGCTTGATCTGTTCAACTCGTTCAGCAATCGCATCCTTTGCACCATTGCCGTCAACGATCGTCGTGTTGTCCTTAGTTACGGTAACCTTGTTGGCAGAGCCAAGTTGAGCAATCGTAGCATCCTTTAAGCTCATGCCCAGATCATCAGAGATTACGGTACCACCAGTCAAAATGGCGATATCCTGCAATTGAGCCTTACGACGATCGCCAAAGCCTGGCGCCTTAACCGCGCAAACGTTGAACGTCCCGCGAATCTTGTTCAATACCAAGGTTGGCAGAGCTTCACCGGTAATGTCGTCAGCAATGATCAAAAGCGAACGGCCTTCTTGAACCACGGCCTGCAGCAAAGGCAAAATGTCTTGAATGTTGCCAATCTTCTTGTCAGTGATCAGAATGTATGGATTGTCCAGATCAGATTCCATCTTGTCCGTGTCGGTTACCATGTATTGAGACATATAGCCGCGGTCAAAGCTCATCCCTTCAACCACGTCAACCGTCGTGTCAACGCCACGGCTGTCTTCAATCGTGATTACGCCATCATTGCCGACCTTTTCCATGGCATCGGCAATCAGTTCACCAACTTCAGGGTTAGCAGCAGAGATGGAGGCAATTTGTGCAATGTCGTCCTTGCTTTGCACTTCATGACTCATCTTGTGCAGTTCTTCAACGGCAGCCTTGGTAGCCTTGTCGATACCGCGACGAATGCCAACTGGGTTAGCACCGGCAGCAACGTTCTTCATCCCGGCGTTAACGATGGCTTGCGTCAAAACGGTTGCCGTCGTCGTACCGTCACCGGCGTTGTCATTGGTCTTGGAAGCAACTTCAGAAACAAGCTTGGCACCCATGTTCTCAAAGTGATCTTCCAATTCAATGTTCTTGGCGATCGTAACCCCATCGTTAGTAATCGTAGGTGCGCCATAGCTTTGTTCCAAAACAACGTTGCGACCCTTAGGACCGATCGTCGTCTTAACCGTATTGGCCAGCTTGTCTACCCCACGCAGCATTGCCTTGCGTGCATCTTCAGAAAACTTAATTTCTTTTGCCATTTTAGATTTTCACCTCATTAATATTGATCGAATGCGAAAACAAGTCTACTTAGTCAACGATGGCAACCAGGTCTTTTTCACGAACGACCAGGTACTTTTCACCATTGTATTCGACTTCATTGCCTGCGTACTTGTCAAACAGGACGCGGTCGCCTTCCTTAACGGCTGGAGCAACTTTTTGACCATTGTCCAGGTAACGGCCTTCGCCAACTGCTACAACCGTACCCGTCGTTGGCTTATCCTTGGCATTGTTAGCCAGGACAATTCCGCCAACCGTCTTTTCTTCAGCTTGTTCCGCTTTAAGAACAACGCGATCTCCTAATGGTTTTAACACGTTAATCCCTCCATCAATCATCATTAATAATTCAGATATTTTTTAGCACTCTTATCACCCAAGTGCTAATTACATGATCTACTATATCATGATCTTGCTAAAATGCAACAATTATTTTGACCAATTTTGACTATTATTTTATAGAAAACGCTTTAGTTACCATTCTAACGGCATTTTAACTTTTTTGACTTTTTATCAAAAAACGCATGACGATTGCTCGCCATGCGTTGAGTTATTTTTGACTGTCTTTAGTATTGTTATTTTCAATAAAGTAGATCAGCGTCTGCAGTTCATTGGTCAGGTCAATATTTTGTACCTGAACGTCTTTTGGCACTGACAGACGAACCGGTGTAAAGTTCAAGATACCATGAACCCCTGCTTCGACCAACTCATCAGTAACGGCCTGCGATTTTTCGCCAGGTACCGTTAAAATAACGACATCAATCTGCTGTTCTTGCAGCTGCTTTTTCATCTCGCCAACCGGGTAGACAGGAATCCCACTCTTAACGGTATTGGCTAAGGCTGGTTTAGGATCAAAAGCTGCACTGATCCGCAGATTCGTGCTTTGGTGGAAATTATAGTTCATCAAGGCGCTGCCCAGACTGCCGACCCCGACCAAAGCCACACTGGTCAGCTTATCTTGATTCAAGATCCCCTTGAAAAAGTTCAAAAGCTTTTCCACATCATAGCCATAGCCGCGCTTGCCCAATTCGCCAAAATAGGAAAAGTCGCGTCGAATCGTTGCCGAATCAACTTTAACCGCCTCTGATAATTCAGTCGATGAGACGCGTCGTTTATTGGCGTTAAGCAAAACGTTCAGATACCGATAGTAGACCGGCAACCGCTTAGCCGTGGCACGGGGAATTTTACGCGTTGCCATTAATAGATTCCTCCAATTCAGATTCTAGTTTGTGAAAATTATTCCTTAATCATTTTAACAACTCCGCTAAAGTTTGTGAACTATTTTCCAAGAAAAGAATCGTTTTTATTTAAACATGTTTTCTATTATGCTACAGGCTTCACTGCATGTCCATTAATGATTTGTGAAATTTAGGCCATCCGCTGATCATGAATGTGCTGGTAATGACGATCATTTTTTAAACGTTAATTCAAAATTTAACATTATTGATCGGTCCTATCCTCAAGCTCGCGACCTAGTCTGATCTTGTGCTACAATCTTAACTGACTATCTACTTTAAAAAATGAGGTTAAATTATGCTGCTACTGCAAACCAATAATGTTGAACGTCGCTTTGGCAGCGATGTTTTGTTTCATAATATGAATATGCAGATTCAAGAACATGGCCGAACTGCATTGGTCGGACGCAACGGTGCCGGCAAAACGACCTTCTTGAAAATCATTGCCGGTTTAACCGAACCTGATGAAGGCACGGTTACTCACGCCCGCGACCTGACGATTGGCTACCTGGCTCAGAATCAAGGACTCGACAGCCAAAATTCAATCTGGGCCGAATTAGACAGCGTCTTTGCTCCTTTACACGAACTGGAAAAACAGCTGCATGAGCTAGAGAATCAATTGGGAACACTGACGCCCAAAGCAGCGGACTACCAAGACGTTTTAGCAAGCTATGACCGTTTATCCGAGCAGTTCAAAAAACAGGGCGGCTATGAATACGCGTCCCGGATGCGTGGCGTACTGCATGGTTTCGGCTTTGATGAAGGTATGTATGATACTTCAGTCAATGCGCTTTCTGGCGGTCAAAAAACCAAGCTGGCCCTAGCTAAGATTCTGCTGCAGTCGCCCAACCTTTTGATTCTAGACGAACCGACCAATCACTTGGACATGGGCGTCTTAAGCTGGCTGGAAGACTACCTTAAAAGCTATCAAGGTGCGCTTTTGATCGTTTCTCACGACCGCTACTTCTTAGATCGCGTGGTTACTGACGTTTACGATCTTGACAATAAAACGCTGATTCACTATACCGGCAACTATACGCAATTCGTAGCCCACAAGCGCGAACGACTGCAGGCTGAATGGAAGCATTACGAGCAGCAGCAAAAAGAAATCGCCAAGCTGGAGGATTTTGTCAATCGCAACATTGTCCGAGCCTCAACCACCAAACGCGCCCAGGCTCGCCGCAAACAGCTTGAGAAAATGGATCGCTTGGAGCGGCCGACTACCGATGATTCCTCGATTCATTTTCAATTCCACAGTGACCATGCTTCGGGTAACGAGGTCTTAGACGTCGATGAACTCAATATCGGCTATCAAGATCAAAAGCTGGCTGGGCCATTATCATTTAAGGTTCGCAAAGGTCAGCGCGTCGGTATTATCGGTCCAAATGGGATTGGCAAATCAACGCTTTTAAAGACGCTTTTGAAAAAGATTCCCAAGCTCAGCGGGACGATCAAATTCGGCGCTAATCTAGAAATCGGCTACTACGACCAGGAACAGCAGCAACTGCATCCTGAAAAGACCGTTTTAGAAGAAGTCTGGGACGATCATCCTGAAGTTTCCGAAAAAGACATTCGCTCGCTTCTGGGCAGTTTTCTGTTTGTTGGCGATGACGTCTATAAACCAGTCAGCGCGCTTTCGGGTGGCGAAAAGGCACGTCTGGAGCTGACTAAGCTTTCATTTATGCCAATCAACTTTTTGATCCTGGATGAACCAACCAACCACTTGGACATCGACAGCCGCGAAGTCTTGGAAACAGCCATTAACGAATTTGATGGGACGGTTCTGTTTATCTCGCACGACCGTTATTTCTTAAACCAGGTTGCTACTGATATCCTATATATGACGGCTCATGGCATGACGCATTATGAAGGAAACTACGATGACTACCTGACCCAACAGGCAAAACTGGAGCATCAAACACAGCCAGAAACCAAAGTCAAACAGTCAACCGGTCAGCTTTCCTATCAGCAAAGCAAAGAAACTCAGCGTGCCCGACGCAAGCTGCAGCGGCAGGTCGATCAATTAGAAAATCAGATGGGTGAACTGGAGGGCAAGCAGGCCGCGATCGAAGCTGAGATGGCCAAGCCCGAAATTGCCGTCGACATCGCCCAGCTGACCGATCTGCAAAAAAAGCTGGATGCCTTAAAAGCCCAAAGCGAAGACGTTGAGCTGCAATGGACTGAAGCCGCCGAAGCCCTGGAGACATTTGATCAAGAAAATCAATAGCATATACGCTGCAGATCAACATAAATAAAGACCGCTGGACCAGATTTGATCCAGCGGTCTTTTTATTGACGGAACTTACGCGTATTTTCCGCCAAATGAACCAAGCCGCGCAGAAAGTCATGCGTCGTAGCTTCATAGTCGTACTTTTTGCCTAATTCGTAAATATAGCCATTGATGTAGTCGACTTCGGTATTTCGACCATTATGCATATCTTGATACATTGAAGGATAGTGCAGTGGGTTGCCGACGCGGCTGACGTATTCAACCGTCTTCCATTCGGTCTCGCGATCATTGAGCAGCTTGATGCCAGCTCGTTCAGTCACATCATAGGCCTCATTGATCAATTGTTTGCTCAGCCGTTCAGCCCCTGGATAGTCAATAAACTGACCCATTTGAATCTCAAACAGCGTGCAGATCGTGTTGACAACTGAGTTAAAGACAACCTTGGTCATCAAAGTTCCCAAGAAGTTGGTCGTCAAAGTTGGATTCAGGTTGGCAGCCTTAAAGTCGGCAATAATTTCATGCGTGCGCTCATCTGGCTTTTCCGTTTCATTGGCAACATTGATTGATCCAGCACCAGGCTTGCCAATAAAGTCAACGTCGCCAGCCTTGTTTAGCACGGTCCCGATCAGGCAGGTCCCAGCTAAAACATGCTCTTTGGGAAAATACTTGTTCAGTTTTTCAACGTGACCCATCCCATTCATGCCTGAAAAAACGTATTGCTTTTCTGGCTTAAAGAAATGAGCCGAGCGTTCCAAAAGATCCTGCAGCGTCATCTGCTTGGCAAAAACGATAAAAACGTCTGGCTCGCCCTGATACTCTTCTGGCGAATAGATATTGACCGGAACCAGATGCCGATTTTCATGGTCACGAGAAACATAGACCCCACCTTGTTTTTTGATGGTTTCAACTTCGGGTGCCCAGTTGTCGACAAAATCAACCTGCGCCCCCGCATTTTCCTGCAGCAGCACCCCAAAGCGCAATCCCATCGCACCTGAACCTAAAACCGTATATCGCAGCGTCATCTTAATCACTGATCCTTTCCTAAAACTTAATTAAAACATGTCATTGGGCCTGATTTATTTTTCTTCTTAATCAACGCCTTATATTCTAATCTCGTTTTAATTAAAAATCAATGAGAAAAGAAAGTTATTTAAAATAAATCCGACAGTGACGACGACAGCCGGGATTAAAGTCGTGCCCACAGCGCGGACAGCTTCCCTGCTGGTATTGTGCAAACTGCATCAAACAGCCGCAGACACCGCATAGGACTGGCCAGTTTTCCCGCTCACAAGCCATAAAATGATGGTTTTCCAAAGCATCATGACATCGATAGCAGGCATAGTATTTTGGGCAACGACTGCATTTCAAGGCCGCAACATCAACTGCCAAGTGATAGTGCCGACAGCGGCCAGCCTGATCTAAATCTAAACCGTGAATTTCCATTATGACGTCATCCCTGGCAGATCAACCTTGGTCACCTCGCCGCTGATAAACGACTTTTTCGTGCCATCCGCAAATTCCAATACCAAGCCGCCTTGATCGTCAATGTCGACAGCCTTGCCAACTGCTTTATCATTGCCGATTTTCAAGACGACTGGCCGCTTCAAGACCAATGAATGAGCTCGGTACTCTGGCAGGAATTTTCCCGAATCGTACTCACTATAAACGTTCATGATTGCAACCAAAAGCCTGGCAGCCAGCTGATTTCGATCAATGGTCTGCTCAGGGGCAATACTGCCGGCTTTTTGAGCTACGGCTGCTGGAAAATCAACGGTCGACAGATTAATGCCGATTCCTACAATCAATGCTGCCGATGATGCTGATTCCAGTTCCAGCGTTGCCTCAGTCAAAATACCGCAGACTTTGTGACCATTCATATAGATATCATTGACCCATTTATATGAAAAATCATGATCAGGAAAGGTTTGCTTCAGTACTCGGCCAACTGCAACGGCGACTCCGGTTGTTAAAAGGCCAATTTTAGGCAGCGCGCTCATCGGATTATGCGGCAAAACCAAGCTAAAATACAAACCTGTCTTTTGCGGCGAATAGAACTGGCGGCCGCGTCTGCCATAGCCGGCCGTCTGCTGATCAGCTAAAAACGCGACTGGCTGGCTGGGCTGATGACTGCTGAGATACTGCTTAGCCCAGTTTTGCGTTGAATCAATACTTGATGCCGTATGAATCTCGCCATTAAACTCATCGCGAGTCTGCATCTTGATTACCGCTGCATCCAAATGATCCGTTCCTAAATATCGATAGCCAAGCGCTCGCTGACTCTCAATCTGATGTCCTTGTCTGCGCAGGGCAGCGACGCCTTTCCAGATGCTTTCGCGACTGACCTTTAAGCGCTCCGCCAGCTGACTGCCTGAAATCCATTGCTGCTCATTAAGCAAGAAAATTTTAAGCAGCTCATCTTTAGTACCCATTGCGATTCCTCTTTTCTAGCCAAGATTCAATGCTGGTACGCGCCGCAGCTGACGAGCAACGGCTACTGCCACGCCGGCTTTGATCAGGTCGCCAGGAATAAATGCCAGATTGGACATCAATGCCGCCGTCAGCTTGATGTGCGACTGCCAGCTGAGCCAAAGCGATCCCGTAATATCAATAAACAGCACGCCCGCCAGCACAATCATCAAAAATTCCTGCCACCAGCTCCAGCGACTGCCAAAATGCTGCCGCAGACTGCCGATCAAAAGCGGCGCAAACAGCCAGGCTAAAAGGTAGCCTCCAGTTGGGCCGGCAAAAACGGCAATTCCCCCACTGCCGCCAGTCAAGAAAGGAAAGCCAACCGCAACTAACAGCAGGAGCAAGGCCACTGAGGTCGTTCCTTCTTTAGGCCCCAGAATCTCACCGGCCATCATGACCCCCATATTCTGCAGTACGATTGGGACCGGAATAAACCCTAGCGGAATGCCTGGGATCATGCCTAAGACGATTAAGATTGCCGTCATCAAGGCGGTCTGCGTTAAATGAACTATATTTTGACGTTTCATTTTATTCCTTCTTTCAACTTGTAACCCTTATCTGAAATTTAGGGTTACAAGGATTTTAAAATAAGAGCCCAGCTCAAACCAGAACTGAGCTCATTGATTATTGATCGATTATTTTTGGTGGTCTGCCATAAAGGCTTGAATTCGTCGAACTGCTTCTTTTAAGACATCCATGCTGGTTGCATAGCTGATCCGTACATGGTCGTCCATTCCAAAGGCCGCGCCTGGAACAACCGCCACGTGAGCCTCATCGAGCAGCGCGCTGACAAACTCATCAGTCGAGGCAAAACCAGCCAGCTTAACGGCTTCGCTGACGTCAGGGAAGGCATAGAAAGCTCCGGCCGGCTTTACATCCAGCTTAAAGCCCGGAATCTCGTTTAATAACGGATACAGCGTATTGATGCGTTCCTCATAGGTAGCGCGCATTTCTTCAACACAGGTCTGATCACCGGTAATGGCTGCCAAAGCGGCATATTGACTGACGGCTGCCATGTTGCCGGCTGCATGACTCAAGAACGTCTTCAGGCCCTTGACTACCTGCTCGTCAGCAATGGCATAGCCAACGCGCCAGCCAGTCATTGAGTAGGTCTTAGACATCCCATTAACCAAAATCGTCTGTTTGCGGATTTCTGGTGACAAATCAAGTAATGAGACAAATTCGGTTCCATTGTATACCAACTCACCATAGATATCGTCGGCAATCACGATAACGTCATGCTCAACGGCCCAGTCGCCAATCGCCTGCAATTGTTCGCGCGTGTAGACGGCACCAGATGGATTGTTGGGCGTGTTTAAGATCATGGCCTTCGTCTTAGGCGTTCGCGCGGCTTCCAATTCTTCAGGAACAACGGTCAGGCGACCAGCTGCTGGCTTGACGAAGACTGGCTTGGCACCGGCCAGCTTAACCTGTTCGCCATAGGTTACCCAGTATGGCAAAGGAATCAAAACCTCGTCGCCTTCATCAAACAGTGCTTGTCCCAGAGCGTACAGCGTCATTTTAGCACCATTCATTACTACCACGTTATCCGCCGTGAAATCTGTGCCATGATCGGCGTTTTCTTTATCGGCGATTGCTTTTCTTAACGGCTCAATGCCAACTGCCGCGGTGTAAAAATCAACCTTGCCAGACTCAATTGCCTTAATAGCAGCCTGTCCAATGTGCTTAGGCGTATTGAAGTCTGGCTGACCGATTGAAAGGTTCAAGACGTCAATGCCTTGCGCCTTCATTGCCTTGGCCTTGCCAGACAAAGCCAGCGTTGCTGAGGGTTGAATGTTGCTTACGCGTTCTGAAATTTCCACTGTTTTAACCTCGCTTTATAAATTAATACTGTCAAGCTGTATTAGCTTAAAGGACTCATTTGAATCAGCAGGTCTTGGCTTTCCATCGTCGAGCCGGCCTTGGCATAGACTTTATCAATCTTACCGTCAAACGAGGCCTTGATCGTCGTTTCCATCTTCATGGCCTCGGTTACGACCAGTGTCTGGCCCTTCTTGACTTCTTGACCGTTTTCGACCATCACGTCAACGACCGTCCCATTAAGCGGCATCCCGATCTGACCTGGATCGTGCGGATCGGCTTTTGGCACGCTGACCTTGGCCGTGGCTGCGTGTGTCTGATCCTTGACCGTCAAGACCAACTGCTGACCGTTTTCGGAGAACAGCAGGTGGCGGTTGCCGTCAACGTCCATGTCAGAAACCGTATTGAGCTCAAGAATCTCCGTGCGACCCGGCCGCAGATTGACGTAGATCTTTTCGCCTGGGCGCATTCCTTGATAGAACGTATTCGTGTCCAGGACGCCGATCTTGCCATATTGACGATTGCGCTTGACATAATCAAGATAAACGTCTGGATACAGGACATAGCTGATGACTTCTTCAGCAGTTGGCTGGCGTTTCAGCTGTGCAGCCAGTTCCTTGGTCATCTGATCAAAGTCAACTGGCTGGGCCAGACTGCCGGGACGAACCGTAATCGCTGGGTGATCCTTTAAGACGACTTTTTGCAGTTGCTTTGGAAAGCCGCCATATGGCTGACCAAGATCACCTGCAAAGAAGTTGACTACGGATTCTGGGAAGTCGAGCGTTTCGCCGCGTTCGATAATGTTTTCGGCATTCAAGCCGTTTTGAATCATAAAGATGGCCAGATCGCCGACTACCTTAGAACTTGGCGTAACCTTAACGATATCGCCAAGCAGGGCGTTAACCTCACGATACTTGGCCTTGACCTCGTCAAAGTCATCCAGTCCCAGCGACTTAGCCTGCTGCTGCAGGTTGGAGTATTGGCCACCAGGCATCTCAGTTTGATAGATGTCAGTCTGTGGTGACGTAATGCCGTTCATGAAGTCTTGGTATAATGGCTTGACCTGTGCCCAGTAGTCATTGATCTTTTCAACCGTTTCAATATCCAGTTCTGGCTGCCGCTCATTACCTGCCAAAGCATAGTAGAAACTGCTCATGCTTGGCTGACTCGTCGTTCCCGAAAGCGCACTGGAAGCCACATCAACCACGTCAACGCCGGCTTTGGTAGCCTGAACGTAGGTTGCAACCCCATTGCCAGTCGTGTCATGCGTATGCAGGTGAACCGGTACGTCATACTTGCTCTTCAGTTCGCCAATCAGTTCATAGGCGGCCTGTGGCTTGAGCAGTCCAGCCATATCCTTGATACCGATGATCTGAGCCCCAGCATCAACCAGCTGACCAGCCAGCGTCTTGTAGTAGTCCAGCGTGTATTTATGCTCGTCTGGGCTGAGCAGGTCACCCGTATAACACATCGTCCCTTCAGCAATCTTGCCAGTCTGCCGAACGTATTCAATGCTCTTTTGCATTTGTTCGATCCAGTTCAGACTGTCAAAGATCCGAAAGACGTCAACGCCATCTTCAGCACTCTTATCGATGAATTTCTTTAAGACGTTGTCAGGATAGTTCTTGTAGCCAACGGCGTTCGATCCTCGCAATAACATCTGCAGCATGGTATGCGGCATCTTTTCACGCAGAATCTTCAGCCGCTGCCATGGATCCTCACCTAAGAAACGATAGGCCACGTCAAAGGTTGCCCCGCCCCATACTTCAGCTGAGAAGACGTTTGGCATGGCGTGATCGTAAAGGTCCGCAATCGGCAGCATGTCTTTGGTTCGCATCCGCGTGGCAAACAGACTCTGGTGAGCGTCCCGCATCGTCGTATCAGTGATCAGAACCCTCTTTTGGGCGCTGACCCACTTCATTGCCGCCTCAGCTCCGTCACGATCCAGGATATCCTTGGCATTGACGATTGGCAGTCCATTATGACGCTCAAGATTGATCTTTGGCGCCTTTAACTCAGCAGCATGAACCTGTTCGCGTGCCTTGACGCCATTAAAGCCGTTAACGGTAACGTCACCAACATAGGTCAGCAGCTGCTTGGCGGCATCCGGCTTTTCATGCTTGAAGTCGAACAGCTCTGGCGTCTGATCAATAAACGTCGTATGCGCCTGACCAGCCGCAAAGACTGGATGATGCAAGACGTTGAGCATGAACGGAATGTTGGTCTTAATGCCGCGAATCTGGAACTCATGCAGCACCCGAATCATACGCCGGACCGCTGATTTGAAAGTTCGACCATGAACGCAGGCCTTAACCAGCAAGGAATCAAAGTATGGCGTGATTACAGCCCCAGCATAGGCATTGCCCCCATCAAGCCGTACGCCCATCCCACCAGGTGAACGATAGGTTTCGATGCGGCCAGTATCCGGCATAAAGTTGTTTTCTGGATCTTCAGTCGTAACTCGGCATTGAATCCCATAGCCGTTGTACTTCAGCTGATCCTGGGCCGGCAGCTCAAGATCCTGATACAGATCGGCACCATCGGCAATCAGAATCTGCGACTGTACGATGTCGACGTCGGTAATCAATTCTGTAACGGTATGCTCAACTTGAATCCGCGGGTTGACCTCAATAAAGTAAAAGTCCTCATCCGTGACCAGGAATTCAACCGTACCGGCATTTTGATAGTGCACGCTTTCCATCAGCTTAACGGCTGCCTGGCAGATTGCCTGACGTCGTTCTTCGCTTAAGGCCAGACTAGGCGCAAACTCGATCACTTTTTGATTCCGTCGCTGAACCGAGCAGTCACGCTCAAACAAATGCATGACGTGCCCACGCTGATCAGCTAGAATCTGCACTTCAATATGCTTAGGGTTCTTCAGATACTTTTCAACGTAAAGCTCATCATCGCCAAATGACTGCTTGGCTTCGCTGCGGGCTCGATCGTAGGCGCCATCAAGCTCATCATCATCGTGAACGATTCGCATCCCGCGACCGCCGCCACCCATGGCTGCCTTGATCATGATCGGATAGCCATGCGTATGCGCGAATTCACGAACTTCATCAATTGACTGAACCGGCTCATCCGTACCTGGAATCGTCTTTAAGCCAGCCTTGACCGCAACTTCCTTGGCCGCAACCTTGTCGCCAAACAGCTGCAGCTGACGGACGGTTGGCCCGATAAAGATAATGCCGTTGTCTGCACATTTTTGCGCAAACTCTTCATTTTCCGCTAAAAAACCGTAGCCAGGATGGACTGCATCGGCACCAGTCTGCTTAGCGACTCGAATAATATCATCCATATCCAGATAGGCCTCAATTGGCTTTTTGCCTGCACCAATCTGATAGGCTTCATCTGCTCGGAAACGATGGACGCCGTATTCATCTTCTTTAGCGTAAACAGCAACCGTCTTCAAGCCCAGCTCATGACAGGCACGAATGATCCGAACTGCTATTTCGCCACGATTGGCAATTAAAACTTTCTTCACGAAATACACCACCTTGATCAATCGTCAACAGTAACGAACTTTCTCCCTACCTCAAGGCAAAATTATATCATAAATTTTTAGGTTGATTGACTAAAAAATGAGAAATCGCTAAGATCAATCAATAAAAGCCGAACTATTTTTTAATTTTTTAAATAACTTTCCTGTTTTTAGCAAAAATTAAAAGGATTCAGAGTTCTGAATCCTTTTACAAGTTAGATTAAATGAACGCCTTTATCGACATAAATAACGTCGCCAGCAATTCCTTTTGACAGGTCACTCATCAAAAAGGCGCAGGTCCCACCGATTTCTTCTAAGGTAACGGACTGCCCATCAGTCGTCCGCTCCTGTGACATCTTCAAAAGATCGCTGTGGTTGTCAATTCCGGTAACCGCCAGAGTCTTCATCGCCCCAGCCGAGATGGCATTTACCCGCACGCCCAGCGAGCCCATGTCACGCGCCAGATAGCGAACGCTGGCTTCTAAGGCTGCCTTGGCAATTCCCATGACGTTGTAGTTAGGAATTGCCCGCTCTGAGCCAAAATAGGTCAAAGTAGCAATGCTGGCAGGATCGTTGAGCAGGTCAAGCTCATGAGCTGCCTTGGCAACAGCAATCAAAGAATACGCCGAAATGTTTTGAGCCAGCGCATAGCCCTCACGACTGACGTTTAGAATCGAGCCGCTCAATTCTTCTTTTTTGGCATAGGCAATGGCATGAACCAGTCCATCTACTTTGCCGAATCGCTGCTTAATTGCCGTAAAAGCCGTCTGGATGCTGTCGTCGTTGGCAACGTCGCATTCGACCAAACGTTTTTCATCCCCAACCAACCGACTGACGCTTTTTTTCATACGTTCGTTTTGGTAGGTGTAGATCACGGTTGCTCCCTGTTTTTCCATCGCCTGAGCACATCCCCACGCAATCGAGTGCTTGTTGGCCACGCCCATGACGACGATTTGCTTATTGCTTAAAATTCCTTCCATTGTTTTCCCTCACTAAAACTTTCTAAAACGTTGCTGACGATGCTGAAGCAGTTCAGCTGGCGTTAGTTTCTGCAGCGCAGCCAGCTCGCGGGTCAAAACCGCATCCAGATTGGCAATGACGGCTTGATGATCGGCTGGCTCGGCAATGATCCCCTCAATGACGCCCTGCTTTTTCAAGGCTTGCGGCGTCAACTGCATGATCTCAGCTGCCTCAGCCGCGCGTGAGCTGTCTTTCCACAAGATCGAGGCGAATCCTTCTGGCGAAAGAATTGAATAAGTACTGTTTTCAAGCATCCAGACCTCATCGCCACAAGCCAGCGCCAATGCACCGCCACTGCCGCCTTCGCCAAAGACCACCGTGATGATTGGAATCGCCAGCTTGCTGATTTCCAGTAGATTCTGAGCAATTGCCGATCCTTGACCATTTTCTTCTGCCGATTGGCCAGGATAGGCACCCGGTGTATTGACAAAGCAAAAGACCGGGCGACCAAACTTTTGCGCCTGTTTGATCAAGCGCAGCGATTTGCGATAGCCACCCGGTTCCGGACAGCCAAAATGACAGGCCATGCGTTCTTCAATACTTTGACCGCGATCAGTCGTGATCACTGTCACTGCTTGCCCGTGAAAGTCTGCAATGCCGCCTTTAATAGCCGGATCATCAGTTCCACTGCGATCACCGTGCAATTCAATAAAATCAGAAAATAATTGCGTTAAAATTTCAGCACTGGTGATCTTTTCTTCACTGCGCGCGGCCTTAACGATTTCAACAGCCGTTTTTTCAGACACGCATGGCACCTCCCAGCTTAAGCAAGCGTTCCAGCATTGCCTTTTCATCTGTTCGTTTAACGATTGCATCTATAAAACCGTGTCTCAGCAGATTTTCAGCAGCCTGCAGATCATTAGGAATCTTTTGGTGCATTGTCTGCTCAATTACACGTCGGCCGGCAAAGCCTACCAATGCGTGCGGCTCAGCCAGGGTAATATCGCCCTGCATGGCAAAACTAGCCGTAACTCCACCCGTCGTTGGTCCGGTTAAGACGACTGCATAAAGCAGCCCAGCCTGATCATGTGCGGCAACCGCATTGCTGATCTTAGCCATCTGCATCAAAGAATGAATTCCTTCCTGCATTCGGGCCCCGCCAGATGCCGTAACCATGATGACCGGCAGCCGGTACTGCGTTGCATGTTCAAACAGCCGCGTAATCTTTTCACCAGCAACCGTTCCTAAAGACCCCATGATAAAGCCTGGATCCATGATGCCTAAAGCCGCCTGCTGGTCGCCAATCCTAGCCACGCCAGTCAAAACGGCATCGTTGAGCTGAGTCTTGTTCTGAGCAGTCTTCAACTTATCTTGATAACCGGGAAAAGCCAATGGATCCTTAGTCTGCAGATCCATGTCCAGCTCGTCAAACTCATCTGTCAGCCAGGCCAAGCGCTGCCGAGCTCCAATACGAAAGCCGTAATGACACTGTGGACACTCAGCGTAGCAGTCCAACTGGCGGCTCATAATCGTCAGTCCACACTGCGGACATTTGCGCAGCAGATCATCTGGAACCTTGGCGTCTGCTTTTTGATCTGCCTTAACATGGCGTTCGCTTAGCGTGTTTTTCTTCTGCACATAAAGCTTCACTGCTGAGTCTCTCCTTTCCAACGAGGCATAAAGTCCTGCTCAAGATAATTGGTCGTCATCGTTCCGCGCAAAAATTCAGGATCGTTGAGAATCGCCAGATGAAAATTCTGGTTGGTCGTAATTCCCGTAATCACCATCTCGCCTAACAGCCGTTTTAATTTCTCAATAGCTTCATTGCGGTCATGGCCGAGCGCAATCACCTTGGCGATCATTGAGTCATAATAAGGCGTTACCTTGGCCTGTGGATAAAGCGCGGTATCGATCCGCATGCCCAGATTGCCAACCGGTAGATATAGGTAGTTGATCGTCCCCGTTGAAGGCATGAAGTCTTTTTGCGGATCCTCGGCATTGATGCGACATTCAATCGCTGTACCATGCAGCTTGATATCGGACTGTTTAAAAGGCAGTTTTGCACCGGCTGCAACCATTACCTGAGCCTTGACCAAATCAATGCCGGTTACCATTTCCGTAACGGTGTGCTCAACTTGAATCCGCGTGTTCATCTCCATAAAGTAAAAATGATGCGCTTGATCCATCAAAAACTCCAGCGTCCCGGTATTGCGATAGTCAATCGCCTGAACGGCCTTAAGCGCCAGTTTTCCTAAATATTGCCGCTCATCTTCACTGATCAACGAGCATGGACTTTCTTCGATTACCTTCTGTTTATTGCGCTGCAAAGAGCAGTCACGTTCCGGAAACCAGACGGCATGGCCAAAATCGTCACAAAAGACTTGAACCTCAATATGCTTGACGTTTTTCAGAATCTTTTCCAGATACATGCGATCGTCATTAAACGACAGCCGTGCTTCGCTTTGAGCCTCATCAAACGCCTGCTGCATCTGATCCTGATTCTCAATGCGCCGAATTCCCTTACCACCACCGCCTGCCGCTGCTTTTAGCAAAACCGGATAGCCGATTGCTGCGGCAGCCTGCTTGGCGCTTTCAACATTGCTAAGATAGCCATCACTGCCAGGAATTACCGGGATGCCGCTTTTTTTCATCTGCTCTCTGGCATGTTCCTTATTGCCCATCAGATCGATCGTCAATGCTTTCGGTCCGATAAAGACAATCCCACAGGCTTCACACATCTCAGCAAAAGCTGCATTTTCCGAAAGAAAGCCAAAGCCAGGATGAATGGCCTGAGCGCCCGTACCGATTGCAGCTGCCAAGATATTCTGCATATTCAGGTATGAGTCTTGCGGTCGCGATCCGCCAACGCAAACGGCCTCATCGGCTAACTGAACATGCAGGCTGTCGCGATCCGCGGTTGAATAGATGGCCACCGATTTGATGCCCAGTTCCCGCAGCGAGCGGATGATTCGTACTGCGATCTCGCCACGATTGGCTACTAATACTTTCGAAAACATGCTTTTCACCTAGCCAATCAAAAAGGTAAGCTCTGCGGTACAGGCCTTTTTTCCATCAACCGTTGCTACGCCCTTGCCCAGCCCGACTTGACCGCGAACCTTTTCCAGCTCGACTTCAAGTCTTAACGTATCGCCAGGACGAACGACCTTGCGAAACTCAGCTGACTTGATGCCGCCAAAATAAGCCGTCTTGCCTGCGAACTCAGGCTCTGACAAAAGTGCTACGGCTCCTGTCTGCGCCAATGATTCAACGATCAGTGCACCTGGTAGAACCGGATTTTGCGGAAAATGACCGTTGAAGACTTCTTCATTGATGGTAACATTGCGAATTGCCGTGGCTTTTTGGCCTGGTTCCAACTCAATTACGCGATCGATCAAGAGCATCGGATAGCGATGGGGAATGACCTTTTGAATCGCGTTTGAATCCAAAATCGTTTCAGTCATTGACTAACCCTCCGTAACTTCAAACAAAGGCTGATCAACCTCTACCAGCTCGCCATTTTTAACCTTGACTGCACTGATAATGCCGTCTTGATCGCTTTTAACCTCTGTCATCATCTTCATTGCCTCGATAATGCAGACGACATCGCCTTTGTGGACTTGGCTGCCAACCTTGACGTAGGCTGGCTGTTCTGGCTTGGCCTGCAGATAGACCGTCCCAACCAAAGGCGCCTTGATCTGCTGAGTGCTTGCAGCAGCCACGGGACGTACCGACTCGGCATGGGATGGCTGCGGACTTAGATCAGTTTTGGCATTTGCCTGCTGATTCTTGCTCAGATAGAGATGGAACGAACCATCATCAATCTTAAGCTCTCTGGTATCTGAGGCCTCAAACGTCTTCATTAAATGCTGAACGTCTTTTAATTCCAATTAAAAATCACTTCCATTTTCGAAAAGCCAATACGGCATTATGTCCACCAAAACCAAATGAGTTGCTCAGGGCATATTCGGCATCAGGCTGGTTTTGATTGGTTTGATCAACCAGATTGACCTGACAGGCCGGATCTTGATTCTCACAGCCAACGTTTGGCGGCAGCACGCCTTTTTGCAACGCGGCAACGGTAACGACCGCCTCAATTGCTCCGGCTGCCCCAAGCAGATGCCCGGTCATGCCCTTGATTGAGCTGACCAGTACTTTGCTGTCTTTACCAAAGACCTGATTGACGGCCAGTGACTCGCCAGCATCATTGGCATGAGTTGCCGTACCATGAGCATTGATGTAGTCGACTTTTTCTGGAGCAATCCCAGCTTCGTCAATTGCCTGCTGCATGGCTCTTGCCGCACCACGACCTGCTGGATCCGGAGAAGTAATGTGATAGGCATCGCCAGTCGCGCCATAGCCAACGATCTCGCCTAAGATTTGAGCGTCTCGCTTTTGCGCATGCTCAAGGCTCTCCAAAACCAGTGCCGCGCCACCTTCGCCCAAGACAAAGCCATTGCGATCCTTGTCAAATGGCCGTGAAGCTTTCAAAGGATCCGTCGTCGTGCTAAGTGCAGTCAAAGCGGCAAACCCGGCAATTCCGATTTCATTGACTGAAGCTTCTGAGCCACCGGCAATCATGACCTGCGCGCGGCCTTCCTTGATCTGACGATAGGCTTCACCGATCGAGTTGGTTCCCGTTGCACAGGCCGTTACGATTGACGTACAGATATTTTGCGCATTGAAGCGAATCGCAATATTGCCCGCGGCCATGTTGGCGATCGCCATTGGCACAAACATTGGCGAAACTCGCTTGGGACCTTTGTCATGCATTTTGATTACCTGCTCTTGAATCGTGGTCAAGCCGCCGATTCCCGAGCCATAGATAACGCCCAGATCTTCAGGTGCCGTATTTTCTTCATTGATACCGGCCATCGCAACTGCTTCAGCTGCCGTCTGAATGGCATATTGTGAATAAAGATCCATCCGGCGAGCCGCTTTTTTGCCAACTACCTCGCTGGGATCAAAATCATCAATCTGACCAGCTACCGTAATCCCGGTTGGCGCGGCATCAAACTTGGTGATTGGCTTGATGCCGATCTTTCCAGCTAAAGTGTGCTCAACAAACTCATCAAAGCCATTGCCGTTTGGGGAAACAGCCCCCATCCCTGTAATTACAACTCTTGTCATAAGCTTCTCCTAAATCGTCATCCCGCCATCAACTACAATCGTCTGACCGGTTACGTAATCATTCTGGGCTAAAAACAAAGCCGTCTGCGCAATTTCTGCCGGTTCGCCAAAGCGTTTTAAAGGCAGGCTTTCTAAAATCTGGTCCTGCGCTTTTTGCGGCATAGCAGCCGTCATGTCGCTGGCAATCATCCCTGGTGCGATAGCGTTGCAGCGAATTCCCCGCAGCGCGCCTTCTCTGGCTACCGTTTTAGTCAGGCCAATGATTCCCGCTTTGCTGGCAGCATAGTTGGCCTGGCCGGCATTACCATGCAGACCAACGACGCTGGCCAGATTGATGATGACCCCTGCCCGCTGCTTATACATCTTTTTAAGCAGCGCCTGAATCATTAAAAACGGTCCTTTCAAGTTGACCTGCAGGACTTCATCAAAATCTGCCGTCTTCATGCCAATCAACAGGCGATCCCGCGTAATGCCGGCATTATTGATCAATACGTCAATTCCGCCAAACTTTTCCCACGCGGTCTTGGTCAGTTCCTTGACGACATGTTCATCACTTACGTCACCTGGCAAAAAGCAATATTCAGTACCAAGCTCATCCAGCTGCTGCTTTAGTGAGGCTGGCAATTCATGACGGGCGTTCAAGATCACGCGGCTGCCCGCCTTGGCAAATGCCAGTGCCGTTGCCGCGCCGATTCCTCTTGAGCTGCCGGTAATCAATACCGTTTTATTGGTTAGCTCCATTGGGCATGCTCCTTTACAAAGTTCTCATAATCCAGCCGCGTTTCGATATGTTCCCGGATCAAGCCAGCGTCGACCTGCTTGGCAAATTTGCTGAGCGTCTTGCCGGGACCTATTTCCAGCGTTCCTTCAATTTTTTGATGATCAATCAGATACTGCAGATCCTGGCCAAAATGAGTTGGTACCGCCAGTTGACGTTCCAAAATAGCTGCTGTTTCTTTAGCTTGAAACGGAGCCACGATCGTATTGCTGATCACCGGAACCTTTGGCTGGCTAAATTCAACGTCGTGCAGGCGGGCTTTCATCTGTTGGCGAGCGCCGTCAAACAGCGGCGTATGAAAAGCACCACTGACATTCAGCTTAATCACCCGTTTGGCTGCCTGACTTGTGTTTAACCGTTCTACTGCCTCTTTGATCCCTGCTTGAGTACCGCCGATCACCAGTTGTCGTGGTGAATTGTAATTGGCAACCCAGACATCTGGCAGCTGCGCACAGATTTTTTCAACCTGTGCGATATCCGGATCAATGACTGCCGCCAGCGTACTGGCAACCTCATCTGCCGCTTTCTGCATATATTGGCCACGATCCTTAAGCAGAGCAAAGCCAGCATCGATCGCCAAGGATTCAGCCGCCATCAAAGCCGGATATTCCCCCAGCGACAAGCCGACCATGCCAGCTGCCGGCAAGTTGGGCAGGTCACGCTGCAGCATATGCCAGATTCCCAGGCTAAAAGCTGCCAGTGCCGGCTGAACGTATCTGGTTTGATTCAGCTCGCCATTTTCGCTCTTCAAAAGCTTGACGATATCAAGTTCAGCTGCCTCACTGGCCTGCTCCAGCGTCTTTGAAAACGTCTCATCAGCCAACAGGTCACCGCCCATTCCTGGTTTTTGTGCTCCTTGACCGCTAAACAGAATCCCTAGCTGCATCTTAGTCTTCCTTGGCTGCCAGCTGCTTGGCTACCAGTTCAACGACATCGTTAATCGTTTCGGCACCATCTTCAACATCCAGTTCAATGTCAAACTTGTCTTCCAGTTCGTTCATGATTTCAAAAACGTCCAGACTATCTGCTTCCAGATCTTCTTTGATTTTGGCATCTAGCACGATCTTGGCTTCATCGATATCCAGTTCTTCAGCTGCGATTTCTTTTACCGTTGCAAAAATTTCTTCTTTAGTCATTTGTTTATCCTCATTTCTTTTTATTTGTTCAAAATCAGTATCTTAAAATAATCGTTCCCGTCGTCAGACCGCCGCCAAAACCGCTCAAGGCTAAAATATCGCCTCGTTTGATCATTCCTTTTTCAACGCATTCGTCTAAAAGAATCGGTTCGCTGGCAGCAGAAGTATTGCCATATTCAGCAATGTTGATGGGAAACTTTTCTAAAGGCTGCTTGAGGCGCTTGGCTACCTGCTTGATAATGCGGGCATTGGCCTGATGCAGCAAAAAAACATCAATCTGATCCAGCGTCAGCTTATTTTGAGCACTGGCCTGCAAAATTGATTCAGGTACCTCATGCGTGGCAAAACGGTAGACCGCGCGTCCATTCATCTTAAATGGTGTCAGTTCAGTCAGGGATTTAGGGAAGGTATTTCCCGAACTCGTCATGCCGGCACTCAGCTCATTGCTCAGCTCGCCAAAGGTCTTCAGCTGCAGTCCTAATAGGGTTGGTGCTTTAACCGGCACTTTTTCTAATAAGACGCCCCCAGCACCATCACCGAATAAAACGGCAGTCGTTCGATCATGCCAGTCAATCAGCTTGCTTAAGACCTCACTGCCAATTACCATGGCCTTTTTTACCATTCCCGTACTCATCATCTGACTGGCAACTGCCAAGCCATAGACAAATCCCGAGCAGGCCGCCGAAACGTCAAAGGCAACTGCATTTTTGGCCTGCAGTCGGCCTTGAACGATCGCGGCCGTTGAAGGCGCATAGGCATCCGGCGACATGGTAGCTACTAAAATCAGATCAAGCTCCTCAGCCTGCCAGCCGCTTTTTTCTAAGAGCAGCTGACCGGTTTTAGATGCCAGATCAGCCGTATTCTCATGCTTGCTGATATGCCGCCGCTTGATTCCGGTTCTTGATTGAATCCAATCGTCAGAGGTATCCATAATCCGACTCAAGTCATCATTATCAATGACCTGATCAGGAACCCAGCTGGCTGTCTGTACGATTTTTAAGTCTTCCAAAGGCTTTCTCATCCTCTCAGGCATGTTCATCCAGAAAATCTTCCAAGTTGCGCAACGCCTTGCGAACGACTTTCAGCTCTTCATCGTTCATATCTTTTAAAAAGCCCTTAACCATCATGTTGTGAAAGGCACGGTGCGCACGAAACAGTACGCGGCCCTTATGAGTCAAGCCAAGCCGAATCACGCGCCGATCCTCTTCATCACGATAGCGTTCTACATAGCCCTTTTTCACCAGCCGATCAGCCGTTGCCGTCATCGTACCTGGTGAGACATGCAGCTTTTGCGCAACCTGCGAAACGGTCTGGTGATTGTACATGGTGATTGCATCGATTGCGTGCATCTCTTTGATCGTCAAATCACGAAACATGCTTTTACGCAGCTTGTGTTCTTCAACCCATAAGATCCCGTTATAGACCCGCACCAATGCCTGGTTAATTTCTTGGTAGTCGTCATTCATAATGTATTTTCTCCTTTGCTTAACAGCTCAAATAGTTTGATTATCAAAATACATTATAGACTAAACCGCGGCTAAATCTTAGCTTGGCGATCCGCCACTACAAAGACCAATTCAGCGCTGCAGACCTTTTTGTCCAAGACCTTGGCTACTGCCTTGACAATCCCCATTTGCCGCCGCTTTTTAATCATTTCGATCTCAAGCTTTACGACATCGCCCGGCCGCACCATCTGGCGAAACTTAGCATTGTGAATCGCTCCCAGATATGCCGTTTTCTTGAAAAACTCTGGTGATTTCAGAATCAGAATCGATGCTGCCTGGGCCAGTGTTTCAATTATCAAGACTCCCGGCATAACCGGGTTGCCAGGAAAGTGACCTTGGAAAAATGATTCATTGATCGTAACGTTTTTAGTCGCGGTAATGCTCTTTCCAGGTTCCATGGCATCGACATAATCGATATAGCAGATCGGATAGCGATTGGGAATCAGATCCATGATTTCTTGTGCCGTCATCAGTGCCAATTTTGTCACCTGCCTTCAAAAAAGTATTTCGAGTATCAAAGTATTCGATAATCGAATTATATGTCATTCAAATTTTTAGTCAACCTTCATTCACTCGATGAAAGCGGTTATCGAAGGCACTAAAATATCTTTTGATGTCTCAAAATAACATTATTGAACACAAGTATGATGCCCGTTAATAAATATGAATTATCAGTCATATCTTGTGGAAAAGTTTTATAAAAATATTTTGATTATCAAAATTTATTGCAAAAAAGAGCTTATGTTTCGTAACGAAAACACAAGCTCTTTTAATACTGTCTAGTTTATTTTATTGCCAGATCCGGGTTGGCATTGCTTCTTGCAAACGAGAGCCCAGGAACTGCATTGAGATCCCAACCGGCGCGATCGCCATGCAGATAGTTTACCCAACCGGCTGCCCCAATCATGGCCGCGTTGTCGCCACATAGTTTCAATGGCGCCATCAAAAGCTCTACTTCTGGATGCTGCTCTTTTAAGTCGCGCTCTAAACGCTTACGCAGGCCGTGGTTAGCTGCTACGCCCCCAGCCAGGATCAGCTGCTTGACAGGGTAGTCGCTCAAGGCCCGCATCGTCTTTTCTGCTAATACGTCGACTACGCTCTGCTGAAAGCTGGCCGCCAGATCATATTTATCCAGCTTTTGACCACGCTGATTGGCATTGTGTACGGTGTTGATAAAGGCGCTTTTAAGACCACTGAAGCTGAAGTCATAGTTGTCCTCTTTTTCCATCGCCCGCGGGAAATGGAATGTATCGGATCCTTTGGCTGCCCACTCATCAATCGTCTTACCGGCTGGATAGTTGACGCCTAACACTCGGCCAATCTTGTCATAAGCTTCTCCGGCCGCATCATCACGCGTTTCGCCAATGATCTCGTATTCGTGTTCACTGGCCATGTAAACCAGTTCTGTGTGTCCGCCCGAAACCAAAAGTGCCAGCTGCGGATAGGCAAACTGGTTTTCAAAACGAGCCGCGTATAGATGGCCAGCCATATGATTAACCGGCACCAATGGCAGTTGATGAGCCCAGGCAACCATCTTGGCAGCCGTCACGCCTACCAACAGCGAACCAACCAGACCAGGACCATACGTAACCGCGACCGCACTTAAGTCGTCATAGTCAACGACTGCCTCATTCAGTGCCTTATCAATGCATTTGGTAATCTGCTCAATATGGTGACGGCTGGCCACCTCAGGCACGACCCCGCCAAAACGCTGATGACTCAAAATCTGGGTTGCTACGATATTGCTCAGAATCTTTTGCCCATCCTCAATGACCGCCACACTGGTCTCATCACAACTGCTTTCAAACGCCAAAATCAAATTTTTCTTTGCCACTTTATTCTATCCTTTCACTTCTTCAAGCTGGGCAACCATGTCCAACGCGTCTTCATGATTGTCCAGGTAATAATGCCGCTTGAGCTCGCCATCCATAAATCCCATCCGTCGATAGAGCCGCTGTGCCTGATAGTTGGAGACTCTGACTTCCAGACTCATCGTGCGCATTGCTTGTGCCAGAGCAATCTGCCTGGTCGTCTGCAGCAGGTAGGTTCCCAGTCCCTGTCTTTGAAAAGCGGGATGCACGCCAAAGTTGGTAATATGAGCATCAGCACGATTCCAGTCAAATGAACAGCCGATAAAGCCCAGGACGTCCCCATTGGCATTTTTCAGCACTAGATACAGCCGATCACTTTTCTTCAGATCCGCTGCAAATGCTGCTCGATTCCACGGTGCCACGCCATAGATCAGTTCCTCAATATGCACCATGGCAGCAATATCAGCTTCTTTAGCCTGACTGATCGTACCAGATTGATGATTAAGTCTGATCGAACGGCTGGCAAACGTCATTGGCATCCGGTCAGTGCTGCCAACCTGTTCCAGCCAATTCTTAAACTTCTCGAACATAATCCTGCTGTGGAGCGTCGGGGTGCTGGTAGTGCCAAACTGCCTCGGCCTCGGTAATTCTTAAGTATTGCGGCACAAATGCATCAATGTTTTTAACCGGTGCTGCCTTTTCCCCCAGCAAGGCCAGCTGATAGGTTGACGGAATGCTAAATGCAGACGGTAAAAACTTCAGCTGCTCAGGCACGGTTTTGAGCTGCTTTTGCAAACGGTCAGTCAGTTCGCCTGCCATTAAGACCGGTTTTTCAAGTTTTGCCAATTGATCCAGCAAGGCCTGCATTGACAGGTGCTGATCAGGCAATACGCTGACCAGCTGATCATCTTGCCACCGATAGACCCCCGCAAAAACATTGCCGCGTCGTGCATCAAAAAATGGCACGATCAAGGCGTCAGTTGCTGAAGGCAGGTTAGCCGCCACCGTCTTTAAGCTGGAGACGCCTGTCAATTCGATGTCCAAAGTATCGGCAAGCACCTTGGCAGTAGTTACTGCAATGCGGATGCCGGTATATGATCCCGGACCCTGGGCAACTACGACCCGATCCAAGTCTTGGGGCTGCCATTGAACTTTTTGAAACAGATCATCAATTACCGGTAAAAGAAAAATGCTGTGGTTGCGGACCATATTAAGCGTCGTTGTGGCTAGAAGCTGATCGTCTTCTACCAATGCCACGCTCATTGGGTGATTAGAGGTATCAATTGCAAGTATTTTCATTAGTTTCTCGTTCCTTTCGTACTTAGCAATTTTATCACACAACTAAAAAATGAGTACGGCAAGCTTTTTAGCTCTTAGCGTACTCATCTTTAATTAAGCAATTAATATTTGATTTTTAATTGTTGCGGTCGTCATAACCCTTTGGATGCGTGGAGTGCCACTTCCAAGCCGTTGCAATGATATCGTGCACGTCATCAAATTTCGGCTTCCAACCCAAGACTTCACGTGCCTTTTCACTGGCCGCAACCAACGAGTCTGGATCCCCAGGACGACGAGGCGCCATTTTAGCTGGAATCTCCTTACCCGTAACCTCACGAGCCGCTTCCAGCATCTGCTTGTTGGAAAAGCCGGTTGAAGAGCCCAGGTTGAATTGGTTGGATTGATTGTTCTTCTTCAGATACTGCAAAGCCAGAATATGAGCATCAGCCAGATCCATAACATGAACGTAGTCACGCACGTTGGTACCATCTGGGGTATCGTAGTCATCGCCAAAGATGCTGAGTTCTTTGCGCTTGCCTTGAGCAACCTGCATGATGATTGGAACCAGGTGCGTTTCGGGACCATGATCCTCGCCAATCGTACCGTCTGGAGCAGCCCCAGCCACGTTGAAGTAGCGCAGCGCCACGAATTTAATGCCATAAGCCTTGTCAGCCCATGCCATCATTTGTTCCATCATCAGCTTGGACAGACCATATGGATTGATTGGCTTTTGCGGATCGGTTTCTTTAATTGGCATGTGTTCCGGCGTACCATAAGTAGCCGCCGTTGAGCTGAAGACAATGTACTTAACGCCAAAGTCGCGCATGGCTTCCAAAAGCGTAACCATGCCACTCGTGTTGTTGTCAAAGTACTTCAAAGGCTCACTCATTGATTCGGGAACGATTGAGAAGGCCGCAAAGTGAACTACGGCTTCAATCTCTTCATTAACGAAAATCCGATCCAGAAAGGCACGATCGCGAATGTCACCATAGTAGAACTTAGCCTTTGGATTGATGGCCTTTTTGTGTCCCGTTGAAAGGTTGTCTGCAACGACCACGTCATACCCATGTTCAATTAAATCTTTAACCATGTGTGAGCCAATGTATCCGGCCCCACCTGCAACTAAAATAGCCAAAGTGTTTTCCTCCCTTATCTTGACGGGTTTACCTCTTCATTTCTCTCTTGGTAAAATTATAACATAAAATTTTAGTAAAAAACTATTTGATATCAATCTTTAAAAATTTAATCCGTCAGCGGCTGAACGATACTGCTCATAATTTCATGGTCCAAGAACTTAAACATTAATCCTTCCCGCAGCCCATTATTGCTAAATGTCAGCTGCTTGACGTCCAACTGCCGCAGAATCGCCATTAATGGCAGCAGGCCGCCAATAATTACGTCAGCCCGCTCAGAAGCAATGCCATGAACGCTGGCCCGCTGCTTTTTATCCATTGCAAGCAGCGAGTGCATGATGCGATTGGCATCAGCCGTCGACATTTTTAGACCATGAACGGGTTGACGACCTTTGCCCTGAGCCTCCAGCTGCCAGCGATAGATCTTAGCCAGAGCTCGATTGCTGCCACCCAGGGCCACGACTTCTTGGTGTCGGGCCCGCTGCAGCCAGTGCTGAGGTCCCAGCGCGTGATCAACTCTAACGATGGCATCAAACAAATCAGCAGAGTTAATCTGATCATCCAGATGATATTTTTGAGAAAGCAGCACCGCACCGATCGGCAGACTGATGATTTCTTCAGCCTGTCCGTCATCGACATAGATCAATTCCATGCTGGCGCCACCAGTATCAATAATCAATCCGTTTTTAATCGGCAGAGTTCTGGTAACGCCAACATAGTCCAGATAAGCCTCCCGCTCACCAGAGATTACCTTAAAGCTAAAACCGGTCTCTGCCTTGACCCGCTTTAAGAATTCCGTCTGGTTGGCAGCCTGGCGAACGGCAGCCGTGGCAACCGCAATCACCCGAACGTTTTCCAACGCCATGCAGAGCTGCTTAAAATGCTGCAGTGCTTTTATCGTTCGATCCATTGGCGCCGGCTTGAGCATTTTTTCTGGCCCCATGTTTTCTGAAAGACGAACATATTCTTTTTCATAGCTTACCAAATTATAATTACCAGACTCGTCAATTTCGGTAATTCGCAGCCGAACCGAATTCGAGCCCAGATCAATAACCGCTAGATTAATCATGCGCATTGTCCTCTTCATCGTTCAAATGCAGCTTGGATACATGACGCGTCATTGGTTGAAAGGCACTGGCTGCTTGATGCTGTTCCGTTTCCTTTTTATCAGCCCGGTTAGCTGCCTGAGCTTGCGCAATAAAGTATTCTTGACAGCTAAACGGCTGCGTCTTGCCGCGGTCAATTCGTTCATACTTGTTGCCGTGCAGAATTCGTGTCTTGACATTATCTTGCCACATCTTGTCAAAAATATCGATTGCCCGTGCCTTAGTATCACTTTCCAAAACTGGGAACAGCTCCTCAACCCGCCGATTCAGATTGCGCGTCATCATATCAGCACTGGCCAGATAGATTTCTTCATGACCGTTGCCCTTGAAGTAATAGATCCGTGAGTGTTCCAAAAAACGCCCCACGATTGAATGAACCTCAATATTTTCATGCAGCTGAGGCAGATCATTGCGCAGACAGGTAATTCCGCGAATCAGCAGCTGAATCTTAACGCCTGCCGCAGCCGCTTCATAAAGCCGCGCGATAATCTGCTTGTCAGACAGCGAGTTCATCTTCATGCGAATCAAAGCTGGACTGCCGGCCTTAGCAATCTTGATCTGCTCATCAATCTTGCCATCAATAAACTCCCGAATGCCATCTGGTGAGACTCGCAGCTTATGGAAGTAGCGTGGCCGAGCAAATCCTGAAAGCATATTGAACAGGTTAGTTATGTCTTCGCCCAGTTCGTAGTCGCACGTAAACAGTCCCATATCGGTGTAGAAATGAGCCGTAACATCATTATAGTTACCAGTCCCCAGATGCATGTAGCGCCGGATGCCATCCTCGTCACGCCGAATAACCAATGCCAGCTTACAGTGCGTCTTTAAGCCAACCAGACCATAGATAACGTGACAGCCCATTCGTTCCAGACGCCGCGCCCAGCGAACGTTGTTTTGTTCATCAAACCGTGCCTTGACTTCAACCAAAACCGTAACCTGCTTGCCTTGCTGAGCAGCCATCCCCAGATACTTAATGATCGGCGAATTGCCCGAAACACGATACAAGGTCATCTTAATTGCCAAAACCTGGTCATCAGTGGCCGCTTGATGAATGAAATTGACGACCGATTGAAAATCATCATAAGGATGCTGAACCAGATGATCTTTGGTGCGAATTGCCTCAAAGATATTATGATCCATATCAAAGCGCGGATCGAGGTGCGCTTTGAACGGCTGATAACGCAGCTCATCGTGTCCTTTGACCATGCCGGAAAGCTTCTTTAAAAACGTCAGATCGACTGGTCCATTGACGCGGTAGACCGCCGTTTCATTTACATGCAGGTTCTTAATCAGATGATTTTCCAACCATGGATCAATATCACGCTCAACCTCCAAGCGCATGACATGACCATGTTCACGCTCCCGCAGTTGATGCTGAACGGCCCGCAATAGATCAGACGTATCTTCTTCGGCAACGTCCAGATCCATATCCCGCATGACCCGATAGGTACCAGAAGAAATGATGCGATAGCCGGGAAAGAGCACCGACAAAAATTCCTTAATCAATTCATCCAATAAGACAAACTGGTTTTCGCCTGGCAGCTTGACCAGACGCTTATAGATCTCAGGAACACGCACCGTCGCAAATTTCTCTTCATTTTCAGTATTCTCGTCATGAGGTTCTTGAGAGCGGCCTTGAATCTCCTGATCGCCTTCCAGGATTTCGTGCTCTTTAACGTGCAGGCTTTCCGGATCGCGCTCCAATTTAACTGCAATGTTGAGCGAATTGTTGGAGATAAAAGGAAATGGCCGCGATGTATCATCAGCCATTGGCGTCAGTACCGGCATTAATTCCTCGTTAAAGTAACGACGAACGTATTCATATTGTTCAGCATTCAAATTTCTGACATGTAGAATTTGAATATTTTGTGATGCCAGTTCTGGCAGCAGCTGATCATTATAAATCTGATAGCGCTGCTCAACCATGCCGTGTTCTTTTTCATTAACCGCGTCCAGCTGCTCTTTGGGCGTCATACCTGAAGCATCGGTTGTCGTAACGTTGGCGGCCGAAAGCTTATGCAGCGAGGCAACTCGTACCATAAAGAACTCGTCCACGTTGCTTTGCGTAATCCCCAGGAAATTAGCCCGCTCCAGCAGCGGATTTTCTGGGGCCAGCGCTTCTTCTAAGACCCGACCATTAAAGTCAATCCAAGAAAGCTCACGGTTGACGTAGTTTTGCGGCTGATAAAAATCTTTATACATCATTTCATTCCCCTTCCTTGGCAATTAATTCTGGCTTTAGGCCATAGACATCGGTAAACAGCTGGTTCTTTCGTTGAAAGGCCCACTTTTCCAAGACCAGATCGTCATTGGCATGTGCCGTGATCAGCAAGCGTTCATCCTGCAGGCGCAGCTCAATTCGTGAAATCTTCTGCAGACGCGAGTCATCAAGCGAGTCCGCTACCCTAAGAATTGCCGCCAATTTGGCAACTGGCATTTGAATGTCATCATCCATATGCCGATAGTGGGCCTGCGCAACGTCAGGACTCTCAGAACTGTGATAGCGCGCTACTTCAGCAATCGTACGGTTATCATCAGCCGAAAGCCCAATCAACGGATTAGATTCTAAGATGTATTGCGAATGCCGATAGTGCCCTTGTGGATTGATAAAATTGCCGATATCTTCAATCTTGCAGGCAATCTCTAAAAGCAGGCGATCATGCCGATCAAGCCGGTGAATCGGCTGCAGAGCATCAAACAGCTGCAGCGCAACTCTGGTAACAAACGTTGAATGCGCTGTGTCGGCCCCATAGCGCTGCGCCATGTTGGCTGCTGAGGTTCGGATCATGTTGTCAACCAGTGAGCGATCACCCAGCTGCATAATCGTCAGGCCATCTAAAATGTGCAGACTGGTGGCATAGATCCGCTGTGCATCCAACAGATGAATGGTGCGCGAAATTACCAGGTAGTTGGGCAATACCCAGTTGACGCTTTGCTCATCGACATTGTAATGATTGATAATGAACTGATTAGACGAGCTGACGATTCGTTGGTAGCGTTTTTCAAAGTCTTCACGCGGCACCTTGCCCAGCATCTCATCTGGCTTAACGTAGCTTTGAGCCATCGTTCCCACGTTATGAATCAGCAGATTGGAATTTTTGACATGCCGCAGTTCTGGCACTAGATATTCCAGCTTGCTTGAAATATAGTCCAGAATAATCTCGCTTGGCGTCGTCGTCGTCTGGCGCAGCGTTTGGGCCAGGTGGTTGACGCGCGCCTCGCCCAGGTCAATATCCCATGACGTCTGAAACTTGCCATGGCGGAAATAGGAAAGTCGCGTCGTATTCAGGCCAATCGTCAAAATATACAACGCCTTTTTACTAAGCTCGTTGAACCGCGGCATCTGGGCCATTACGGCTGCCAAGGCACTGGCCATCAGCTGATTGTTGCTGAGCCATTCAATATTCAAATCAGTCCTGACTTTTAATTGCTCGGCAATATAGCGAGCCTCGACCATGTTTAAATCTTCTAAAGAGCCATAAAAGGCAAATTTTTCAACTTGATATTCATGCAGAATTCGTTGAAAACCTTGAAGATTATCAACAATAGCCTGCATGTTTTGTGCATAGTTGGCAACATTATGACTGCCAACGATCAAGGCCCCTGATTGGACCTCGGTGATGATTTTAAGGGTTGGGAGCTCTACAATCCGAAGCGTCAAGCGATCCGGCTCTAGGAAAATAATCCCAAATAACGAATTTTTCAAATTAACACTCCTCACATGATTTTATTCATTGAATGCCCTTTTTATCTGTTATATATAAAGAATACCACCAATTTCAGCCTGTTTGGGCCTTAAAACTTTTTTGCAGTGTAAATAATGTGAAAAGCCAAAATTGCATCGTGTCAAAGCCGTTCATCATACTAAAAAATCGCCTCTGCCGGCTTGACAGACGCGATTTTACATATTTTATTCATTCCAAGTCATCGTTGAGGCCGCCGCCAGCTGACCATCAACAACAATTCGATGATCAGTGGTCAACTCACCATTTTCATTGCGATAGGGACTGCTGATCTCACTGGTGATGGTCTGGCCATAGCGCACTTCTTTTTCATAGCGCATCGTCATATGCTTCAGCTGATGGCGCGTTAAAAATTCTGCCCCCAGCGGATCCTGCATCCAGTCAAAGTAGCGAGCATTATTGACGTGACGATTTGAGTCAATATCAAAGAATCGAACATGGTAGTCGTTTTTACATCTAACGTCTTGAAGTTCGCGAGCCTTAGCCAATCTAGGCAGCCGCTTCTTTTCCGGACCATGATAAGGTTCAATGACCGCTTGTGGGATCGACATTAAATGACGCGTCTGCAGGTTCATATAAACGAACAGCCCGGTTAAGCGAACATACTCAACTTGACGATCAGCTGATTGAATCCAAAATTCGCGCAGGGCAAAGAAACGATTATTGGCAATCGCCCGCGTGCCCAGAATCAACTCTTCGCCATTAATCGGCTGTCGTGCGGCAAAGGATCCTTCATAGCTGGTAATCACCCAGCCGCCGCCATAGCTTTGAATGGCTGCTGTATCCAGGCCCAGCGAATTGCCGTGTTCTTCTGATACCTGCACGGCCATACTGATCAGCATGCTTAAGCTGGGATGGCCGGTTGCATCGCATTCATAGTAACTTAAATGATGCTTGGTTTCATATGCCAAAGGGGCTTTCAATGCCATCGTCTCACCTCATCTTAAAGCTCATGGTACTGCCGATACAAATCCTGGCGCTTGATCTGATTGCGCTTGGCAACCAGCTTGATAGCCGCATTGGTTGAAAGACCATGCTGAATCTCTTGGTCGATCTGCTCTTTTAGACTGAGACTGACCGAATCATCAGCTGGCTGGTCGGGATGATCATTGCCGGCCACCAGAATCACAAACTCACCGCGAATCTGATGCTCATCTGCCCACTGAATCAATTCCTCCAGTGACCCGCGACAAAACTCCTCATAACGCTTGGTTAGCTCTCTTGCCAAGACTGCCTTGCGATCCCGACCAAAAACCTCGGCCATCGAACTCAGCGTTTTGGCCAGTCGATGAGGTGCCTCATAAAAGATCATCGTTTCCTGGTGTTGATTTAACGGCGTCAATTCTGCAATCTGCTGCTGATGCTTGCGGCTTAAGAAACCACAAAAATAAAATGGCTGCGGGTTAAGACCAGAGGCAATCAAGGCCGTAATCCCCGCATTAGCGCCAGGCAGTGCAACGACCTGCAGACCGGCTTCAACCGCTGCTGCAACCAGTTCCCGACCTGGATCAGAGATTGATGGCATGCCGGCATCACTGCACTGTGCAATCGACTTGCCTTGCTTTAAAAGCTCAATCAGCTGTGGAATTCGCTGTTCGGTATTATGCTCATGAAAGCTGATCTGTTTGGTATCAATCTCAAAATGATTCAAAAGCATCTGCGTATGCCGCGTATCCTCGGAAGCAATCAAATCAACTGCTGCCAGCGTCTTGACGGCTCGAAACGTCATATCGTCAAGATTGCCGATTGGCGTTGGCACCAAATAGAGTCGTCCCGTTTCATTATCAGTAAAACTGCGAATCTGTTGCATAAATATCACCCTTACTTTTGCGGCTGATCGTGGCGCCCATAGATTGCATCCAGACAAAACGCGCATGAATCGTCTTCATCCAATCGCTTGCCATAGTATTCATTGCAGACATGAAAGCCTTCTTGATACAACTTTTGCAGGTTGCGTCTTGAATCGGTCAAGCCGTCTTTGGTTGCCTGCTGATGCTTTTGTTTGAGCATTTGATGCAGATGCTCGTTTTCAATCGACAGCTCAGCATTTTCTTCCAGAACCGCCGTCATCATTGACTGCAATTCTTCCATGCTGTCGACTAGATCCTTGGTTTGCTTGGTAACTCTGGTGAATCGTTCATAAATCTTGCTTTTGTCTACTCGCTCACTCATTTGTGTCTTTCCCCATTTCTATCGCTGCAAGACATTGATAATGCGCAGTGAAAGTTGCTCGGCCGTATTTTGAAATGAAATGTTCTGATCCATTAAATGCCTGGTTTCAAGCGTCAGTTCGCTGACCTTCAGTAATTGATCCAGTCGATAGTGCTGCGCGATTTCTTTGATCATCGTCAATTGGTCATTGAAATGCAGATCATCGACTTCATCAGCGCCATTGGCTACCATCAGCGTATCGCGCCAGATCAAAGCCATCAAATCCAGGATCAATCCTTGTTTTTCACGATCGCCAGCCACTTTCAAAAGCGTTGTCTGAACCGTGACAAAGGCTACCAGATCAGCCCGACCACATTCTTTGTACCACTGCACGACAGCTTGAACCGCTTGATTGAGCCAGTCGTCTTCCATCCATTCTTTAATCCGCGCCGTTGAATCGGTTAACCCTAACGCAATCGACTGCAGGCCAACGGGAATCTCAGCTTGATCCAACATCTCCCGCAGAATCTTTTTAGGCAGCGGCTGCAGCTCAATAATCTGGGTGCGCGAACGAATCGTTGGCAAAACGGCACTTTTATTGGTCGTCAAAAGCAGAATATAAATGCCAGGCAGCGGCTCTTCAATAAATTTTAACAGACTATTGGCAGCACTTGTCGTCATTTTTTCGGCATCTTCAATGATGAACAGTTTTTGACTGCCTTCTACGCCACTCTTGGTAAATTCTGCCTTTAAGCGCCGAATCGTATCGACCTTGATCTGCCGACCATCTGGAGCTGCAGTCACCACATCAGGATGATTGCCAGAAAGAATTCGCTGACACTCGCTGCAGGTTCCATCCGGCTCACCATCTTGCGGCTGTTCACAAAAAAGGCGCAGGGCCATCCACTGCGCCAATGCTTTTTTCCCTGATCCAGACGGGCCTGCAAACAAATAGGCATGTGCCAGTTCACCTTGAACCATGGTTTTTTTTAGACGCTGACTGATTGCTGGCTGCAGCCGTTCAGCTTGCCATTTTGATTGCGTGGCATTTGCCATTTTGAATCACCTCGTCTTGACCGGTTTGCAACTTAAAACTGTAAAAATTTTTCGACTGGCAGGATAAAGACCGTGGCTCCCCCAATCTGAACGTTAATCGGAATGGCCGATGAACCGTTGTCGATCTGGGCTGCCGGGGTCATGTACTGTTCACGCGACTTGGCATTATGCTTGATGATTTCCAATACTTCATCAACCCGATCATCTTCTACGACTACCATATAAGTGGTGTTGCCTTCTCTTAAGAAGCCACCCGTCGATGACAGCTTGGTCGCACCGATATTGTTGTCGATAAAAGCATCCCGCAGCTTGCCGGCATCTTTTGGTTGAACGATTGCCATAATCATTTTCATAATAAGCCCTCCTTAAAAAGTCGCGTTAGTTAAAACAGTTGCTCAAAGCGCTGATGAATTGCCAAACGAGTTGCTGAAATCACCTGTGTCAGCGGCTGACTGGCATCAATCGTAACGATGCGATCAGGGTTTTGTCGCGCCAGCTTCTGATAGGCACTTCTGACCTTGCGATGAAAAGACAGCGCCTCTTCATCCAGGCGGTTGACCTGATCAGCACGATTCTGCGCGATGCGCTTAAGGCCCAGTTCGGAATCAATATCCAGATAAATCGTCAGTTCCGGCATCAAGCCATCAATTGCAAACTGATTGATCTGCCAGATGTTATCCTCGCCCAGGCCACGACCAGCGCCTTGGTAGGCAATTGAGCTGTCAACGTAGCGATCACAGAGAATTACCTTGCCGCTTTTGAGCGCTGGCATGATATCCGCAACCAGGTGCTGGCGCCGTGCTGCGGCAAACAGCAGTGCTTCCGTGCGCGGATCCATGTCGATATTGCGAGCATCAAACAAGACATCCCGAATCTGCTCAGCGATATGGTTGCCGCCTGGCTCTCTGGTATACAAAACGCCATCCAATCCCAGCTGTTTTTGCAGGTCAGCCGTAATCTGGCGCATAACGCTGGTTTTACCCGCTCCATCTGGTCCTTCAAATGAAATAAATTTACCGTCCATTGTCGTTCCTCAACTACTGCTTGATTACGCTGTCGTTTAAATAGCCATGCAGATGATTGCGACGCGCTTTAGTATAAAGGTACAGATATTTTTGCTCCTGCAGCTTGGTTCGACTGTAGAGCTCATTATCAACCTGCCCTTCATAGACAGCATGCTCGGTTTCTTTGGCATGATCCCAACTATCCTTGACATTGTAGATCAGTTCCAACAGCTTTTGATTACCCAGCTCTTCAACGGCATGGGGATTGCGATGCTTAAAAAACATGATCTTCACCTACATTTCCGTTCTGCCTTGAACTGCTCTGAACAAGGTTACCTCATCAGTATAGTCGATATTGGCGCCAGCTGACAGTCCATGGGCCAAACGGGTGACTCTGATGCCCGCCGGCTTGATCAGCTTGGCCAGATATTGTGCCGTGGTCTCACCATCCAGCGAGGCATTGGTTGCCACAATGATTTCTTTGACCTCGGTATTTTTCTGCAGGCGCTTAAGCAAAGCCGGGATGTTGATATCCATTGGCCCTGTTCCTTCGCTTGGTGAGATGGAACCGTGCAAAACATGATAGAGGCCATGGTATTCGTGCATCCGCTCCATTGCCATAATATCTTGCGAATGCTCAACCACCAGAATCGTTGAACGGTCACGCGACTTATCTCGGCAGATTGGACAAGGATCGTCTTCGGTAATAAAGCCACAGATGCTGCAGTAGTGCAGATCTTTTTTCACGCTTAAGAGCGACTTGGCAAAATCCTCAACGTCTTTTTGGTCCATTCCCAGTGTATAAAAAGCAAGGCGAGTCGCGGTTTTTTCGCCAATTCCCGGCAGCTTCATATAGCTGTCGATCAGTTTGGCAATTGGCTCAGGATACTGCATCGCCAAGCCTCCTTAAATGTTCAAGCCCTTAGTGTACTTGCCGAATTTTTGCTGCGTGGCGGCATCGACTTTTTCCAGGCCATCATTAACGGCTGCCAAAACCAGATCAGCCAGCATGTCAACATCATCAGGGTCAACGGCCTGCGGATCAATCTGCAGGTCAGTCAGCTTTTTGTCGCCGGTAAAAGTTGCCTTGACCATTTCATCAGGCGAGACGCCAATAAATTCTTCCTTAGCCAGATTCTGCTGCTCTTCCATCATCTTTTGCTGCATCTTCTTAGCCTGTTTCATCATTTGTTGCATGTTCATTCCGCGCATCATAGTTATTATCCATCCTTTACTTATGTTATTGCTTAATTATCTTCTATCTTTACCAAATCGCCAAACATTTGCTTGGCCTTATCAATCAGCGGATCAGTTTTAACTGGCGTGGCTGGTGCTGACTGAGCTGATGAATCTTTTTTATCAGTACCGGTTTTACCTTGATTCAAATAGCCATGCTCTACCAAATAGTTATGGCGGATCTTTGGCCACTGATCCATTGGCACGAATGCAACGCGCATCTCATTGCCTGACAGACGCTGCAGGCCAGCTTCCATATCTGCTGCTAAGCTGCCGCTGTTGGCACGCTGCAGCAAAAAACTGCTGTCAAATGAAACCACGACGCCTTGCGGACTGGCCGCTACCGGCTGGGAGGTATTGATCAAAGCTCGCTGCGGCGTATCCAGCATGTTAAGCAGATCACCCCAGATCTCCTGCAGCTCACGCAGATTCTGCTTAGTGGCATGTTCCAGAATTGGATAGACGCGATCCAGCTTAACCGTCATCTTAGGCTGAATTTTACTGCCAGCATTGCCACCTGCTCGTCGGACAATCCGGGATGCCGAGCCGCTGCCGGTTTGTCTTAAGCCGGCAATTGCTGACTGCAACTGCTGAATCTCTTGCTGCAGCTGACCAATTGTCTGATTGAGTCGGGGATCTGTCGCATTCGTTTTATTATCTTGCGGCTTGATTTGACTAAGCTTGACCGTCAAGACTTCCAAATAGACGTCAGGATGCGTCGTAAAGCGCATTTCTTCTTGAATCTCATTTAACTCGTCGATCATTTGGTACAGCTCATCGGCACTGGCAGCCTGACTCAACTGCTGAAAATCGGTTTCCTTAAGTCCAGATCCCGCGACGTTGACCAACTGTGGCGATTCTTGATAAAGCAGTACGTCGCGAATAAATGAGATCAAGTCTTCGATAAAGCGCTGGCCGTCCTTACCCTGATCCAGAATTTCTTTCATTGTATGCAGGGCTGCGGCACTTTGATGGCTGGTCGTCTCATCAAAGTATTTTTTCAGCAGCTGCTTGGTGACGCTGCCGGTAACCAAAAGCGCATCATCCAGCTTGACTTGATTATCGCTAAACGACAAGACCTGATCCAAAATACTCAGTGCGTCACGCATGCCACCCTCAGCAGCATTGGCAATTACCCAAAGCGCGTCATTTTCATATTCAACGTGCTTTTGATCCAGGATATACTGCATGCGCTCAAAAGCATCCTGAGCTGAGATCCGCCGAAAGTCAAACCGCTGTACCCGACTGATGATAGTCAGCGGAATTTTATGCGGTTCGGTGGTTGCCAGGATAAAAATCACATTAGCGGGCGGTTCTTCCAAGGTTTTCAAAAGAGCATTGAACGCCCCAGTTGAAAGCATGTGCACTTCATCAATGATATAAACCTTGTAGTCGGCTTGAGTTGGCGCATACTTGGCCTTGTCGCGAATATCGCGTATTTCTTCAACCCCGTTGTTGGAAGCAGCATCAATTTCAATCACATCGCTGAGCTGTCCATTAGTAATTGCCCGACAGATCTCGCATTCATTGCAGGGTTCGCCGTCTTGCCGATGATGACAGTTGATGGCTTTAGCAAAGATTTTTGCCGCTGAGGTCTTGCCAGTTCCCCTTGGTCCGGCAAATAAATAAGCATGACTGATCTGCTTGGTTATGATCGCGTTTTTTAAAGTCTGCGTAACCACCTGCTGACCAACGATCTCGTCAAATCGCTGGGGCCGCCAAACTCGGTAAAGCGCTTGATAGCTCATCTTGACTGCTTCCTTTCTGGTAAAAATCCGTATTATCGTTATTATACTAGTAAAATCGTTGCAATTCGATTGAAAAAATATTTTGTACATAAAAAAAGCCGTGCGAAACGATCCACACAGCGGTTAATCTTCATAAAAAAACATGGGGCACAAGCTGTAGCGAACTTAGTGCTGCTTCCTTCCGGACCTGACACGATTCGTAGGCACAACCTTGCCCCATGACCTTACGGCAAATAATATCTTACACTATTTTAAAGCTAAATGCCAGTCTTCTGTTAATTCTTTTGCTGAGCTGATTTTCTGGCGGCTTTACGTGCTTTGCGAACCCGTTTAAAAAATTGTTTGAGCAGCTGCTGACACTCGTTTTCTTTGACCCCTGATCTAATCTCAACTTGATGATTGAATCTTGAATCGCTCAGCAGGTGATACAGACTCTCGACCGTGCCGGCTTTGGGATTTTTGGCTCCATAATATAAAGTACGAATTCGTGAGTTCATAATGGCACCGCTGCACATCATACACGGCTCCAGCGTTACGTACAGATCACATTCCTCCAGTCGCCAGCTCCCCAGATACTCGCAGGCTTCCATAATGGCCAGCAGTTCGGCATGATAGGCTGCATTTTGAAATCTCTCCCGCATATTATGACCGGCACCGATCACCTTGCCATGATAGACAACGATGGCCCCAATCGGTACCTCATCCATCAATTCAGCCTGTCTTGCTTCTGCCAGCGCCATTTCCATATAATCTTCCGGTTGCAAAATTTTTCTCCCTTATCAATTATTATTAATCAGTGTATAATGGTTTTTGTGATTTTTCTACCGCGTGAGTTATGAAGCAATCTTCATTAGAAAATAAAAAATTTGCCGCAGCTGTCAGCACCTCAATTCCTTATCGCTTAGCCACCACATGTTGTATTGACGTTTTGTAAGCGTACATTATATAGTATGTCAATGCTTGTAATTTCTTCATAACCCGCTATACTATAAAACATTAACTCAACGAAAAGTTAAAGGGGATTGAGATTTATGATTACTGTTTTCTCTAAAAACAACTGTATTCAATGCAAGATGACCAAAATGTTTCTAACGCAGCACCACGTTGACTTTGTTGAACACAATATTGATGAGCATCCAGAATATGTTGATCAACTGAAAGCTGACGGTTTTAAGGCAACGCCAGTAATCAAGCTGCCTGACGGTCAATCCTTTACTGGCTTCCGTCCTGACATGCTGAAGCAATTGGCTTAGTTGTCAATTATACCGCGTTATTCCCGGGGATCGTTCAATCATTTTGCACGATGCCCGCTTTTTATTGCACTGGAAAAAGGAGTTATCCATGGCACTATCAGATATCGACCTCACCAAAGTAAAATACTACGACCTCAATAATGAACTCAACATTCCTAAAGATGGTCAAATCCAACTTGATAAGGATCATGAAGCCTTAACTGATTTTATCAAAGAAAACGTTTTGCCCAACACCAAACGCTTTGCTTCATTAAAGGAACGCTATGACTGGCTGGAGGCAAACGATTATATCGAAACCGGCTTTATGCACAAGTACCGCTTTGAATTCATCGAAGAGCTCTACGACTTTTTAAAGGCCCAGGATTTTCATTTTCATTCATTTATGGCAGCCTACAAGTTTTACGCCCAGTATGCCCTACGAACCAACGACAAGGAATACTACCTGGAAAACTACATTGATCGCGTTGCCATGAACGCCTTGTTTTTGGCTGACGGCAATGAGGAGCTGGCCATGCAGCTGGCCGATGAATTGATTCACCAGCGCTATCAGCCAGCTACGCCAACCTTTTTAAATGCTGGTCGCAAACGGCGCGGCGAATTCGTATCCTGTTTTGAGATTCAGGCAACCGATGATATGAACTCAATCGGACGGACGATCAATTCTGCCCTGCAGCTTTCCAAGATCGGCGGTGGCGTTGGCATCAATCTTTCCAACCTCCGTGAAGCAGGCGCACCAATCAAAAAGATCAAAGGTGCTGCCAGTGGGGTCGTCCCAGTCATGAAGCTTTTGGAGGACTCTTTTTCCTACTCAAATCAGCTGGGTCAGCGACAGGGGGCCGGCGTAGTCTACCTAAGCGTCTTTCATCCCGATATCGTGGCCTTCTTGTCTGCTAAGAAAGAAAATGCTGATGAAAAGATCCGAATCAAAACGCTTTCGCTTGGGATTACCGTTCCCGATAAATTTTACGAGCTGGTAGAAGCCAATCAAGAGATGTATCTATTCAGTCCTTATGACGTTGAGCGCATCTATGGCGTGCCATTCTCGTACGTCGACATCACCAATGAATATGAGAACATGGTCGCTAATGACGCCATTACCAAATACAAAGTCAACGCTCGCGACTTAGAAGATGAGATCTCCAAGCTGCAGCAGGAATCCGGCTACCCATACATCGTCAATCTGGATACCGTCAACCGTGCCAATCCAATCGACGGTAAGATCGTAATGAGCAATCTTTGTTCAGAAATTGCTCAGGTTCAGCGGCCGTCAATCGTTAACGATGATCAGACGTTTGCCAAGCTGGGGACCGACGTTTCTTGCAACCTTGGCTCCACCAACATCGCCAACATGATGGAAACGCCAGACTTTGGCCGCTCAGTTAGTGCCATGGTACGGGGACTGACCCATATCAGCGACATTGAGCACCTTGACGTCGTTCCATCAATCGAGCACGGCAACGACATGGCTCACGCAATCGGTCTTGGTGCCATGGGACTGCATGGCTACCTGGCCAAGCATCACATTCAATATGGCTCGCCAGTCGCCCTGGAATTTACCAGTGTCTACTTTATGCTGCTCAACTATTGGACGATCAAAGCCTCCAACGACATTGCCCGTGAACGTCATGAAACGTTTGCCGAATTTGAAAAGAGCACGTATGCAGATGGCTCCTACTTCGACAAATACGTCAGTCAAGACTGGGGGCCTAAGTCGGCAACGGTCAAGCAGCTGTTTGAAGGCATCTTTATTCCTGGTATCAAGGACTGGCAGGAGCTCAAAGCAGCCGTGCAAAAGGATGGTCTCTACAACGCCTATCGCTTAGCCGTTGCCCCGAATGGATCGACGTCGTATATTGGCGACTCGACTTCCAGCCTGCACCCAATCATCAATCGGATTGAAGAGCGTCAGGAAAAAATGATTGGCAAGATCTACTACCCGGCACCATACCTCAGCAACGATACCATGCCATACTACAAGTCGGCTTATGATACCGACATGCGCAGCGTAATCGATACCTACGCGGCTGCTCAGGAACATATTGATCAATCACTGGCGATGACGCTGTTTATGCGTTCCACGATTCCAGCCGGGATGTACGAATGGAAAAATAATCGAACTGATAAGATGACAACGCGTGACTTAAACATTCTGCGCCATTATGCTTATCAAAAAGGCATTAAATCCATCTACTATATTCGGACGTTTACCGATGATCAAGATGAGATCGGTGCCAACCAATGCGAAAGCTGCGTTATCTAACTTATTGGAATCATTAAAGACTAAAGGAGCCCCACTTAATAATGAAGATTGAGAATTTTGTACCGCTTAAAAACTACCAGGCGATCAATTGGAATGAAGTCTCTGATATGATCGACAAAGCCACCTGGGAAAAACTAACCGAACAGTTCTGGCTGGATACCCGGATTCCGGTTTCCAACGATATGGATGATTGGCGAGAGCTTGATACTGATCACCAGTGGGTCGTCGGTCACGTATTTGGGGGCCTGACGCTTTTGGATACGCTGCAGTCGGAAGCTGGTTTGACGGCCCTGAAAGAAAACGTTAAGACTCAGCATGAAACGGCCGTGCTTAACAATATTCAATTTATGGAATCGGTCCACGCCAAGTCTTACTCCACGATTTTTTCTACGCTGAATACCCCTGAAGAAATCAGTGAAATCTTTGACTGGTCCGATACTGAAGAATATCTGCAAAACAAGGCAACGCGGATCGGCAATCTTTACCTGGATCCAAGCGTCAGTCCTTTGAAGAAAAAAGTTGCCAACGTCTTTTTGGAAACATTCCTGTTCTATTCTGGTTTCTACACGCCGCTGTACTACCTGGGCCACAACAAGCTTAACAACGTGGCAGAAATCATCAAGCTGATCTTGCGTGATGAATCAGTTCACGGAACTTACATCGGCTATAAGTTCCAAGTCGGCATGAAGGATCTGACCGAAAAGCAGCAACAGGACATGAAAGACTGGATGTACAATTTCTTATACGAACTCTACGACAATGAAGAAAAGTACACCCACCTGCTGTACGATCAAGTTGGCTGGACCGATGAAGTCTTGACGTTCATTCGCTACAATGCCAACAAAGCTTTGATGAATCTGGGACAGGATCCGCTGTTCCCTGATACGGCCAGTGATGTCAATCCTGTCGTAATGAACGGTATTTCAACGACAACCTCCAACCACGACTTCTTCAGTCAGGTCGGCAATGGCTACCGACTCGGTGAGGTTGAGGCCATGCATGACAGTGACTACCATGTTGCTGATCCTAATGCCGGCAAAGACATCAACGAAAAAGACTAATATATAAAAAACGTGCGTAATGCAACTGCATTCGCACGTTTTTATTTGCTTGCTATTTCAGTAATCCTAGTCCTCACTGATTGCCGGTGAAGCCATCCGTTCCTTAGCAAAGTGAATGATCAAGCCCAGTGCCAGGCCAGCAATGCCAAATGAAAGCCAGCCGAAGCCAAGACCGAAGAATGGGAAGAATTTAGCCGCAAAGCTGATCATTGCCTGAACGGCAGCCGTATTATGCAAAATAGCCGGCGTAGCGTTCATCATGTCAAAGAAAGCCGGAATCAGCGTAAAGCCAGTCGTGATGCGGTAAACCAATGGATCATTTTTAAAGAGCGGCGACATGATCCCCATGATGATCAGCGTAATTGCCAATGGGTACAAGAACATCAAGATCGGCGTTGACCAGGCAATAATCTGATCCAAGCCCAGGTTGGCAACCAAGAATGAAAGACCGCAGTTGAAGCGCAGGAAGGCTTTGTAGGAAATCTTAGGAAAACACCGGTGGAAATCTTGTGAAAAGGCAACTACCAGCCCCATTGCACTGGTCATGCAGGTCGTCGTTGCCAAGACTGCCAAGATTGCATCGCCTGCCGTGCCCAAGTAGTAGTTGGCAATCTGTTCCAAAGTCGTACCACCGTTATCAGCCATCTTAAAGTGCGCCAGGCTAGTAGCACCGATCCAAATCAAAGCAATGTAGATCAGAGCAATACCAATGATACCCAAAGCTCCTCCCTTAGCCGTTGCCCAGGAGATATCGCGCTGACGCTTGATACCCAATCCCTTGATCGCCGTAATAACCGTAATCCCAAAGGCCAAAGAAGCCAAGCAGTCCATTGTGTTGTAGCCTTGCAAAAAGCCGTTGGTAAATGAAGCGTGACGATAAGCAGCCGTGATGGCAGCTGAACCAGCATGTCCCATGGGGCTGATAAATGCCATAAAGAAAATGATGAACATCAAGCCTAAAAACAGCGGATTAAGCATTTTACCGATCGTGTCAGTGATTCGTCCTTCCCGAGTTGAGAAGTAATACGTCAGGCCAAAGAAGGCTGCTGAATAGATCAAGGTTCCCCAGGTGTTGGCACTGGCCGAAAGATGCGGCGCAATACCAATCGCATATGAAACGGTTGCCGTCCGTGGCGTGGCGAACAAAGGCCCTAGCGTTGCATGAACCAAAATCAGAAAAATAAGTGCATACCAGGCACCATTAGGACGCGCCAGATCATAGATTCCATTGGAGCGCGTAATGCTGATTGCCAGCAGCGCCATCAGCGGCAACAGCACCCCCGACATCAAAAAGCCGCCAGCCGCGCTTAGCCAATGCGCCCCTGCCATCTGACCCAAATGAACCGGAAAGATCAGATTGCCGGCACCAAAAAGCATCCCAAAAATTAGTGATCCAATCAATAAAGCATTACGGAAAGTCAGTTTATTCGTATTCATAAAAATCAATCCCCTTTCAATCAACAAATGAATTTTAAAAAGAGATCTTAGCTAAGATTTCGTGATCAACGGAAAATAAAAGCGTCCTTTTCAAATCAGACCATGATTTGAAAAGGACGCTTTCGCGTGTTACCACCTTTTTTTGCTTAATCGTCGCCAATTAAGCCTTAACGCGTACGTGTTCATACGCTGGCGCGATCACGGGCGCACCCGTCCGACACTTCTTACGTCGCATCGGCCACTCACCGGCTACTTTCCAGTTATGGCTCCTGTCCCCGCTCACACTTCATCGGGGTCGCTGATCAGCCAACCATAACCTTACTCTCCGGATCATCGTGTTTTGTTCCGTTGATTAACTTGTCTAATACTCTAAATCCTTCTTAATAAATTGTCAACCTTTTTCTCATATTTTTTTAATTGAAAGGCAGATTGCAAGAAATAACTTGAACGAATTTAGTGACGTAGATTAAGCAAGAAGATCTCGATTGGTGTGTGCCAGTTAAGACATTTAAGTGGTCGGGAATTCAGATACCAATTGATTTGAACCAGCTGGCGATCGCTCAGCTCTTCAATGGCTTGTCCCTTGGGAATAAACCGTCGCAAAACTCGATTACGGTTCTCATTACTACCGCGTTCGTGCGGTGAATAGGCATGGGCAAAGTAAACCTGAGTACCCGTTAGCTGTTCAATTGCCTGATAGTTAGCGAACTCTTTCCCATGATCCACGGTAAGCGTCTTGAGCTTGTCTTGAAGTTGACTAGCTAGTTCAAGTACGGCTTGAGTCATGGACTGACTGTCGCGACCATGGAGCCGTTTAACAATTGTAAGGCGACTCTTACGCTCCACAAAAGTAGCCACAGCTTGACCTTTACGTTTGCCAGAAAGTACGGTATCAGCTTCAAAGTGGCCGAATTCTTGGCGAGTTTCGACTTTATGAGGCCGCTCCTCAATGGAGCGGCCGTGACTGAACGTACCACGCTTTTCTTTAGCACGATGACGACGAATTCCATGATCAGGCAAATCGGGTAACTGTACATCAAGCCATCCTTGATCAATCCAGTTATAGACCGTCTTGTAGGCAATCCCAACTACATGGGCAACTTGTTCAGGGGACCACTTCTGGACTTGAATCTTTTCCTCAATCAAGTGCTTAAGGCTTTTAGTGAGCGAAGACTTCCGCCCCCGTTGACTAACCTTGCGTTCAAAGTCAGTTTGCGCTAGTTCAGCTTGATACTCACCGTTGAGCCGGTGAAGTTCGTTAAAGACTGTGGTTTTACTAAAGCCTAAGTAGTTAGCGATGTATCGTAAGGAACGTCCTTCATTATGAAGCGTTTCAATGACAACGCGGTTCTGGAATGATAAAATAGTGGTGCCCATTAAGGTCCTTCTTTCTAATGGAATGTTGTGGTAACACCATTAAAGACCTTGATGGGTTTTTCTGTCCACTTAAATGTTCAACTTAAATTTTACAATCTGCCGAAATCAAAAAAGACGGTCATGGATCCGCGACCGTCTTTTAAAGTTGAGATTTTAAGTTGAGAAGATTAATTGAGAGTGCTTGGAAATCAACAGCCTATTCTTCAGTTTCGACGCCAGTGCCTTCGTAGCAGCGTTCCAACAGTTCCTTAAGCTGGCTGACCAGTGGTTCAACCGGGTTAGCAGTCGTACATTGGTCTTCATAAGCCAGAACGGCCAGTTGATCAACGACCTTGTCAAAGTCTTCGCGCTTAACGCCATTAGCTTTCAAGCTCAGCGTTACGCCACACTTATGAGCCAATTCGATAATCTTTTGTACGTATGCTTCAACCAGCTCTTCAGTCGTATCGCCCTTCAAGCCTAAGAAACGGGCAATCGCTGCATAGTCCTTGTCAGCACGGTAGTCTTCGTAATGTGGCCACATTGCCAGCTTGGTTGGCCGCTTAGCGTTGAAACGAATTACTTGTGGCAGTGCAATCGCAATTACCAGACCGTGTGGCAGATCAAAGGCCCCACCCATCTTGTGAGCCAAAGAGTGCGTGATCCCCAAGAAGGCATTGGCAAAGGCCAGACCAGCAATCGTGGAGCTGTCATGCATCTTCTTGCGGGCCAGCTTGTCGCCCTTGACGGATGCCTCAAGATTTTCCATAACGCCCTTGATGGCTTCCAGCGACCAGCCACGCGTGTAGTCAGTTGCCATTACGGAAACGTATGATTCCGTAGCGTGCGTCAAGACGTCCAGACCAGTCCAGGCCGTCGTGTTGGCTGGCACGGATTCAACGAATTGCGAGTCGACAATTGCGATGTCCGGCGTCAAAGCGTAGTCAGCCAGTGGGTACTTGACATGCGTCTTGGAGTTGGTGATAACCGCAAATGGCGTAACTTCAGAACCGGTACCAGAAGTCGTAGGGATCCCGATAAATTGTGCCTTCTTTGGCCGGCCGATCTTGTAGGCCCGCTTACGGATATCAAGGTACTTTTGCCGAACCCCATTCCAAGTCGTGTCTGGGTGCTCATAGAACATCCACATTGCCTTAGCAGCGTCCATTGGCGAACCACCACCCAGTGCGATGATCGTGTCTGGCTGGAAGTCGTTCATCCAGGCAACACCCTTGTCAACCGTATCCGTTGATGGGTCAGGTTCGATATCGGAGAAGATCTCGTATTGAACCCGGTTGTTGCGCAGCCGCAGCTGGTCAATAACCCGCTGAATATAACCGCGCTTAACCATTCCTGGACCGGTAACGATAAATGCCTTGTTGATGTTTGGAATTTCTTTCAGGTACTTCAGTGAGTTCCGCTGGAAGTAGACCTTTGGCGGAATCTGTACCCATTGTGGATTATCACGACGCATAGCAACCTTCTTAATGTTCAGCAGATCCCAGTCAGAAACGTTGTGCGAGATCGAGTTGCTGCCGTATGAACCCGTCCCCAGCGTAAATGATGGCGTCATGTTGTTGTAGACATTACCAATACCACCAAGACCTGATGGCGAGTTGACGATGATTCGGGAAGCCTTCATCTTCAGTGAGTATTCCTTGATCAATTCATCATCGTTGGTATGGATGGCTGCCGTGTGACCTTCACCACCGTAGGCCAGCAGTTCGCTACAGATCCGGAATGCATCTTCACGACTCTTGGCACGGTACATTGTCAGTACTGGCGAAAGCTTTTCGGCTGACAATGGATACTTAGGGCCAACCCCATCCAGCTCGGCAATCAGTACTTTGGTATTAGCTGGAACGTTCTTCAGCCCACACATTTCAGCAATATCATTTGCAGAACGACCAGCAATCGGGCCACGGACCTGGTGCCGATCAGGATCAATAAAGCCATTGGTAAACGTTGGAATCTCGCTTGGCTTCAAGAAGTAGCAGTTCCACTTCTTAAAGGCTTCTTTAACCTGGTCGTAGATTTCGTCGTCAATGACAACCGAGTTTTCAGTGGCACAGATCATCCCATTGTCAAAGGTCTTTGATAATACGATGTCGTAGATGGAACGATCAATGTTGGCACTCTTTTCAATGTAGGCAGGACCGTTACCAGGACCAACACCCAAGGCAGGATTACCAGAACTGTAGGCTGCCTTAACCAGTCCAGGGCCACCAGTAGCCAAAATCGTGGCGATACGAGGATTCTGCAGCAGTGCCGTCGTATTTTCACGACTGCATTGTGGAATCCATTGAATTACGTCTTTTGGCGCCCCAGCGGCTTCAGCAGCGGCTTCCAAGATCTGACCAGTCTTCAGACATGACTTAAAGGCCTGTGGGTGGAATGAGAAGATAATCGTGTTCCGCGTCTTTAAGGCAATGATCGACTTAAAGATAACCGTTGACGTGGGGTTGGTAACTGGTACGACCCCAGCAATTACCCCCAGTGGATCAGCAATCGTAATCATTTGGTTTTCATCATCTTCATCGATAATGCCAACCGTCTTGTCATTGCGGATGTTGTTCCAGATATATTCACTGGCGTAGATGTTCTTGATAGCCTTGTCTTCAGCTACCCCACGACCAGTTTCTTCAGCGGCTGAAATAGCCAGATCCATATGATGTTCTTCAGCGGCCAATGCAAGGTTTTGGCAAATTTTGTCAACCTGTTCTTGGCTAAATGTGCGCAATTGATCAAGAGCTTTTTCACTCTTATCAATCAAGCCGTTAATCAGTTCTTCAGCGGTTTGTTCCTTGTCTTTAGGCTTTTCAGTGGCCTTAACAGTGGCTTTAGCTTTAACTGTCATTGCACTAGCTCCTTCTCGATTAATTACTTTTCAACAACTTTGTTATCCTTTGAACAATTATTACTATACTCTTTTTTCTAGATTTGTAAATACTTTTTGTGAAATAAATAACAATTCTGACATTATAGAAAGCGATTACAATACTATAATGTCAACCCTTGCCGCAGTAGGAATAAAGTCTAAAAATATTTTTATTCGGGGCCATTATAATGGTTTTAAGCGATTTTTCCTCACGCTTTTTGTATGCTGATTCACAACTTTTTTCAGCTATTTTTTATTTTTAATAGTCAAAACAGGGATTATTTGTATGATAATCTCTAAAATCCGTCTCGATTCCTCACAAATTAGCTCACCATTGAGCTATTTAACACATAAATAAAAGCTGTGGTCACCTTTCGATAATCACAGCCCTTATTTTTAAAAATCTTCAATTAGCTTTTTACCAAGACCATTCATGATAAAGATGATCAGTGCGGTCAGGAAAAACGAGAACGTAACGTCCGAAAAGAAATGTGCGCCCACGATTACTCGACTTATAGCAATCACGACACCATAAACGATGCCACCAATGAAAAAGCTCTTACGCTTATTGTTGGAAACGAACCATGAAAAAACGATGCATAGCGTTGCCGCCATCGTATGCCCGGATGGAAATGACTTATGCCCATTAACGCCATTGATTGTCAGCCAATTGGTAAATTCATGATTGCCGCTCGTGAGTTCATATGGGCGATAGCGTCCCCACAGGTCTTTTAAGGTCAGATTAACTTCCAATGCAAACCAAACCGTCAATGACGCCAAAATCGCAATTTTCATATAGCGGGTCAGCTGTTTAGTCGTTTTGTTTTTCAGCCACCATTGTACCAACAGCGTAAATATAACGAAAAACAGCAGCCAGACCATTATAATCGTTGAGCCTGCATAACCGCCCGTTGCTGAGTCGCTGTTGGCCATTGCTATCGCCGTACCGTTTTTAAGGTTAGTTTGTGCCGAATACAGATAGCCCAAGAATTCATTGACATACTGCTTGCTCTGCCAAAGCGACAGTGCAAGCCCGCCAACAAACAACGGTCCTGCCAGCAGCTTTTCACAGTCGCCTCGCCAGGCATAAGTCATCGCAATCTGTCCACATAAGGCAAAAATAAGATAAACCGGAAACTCGCCAAAAGTCTGGCAAAACGTCCCTACCCAGCTGTGATAATTAATTAAAGTATTGCTGATGGCTAAATCACCAAAATAGGCAATCGTTAATAAAATAATGCAAATAATTGCTGAGATGCCAAACAGCTTCTTTTGATTCTCTTCACTCAAATCAATCCCTCCTGTCAAGTTTTAGGATAGACTGTCAAAGTAAAGAAACGCCCCACTAATCAAGTTAATATTAGGTAAATTTATTTACAAAGGTATTTTTTATATAAATAAAATTGTAATTTACTAGTAGACATTAGATTATGATAATAAAAAAAGACGACCGCATTGCGATCGTCTTTTTTTATTATTAAGCTGAGACTACTTAAGGGTAACAGTAGCACCTGCGGCTTCAAGCTTTTCCTTGATGTCGTTGGCTTCGTCTTCCTTAACGTCTTCCTTGACAGCGGATGGTGCGTTGTCAACCAGGTCCTTAGCGTCCTTCAGGCCCAGACCAGTAATGTCCTTAACAGCCTTGATGACCTTAACCTTTGCAGAACCTGCAGAAGTCAGTTCAACAGTGAAGCTGTCCTTAGCAGCAGCTTCGCCACCGGCAGCACCGGCAACAGCAACTGGAGCAGCAGCAGAAACGTCGAATTCTTCTTCGATAGCCTTAACCAGGTCGTTAAGGTCAGAGATTGATGCTTCCTTCAGAGAAGCAATGATAGCATCCTTATCAAAAGCCATGTTTATTTTCCTCCAATATTTCGGTTTATGCGCTTAGGCGCAGATCTTTAAATTTAGCGGGTACGCTGAGAAGCTTAGGCAGCTTCTTCTTCGCTCTTCTTGTCGGCAACAGCCTTGACTGCACGGGCAATCTTCCGCATTGGATCTTGCAGAGCACTTGCCAGCATGGACAGCAGGTCTTCGCGACTTGGCAGCGTAGCGTATTCGTTGATCTTGTCGAGGGTTTGAACCTTCTTTTCGATGAAGCCACCCTTGATTTCCAGAGCTTCGTGGTCGTCAGCAAACTTCTTCAGAATCTTTGCTGGGGCAATAGCATCTTCGTCAGAGAAGGCTACGGCCGTTGGGCCAACGAACGTGCTCTTCAGATCTTCGTAGTCCGTACCTTCAACGGCACGTTCCAGAATCTTGTTCTTGATAACCATCATCTTGATGCCAGCATCACGCAGCTGCTTACGCAGATCCGTAACTTCGGCAACCGTCAGACCACGGTAGTCAACAACAATGGCCGTTTCAGCGTTCGTCAGCATTTCGTTGACGTTCTTAACTGCTTCAGCCTTCTTAGCAATCGTTGCTTCGCTCATGAATTTCACCTCCTGCAATGTATTTTGATCGGATTTAAAAAAATCCCTATGACCGGCAGACATAGAGAAGGAACATTTCATTTCTTCCTCGGCAGGCATTAATTAAGGCTGGTGCCACCTGAGTCTTAGGCAGAGTCATATTTAATCAACTTTGTTAGTATAACAGGATTAGATCGAGATTGCAATAACATTTCTCCAAATTATTTTCAATCATAATTAGTTGCGTTTAATTTTTTCTCATGTTATTGTAAGCTTTGTAAATTTTTCCAGCGTCAAGAGGTGCGTTTAATGATTCAACACTATTCTAAAATCAATCAATCCTCATCCTCAGCTCCAATTTAAAAGCAGTTGAGGAATTTTGACGTACTCAAATCACCAGCAGCACCGAGTATGCTTAACTGCTTTAGAATTTTCTCTGCAGTTGAGCAGCTCGGTTTTTTGTTGGCAAAATGAATGGAGGATTTCTATATGGAAAAACAGCCACAAACAGAGCTGAAACGCTCGTTAGGGTTCGGCTCAGCACTTTCGATCGTAATCGGCACCATCATCGGTTCCGGCATCTTCTTTAAACAAGGTTCGGTCCTGGATAGTGCCGGATCTTCAACCATGGCCATCCTCGCCTGGGTTTTAGGAGGGATTATCACTTTAACGGCTGGTCTAACGATTGCTGAAATCGGTTCGCAGATGCCATATACTGGCGGCCTGTATGTCTATATCGAGAATCTTTACGGTCGCATCTGGGGCTTTTTAGCCGGCTGGATGCAGATTATCGTTTATGGTCCTGCAATCATTGCTTCTGTAGCAGGATTTATGAGTATTTTGATGGCTAATCTTTTCGGTCTCAGCTCCGCTTGGCGAATTCCCCTCGCTGTGATAACGATTCTTGCCATCGGTGCTATGAACATGCTGGAAAACCGCGTTGGGGCAGCATTTTCTGTAATTACTACGATTGCCAAAATGATTCCAATTGCTGCAATTATTATTTTTGGCTTATTTTGGGGACATCAGCACGCTTTTGGCCAGACGCTCAGTCAAGTACATCAATCGGCGGGCAATTTCGGTGTTGCTATCCTAGCAACTTTATTTGGCTATGATGGCTGGATTCTAATCGCCAATTTGGGTGGTGAAATGAAAAATCCACAAAAGCTGCTGCCTAAAGCGATCATTTTAGGAATCTGTGCCGTTTTATTGATCTATACCTTAATTACAATTGGTGTTCTCCGCTTTTTGCCAGTCCAAACGATCCACCGACTCGGGGAGAACACGACTGCCTATCTAGCGGTTAAAGCTTTTGGAACGATTGGCGGCAAACTTTTGTCCATTGGTATTATCATTTCAATGATGGGAACGATCAATGGTAAGATGCTGACTTTTCCAAGAATCGTCTATGCCATGGCTAAACGGCGCGACATTCCATTTTCTCGGGCCTTGTCTTACCTGACCCCTAAAGGAAAATCACCGGTTGTCGCAACGCTTTTCATTATTCTGTTGGCTACCATCATGATGCTGTTCTTTGATCCTGATCATCTGTCGGATCTATGCGTATTTACCGTCTACTGTTTTTACATTTTGGCTTTCTTCGGCATCTTCATTCTCCGCAAGACCAATGAAGCACCCCGTCCATTCTCCACACCGCTTTATCCTTGGATTCCAATTATTGCAATTGCTGGCGGCATCTTTGTCTTGATCAGCGAAATCATCAATGATCCAGCCGGTGTCATGCTTTTTGCCGGCGTGGTCGTAATCGGGCTGCCCGTGTTCTGGATTGTTAAAAAACTTGATCAATCAGCTAATGATTAATCGTGAATAACTAAAGAAGCGATCGTGTTTTACTCTCACGATCGCTTTTTGATTTCAGTTTCTTTTATCATATTATATTGCTTTCTAATTAATTCATCGATTTGTCAATTTTTTATCTTAACTTTTATGGTGGTTTAAACATAAGATCGCCCCGTTTTAAATGGACACCAATCCTACCTGATCAGCTAAGTGATGACTAACTATTTTCACAGCCCATTGGTATCAGCTCCATTCCTTTATCCCATGGTGAAGCTATTTTGTTACTGCTCGAATCATCTTAACCATCAGATACCACCTCGGTCGCTCACCTAAAATGACTAACTATTTTCACAGCCCATCGGTATCAGCTCCATTCCTTTATCCCATGGTGAAGCTATTTTGTTACTGCTCGAATCATCTTAACCATCAGATACCACCTCGGTCGCTCACCTAAAATGACTAACTATTTTCACAGCCCATCGGTATCAGCTCCATTCCTTTATCCCATGGTGAAGCTATTTTGTTACTGCTCGAATCATCTTAACCATCAGATACCACCTCGGTTGCTCACCTAAAATGACTAACTATTTTCACAGCCCATCGGTATCAGCTCCATTTCTTTATCCCGTGGTGAAGCTATTTTGTTACTGCTCGAATCATCTTAACCATTAGGCATCACCTCATTTGGTTGCTACCTTTGCTACATCTATATTATAACATATAATGTTAGCGCTTACATGATTTTAGACAAAAAAAGGTCATCAAAATTATTTGATGACCTTTTCAATTTTGAACCATTGGCTTAGAAACTAGCCAGGTCAATCGTTACGCTAGGACCAAAAGTCGAAGCTACCGAAACGTGCTTGATGTAAGCACCACGAACGGCTGCTGGACGAACCTTAACGATCGTTTCTTCAATCGTCTTCAGGTTTTCAACCAGCTTGTCCGTGTCAAAGGATGCCTTACCGAATGGAACGGCAACGTTGCCGTCACGGTCAGTCCGGTAGGTAACCTTGCCGGCCTTGGATTCAGAAACAGCCTTGGCTACGTCCATCGTAACCGTACCCGTCTTAGGGTTTGGCATCAAGCCCTTAGGACCCAATACCCGACCCAGACGACCAACCAGTGGCATCATGTCTGGCGTTGCGATGGCAACGTCAAAGTCCAGCCAACCGTCTTGAATCTTGTCAACCAGGTCTTGGTCGCCAACGAAGTCTGCACCAGCAGCTTCAGCTTCCTTAGCCTTTTCACCCTTTGCAAACACAACAACGGTTTGGTCTTTACCAGTACCGTTTGGCAGCACTACGGCACCACGCAATTGTTGGTCCGCTTGCTTCGTGTCTACGTTTAAGTTAAATGCAACTTCGAGGGTTGAGTCGAAGTTTGCAAAGTCAATGTCTTTTACTAATTGTACTGCGTCGCTGACAGCGTATTCCTTCTTGGAATCAACCTTCTTCAGGGCGTCTTGGTACTTCTTACCGCGATGTTTAGCCATGTTGATGTTTTCCTCCTTGCAAATGTGGTCTAACGGAGTGTATACCTCCCACTAAGACTGTTCACTTTCATGAATCAGTCCGGTACGAGAAAGCTTAGCCTTCAACGACGAAGCCCATGCTCCGTGCCGTACCTTCGATCATGCGCATCGCTGCTTCAACGTCAGCGGCGTTAAGATCTTGCATCTTAGTTTCGGCGATTTGCTTAACTTGATCCTTGGTTACAGTAGCAACCTTCTTCGTGTTAGGTTCACCGGAACCGTGTTCAACACCAGCAGCCTTCTTCAGCAGTACAGCAGCAGGTGGCGTCTTCGTAATGAATTCGAACGAACGGTCTTCGTATACCGTAATTACAACAGGGATAATCATACCCTTTTGATCAGCAGTCCGTGCGTTGAACTCCTTAGTGAAGCCCATGATGTTAATACCTGCTTGACCAAGTGCAGGACCCACTGGAGGAGCCGGCGTAGCGGCACCTGCAGGGATTTGCAACTTGACAATGTTAGCTACTTTTTTTGCCACGAGACAAAACCTCCTTAGTCCGTGTTGTGGTAATGATGGGGTAGTAAGATTTGCCCCTCCCACTGTATGCGTTAAATAGCATACTCGAGAAGTATACCACTAAATCACTGTTTTTTCAATAGTCAGCTATTAAAAATATCTTGATTATTCGACTGAATCGATTTGATCAAAGCCAACCTCAGCTGAAGTCAGCCGGCCAAACATTTCAATCTCAGCTCGCAGTTTCAGCTTATCATGATCGACTTCGGTTACCTTGCCAACCATGTCAGCAAATGGTCCAGCAATAATCTTAACCGTATCGCCGACTTTAACGTCAATATCAGTACGTGGTGCTTCTTCTGAGTCGTCCATCCGCTTTAAAATGCGATCGACTTCTTCAGGCAGCAGTGGAGTTGGCTTGGAGCCACCACCGTGAGAACCCAAAAAGCCGGTTACGCCTGGAGTATTCCGAGCGATGTACCATGCTTGATCAGTCATAACCATTTCGACTAAGACATAGCCAGGGAAAGTTTTTTCTTCAATTTCCTTAGCTTCACCATCTTTAACCTGACGAACCTTTTCTTCAGGTACGACAACCCGAAAAATATAGTCCTGCATTCCCATTGACTGAGCCCGGGATTCCAAATTGCTCTTAACTCGGTTTTCGTAGCCAGAATACGTGTGCAGCACGTACCAGCGCTTTTCAGTTGATTCCACGTTGTTCCTCCATTTTTGTAAAACCAAAAAAGTTCAAAATAAAAAACCCCGCCTAAAGCGAAGTCTCCTTAACCAAACAGCAGTATACCAGATTCTGTGCAATTTGACCAATAATTAGCCAACAATCAGCAGCATGAACTGGTGCAGCAGCCAGTCAATAATCGCAAAAAAGATAATAAAGAAAATCGTCAGCGAAACTACCGTAGTCGTGTCCCGCCGCGTTTCTTTAGCAGTTGGCCAGACTACCTTATGCATTTCAGCATTGACGTTCTTTACGAATTTTGTAAGTTTCATTGAAATCGTCCCTTATTTTGTTTGTCGATGCAAAGTATATTCACCACAGCGCTTGCAGAACTTGCTTAGTTCCAGACGCGATTCGCGATCAGGCTTGACCGTTATCGTATAGTTGCGCGCACCGCATTTGGTACATTCCAGTGCCGCTTTTTTCTGAGTCATCTGATGCCTCCAATTTTACCTGTCTAGCCTATCATGGACCCAGGTATAAAAGCAACTCACTTAAGCCTGCAAAGCCAAAATCAATTTCTTTCGACACCGTGATAAAGCGGATTGAATCGTACGCTGATGGCAGCCGAATTTTTTGCACAACGCCGGCATGTCCATAAACAGACTGGCTACTAAAACCTCACGTTCAAAATTTGAAAGATCGTAATCTAAAAAGTTTTCAAAAATCAAACGACAATAGATTCGTTCTTCCATTGACTCTTGACTGGCGATTGGCAGCTGATCACTCAGGCTCACCAGACAATCTGCCGGTATTCTCTTTTGGGCACGACACTTACGATACTGACCCTTGGCGAAGTTTTCCAGAGAACGATAGAGATAGTGGCCAAACGATGCATTCTGTTGATCATCATAATGTAAAACGACCTGATAAAGCAGCTGATACATATTTGCAAGCCAATCATGTAAAGACAGATCAGCTGGATGATATTTTTGCCATGCATAGCAAAAAAGTCTTTGATAACTAACGAACAGTTTTTGAATTGCCAGTGGATTGCCACTTTTTGCTTCGCGTAAAATTGCTTTTTCAGCGGCTGACGCTAGAAAATCAGCGTCACCGATTCTCGCTTTCGTCATTTTCTTCCTCTCGTTAGCAAATGGATTCGGGTTGCCTTGACTGATCAGTAAACTGATAAAAAAGCAGTGCACCTTTACCTGATGCATTGCCCCGGCGATTTCCGTCTAAGGTCTGCACCCCTGCTTGTTATTTTTAATATACATGATAAGTAAAACGGTTACAAGGCATAAATGTGCTTTCATATATTTACATTTATGCCGTTTTTACTTATAAATGGAAAGTGAAACTAATCTGAAGGTGCAGGCAGTCTCAAAAAGATCAAAAGCCCCACTGCAAATAAGACGGCCAATGAGGCAGCTCCCTTGGTTGACTCGCCCGTCAACTGCGTAACGATTCCAACCAAAACCGGACCAATAATTGCTGAAAACTTCCCCAAAATATTGTAAAAGCCAAAAAACTCGCTGCTGTTTTCTTTAGGAATCAGCTTGCCAAAATAAGAACGACTCAACGCTTGAACCCCGCCCTGACTAGTACCGACCAAAACGGCCAGCAGCCAAAAATCACGCAGCGTCTTTAAATGCAGGGCCTGCAGACAGATAAACAAGTAGACGCAGATCCCCAGCAATAGAGCCCGTCGTGTTGAAGTGCGATTGGCCAGCCAGCCATACCAGATTGAGAACGGAAAGGCAATCAGCTGCACGACTAATAAAACGACCATCAGCATGGTAGTATCAATCCCCATATCGGATCCAATCGAAGTAGCCATCGTAAAAATCGTGTCGACGCCGTCAATATAAAAGAAATACGCAACCAAAAACCAAAATGCGGCTCGATATTGCCGAATATGCCGCATGGTTTTTATCACGCGGGCAAAACTGGCGACAATCGGTTTTTGTTCTTTTGGCACGCTATAGCGCTGATGAGCATTTTTTAGAAACGGCAAGCCAAAAATGATCCACCAAAGGCCAGCCAAGATAAAGCTGAAGCGCGCAATTCCATAATCGTTCAGCCAGCCAAAACCATGACCCAGCTCAACTGTCAAAAAGATCAAAAAAGCCATAACCCCGCCTAGATACCCCATACCGTACCCAGTTGCTGACAGAGCATCGATTTGGCGATAGTCGGCCACATCGGTTAAAAAGCTGTCATAAAAAAGGTTGCCGCCTGAATAGCCGATTGCTGACAAAACATAGATGATCAGCAGCCATTGCCAGGCATTTGGCGATAAAACACCCAGAATCATCGTCATAATGATACCCAAGCCAGCAAACCAGTTCAGCCAGCGTCGTTTGGCATAAGGATAATCCGCCATTGCTCCTAAAAAAGGCGCTAAAAGCGAAACGACCAAAGTCCCCGCACTGTTGGCATATCCCCATAATGCCGTTGAGAGCGCGGCTGAGATCCCATTCTGGTGAGCAACGGCCTTAAAATATACCGGCAGGACTGCGGTTACGACCAAAATGCCATAGCCCGAATTTGCCCAGTCATAAAAGATCCATTGCCACTGCTGTTTGTTAAATTTCATGTTTCACTTCCTTAAAGATTCCTTTGATCGGCTTGCCGGCAGTTGGTCTGGGATAGCTTAAGCCAAGCAGCTCAGCAAAAGTTGGCCCTTCATCTACCAACTCAGCATGCTCAACCTGGGCTCTTTTTTTGATATCCGGTCCATAAAAAACGGCGGTCGTAAAATAGTCTGGCTTATCGGCCCCATAGCCATGCACGCCACGGTAGCGATCGCTTGTGCCCATCATTGACGGCAAGACCGATTCAACGACGGCCGGACGCTGGGCCTCATCAGTAAAGTACCAACCGGCTTTGGCCTCAACCAAAAACGTACAGCGCGGATCAGCCCCCAGTCTAACCGCCTGAGCACCGTCATAGATCTTCTCAATTCCCTTAACCCCAGCAATTTCTCGTCTGACCTCATCACGATCGATTCCTGGCCGCACATAGACGTAGGTTTCGCCATCGCAGGTTTTGGCCATTACCCGCCAATTGTTTTTAAAGGTTTGCTGGTTCTTAATCGGAGTCAGCCATCCTTTTTTAGCAAACAGCGTATTAAAGTGAATCATCTGGTTGACGTCAATCTGATAATGATCGCCAAGACAGACAAAATTGGTTTGCTCAAACGTTCCAGCATCCTTAGTTGCCTGAATCAGCTGACCGACTCTTTGATCCAAGCGCTGCAGTGCCTGTTTGGCTTGATCTGATCTTACGCCATAGCGATGCCGCATACTGTCCATGTCGACCAGATGAATCAAGGTTAGATCCGGCTTTTTGTGTTTTAACGTCCAGGATGCCATTGCTGTCACAAAATCATCCAGCCAGGGCTGCTTGATTCCTTTGCGCAAATGACTGAATTTATGATTCATCTGATACAAAAACCATGGTGAACTGGCTTTTAATGAAACCAGTACCTGATTGGTCCAGATTCGATTGGGAAAAATCTCAGCTACGTTCCAGTCGATGCGGCTGCCAGCAGTTACCGGCCATAAAAAGGCTGCTGTCTTCAGTCCCGCAAAATGGGCAACGTCATAAAGCGTTGCAGCCTTGATTTCTTTTCGCTGATACCAGTACCAATCTGGCGACTGCCTGGTCGGCTGCAGCTTGGTATTGTTGACGATTCCATGAACTGCCGGATATTGGCCAGTAATGATCGATGTGTGCGATGGATAGGTCAAAGTCGGAAAGATTCCACGAACTTTTTTGACCCAGGTCCCCTGTTCAATCAAGCGTGCCAGATTCGGTGTCAGCTCGCGCAGCTCGTTTAGATCGCGAAACCCCATTGAATCGAGAGAAATTACTACCAGTCTGCGTCGTTTCATAAATTAATCACCTCAATTTTTCAATAAAAATAAAACCGCAGTGTCAGCCAACACTGCGGCATGATTTTAAAGCGGATGACGCGAATTAAAGCCTTGGTAGATCAAAAGACTGGCCGCAACACTGGCATTCAGACTCTGAACATGGCCAATCATTGGAATCGTCAGCATCTCATCACATGTTTTTTTCAGCAGCGGCGAAATTCCTTTTCCTTCATTGCCAATTACCAAAGCAACTGGACCCTTAGCATCCCAGCGACGGTAATCAGTTCCCTGCATATCCGTGCCAAACAGCCACAGCCCGCGTTTTTTTAACTCATTGGCCGTCTGTACCAGATTGGTTACCCGCGCCACGGGAACATGCTCAATTGCTCCGGTTGACGTTTTGGCAACGACTGAGGTCAGACCAACAGAACGCCGCTTAGGAATGATCAGACCATGAACTCCTGCTGCATCAGCCGTTCTAAGAATTGAACCCAGATTATGCGGATCTGCCAGTTCATCTAAAATCAAGAAAAACGGTGCCTCGTCATGTTTTTCAGCGTTGGCAAACAGATCGTCAATCGTTGCATACCGGTAAGCCGCTATTGCCAACGCAACCCCCTGGTGATTTTGGTGATTGGTCATTTGATCCAACTTGTTCTTGGGGACGTTTGAAATCACCAAGTGCCGCTCCTTGGCCAATTTGACGATCTGACCAATAATATCGGCTTTCAAATCTTTTTGAATAAAGACCTTGTTGATTTCTTGATCAGATTTCAGGGCCATTACTGCTGGGTGACGGCCAATAATAAATTCTGGTTCATCAGTTTTCATGTTTTGTTCTTCCTGTTTCTACTTGCTTAATGCACCATTGCGCCAATTCATTGATTCGCTCAAACTGTCCTGACAGCTGCAGATAGCCAAACAAGGCTTCAAATCCAGTTGACATGCGATACGTCAGAACCGAGGTGTGTTTGGCATGAGTATAGCTGTTGGCATTGCGGCCACGCTTAAAATAGCTCCATTCATCCTCAGTCAAGAGATCATCGGCTTTCATCAGCTCAATCAAAGCAGCCTGCGCCTTGGCCGAGACATAGTGAGTGGCTTGATGCTGCAGACGATTGGGCTTGCTCATTCCCAGTGCCAATAGATGTTGACGAATAAATACCTCATAGACGGCATCACCCAGATAAGCCAGGGCAATGCCATTTAGTTGCTGATAGTCGGCTTTTTCCATTTTATTCCTTTCTGTAGCGCGTTCCTTGCGGGGTATCTTCCAGAATAATCCCCTGCGCCTTTAACTCATCGCGAATCTGATCGCTTAAGGCAAAGTTCTTAGCAGCCCGTGCCTGATTACGCTTGCTGATCAGATCTTTGATGGCTTGATCATCAATTTCACAATTAGATGTTTCCAAACGTACGCCAAAAATCCCCAGCAGCGTTTCCAGCTCCTGTTTAAGCGTCTTGAGTGCCTCAGCCTTAACGACCGGCTTTTGAGCATAGACGTTGGCATATTTGACCAGCTCATAGACCGTGGCAATTCCATTTTGGACGTTAATGTCATCATCCATTGCCGTAATGAACTGCTGCGTAAATGCCGCTACTCGCTGAGCAACTTCATCGTCATTGCCATTCTGAGCATCACGCTGGCGATATGTCAGGTTGTCATAAGTGTTGCGGATATGTTCCAGATTGTTTTGTGCATCCTGCAGATTGGCCTCGCTATATTGAATCGGCCGCCGATACTGAGTGGTTGCCATAAAGAAGCGCAACACCTGCGGATCAACATGCTTGATGATGTCATGCACCGTAATGAAGTTATGCAGTGACTTGCTCATTTTTTCATTGTCCTTGCCAATCGTGACAAAGCCATTGTGCATCCAATAGCGGACGAACTGCTGACCAGTCTCTGCCTCGCTTTGCGCAATCTCATTTTCATGGTGTGGAAACTGCAGATCCTGACCACCCGCATGAATATCAATCGTTTTGCCTAGGTAGCGCGTTGACATAACCGAGCATTCAATGTGCCAGCCAGGCCGTCCTTGCCCCCATGGCGAATCCCAGTTGATCTCACCTGGTTTGGCAGCTTTCCAAAGCGCAAAATCTAAAGGATCCTCTTTTTGCTGAATCTCTTCAGCTGTAATATGCTCACTGGCGCCGGTTTCCAAATCATCGATCGACTGTCCGGAAAGCTCGCCATAATGCTTAAACTTGCGCGTCCGATAATAAACGTTGCCATCTTTGACATAAGCATAGTCTTTTTCAATCAAGACCTTGATAAAGTCAATGATTTCAGGAATACTTTCTGTCGCGCGTGGTCGCTTGGTAGCTGGTTCTATATTTAAGGCGGCCGTATCTTCCATAAAGGCCTTGATAAACTTGTCGGCCAGCTGAGGAACCGTAATCCCCTGTTCAGCAGCTGCCTTGATCATTTTGTCGTCAACATCGGTAAAGTTGGAGACGTAATTGACCTGATAGCCTTTGAACTCCAAGTAGCGGCGTACGGTATCAAAAGCAATAGCACTGCGCGCGTTGCCGATATGGATGTAGTTGTAGACCGTGGGACCACAGACGTACATGTTAACAACTCCAGGGTGCAAAGGCTTAAATTCTTCTTTTTTACGGGTAAACGTATTATAAATAGTCAACATAACGCCGTAATCCTCCTTTAAAAGTAATTGCAATAACAGTATTTTACCACAATTCATTCCGATTCCTGGTTGGCGCATTAAAAATAAATTGTTAAGTCTTTATTCATACTTTTTTCATAAAAGGGTGCTAATATTACGGATGTAGTCAAACGAGATAGCTTGGCTGCAATCAATTTAACCGAAACCTATTATTTTTCAATTACTCCTCCCAATAGTAACCGAAAAATACACATTTTTACGAAATCTCCCCCAAGATCTTCGTAATACTCCTCAAGCAGTGGCTCCCCCGGCCGCTGCTTTTTCTTTTGCCTAATGCTAAAACAGCTTGGTCACCAGCTCAGCCAATGGTGCATACAATCTTCTTAACAGCGCCACCCAGCCGGCAGCCATCACCATCGTACTGAAGACATCGCTTGGGTAGTGAGCTCTTAAGACCAATCTGGATGCCGCAACCAACATTAGCCAGCCCAGGCCTAAGCTTCCTGTCCATGGCGTCGGCCAAAGTGCCCAGATCATCAGCACCAAAACCGTGGTTCCCAAAACATGTCCGCTGGGAAAGCTATAGCCATCGTCACCTGGCAGATGCTGGTCAGGCCGCTTGCGCTTAAAATACAATTTAACGCCAATCCCCAGCGCGTCCAGGCTGCCCAGCGTTGCCAAAACCCAAAACGCCGTGATTGAATCAGCAGTCAGCCATAAAACACCGGCTAAGACAAACGCATAGCCGACCGTGAGCTTAGGCTGGCCAATCCAAGCCACGCCGCGCCAAAAAGAACTGTTTTGCCGATTAGGTACCTGATCATGCAGTCTTTGATCCAAATGATAAAAAGCCGGCCAGTATTTTAAAGACCAGCTCATAAAGATCAAGGTCGCCAAGGCTGCCAGCATCTGCAGTGCATCGTTTTGTGCGGGAATGATTCGCATGTCTTCCTCCTTTTGGCCTCGCATCATCTTGAATTATCCAAACATTCAAGTCAAATAAAATGGGATCCTGATTCGGTCAAGCCGAATATCGGATCCCATTTTTAGTTTGAGCTAACGCCAAGTTGGTCGTCAGTCATCAAAATCTTAAAGCTTGCCGTTTTCTACCCGGTCAATCATGTCGTCCAGTCGAGCCAGCGTAGCTTTTTGACCAATCAGCTCAATGCTTTCCGGCAGTTGTGGGCCGTGGGTTTCATGCGTAATTGCAATCCGCAGCGGCATCCACAGCTTGCGGCCCTTAACCTTGGTATCGTTCTGCACGCCTTTGATGCAGCGCAGAATGGACGTCGCATCCATAAAGTCCAAGGCAGCAATCTTGTCACGGAAATCGCGCAGCACTACAGCAACCGTTTCCGCACTCATTTCTTCTTTAGCTTCGTCAGTCAGGATCTGTGGTTCTTCGACAAATGGCTTAGCATATTGAAGAATCTCTTCACCATACGAGATTTCCCGCTTGAAGATTTCAACGATCCGCCGCATCCATTCGATCTTGTATGGATCAGCATGTTTTTCAATCAAACCGGCATTGATCAAAAGCGGCATGGCAACATTGAAGACTTCATCTACATCAGAATTCTTCATGTATTGGTTATTGATCCAGCGCAGCTTCTTGCGGTCAAAGGCAGCCGGCGACTTGGACAGACGCGTTTCATCATACATCTTGACGAATTCTTTGAGCGAGAAGATCTCGTCTTCGCCAACTGGTGACCAGCCCAGCAGAATAATAAAGTTATCCATAGCTTCTGGCAGATACCCCAGGTCGCGGTACTGTTCGATAAACTGCAGCACGGATTCATCACGCTTGGAGAGCTTCTTACCCGTTTCGTTGTTGATAATCAGCGCCATGTGACCAAACTTTGGCGCTTCCCAGCCTAAAGCCTCGTAGATCATCATCTGCTTTGGCGTGTTAGAAACGTGATCATCCCCACGGAAAACGTGGCTGATCTTCATCAGATGATCATCAACGACGACGGCAAAGTTGTAGGTTGGCATGCCATCACGTTTCATGATGACAAAGTCGCCGCCAACTGAAGCTGAGTCAAATGACAATGGCCCTTTAACGATATCATCCCAAGCGTACGTGTGATCCTTTGGCACGCGGAAACGAATAACCGGTTTTAAACCTTTTGCTTCAGCATCTGCTTGTGCCTGCTTGATCTCTTCATCAGTCATGCCAGCATATTCATATTCATAATGAGGCATCTGGTGAGCTGCTTTTTGCCGTTCCCGTTGCTCAGCCAGCTCATCTTCGGTCATGTAGGACTTGTAGGCCAGGTCTTTGTCCATCAATTCCTGAACATACTTTTCATAAATGTCCTTGCGTTCTGATTGACGATATGGACCGTAGTCGCCGCCGATGTCAGGACCTTCATCCCAGTCCAGTCCCATCCACTTCAGATTGTCCAGCTGACTGCGTTCGCCATCCGCGATGTTACGCTTTGTATCAGTATCCTCAATCCGAATGATGAATTTACCATGGTAGTGACGTGCGAACAGGTAGTTGAACAGTGCCGTCCGTGCGTTACCAATGTGCAGGTGTCCAGTCGGGCTAGGCGCATAGCGAACCCGAATTTCGTTTTTTGACAAGTTGTTCCGCCTCTTTCATAAAAATTGAAAATATTTCTATTCTAGTGTACCGTGCAATGCTTAAATTGCAAATACTAGTTTTTGCGATTATTACGATCGTTATTCTTATGATCAGTCTTTTTGGTTGATTCTGCCAATCGTTTCTGATCCTGACGCTCGCTGCCGTCAATGCCATGCGATGACGCTGAATGTACTGGACGCGCGAAGATCATCCGGCCGGCATCAGTCTGCAGCGCACTGGTTACCTCAACGTCCAGCTGCTCATTCATGTAGTAGCGGCCATCTTCAACCACGACCATCGTGCCATCATCCAGATAGGCAACCCCCTGTTGGCGCTCGGTCCCTTTCTTAACGACTACGACCGTCAGCTGTTCACCTGGAATCACGCGTGGCCGCAATGATTTGGCCAGGTTATTGATGTTAAGCACCTGTACGTTTTGGAATTGAATGACCTTGTTTAGATTGTAGTCGTTGGTAACGATCACGCCGTCGACCTTCTTGGCCAGAGCAATCAGCTTTTCATCGACTTCTTTGATATCTTCAAAATCACCTTTATACATCTCAACTGGAACGATCTTTTCGCTGCGCAGCTTGTTTAAGATATCCAAGCCGCGCCGTCCCCGTACGCGCTTGATGCTTTCGCCGGCATCCGCGATATACTGCAGCTCATAAAGTACGAAATTCGGTACCAAAAGCGTTCCTTCCAAAAAGCCAGTCTTGACCAGATCATAAATGCGGCCGTCAATCAGGATGTTGGTATCCAAAATCTTATAGTGATGATAGTTTTCATCTTGACGCTTGATTACCTGAGCTTCTTGATCATCTCGTCCACGCCGCGTTAAAAGCCTGCGCCATTCATCCTGACGCGTGGTTCCCAGATGAAAACCCAGATAGCTGAACAGGATCATCAAAAGCACCGGCAAGACATTGTTGACAACGGGAATACTCAATCGCCACAGCGGAATTGAGATCAAAATCGCCAAGATCAAGCCAAAGATCGTTGAAATCGCCCCAAAGAGCAGATAGGTCAGACTCTTTTTAGTCAGTGCATTTTCTGCCTGTTTCAGCATCTTAATCGTCCAGTCAGTCAGCAGCAGTGAAATCAGCCAAAAAACAAGTGCTCCAATCAAAAAATCAATTGCTGACTCAATTGGCCGTGCCAGCTGAACGCCAAGCTGATTGCGCATGGCAATCCAAATCGGTGGTAGATAGTAAAAACCAACTGCTGCCCCCACGATTACGAACAGCAGTCTAATAATTCTCTTTCTCACCTGCAGCCCTCCTTTGATAAATCGTTATGGTGTCGTAATTTCTATTTTACGCTAATGCGAGTCGTAATGCCTCATTTATAGTCGTAACGCCGACCACTTCAATATCAGCTGGCGGATTCCAGCCCTGCAGATTGTTTTTAGGAACCAAAATTCGTTTAAAACCCAGCTTAGCTGCCTCAGCAACGCGCTGCTCAATACGGCTGACACGACGAATCTCACCGGTCAGCCCAACTTCACCGACAAAGGCATCATCAGGACGCGTTCCCTTGTCGCGGTAGCTGGAGGCAATCGCGATGGCAATCGCCAGATCAATCGCCGGCTCATCCAATTTTACGCCCCCGGCTGCCTTAAGATAGGCATCCTGATTCTGCAGCATAAGGTTGGCACGCTTTTCTAAAACTGCCATGATCAAAGAGACCCGATTCCGATTCAAGCCCGTCGCCGTGCGTTGAGCATTGCCAAAGACAGTCGGCGTAACCAGGGCCTGAATCTCAACCAGGATTGGCCGCGTCCCTTCCAAGGAAACCACAACGGCTGAGCCAGTAGCATCCTGGAGTCGCTCTTCCAAAAAGATCTCAGATGGATTTTTGACCTCTGCCAGCCCCGCCGTGCGCATTTCAAAGATGCCCAGTTCATTGGTCGAGCCAAAACGATTCTTAACTGCCCGCAAGATTCGATAGGTATGATGCAGATCGCCTTCAAAGTACAAAACGGTATCAACCATGTGTTCCAAGATTTTAGGTCCTGCCAGCGCGCCGCCTTTAGTAACGTGACCAACAACAAAAATCGTAATGTTCTTGCTTTTGGCAATCTGCATCAGCTGCGCGGTAACCTCTCTGATCTGCGACACGCTCCCAATCGCACTGTTGACATCGGTTGCCTGCATGGTCTGGACCGAATCGATCACCACGTATTCAGGATTCAGATCGTCAATCGTTGCCCGAATGCTGTCCATACTGGTCTCAGGGTAGATGTAGAAATCATCGCCGGCTACTGCCAACCGTTCGGCACGCATTTTGATCTGCGCACCGCTTTCTTCGCCCGAAACATACAGGACGGAATGCCCTTCATCGCTGAGCTGGCCCGAAACCTGCAGTAAAAGCGTTGACTTACCGATTCCCGGATCCCCGCCAATCAAAATCAGCGATCCTGGTACAATGCCGCCGCCTAAAACACGATTGAGCTCATTTAGCTTAGTCTTGACGCGCGGCAGCTTTTGCGCATCGATGTCCTTAACGCGCTGCGGTTTGGCAACGATTCCCGTCAAAGTCGACGAATGCCGCGTCGTGCTTTGCGCATTTACCGTCTCGACACGCTCTTCAACCAGAGTATTCCACTGACCGCAGTTGGGGCAGCGACCAAGGTAACGCGGCGAATTATAGCCGCAGTTTTGACAAATATACTGGGTCTTGACTTTCGCCATAGGCATTTCCTTTCTTGATAAAAGCTGGTTAGCTGGAATTATTTTTTAGTTGAGCCAAAGCCGCCTGCCCGATCGTTTTTAGGCATTGACTCATCATCAGCCGTTAAGTATGGCATAAAGATGCCCTGCGCGATTCGCTCGCCTTTTTTTACATGGTAGTCAAAGAGCCCATAGTTCAGCAGCTGTACGAAAATCTCGCCTTCATTGGCTGGATTGTTATAGTAGTCAGCATCAATGATTCCAACGCCATTGGGCAGAATCAGTCGCCGCTTTAAGGGACCACTGGAACGATTGAAGAGCATCAGCACCTCATCTGGCTGCATGTAGGCCTTGATTCCAGTAGGCACCAGCACCGGCTTGAGCGCCTGATCGCCAGCCGTCAGCTCTTCTTCTCCCGGCTTGGCAGCATGTTTGATGGCATGCAGCGCTTTAAAAAGGCCCTGTTTCCAGATTGAAGGCACCACAAAATCAGCAGCGGCCTCAAAGTCATAGCCAGCTGCCTGCTTGGTTTGCCGCTGCGGCAGGTTTAGGCCGGCATCAGCATACTTGGCAACAATCTCAAATCCTCTTTTTTTCATTTCTTCACCTCTAAAATTCATGCGTTCAGTTTTTATTTTTTAATCGTAACTTATCTTTAAACTTGTCCAGCATTTAATTGTAGCATGTTAATCCTTGACAATCATTTCAGAACCATGGAAAATCAAGTTGGATTAAATTTATTAATGATGGAGGGGACAAAAATGCAATTTGTAACGGAACCGCATCGCATCAGTGCTATCGATGATAATGGCAAATGGGTCGGCGACATCAGCTTTCCGCCAGTTGCCGGCTATCCTGACCGCGTCGTCGCAGAGCGTGTTTTTGTCGCTCCTGAAGGTCGTGGCCATGGACTGGCGGCCGAGCTTACCAAGCGCTTCGTCGATTATGCCCATGAACGCCATCTGACGGTTAAACTGATGTGTCCATATGTTAAAGCGGCATTCCGTGATCATCCGGAATACCAGGATCTGCTATTGCCGGAGGATCGCTTTAATCAATAAAGGAGCGTTCTATATGGACCAAAATGAATTAAAATCGCTTGTTGGCCGGGCTGCCGTTGAATATATCAAAGACGGCATGATCGTTGGCTTGGGGACTGGCTCGACTGTTCGCTACATGGTTGACGCGTTGGGCGAACGCGTTAAAAATGAAGGCTTGAACATCATCGGCGTCACGACCTCCAATCGCACGACCAAACAGGCACAAAGTCTTGGCATCACCATCAAAGACATTGATGAAGTCGACCACATCGACCTTACGATTGATGGCGCAGACGAGATCAGCGATGACTTCCAGGGCATTAAAGGTGGCGGTGGCGCCCTGCTTTGGGAAAAAATCGTTGCCGACATCTCAAAGCATTACATGTGGATCGTTGATGAAAGCAAGATGGTTCACCAGCTGGGGGCCTTCCCACTGCCAGTTGAAGTAATCCCGTTCGGTGCTCAGCATGTCTTTAACAAGCTGGCTGCTAAGGGCTACCAGCCAACTTGGCGGATGGATGGCGATCAGCGCTACCGTACCGATGAAAATGACTACATCATCGATCTGCACCTGGGCAAAATCGATGACCCGCAAGCCATGGCCGAAGAACTGATTCACATGGTTGGCGTTGTTGAGCACGGCTTATTCTTAAACCGAGTCAATGACGTTATCGTTGGTCGGCAAAATGGGCCAGAAATCCTGCATGCCCGCTAATTAAAAAGGCTCAGCCGCGCAGAATGCCCGGCGAGCCTTTTTTGATTACTTTTTTGGCGTGAATCAAACATTCGACTATAATTAAGTCATTATCTTAAAGGAGTGATTTTTTTGAGTTTTGTCATTAATGCCGACCAACTGAAAGATTTCAAGCAAGACTATGCCAACCGTCAAGAGACTCGGATTCTTGAACGAACCGTCGCCAAAAATGGGGTCAAGGCCGCCAGCTTTGACTGGCATGCGATTGCCGACAATGATCAGCACTTCTCAATTGATCTGGCAACCGGTGACGTCGCCGATCAAAAACAGTCGGGACGCTGCTGGCTGTTTGCTGCTTTAAACACGATGCGTCACAACATGCAGAACCGTTTCAATCTGCCGGATGATTTCGAGTTGTCACAATCCTATGCCTTCTTCTGGGACAAGTTCGAAAAGGCCAACTGGTTTTATGAAAACATCATTCAGACTGCCGATCTGGATATTGACGATCGCAAGGTAGCCTGGCTTTTGGATGCACCCCAATCTGATGGCGGTCAATGGGACATGCTGTGTGCATTGATTGAAAAGTATGGGGTCGTACCTAAGTCGGCTCAGCCCGAAACCTACAATTCCAGCCGCTCAAACGAAATCAATGCTGTTTTGAACAATCAATTGCGTCATGATGCCGTAATTCTGCGTCAATTGGTTCATGAACAGGCCAGCGAATCCCAGATCAACGCCACGCGCAAAGAAATGCTCAACACCGTCTACCGCATGCTGGCATATGCTTTTGGTGAACCGGTACAGACCTTTGATTTTGAATATCGGACTAAAAAAGACAAGCAGTTCCATCGCGACAGCAATCTGACACCGGTAGCATTCTTTGATAAGTACGTTGGCTGGGATCTGAGCGAATACGTCTCCATCATTCAGGCACCAACCAAAGACAAGGCCTACCACAAGACCTACACGATCGAGATGTTGGGAAACGTGGTTGGCGGTCGTCAAGTCAAGCACTTAAACCTTTCAATGACGGAATTAAAGGAACTGGCCATCAAGCAGCTGCAAAACGGCGAGAGTGTCTGGTTTGGCTCTGACGTTGTCAAATATTCCGAAACCAAGCTGGGGATTCTGGCGCTCAACACGTATGGCTATGAAGATCTGTTTGACACAAAGCTGACCATGAATAAGGCTGACATGCTGGACTATCACCAGTCAATGATGGATCACGCCATGGTCTTGACCGGGGTTGATCTGGTTGATGGCAAGCCAGCCAAATGGAAGGTTGAGAATTCATGGGGACCAAAAGTCGGCGAAAAAGGCTACTTTGTCATGAGTGATGAATGGATGGATCAATACGTCTATCAAATCGTCGTCAATAAAAAATATCTCAGTGATGAACTCAAGGCTGACCAGGCTCAAGAACCAATCGTCCTCAAACCATGGGATCCAATGGGAACTTTGGCCTAACAACGACTTGATAGCTGCAATCAAAAAACTCATTGTCTAATCAGGCAATGAGTTTTTTGTCTATTTAACGTTGCGATCCAGGAACTCGCGGGCAATGTCATAAATCTGCTGACTCCAGAAGTCGCGCTCATGAACGGCCCCTCGTACCCGGTAGGCCTCAACGGCAACATGATGCTTTTCCAGCTCATGATACATGTCTTCCATTTCATGATATGGCACGGTCTTGTCGGCATCCCCGTGCATCAGCAGAAATGGCGGATATTGCTGATTATCCTTGACTTGATATAATGGGCTCATTTCCCGCTTGATGGCCGGCCATTTTGTTGGATCGGTACCAAACAGACAAAACTGCATGGCATCCGAGCCAGGCACATTTTTAGAAAAAGCAAACGTATCAGCGACGTCCGTTGGGGCAAAACAGCTGATTACGGCATCAACGGCATCTGACTGATCAGCATAGTCAGCCGTCTCATAACGCGGATCATTCGGCGTCAGCGCGGTTAAAAGCGCAGCATTGGCCCCGGATGAGGTTCCCCAGATACCAACCCGATCAGGATCAATTTGATATTCAGCGGCATGGGCTCGCAGATAGCGAATCGCAGTCTTGACATCCTGTAAAAACGCAGGAAAGGCATGCCCATCCAAGGCACTGCGATGCTGAACGGTTGCCACGATATAGCCAGCATGGACGAACTGGACTAATTGCGGAATCTTTTCACCTAAAGTCGGGGTCGTCCAAGAGCTGCCTTGAACAAAAACCAGCAGTGGTCGCTTGGTTTGCGGCAGATCCTTGTAGCGCTGCGTCCATGGTGCCAGAATCGACATTTTCTGTGCCTCGCCATCAGCTGCTGAATAGACGATATCTTCAATCAGTCTGACTTGACCGGCCAGTGTAGGATTGTTGGAGATTTCTTTAATTGACATGCTGTTCACCATCCGTAATAAATTTTTTCTCGATAATGTTTAAGTGATCGTCAAACCGGTATAAAATCGGCTCACCATTCGGCACCTCAACTTGATCAATCTGATCGTCAGCAATCGAATCCAGATATTTGATCAAGGCTCGCAGCGAACTGCCATGCGCAACGATCAGCTGATTTCTGCCATCCAGAAGTCGTGGGGCGATCTGATCCTGCCAATATGGCAACAACCGCTCCTGGGTCATCTTGAGGCTTTCGCTAAGCGGCACCTTTACTCCTAAACGGTCATAGCGTCGCTCGTGGGTACGTTTCTTAAGCATTGGCGGTCGTTTTAAAAAGCCGCGCCGCCACTGATGCAAAGTTGCCGCGCCGACCTCTTTTTTGACCGCGTCCTTGTTTAAGCCGCTTAAAGCTCCATAATGACGTTCATTCAGTCGCCAGGTCTTATGGATCGGCAGCCAGAGTTGATCGATTTTTTCCAGAATCAAGTTGGCCGTAATAATTGCCCGCTGCATGTAGGAAACATGGACGTCATCAAACTGCAGGCCTAATTTTGCCAATTGATCACCAACCTGTTTGCCTTGCTGAATTCCCAATTTGGTGAGCGGTGCATCGCTCCATCCCGTAAAAACGTTATCCTTATTGGCCTGACTCTGACCATGCCTAACGATTACCAGTGTTGCCGTCATCAATAAACTTCCCCCTTATGCTGCTGCTTTAACTATAACGCAAATCACCGATCGAAACGACTAATCAGATCAATAAAACTTTTTCTTAAAGATAAACGTCAAACGGCCAGCTTGTCTGGATTCGACGACAGGCTGACCGCTCATTTCTTATTTATTGGAGATTCGGCAACTTTAACCATTAATTAGTGGACCAAGGTTTTAATTGCCACCATTAAAATTGGAATTACAATAATTGAAAGCGTGGTGGTCTCAGTTACCATAATTGCAGCATAGTTGTAGTCAGCATGATACATTCGCGAAACGACCGGCGCATTGGTCATGACCGGCATTGCTGCCTGCAGAATAAAGACCTGCTTCATCATCAGCGGCATGTTGCTCGGCAGCACCAAAATCGTCATCAGCAGTGGTGCCAATAAGAACCGGCCCAGCAAAATCCCCCAGGCATCGCGCGTAAAACGAATTCTTGACAGCCCGGCATTGGACAGCACGATGCCGATAAACAGCATTGACATCGGAATCGTTAAATTACCCAGATAAGCACAGGTACTGATGATGAATTTAGGCAGCCGGATATGCAAAGCTACCAGAACCACCGCCAGCATAAAGCCAAGCAGCGGTGGCGAGAACAGCTTGCCCAGCGCCTGCTTGAAATCAATCTTGGCTTCTTTCATACCGTCATGCTGAATCAGCCAAACACCCAGCGTCCAAAAGAAAGTCGTATTGGCCATGTAATAGACCAGCACGTATGGAACCGAACGCGCGCCAAACAAAGCCAGGTTGATCGGCAGCCCAATAAAAACCGTATTGGAATTAAAAAACATCGAACTGAACAGACCAATGTGGCTCTTTTTGATGGCCAATGCTCTAGCGACGGCAAACGACAATGCAAACAGGATCAGCATCGATAAAACCGGGTAGCGCAGATCCGGCAAAAGCGTCTTTAGCTCAGCCGCCGTAAATTTGGTTGTAATCGTACTGATCATATACGTTGGTAAAGCAACCTGGGTAACGATCTTTGAAATAACCTTAGGTGAACCGGGCGTAAACCAATGGCGCTCATTCATAACAAACCCAGCTGCAATCATGATTAAAATGATCAAGACTCCCGACAGACTTGACCAGAATATGCTTAACATATCTTCAGCCTCTCTCTAATGCAAATTAACATAATTAATTTTACACCCGCTGGCTGCTTTAAAAAATTAAAAATGGGAATTTTTTAATCAAATTCCCATTTTTCAAACTATTCAATTGTTGGTTCAATTGCAAAACTGAATTGATAGTCTTGATCTGCTGGCAGGTGATACTGGTCCTCAACGTCGGCACCCCAGCTGTCAATCCCGCCAACACCGCGTACGGCTCCCGCTACTACCAAAACGGTGCGACGTTTGAGCGGCAGTTCTTCAATGTGTGTTGCGTTTTCCAACTCTGAAGCGGTATATGGCAGCAGACTAAAGTTGAATGGCTGATCAGTTTGCTTGACAGTCAGCGCAAACGGCCGCTCGTCATGGTCGGCGTTATTTTGGGTTTGATTGCGGACAATTTTCAGCCGTGAGCTTTGCATGTGCATCCCCATTTCCTGCGGCGTTAAGTAAGGCGTTACCGGAACTCTATCAACATGCCAGGTTCCTTTGACTCCCCCCGCCATTCGATCGGGATAGGTTTCACCAGACAAGCCATCGTATTCAAATTCAGTTGCCAAAGTCGGCATAATCAGCCGCACACCAAAGACGGGTAGTTCTGGCAGCCCAGCCTGACCAAAGTAATGGGCTGCAATACGACATTTACCGCTGGCATCAATCGCATAGGCTACCTTGACCTGCGCTGCTGGATTGGTTGCTGTCTCGTAAGTAAACTCAATCTTAACCTGATCAGCAAATTCATGATTGCTGAACTGATTGGTCAACGGCGCAATCGGCAGCTGATCAAAGTGACGGTCATCAACGGTCAGATCAATATTGATGCACTTAGGCGCCAAGTCTGCTCCCAGCCATTGGGCACTCTTAAAATTAAAGCCGTTACCGCGGTCATTATCGGTCGTTGCTCGCCAATAGGTTGGATAAAGCGGCCGGTACAGCCATTCCTTACCGTTAAAACGCATTGACTCCAAACCACCCTTTTCGTAGCTGAACAGATATTGGTAGTTCTGACCGTTCAGTCCCAACAGGCCATCATCATAAACGACGTGAATCTTATTTGTGCAGTCCATAGTAGTATCTTACCTCCTGCATTGCTGGCTTTGGCGTCCGGTCGGCAAACATCAGTCCATCACCGGAAAACTCATTGTCACTGTGGCGGTCATCAAAATCGCCACCATAGCGCATTACATCTTGACCACTGATCTCATCGTGAACCAGCAGCGCCTGATCGATAAAGTCCCAGATAAATCCACCAACGTATTGCGGATACTTGTCGATCAATTCAATGTATGACCCCATGCCGCCATCTGAATTTCCCATGTCGTGCATGTATTCGCATTCAATAAACGGCTTGTCGGGATTATTCTGCAGATATTCCTCAACCTTCTTTGGCGGCAGATACATCCAGCTTTCAAAATCAGAAATCCGATCGCGATAGGCTGGCGTGTGCACGACGCCTTCATAGTGAACCAGGCGGCTGTCGTCATGATCTTTGTAGAATTCCTGCATTGCTACCAGATTATCGCCGGCATATGATTCGTTGCCCAACGACCAGAATAAAATCGCAGTATGGTTCTTAAACGTTTCATAGTTGGTCCGGGCCCGATCAACTACAACTTCTCTCCATTGCGGGATGGAGCCTGGTACGTTAAATGACGGCTCATCTTGGCCCATTTTCTGCCAGGTTGCGTGGGTTTCCAGATTATTTTCGGCCATCATGTAGATCCCTTCTTGATCACACATGTAGTACCAAGGAATCTGGTCTGAATAATGGCAGGTTCGCACGGCATTGATGTTGTTTTCTTTAAACGTGGCCATGTCCTGTTCCATGTCGGCCATCGTTACGCAGCGTCCCGTCCGGCAGTTCCATTCATGACGGTTGACGCCGTTGATGATCAAGCGCTGACCGTTGAGCAGAACCACGTGATCAGCATTGATTTCTACGCGTCGGAAGCCGAATCGATAAGGAACGACCTCTAAAAGCTGACCGCCTTGATCGCGCAGCTCGACAAACAATTGGTAGAGATAAGGATGATGATTATCCCAGAGATGAGCATCCTTAACTTTAATGTCATGTACACCAACCCGTTCAGCAGCCGCTTTGCTTTCATCAACGATCAGATTGCCCTGTGTATCAAAGACTTTAATCAAAACCTGACCATCTTGTCCCTGCAGCTTTAGATCCACGTTAAAGATTCCGGTTTTAAAGTCATCAGTTACGCGCGGCTTAAGATCCAAGTCTTCCAAATGCAGCTTAGGCTGACCCAACAGCTTGACACTTCTAAAGATCCCTGAAAAGCGGAACATATCTTGGTCTTCCAGATAAGAAGCCGTGCTGTGCTTATATACGCGAACTGCCAAAATATTGTCCGTGTCCTTTAAATAAGGCGTCAGGTCAAACTCGCTAGGCGTAAAGCTATCTTCAGCATAGCCAATGAAATGACCGTTCAGCCAGACATACATCGCGCGCTCAACCCCCTCAAACCGAACACGAACTTTTTTTCCGCGCAGTGATTCGTTTAGATCAAAGTGCTTGACGTATGAGCCATTGGTGTTATCAGTTCCCTGACTGAATGAGCCGGCCTGCAGATCATCAGGGCTCAAGGCATAGGCTGGGCGCCGATAGATCTTACCGGCCCATGGATACCAGATGTTGGTGTATTGGTTTTGAGCATAGCCGTTTAATTCGATCATGCTGGGAACCTTGATCAGATCCCATTGACTGACATCATAGTCCGGTGCATAAAATTCCTTAATGCGGTTTTGCGGATCCTTGGCAAAGGCAAAGCGCCACTGACCATCCAAACTCTGAGTAAAGCTGCTGCTTTGCTGACCAGCCTCGGCATAATCAAGATACCATTGATGATCACTGTGGGCTGGCAGCTGATTGACCCGGAACGTCTGCGGATCATCCAGCCATTTTAAATCTGCTTGCATTAAAAAGCGCCTCCTCAAATCAAATTATTCTCTGTCTATTTAGTATAGCGCTTTCATGAACGATAAAACAGTATTATTTCACTAAAAAATTTACTAAATTAATTGAAAAGCCACTGCAGACATAATTAAAAATCTGCTCAAAAAAAGTCCGCTCCTGTTTTTCAAGAGCGAACTTAAAAGCAATAAAAAAGCACCTGACTAACGCCAAGTGCAATAAGAGTGCGGCAAAGAGGACTCGAACCTCCACGGTCTAAAACGACCACAAGATCCTTAATCTTGCGCGTCTGCCAATTCCGCCACTGCCGCATCAACAAATAACATTTTACCAGAAATGCTACTTGTTGGCAAACTATTTTTTGGTTAAAAGTTCAAAATAACTGTCGCAGCGCCGACAGACAAACCGCTGCACGTCAAAGCGCCGCATGCGACCAATCCGAATGCCGCAGCCACTGCATTGATAGATCCATTTAAATTGCTTCTCGGCTTGCCTAACTGCTGGAGCATAGCGCAGACCGCCGACTCGTTTTAAAAGCGTCTTGAATTCAGAAGTATGATGACAGTCATGACCAGCCAGATGCAGATGATAGTGACAGAGCTCATGCAATACGACGCCGCGCAGATTGGCCAGGTCAAACTCTTCATACATCAAGGGATTGATATCGATATGATGGTCTTTTAAATGATAGCGGCCGCCAGTCGTCTTTAAGCGGCGGTTAAACCAGACCCGGTGCTTAAACGGTCGCTGAAATGCCTGCAGCGACCAGATCTGGGTCAGTCTCTGCAGCTCTTCGTCAGTCATCTGGTCACTCATTTGGCTGAACCATCGTCAGCTGTACGCGCTGGCGCTTTAAGTCTACGCTCAGCACCCAGACGTCAACGATATCGCCAACTGCTACGACTTGACGCGGATCCTGAATGAACTTCTTGGTCAGATGCGAGACGTGAACCAGCCCATCATGCTTGATGCCAACATCAACAAAGGCACCGAAATCCACAACGTTGCGAACCGTCCCCTGCAGCTGCATTCCCGGCTTTAGATCCTCAATCGTCAAAACGTCTTGTCGCAAAAGCGGTGCCGGCAATGAGTCACGCAGGTCTCGTCCTGGTTCGCAAAGCGAGGCAATGATATCTTTAAGCGTTGCCAAGCCGACTTTTTCACTGACGAACTGTTTAATATCCAACTGCCGCAGCTGCTGGGCAGCCGTTGGTGAGCCAAGTTCATTGGTTATGCCGGCTGCCTGCAGCAACTGACGAGCAATTGCATAGCTTTCTGGATGAATATCAGTGTTATCCAATGGTTCATCGCCATCCACGATTCGTAAAAAGCCCACTGCCTGCTGGAAGGCTTTAGGTCCTAGGCGGGGAACCGATTTTAGCTGCATCCGGCTGGTAAAACGGCCATTTTCATTGCGATACCGCACGATATTTTTTGCCAGCGTGGCGTTTAACCCAGCAATGTGGGCCAGCAGCTGATAGCTGGCCGTATTAAGATTAACGCCGACCCGATTGACGGCTCGCTCAACGACGGCATCCAGTTCAACTTTCAGTGCCGTTTTAGGCAGATCATGCTGATACTGACCAACGCCAATGGCTTCCGGACTGATCTTTACCAGCTCGGCCAATGGATCTTGGAGACGCCGGCCAATACTGATGGCACTGCGCTTTTCTACCGTCAGCTCTGGAAACTCGTCACGCGCGTCCTGACTGGCTGAATAGACTGATGCGCCAGATTCATTAACGATTACATAATAAACGGGACGCTTGATTTTTTTGATTGTCTGAGCCACAAAACGTTCTGACTCACGACTGGCCGTCCCATTACCGATTGCAATCATCTCAACCTGGTAGTCCTCAATCAGCTGCAGCAGCTGTCCTTCCGCCTGTTGACGCTGATTCTCTGGTGCCGGCTTGTGTGGGTAGATAACGGCCACTTTGAGCAGCTTGCCATTTGGATCCAGGACTGCCAGCTTGCAGCCCGTCCGATATGCCGGGTCAAATCCCAAAACCACCTTACCCTTGATTGGCGCCTGCATCAGCAAATGATAGAGGTTTTCACCAAAAACCTTGATTGCCTGCTCATTGGCCTGGTCAGTCAGTTCGCGCCGCAATTCCCGCTCGATTGCTGGTCCCAAGAAACGCTTGTAGGCTTCGGCAGCCGCGTTTTTGACAAACTCAGCAGCGTTTTGAGCACTGCTTTTTTTAACCAGCCGGAAATTTAGATAATTTTGGACGATCTGCTCATCGGCAAGAATCTTGACGCTTAAGATCTTAGCTTTTTCCCCACGATTAATGGCTAAGACACGATAGGAATTCATTGCGGATAAAGGGGCGGAAAAGTCATAATATTGCTGATAGACGCCCTCTGAATCAAGTTCCTGACCGCCTTTTTTAACCGTCGCGATCAGTTCGCCATGCTGCTTAGTATAGTTGCGCAGCCAAGCGCGAATCGTACTGCTTTCACTGATCGTTTCGGCCAGAATCTCATTGGCCCCCTCCAAGGCTGTCTGAACGTCAGGAACGTCTTGACTGATAAATTCAGCAGCCTTGCCGTCCAGATCATTTCCTTTAGCCATAAAGATCCAGTTAGCAAGCGGCTGCAGGCCCTGTTCACGGGCAATCTGTGCCTTGGTGCGGCGTTTTTTCTTATAAGGCAGGTACAGGTCTTCAACAACGTTCAGTTCGGTAGCCGTTTCAATCTGCATTCTTAAAGCCGGCGTCAGCTTGCCTTGTTCCTCGATTGCTTTGATCACGGTCTGTTGACGATCGCGCAGATTCTTTACCCGATGCCACTGTTCTTGAATTCCCTGCAGCTGAACTTCATCCAGGCTGCCGGTTGCCTCTTTTCGATAACGAGCAATGAATGGAATCATATTGCCCTCTTCCAAAAGGCTCAAGGCGGCTTCAATCTGCCGATCTCTTAATTCTGGCAGCTGCTGGCTCATTAATTTAAGATCATTTTTTTCCATAGCGATCCGTAACTCATTTCTTTTTTAATCTTTTTGCTGCATTAGTCGATTAACCATTATAGGGCCCAGCGTTCGGCAATGGCCGAGCCTGGGCCCTATATTAATGCTAGTCTTTCCACCAGGTATCCAATGGACTAACTGGCAGGTGACGCTTGTGCTTGGTTTTAAGATACCAGCCCTCAATTTTGGCGGCTGCTTGATCGGAAACTGGCTTGCCTTCTAGATAGTCATCAATTGCTTGATAAGTAACGCCTAATGCCTTTTCATCAGGCAGGGCTGGCCGATCTTCTTCCAGGTCAGCAGTCGGCGTCTTTTCATAAAGTACTCTTGGCGCCTTTAGATATTCCAAAAGCTGGCGTCCCTGGCGCTTATCCAGCTGTGACAGTGGCGTGATGTCAGCCCCGCCATCGCCAAATTTTGTGTAAAAGCCAGTAACTGCTTCAGCGGCATGATCGGTACCAACGACTGCCCCGCGGAACTCACCGGCAATTGCATACTGGGCAATCATTCGCTCTCGAGCCTTGACGTTGCCTTTGTTAAAGTCGCTGATCTGCAGCCCATTTTGTTCAACCGCGGCAACCATTGCATCAACGGCTGGCTTGATGTTGACTCGCATGGTCTGATCAGGCTTGATAAATTCATTGATCGAAAGCATTGCATCAGCTTCATCGGCCTGTTCGCCATAAGGCAGCCGGACGGCAATAAAACGATAGGCATCGTCTGCAGTTTCTGCTCGCAGGCTTTCAACTGCCAACTGTGAAAGCCGTCCCGCCAAGCTTGAGTCCTGACCACCGGAGATGCCCAGCACCAGTGTTTTTAATCCGGTCTTCTTCAGATAGTCCTTTAAAAATTCAACGCGGCGCTTGACCTCGATTGCCGGATCAATTGATGGCGTTACGGCCAAGGTATTAATGATTTCTTCTTGCAGCTTGCGCATATTCTTTCCCTCTTTAGTCTAGATCCTAGTTCAAATGCTTAATGTATTCCTTAACGTCTTTGATGATTTTCATCTTATTGTCATAGCACTTTTGCGATAAGTCAACCGGATATACTTCTGGATTGAGGTTTCGCTTATATTCTTCCCACAGACGATCCAGATGCCGCTGGCGAGCCTGACGAATCTCGTTCATACTTGGCTCTTGGTAGACTTGCTGACCATCGACGAAAATATCCTTTAAAAGCGGCCGAGCAATGAAGTCCTCAACCGTTTTATTCAGGAACGGATAGTTGGGGTCGAACATATAAAGCGAGTCCAGCTGACGCGGATCTTCATCAGCCAGCGTTACATAATCGCCCTCGCTTTTTTCGCTGCCTCGATCGGTGATTCGCCAAACCTGATGCTTGCCAGGGGTCGACATCTTGGCGGCATTATTGGAAAGTTTGATCGTATCAACCATCTGGCCATGATCATCTTCTAAGGAAACCATCTTATAGACTGCTCCCAGCGTCGGCTGATCATAACTGGTAATCAGCTTGGTGCCAATTCCCCAAACGTCGATCTTGGCACCCTGCCGCTGCAGATCCATAATCGTTCGTTCATCCAGATTATTGGAAGCAAAGATCTTGGCGTTGGGATAGCCGGCTTCATCCAGCATCTGACGTACTTTTTTGGAGAGGTAGGCCATATCACCAGAATCAATTCGGACACCCTGGAAATTGATGGCATCCCCAAACTCATCAGCGACTTTGATTGCATTGGGAACTCCGCTTTTAAGCGTATCAAAGGTATCAACCAAAAAAACACAGTCATGATGGGTCTGAGCGTAGGCCTTAAAAGCATCATAATCATTGCGGTATGCCTGCACGAGCGCGTGAGCATGCGTACCAGATACCGGGATGCCGAACAGTTTGCCAGCCCTTAGATTGCTGGTAGCATCGAACCCGCCAATATAAGCAGCCCGCGTGCCCCAGATTGCCGCGTCAAATTCCTGCGCCCGCCGCGAGCCAAATTCCATCACTGGCTGATCGCCAACGATTGACTTGATTCGAGAAGCCTTGGTGGCAATCATGATTTGATAATTAATAATATTGAGCAGTGCCGTTTCTACCAGCTGGCATTCCAAAAGCGTGCCCTCAACTTGAATGATCGGTTCATGACTATATACCAGATCACCTTCAACCGCACTGCGCAGCGTTCCCTTAAATCTAAAGCCACGCAGATATTCAATAAATTCGGGATCAAACTGCTGCGTCGACTTGAGGTATTCAATATCAGAATCTGAAAAATGCAGAGCGTTCAGATAGCGAATAATATGGCTCAAACCAGCAAAAACTGCATAGCCATTTCCAAACGGCATCTTACGGAAAAAGGCCTCAAAAACCACGTGACGATTGGCAATGCCTTTTTGCCAATAGGTCTGCATCATCGTCAGCTGGTAGGCATCGGTATGCAGAGCGATACTGTCATCTGGATAATCAAACTTCATATAAACTCCTTTTATTTTTCCAACACGAATTCAAAGCGACTGCCGACATATTGAGTATGGACATATTCAAAAGGCCGGCCATCCTGCAGATAGGAAAGCTGAATCAAATGCAGCAGCGCGTCACCACGCCGAATCCGCAGATACTCAGCAATCTTTTCAGTAGCGCTGATTGCCGAAACCCATTGCACGGCATGACCAGGATAAAGGTTGGCCTTTTTTTCCAAGGTGCGGTAAAACGATGAGGTGATCTCGGTTTTGCTGAAGTTTTCCACCAGTTTTGCCGGAACGGTCGCAACCTCATAACAGATTGGAATCTCATTGCCATAACGAATGCGCTCCATTCGCAAAACGCGCTCATCTGGTTCTAATTTAAGCCGTTCGATTTCACTTTGCGAAGGCGTTGTTAAATGATAGGAAATCGTCTTACTGGAAGGTTTTTTCCCAGCAGCAATCATCAATTCAGTAAAGCTGGTTACCCCGGCCATCTTATCTTGGACCTTCCGGCTGGCGACAAAGGTCCCTGAACCAACTCGCCGTTCCAAGACCCCTTCATCAACCAGCGTTTGAATAGCCTGGCGCAGCGTCATGCGGCTGACGCCAAATTCAGCTGCCAATTCACGTTCAGCTGGAATTTTTTGTCCAACCTTCCAATGACCATTTTCAATATTTTCACGTAATTGATTATGAATTTGAATATATACCGGTGATCCCATATCTTTTCCTCTTTTCAGACCATTCATTCACGGTTTATTTTTTTATTTTAACACGAATATAAGTTAGCCTAGACCAATTTAGCATTAAATCTTGGAACGAAAATAAAACGACAGCCACTTTGCATGGACTGTCGTTTTAGCTTATTGATTACCGTTGCGAATTGCCAAAGCTCGCGCCAACGAACGATTGACAATGATCGACTGTGAATCGGCAACGGGAAATTCCGTTTCTGGATTCATTTCGTTGGCATAGGAAAGCTCGGTACATCCTAAGATTACTACATCGCACTTTTGATCCTCAATCATCGTCCGGACCAATTCATGGAACTTCTTGCCATCTGAATGACCAGCTTCTTTAATATCATGGTAGATCAGATCTTCTGTAGCGTCCAAAATTGCTGGCGTGGGCTTGACCTCTTCATAGCCGGCATTTTGAATGTAAGAATCGTACAGACCAGACGCAATCGTGCCCCGCGTGGCCAATACCCCAACTCGCTTGGCATGTGGTGCGATGTTTTTGATCTCATTAACCGTTTCCTGCAGCATGTTTAGAATCGGAATTGAAGTTGCTGCCTGCAAGCGGTCGAAAGCATAGTGAGCCGTATTGCAGATCAAGACAAAAAATTCTGGTTTTAGAGGCGTAATCTGTTGGATATCTTCAATTAAGAGCGGATTATAGTCAGGCTTTTGGTGATCCAAAATCCATTCCGTTCGATCGGGAACCGTTGCATGATTCAAAACGATGTAATCAAGATAATCCTGGTCGCGGTGCGTTGGCGTACGCTCATCCAGCAGTCGACAATAGCTTTCGGTTGCCAGCGTACCCATGCCGCCTAAAACGGTAAAGAACTGTTTCATAAAAATCAACCTTTCTGATAATGACCATCATGACAAAATTGCCACAAACAAAGGCCCCAATAACGTAATACCTATATTACCAACAACAAATGCCGGCGTAAATGCAGAAGCAAGGTAAGCCCCACCTTCCAGACCCGCTTGCTCAGCCAGATCATTCATTGCGGCTGCCACGGTTCCCGAACCACACAGCGCTCCTAATAAGGCCAAGGGCTCAACGCGCAGTACAAACCTGCCAAACAGCAAGGTCAACAGATGTGGGGCCACTGAGACCAAAGCACCAATCAGCAGAATCCCAAACCCCAGTGACTTAATCGCACCAGTAAAAGCCTGAGCCGACTCCAGACCAACGCTGCCGACAAAAACAGTCAAGCCAAAGCTCTGCCAAAAAGAAGTTACCGTTGCCGGAATCGAGCGACATTCATGATGCCGATCAATCCAGCTGCTGAGCAAAAGCCCCATGATCAAAGCTGCCGTGCCGTTGCCAAGCTGCAGCGGCATGCCATTGACCTTGATACCAACCAGACCCAAAAGCGAGGCCCCAGCAATTCCCAAAGAGAACACCGTATAGTTGATGGCCTGTTCACTGGTATGCCAACGTCCAATCTGTTTTAGCAATGGTGCTGATTTGCTGGTATTACCAGTCAATGAGATTACATCGCCCGGTTTTAGCTGATTGATCAGATGCTCTTGACCACTTAATGGATCATGAATGTTTACAAAGACCCCATTTTGCCGAATCCTTGCCAAAGTGCTGGGATCAAAGTTTTTGCCAAGGACAAATTTTCGTTCGCGCGGGGCATTGGTTGGCGTTAAAACCTCCGTCAACCCGGTAATTCCCGTCAAATCATCAAAATGCAGCGCATAGCCAATCAAAGTCAGGCGATCACCTGCCTGCAGAACATATTCCAGCTTGTCGGTCATGCGATCCTGATGAAAGGCCGCCAGCGCAATCAAGCGTAAATCAAAGAATTCATTAATCTCACGAATCTTTTTGCCAACCAGCGGCGACTCAGCAGCCAGCCGGTAGGTTCGACGCCAGGTCGGATCAGGAGCGGGCGCGTGAAAGTGGTATTTTCTGGCCATCCGATCTCCCTGCTTGGGAACATCAATTTTTAGCAGACGCGGCGCAACATCGCGCAGCAAGATAATTACGCCCAGCGTGCCAAAGACATAGGTCAGCGCATAGGCAACCGGCAGCTGAGCTTCATAGGACAGCCGCAGCGTCTTGGTGATCGGCAGATTTTCCAAGGCCTGCAGCGAACTGGCAACCGTAGCCGACTGCGTCAATGAACCGGCAATCGTTCCGGCAGCCACGCCTGGTCCCAGATGAAACAGGACAAAACAGCCCCACGAGGTTAGAAAAGCGGCCAACAACCAAAACAGACTCACGGCAATCATCCGTCCACCAAACAGCTTCATACTGACCAAAAAAGATGGACCGATCCGGTAACCGATGGAAAACATGAAAGCGCCAAAAAAGATCGTTCCCAGCATCTTATCACGCGGAAAGCTCCCAGCCTGACCGACCACCAATGCTACCGCCAGCGTGCCCACGGTTGAGCCAAGCGTAAAATTGGTCCCAAACAGTTTGATATTTCCCAGGACATAACCGAGCGCCAGACAGATAAACAACGTAAAAATCTGCTGGTCAACCAAAAAATGCTGTATCTGCGCAATCATGGCAATTTTTCTTCTTTCTGGCAAGCTTTTGCCGATTTAAGTATCGAATAAAATTATATCATTTTGATGATCATCAAGCGAACGGCTTGACTATTTTATTGACGCATCATTTAGTGGCCGCGTTCTTCAATTGCTGCTGGCGGGAAAAATTAAGCCAGACCGCGACCAAGACGCTGAATGCCAAGATCACCAGCAGCCAAAAATCGAGGCGGCTGCCTTTAAACGTTCTCAGCGCCATTGATCCTTGTCCTTGGTTTTGACTGAGCGCAATCAAGGCAGTCATGATGCCAACGCCTAATGAACCGGCAAACTGCTGCGTCATATTAAAGATTGAATTAACGTCGGTTGATTTTTCTTTTGCCACCAAGGTCGAGGCATTGGCAATCGTATTGGAAAAGGCCGCATTAAAGCCCAGCCGCATTACGATAAAAAGTACCATTACGGATAGTGGCGTCAGCTGAGACTGGAAGACCAGCAGTCCAGTCGTTCCTAAAACGATCAAAATGCTGCCCAGACGAGTCGGCAGGCCATAGCCATAACGATCTGCCAAAAAGCCGGACAACGGTGCCATCACCGCCCCTAAAAGCGATCCTGGCAATAGAACCATTCCAGCAGTCAGTGATGAGGCATGCAAAACATACTCACAATAGATCGGCAGTGCCAATGATGCACCGATGTTGATGAACTGCAGACTGAAATAGGTCCATTCCGAAAGCCGTACGGACGATTGCGCAAAGACGCCCAGATCAAACAACCGTGTTTTACCGTGCTGATTTAACCAGACAAAACCGCCAAATAGAATCAAGCCCAGCAATAAGAGCAGCCAGCATGAACTCGTCCAGCCTGATTTGCCAAACCTAGCAACACCGGTGACGAGGCTGAACAGACTGCCGGCCAGCAAAAACAGAGCCCCAAAGCTGAACGGCTGTGAATTGCCAAACGGCTGGTTGCGAATCGTCAATTGACCAGCAATCAGACTTAACAGTGCCAGCGGCAGAATCAGCCAGAAAATAACGCGCCAAGATCCAGCTGCCAGCACGGCGCCGCCATATGTCGGACCCAAAGCCGGCGCCAACGAAATCACCATTCCCGCTACGCCATTCATTACACCTAAGCGCTCACGCGGGATCTGAGTAAAAATCAAAAAGAACATCATGGGCGTTGAAAAGCCCGTCGCAATTGCCTGAATCAACCGCCCTGCTAAAAGCATTGGAAAATTGACGGCCAACGCGCAGATCAGATCACCAATCACAAATGCCGAAACTGCCGCCAGATGCAGCCAGCGCGCTACCCACTGCCTTAAGCAATAAGCCGTAGTTCCCATTACGATCGTCACCATCAGCAGATAGCCGCCGGTAATCCACTGAACGACATCAAGCGAGACGCCAAATTCCTTGGCTAAGACCGGATAGGCAACGTTCATCGAGGTCTCGTTTAAAACACCAATAAAAGTCATTAAGGCCGCTGAAAAAATGGCCCAGTATGGATGCCTGCCGTTCAAAAAAATCCCTCCTAAAACTTAAAAAGCACGCAAAAAGGGCTATGGCAATCAGCTCCGCCACAGCCCTTTATTAACTTACTTAAAATTAGTATTGCCATTATAAATCAAATTAAGCCAGAATGCACGTTTTTATTTTCACAATGCTGTCAAATCTCGCAGCCACTGTCTGGTTGTTTCATCGAGTTCTTCATCAATCGAAAAAGCAAACGGCGCCAGCAATTGGCGAACCTTTTGCCAGTTCAGATGCGTTTCCTGGTACAAATCGGCCATCAGCAGCCCACTCAGCTGATTAATCTTAGCTGCCTCAGCCTGGCCCTGTCCCAACAGCATTGCAGCCGCTGTTTTTTGAGTCAGCGCCTGTCCTAACATGCGTTCCAACTCAGTCTGACTCAGCACCTGCCTGATCAAGATACGCTGACTGAGCGGAACGGCTGGGACCTCTTTTTGCAGAAATTTCTGCAGCACTGGCCAAAAATCGCTGATTTGCCAGAAAAACTGCCATGGCGTCTTGGCATTAAGCTCGACGATCAATTCAGCCATCAAATCAGCCAACCGACCATCCTGATTCCGCAAACGCGGTGCAATCTCTTGCAGCAGTCGTTGTGCCGACTCGCGCTGAACGCTTGGCAGTTTCTTTTTAATCGTCAAGGCAAAACGGACCGTTAAAAAATCCGTCAGCTGCGTTTCATCAATCACGGCTCCTTGATCATGACGCTTAACCTTAAAATCATTCAGCTTTTTTTGGCGAACTGATTTGGCAAACTGTCCTTGTTTTGGCATCTTAATCCTCTTTTCAAAAAAACTAAAAAAGCGTACAAAAAAAGCACCGCCAGCGCGATGCTTCATCAGTTGGGCTAGCTGGGTTCGAACCAGCGCATGACGGTACCAAAAACCGTTGCCTTACCACTTGGCTATAGCCCAATAATAATGGAGGAGGGTGGATTCGAACCGCCGAACCCGAAGGAACGGTTTTACAGACCGTCGCGTTTAGCCACTTCGCTACTCCTCCATAAGAGCTTAACTGTTATTGAAAACAATCAGTAACAATTAACAATAAATATAATAACTAATTTAGCCAATAAAAGCAAGACCTTTTTTAATTATTTAACTCAATTATCTTCAAACGATGCTCCCATTGCTCCGCAAACTTATCATACTGCCACTCAGTCCGCTTGGCTTTCTTGACGCCAACAGCCTGATTAAGATAAACCAGATGGGCTGCTTTTAGTGGATCATGAATACTATGCAGATGACCATAAAAGACGTATTTTACGTGCGGAGCCTTTTCCAGCAGTCTGCCTAAACGCTCGCTGCCCATCATTGCATTGATCATCTGGTAGGTTTTCAACTGTCTTTGACTTTGGACAAATGACGGTTTGGGACTCAGCAAAGCCTTTCTTGGTGCGAAGTGAGTTAAAAAAATCACTTTTTTGCCAGCCGCCTGAGCCATTGTCAGCTGCTGTTCAACCTGATTCAGCACCAGTCCCATTCTTTGCGGGTCAGATATGGGCTGTTTGATAGCGGCATCAACCCAGTAGACCTTTTTCCATTGGGTTACTCGCTGCGGCTGCTGAGCGTAGTCAGAAAATGAATAGTCATACCAGCCGTTATTACCGATTAAGCGCCAGTCCGTCCCCGGCAGATCAACGTATTGATTGTGCAGGTACATTGGATCCGCCAGGTGCTCAACGTCTTGGTATGACGCGTGCGACAGCATATCATGATTTCCCAGGACATAATAGATCTGAACCCGTTCGCCAACCAAGCGCTGTAAAGCAGCAAAATAGCGCCGCGTTCGGCCAAAATTGTTGTAAAGATCACCGGCATATAGATAGTAGTCGATATCATGCCTTAACAGCCAGCTTGCTTGAATGTGCAAGGCTCGCGTTGACATGATTCGGTTGACATCCAGGTGATTATCGCTGCTGACTGCCAGCTTAATCATTCTCATCCCCCCTTGAAAGTAAGGATAACATAATCCCAGATGAATTAAAAAACGTCCGCGAAATAAATCGCGAACGTTAATTGATTTTATTAGTCAACGCCTTCCATCAAGCCGTGAATTCGCTTAACAAAGAAGCAAAGCACGATCCCGAAGACGATTGCTACACCACCAACAATCAGGAAGTATTGAATTTCCGTACCTGGCGTGTAGAACTTAACGATTTGTGCGTTGACGGCTTGGCCTGCAGAATCGGCCAGGAACCACATACTCATCATTTGTGAACGGAATGCAACTGGTGCCAGCTTAGTCGTGATTGACAGACCAATTGGCGAGATCAGCATTTCGGCGATTTCACAGATAAACCATGAGCCGACCAGCCAGAATGGACTGACCCGCCCAGAAGTCGTGCCGTGAATCAAGCCAGGCAGTGCCATCCAGACAAATGAAAGACCAACGATAACCAGACCGGCAGCAAACTTGCCAGGAGCACTTGGCTGGTTCTTCCAGTGACTCCACAGGTGAACGAAGAATGGCGTCAGAATCATGATAAACAGCGGGTTCAGCGTCTGGAAGTTGGCAGCAGCAAAGTGCCAGCCCCCAATGTGCAGAACCGTCCGTTGAGCAGCAAACAGTGCCAGCACAACCGAACCAGATTCTTCAATTGCCCAGAAGATTGCCGCAGCGATAAACAGCGGAATGTAGGCTACAACCCGTGATTTTTCGACCTTGGTAACCTTCTTGGAGTTGAGCATCATGATAAAGTAGATGATTGGCAAAGCAATCGCAATAACTGTAATCAAATTGATGATGCTGTTGATGTTCAGCTGACCCATGGCTCCCATCAGACCGAGGATGATTGCCAAGACAACTACGGCAACGATCGTCCAGTTGATGATTGGCTTAAGATCTTCTTTGTCGATTGGGTCATCTGGGTAGAGGCTGTCTTTTGACAGATACTTCTTACCATCAATGTAGTATTGCAGCAAGCCAAAGAACATCCCGATCGCAGCCAGTGAGAAACCAGCATGGAAGTTCATTTCGTTGCCAAACAGGTGCAGGCCAAAACCGTTGGCAGCCCAAGGAACCGCGATTGGTGAAATAGCCGCCCCAAAGTTGATCCCGAAGACGAACATTGAGAACCCGGCATCCCGGCGCCGGTCTTCTTCACTGTACAGGCCACCGACCATTTCAGAAACGTTTGGCTTCAAAAGCCCAGTCCCGATAACGATCAAAATAATTGAAGCATAAAGTGCCGTCGTCCCAGCAGGCAATGACAGAGCAATATGACCAAACATGATCAAAACCCCACCAATAAAGACGGTCTTTCTTGGCCCCCAAAGCCGGTCAGAAAGCCAGCCGCCAATCACCCCAGAAAGATATACCAGCGAACCATAGATTGACATGATCGAAGCAGCCGTTGCCTGGTCCATGCCCAAACCGCCTTTGCTGACGGCGTAGTACATGTAGAACAGCAGGATGGCACGCATCCCATAGTAACTGAACCGTTCCCACATTTCAGTGAAGAACAGCGTAGCCAGTCCTCTTGGCTGCCCGAAGAAGGACGTGTCTAATTGTTTTTGCTTATCCATTCCATTTCCTCCAAATTTTGATTGAATCTAATAAAAGCTCAGTCAAATTATTGAAAAAGTCAAAAGATTAAAGGAAAGTAACAATTTCCTTAAAATAACGTTTACTATTATATACTGTTTATCTTCATTCCGTCAAACCAAGTGCCGGTATTCCAAGAGGTAAATCGTGATATCAAGGCATTTTGGAATCGTTTGCGCATCATCTTAAAAAGTAATAAATGTTCACAAAATTTTAAAATTGAATGCTAATCTATACTGTTAGTTAATAAAATTATCATTAAAGACAATTGTAAGCGATAACAATTATCTGTTGAGATTTTAACTAAAAAAAGTGCTTAAAATCATGCACATGCACAATTTCAAGCACCTGTCCCGTTTTATTTTTCGTTGAATGGATCCCACTCATATTTTGCCCGTGGTCCGCCAATATATTTTGGCCGTGTGCGCAGATAAGTCACGTGGGCCTGACCAATCTCCTTAACTGAAGTACGAACTGGCACCTGGACAAACTTAACATGCATACCAATAAACGTATCACCGATATCCATGCCAGCATTGGCAACGACATGTTCGACCTCAACGGGATCAGTAAAGTTTTCAAAGGCGGCAATCTGACCGGCGCCACCGGCATTGATCTGGGGAAAGACACTGACGATCTCGAGTCCTTTAGCCTTGGCAACCGCTTTTTCAACCACCAGCGCTCGGTTTAAATGCTCGCATCCCTGTACGGCCAAATGAACGCCCAACGGTTTTAAAGTCTCAATAATCGTTTTGACAATCGTCCGGCCAATTTCAATGTTGGAATGCTTGCCGATCATCTTGCCTTGAACCTCACTGGTACTCAAGCCCAAGACGAACAGATCATCCGGTTCCAGATGGGCCTGTTCCAGCAGCTCATTGAGTCCTTTTTTCGTTAGCAAGCGAATCTCTTCAATATCCACGTCGCTCATGTTTTTCGCCTCTCTTATGTCTTTTAAGTGATTATATCATCAAATTTTAATTGTGCTTAAGAAAGACCACCAATAATGTTTAAGACATAATCAAGACGGCAAACCAACGACTAATCGATTACCAGCAGCGTTTTGATGGCCTGGCGCTGATCCATTGCTGCATAGGCATCAGCAGCGTGATCAAGGTCAAAGCTCTTGGTAAAGACCTTGCCTGGGTTAATCTCCCCATCCAAAACGGCCTTGAGCAGCAATTCCTTATCCGGCTTGGTAACCGAGGCAATTCCGCCACGCAGACCGATGTTTTTCCAGAACAGCTGGTTGGATTTTGGTTCAGCATGCGGTACGCCGACGCGACCAATCACTGCTCCCGGTCGTGCAATCTGGCCAGCCTGATCAATGGCCCCAGCCGTGCCAACACATTCCAAAACAGCGTCAACACCGGCATTTTCTTTAGTCAGGGCCAATACCTGCTGAACGGCAGCGGCACCTTTTTGGGCAACAATGTCAGTAGCACCAAATTCTCGGCCTAAAGCTGCTCGATCTTCGTGGTGGCTGAGCAGGATAATCTTTTCCGCGCCCAACAGCTTGGCACCGATTACGCCACACAGGCCAACCGCGCCATCACCAATCACTGCAACCGTATCGCCTGGCTTGACCTCAGCATTTTTGGCCGCATGAAAGCCGGTCGCCATAACGTCAGAAAGCGTCTGCAGCGAGGCCAGCTGCTCATCCGTGTAGTCGGCTGGCGCACCAGGAATCTTTACCAGTCCGGAGTCAGCTGATTCATATTTCATGAATTCTGCTTGATAGCCGCCGTTAGATCCTGGCTTTTGATTCAGACAGTTGCCTTCAAAGCCGTTCAAACAGGCCACGCAATGTCCACAGCCATGAGTAAACGGTACGATTACAAAGTTGCCCGCTTTAATCTGGCTGACGTCTGCACTCACCTGTTCAACAACCCCGATTGCCTCATGACCAACCAGCGTATTGGCTTCTCGTTTGGCAATACCGCGGTACCACCACAGATCAGAGCCACAGACACTTGCTCGAACGACACGAATGATAGCTTGGTTTTCACCATCGATTTCTGGCTTGGCAGTCTCTTGGACCTCAATCTGTCTTGGAGCGATAAATACTGCTGCTTTCACAAAAAATTCCTCCTTAAACTGGGTTAGTCGCGTAATGCTTTCAATTGCGGCTGGATCACGGTGATCAAAAAACTGACTCTCATTTTTGTCCAAACTGCTCATCAGCTGCATGTCGGCCTCACTCAGCTCAAAATAAAAAGCTCCGTATCTCGGACATCAGCCCAGTACGGAGCTTTTCAGTTACAACTAGCAGATTCGAGTTTTTCTTGTCAAAACGTGTGCAGCACTTTTCGCAATAAACAAAAACAAAGCTTGATATACCGACGAAAAACGTTGATAAATCAAACTTTGTAACATTTAACGAATGTTTATTATGCCAACTATAGGAGTCGAACCTACGACCTTCTCTTTACGAGGGAGATGCTCTACCAGCTGAGCTAAGTTGGCAAAAGAAATACCGATCAGTATTTCAACGACTCCGGCAGTCAGACTCGAACTGACGACAACCTGATTAACAGTCAGGTGCTCTACCAACTGAGCTATGCCGGAATAATGCATGGCAATGCCCTATCCTCGCAGGGAGCGATCCCCCAACTACTTTCGGCGCGTTGAAGCTTAACTTCTGTGTTCGGCATGGGAACAGGTGTATCCTTCAAGCCATCATCACCACACTAATCCTTTTCAGGATTGAGAGCTTGCACTCTCAAAACTAAACAATATCTATTCTTCTCACGTTCAATCGAAACACCCTAAACTTGGTTAAGTCCTCGACCGATTAGTAATGGTCCGCTCCATGCCTCGCGGCACTTCCACTTCCATCCTATCTACCTCATCATCTCTGAGGGGTCTTACTTCCATAAGGAATGGGAAATCTCATCTTGAGGCGAGTTTCACGCTTAGATGCTTTCAGCGTTTATCTCATCCATACATAGCTACCCAGCGATGCTCCTGGCGGAACAACTGGTACACCAGCGGTATGTCCATCCCGGTCCTCTCGTACTAAGGACAGGTCCTCTCAAATTTCCTACGCCCGCGACGGATAGGGACCGAACTGTCTCACGACGTTCTGAACCCAGCTCGCGTACCGCTTTAATGGGCGAACAGCCCAACCCTTGGGACCGACTACAGCCCCAGGATGCGATGAGCCGACATCGAGGTGCCAAACCTCCCCGTCGATGTGGACTCTTGGGGGAGATAAGCCTGTTATCCCCAGGGTAGCTTTTATCCGTTGAGCGATGGCCCTTCCATGCGGAACCACCGGATCACTAAGCCCGACTTTCGTCCCTGCTCGACCTGTCTGTCTCGCAGTCAAGCTCGCTTGTGCCTTTACACTCTGCGAATGATTTCCAACCATTCTGAGCGAACCTTTGGGCGCCTCCGTTATCTTTTGGGAGGCGACCGCCCCAGTCAAACTGCCCACCTGACACTGTCTCCCACCACGATCAGTGGTGCGGGTTAGAGTGATCATAATGCAAGGGTAGTATCCCACCAACGCCTCTGCCAAAACTAGCGTCCTGGCTTCTATGGCTCCTACCTATCCTGTACAAGCAGTACAAGCACTCAATATCAAGCTACAGTAAAGCTCCATGGGGTCTTTCCGTCCTGTCGCGGGTAGCCTGCATCTTCACAGGCAATTCAATTTCACCGAGTCTCTCGTTGAGACAGTGCCCAGATCGTTACGCCTTTCGTGCGGGTCGGAACTTACCCGACAAGGAATTTCGCTACCTTAGGACCGTTATAGTTACGGCCGCCGTTTACTGGGGCTTCAATTCAGGGCTTCGCCGAAGCTAACTCTTCCTTTTAACCTTCCAGCACCGGGCAGGCGTCAGCCCCTATACTTCATCTTACGATTTTGCAGAAACCTGTGTTTTTGATAAACAGTCGCCTGGGCCTTTTCACTGCGGCTGATCTTGCGATCAGCACCCCTTCTCCCGAAGTTACGGGGTCATTTTGCCGAGTTCCTTAACGAGAGTTCGCTCGCTCACCTTAGGATACTCTCCTCGACTACCTGTGTCGGTTTGCGGTACGGGCAGTTGATTATTCGCTAGAAGCTTTTCTCGGCAGCGTGACATCAACGACTTCGCTACTATAATTTCGCTCCCCGTCACAGCTTGTCAACCCGCTGATAAGCATTTGACTCATCAACTGACTTGCTGCTTGGCCGGACACTTCCAATCGTCCGGATCGCTTAGCCTTCTGCGTCACTCCATCACTCAAGCACAATCAACTGGTACAGGAATATCAACCTGTTGTCCATCGTCTACGCCTCTCGGCCTCGACTTAGGTCCCGACTAACCCTGGGAGGACGAGCCTTCCCCAGGAAACCTTAGTCATTCGGTGGACAGGATTCTCACCTGTCTTTCGCTACTCATACCGGCATTCTCACTTCCAAGCGCTCCACCAGTCCTTACGGTCTGACTTCATCGCCCTTGGAACGCTCTCCTACCACGCATCCTGATGGATGCATCCATAGCTTCGGTAATATGCTTAGCCCCGGTACATTTTCGGCGCAGAGTCACTCGACTAGTGAGCTATTACGCACTCTTTAAATGATGGCTGCTTCTGAGCCAACATCCTAGTTGTCTGTGCAATTCCACATCCTTTTCCACTTAGCATATATTTAGGGACCTTAGCTGATGATCTGGGCTGTTCCCCTTTCCACGATGGATCTTATCACTCACCGTGTGACTCCCGAGTAAAAATCAATGGCATTCGGAGTTTATCTGAAGTCAGTAACCCATGACGGGCCCCTAGTCCAAACAGTGCTCTACCTCCATGATTCTAAACCTCGAGGCTCCCCCTAAAGAGATTTCGGAGAGAACCAGCTATCTCCAAGTTCGTTTGGAATTTCACCGCTACCCACACCTCATCCCAACCATTTTCAACTGATACGGGTTCGGTCCTCCAGTGCGTTTTACCGCACCTTCAACCTGGACATGGGTAGGTCACCTGGTTTCGGGTACATAACTGCGTACTTCGTACGCCCATTTCAGACTCGCTTTCGCTGCGGCTCCGGTTTTTCCACCTTAACCTTGCACGCAATCATGACTCGCCGGTTCATTCTGCAAGAGGCACGCCGTCACACGTAAATGTGCTCCGACAGCTTGTAGGCACATGGTTTCAGGAACTGTTTCACTCCCCTCCCGGGGTGCTTTTCACCTTTCCCTCACGGTACTGGTTCACTATCGGTCACTAGGGAGTATTTAGCCTTGCGAGATGGTCCTCGCGGATTCCGACGGGGTTTCACGTGTCCCGCCGTACTCAGGATCCTGAACTGAGAGTGTGACGTTTCGTTTACTGGGCTATCACCATCTTTGGCGTCGCTTCCCAACGACTTCAACTACGTCGCACTTTGGTAACTCAAATGTTCAGTCCTACAACCCCAACAAGCAAGCTCGTTGGTTTGGGCTCTTCCCGTTTCGCTCGCCGCTACTCGGGGAATCGAATTTTCTTTCTCTTCCTGCAGCTACTTAGATGTTTCAGTTCACTGCGTCTACCGCCTGACAGCTATGTATTCACTGCTCAGGCAATCATCGACTAAGATGATTGGGTTTCCCCATTCGGAAATCTCCGGATCAAAGCGTACTTACCGCTCCCCGAAGCATATCGGTGTTAGTCCCGTCCTTCATCGGCTCCTAGTACCAAGGCATTCACCATGCGCCCTTCATAACTTAACCTTGATGATCTTACGATCACCTCAGTTATTGAGTATGCGATTAATTTCGTTAATAAAACTCAAATAACGCGGTGTTCTCGGTTTAATTGTGAATAAAGAAATAAATATTATTTAGTTTTCAAAGTACAAGCTGAGGGTAGACCCCTCAAAACTGAACGCAGTTTCAACGAATGTGCAGGTTTCCGATTAATTCCTTAGAAAGGAGGTGATCCAGCCGCAGGTTCTCCTACGGCTACCTTGTTACGACTTCACCCTAATCATCTGCCCCACCTTAGGCGGCTAGCTCCCCGAAGGGTTACCCCACCGACTTTGGGTGTTGCAAACTCTCATGGTGTGACGGGCGGTGTGTACAAGGCCCGGGAACGTATTCACCGCGGCATGCTGATCCGCGATTACTAGCGATTCCGACTTCGTGCAGGCGAGTTGCAGCCTGCAGTCCGAACTGAGAACGGTTTTAAGAGATTAGCTTGCCCTCGCGAGTTCGCGACTCGTTGTACCGTCCATTGTAGCACGTGTGTAGCCCAGGTCATAAGGGGCATGATGATCTGACGTCGTCCCCACCTTCCTCCGGTTTGTCACCGGCAGTCTCACTAGAGTGCCCAACTGAATGCTGGCAACTAGTAACAAGGGTTGCGCTCGTTGCGGGACTTAACCCAACATCTCACGACACGAGCTGACGACGACCATGCACCACCTGTCATTGCGTTCCCGAAGGAAACGCCCTATCTCTAGGGTTGGCGCAAGATGTCAAGACCTGGTAAGGTTCTTCGCGTAGCTTCGAATTAAACCACATGCTCCACCGCTTGTGCGGGCCCCCGTCAATTCCTTTGAGTTTCAACCTTGCGGTCGTACTCCCCAGGCGGAGTGCTTAATGCGTTAGCTGCGGCACTGAAGGGCGGAAACCCTCCAACACCTAGCACTCATCGTTTACGGCATGGACTACCAGGGTATCTAATCCTGTTCGCTACCCATGCTTTCGAGCCTCAGCGTCAGTTGCAGACCAGACAGCCGCCTTCGCCACTGGTGTTCTTCCATATATCTACGCATTCCACCGCTACACATGGAGTTCCACTGTCCTCTTCTGCACTCAAGTCTGACAGTTTCCGATGCACTTCTTTGGTTAAGCCAAAGGCTTTCACATCAGACTTATCAAACCGCCTGCGCTCGCTTTACGCCCAATAAATCCGGATAACGCTTGCCACCTACGTATTACCGCGGCTGCTGGCACGTAGTTAGCCGTGACTTTCTGGTTAGATACCGTCACTGCGTGAACAGTTGCTCTCACGCACGTTCTTCTCTAACAACAGAGCTTTATGAGCCGAAACCCTTCTTCACTCACGCGGTGTTGCTCCATCAGGCTTGCGCCCATTGTGGAAGATTCCCTACTGCTGCCTCCCGTAGGAGTATGGACCGTGTCTCAGTTCCATTGTGGCCGATCAGTCTCTCAACTCGGCTACGCATCACAGCCTTGGTAGGCCGTTACCCTACCAACAAGCTAATGCGCCGCAGGTCCATCCCAAAGTGATAGCCGAAGCCATCTTTTAAATTTGAATCATGCGATTCAAATTGTTATGCGGTATTAGCATCTGTTTCCAAATGTTATCCCCCGCTTTGGGGCAGGTTACCTACGTGTTACTCACCCGTCCGCCACTCGCTGGTAAACCAACGTCAAGTCCGTGCAAGCACGTTCAATCAGTTGGGCCAACGCGTTCGACTTGCATGTATTAGGCACACCGCCGGCGTTCATCCTGAGCCAGGATCAAACTCTCATATAAAATATAAGAACTTGAAAAGCTCAAATTTAAATTAAGCGAATTGACTTCGCAAATGTTTTTTGCATCAATCGTAATGATTGATGACCCTGCACATTTGTGTTCGTCGAAACTGTATTCAGTTTTCAAAGGTCTACCATGTTGCTTAATCACAACGTTTATTACTTTATCAAATCTCTAATTGCCTGTCAAGAAGAAATTTATTTAATTTCAAAACCAAGCAAATCAGCGACTTAATTAATATATCAAATTGTCAAAGTAATGTCAAGAAGTTTTTTCTGATCATTAACGACCAAACAGCTGACTGCCATCCAATCGCTTTGACAACAATAAATACTATACAGGTTTCCCAAGGGTTCGTCAACGCTATTTTCAAACTTTCTAAATCTATTTTAGGTTTACGAACTAATGCTCCATAAAGCTCAATATGATTCGTTATTTAACGAACAAAAAGTGATTAGAAACCAACTGTTATTCAGATTGCAATCTATGATTTATCAGCGGCTCATCTACTTATTAATTCCAACGATAAATAAAAAAACACGCTGCAGATCTGCAAGACGTGTTTTTAGTGTGCTAAATATTATTTTTCTTCTTCATCAGCAGTCTTTTCTGGACGCATCGTTGGGAAGAGAATAACGTCACGAATCGACTTGGCATCCGTCAAAAGCATTACCAAACGGTCGATACCGATCCCCAGACCACCCGTTGGCGGCATCCCGTATTCCAAAGCCTCAACATAGTCCAGATCAACTGGTTCGGCCTCATCGTTACCATTAGCCTTTTCCTTGGCCTGCATTTCAAAACGATACTTCTGGTCGATTGGATCGTTCAGTTCGCTAAAGGCATTGCCCATTTCACCGCCAGCAATGTAAAGCTCAAACCGATCTGCCATTTCAGGATTTTCTTGGTTCCGCTTAGCCAGTGGCGATACCTCAACAGGGAACTCATAGATAAACGTTGGCTGAATCAGGGTGTCTTCAACGAATTCGTCAAAGAAGGCACTCAGAATATGACCCTTTGACCACCATTTTTCATACTTAACGTGCTTTTCTGCCGCCAGCTGACGAGCTTCTTCATCGGTCTTGATTTTCTTAAAGTCAATACCGGTCTGTTCCTTAACGGCATCGTTCATCGTAATCCGCTTAAATTCGCCGCCAAGGTCAATCTCAGTGCCTTGATAGGTAATCTTGCCATCATCAGAGACTACCTTGGCTGCTGCCTTAATGATCCCTTCCGTTTCGTCCATGACATCCCACAGATCCCAGTAAGCGGCATAGGTTTCAATCGTTGTAAATTCTGGATTATGCTGCAGGTCCATCCCTTCATTACGAAAGACCCGTCCCAGTTCATAGACCCGTTCAAAGCCCCCGACGATCAGCCGCTTCAGATAAAGCTCCGTCGCAATCCGCAGATACATATCAATGTTTAAGGCATTATGGTGCGTAATAAATGGCCGTGCATTGGCACCACCAGCCTGAGTATTCAAAATTGGCGTTTCGACCTCGGTAAAGCCATGGTCATCCATGTACTTACGAATTGCCTTGATAATCGCCGTCCGTTGATGGAAACGTTTAAAGCTTTCTGGGTTGGCAATCAGATCCAGGTAACGCTGACGATAGATGGTTTCTGGATCCTTAACCCCTTCCCATTTGTTTGGCAGTGGCCGCAAAGCCTTGGACAGAAAGGTAATCTCACGCGCACGAATCGTTAGTTCACCGGTGTTGGTCTTGATGACGTCACCTTTGATCCCCATGAAGTCGCCAAGATCGGCCCGCTTAAAGATATGGTATTGTTCATCGCCAACCATATCCTTGCGCGCGTAGACCTGAATTTTGCCCGTCCGATCAACGAAATCCGCAAAGCCCGCCTTACCGCTGCTGCGTTTGCGCATCATTCGGCCGGCAATGCTGACCATGTTTTCTTGTTCAAGCAACTCGTCTTTATCTATCTGATCAAATTGTTCATGCAGATCCTGAGCTAAGTGGTCGCGATGGTAGCGACGGCCAAATGGCTCAATTCCTGCTGCTTTGAGTTCATCCATCTTTTCGCGACGAACGCGCATTTGATCCAGTTCTTGTGACACTAGTCTTCCTCCTCAATTTTTGCCTGGCGTTGAGCACGATGCATCTCTTGCTGTGCCGCCCGCTTTTGTGTTTCCTCCAAGAAACGATCGAAAATATCAATCATTTCCTGCTGCGTTTCCGCTTCAACCAACGCTGCCTTTGTTCTGGCCGCCCGAGGAATTCCCTTGATGTAGAAGGTTGATTGTCCCCGGAACTCACGAACGCCAACATGCTCGCCTTTTAATTCTACCAAACCAGCCAAATGCTCCTTGGCCATCGCAATTTTTTGCTCTGGCGTAGCTTCTGGAAGCAGTTCACCCGTTTCCAGATAATGAGCCGTCCGCTTAAGCATCCATGGATTACCCATTGCTGCCCGGCCGATCATGACTGCGGTTGCTCCCGTCTCATCCAGCATCCGTTTGGCATCTTCTGGCGTTTTAACGTCGCCATTACCCATAAACGGAATCGTCAATGCATTGGCCACTTCTTTTAGGATATTCCAATCCGCGTGACCTGTATACATCTGTTTGCGAGTCCGACCATGCATGGCGATTGCCTGGGCACCAGCACGTTCGGCTGCCAATGCGTTTTCGACGGCATAAATGTGCTTATCATCCCAGCCGATCCGCATTTTGACCGTAACTGGTTTTTTAACGGCATCGACGACATAAGAAACCATTTCATAAACTTTATTTGGATCCAACAGCCATTTTGCTCCGGCATCGGTGTTAACGACTTTGTTGACTGGACAGCCCATGTTGATGTCAATTACATCAGCTTCGGTATTTTCATCGATGAATTTGGCTGCTTGAACCAAAGTCTCCTTTGTACCGCCAAAAATCTGAATGCCCATCGGATGTTCGATCGGCTCAACCTTCAGCATCGACAGGGTCTTTTTGTTGTGGTACATAATGCCGCGATCAGAAATCATTTCGCAGACCACGTAGCCAGCGCCAAACTTTTTACAGATGACACGGAACGCAGAGTTGGTAACTCCAGCCATGGGAGCTACTACGACTTGATTTGGAATCGTAACATTGCCAATTTGCCATTCCACAAAAATATCCTCCTTAAAATTGCAATCAAAACGATTGTAGCCTAATCATTGCCAGATTAGCAAGCCAGACCCTCAGCAATTCCAATTTAATCATAGGTCTGCAGGCTGCGACGTAAAATCAGCAGCACTATTCCGATCATCATACCAACAATCAGATCAGCAACCGTACAGATTGTGCAAATAACTTGAGATAGCCCAGTCTTTCAATGACCAAACCGCCAAACAGCGGCCCAATCGCCTTGCCAATCGATGAAAATGCATTGACCATCCCTTGCCCGCGACCTTTTTGAACAACCGGCGACAAGCGATTGACATATGCGGGCACACCTGGAATCAAAAGCGACTCGCCCAGCGTCAGCACAACCATCGCCAAGACAAACTGCCCATAGCGAGCCGCGAAAAGCAGCAGCATAAACGAGCCAGCCATAAAAAAGGCTCCCAGAATCACTTGAAGATCAAGCGTCGCATGGTAGCGGCCAATCCAGTCAAGCAGCAGCTGAAAAATAATGATCAAAATGCCATTGATCGTCCAAAGCATGCCATAACGCCCCGTTGAAATGCCGAACCGTGCTAGATAGACTGCCAGATTGCTCATCCACTGTTCATACATGACCCAGACGACCACCAGCCCGAGCAGCAAAACGATGATTACGAAAAGATTGCGCTTGCCAGTCAAGTCAGCCGATGCGGTATCAGCTTGTTTGACTTGGCACTCACCATGCAGCTCAACTTTGGCGAACTTAATGCCAACGATAATCAGACTGACCAGATAGATCCCGGCAATCAGCACAAACAGCCAGCCAATTCCCTGTTCATAGATAAAGCCAGTGAGTCCCGTACCGACTACCAGACCGATGTTTTCAGCCAGATAAAGCTGATTGAAGACCTTAACGCTGGGATATTTTTTGACTCTGGTCCCCATTGAATTGATCAAGGTTAAAATCCAGCCATTGCCAAAACCAAAAATACATAACAAAATGGGATAGCTTGGCCAGCCATGCATAAAGATCAACAGCGTTACGGCCAGAAGCGTAATCAGCTGGCCAAAAAGGTTCAAGCCAAACGTATGCCCGCGATCAAATCGGCTGCCTGCTGCAATACTGCCGATTACGTTGGCACTGGAATAGCACAGTAGAACCACCCCGGCCAGAACCAACGACTGATGCAGCTGATTATGCATATAAATCGTCGTCACCGGCCATACGCAGCTATAGCCAACGTTATTCAGAAAAGCCAGTCCACCCAGCCATTTAAACAAATCGTCTTTCAAATCCCTCACCTATCTTTTGACAATTGCCTTAATTTTCAGTGGTCGGATTCAAAATGTCAATCAGAGGCCGGCAGCTGGCTGGTAAAAATATCCAAACCTGCAAAAAATCCCGGGCTCAGCTGATGAGCGCGGGATTTTGCTTGACTATGCCTGGTCGCTGCTGGTGGCTTGCTTTAAGATCACTTCCAAGTCCTGCTTGTCAAACTGATACTTCTTGCCGCAGAACTGACAGACGATTTCAGCACCTTCGTCTTGTTCAATCATTTCCTTTAGATCAGCCGGTTTGATCGTTGCCAGGGCATGTGCAAAGCGATTTTTGTTGCAGTGGCAGGCATATGATACCGGCATCGTCTGCAGCATCTTGAGTTCTTCATCAGGGAACAGCAGATGCAGGATGTCTTCTGGCGTCTTACCTTCCAAAAGCAGATCCGATACTCTCGGCATGCCTTGAATGGCCGTTTCCAATTTGGTAATGGCCTCATCGCTGGCACCGGGCATTACCTGGACCATAAATCCACCAGCTGCCTTAATCGAATCATCTTTTTCAACAAAGACCGACAAGCCGACTGCCGAGGGAATCTGTTCCGACTTGGCCAGATAATAGGTAAAGTCATCACCCAGCTCGCCTGAGATCAGATCAACCTCGCCAGTATAAGGCGTCTTGTCGCCTGGCGTCATCGTTGTTACCGAAAGCGTTCCTTGGCGGCCAATCGCACCGGCAACATCAATCTTGCCAGCATCGTTCAATGGCAGATTGACGTGCGGGTTTTTCATATAGCCCTTAACCTCGCCGTGAGCCGTACCATCAGCGACGATGTAGCCAACTGGCCCATTGCCTTGAATCTTAACCGTCATGCCGGCTTTTTCATCCAAGCTGGACGTTGATAATAGCAGCGTGCCGATAAGGGTGCGTCCTAAAGCTGCCGAGCTGGCACTCCAGGTATCGTGAATCTCATGGGCTTTTTCAACCAGGTTGGTAGCACGCACTGCATACGCACGAAACATTCCATCCTTGGTCATGCTTTTTACTAAATAGTCATTGTTTTCCATCATTGGTCACCTTTTCTAGTTTTGATTCCATAATAAAACAGGAGCGGCGACCAGTGGTCAAAAACGCTCCTGTTAATTGGCAATTATGCCTGATCATCATGATCGTCATGGTGGTCATTTTGATCGTTTGAAGCTGAGCTGTCTGGCGTTTGTGAAGCATGATCCGATTCAGCATCGTTGTCATGCTCGTCCTCTACTTTTTCAGTTTCGCGACGTTCCAAAGCACGCTTGGACTCTTCAAAAGTTGCGGCATGCTGTTCATCTTCAGCAGCTTCAACATCGGCTTCCGGCATCTTCCCAGTCTTGTACAGACTCAGAATCTGCTTTTCGTTCAGCGTTTCGTACTTGAGCAGCGCCTCGGCAATCAGCTTGTGCTGTTCACGGTGCGTCTCGATGATATGAAGCGCTTGTTCATGACCTTCATTCAAGATCCGCTTGATTTCTTCATCAACCAAGGCAGCCGTATGTTCTGAGTAGCCTGCCTGATCATAGCCTTGGCCAGCAAAAACCTGTCCAGAGCTCTGCAGCTCAACCGGACCGATCTTGTCGCTCATCCCATATTGGGTAACCATGGCCCGCGCAATCTGCGTTGCCTGTTCAAAGTCATTGGAAGCCCCGGACGACTGTGAATGGAAGATGATTTCTTCAGCTGCCCGGCCACCCATCAGACCAGCAATCTGCTCTTCAGCATTTTTCTTGCTCATCAACATCTGGTCTTCACGCGGCAGCATGATTGCATACCCACCGGCGCGGCCACGTGGTACGATCGTTACTTTATGAACGACCCGTGCATCGTTTAAGACCAGCCCAACGATCGTGTGGCCGGCTTCGTGGTAGGCAACGGTTTCGCGTTCTTTTGGCGAAACGACCCGATCACGCTTGGCTGGACCAGCAATCACGCGGTCTTCGGCTTCATCAACGTCAGCGGCTGAAATCTCGTTTTCATTGCGCCGTGCAGCCAGCAATGCCGCCTCATTCAGCAGGTTGGCCAAATCGGCACCCACGAATCCCGGCGTCTGCTTGGCAATTTCCTTTAAGTCGACATCTGATCCCAATGGCTTGTTGCGGGCATGAACGCGCAGAATTGCTTCACGACCCTTGACGTCAGGAGCACCGACCAGAATCTTCCGGTCAAATCGGCCTGGCCGCAGCAGTGCTGGGTCCAAAACGTCAGCCCGGTTGGTGGCAGCCATTACGATAACGCCTTCATCACCATTAAAACCGTCCATTTCAACCAGCAGCTGGTTCAGCGTCTGTTCACGTTCATCGTGACCGCCGCCCATGCCAGAGCCACGCCGCCGACCAACGGCATCGATTTCGTCGATAAAGATGATTGATGGCGCGGCCTTCTTGGCTTGGTCAAACAGGTCACGAACCCGGCTGGCACCAACCCCGACAAACATCTCAACGAAATCAGAACCTGAAATCGAGAAGAATGGTACGCCGGCTTCACCCGCAACGGCTTTGGCCAGCAGCGTCTTACCAGTACCTGGAGGCCCTTCAAGCAGCACACCAGATGGAATCTTGGCCCCCAGCCGCGTGAATTTCTTTGGATTCTTCAGAAATTCAACGACTTCAACCAGTTCCTGCTTTTCTTCTTCTTCACCAGCAACGTCAGAGAAACGGACCTTGTTTTCCTTGGCATTGGCGGGCTTGGCCTTAGACTTGCCAAAGTTCATCATCCCGCCGCCACGACCGCCTTGACTGGCTTGCCCCATCATCATGTAGAAGAAAAATACCATGATGATCAATGGCAAAATGGTAAACAGCAGGTTCATCCACAGACTGTTGGATTCTTCGGCCTTGGTGCTGATGGTAACGTTGTGCTTTTCAGCATACTTCTGCAGCTGACTGAGCGTTACGTCGCTGTCCAGCACTGAGCTTTGGAAGCTGGTCGTGGTACTGCTCTTTTGCCCGACGATCGAGAACCCGGCATCGCTGCCGCTGACCTTCTGTGGCTTGCGGTAGATACCAGTGATCTTGTAGACTCCGCCGTCTGGTTGAAGTTGGAAGCTCTTAACCTTATTGTCCTTCAATTCGGTAACAAAAGTGCTTTGGGAAACGTTTTTGCTTTGCGTATCCGTACTGCTTCCTCCAAAGAAGAAGTAGGCAATTCCCATAATGCACAAAAAGATTATCGCATAGAAGAGCACGTTATGAGCGAATCCATTATTTTTACGATTGTTGTTCATAACAACCTCCTATCCAACGGCAATATTTAATTTATTTTGATGGACTAAATGATAGCATAATTGACCATCATTGACCATTATTTGATCAACTATTTGCTATATACGGAAGGCTTCAGGATTCCTACGTATGGCAGGTTTCGATAGTAGCCCTGATAGTCAAGGCCATAGCCGACCAAGAACTCGTTTGGAACGACAAAACCAACATAGTCAGCCTCGATTTCGACTTTGCGGCCCTCTGGCTTATCCAGCAGCGTACATACCTTGACGCTGTTGGCACCACGCTCGCCTAACAGATCAACCAGATAGCGCAGCGTGCGGCCAGTGTCGACGATATCTTCCATGATCAAGACGTCTTGGCCCTCCAGATCAGCCTTCAAGTCGTGAATCAATTTGATCGTCCCAGTCGACTCAGTGCCGCCGTAATAGCTGGAAACGTCAATAAAGTCCAGCTGTACGTAACAGGTCATCTTTTTAAACATATCAACCGAAAAAGGCGCCGCGCCAGTCAGCACTGAAACCACCAGCGGCTTTTTGTCGGCATAGTCGGCATTGATCTGCTTAGCCAGGCGATCTTCAGCAGCATTGATCTCTTCAGTGCTGTACAAGACGCGTTCAATATCGTTGTTCATTTATCTGCTCCTTTTAGCATTTTCGTTGGGCAACTACAATGATTTGGCATTCTTGGTCTTCAGCAGCGCTGCTTGACTCATCCAGCCAGGCAAACTTATGGCCAACTACCCACAGCACCGTCTCAGCAGCCGTAGTCAAAACCAGTTGCTCCTGGCGCTGCGGCTGCGGTACCTTGTCGTTGATCAAAACGCGCCGAACCTTTTGATGGCCGCCACTTTTTAAGCGCAGCCGATCGTCTTTTTGCCAGCCCCTTAATCTCAGCGGCAAGGCATCAGGCGGCAGCTTGAATCTGGCCAGCACAATGGCGTCTTTAGGCAGCTGATCCTTACTAAAGACCCCAAACGTCAATTCATCGTTGATTTCATGCCATTGGCCCAATTCTACCACAGCTGCGGACTTTTTTTGCGAATTATCGACCTTTTTAGCCGCGTTTTTAAGCCAACAAACATCATATTCTTTCACCAGCCAGTGTTCATTTGGCAATTGCATGATCTGCTGCGGCTTTTTGTCATCGTTTAGCAGCTGGTCGATCTGCCTGATCTGTGATCGTGTCAAGTCATAGACAGCCTGATTCTTCAGCCATTGCAGCATTAGCAGCCGGCGACTGGACTGTGGCTGCTGTCGATACTTTGCCAGCTGCAGCTGATTTGCCGTCGTCATCTGTGCCAGAAGCTGCGCCAAGCTGTTTTGACTAAAAGTCAGCAGATCGCTCAACTGTTCATGCCACGCCGTCATATGCGCCAAAAAACGCGGATTCTCTTTGATCATGGCAGGAACGATCAGATTTCGAAAACGATTGCGCGTCAAAGCAAGGTCCTGATTGGTATTATCCTCAAACCAGGTTAACTGATGCATATTGGCATACTCATAAAGCCGATCCTTGGAAATGGTCAAAAGCGGTCTGAGTAGCGTTTTACCAGCAAATGGCCGCTCATCTTCAATCCCAGCCAGTGCCGTCAGCTGGCCGCCCCTGACCATCTTCATCAGCATTGTCTCTGCTTGATCATTGGCATGGTGCGCGGTCAAAAGAAAATCAGCCTGATGTGCATGCATCGTCTGGGCAAAAAAGTGATAGCGCATTGTCCGCGCGGCATCCTCAATCCCGGTTTGCGGATGTTCTTTGATCGGCCAGTGTCTGACTGCCAGCTTTAATTGATGCTTTTGACAGTAGCTTTTTAAAAAGGCCTCTTCTTGCTGGCTCTGTTTGCGCAATTCATGGTTGACGTGGGCAACGATCAATCGTCTACGATCAACCAGCTGCTGCATCACGTCCAGCAGCACCATTGAATCAACGCCTCCAGAAACGGCAACTACCAAGGGAGCAGCTGATTCAAAAAAGCGGTGCCCTGTTAGACGCCGCTTAATCTGTTGTTGAAGATTCATTTTAGCTGCGACGACCGCCACGGCCCCCACGCTTGCCATCCGTTTGCCGTTTCAGCGTTGACAGGCGTGATTCGCTTTCCTTCATAAAACCGGCCAGCATATTGTCGAAGCTGTCATTTTGCCGGTGATGACGAGCCCCAGAAAAGCCGCGCTGCGGTGCATGGTTGAATTCACGGTGTTCATGGCGCTCTTGAGTGTAAGCATGACCATGAGCCTCTTCATCATGACGTCGTTCGTGGAAGCCGTGTCCCTGTTCGCGATGGTTTTCGCGCTCCTCATGGTGGTGACGTTTTTCCTTAGGTTGAGCTTCCTTCATCGATAAGGCGATCTTGCCATCACTGCCAATCTTCATTACCTTGACAGTTACCGTATCGCCGACTGACAGAACGTCGTGAATGTCTTTGATGAAGCGATCAGAAATCTGACTGATATGAACCAATCCCGTCTGATTATCGTCTAGATCAACGAAAGCCCCGAAATTAGTAATACCTGAGATCTTCCCTGAAACCTTTGCTCCTTCTTCAATTGCCATGAACTAGCTGGCCCTCCTCATTAAAAATTAATCATTTATTTACAGTTTTGAGTATAACATAAATCAACATTGTTACAAGTGAACAATTATCGTAATAAAGCGAACAAAAAAAGCCAAAACCGCTTTCTTACATCGTCAGTTAAACGCTGTCACGATTTTTAAAGCGCTTTTAGCTTAATTAGCAAAGTTATAAATCGTTTCGCCTTTTTTAGCGTAGTTGTATTTGGAACGAATCAGCTGTTGAAGATATTCAGGATCATTCAGCTCTTTAATGTGACTGTTCAGCTGCTTTTGCTTGCTTTTCTGCTTGGTTAGCTGCGTTTGCGTCTGTTGAATCTGAGCATTGACCCGGCCAAGCTGCCGCTGGTTTTTCCAGATCTGAACGCCAAATACCAGAACAAAAACGCCAATTATGCCAATCATCGCTAAAAAGCGGCGCTTGTGGATTTTTCGAGCATAGGCCTTATCCGCCGCCTGCTGAGCTGTTTTCTGCTGAGCATATGGCGTATCAAGACTGTAGACATTGCGACCTTTCATTGAGAATTCCTCACCTTGTAATTATTGTCCAAAGTATAACAGGATTTTTTAGCAACTGTCCAACCTAATCCTAAATTACCTGCTGACTCATTTTTGGTTAATCGAGCCTAACCGGCACAATCGCTTCAGATCAAAGGCTAATCGTCAAATGGATTGCTGAAGTCCTCGGCAAATTTTTCATCAATGATGGTATACATCTGATCCGTCTCACTCTTTTTGGTAGTCTCAATAATCTGATCAATTCGGACGGTCTCGGTTTTGTTGCCAAACTGAATGGTCAGCTCATCACCGGCTTTAACGCTGCTGGACGATTTTGCCGGCTTGCCGTTGACCAGGATTCGTCCCTGATCGGCAATCTTTTTGGCAACCGTCCGCCGCTTGATGATTCGAGAAACCTTTAAAAATTTGTCTAACCGCATTTATCTATTTCCTTTCCTGATCATGACTTTTTTCTTGCTTGTCTTTTAAATCATGCTTGGCATCATTATCGGCATCGTTAAGCGCCTGATTGATGCCGCGTACGCAGACGATCAGCTGCTTGAGCCAGTCTTTTTGCGTCATCTTCGGCTGAATGATTAATCTGACGGTCAGCCGGCCATCATCGGTCTGACCCATCGTTGCCTTAAACCGCGTCGCCGCCAGAGCCTTGATGATTTCAGGAGGCTTGATGGCACAACTGCCGGTCTTGGTGAAGGTCAAAACAAGATTGTCGCGCTGACGCTTGATCGATTCCAGCATTGCCGCATCGGCATTCATCTTTAGCTCACCTACCAGCAGCAGATTCTCAACGGGCTCGCCATAATCACCAAACCGGTCAATCAGATCGCCTTGCAGATCAAGCAGCTCCTGATCTGATTTTGCCTGGCGCACCTGTTTGTATAGCGCAATCTTTTGGCGTGAGTCGCTGACGTATTCATCAGGCAGATAGGCTTCCACGTTGATGTCAATTTCGGTATTGGCAATCGGCTTTTTAACCTGGCCACGTTTTTTAGCCACGGCTTCGCTAAGCATCTCGGCATACAGATCATAGCCAACCGAATCGATAAAGCCGTGCTGCTGCTTGCCCAAAAGATTGCCCGCGCCGCGAATCGCCAAGTCACGCATGGCAATCTTAAAGCCGCTGCCCAGTTCAGTAAAGTCGCGAATGGCCGCCAGCCGCTTTTCACCAAGTTCCGTCAGCACCTTGTTTGGCTGATACATAAAATAGGCATAGGCAACGCGATTGCTGCGGCCAATCCGTCCCCGAATCTGGTAGAGCTGAGACAGGCCCATTCGATCGGCATTTTCAACAAACAGCGTGTTGACGTTGGCAATATCGACGCCGATTTCAATGATTGAAGTCGTTACCAAAACGTCATCCTCGCCTTGAACGAAGTCATATAAGACGCCTTCCAGCTGTGCTTCGGTCATCTTGCCATGAATATAGCCGATCCTGGCCTCAGGAACCAGCTCCTGCAATTCGGCAACGGTTCGTTCAATATCGTTGACACGGTTGTGCAGATAATAGACCTGCCCGCCCCGCTGCAGCTCGCGCAGCATTCCATCACGAATCGCGGCTTGGTTTTGCTCCATCACATAAGTTTGAATTGGATAGCGATCAGCAGGCGGCGTTTCAATTACCGACAGATCACGCACACCCATCATTGACATGTGCAGCGTCCGCGGAATTGGGGTGGCCGTCAGCGTTAACACGTCAATGTTGCTTTTTAGCTGTTTGAGCCGTTCTTTATGCTTGACGCCAAATCGCTGCTCCTCATCAATGACCAGCAGTCCCAGATCATTGAACTGAACGTCTTTGCTAAGCAGCCGGTGCGTGCCGACTACGACGTCAATCTTGCCATTCTTGAGGCTCGCTTCGGTTTCTTTAAGCTGTTTAGGCGTTCGAAAACGCGACATCATAGCAATCTCAATCGGAAAGCCTTCAAAGCGGTTCTTCATCGTATCATAATGCTGCTGGGCCAGAATCGTGGTTGGAACCAAAAAGGCCACCTGCTTGCCGCCTAAAACCGCCTTAAAGACTGCTCGCAGCGCTACTTCCGTCTTGCCATAGCCAACATCGCCGACCAAGAGCCGATCCATGGGGTGCTCGCTTTCCATGTCGGCTTTGATTTCTTTGATGCTGCGCAGCTGATCAGGCGTTTCTTGATAAGGAAACTCGGCTTCAAACTTTTCCTGCAGATAATCGTCTTTAGGAAAGGCGTAACCCTTTTCTGTTTCTCTGGCTGCATAAAGATCAACCAGCTCATCAGCAATGTCCTCGACCCTGGCGGCTACGCGTGCTTTGGTTTTGGCCCACTCGGTTCCGCCCAGTCGATTGACGTGAGGAACCTTGCCTTCACTGGCCACGTATTTTTGAACCAGATCCAGCTGCGTGACTGGGACAAAGATCTGCGCGTGATTGCGATAGTTGATCACCATATAGTCTTGATTGGCTCCATCAACCGTCATCGTCTTAATGCCGGAAAAGATCCCGATCCCATGGTTGACATGAACGACATAGTCACCGGGCTTTAAGTCGGCATAGCTTTTGAGCCGTTCCGCGTTAGCCAGTTTCTGCGGCCGCACCCGTCGCTGTTTGACCTGAGCAAACATCTCGTTTTCAGTAATAGCGACCAGATTGGCCTGTGGATATTCAAACCCGTTTGCCAGCGTCATGGCCGTCAGCTGCGTCTGATGCTCCAACAGCTGGTCGGGTTTTGTCTCAACGGCCTTGACGCCAAACTCAGCCATCGTCTTAGCCATCTGCTGGCGACGCTCTTGACTCTGTGCTAGTAAGACAATCGTTTCGCCCTGGGCCTGCCAGCGCTGCAGCTCACTTTTCAAAAGCGCCATCTGACCAAAGAAGCGCTGCATGGGACGCGTCTTTAAATCAGTCAGCGCGGCAAACCGTTTGGCACCCATTCCTTTTTTAAACAGCGCCAGGTAGGCCTGGGCATGGGCGTCATCAGCCACCAGCTGCTCTGGATCATGACCCAGAAAACCGGCCTGTCCCCGTTCATGATGCTGTATTTTTTCGTCCAGCCAGCTCAATTCGTCTTTTTTCAGACGCTGACCCGTTTCTTTAATACGTGGCCAATCGTCCAGATACAGACTGCCAGCTGGCGGCAGATAGTCTAAAAGCGAGGCCGCCTCAGGATAGACCAGATCCGCATATTCCAGCATTTCAACCGGCAGCTCATGTTTTTTTAGCGCCGTGATCAGTTCGGCAAAATGACTATTGAGCACTTGTCTTTGTTCCTGATCGACAACCACTGCCTGCAGGTCAGCCTGCTCTTTGGTCATTTCCTGCGCAACCCGTTCAAATTCCGTAATGGGCAGGATAAAGTCAGTTGCCGGCAGAATCGTAACTTCAGCAAGATTTTCTTGACTGCGCTGAGATTCCGGATCAAAAGTACGCAGCGAATCAACCTCAGTATCAAAAAGATCGATTCGAATCGGCAGCTCGGTATTTAAGGCATAGATATCAATAATCGAGCCCCGCATGGCAAAGTCACCAGGTCTTAGTACCATCTGCTGATATTGATAGCCCATTGCGCCCAGCTTAGCGCGCAGCTCAGTTGGATCCAGTTCCATGCCTGGTTTCAGCTGCAGCGAGGCCTGGGCAAACTGCGCTGGTGCAATCAAATTTCGGCGCAGTCCTGCCACCGAGGCAATCACAATGGCGGGTGTCTGCTGCTGCAGTGCATTGAGGGCCAATACCCGCTGTAGTCGGTAGTTAGGCGAACTGGTCGCTACTTCAGCTGCCAGTACCTCTTCAACTGGAAACTGATAGATTTCAGTATCAGGCAGCAGGTTCTCCAGATCAGTTGCCAGCTTCTGCATATGATAAAGGCTATCGACAATGATCAGCTGCGGCTGCGTCAGCTTTTCATGCAGCGCCGCCAGCAACAGTGTCTTAGCGGAGCCGGCAACCCCAGTAATCAATTGATTTTTTTGATCGCGAATCGTTGTCAGAATCGTTTTAAAATCCTTGGTCGATTCGATAAATTCCGTCAGCCGCACTATGCCAGCCCCTTTTTGATTAGTTGTATTGATTCATCAATTGGTCAAACGTCTCGCCATGAACCCAGTCGATCAAGGCTTTTTCCGCAACCGCCACGGCCTGATCAAAAGCAGGGCGCTCCTGTGGCGTAAAGCGGCCCAGCACATGACTGACCACCGTGCCGTTTTGGGGATGATCGATTCCCAGCTTGACCCGATTGAAATTCTTGGTTCCCAGGTATTGAATGATGCTCTTTAAACCATTGTGGCCGCCAGAAGCGCCATGCGTCTTCAAACGCACGCGGCCAACCGGCATGTCCAGATCATCGGCAACGATAACCAGATCAGCCAGATCAACTTGATAGTAGTCCATCAATGGCTTCACGGCACGACCAGAATCATTCATAAACGTGGTTGGCTTGACCAACATTACTTTTTCACCGTCAATCATCCCCGTGGCAGCCACGGCTTCGTATTTAGTATGACTAAAGGCCCCCAGCTGATAGTCACGCGCGATCTGTTCAACAACCATAAAGCCGCTGTTGTGCCGCGTTTCATCATAACGAGAGCCAATATTGCCCAATCCTACGATCATTTTCATTAGAATCACCTTTCTTTACACGCAAAAAGGCCGCACGGAGCCGTACCCCGTCCAGCATCAGTGCAATTATTATACCGCAAGTGACGATCAATCAAAAAGCAAATGCCCACGCTATTTTTGCTGATTAGACCATTACGACTTGTGCTATCATGTTGATAGATAATCCACAGACTGCAACTTAATTGGAGGCAATAGCATGATTTTTAACTCTCTGATCAAAACCAAGGATCAACTAACCACGCTGCCTGAAGATGCCACCTTGGCAGAGGCATTGACTGTTTTGGAAAATACCGGTTTTCGCTGCGTACCGGTTTTAGACAAGACGGGGACGATTTTTCGCGGCAACATCTACAAGATGCACATCTATCGGCATAAATCACGACATGGCGACATGGATCTGCCCGTTACCAGCCTGCTGAAAAACTCAACCAAGTTTATCTCAATCAAGGCCGCCTTTTTCAATGTCTTCTTTACCATTCGTGATCTGCCATACATTGCTGTTTTGGACGAGGACAACCACTTTTATGGCATCCTGACGCACAGCCGTGTCCTGCGCATGCTGGCTGAAGCCTGGAACATTAATGCTGGCAGCTATGTCTTAACGGTAACGGTCCCTGATGAGCGCGGCGCTTTAGTAACGGCAGCCAAAGAAATTACCCGTTTTACCGACATTGCCAACGTCATCTCGCTTAACCTTGACCCAACCCAGACGCATAACAAGCAGATTCTGTTTACGCTGCCGGCCAGTGCCGATCAGGCTTTGGTTGACAAAATCGTCAAACGGCTGAATCGCAAAGGCTTTGAAGTCCCAGAAATCGAAGATCTGCATCCCAACTATTAAAACCAGATTCAGCATGAAAAAAGATCCAGTCAACAGCGACTGGATCTTTTTGATTTACGATAGATTCAAACTAATGTGCAGTGCATGGTCGACGTTTTTCATGATCCGATCGTCAAAGCGCGTTAAATGCTTTTTCAAGCGCCGCTTATCAATCGTTTGCAGCTGCTCAAGCAAGATGATCGAATCACAGGCGATTCCTGATTCGGCTGCTTTGATCTTAACATGCGTCGGTAAGGTGCTTTTCGTCAGCTGGGACGTAATGGCAGCTACGATCGTCGTTGGACTGTAGCGGTTACCGACATCATTTTGAATAATCAGTACCGGCCGCGCGCCACCTTGTTCTGAGCCAATCACTGGCGACAGATCCGCAAGATAAACGTCACCGCGCTGAATCCGTATCTTCCCCATTCATCATCGCCTGCCTAGTTTTTATAGCGTCGCATTAATCGCGGTGTAATACTCGTCAGGATTTCATAATTGATCGTGTGGGCATGATCGGCCAGGTCGGTTGCTGAAAGCGTCTTGCCTTTTGAACTCCCCATCAAAACGACCTCAGTTCCGATTGGCATTGACTCAGGCAGCCGAATCATCATTTGATCCATGCAAATTCGCCCTAAGATATCGCATTTCTGACCAGCCACTAAGACCTTAAAGCCCTGCATCCGGCGCAAATAGCCATCCGCATAGCCAATTGGCAGCGTAGCAACCCATTCATCGCTTTGTGCAGTATAGGTCGCGCCATAGCTGATGGATTCGCCAGCCTGCAGATACTTAACAAAAGTCGTCTTTGCAACGATTGAAGCTACCGGCTGCAGATCCAGCGAATCAGGCAGCTCATGACCAGAAGGATTGCAGCCATACATCGAGATCCCCATCCGAACCGTGTTGGCTGCGATCGTTTTGCGATGCCACATACCGACTGCGGAATTGGCCATGTGAACATAAGGCGGTTTTTGATCAACAGCCGCCAAAAAGTCATGCCAACGTCCCAGCTGCCGCTTAAAGTAGGTATCATCAGCCGCGTCAGCCGTGGCAAAGTGCGTAAACATTCCTTCAAAAACAAAAGCTGGCTGGTTAACCAGTGCCAAAGCCTGCTTTAGTTCGGCAGCATCGCGAAAACCGATCCGTCCCATACCGGTATCCAGTGCCAAGTGGACCTTTAGGGGCGGTAACGACTCATTTTTAGCCAGTTCAGCATATTCCTTAAGCCAGTTGACGCTGCCCACCGTCAGCGAGATATCGTTTAAAGCCGCAACCGGCGCATAGTGAACCGGCGTCAGTCCCAATACCAGCATCAACTGATCGATACCGGCATTTCTAAGCTCGAGTCCCTCATCAAGCATGGCCACACAAAAGCCATCAACACCAGCTTCCTTAGCGGCATGAGCAACCGGTACGGCACCATGTCCATAGGCATCAGCCTTGACGACAGCCAGGATTCGACTGCCGGCTGGCAAGGCGGCCTGCTGCTGTTTGATATTATGCTTTAATGCCTTTAGATCGACTACCATAGCGGCATCCCGCAATTGTGCGCTAATCATTTTTCTGATCGCTTGTCCTTTCCAAAATGATCTCAGTCATGACCAGATCTTTCGTATGACTGACCGATGCCCACACTTGACCTTCAAATGGCGATTTAACCACGATTGGCCGACCGCTTTGATTATTGATGATCGCAATGTCTTGAAAGCCGACCTCACGACCGATTCCAGTTCCCCAAGCCTTAGCAAAGGCCTCTTTTAGCGACCAACGACCAGCAATGTATTCATAGCGGCGCTGACCGCCTAATTTTGCCAATTGTTCCAATTCAGGCGGCGTAAGGATTCGCTTGACGAAACTGGGCGTCTTTTCAACGGCACGCTTCACGCGGGCAATTTCCGTTAAATCAATTCCAAATCCTTGAATCATTATCTATTGTTCCTGACCACCACGACGGCGAATGTTAAAGCCGCGGCGTCCCTTGCCATGCGAGTCTTCGCGATAGCTGCGGCGACTCTTGCTCTGACCGGTACGCTTGCCGCCACGATAACTGCGATGCGATGAGTTGCCATGGCGATAGCTGCTGCCACGATAGCCACTGCTCTGACGACGCTTGCGCCGTGGCAATGGCCGTTCTGGCGTAATCTTAACCGGTACCTGGCTGGCAGCTTCTTTGGTCATATCATTAAGCAGGGCCGCTGCCAGATCAAGGGCATCATGCGTTTCCAGCAGTTTTTGCGCGGCGTCGGCATAGCGCTGCGTGGATGGCTGTGCGATCAGTTCATCGATCTCACTGACGGCACTGGCCAGCTGCCCCTTAAACGCTTCTTCTTCAGTTGGCGGCTTCAAAGGCAGCATGCGCACCTTGGTCAGCTTTTCAATCTCATGCAGATAGTCCATCTCATTTGGCGTGACAAACGTCAACGAAACGCCATGATGCCCGGCACGGCCAGTTCGACCAATCCGGTGAACGTAGCTGTCGGGATCGGATGGAATGTCATAGTTGTAGACATGCGTAACGCCTGAGATATCAAGTCCACGTGCCGCAACGTCGGTGGCAACCAGGATATCAAGCTTGCCTTCCTTAAAGCGTTTCATGATCTTGGTCCGCCGATCCTGTGTCAGATCGCCATGAATACCAGCCGCGTTATAGCCGCGTGCCGTTAAGCCCTTCGACAGCTCATCGACGCGACGCTTGGTTCGGCCAAATACGATCGTTAAGTCAGGATCTTGAACATCAATCAATCGCGTCATGATGTCGAACTTTTCATAATCGCGTGCCCGAACGTAGTATTGATCCACCAGATCGGTCGTCAGCTCTTGGGCCTGAATGCGTACGGTCTTGGGTTCTTTCATAAACTGCATACCGATCCGCTTAATTTCTGGCGGCATCGTTGCACTGAACAGTAGCGTCTGCCGTGTTGCCGGCGTTTCGTTGATGATGGCTTCAATGTCTTCTAAAAAGCCCATGTTCAGCATCTCATCAGCCTCATCCAAAACCAGCGTATTAATCTGACTCAAATCAACCGTATGCCGCCGAATATGATCCCGCAGCCGGCCCGGCGTCCCAACCAGAATCTCTGGCTGATGCTTCAGGCTCTTGATCTGACGGCGAATATCAGCTCCACCATAGACGACCTGAACCTTGGCCCGCTTGTCTTTTCCCAGCCGATACAGCTCTTCTTGCGTCTGGATCGCCAATTCACGCGTTGGCGAAATGATCAGGGCTTGAATTGCCGAATTCTGAGGATCAATGTGTTCAAGAATCGGCAGTCCAAACGCGGCCGTCTTACCAGTCCCGGTTTGTGCCTGACCAATTACGTCATCACCATTTAAAACCATCGGAATCGTTTGTTCTTGAATTGGCGTGGCTTCTTCATAGCCGCTGCGTTTGATGGCTTTAAGCAGGCTGTTTGACAACCCTAATTCTCCAAATTTCACTTAAATAAATTCTCCTTAAAATTCAATCATGACTAGACATGATTATGATTACTTCTCATTGGCACTGGCCAGTTCTGCCAGTACCTTTTCCAGATGAATACCGTGGCTGGCCTTCATCAGAATTGCATCGTCAGCCGTTAGGACCGACTTTAAATCACTCGTTAACTCTTCCAGCTGGTCAGCTGCATAGCTGTGAATGGCTTCTTGAGGATAACCGTCTTTGATCAGCTGATCTTTTAAGTTGTTCATTTCCTGACCAACCAGATAAACGGCATCGATCTGATCATGCGAGATGGCCTCAGCCAGACTGGCATGCAGTTTGGCCGAAGCATCGCCTAGCTCAAGCATATCACCCAATACGGCAATATGCCGGCCATTGGTCTTGACCGCGGCCAGCGTCTTGATAACCTGTTTAACGGCCGTTGGATTCGAATTATAGACATCACTTAAGATTGCCTCACCAGCATCACCTTGAATCCATTCAGCACGGTTGGCCGTTAATTCAACGCCAGCCAAAGCCTGCTGCATGTTTTTCGGTTTGACGTGCAGCAGCTTGCCGACCATGATGGCTGCCAAAGCGTTGTTGACGTTATATTCGCCCCCCATTGGCAGATCAAAGTTCAGTCCTGGCCACTCGTTAACCTGGAACGTAACATGATTAGGTGCAGCCGTAACACTGGTGGCATACAGATCGTTGCCCAGTTCTCGGCCAAATGTCTTGGTGTATTGCTTAAGCTTGGCGGCACGCTCTTTAAGCAGCGGCTCATCGCCATTGTATACCAGCGTACCGTCCTCTTTTAAGCCATGCGTGATTTCCATTTTGGCATCAGCAATCTTATCGCGCGTACCGAAAAATTCGATATGCGCCTCGCCGATCATCGTGATCACTGCAATGTCAGGCGTAGTCAACTTGCTCAAAAAGTCTAATTGTCCTGGACGATCCATCCCCATTTCAACCACTACGGCTTCCGTATTTGGGTTCATGTTGAGCAGCGTAATCGGCACGCCAATCTCATTATTAAAGTTGGCATGCGTTTTGGTTACGTTCATTTGGGTCGCCAAGATTGAAGACGTCATATCCTTGGTGGTCGTCTTGCCATTGCTGCCAGTTACGGCAACCACGAATGGATTGATCTTGTGCAGATAGTATTGACTTAATTCCTGCAGTGCCTGCAGCGGATCATCAACCACCAGCAATGGCTGATCAGTTGACGGCAGATCGTGATCACTGGCCCAAAGCGATGCCACTGCGCCATTTTCAAACGCATTGGCAACGTATTTGTGCCCATCCTGCTCACCCATTAATGGAATAAACAGTGCCCCAGCTTCCAGAGCACGGCTGTCAAAGGCCACATTGGTTACTTCTAGGTCCTGCCATTTTGCAATATCATTTTGCACCCGAATTGCCTTTGCAATCTCGGCTAAACTCATCTTCATGGAAATTTCCTCTTTTATTTGTTTTTTTGAACTTTCGTACCGACTAGTCTAACTGATTAATTATATCACCCTTACGATCACAAAACGAGGGTTATAAATTTATCAATAGCAAAGGCATTGAATTTTTATGGATCAAAAAAGGCTCAAGGTTGTCGTCAGGCAAACCTTGAGCCTTGATTCGACTATTGATCAAGCCCTACATTTCTTCCAAGCGGGCAATCCGATCCTCCAGTGGCGGGTGCGTATCGAAAAGATGATCCAGCCAGCGATGACGCTTGGCATTTTCTTCAGGATCAGTGATATATAAAGATGCGCTGCTGGGATCAGCCTGCTGCATCGGTTCGGCATGTTCCAGCTTGCGCAGTGCACTGATCATCCCTTGTGGATTACGCGTCAGTTCTACGGATCCAGCATCAGCCAGATATTCACGATTGCGTGACAGTGCCATCTGCGCAATCGCCGCCGCCAGTGGTGCTAAAATAATCAGCAGCAATGACGCCAGCATACCGAAGATATTGACACCACGGTCATCATCATCATCACTGCGGCCCCCGCCCAGCCACCAAAAATTGCTGACCAGGTTGACCAAAAATGAGATTGCAGCTGAAAGCGCCAGTGCGATCGTCTGCAGGCGAATATCATAATTACGAACGTGAGTGATCTCATGTCCCATTACGCCTTCCAGCTCCTCACGATTCATCATCTGCATCAAGCCAGTCGTAGCCGCCACTGCAGAATGTTTAGGATCGTTGCCGGTTGCAAAGGCATTGGGACTGGGATCGTCAATAATGAAGACCCGCGGCATCGGTACCTGTGCGACCATCGCCATGTCTTCAACAACATGCCAAAGCTCAGGCGATTCAGCAGCCGAATGAATCTCGTGAGCATGATTCATGTTCATCACGACATCCGTTGACTGCCCAATCATGACTGAGACATAGATCAAGGCAATCACTAATGCCATGGTGATGCCGACAACGGTTGATCCGGCCAGCCAGTAGCCAACTGCAGCTCCTACCAGCGCAACCAGCAGACAAAAGCCAAAGACCACATAGACCGTCCGCCGCTTATTCATGTTAATCTGTTGATAAAGCATGCGTTACCCCAAACCGTTTTTAAAATTCAACTTTTGGCGTTTCTCGAGCCTCAACTGGTACTTGCAGGTATTCAAACTGCGTAAAGTGATGAATCTTGCCGACCAGGTTGGAAGGAAATGCCTGCAGCTTTTCGTTAAAGCGCCGTACGCAGCTGTTGTAAAGCTGGCGTGAGTAGGCAATCTTGTTTTCCGTATTGGTCAGTTCTTCCATCAGCTTTTGATATTCAGCACTGGCTTTTAGATCTGGATAGGCTTCGCTTACGGCAAACAATGATTTCAAAGTACCGCTCAGCTGGTTGGAGACTTCCATTGTTTTTTGCGGATCGTCTTCCATATTCATTCCGGCTAACTGATTTCTCAAAGCCGTTACCTTTTCCAGCGTTCCGGCTTCATATTTGCTGTATCCCTTAACCGTGTTGACCAGGTTGGGAATCAAGTCGTTTCGCCGCTGCAGCTGCACGTCGATCTGGCTGGCTGATTCTTCAACCTGATTGCGCGTAGTGACAAAGCCGTTATAGATGCTGACGTACCAAACGATCAGCAGAATAACGACTACTACAGCGATAATTGCTGCCATCATAAAATACTCCTCCTTAGGAAATTGATTTTCTTAATCATAACAGTTAATGCCAGGCGAATAAAATAATTTTGCTGTTTTGCACTAAAACTTAATCTTTTATAAAATTAAGCTGTAAAACCATTTATAAGGAGCTTTTTTATGAAAGTCTTATTTGTCTGTCTGGGCAATATCTGTCGCTCCCCAATGGCAGAGGCAATGTTTAGACAAATGATCGCCCAAAATCACCTGGCCGATCAAGTCCAAGTCGACTCAGCCGCAACCAGCTATGAAGAAGAAGGCAACGGCCCGCATCCAGGCGCGCTTAAGATCATGCATAAGTATCATCTGCCGACTGAGGGGCTCATCTCGCGTCCCATCACTCAAGCAGATTTCGCCACTGCTGATCTGATCATCGGCATGGACGACATGAACATTCGGCATCTTAAAGCCATCGCGCCAAAAGAGGATCGCTTTAAGATTCATCAAGCCTTTGACGTGGTGCCAGGCAAAGCTGGTACGTCAATTCCCGACCCCTGGTATACGCATCGTTTCCAAGATACCTACGACAGCTTGGCCGAGGCGCTTCCTTATTGGTTGGATGTCGTAAAGCACCAGCTGCACGACCAGCATTAATTCAGCGACGTAAAATCAATGATAAGCAAAAAGAGATCAGGCGTAGATAACCACGTCTGATCCCTTTTTTATTCTTGATCGCGTCCTGTTGTATACTTGCTGCTGAGAGCTTTTTGCGCTTTTTGAGGTGCTTGAGAGAATTTCTCGCTGCGGACCAGCTTTCCTCTGATCAGCAAACGTCCTTTACCGGTATCATCACAGGTAATCAAAGTAACGATGGCATTTTTGGTATCATTGACCACTTGAACGTCGGTTGCCTTGATGAACTTACGCTGATAGATTCGATACTCATAGACCCGCTTCATATCGGTCAGATAGATCATCTGGCCCTTTTTGGCATGGTAATAAAGCGGTGAGAACAAGATTTTGCTGCCATTGGCCATATTGTGTCCAGCCAAGGCATAGTTGCCCTTCCCCATCTGCATGTCTTCGCGCATCGTGCCGGCAGCCAAAGCTAATGTGGTATTGTCGACTCCTTTGGCAATCGGCAGCACCATATCAATATCAGGAATGGCAATCTCGCCAATTACATTAATAGCCTGTTTTTTAGCTCGCGCTGCTGCGACGCTTTGCAGGCTAAGATCCTGGACGCTGTCAAAATCATAGCTGGCCTTTTTCTTTTGATTTTTAACCACAGCCTGCCGCGTAACGGTCGGTCGATAGCTGTCAACCAAAGCCGACTTGATCTGCTGATTAAAAATCAAAGCCAGTCCGACGACAAACAGGATTACGGCAACGGTCCAGCGCAGCCAGTTTAACTTGCGATGCATATTTAGTTTTCTCGACTTTTATAATGATAAAACAAAAGTCCCACCGCGGAAAAATCCAGCAGTGAGACTTTTTTGTCAAAATGCGGCTTACTTGAGGCCGTACTTCTTGTTGAACTTGTCCACGGCACCATCGGCTTGCGTGAACTTTTGCTTACCCGTGTAGAATGGGTGAGAATCTGAGGTAACTTCAACCCGGATCAGTGGGTATTCGTTGCCGTCTTCCCATTTAACGGTTTCGCGAGAAGTAGCCGTAGAACCGGAGATAAACTTGTAGCCGGTTGCTGAGTCTTCAAAAACTACCAAGTGGTAATCTGGATGAATTCCTTGTTTCATAAATTTTACGCTCCTTTTGCCATGAATCATTGCCTGAAACATAGATAATCAACCTTCACAGATTAACATATCTTTGTTCAACTTGCAACTACTCTGTCATTTTCTATTCTTCTTCAATTCTAACATTGGCATTCAGCCGGTTGAGTTTCCAAACAACCCGGTCATAGCCGCGCAGAATGTGGTCCGCGTCATGAATAACCGTTTCGCCATCAGCCATCAATCCGGCAATCATCAACGAGGCCCCGGCACGAATCTCGCCAGCCTTGACATCAGCGCCATGCAGCTTTTCAGTATGGCGAACCACGATCCGGCCATCCTGCGCCTCAATATCCATTCCCATCTTCTGCAGTTCTGGGATGTGTTTGACCCGCTTTGGATAGATCGTATCAACAATCGTGCTTTCACCAGCCGCTTTAGAAAGCAGTGGCGTCAATGGCTGCTGGAGATCAGTGGCAAAACCAGGATAAGGCATCGTTTTGACGCTGATTGGCTTTAGATGATCAGTTTTGGGAACATAGATCTTATCACTGTCGATCTGCAAGTCAACGCCCATGTCGATCAGCTTGCTGGTATAAGCCTCCAAGTGCTCGGGAATTACGTTGTTTAACATGACCCCATCCCCCATCGCAGCTGCTAATGACAGATAAGTCCCAGTTTCGATCCGGTCGGCAATGATCGTATGCGTGTTCATTGACTGCAGCGTATCGACACCGGTAATCCGAATCGTATCGGTCCCAACCCCACGAATCTTAGCCCCCATATTGTTTAAGAAGGTTGCCAGATCAACGATTTCTGGTTCGCGCGCGGCATTTTCGATGATCGTGGTTCCTTGGGCTCTCACCGCTGCTAAAACCGCGTTGATCGTAGCGCCGACCGAAACCATGTCCATAAAGATCCGCGTGCCATGCAGTCCGTTTGGCGCGTCCATCTTAACGGTACCGCCCGACTCGCTGACGTTGGCGCCTAAAGCCTTGAAAGCCTTCAAATGCTGGTCGATTGGCCGCGGACCAATGTTGTCGCCACCTGGAAAAGTTACCGTTGCTCGGTGAAAGCGGCCAAGCAGGGCTCCCATGAAGTAGTAGGAAGCCCGCAGACTCTTGATCGCCTTGCTGGGCAGTTCAGCTTCCATGATTTGAGTGGGATCAATGTTTAAAACGCCATGCTTGAATGATGACTTAACATTCATTGATTCCAAAATAATCATCAGATTGTGAACATCCAAGATATCCGGCACGGTATCAAACTGAACAGGCGTATCGGCCAGAATTGCCGCCGGAATCAACGCCACGGTACTGTTCTTGGCTCCGCCGATGGTAACTTCGCCCGAAAGTCGGTTTCCTCCTTGAATGATCATTTTTTTCATGATTGTGTTTTCCTCGCTTACAAATTGATAATTGTTTTTAGTTGAATCTTTCTTTATTTTTAAAACAGTCAGCTTTAATAATAATTAATAAACCGCTAAATTACAACCTTTTCAAACAATCTTCATAACTTACGTGCCGCTAGTCTAAAAAGCGACGTGACCATCTCTGATCGCGTCGTTTTTTATGATACAGACTAATTATTTTTGATTTTCGGCAGCTGCCTTAACGAATGCGGCAAACAAGCCTTCGGGACGGTTTGGTCGTGACAGGAACTCTGGGTGGTATTGAGCTGCTACGAAGAATTTGTTCTTAGGCAGTTCAACGACTTCAACCAGGTTCCGATCTGGATTAACCCCCGAGATCACCAGACCAGCTTTTTCCATGGCTTCACGGTATTCGTTGTTAAATTCATAACGGTGCCGGTGCCGTTCGTGAATCATCGTCTTGTTGTCATAGGCAGCTGCTGCTTTGGTTCCTGCCTTAAGCTTGCATGGGTAAGAACCGAGCCGCTGCGTACCGCCCATGTTCTCAACATCTTCTTGATCCGGCATCAGGTCAATGATGTTATGTTCAGTATTTGGATTAAATTCAGTTGAGTTGGCATCTTTGTAGCCCAGCACATCGCGGGCAAATTCAATGCAGGCCGTCTGCATCCCAAGGCAGATTCCCAGGTATGGCACATCGTTTTCACGAGCATACTTGATGGCAGCAATCATTCCTTCAACCCCACGTGAGCCAAATCCACCTGGTACCAAGATTCCATCGTACTTGCCCAGCTTTTCGGCAACGTTTTCGTCATTGATGTCCTCAGAGTTGAAGTGATCGATCTTAACCTTGGCATTGACTGGGTAACCGGCATGACGCAATGCTTCATTAACTGAAATGTAGGCATCCTGCAGATCAGTGTACTTACCAACCATGGCAATCGTTACCGTGTTGGTCAGACCATTTTCAATATGGTGAATTATATTGGTCCAGTCGCGCATATCGGCTTCTGGAACGTCAAGGCCAAAGTGATCGACTACCAGCTGGTCCATGCCCTGTTTTTGCAGCTTCAGCGGAATCTCGTACAATACCTTAACATCGCGGGATTCGATAACGGCATTTTCATCAACGTCACAGAACATGGCAATCTTTTTGCGCATGCTGTCAGTAATCGGTGCTTCCGTCCGTACGACCAAAATGTTTGGCTGAATCCCTAGACCACGCAGTTCGCGAACGCTGTGCTGAGTTGGTTTAGTCTTCATTTCGCCCGCGGCATGCAGGTATGGAATCAGCGTAGCATGAATGTAGAGTACGTTTTCGGCACCGGCATCCTTTTTCATTTCCCGAATGGCTTCCATGAATGGCTGTGATTCAATATCGCCAACCGTCCCACCGATTTCGGTAATCACGATTTCAGCATCCGTACTTTCGCCGGCCCGCTTGATCTTGTCTTTGATAGCATCCGTAATATGTGGAATTACTTGAACGGTTCGTCCCAGATAGTCGCCGCGCCGTTCCTTGTGCAATACTTCTGAGTAGATCTTACCGGTCGTAACGTTGGAATACTTGTTGAGGTTGTTGTCAATGAACCGTTCGTAGTGTCCCAAGTCCAAATCAGTTTCCGTACCGTCATCAGTAACGAAAACCTCACCGTGCTGGTAAGGGCTCATCGTCCCAGGGTCCACGTTCAAGTATGGGTCAAACTTTTGAATGGCCACTTTCAGACCCCGGTTTTTCAGCAATCGACCCAGAGATGCAGCGATAATCCCTTTGCCCAATGATGAAACAACCCCACCAGTTACGAAAATGTATTTAGTCATTATTTCTCTCCTTTTGGAACTGCGTCCGGTTCTCTAATACAAAAAAAGCTCCCCATTTCACTGAAACAGGGAGCTTTTTAAAACGAAAAGTCCCAAGATAAACTTGGGAGCCCAAGTAAAATAATACAAAGACCAAACAGGTTAGTCAAGAGCGATGTATTATTTATTCCTCGTCATCATCGTCTTCAACGTCATCTTCATCATCAAAGTTTTCTGATGAGAGCTGATCTTCCAGATTGGTGTCCTCATCGTCATCGGCGAGTGGATTGTCTTCATCGTAATCTGGGTTGTCGTAATCTTCTTCTTCGCCGTCGCCGTCATCTTCATCATCAACGTCGGCCAGATCGTCATCTTCTGGGTCATCATTGTCGTAGTCGATAACGTCATCGTCATCGTCAGCCCCTGCCAAGAAGGCATTGACCTTGCGACGCTTCTTCTTTGGACGATCTTCTTCTTCTTCGTTTTCGCCAACCGTGGCTTCGTCGATTGATTCGTATGGGTACCATGCACGCAGGCCCCAAGTATTGTCACCAAGGGAAATAAAACTGCCATCGACGTTCAGGTCCGTGTAGAACTGAGAAAGCCGTTCCCGAATTTCCTCATCTCTCTTACCAAGATATTGCTGAACCTCGTTGGTCAAATCAGCGAACGCCATTGCTTCACCATGGTAAGCCAAAATAGCGTGCGCTACTTCGATCATGGACAGTTCCGACTTGTCTTGGCCATCGAAAACCTTTAAATCCAAATGGGTTAAATCCAAACTGGTGCACATCCCTTCAAAAAGTCTCAAAAAGTCTACTCTACATAATACGATATTACACGCCAAATTGCAATTGAATCTGATAGTTACCGATTAATTGATCCTGCATCAGCAGCTGATAGCGGATCTCAACATGACCGGCGATGGCTGCCAGATTCAAATCGGCATCCAAGCGATTGGTAACGACACGCAGGGCGATCCGACCATATTCCGTTTGATAGTGCGTCAGATGCTCGCTGCCATTGGCAAAGCGAAAATGCGTCTTCTGCGCGCCGCTGCGAATCAGATGAATCTCATCCGGTGCTAACCGAAACTGAACCGGCGTGGCTTGGCTGCCTTGATGCTCGACATAGCGTAAATAATGCTGGCCATTTTCCAACGTAACGAATTGGCCGTCTTCTTCAAAATGATAATGATCGCTTTTGCCATCCTGAGTCATTTTTGTTTTTAAGCTGACCTTAACGGGTACAATGGATTTGATAGACATCGGCCCCCTTTGCTCGATTTTTTCAATTTGATTATACGCGGATTGTTTTTAATTTCTCAACCAATGCGGGCTAAATAATAATTTTGTATAATTAAACCAACTGCTTTTTCTAAGAAAGGATTCGTCATGACATTTAAAGATGAACAGCTGCCGCGCGAAAAAGTCTTTCGTGACCCGATCCACGGTACGATTATCGTTGACAATCAAATCATTCTTGATCTGATTGACACGCCGGAATTTCAGAGACTGCGCCGTATCAAACAGCTCGGCACCTCTTCAATGACCTTTCATGGCGCCGAGCATTCTCGTTTTGGCCATTGTCTGGGCGTTTATGAGATCACGCGCCGCATCTGCAACCTTTTTCAGCGCAACTATCCGCAGCAAGCGCCTCAAGATGGATTGTGGAACGATCAAGAGCGCCCCGTAGCCCTTTGCGCGGCACTGCTTCACGATCTGGGACATGGGCCTTACTCGCATACGTTTGAACATATCTTTCACACTGACCACGAGCAGATTACGCGGCGCATCATCACCAGTGAATCAACCAATATCAATCGCATTCTGCGCCGCGTCGGCAATGATTTTCCTCAAAAAGTCGCCAGCGTGATTGATCACACCTATCAAAATCCACAGGTGGTTCAGATGATATCAAGTCAAGTCGATGCTGATCGGATGGACTATCTGCAGCGCGATTCGTACTATACAGGTACCAATTACGGCAAGTTCGATCTCGATCGCGTTCTGCACATGATGCGGCCGGTCAAGGATGGCATTGCTTTTGAGATCAATGGTATGCACGCTGTTGAGGACTATATTCTCAGTCGGTTGCAGATGTATCTGCAGGTTTACTTTCATCCAGTTTCACGCTCGATGGAGGTCATCTTGGATCACCTGCTGATGCGGGCCAAGTGGCTTTATCAGCATCCAAGTCAATACCAGCCCGAGTTCATGCCGCGACTGCTGATGCCGTTTTTTAACGGTCATTATGACTTGAATGACTATTTAACGCTTGACGATGGCGTTTTGACTACTTATTTTATTCATTGGATGAATTCAAGCGATAAAATCTTAAGCGATCTGGCCCAGCGCTTTATCAACCGACGGCCATTCAAATCTGCCGTCTATGATCAGCAGACCCGTTTCATGCTGCCCAAGCTGCGTGAATTGATTACCACGGCCGGCTTTGACGTCGACTATTATACCGCTGTCGACTCCAGCTATAAGCTGCCTTACGATACCTACAACCCGCAAGACTCAAAGCCGCAAACGCAAATTGAGCTCATCTATCCAAATGGCGAACTGACTGAGCTGTCACAGGTCAGCACGCTGGTGGCAAGCGTCTCAGGCCGAGAAGCCGGCGATCAGCGCTTTTTCTTCCCGCGTGAGATGCTGACTCAGCAAAATGACATCGAGATTTTCGAGCCAATCTATGAAGCCTTTCAGCACTGCATTAAAAACAATCAAGTCGTTGCCAATTAAAGATCCAGGAGGTATTTTTATGTCTATTAAACTTGTCGCGATCGATATCGATGGTACGTTAATCAATGACCAGCGTCAGATCACCCCACCAACCGTTGCCGCAATCAATGAAGCCACTAAGCGCGACGTCCGGATCGTTTTATGTACCGGTCGTCCGATGACTGGTGTGAAAGCCTATGTCAACCAGCTGGGACTCGCCAATTCTGCAAACGAATACGTTATCTGCTATAACGGCGCTTTGGCCCAGGCGACTGACGGTACCGTTTTGGCTCACTACACGGTTGATTTTGACGACTACATTGATTTTGAATCATACTGCCGCAAGCAGGACGTTTCATCAATTATTGAGACCAGCGACTATATCTACACGCCTAACCAAGATATCAACCCATACACGGTTTATGAATCCAATCTGGTATCCATGCCATTACGCTACCGCAGCATGGATCAGCTGAACCACATGCGCGATTCAATTACGATTGGCAAGGCCATGATGACCGATGAAAAAGAAAAAATCGATGCCGCTTTAGCCAACATGCCTCAAGAACTCAGTGATCGTTTCCGAGTCGTTCGCAGTGAGGACTTCTACCTCGAGCTGATCAACAAACAGACCAGCAAGGGCGTGGCCTTATCTGCCTTGACCGACAAGCTGAATCTGACCGCTGACAACGTCATGGCAATCGGCAACGCGCAAAATGATGAGTCAATGATTGAGTTTGCCGGAACCGGCGTGGCGATGGCCAACTCGATTCCACATACGCTGCAGATGGCCGACGTTGTTACCGAAAATGACAATAATCATGATGGCGTTGCCGAAGCTATCGAAAAGTACGTTTTAAACGCCTGATCAATTTACCAATAAAAACAAACGACGCCATGTCAAAGCAATAAGACTGCTTTGCGCGGCGTCGTTTTTGTCGGTTTAAGATTTTTCAACTGGTTCGTTTTTAAGCCTGAGCCTTTTGATGATGCTCTTTAATCAGTCGCTGCTGAAGCTCAAACAGCTTTGGCGTCAAGTAGACTTGGTAGACATCAGGATTGATCAAGCGCTGCGTAGCCTTAGGCAGCTGTGCCAATTGATGCTTCATCGACGTCTGCAGTTTCATTACATCGGTCTCAATCGAGCTGGCATTAGCGCCGACTACTTCCAGCTGCAATGGCTTGGCAACAAAATCGGTCAGCTCAATCTCGTCATCAGTTGCCAGTGGATCGGCATTAATAGCCAAGAGCTTTTCAGGCAGTTTTTCATCAGCCAGGGCAATCACATCGGCAAAGGCTTGGTCCGGCGTATCTTTTCGATAAAGCCGGTAGACCATTTTGTCGCCTGGCAGCGTAACCTTCTCACGACTGTTGCTGAGCTTAATCTTTGGCTGCCATTGTCCATCAACCTTGAGCGCTGCCATTTTGTAGACCCCGCTCAAGACTGGCGAAGTCGAGCTGGTGATCAGCTTTTCGCCAATACCAAAGTTGTCCAGCGGTGCGCCTTCTTTTAGCAATGCTTGAATCACCGTTTCATCCAAAGCATTGGAAGCCGTAATCTTGGCATTTTCAAATCCAGCTTCATCCAGCATCTGCCGGGCCTTGGTTGCCAATTGAGTCAAGTCGCCAGAATCAATCCGAATGCCAATCGGCTCATGACCAGCAGCCCGTAATTCTCTAAAGACCTTGATTGCATTTGGCACCCCACTCTTCAAAACATCATAGGTGTCGACCAGCAGTGAGGCACTGTCTGGATAAACCTGTGCCCAGGCGCGAAAAGCCGTCAACTCATCAGGGTAGCTTTCAATCCAGCTGTGTGCCATCGTCCCAGCCGCCTGCAGGCCAAACTTCTTAGCTGCCAGGCAGTTAGAGGTACTGGTACACCCGCCGATTACCGCCGCTCTTGCACCAAAGACTGAGGCATCTGGTCCCTGTGCCCGCCGCGCGCCAAACTCCATAACTGCACGGCCTTCAGCAGCGGCACAGATCCGTCGCGACTTAGTGGCAATCAGTGACTGATGATTCAAGATGTTCAATACGAACGTCTCCAGCAGCTGACACTGCAGCAATGGTCCTTTGACCGTCAGCATTGGTTCGCGCGGAAAGACCGGCGTCCCCTCAGGAATTGCTCGGACCGTGCAGGAAAACTTTAAATTGGCCAGATAGTCCAAAAAGCCAGCCGAAAATAGATTCAATGAACGCAGATAGCTGATGTCATCATCCGTAAAATGAAAATTCTGCAGCGCTTCAACGACCTGAGCCAATCCAGCCGCAATGACAAAGCTGCCATTATCAGGAACATTACGGTAAAAAACGTCAAAAACCGCTTCTTGATCATGCGGCAGGGTCGCATAATAGCCATTCGCCATTGAAAATTCATACAGATCAGTCAATAATTCTTCAGACATTGCCATTTCTCTTCTCCCTAAACTTCTTTCAATCTTCTATCCGAGCATTCAAAACGTTCTTAAAATGCTTCATCGCCCAGACCTGGCCAGCCGGATCAAAGGTCGCAACGGCTTTTTCGTGAACCACGATTTGATAGTTCAGATCATATGCCGCAATCGCCGTGTGCAGAACGCAGATATCCGTGCAGACACCCGCCAGATGCACCGTGTCAACTTTTCTTTCTCTCAGCCGCAGATCAAGCGGTGTCCCGCAAAACGATGAGTAATGCGTCTTATCCAGCAAAACGACATGCTCATCATCTTGGTGTTTCTGATACCATTTGCCAAGCCGGCCGTACAGCTCGCGTCCCCAGGTTCCTTTGATGTTGTGTGGCGGATAAAGCCGGCTTTCAGGGTGGTACGGGTCATTTTGCTGATGAACGTCAGTCGGCAGATAGACCCACTTGCCAGCCTTTAGAAAATCATCTGCCAATTGTGTAATGTGCTCGTCTAAAGCCTGAGCAGCCTGGCCACAAGTCAGCGCGCCGTCATCAGCCACAAAATCATTGGTGTAGTCAATAATCAGCAATGCTTCATTTGCCATTTGTCTCACCTCTTTAAATAAAAGTACAAATTACTTTAATTTTCGTAAAAAAAAGTAAAGTTGACTTTAATTGTTGTCAACTTTACTCCTTTCCAACGGATTTGGCAAGCTCGCCAACGAATATATCTTGGGTGGTCGACCGCTGCGCTTGCGAATCGTTGCTGTCCCAACCTCTTTAAAAAGATGGTGGTGCGTCTTGCGGAAATTTGAATTATCAATCTGATCTGCCGTCAGCTGCCAAAATGGCGCATAGACCTCGCGTGCCTCTTTAAGCGTAAACGTAGGTCCCAATACCTGCAGAACCGTTGGCTGATAGTCCAATTTGTTGCGAATGCGCTGAATAGCCGTAGTAACGATTTGATCATGGTCAAACGCCAGTGCCTGTGAGGTATTTGAAAGATCAAACCGATGCCTGCCATCACTCAATAAGTAATGATGACCAAAATTCTCAAAAGCAAACCATTCGGCGGCAACGGCACCATATCCCGGCTTAAGCTTAGGCATTGCCGGCAAAAAAGTCATGTACGCCAACGCCAATGCCCGCTCACCGACTGATCGGTGCGGCGCGGTAAACGTTGCCAATTGTTCCGTTGCCGTTGACCGAACCTCAAGCCCGATTTTATCCTTGATCAAGCGCAATGCGGCATCATCGGCACTTTCCGTACTCCGCAGCAGCGTTTCCGGCAGCGCCCAGGCATCTTTAAATGGTGCTTCAGACCGCTTGATCAAAAGCAGCTGCATCTCATGCGTCTGCCGATTAAAGCTCCAGATGATATTGGTGATCGTAATCAACGGACGGGCAATGATTTCCTCACTCATGCCATTTCTCGCCTTCTTACTTAGACTGGTTAATTGATTTTGGTAACTGCGCCAGTAGCAGCGTTGTACTGATAGATACCAATCAAATGAGCAACGGTATTATCATCGTTGTTTTGGCGAACCTCAAAAGTATATACGTCGCCATCCTTGCCTTCTGGAATAATCCCGTAGCTCGACTGGTTAAAGTTCATCTTAGCCGCAAACGCATTGATTACGTCCATGCCGGTCTGACTGGCTGCTGCCGAATTGACCGCCGAACTGGAACTTGAGCTGGATGATGCCGTCGTACTTGAGCTGCTGGAGTTAGCCTGACTGCTTTGAGCAGAGGAACTGGCAGAAGCTGCCTGTTGAGCCTGCTTAGCCTTGTTCTTCATACTGATGAATGCCGAACGCATCGGTTTGGAATTTGATGATACCGAACTGAGATCGTTGACGGCTTCATCATATTCCTGATCATTATAGGCATCTTGAGCCGCTAAGTATTTCTGCAGATCTTTAATCATGCTGCGCGTCTGCGAATCTGGATTCTTGACCGCCAGCAGCGTTTTTAAGGCTTCCTTATACTGACCAGACATAATCTGATTATTGGCTTGATCGCGGGCCTTGGAAGCCGCCGTCGTCTTGGTCGTTGATTGTGACGACTCAGATGACGACTCGCTTGACTGCGTACTGGTCGAGCTGCCGCAGCCAACCAGGCTAATCCCGGCTGCAACCGTAACCGTGCCCAGCATCAGCCGTTTCAGCAAAGTTTTAAATTTCATTTTTTTGCTCCTTTTTCGTCTTGCCTCGACTATTATACCATGGACCGCCTTTTAGTCCCAAAATCAAAAAAAGCCGCTTAGATAGCGACTCTTTTGATTAAATCTAATCTTCGTTAGCCTGTTCAAAACGGTTGTTAAACAAAGGACTAACGGGACGATTTTCATTGATCCGCTTGATTGCCGCGCCAATCAGCGGAGCCACGGAAACCTGCACGATCTTGTCAATCTGCTTTTCGTCAGGCAGCTGAATCGAATCCGTAACCACGACCTGTTTTAACGGTGAATTGTCCAAGCGCTCAATTGCTGGGCCCGACAAAACGGCATGCGTAGCTGAAGCATAGACTTCTTCTGCACCGGCATCCATCAAGGCTTGCGCACCTTTGGAAATCGTACCGGCAGTATCAATCATGTCATCAATCATGATACATTTCTTGCCCTTGACGTCCCCAATGATATTCATAATCTTGGCAACGTTTGGCCGTGGCCGCCGCTTATCAATGATAGCAATCGGTGCCTTGAGAAACTCTGCCAGGGCCCGTGCTCGCGTAACCCCACCATGGTCTGGCGAAACGACAACGGCATTGGCAGCCACGCCCTCATTGATAAAGTAGTCAGCCAAAAGCGGTGCCCCCATCAAATGATCGACTGGAATGTCAAAGAAACCTTGAATCTGAGCAGCGTGCAGATCAAGGGCAACAATCCGCGTCACGCCGGAATTCTGCAGCATGTTGGCAACCAGCTTGGCCGTAATTGGTTCTCGGCTCCGTGCTTTCCGGTCTTGCCGAGCATAGCCGTAGTAAGGCAAGACCACGTTGATCGTATTGGCACTTGCCCGACGCAAGGCATCGATCATGATCATCAGTTCCATCAGGTTATCGTTTACGGGAGCTGAAGTTGATTGAATAACATAAACATTATCGCCACGGACGCTTTCTTCGATATTGATTTGAATTTCGCCATCACTAAAGCGGTCAACCGAAAGCTTACCCAATTCCACGCCTACCTCATCGGCAATTTTTTGGGCCAGTGGGCGGTTGGAATTTAAGGCAAAGATTTTTAATTTAGGGTCAGTATAACGTTCTTTCATGGGGTCCTCCGAAATCTGCATACTTTTTCTATCACTCTAATCATATTGATTTAAAGTCCAAAAAGCAACTGTTACCAGGGAAGCTTCTTAGCATAATCCGGTTTATTGACCTGCCGTGCTCGGGCAATTGCCATGTCAAAACGTTCCGTGCTGTCCGTAATCGTAGACCCAGCCGCAACAAACGAGTCTTCGGCAATATTGACAGGGGCCACGATATTAGAATTGCTGCCGATAAAGGCATGATCGCCAACGTTGGTGTGATGCTTCTTGGAGCCATCATAGTTGACAAAGACCACGCCACAGCCGATGTTGATGTTCTTACCCAGAGTAGCATCGCCAACATAGCTCAAATGACCAATCTTGGTATTTTCGCCAATATAGGCTTTCTTGATCTCACAGAAGTTGCCGATATGAACACCCTTGCCGATCTCAGCCTGAGGACGCAGATGACTGTTGGGGCCAACGTCTGATCCGGTGTGCATTTCAGCTTCTTCCAGCGTTGAGGCATAGACCTTGACGTCATCATGCAGAACTGAATCCTTGATGACTGAGTGAGCGCCGATAAAGCAGTCGCTGCCAATCGTGGTATTGCCTTTGATCACAACGTTGCCTTCAATTACCGTGTCGCGGCCCACCTTAACGTCGGCATCGATATAAGTGGTTTCTGGATCCACCATGGTGACACCGTCTTTCATCAAGCGGGTGTTGATCCGCTTACGCATGATCTTGTTGGCCCGCGCCAAGGCAACGCGATCATTGACCCCCATTGATTCGTCAAAGTCAGCCATTCGATAAGCAGTGACGATTTCGCCATGGTTCTTTAAAATGCCGATGACATCCGTCAAGTAGTACTCGCCTTGGGCATTGTCATCATTGATCAGCTTAAGGGCCTGGAACAGCTTTTGATTGTCAAAGCAGTAGACACCAGTATTGATTTCATGAATTTCCTGTTCTTCATGCGTGGCATCTTTTTGTTCAACGATCCGCTCAACGATACCCACGTCATTGCGAACGATGCGGCCATAGCCAGTCGGATCAGGTGCCACTGAAGTCAGAATGGTAACTGCCGCATGACGCTGCTCATGGTATTCAAACATCTTGTTGAAGGTTGCGGCAGTAAACAAAGGCGTATCCCCACTGACGATCAGCGTCTCGCCTTCTTGATCACCCAGCAGCGATTCAGTCTGCATAACCGCATGACCAGTCCCCAGCTGCTGTTTTTGCAAAGCATATTTGGTCCGATTGCCCAGCGTCTGCTCAACGGTTTCGGCACCATAGCCAACCACCGTCACGATGTTGTCGATCTTAGCTTCTTCCAGCTGACCTAAGACATGTTCAACCATCGTTTTGCCACACACTTGGTGCAACACTTTATAAAGCTTGGACTTCATCCGCGTACCTTTACCGGCCGCGAGAATAATTGCATTGCGTTGCGTCATTTTTATTTATTTCTCCTTTTTATTGCCAAATACGGCTTCCATATAGCTGCCTGGCTGAGCAGTGATTTTTTTATTGGTCGTATCGTCAACGGCCTGAACCTTGATCAATGAAGTGCAGCCGTCAACCAAGCGCTGACCACTGAATTGCCCCTCTGCAAAGACCGTCATGCCGACCAGATGAGCACCGAATTCTTCAATCAGCGACTTCATCCCGTTCAGCGTACCGCCACCCTTCATAAAGTCATCCACGACGATTACGTTGGCACCTTCTTTAAGCGTCCGCCGTGAAAGCTCCATTTTTTTGATCCGCTGTGACGAACCCGAGACGTAATTGACGCTGACCGTTGAGCCTTCCGTAATGTGAGAGCTGTTACGTACGATTACAAATGGCTTGTTCAGATACATCGCTACGCTTTGAGCAATCGGAATTCCTTTCGTCTCGACCGTCATTACCACGTCAACGTCATCGTCAACATATTGAGTCGCAATCAAACGGCCGACTTCGCGAAGCACGTCCGGCCGTCCCAAAAGATCCGATAGATAGACATAGCCACCTGGTAAGAGCCGGCTGTCATCGTCAACTGCCTTAACCAGATCATCAATGACCTGCGCAGCATTTTCTTCAGAGTAGAGCAGCGTCAAACGGGCCCCGCCACTGGCACCAGGCAGGGTTTCCAGACGACCGACGCCCCAAGTGTGCAGCGTCCGCCGAATGATGCTTAGATCCTCACTGATTGATGACTTGGCCGAGCCGTAACGTTCGCCAAAAAACTTCAATGAAACCAGCGTCCGTGGATGTTCCATCAAATAGCGCGTCATATCAACCAAGCGATTACTGCGTCTGACTTTCATGTGATTTCCCTCTTTTACTTGAGCTAATAATTATTGATACCTTCAAATCATAACATAATAGTTCGTCTTTTACCGCAATTTTATTCAGAATCTTAAGAGCTATTTCGGCAAACAATCACGATGACAGCGCCACCTAAAAGGATTAACCGATTTAATCAAGCAAAAAAGAGAAATTCCGGACTTAGATTGCCAGCGGATGGCTGATGCGACCGAAAATAAAAAACACCGCCCAAAGCTTGAGCCGTGTTTTATTTTAACACTTTCTGCTAATCATTGACCAAGTGCTGAAAAATCAAGGCAGTCACATAAATCACTACTTCAATCACCGCAATAAAGAAGCTCACCGGCCAGTTGGTCAAATACCCCAGATACAATCCCAGCCAGGTTCCCAGCATGGCAAATAGGATTGCTAAAACGATCATCTTGGCCACGCCATGCGTAAAATACTTGGCACTGGCAGCAGGCAGCGTCAGCAGAATAAAGATCAGCAGCGAACCAACGATCTGAGCTGCCACACTGACGCTTAATGCCAGCAAAAGCAAAAAGACGACCGAGATCAGTGTGCTGTTGATGCCGTTAACCCGCGCACCGACAGCATCAAACGAATCAAACTTCAGCTGGCGGTAGCCAATCATCACGACCACCATCACCAAAAGCGACAGGCCCACCAGCTGCCAGACCTCTTGCCTGCTGATCCCAACCACGCTGCCAAACAGAATGCTGGTGGCTGAGCTGGCCGTTTGACTGGAAAGTGACAAAAACAAGATCCCTAAGCCGATGAAAAGAGCTGAGACCGCGCTGATAACAGCTTCGCGGCGAGATTCCTTAATGCTCATCTGACCCACTAAGACCGAGCTAAGCATGGTGAACAAAAGCATCCCATTTAATGCCGGCCACCCTGCAAAAACCGCAAATGAAGCCCCAGCAAACCCGATTTCTGACAGTGTGTGCGTCAGAAAAGACATGCTGCGCGCCATCACAAAAACGCCAATCGTCCCGCTAACAATGGCGATAAACGTGCCGGCCATAAACGCATTGCGCATAAAGCTCAACTCAAACATTTTTAACCCCCTGTCGGAATTCTTCAATCGATCCGGTCTGATAGCTATCCGGCATCATCTTTAGATAGCGCGTGCCATAACTGCGAGCCAGATCCCAGTCATGCGTAATAAAGATGACGCTGAGTCCCTGCTTTTGCAGCTTGGCTACCAAGTCTAAAAGCTCATATTTCATTTCATTATCGAGACTGGCTGTTGACTCATCCAAGATCAAAAGCCGCGGATTGCCAAGCAGTGCCTGTGCCAGGTAGGCGCGCTGCTTTTCACCGCCCGAAGCCTGCCCCAACAAGCGATCCTGAATGCGTGTCAGATCCGTCAGCTCTAAAATATGGTGCAACTGCTGGCGTTCTTTTTGATTCAGCCATGGGCGCAGACTCTTGCCGGCATTTAAAGCGACAAAGTCTTTAATCGATAAGGGATATTCTTCATCCAGATTGCGAAACTGTGGAACATAGCCGATCTTCAGCTTGTCAGGCATCTCAATCACGCCTTTTTTGGGCTTGAGCTGTCCCAAAAGCGATCTTACCAGCGTGGTCTTGCCGACGCCGTTATCACCAATCACGACCAGAAAATCGCCAGGCGCCAAAGAAAAGCTTAAGTCGTCAACGATATTCTTATCACCATAGGCTAAAGTCAGGTTTTTAACTGTAATAAGAGAAATGATCATTCACCTCGCTGTAGGATTCGATAGAGCTGCCGATACTGCCCCAGCATCCATTGCCGATAGGTTTTGCCATTCGGCTGGGATTCGGTAACGTTAAGAACTGGAACGTGATTTTCTTTAGCCAGTGCGACCAGGTTGTCGATCGTCTTGCTCTGCGACTGTTTGTTATTAACAAAGAATGCGATCCGATGCTCTTGAATATCCTGCTGCAGCTGCTGAATATCCTTTGGCGATGGATCGTTGCCATCTTCAATTGCTTTTTCAAAATGACGGTCATTGATCTGATAGCCTAGATTCTCTAAGGCGTAATCAAAAACCGGCTCGCTGACGTCAACTTTTTGTTTTTGAGCCAGCTGACGGCATTTTTCAATCTGCTGATCAATCGCTGTCAATGAACTGACATATTTTTTGGCATTGCGATAATAGTATTGTTTATGCTTAGGATCAAGCTTGGCATATTTTTTTGCCAGATAGTACGCCAGTTTTTTCATCGTCTGTGGTCGGTACCAGACATGCTCGTTGGCACCATTCTTTTGGCCGGCGATCTGTCTGCCGACGTTAACGACCGTTTGTGATCCATTTTGATTAGCCTTAACCAGATCATTCATCCACTGATCATAGCCCAGACCATTTAAAATCACAACATTCGCTTTGGCAACCTGCTCGGCTTGAACGGTCGCCGGCTGATACTCATGCGGGTCAACCGCCGCATTATCGATTACGGAAACAGTTTGGCCATATTTTCCTGCGACGGCCTGGGCAGCTTCGCCATAAAAATTCAGGCTGGCAACGACTTTAATCGGCCGCTGTGATTTTTGCTGCGGATGCCAGTCAGTAGCTGCCAGACCAAAAATCACCGCCAATGCCAAGCTCAAGCCAGCCACGATTTTCCAAAAGCGTCGATCCATCTTTTCACCTCGCAAAAATAAATAGTAATAATTACGATTTAGTAACAGTGACTATCTTACCTAATTTTGTACGTCAGCGCAATCCTTTATATAAAAAATCGTGCTGGAGAAATTCCAACACGATTTAAATTCGTCTTTAAGCTTTTAAATAGTCTTGATTCAGTCAATGACGACCATCCGTTAAAAATTGCTAGCTAATGGTAATCGTGCCATTGAATACCAATACGATGGCAACAACACTCAATACCAGAATCAAGCCCATCGTCCACAGCTCAGCCTTAGAGAACTTGTGATTGTTTTCCTTGCAGCCAGCGTAGTAGACACAGAAGCCTGGAATAAAGCTGATCGTAACCAGCAGAACTTCTTGCCAACCAGCCAGGAACATGCAGGCAAACATGAACAGCGCAGAAAGCAGACCGACCGTGTATTGACCCCATTCCTTACGTTCGGAACTCAACTTCATCTGGTAGAGACCAACAAACAGGTAGGAGAACAAAATTGCGGCAGCACAGAGCGAGTAGGCAAATTCATAAGCCTTTTCCGTAAACAGCAGCGAGAACAGGAAGATCGTCTGTAAAACGCCCGTGATCATCAAAGAAGTCGTTGGCGCGTTCTTGGAGTTAACCTTGCCCCAAGCTTTTGGCATTGCCTTGTCATCGGCAACCAGCATCGTCGTTTCAGCTGGCAGCATCGTCCAAGACAGCCAGGAAACGATCGTTGAGATGATCAGACCAACGTTGATCAATACCGCGCCCCAGTGGCCAACCGTCATTTCCAGAACGTGGCCCAAAGCAGGCTGACCCATGCCGGCCAGTTGAGCCCGCGTCAGCGCACCGTATGGCAGGATTGAAATCAGAACGTAGATGATTACCAGCAGAATGAAACTGATAACCGAAGCTTGTTCGGTTTCAGAACGCGACTTAGCACGGTGAGCCATGACTGATGCCCCTTCGATCCCGATAAATACCCAGATCAGAGTCATCAGCGTACCCTTCATTTGAGTCCAGACCGAACCCGTCGTCGTGCCTTTAGTGGCGTTGCTTGCAACCTTGCCCCAGAAGTCAGCCGTAAACATGCCGCCCTTGAAGCAGACAAACATGATGATGATGAAGATGATCAGCGGTACAATCTTGCAGATCGTCCCAATCATGTTGACGAAGGTGGCACTTTCAACACCATTGTTAACCAGGATCGTTAACAGCCAACAGAAAATAATTGCAACAATAATTGATGGAACGTTTTGGCCGCCCTTAAAAGTTGGAATGAAAGTCCCAATTGAACTCATCAGCATCGTAGCAAAGGCAATGTTACCCAGCCAAGCTGACAGCCAGTAGGACCAGCCAGAAATAAATTCACCCAACGGACCGAAACCTTCCCCAGCATAGGCAAAGATCCCACCTTGCAGGTCAGGCCGCTTGTTGGACAGATTGTTTAAAGAAAGTACCAGCATCAGAAAACCAAAGGCAACGAACAGCCAAGCTAAAAGGGCTGGGCCTGGAGCAGCCGCAGCCGCAACGTCACTGGTAATCCCGAAAATACCGGTACCGATACATGAACTAACGATCAGGGCAATCAGTTCGCCCTTACCGATACCTTTCTTTTGAGTATCCATAAATATCCCCTCGTTTCTATTCGTAGATCGACTAGAACACTCATCATTAAACTAATCAAACCTAAAGCCGCTTAAATGACTTAAAAATACTTCGACTCCTACTCAATCGCCCACCTCTGAACCCTTACACACCTTAAAAAAATAAATGATTGAGAATTGTCTAATATTATTTTAATTCTTAATCGAAAAAAGCGAAAGTCGTACCGTTGCGAATTCATATCGCGATGGTCCAACTTTCGCTTTTAATCTGCACCAAATCTCATTGATCGGCGCCTGTTTTAATGCGGTCAAGCCGCATGCCTGCTTTTAGAGGTCTTCACGAACAATTGGGCAGGACATGCAACGTGGACCACCACGACCCCGAGACAATTCGCTTGAACGAACCTCATGAACCAAAATGCCGTGCTTGCGCAGCAGATCGTTGGATACGTAGTTACGGTTGTAGGTAACAACTTCACCAGGTGCGATGGCCAGCGTGTTAGAGCCGTCATTCCATTGTTCACGGGCAGCGATGATTGGGTCACCGTTACCAGTTGGGATCAAGTCAATGTCGTCCTTGTTCAGGGCCTTCTTAAGCACTTCCTTGATGTCCGTGTGGTGTTCCATCGTAATTTCGCCGTCTTTGCCTGGGTGCAGTACCCAGTTGTCAACATGACCGTTTTCGTCCAAGATTGCTGGGTGAACAGTAAACTTGTCGTAGTCGATCATCGTAAAGACAGTGTCAAGGTGCATCATTGCGTGGTTGTGCGGAATCTTGATGGCAATGACCGTGTCGTAGTTTGACTTCTTGAACAGGTTCTTAGCGATGTCTTCGATTGCATCGGCAGTCGTCCGTTGGGAAATACCGATAGCAAATACGTGGTCGCTTAATACCAGTTCGTCCCCACCTTCAATGTGCGTTTCGTGGTTGCGGTCGCGCCATACATTGACTTGACCTGCAAACCGTGGGTGGTGCTTGATGATGTATTCAGTGATTAAGGATTCACGCTGACGAGCTGGGAACGTCATCCGGTTGATGGAAAGGCCGTCACCGATTGAAGCTTGTGGGTCACGCGTAAAGTATGCGTTTGGCATTGGGTCCATTACGAATGGCCATTCAGTGTCTTCAGCAGCTTGTTGCAGCGTCATGTGTGGGAGATCGATTTCTTCGCGACGAACCCCTTCGAAGATCTTGTTAACCATGTCTTGCGTATTCATGGCCAACAGGTATTCCTTCAAAACGTCGTGGATCAAACCAGCTGCGTAGCCGGATTCAGCAACCATGTGGTCAACGAATTCTTCCTTAACGTCTTGGTCAGCCAGTGCCTCAGCAGCCAGCTTTTCGAAATAGAGAACTTCAATGCCTTGGTCGCGCAGCGTTTGAGCAAAGTAATCGTGTTCTTCCTGCGCGATTGGCAGATATGGAATGTCATCGAACAGCAGACGGTACATCGAATCTGGCGTAATGTTTTCAATTTCACGACCAGGCCGGTGCAGCATAACTGTCTTCAGCTTGCCAATTTCCGAAGTTACATGAATTGGACTTGGCATAATACAGTCACTCCTTTGTTTTCTTACTTGACTACGCTCTTAATATAACCCGTCGAGTAAGCGTTGTCAATCCTTTAAAATCAACGGTTTAACGGCTGTTTAATATAAAATGAATACGTTTTCTTAAATATGCTTATGCAATCAATTTATGAATATATTTTAGTAGAATAATGCATAGAATGAGAATATCATTTTTTAAAAAATTTTGAAAATGACTGTTTTTAAATGGACTAATAGTTGTAAAGACAGCTACTGTTCATTACTTATAATTGCAAAATGAATAAAAGAGCGTCAAACCGCATTGCAACGCGTCTGACGCTCTTAGGCTATAAAAGCATGGCTAAATATACTTCCCGACAGAAACCGCATAAGCTGTTATGCAGCCGGCGTGCTCTTGACTCATTATGACAAAGCGCAAAAACGGTTGGACCCGTGCCGCTCATCTGAACCACGTCTGCCCCCAGCTTTTCCATACGCTTCTTGAGCTGACGAATCTCGGGATATTCCCTCATCGTGACCGGCTCCAAAACGTTGCCCATATAAGCAAACGATTCCTGCCAGCGACCGTTTTGAATACAGTCGACCAACGAATCAACATCCAGATGCTGCAGCTTTTCATAATTGATCTGCCGCAGAATCGTTGGTGTCGAAACGCTGATCTTAGGCTTGGCCACGACTGCCCAGTAATGCGGAAACGGTCTTAATACCTCGACCTGTTCGCCATGTCCCGTTACATGGGCGGTCTGACTGTAGACGCAGTAGGGCACGTCAGAATCGATCGAAAGCGACAGCTGAGCAAGCTCTTTTAAAGAAAGTCCCAGATTCCAGCCTTGATTAAGTGCTCGTAAGACAGCTGCTGCGTCTGATGAGCCACCGCCCAAGCCAGCTGCCACTGGGATTCGTTTTTGAATCTTGATCGTCACGCCCTCATCAATGTGAAAACGATTTTTAAGAATATGGGCAGCCTGGTAGGCAAGATTGCGCTGGTCATTAGGCAAAAAGCTGCTGTCGGTATAAACCTTGATACGATGCTGATGCTGGTGCGTCTCAATTGTAACGTAATCCGCGAGATCAATGGAGTTCATCACCATATTCCAGCGCGGCAGACCATCAATATAGCGCATCGGGGTATCCAAAGCCAGATTGATTTTGGCGGGAGCTTTTTCAGTTATGATCAAGGTCATACCCCCCTTTTTTGACAAGTAATTTTAATTATTATACAAATGTGGCTGACCGAGTTGCAACTATTGCTCAAAGACTAAAGCCAGCCTTAAGGATTCCCTTGCTGCTAAACAAAAAAGCACCGCGTTAAACACGATGCTTTTACTGAGCTATTCAGCTTCTTCGAATGTCAAAGAAATATTATTGGTCAAGAGATCGGCATAACTGTAAGAAACCCGATCAAAAGAACCTTCACGCTTGTTAAGCTTAACGATAAAGATTGCTGGATACGTCTCGCTTAAAATGCCTTGACGCTGGGTAACCTTTTTACGACCAGCCTGCGCCGTGACCAGTACTTTTTGGCCTACCTGTGCATCAAGCTTTTCCTTGATGCCTGCAATTGTCGTTGGCATGTATTCTCACCTCACAAAGAAACATTATACGGCAAGAATCTTTAAAAAGTCAAATTTTATCACAAGACCTCCCAAAAATCAATTTATTTTTTAAAGTAGTTTTTGGGCGTGAAGTTGATTAGCTAAAGTAATAAACTGCTCCAAGGTTAACTTCTCTGGTCGAATCTGCGGTGAGATGCTTAACTCTGCCAACACATTCTGAATAACAACCTGTTTATCAGCATTCTTACCAGCTAATGGTTTGAGGTTGTTCCACAGGCTCTTGCGACGATGAGCAAAACAATTCTTTACGAAACCGAAGAATTTTCCTTCGTCATATGGCTTAGCAGCTAACGGTTGAGTACGCGGCGTTAAAACCACGATGGCCGAGTCTACGTTAGGCGCTGGTACAAAGGCGTGACGTGAAACCCCAAATGCAATCCGGGCCTGCATGCGATACTCAATCGCCAGCGTCAGCGAGCCGTATTCCTTGGTTCCTGGCTGAGCCGTTAAACGCTGAGCAACCTCTTTTTGCATCATAACGCAGATCGCCGACCAGGCAACCGGGCTTTCCAATAGGCCCATTAAAATTGGACTGGTAATGTAGTAAGGCAGATTGGCAACCACTTTAATCGGCCGGCTCGGATCAGCGAACTGTTCTTGAATCAGCGCTGGCAGATCTGCTTTCAGCACGTCTTGGTTGAGCACTTTAACATTGTCGTACGGAGAAAGCACCTCATCCAAAACCGGCAGCAGATCCGTATCGATTTCTAAAGCCACCACCTGACCAGCAGCCTGTGCCAGCTGCTCAGTCAAAGCACCCAGTCCAGGCCCGATTTCGATCACATTGTCTTCTTTGGTAATAGCAGCTGCTTTAACGATATTTTTTAAGACGTTGAGATCCGTTAAAAAATTCTGACCAAAGCCCTTTTTAGCGTGAATGCCATATTCTTTCATAATGGCTCGGGTCCGATTCAGACTGCCGATTTCCGGATTACTGCTCATCGCTTTTTTCCTCCTGATTGATTTTTTCAATGGCATTTTCAAACTGTTCTTGACTAATGCGGAACATATTAAGCCGTTTTTGCATCTGCTTGGCATTTCCATAGCCGATTCCCAGCAGCTGCCCAAGCCGCTCGCGCCGAGCACGGGCATTTCTGCCACCCGTCAAATCGGCCTGACGCATCATGGCAGTCGTAATCACCATTGCTGGCGCGGTTTCTTGGGTATAAACGTGTGCCAAAGCTTCCTTGATAACTGCCGGATCGGCATGCTCAACGCCTAGGCTGCCATGTGCTTCATCCGGCACGCCCTGATCACGTCTAATGAAGGCATGCTTGACGCCTGGAACGGCTTGACTGATAATCTTGCGCAGCCGTTCGCCATTAAAATCAGGATCCGTAAAAACGATCAAGCCACGTGCTGCTTGTAGTTTTGCTAACTGGCTAAGGTCTTTTGACGACAACGCCGACCCGTTTGTCTCAAACGTGTCGGCGTTGACGGCCTTAGCAATTTGTTTGGTATCATCCTTGCCCTCGACAACGATGACTTCTTTAATCTTTTCCATAAGGCCTTTCATTAATGTTTCAAAAATAAGCGACTGGCATTCTCATACGTTGCCCTGGCAACATCTTCTAGTGATTCTTCACGCAGCTCAGCAATTTTTTCAAGCGTAAAACGCGTAAAGCCCGGTTCATTTCGCTGACCACGATATGGCACTGGCGTCAGGTAGGGAGCATCGGTCTCGACCAACAGATGATCGAGCGGTGTTGCCAGCATGGCTGCTTGAACGTCCTTAGCGCTGTTGAACGTCACAACGCCACTGTAGGAGATCTCCATGCCCAGATCCAAAAAGCGCTGCATCCATTCCACATCGCCGTTAAAGCTATGCATAACCCCGCCAAATTCCTCCACGTGCGCGTTTTTGAGGATTTGATAGGTATCAGCCAAGGCGTCACGGCAATGGATCGAAACCGGCATCTTTAAGTCCCTAGCAATCGCTAACTGACGCTCAAAGACTTGTTTCTGCACGTCATGCGGCGAATGTTCATCGTTAAAGTAGTCCAAACCGATTTCACCAATTCCCACAACGACTGAATCCGTCAGCTGTTCTAAGAGCAGTTCTTCTGCTTTTGCATTAAAGCGGGCAACATCTTCTGGATGCCAGCCAATCACGGCATGCAGTCCTGTATAATGGTGCGCCAGCTCAATGGCCCGCTGATTAAGCAGTTCATTAGAGCCGATCATATTCATTTCAACAACGCCAAAATGATGGGCCCGTGCCAGATAAGCCGGTACATCATCATAAAAGACATCGTCATTCAGATGCGTATGCGAATCATAGATCTTTAATTCAGGTTTTAGTCCAGTCATTAGCAGACCGTCGTCCCTGGCTGCATGTTTTCTGGTACCGTTACGACTTGAACGTTGCCGGCAGCATCCTCATCAGAAAGGATCATGCCTTGACTCAACTCGCCGCGCATCTTACGAGGCTTCAAGTTGGCAACGATTAAGACCTTCTTGCCGACCAGGACGCTTGGATCTGGATACCATTGCGCGATTCCAGACAAGATCTGGCGACCCTCAGCCGTACCGTCATCCAGTTGGAACTTAAGCAGCTTGTCGGCACCTTCAACATGATCAGCAGCCTTGATCTGAGCAACCCGCAGATCCACCTTGTCAAAAACGTCAATTCGAATATCTTTTTTCATTTCTGGCAACTGGGCTTGCGCCTTGGCTTTTTCGGCAGCCTCAGCCATTGCCTTGCGACCCTTGGCCTTTTGGTTGGCACTCATCTGACTCTTGATAAAGGCCACTTCTTCTTCAACATCACGACGTGGGAAGATTGGCGTTCCCTTAGCTGCGACCTTAACCTCAGCTGGGAAGTCGTTAAATGACAGGTCAGTCAAGGCGATATCTTCTTTTGGCAGGCCAAGCTGATCCATAATTTCTTTTGGCGCGCGTGTCATAATCGGCTGCAGCATTGCAGCTACCATGCGCAGACTTTTAGCCAGGTGCGTCATAACGTCAGAAAGCTCATCTTTTTTGGTTTCATCTTTAGCCAGCAGCCATGGCGTAGTTTCATCAATGTACTTATTAGCACGCGAGATCAGCTTCCAGATTGCGCTCAATGCATCAGCAAAGTGCGTCTTGTCCATCAAGTCCTTGTATTCGTCAAAGGCTTGAGCTGCCGTGGCTTCCAGATCCTGATCGTAGTCAGTGGCCGCTGCATTTTCGCCCTTCAAGACGCCATCTTGGTATTTGTTGATCATAGCAACGGTCCGGTTAAGCAGGTTCCCAAGGTCATTTGCCAGATCAAAGTTAACCTTGTCGACAAAGTCTTCCGGACTGAACACGCCATCGTTGCCAAATGGCATCGCCTTCAGCAGGTAGTAGCGCGTAGCATCCAGGCCATAGCGGTCAACCAGCGTTTCAGGATAGATCACGTTGCCCTTAGACTTGCTCATCTTACCATCTTTCATCGTCAGCCAGCCGTGACCGATGACGTGCTTTGGCAGCGGCAGCCCCAGCGCATGCAGCATGATTGGCCAGTAGATGGTGTGGAACCGTACGATTTCTTTACCAACCATGTGCACGTCGGCTGGCCAGTATTTCTTAAACAGGCTGTCGTCATCGCTGCCATAGCCAAGTGCCGTAATATAGTTGGATAAGGCATCGATCCAGACATATACGACGTGCTTAGGATCGCCAGGTACCTTAACGCCCCAGTTAAATGAGGTCCGCGTAACGGCCAGATCTTCCAGACCAGGTTCCAGGAAGTTCTTGAGCATTTCGTTCATCCGCGTATGAGGCTCGATAAAGTCAGGGTGCTCCTTGTAGTAGTTCATCAGCCAGTCCGCGTATTTGCTCATCTTAAAGAAATAGGACTCTTCTTTGACCAGTTCCACCTCATGACCAGATGGCGCCTTGCCACCGATTACGTTGCCGTTTTCGTCACGGTAGACCTCAGCCAGCTGACTTTCCGTAAAGTACTCCTCATCATCGACGGAATACCAGCCAACGTATTCACCCTTGTAGATGTCGCCTTGATCAACGAACTTTTGAAAAATCTTTTGCACGGCTTTTTCATGATAGTCGTCCGTGGTCCGGATAAACTTATCATTGGAGATTTCCAATTTTTTCCACAGTTTTTTAATCCCGGCTGCCATCTCATCAACGTAGGCTTGTGGCTCCATTCCCAGCTTCTCAGCCTTTTCTTCAATCTTGAGACCGTGTTCGTCAGTCCCCGTCAAAAAGAAGACGTCATAGCCATCCAGACGCTTAAAGCGGGCTTCAGCGTCACAGGCAACTTCGGTGTAGGAATTCCCAATGTGCAATTTGCCAGATGGATAATAAATCGGTGTTGTGATGTAATAAGTTGGTTTTTGTTCAGCCATGTTGGCCCTTCTTTCTAATACGGATTTAATAATCTTTAGTTTAACATAAAATGAGCGGTTTTTTCTTGATTTTAAAACAGATTCAGCTGCTCGGGATCATGCGGTGCCAGTCCCTTAAACTCAAGATGCAAGATTCGCTGCAGTTCCAAGGCGTTTGGCGCGGCATCTTTGCCTGAGTTGTTGTTAAAGATGACACAGATTTCTTGAGGTTGAGGTGCCGGCGCAAGGTTTTGAATCAAAGTCGCCAATCCCTGCAGTTCACGGCTTGAATAACGATACAGCGTCCGTTTCTTTCGCCACTCTTTGTCCGGATGATCCCAGCCCTCGCGATTGCGGCCATGCAGTCTGATCATTACCAGCTTGGGATTGGTCGTGATCAGATAAAACGGCACGCTGGTCAAGGTATCGTGCGGCTCATCAGCAGCAACCAGCGTAAGCTGCAGGTCGCGGCAAAATTCGGTCAGTGGTTGGAGAATCGCTGGCTGGTACCAGCTGGCATTTCGAAACTCAACGGCGATTGGCAGATTTCCCATTAGTAGACGAATCCGCCGCAGATAGTCGATATGATCAAGCTGTGCATCAAAAAACGGCGGAAACTGAAACAGGACGCATTTCAGCTGACCAGCAGCAATCAATGGCATGATGGCATCACGATATTTTTGAAACACCTCCGCTAATGACGAGTCCTGCTCGGTCAGGTTCTCATGCTGAGTCATCAGCCGGTGCGCCTTAACGATAAACTGAAAGTCGCGCGGCACCTCAGTCAGCCATTTCTGAACGGTTGCCGATTTAGGCAAAGCATAGAAAAACGTATCGATTTCAACGGTCGGAAAATGCTGAGCATATTCATTAAGCGTTGTTGTCTGCCGTTGACCATCAATCAGCGCGGGATGCTCTGACCAGGTCGTCAGGCCAAGCGTAATCTGGGTCACAAAACCATTCCTTTCGCCTTGGAATCATGCATCAAGATTAAGAAAGGCTTAGCTTGCAGCAGCAGGCTGGGCCTTCAGTAGCTTTTAAGCGCGCAGTTCGGCAAAAAAGCTGGTGGCATCGGCTTGAATCATCTCAAATGGAAATGGGAAGTCAAGCTTTTCTTGATTGACTGCCATTACCTTAGCCTGCGGATTGCGGTACTCCAATAGCCCGGCAAATGGATAGACGCGCATGCTGGTACCGACGATTACGACCAGATCGGCCTTTTGCATCGCGTGAACGGAATCGAGAATGTCATCCTGCTTGATGCCTTCATCGTATAAGACAATGTCAGGACGGAGCGGCCCTTGATCGGTCTGGTGCAGCCGACTGTCTAAATACTCACTGACTGGTACCGTCTGCCCGCATTTTTCACAATACACATGGTAAAGGTTGCCGTGAAAATCAATTAAATGTCGCGGCTTGGCACCTTGTTTTTGAAATTCAACTTCATAAAGATTGTCGATATTTTGGGTAATAATCGTTGCTCGATCTTGAAGTGCCAAGGCGACCTGCTTTTGATGGATCGGATTGGGCAGTGCATCGGGAAAATACAGATTTTGCTTGCAGAATTCATAAAAGCCATCCGGATCGGTTTCAAAATAGCGGTGGCTTAAATAATATTCGGCATTGTGATTCTGTGTATATAAGCCATTGGCACTGCGAAAATCCGGAATTCCCGAAGCCGTTGAAACGCCGGCGCCGGTCAAAAAGACAATCTGCTTTGCCTGATCGAACAATTCTTGATCTTTAGCATCCATCAAACCACTTCCTTAGTTATTTTCTAACGATAAATGGCACGTTTAGATCCGTCAGCAGTTTTTCAACCGGCTCATCATACAGTTTTAAGAATTCAGCCGGTGCATCGTTTTCAGGAGCCGGAATCGTAAACGAGTTCTGTCCATCATTGCGCCGTACGCCGATGTAGGCCCGCTTGCCAGTCTTACGATCTTTCATGTCGGAATGGAAAATCTCAAACACCTGCCGAACGCTCAATCGCAATTGCCGTTCGCTTAAAACCGGCGACAGCGTAACGAATTCCTTATTGTGCAGCTTAGGCAGCTCCCAGGCCGTCATCTGCTCATCAAACAGCTCAAACAGCTTGACAACGTTGCGACGCAGGTCAAACGGCGAATTGATCGGCTTGGCGACCAGTTTTTCATACATTGCCACTGCTGCCTTGGCTGCCACAGGATAAAGCTTGGTCAGCCGTGCTTCATATTCTGCCAGATGATCGCCGGTACCATAAAAGACCAGGGCATCCAAAATCGTCAGCAGCCGCATCGTTCGCTCATCGTCAGCTTGATCGGATTCAGGCGTCAGGGTATGTTCGATGCCTTTAAAATACTCTGCTTCGATCTGATCGTCAATCAAGCCGTGCTTGCGCTGCTCAGCCGTAACTACCCGATGCATGACCGTATCGTAAAGATCGGTTGCCATGATCATCATTTGTTCGTCCAGCTCCTCACTGCCTAATGAAAGCTGAAAGAAAATCTGCGGAAAGCCGCGCAAAAGCATCAATAAATGCAGCAGCTCATGTGAAGCAGTATAGTCAGGGGCCGTCAGATCAGTCACCGTAATTACCAAACCGCCAGGCAGCGTTGTCTGACGGGCCTGATCGTGTCTGAGCCAGCCGGATTTCTCACCTTCAAACTGGACAAAGACGCTGCCCTGCGGATAGATGGCATTAACGGCATCCAACAGGCTTTGGGCCTCTTGATTCAATTTAATTGGTTGTTCTTCTGTCATAATGAGTCCTTTCTCAGTTCTTGAAGTGCTTGCTTGGCAACATTCTGATTAACCTGCGGCAGTTTTTTGAGACGCTTGACCAGAACTGGAACCTCAGCTGCCGTCGCGCCCACCGCAATGGCCAGCGAACGATACTGCATCTGCATATGACCAGCCTGAATGCCGCTGGTTGCTAAAGCCCGCAGTGCAGCCAGATTCTGTGCCAAACCGAGACTGGCAGCTACCCTGGCCAATTCGCCCGCGGAATGAATACCATTGATCTTAAAGTTGAGCCTGGTCAAAGGGTTAAGCCCAATTGAGCCGCCGACCGTTCCCACTGGCAATGGCAGTTTTATCCGGCCCAATAAGGCATCACCGTCAATTTCCCAGGTACTGAGTCCTTTAAGCTGACCGCTGCTTGCTGCATAGGCATACGCGCCGCTTTCGATTGCTCGCCAATCATTGCCGCTGGCGATCATCAGTGCGTCAATGCCGTTCATGATTCCTTTGTTGTGAGTAGCCGCCCGATATGGATCGACCTGCGCCAGCTGGCTTAATTCGGCAATCCGCTGTGCCACGACTTCGCCATTCATCGTTGCCGTTGCCAGGTTCTTAAAGCTGACCCGACAAGCAGCCGACTGCAGGCTCATAAAGGCCGCGTTGCTCAAGATTGCCGTTAAGACGTCATAGCCCTGCTCTTTTAAGTAATGGGCGACTGCCTCGGCCATCGTATTGACGGTATTGGCGCCCATTGCCTCACCTACGCCGATGATCAGATCAACGCTGACAAACGGTGCTGCCGGTCTGATTCTGATCCGTTTAGCGCCACCACCGCGTCTTTGCATTGAGGGATGCGCGGCATTGGCAACCGCCAGGATCTCGGTTTCATGTTCAAGCAGCCACTTGTTTAGTGCTGCAGGGTCTGCAACGTTTTTTAAAACCACCTGCCCCAGCATTGCCCGCTCAGCTGCCGGAGCCGTAAAGCCGCCGCTTAAAGCTGCTCGATTAGCACCGTTGCAGGCAGCCGCTACGACGGAAGGCTCTTCGGTAACCACCGGCACGGCATAGGTCTTGTGATTGACGACCAGGTTGGTTACCACCCCTTCTGGCAAGCGGTAGTCGGTCAGATAGTTTTCAATCAGCTGACTGCCAAGCTGACTGGCATTCTCCTTCATTAAGGCCTGCTGATCATCCGCTAATGAAAACTGATCACTGATAATCTGCTGCCGCTGGCTGGTTGGCAAGCGGTAGAGGCCATGCATCCAATCATGATTAAGATCATTGTTTTTCATCGTTTTGACTCCGTTTTTCGCGCTGCTGAATGTATTCGGTAATAATTCCTTCCCGCACGCCGCTTTCCGAAAAAATAACGCGGCCATCGCTGTTGCGCTCCAAAAGCGTCACTAATGGCAGCATGCCGCCAATAATGATGTCGGCTCGATCTGGTTCTAATCCGGGCATTTTCTTGCGCTGGGCCAGATTGCGGCTCAAAAGCTCGCGATAGGTCGCGTAGACCACTCGTGACGTTAAGCGATAACCATGAATCGAGCCGCGATTTTTATGCCGATACGAACGACTCATCCGGGCCAGCGTTCGATTGGCGCCCCCTAACAAGACGATCGGCATCCGTGTGGCATAGCGCAGCCAAGGAATCTTATTGAGTCGATCACAAACGGCTGCCTGGGCCTTAAAAAGATCGGCACTGCGCACGTAGCCGCCCAGATGATACTGCTCAGACAGGTTAACCGCGCCAATCGGCAACGAGATCAGGTCTCTGGCCTTGCGATGCTGGACCAGAACCAGTTCGCAGCTGGCCCCGCCAACATCCAGAATCAGGCAATGATTGAGCTTAAGGGTGCGCACCACGCCTAAATAGTCATAATATGCTTCTTTATAGCCGGAAAGAACGCGGACCGTCAGACCGGTTTCTTGTTTGACCCGTTGAAGAAATTCTTGTCGATTCTTGGCTTGCCGCACTGCTGCCGTTGCAATCGCCTGGACCTGCAGATTGGGCAGGCCTTGATACTGACGCTTAAAGTGCTTGATTGCCTGGATTGTGCGTTCCATTGCCTCGGGTTGGAGAATCTTTTCATGACCCATTCCTTCCGAAAGACGCGTATTTTCCTTAACGCGCTTGATTTCCCGAAACTTCCCATCCGGAGAGATTTCAGTTACCGCCATTCGAGCTGAATTTGATCCCAGGTCAACAATCGCGAGGTTTTCCACCACTTTCACCTCCGCTTTACTTGTTGATCATTAATTTTTTCAATATCCATTTAATGTTACCATTATCTTTCGCCATAAACACCGATTTTGCCATTAAAATTCGGTTTAGCCACAATTGATGTTCGGACGTGCTAAAATAGTTAAGCTAATTTTTTGGAAAAGTGAGGAATTCAGCTTGGCAGACGAATACTCAGAACGAAAGCTTGAACAGCAGCGCGTTGACTGGACGATTCAGCAGATTGACGCCCAGATCAAAAAAACGCAGGCTGCCTTAGACAGTGCCCACCAGGAAACGCGGGCCGTGGAAAAGAACTTTGGCGAAAACGCCTCGATCAACCGCTATGAAGTTGATGATATTGCCGAATCCCGCTCTGAGCTTGAGCAGCAGCGGCAATTGGTGGCGCGAACGGTCGAAAACGAGACCATCTTGCGTCATCAGCTGCAGACCCTGCAGCAGCTGCGGGAATCGCCTTATTTTGGTCGCATCGACATTCTGGATCCTGGTGAAAAAGAGCCAGAATCGCTTTACATCGGGACGGCTTCTTTAATGAACGATGACAAGACCGATTTTATCGTCTATGACTGGCGCGCGCCGATCTCAGGAATCTACTACAACGGTACGCTGGGCAAGGTCCAATACCAGACACCGGCTGGCACTCAGTCAACGACGCTGGTTAAAAAGCGGCAGTTTACCATTAAAGATGGTCAGATCATCAACATGTTTGATACTAATGAAACCGTCGGCGATCAAATGCTGCAGGAAGCTTTAGGCCATCAAAACGACCAGTACATGCAAAATATCGTGGCGACGATCCAAAAAGAACAAAATGATATTATTCGTGATACCAAAAGCGATCTGCTGCTGGTTCAAGGGGTGGCAGGATCCGGTAAGACTTCCGCCATTCTGCAGCGAATCGCCTATCTGCTTTATCATAGCCGAACCGCACTCAATGCCGATCAGATTGTCTTGTTCAGTCCCAACCTTTTGTTCAGCCATTATATCTCTGACGTGCTGCCCAGCCTGGGTGAGCGCAACATGCGTCAGGTAACGCTGGAAGGTTTTTTAAGGCGCCGATTTGAGGGACTGAACGTTGAATCCTTGTTTGAACGCTACGAGACACGATCGCAAAACCCCGCTATCAGCCTTGACATTGCCAATTATCTGGAAGGCGCCGACTGCATGTATCAAGTCAAGGCATATCTGGAATTTCTCCAGCAGCACCCAGATGCAATCTGCTTTACCGATTTGAACTTTAGACAGCAGCCGTTTTTCAGTGCTGAACATATCCAGTCGATCTATCAAGCACAGCCAGCAGCCATGACGATTGCCGACCGCCTGTTGAAAACCAAAAACACCTTGATCAAAGAGCTGAAGAGTCGCATTCAAGACGTTGCCAAAAGCGATTGGATCGCCAAGGAGCTTAACGATCAAGACGTCATTGGCCTGCATAATCTGTATGGTCAGAAAACCATTGACGATTTTGCCGACGAAGATGAACAGTATGCCTATCTTTCCTATCAACTGGCCAAAAAGCGGCTCCGGATCGTCTATGATGCCATCTATAACGATTACTTCATCGACTTTAACAGCCAATACGAAAAATTTCTGCAGCAGCTCAGCCGGCCCGCAGCAGTCAAAAACAGCGACTGGCAGTCCATGCTCTTTGGCTATCGGCAGCAGCTTGAGTATCATCGCATCGCTCTAATGCATACGGCACCGCTGATGTATCTGCGTGACTTGATGAGCGGCAGCGGGCAGAATCGTTCTTTCCAATACGTCTTTATTGATGAGATGCAGGACTACTCACTGGCCATGCTGATCTATCTAAAGCACGCCTTCCCCAAAGCCAGGTTTACGATTCTTGGCGACAGCGAGCAGGCCCTCTTTAAACCGCTTCAGCTGCCCGGTCAGCTTTTACAGCAGCTAAACGATGCCCTGGCCTTTAAGCATCCCAACCTGATCGAACTCAAGCGCAGCTATCGATCAACCATGGAGATTACCGATTTTGCCAAGAGCCTGCTGCCAGATGGCGATCAGATCATCTCGTTTACCAGACATGGTGCCAAACCGCGACTGATTGCCGCTGCTGATTCAGCCGACGCCGCCACCGCGCTTTTGCAGCAGACTGCAATTTTGCATGAGCGCTACGCAACGATTGCCGTTTTAACCAAGGACCGCGCGCAGGCCAAACAAGTCTATCAAACGCTGCACCGGCAGTTTAAGTCGATCGTACATCTGCTTGACAGCCAAGACAGCGTGCTGCCAGTTGGCATTGTCGTCTTGCCAATCTATCTGGCCAAAGGATTGGAGTTTGACGCTGCGATTGCCTGGAACGTCTCAGACCAAAACCTGCCAGCCGAGCGTGCCGTTGGATTGATCTATACCATGGCCTCCCGTGCAATGCATGAGCTGACTTTGATCAGTGCTGGTCCCGTCAGTTCGGTGATCGAGCAAAACGCAGCCCAGCTTTTAGAGACTGCAGAATCCTGACAATTCAAAAAGTCCCCGTGCCAATCTGCACGGGGACTTTTTATCATGCTTGACTTTTCGCTGTCTGCTTAACCTTCTGCAAGGCATTTTTCAAGATAAACGGTGCCAGAATCGTTGCCAAAACGATCACCGTAATCACATCTGAATAGTACTTTTCAGAAAGCAGGTGAGCTTCATAGCCAATCTGTGCCGTAATCAGGGCCATTTCGCCACGTGCGACCATGCCGCTGCCGATCACGTAGCTGCTGTTAAAGTCAAAACCCATCATTTTGGCACCGCCGCCACAGCCAAGCAGCTTGGTCAGACAAGCCAGAATCGTCATGACGATGATAAACAGCAATGAATCGACAAAATGATCCAGCCGCATGCTCAAGCCGACGTTTACGAAAAACACCGGAATAAACAGGGCATAGCCAAGCGGTACGAAGCTTTGGTTGACAACTTCGCTGGTCTTGGTATTGCCAATCGCGATTCCAGCAAAGAATGCTCCCACGGCACCGCTCAAGCCAACCTTATCAGCCAACGCGGCCATCGTCAGACAGATGATCATTGCCGCGACTGCAGGGGCAGCAATTGTGAGCATACGTTGACTGGCATGCATCAGATAAGGTGCTAAAAACTTAACCAGCAGATAGGTACCGACAAAAAACAGCAGCTGCAAAAAGATGGTCAGACCAAGACTCATGTTCTGTTCGCCATCAAAGCCCTGACCGCGCATCATGCTGATCAAGACGCTCAACGCAATCACGCCGCCAATATCATCGGCAACCGCTGCACCAAGAATCGTTGCGCCTTCTTTGCTGTCGAGCTGCTGATACTCACGCAAAACGGCCACCGAGATGCTGACTGAGGTCGCCGAAAAAATCACGCCGACAAACAATGACTCAAACCACTGCATGCCGAACAGATCAGCTGCCAGTCCCATGACCACAACCGGCAGAATCATCCCCATCAAGGCCACGACCACTGCCGGCTTAAGGTACTTCTTCAGCAGGTTCAAGTCGCTTTCCAAACCAGCGATAAACATCAGAATGATCACGCCGATCTCTTGGAACTCATTGATCATTTCTGTTTGGTGAACCCAATTCAGCATAGCCGGTCCAGCCACGACTCCGACTAAGATCTGCCCAATGACATCGGGAATGCCCCACCGCGCGAACAAATGCGAAACAAGCTGCGTGGCTAGAAGAATTCCCGCCAAAGTGGCAATAAAGCTCATGTCTTTCCCCTTTCTTCAATGTTCAAAAACGAGACTATATTTTTATCTTACCAAAAACGACCACCGGCTTCATCAAAAAAGAAAAGCTTTCTGCCTAAACTGCAGAAAGCCTTTGTAGATTATCGCTGGTTTGATAGAGCCGTCTAGCGGACTTGAACCGCCGACCTCATCCTTACCATGGATGTGCTCTACCTATCTGAGCTAAGACGGCACTGGTAGTATAGCGAAGAATCGTGCTTCACGCAAGTCAGCAGTCCAGCAGTTTGATTTTTAATTTTGCCTATTACGGTTTAACATCGTTCAGGCGCGGCAGAATCAAAAAGATGACCAGACCGATCACAAAAAGAATCACCAAAGAAAAGATTCCCCAGCGTGAGTTGCCGGTCCATTGCGTAGCCAGTCCAACCAAAACCGGTCCCAGAATTGCCGAAAACTTGCCCAGAATGTTGTAAAAGCCAAAGAACTCGCTGCTGTCGCTTTTGGGAATCAAACGGCCAAAATAAGAACGGCTCAGGGCCTGAATACCGCCTTGACTGGTTCCGACCAAAATCGCCAGCACCCAGAAATCAGCGGCAGACTTAAGCTTTAGGGCATAAAGACAGATCAGCATGTAGACAATGATACTCAACAATAATGCCCGCCGCGTTGAGGTCTTCTTGGCCAGCCAGGCATACAGCATTGAAAACGGCGCGGCAATCAATTGGACTACCAGCATGACGATCATCAGCGTCGTCGTCTTGATACCCAGATCCTCACCGATAACCGTAGCCATGGTAACGATCGTGTCAACACCGTCAATAAAGAAGAAATAGGCCACCAAAAACCAAAATGCCTGACGATAGTGATTAATATGCCGCAGCGTCTGCAAAACGCGCTGCCAGCTGTTGGCAATGCGATTTTTGGTATCTGGAACGCCATAGCGCTGCTGACCGTTTTTCATCAATGGCCAGGCAAACAGCAGCCACCAGCCGGCCGAGAGCCAAAAACTGAATCGGGCCACGCCATTGCCATCCAATATGCCAAAGCCATTCGTCAATTCAGCGACTAAAAAGACGGCAAATGAGAGCACGCCGCCCAGATAGCCAAAGCCAAACCCAGCCGAAGAAACTTCATCCATCTGCTCATCGTCAGCCACATCGGTTAAAAAACTATCATAAAAAAGATTGCTGCCAGAATACCCCATATTGGAAATCACATAGACAATGATCAGCCATAGCCAGGCCCCATCATGCCATTTGCGGGCAGACTGCCTAAAATCATGGCGGTCACGATCCCCAGCCAGGTAAAAATATTCAGCCAGCGTCGCTTAGCATGCGGATAATCGGCCAATGCTCCCAGCAAAGGCGCCAGCAGTGCAATGATCAAAGTACTGAAACTATTGGCATATCCCCAATAGGCCGTTGAATCCGCTGAAGAGATGCCGCCTTGCAAGGCAACGGCTTTAAAGTAAATGGGAAAAACCGCGGTCGTTATCAGCATGGCATAGCCGGAATTAGCCCAGTCATAAAAGATCCATTCCCATTGCTGCTTGTTGAATTTCAAATTAATCATCCTTTCAAGACGTAATTCCAAACATAATAGAGCGGTTTTTGACTGAAAAGATTCTCTCTAGAATAGAGTTTAGCGCTATTTGATCAATTTTGACGCAACTACTAAAAAATTAAAACCCACCAGCAGCTGCTGATGGGTTGACATCAAGCCGGCCGTCCTAGTCCTCATCAGCTTGATAAGGACCAATGATCAGCTTGGTTTTTGACAGCGGGTAAGGAACGTGCTGACCGTCAACGATCTGGATTCTTTCGATTCGGCCAATTGCCAGATGATTGTCCCGCCCCACGGGGACCCTGACCAGATCGCCTTCTGCCAAACGCTCGTCTTCCGTGCGATAGCAATACGTGCGTCCATCCTCTTCAAAGGAGACGTCACAATAGATATATTGGCCCGGCCGCCGCCATTGATGATTGTAGAGTACCGGATCAATAAGCTCATTGTTGCCGTAAAAGCTTAAGAAGTCTTCGATTATCATGGCCAGTTTGGGAAAATCAACCGGCAGCCCCTGCTTATCAAACGAGCCATTGATGATTCGGGTCTGACCAGCAGCAGTTTGAATCTCAATTGCATACCGGCGCTGGTCATCCGGATCAAACACCACGTCGTCATCATTGCCATTGACGTATGCCAGAAAATCCGGTGTCTGCAGTACATCCAGCAAGGCATCGATCGCATCCGCAATATGGTAACGGTGCTCCATTGCGCAATCGTCGCTCAGATGCTTGCGATAGATCAAATCCTGCTGGGCACGGTCGATTACGATGCTTTCCAGATAATCAAGCTGAACCGGCTCGCCATCTTCTTGGTAGGCATTGAGCTGCCGATGATAGCGAATCGTGAGCCGAGCGATCTTTTCGGCGTGGACCAGACCATCAAACAGCCATAGCTTGGCATCCCCATTCCAGATCTGCCGCAGCTCTTGAGCCAGCTCACCCAGCGCCGCGTCGGTCAGCCAATATCCGCGCGTCTGAAATTTTTGCCCATTCGTTGCCGTCAAAGTCAGCTGCCATTCGTTTTCAATATTGGTCGGCTTAAAATCATGCCGTTTTGCAAAATAAAGGGCCAGTTTCTCGAAAAAGACGTTGAGCTGTAGACCTTTTAGATTCTCGGTTTGCGTTGTCAGCAGCTTGTATCGATCATTCATGATGCGCAGCTCGGCCTTGCCATTACGACCGATCTTCAGCCATTGTACGCTTGCCGGTGAATCGGTGACAGCCTGAGAGATCAGCTCCAGATGCGCGATGACGCCATGAAATACAAATGGCAAGGATTCATTGGCCAGCGCCAGTTTCTTTAACTGCTGCAGGGCCGCAATCAGCCAGGCTTTTTGCGAGTCAGCTGGTTTGGCCTGCCAATTTTGCCATTGACGATAGATCGCATGCCCCAGCATCATCTTGTCATTGATTTTAGAAATGATCTTTTTCAAGCCGGTCAGCGACGTCATCGGCTGCTCGATTGGAAAGGCCGCATCCAAGTCAAGCGTTGGCTGATCAAAATGCAGTTTTTGACATTGCCAGACAAATTCTGAATCTAACAGCGTCTTAGTCGGCTGATCCTGTTTTAGCAGTACCGACAGCCACTGATCGACAAAATTCAAAATTGCTTGATCCTTTTTCATCTGCGCATCCCCCTTTGAACTGATTATTCTTAATTTACCATTCTTTACGATCTTGGGGTCAAAAAAAGCGCTGCAGCTGAGCAACGCCTATGAAAAATTGCGAAGCGTTAGTGAAACTGCCAAGATCAAGGCGCCGATCCCGACCAGAATCTGCATCAGTCGACCAGGCAGGTGTCGTACGATGATTGGGCCCAAGATGCCGCCAATAATATTGCCAATCATCAAGGGTAAAACATAGTGCCAGCGAATCGGCGTCTCCAAGGCAAACACGATCCAGGCCGTCGTATTGGTTGCCGTCATTGCCACGTTTTTTAAGGCATTGTTGATGGCAAAACTCTCTTGACGGTTGATGATTGAAAGCAGCGTCAGACACAAAACGCCCGCGCCCGCATTGAAGTATCCCGCGTAGACGCCAATCAAAAAGATCCACAGCATGTTGAACCCACGCTGTACCAATGACTTGCCAAACATACGACTGTTGGCCGACATCGTTGCTTGAGCCTGCTTAGGCTGGTGAGGAAACAGCAGGATTACCCCGCCAATGCCGATACAGATTGGCACCAGATATTTAAACCATGATCCAGGCAAGGCAAACAACAGCCAGGCACCCAGCACCGAGCCAACCAAAACCAATGGCAAAACGATCTTTACCTGCTTTTGATGGCCCTGAAGCTCTTTGGTCGAGGCAAATAGTGAGCTGTAGCCACTGGCAATCGTCGAAAAGGCACTGGTTACATTGGCCGTCACCGGTGGCAGCCCCATAGCCAGCAGCGAAGGATAGGTTACCAGCGATGCCAAGCCGGCTGCGGCACTGATGATCCCTGCCAAAATACCAATGCCGATCATCAAAAGGATAAATTCCACTCCCGTCATCTCTTTCCCTAAATAATTTCAGAATTGTTTTTAATTATAGAACATTCATCGATGATTTAGGTCTGACCTTCGTGAAAAAAGCTTAATTTTTTTACCAGCAATCGTCCTAAACGCCACTGCTGAGGAATTTTTAATTAGTGAAATATCCTGCCACCAGCTGCTAATATCGAATCCAGAATCGTTAAGCGGCCAATTACCGAACGATCCATCATGCTAGGCATATTTATGGGCAATCTTGCCGCAGACTGCGGCCACGATCGCGCCCAATAGATCGTCAATAAACGTATTGATATGGTTTTCATCGGTATCAAAGCTTTTGATGATGCCATATTTGACTCGGTCCAGATAGCCGAAGTTCGTTGCGCCAATCGTGCCATAGATATCAGAGATCTGCAGTGCCAAAGCCTCATCAACGCCAAAAACGCCGGCATCTTTTCTGATGATTGAAAGCAGCGGTTCTTTGATTTGATTTTCTTCCGCCAGGCGATCCAGTTCCAGTGCCACCATGGCATTGTTGAGCAGTTCGCGTTTATGCATGACGTTGAGCAGCTCCTCATAGCAGTCGGCTTCCGTTAATTCAGGAATAAACTGCTGCTGCAGGTCAAAAGCAATCTTGGCCAGCTGATGCAGATCAACGCCGCGTTCTTTTAAGCGCGTAATTACAAATTCATGGGCCTTGGTATCTGGATATTTAAAATCTTTTGTCAGCAAAATCTTCACCTCATTTTGAAATACTCACCGCGAAAAAGCACAGGCATCAACCTGACTATGGCTGAAAATCACCAATCAAACCGATGACTTTCCCGCCGTCTGCCACCACCAGAACAATAAGATCAGCAATCCTGCCAAACCAATCAGTTCAACGATCAGCCATCGCTTCTGGTGCGAACCGGCTGGCAGCGGAAAGACGAACACAAATGGCAAAATCAGCCAGCCATGCCTTAACAGCCAAAACAGCATTTGAATCCCTCTTTTAATCTAACATATTGCAATTATAACGCCTATGATCTTCACGCCGGTTTTTATTGCCGTTTTGTGGTAAAATATTTTTCTTAAAGAACACTATAGAAAGTTGGCACTAGTTATGGGAACGGTCATCGTTTTGCCTGATTTAAAACAATCATCTGCATTTTGGCAGCAGCTTAAAGTCGGTCGTCATCAGCTAAGACTGATTGATTATCGTCAATTCAGCGATGCGGCTTTAGACTACCAGACCTTGGCGCGGGCCGTTGAACAGCTGGTGCGCCAGGTTCCGCAGCCGGTTACGTTGATTGGGGATGGCATCGGTGCCGTCATCGCGCTTAAAGTCGCCGTTACCGCGTTTGGCCGCATTGATAATCTGCTGCTGGTCAAACCGCAGTATCAAATCCCAACGGCTCGCTTGAAACGGCAGGCAGCTCGGTGGCGACTGCTTCCCCAAGGCAGTTTTAAAGACCGGCCGCTCGATAAAAAATCATCTCTGGCTCTGCTGCAGTCGTTATATGACGCCGACCTGACCAACCAGCTGATGCACGTTCAATGTCCCACGACCGTTTTCTGCGGTGCCCGTGATCGGCAGAACCGCACAGCAGCGCAAGGCCTCAGCAATCGGCTTTTTGATGGTCATCTGGTCTGGATCGACAGAATGGAAGCAGCCATTAATGATGACGGTTTAAAAGCTTTGGGCAATCAATTACGCTGATCAGAAAAAAACCGCTTGGAAATATTTCCAGGCGGTTTTTTTAAGACTTAGTTTTGCCAGTTGATGTTTTGTTCGTTTGCCAGATCATAATCAATCAATTCCCGGCCATCCAAGTCAACCTTGTGCATGTCAACGGCATTGATCTGATTGTTGTCGTAGGTGGTGTAGTAGTAGATACCGCGGTCGGCGTTGACACATGATGAATAGATCGTAAATTCAAATTGATTATTCTCGACGCCATCCAGGTTCTTTTGCTGTTCAACCGAGTGCAGAATGTGGAAGAAGTTGCCGACGTTTTCATTTTCGGTTTCTCCCTTAGGCGCGTTAAGCTTGGTAAAGGCAACCTTGACAAAGCGCGACATTGAATCCATCCCGCCAGGCAGGCCCCGCGTTCCCAGACCACGGCTGTAGTTGTCGAGCTCAAGGTCTTGGCTGAACTTGTTTTCTGGCTGCTGAGGGCTCAAGAACTGGTAGTTGTTCAAGTTGAACAGCTGCTTGTCGAATTGCGGATTGTTGGTCAAGACGCCAACTGGATTGTCATAAACATGCAGACCATCACGATCGCATTCAATCGTTAAAGTCTTTTCAGAGGCCGTTTCAGCCATCAGCCAGTGCAGCGGTGAAAGTGGCAGCTGTTCGCTAAAGTCGATCTTAACCAGGTTGATCTTATCCAGCAAAACCTTAGCTTCAGCCAGCGTTGCGCATTGGCCCAGAATCCATGATACGAATTCAAATGGCGATACGTTGTCCTTACCTTCTGCGTATGGCTTGTAGTCGGCGTTGCCTGGGTAGTTCAAGCCAGCCATGCTCAAGCCTTTTTCATTAGTAGCGTCAAAATAAAGCGGATAGTTGTCGACCGTTGTTGCCATACCGATCAGGGCATAGTGATGTTCAAGCGTTGGCATCTTGCGGAAAGTCAGCGGAAAATTACGTGGCGTGATCGTAACCTTTTCACCATAAGACAGTTCCAAATCCAAATTCCGACCAAAATAGTGGTCACCAGCAGTATAGGTTGCTGCAGTACACATGAGCCTTCACTCCTTTACAGATATAAATTATCATTTTCGAACATCATTTTAGTGCAAACTATTTTTAAAACAAGTATTGCATAAATAAAAAAAACTGCTATTACGAGGGCCCAATCCCGTTATAACAGCTTTTCTTACGTTTTGTCGATTAATAGATTTAAATAATTCTTATTGTGTTTTTAAACAATTCTTAAACTGATTTTTTGTCAATTTCTATAAAAATCAAATCAGGTAGGGAAAACATAATCCTAATCGGTAACGTTCAGTTCAACCGTACCAAAACCATGATCAAACTTGGCTTCCCACTTGCCAGCAGCCAGTTTTGGCGGTAAAACGAACGTTCCGGAAGATACCAGCTGACCTTTCTTAAACTGCTTGCCTTGTGAAGCCAGCTTAGCCACCAGCCACTGTAGCGATTTCAGCGGATTACCCAGCACTTCTGATGAATCCCCTTCATCTTTCTTCTCGCCATTGAAATAGAGCTCGGCGTGAACCTTGGCTGCATCTTCAGGCGTAGCAAACACCTTATCCGTATCGCGTTCTTCGCCATAGACGACCAGACCACCCACGGCACAGTCAGACATAACGTTGTACTTGGATAGATTAGGGAACCAGTCCTTAAAGCGTGAGTCGGGAACTTCAAGCGTGCCGCACACCGTTGTCTTCTTCATCAGGTCTTCAAGCGAATCGTCTGGGGACAGATCCTCTTTGGCTCGGAAACCCAGCTCAACTTCGGCCAGCGCAGCCATGCGATCACTGAGCTTGACTTCTGCTGGCGACTTTAAGAAGTGGTCTGCTACCTGCTGGCCATACAGCGGTGAGTCAGAGTCAAACATCTTTTGCGTTTCTTCACTGGTTAATGAGACCTTGTAGCCGCCCAATTTTTGGTTCTTCAAAGCCGTAACGCGATCTTGGACGCGGTAGGCCGTATCGTCATCGGTAACGACACCTTCCCATTCTGATTCCAGTAATGGGCTGCCAGACTTGTAGGCATCATACAGTGCTTGAGCAAATTTTTCTTGTGCGTCGGTCAGGGTTGCTTGTTGTTCAGTCATATTAGATTCCTCCATTTTTAATTGCCTCACGCTGGCAGATTATAGCTGGCAGATTATAATGGTTCCGGCGTGAGTGTTCATGTCTTGTTCGTTTTGTACCGTGCATTTGAATATTAATGTCGCTAATGTCGCTGTCTTTCATGACACTCACCTCTCTTTATGCTTGGTTTTGAATACGAATTAAAAAACGCCCTTTAAATGCCTGCTTTCGCAAAGCATTTAAAGGACGTCACATGGGCGTGGTACCACCTTTTTTCGTTAAGCTGAAAACTTAACCTCAAACAAACCCAGCCAGACTGGATTCATCGGCACGGTAATGGGTGCTGCCAGGTGCGTCTTACTAAGCTTTTGACGCCCAACTCATAGGTGATTTTCGCTTGATTGCGCGGCTGACTCGCAACTACCGTCAGCTTTCTGCTTGGCTGGCTGATCAAGCTACTCTTCCTAATCAACGTTTTTAATCGATTTCTAATTCGCATTTAATTTATGTTTATATAATAAGCACCATAGCTGCCATTGTCAACAGAATTTCTGGATTTTTATCATCATTTTCTAATTTTCATTTATAAAGCGCGATGTTTGGCGTTATATCAGCAACCCAACCGGCGTAAAATAAGGACAGTCAATAACACGAGGCGAGAAAATGCGCTGGAACAATAATCATGCCAATACTATCAACTACCGCGCGCTGATCAGATTAGCATTTGCCATGGCAATTATTGCCGCAATGCTGATGGCAATCCTGGACCACCATCAGGAATCCAGCCCTGCCATCTCATCTGAAAGAATTACTCAATTGAACCAGGCGCTAAGAAAAAAACTCAGCCATGATCTTTACGCCAAAGTTAGCGTGACCAGCAGCCGCATCGTCTTAAAACGGTCGGTGGCGGCTTCAACCGATCAACAGCTTAAACAGCAGCTTGATCAATTAAGCACGCAAACCAATCAGCTCCAGCGGCAGTTCAAGACCCACCTGCCAGTCTACGTTCAAAACCCAAATGGCCAAACCATTGCTGAGATCAGATTCAATCATCAAGGCTGGTATCGCAGTCAAAAAGGGCTTAAAGTCAAAACCGCATTCGGTACCCAATAGTCATCGCCAAGCGCGGTGGCTTTTTGTTTACGACGTCACATATCCCCAAAACCACGGCAGGGCTTCATCTTCACTGTACATAGAAAAAGAAAAAGTGTTGAACGACTACTCCGTTAAGTAATCATCCAACACTAGACTAGGATGTTTTATTTATCCTTAAAACGACCAAAATTTCATTATCCGCAGCCGAATCATCCTTGAATGGCAATCACGAATCCTTTCGGCCGCAGCCACTCTTTTTGCAGGCCTTGCGATATTATCGGCACCAGCTGGCAGGCTAATGATTTACGACCAGTGTTAAAGACTGCCGTCAGCTGCTTGTGGTGCAGTTGACGCTTAATTACGATGCCTTGATCATTCGGCAAAGCTGCCAAACTAAGCGTCCCCTGTGCGATCAGCTGCCAGTTTTTTTGCCGCAGCTTAATTAGATTATGAACGAAATCATACATTGCCAAGGCTTTTGCATCTGGGTGCCAGTTCATCGGCTTGCGGCAGTCTGGATCGCTGCTGCCCGTCATTCCGTATTCGGTACCATAATAGATCGAAGGACACCCTGGCTGCAGGAAAGTAAACGCCAGCGTCTGTCTGACCAAAGCAGCATCGCCATGGGCTACCGTCATAATTCGCGCCGTGTCATGCGAATCAAGCACGTTAAACATCATGGCATTGGTCTGATCACGGTAAAGCATCAGCTGACGGCTTAATTGATTGACGAGGCCCTGGCTGCTTAGCTCATGGTTGATCAGACAGCTGATGATCGCTCCCGTATAGTCGTAGTTCATCACGCCCGTAAACTCATCGCCATTGAGCCATGGCTGCGCGGAATGCCAGATTTCCCCCAGAATATAAAAATCATCTTTTAACGCCAGCATCTCATTATGAAACCGACGCCAGAAATGATGATCGATCTCATTGGCAACGTCTAACCGCCAGGCATCAATATCAAACTCACGCACCCAATACTTGGCAATTTCTAAAAGATAGTTCTGAACTGCTGGATTGGCCGTATTAAGCTTTGGCATATGGGGCGTGTAGTCAAACGTATCGTAGGTGGCATCCTTGGCAAATTCAAAGTTGGCAGTCGGGGTATAGGTGGCTGGGAACTGATTGACGTGGAACCAGTCGGCGTATCTTGAACTCTGCCCATATTTCAAAACGTCATGCCACATCGGCGACTGATCGCCAATATGATTAAAGACGGCATCCAGCATTACCCGCATTCCCTTTTGATGAGCCAGCGCGATCATTTTTTTGAACAGCTGAGCATCGCCAAAGTGCGGATCAATCTGATAATAGTCCTGTGTATCATACTTATGGTTGGAAGGCGCCTTAAAAAGCGGATTAAAGTACAGTCCATTAACACCCAGTTTTTTTAAGTCGTCCAGATGATCGATCACGCCCTGCAGATCGCCGCCATAAAAGTCCTGGCGACCAGGATGAGTTTGGGGGTCCCAAGGCTTGGTGCCCGTCGGATCGTTAGTCGAATCACCATTGGCAAAGCGTTCCGGAAAAATCTGATACCAAACCGTCTTTTCCACCCATTTTGGTGCGTGAAAGGCATCAATATCATGAAAATAAGGCATTCGAAAATAAGTATTGGCATCATCCAGCAGCCTTTGATCAGTCGGCTGAATAAATCCCTTGTCAGCATAGATCAATTGACCGCCTTTTTGATCAGTCAACTCAAAAGCATACGCCAGACGCCTTTTTGGTTCAGTAATGGCTGCCTGCCAATAATCATACACACCATCAGAGTGAATTTTTTTCATTGGTGTTGGGTGCTTGTAAAATTTGGGAAGATCCGGCCGACTATGCAGACTATATGGATCACCATGCAAAAGCAAAACCTGAGTGATATCATCTTGAGCGGTCTTTAAGCGAATATGCATGACATCTTTAGTGTATAGATAGGCCATTTCACTTTCTGGACGATGATAGATTCCTGCCAGATTCATTGGTTGCAAGCTCCTTTATAATTGTCTTGATTTCATTGTAGTGCCAGTTGTCATTTCATTATAGGCTCAAAATTGCCACTAACTAAATATATTTGAAAGCTTAATTTTTGGACCTAATTATAAAAAAATCAAGCCATAATTAAAATTGGGCAGCAGATTTTTCATGTTGAAACCCAAAGCGGCGTAGTTGATCGCCAACACCCCGTTTTTGAATGAAAATAACCAAAAATTATGATGCCATTCCAGCTCTAATTGTATTTAATGTAATTGAACGAAAGCCTGCTTACCGAAATAAAACCGGTAGCAGGCTTTTTTGACTTTTAGCTTAACTAAGGCAGCTCAGTACTACCTTCGTTTAAAGTAGCAAAAACAAAAAGCCGTTAGCAACAAATAATTGCTGCTAACGGCTTTTTAAGTTAGTGCTGACTAAAGGATTCGAACCTTCGACCTACGCATTACTAGTGCGTTGCTCTGCCAACTGAGCTAAGTCAGCATAATGCATGGCGATGCCCTATCCTCGCAGGGAGCGATCCCCCAACTACTTTCGGCGCGTTGAAGCTTAACTTCTGTGTTCGGCATGGGAACAGGTGTATCCTTCAAGCCATCATCACCACACTAATCCTTTTCAGGATTGAGAGCTTGCACTCTCAAAACTAAACAATATCTATTCTTCTCACGTTCAATCGAAACACCCTTAAACTTGGTTAAGTCCTCGACCGATTAGTAATGGTCCGCTCCATGCCTCGCGGCACTTCCACTTCCATCCTATCTACCTCATCATCTCTGAGGGGTCTTACTTCCATAAGGAATGGGAAATCTCATCTTGAGGCGAGTTTCACGCTTAGATGCTTTCAGCGTTTATCTCATCCATACATAGCTACCCAGCGATGCTCCTGGCGGAACAACTGGTACACCAGCGGTATGTCCATCCCGGTCCTCTCGTACTAAGGACAGGTCCTCTCAAATTTCCTACGCCCGCGACGGATAGGGACCGAACTGTCTCACGACGTTCTGAACCCAGCTCGCGTACCGCTTTAATGGGCGAACAGCCCAACCCTTGGGACCGACTACAGCCCCAGGATGCGATGAGCCGACATCGAGGTGCCAAACCTCCCCGTCGATGTGGACTCTTGGGGGAGATAAGCCTGTTATCCCCAGGGTAGCTTTTATCCGTTGAGCGATGGCCCTTCCATGCGGAACCACCGGATCACTAAGCCCGACTTTCGTCCCTGCTCGACCTGTCTGTCTCGCAGTCAAGCTCGCTTGTGCCTTTACACTCTGCGAATGATTTCCAACCATTCTGAGCGAACCTTTGGGCGCCTCCGTTATCTTTTGGGAGGCGACCGCCCCAGTCAAACTGCCCACCTGACACTGTCTCCCACCACGATCAGTGGTGCGGGTTAGAGTGATCATAATGCAAGGGTAGTATCCCACCAACGCCTCTGCCAAAACTAGCGTCCTGGCTTCTATGGCTCCTACCTATCCTGTACAAGCAGTACAAGCACTCAATATCAAGCTACAGTAAAGCTCCATGGGGTCTTTCCGTCCTGTCGCGGGTAGCCTGCATCTTCACAGGCAATTCAATTTCACCGAGTCTCTCGTTGAGACAGTGCCCAGATCGTTACGCCTTTCGTGCGGGTCGGAACTTACCCGACAAGGAATTTCGCTACCTTAGGACCGTTATAGTTACGGCCGCCGTTTACTGGGGCTTCAATTCAGGGCTTCGCCGAAGCTAACTCTTCCTTTTAACCTTCCAGCACCGGGCAGGCGTCAGCCCCTATACTTCATCTTACGATTTTGCAGAAACCTGTGTTTTTGATAAACAGTCGCCTGGGCCTTTTCACTGCGGCTGATCTTGCGATCAGCACCCCTTCTCCCGAAGTTACGGGGTCATTTTGCCGAGTTCCTTAACGAGAGTTCGCTCGCTCACCTTAGGATACTCTCCTCGACTACCTGTGTCGGTTTGCGGTACGGGCAGTTGATTATTCGCTAGAAGCTTTTCTCGGCAGCGTGACATCAACGACTTCGCTACTATAATTTCGCTCCCCATCACAGCTTGTCAACCCGCTGATAAGCATTTGACTCATCAACTGACTTGCTGCTTGGCCGGACACTTCCAATCGTCCGGATCGCTTAGCCTTCTGCGTCACTCCATCACTCAAGCACAATCAACTGGTACAGGAATATCAACCTGTTGTCCATCGTCTACGCCTCTCGGCCTCGACTTAGGTCCCGACTAACCCTGGGAGGACGAGCCTTCCCCAGGAAACCTTAGTCATTCGGTGGACAGGATTCTCACCTGTCTTTCGCTACTCATACCGGCATTCTCACTTCCAAGCGCTCCACCAGTCCTTACGGTCTGACTTCATCGCCCTTGGAACGCTCTCCTACCACGCATCCTGATGGATGCATCCATAGCTTCGGTAATATGCTTAGCCCCGGTACATTTTCGGCGCAGAGTCACTCGACTAGTGAGCTATTACGCACTCTTTAAATGATGGCTGCTTCTGAGCCAACATCCTAGTTGTCTGTGCAATTACACATCCTTTTCCACTTAGCATATATTTAGGGACCTTAGCTGATGATCTGGGCTGTTCCCCTTTCCACGATGGATCTTATCACTCACCGTGTGACTCCCGAGTAAAAATCAATGGCATTCGGAGTTTATCTGAAGTCAGTAACCCATGACGGGCCCCTAGTCCAAACAGTGCTCTACCTCCATGATTCTAAACCTCGAGGCTCCCCCTAAAGAGATTTCGGAGAGAACCAGCTATCTCCAAGTTCGTTTGGAATTTCACCGCTACCCACACCTCATCCCAACCATTTTCAACTGATACGGGTTCGGTCCTCCAGTGCGTTTTACCGCACCTTCAACCTGGACATGGGTAGGTCACCTGGTTTCGGGTACATAACTGCGTACTTCGTACGCCCATTTCAGACTCGCTTTCGCTGCGGCTCCGGTTTTTCCACCTTAACCTTGCACGCAATCATGACTCGCCGGTTCATTCTGCAAGAGGCACGCCGTCACACGTAAATGTGCTTCGACAGCTTGTAGGCACATGGTTTCAGGAACTGTTTCACTCCCCTCCCGGGGTGCTTTTCACCTTTCCCTCACGGTACTGGTTCACTATCGGTCACTAGGGAGTATTTAGCCTTGCGAGATGGTCCTCGCGGATTCCGACGGGGTTTCACGTGTCCCGCCGTACTCAGGATCCTGAACTGAGAGTGTGACGTTTCGTTTACTGGGCTATCACCATCTTTGGCGTCGCTTCCCAACGACTTCAACTACGTCGCACTTTGGTAACTCAAATGTTCAGTCCTACAACCCCAACAAGCAAGCTCGTTGGTTTGGGCTCTTCCCGTTTCGCTCGCCGCTACTCAGGGAATCGAATTTTCTTTCTCTTCCTGCAGCTACTTAGATGTTTCAGTTCACTGCGTCTACCGCCTGACAGCTATGTATTCACTGCTCAGGCAATCATCGACTAAGATGATTGGGTTTCCCCATTCGGAAATCTCCGGATCAAAGCGTACTTACCGCTCCCCGAAGCATATCGGTGTTAGTCCCGTCCTTCATCGGCTCCTAGTACCAAGGCATTCACCATGCGCCCTTCATAACTTAACCTTGATGATCTCACGATCACCTCAGTTATTGAGTATGCGATTAATTTCGTTAATAAAACTCAAATAACGCGGTGTTCTCGGTTTAATTGTGAATAAAGAAATAAATATTATTTAGTTTTCAAAGTACAAGCTGAGGGTAGACCCCTCAAAACTGAACGCAGTTTCAACGAATGTGCAGGTTTCCGATTAATTCCTTAGAAAGGAGGTGATCCAGCCGCAGGTTCTCCTACGGCTACCTTGTTACGACTTCACCCTAATCATCTGCCCCACCTTAGGCGGCTAGCTCCCCGAAGGGTTACCCCACCGACTTTGGGTGTTGCAAACTCTCATGGTGTGACGGGCGGTGTGTACAAGGCCCGGGAACGTATTCACCGCGGCATGCTGATCCGCGATTACTAGCGATTCCGACTTCGTGCAGGCGAGTTGCAGCCTGCAGTCCGAACTGAGAACGGTTTTAAGAGATTAGCTTGCCCTCGCGAGTTCGCGACTCGTTGTACCGTCCATTGTAGCACGTGTGTAGCCCAGGTCATAAGGGGCATGATGATCTGACGTCGTCCCCACCTTCCTCCGGTTTGTCACCGGCAGTCTCACTAGAGTGCCCAACTGAATGCTGGCAACTAGTAACAAGGGTTGCGCTCGTTGCGGGACTTAACCCAACATCTCACGACACGAGCTGACGACGACCATGCACCACCTGTCATTGCGTTCCCGAAGGAAACGCCCTATCTCTAGGGTTGGCGCAAGATGTCAAGACCTGGTAAGGTTCTTCGCGTAGCTTCGAATTAAACCACATGCTCCACCGCTTGTGCGGGCCCCCGTCAATTCCTTTGAGTTTCAACCTTGCGGTCGTACTCCCCAGGCGGAGTGCTTAATGCGTTAGCTGCGGCACTGAAGGGCGGAAACCCTCCAACACCTAGCACTCATCGTTTACGGCATGGACTACCAGGGTATCTAATCCTGTTCGCTACCCATGCTTTCGAGCCTCAGCGTCAGTTGCAGACCAGACAGCCGCCTTCGCCACTGGTGTTCTTCCATATATCTACGCATTCCACCGCTACACATGGAGTTCCACTGTCCTCTTCTGCACTCAAGTCTGACAGTTTCCGATGCACTTCTTTGGTTAAGCCAAAGGCTTTCACATCAGACTTATCAAACCGCCTGCGCTCGCTTTACGCCCAATAAATCCGGATAACGCTTGCCACCTACGTATTACCGCGGCTGCTGGCACGTAGTTAGCCGTGACTTTCTGGTTAGATACCGTCACTGCGTGAACAGTTGCTCTCACGCACGTTCTTCTCTAACAACAGAGCTTTACGAGCCGAAACCCTTCTTCACTCACGCGGTGTTGCTCCATCAGGCTTGCGCCCATTGTGGAAGATTCCCTACTGCTGCCTCCCGTAGGAGTATGGACCGTGTCTCAGTTCCATTGTGGCCGATCAGTCTCTCAACTCGGCTACGCATCACAGCCTTGGTAGGCCGTTACCCTACCAACAAGCTAATGCGCCGCAGGTCCATCCCAAAGTGATAGCCGAAGCCATCTTTTAAATTTGAATCATGCGATTCAAATTGTTATGCGGTATTAGCATCTGTTTCCAAATGTTATCCCCCGCTTTGGGGCAGGTTACCTACGTGTTACTCACCCGTCCGCCACTCGTTGGTAAACCAACGTCAAGTCCGTGCAAGCACGTTCAATCAGTTGGGCCAACGCGTTCGACTTGCATGTATTAGGCACACCGCCGGCGTTCATCCTGAGCCAGGATCAAACTCTCATATAAAATATAAGAACTTGAAAAGCTCAAATTTAAATTAAGCGAATTGACTTCGCAAATGTTTTTGCATCAATCGTAATGATTGATGACCCTGCACATTTGTGTTCGTCGAAACTGTATTCAGTTTTCAAAGGTCTACCATGCATCGATTTGATTACTTCGATGACGTATTTAAGTTTAACATATCATTTGAAGCAAGTCAACAACTTTTTTCAAATTGCTTTATTAAACAAGTCATCACTCATCAATCGACAACTTTTATAGTTTAACAAAATCGAATCAATCTGTCAACCATTAATTTGATTTTGTTACTTATCGTCATCAGCCCTACGCCGTGACAACGGTATATAACTATACAGGTTTTAACAGTCATCGTCAATAGGTTTTCGACGATTTTTCAATTTCTTTTGTTTAGGCTGATCAGCAAGCACTTTAACTGCTAATTTATCATTTTAATTAAACACTAGACGGGAATTAGGTAATGTTTAAGCGGGAGTATTACATCATTGTTTTCCTCCACAAGCTAGTCAACCGGCAATCTTTTCTCAGCATTTTCCGACTCACGACTAAATCTTCCAGTCAATCATCATTGCAACAGTCACTAAATCCTGTCGGTGGATGCTGTATGTTCGCACTGATCATCAGCCAAGAATTAAGGATTCGCTTCAAAAAGAAAACCCAATTCTAATTGGAAAAGAATTGGGCATAACGAATTAATTAATGATGAGGCATCAATTGCATCTCAGAATTGGGAGTCACTGCTGGATTCTCTGTTACGTAAGCTTTGCGCGTTACTGCTTCATATAAAAGCATTACTGCCGTTCCAGTAATAATCCAGGTAACCGGATAGATCAGTGCCACTTGAGTAAAGCTCGTGAAATGTGGCAGCATGACAGCAATATAAACAACCCGCAAAATGCAGCAGCCTACCAGGGTAATAACGGCTGGTGCCATTGAGTGACCAATTCCGCGCAGACTGCCGCCAGCAATCTCATAAGTTGCCGTTAACGGTTCTAACAGCGCGATAAAGGTGATCCGAATAATTGCATAATGGACGACTGCCGGATTGGTTGAGAAGATATCATCAACCAATGGATAACGGAACAGATAAAAAGCACTTGAAACGATCGTCGTAAATAAAATAGCACTGACCATTGCGACTCGGGCAATTCTGCGACAACGCTGATATTGATGTGCTGCATAGTTTTGACTGATAAAAGTAACCGTTGCCTGGGCAAAACCATTAACAAAGAAATAGCTGATATATTCAAAATTCAAACCAGCCGAATTACCAGCCACACAGGCCGCGCCAAAATGGTTAATGGCTGCCTGAATAACGATATTGGATACTGAGAAAATCATTCCTTGCAAGCCAGCTGGTCCCCCAATTGCAATGATTCGTTTCAGATAGGTACGATTTAATGCCAGCTTTTTCCAATCAAAGTGCAGCATGCCGGTTTCCTTAACCAAGAGGCGGTAGATTAAAGCCGCGCTGACTGCATTGGCAATAGTCGTAGCAATTGCCGTTCCATCCGAACTCATCTGAAAGCCAATTACCAAAATCAGGTTCAAAACCACATTGACCATTCCCGAAAACATTAAACAAAACAAAGGTCGCTTGGTATCGCCAACTGCTCTTAAAACTGCATTGCCAAAATCATAAATCATTAAAAACGGCATACCAAGAAAGTACAGTTTTAAATAGCTGACCGCTAACGGCATAATACTGGCTGGTGTATCAAGCAGACCTAAAATCGGCTTAGCAATCAGGCAGCCGACCGTCAGCATAATCAGCCCACTGATCAATGCCACCGAAAAACCAGTATGCATCGCCGCGTTGACTCGTTCTTTCTTGCCTGCCCCAACCAAACCAGCAATCAATACGTTTGAACCAATTGAAAGTCCTGTAAACAGCATCACCACGATATTGATGACTGGCGCATTGGAACCTACCGCGGCCATGGCATTACTTGAGGCAAAACGCCCAGCTACCGCCATATCAGTCGCATTAAACAGCTGCTGCAAGGTACTCATCAAAGCAATTGGAATCGCTACTTTACACATTTTACCGAAGATGCCACCCTCAAGCATGTTGAGTTGGTGAGAAGGTCTCGTCGCTTCTTCGTCCATTAGATAAATTCACTCTCTTTTCTCTACAAAATTGCACAAAGGCTAGTGTAACGCTTATTTTGACGCAATAAAACCCAAAACTGACAATTGGCACGATTCCTTCAAATCTAAAGCAGCCGCCAATTGAAAATCAGTAAATATTTTTATCTGCCGCTACATTTTAAGCACACCCCGGCATAATCATTTTGAAGGCAATTCTAATTGGAAGTGAGTCTAATATGACTAAAAAGATAAAAGGTAAAACAGAGTATTGGTAGAAAAGAGTCTGTCCATTAACAACTGCCAAACATTCAACGGCAGTTATCTCATTTTGCAGGAACTGATTGACGGCATCTTCAACTTGGGCCCAAAACAGTTCTTTTAAAGCCGAATCGTCATCTGCCAGTAGCGCGGTAATGATAAATCTTCCATGGGGAAAGCCTCCGTATTCTGATTGGTTTTTGCGATTTCAATCATACGGGGAGGGCTTTCCCTTTTTCAATTCCTCCTTTAAATTTACACAAACAATTTTATTTACACTCCCTACAATTACCTACTTCTGGAATCAAATCAGCCAATCGTAGGTAATTTGGTCCTCTTTATGCTGTTCACTCAAGCTTTCCTTCACAAGCGCAGCACCAAATCCACTTAATTTTTCTTGTTCGACACCTGCAGATCAATTGAATCTTATTGTTATCAAGCTTCTCAGGTTTCATCAGTCATTGAATCATATCAACTTCGATCTTCTAATAGTTCCGGTTTGTCTGCTGTCAGTATGAGTTAGCAGCCATAGTTTGATAATAGATTTTCCTAGGTTTTAACTCCTTGATTGCATTCAAAAAATCCCCACTTCATTTTTGAGGCAGGAAATCAATCCGCATTATCAATACAGTTTAACAAAGGCCTTCAAAAGTCGATACGACAAAAAAACGTCACGATCATCTGACCGTGACGTTTTTAATCTGCATGGCAATGCCCTATCCTCGCAGGGAGCGATCCCCCAACTACTTTCGGCGCGTTGAAGCTTAACTTCTGTGTTCGGCATGGGAACAGGTGTATCCTTCAAGCCATCATCACCACACTAATCCTTTTCAGGATTGAGAGCTTGCACTCTCAAAACTAAACAATATCTATTCTTCTCACGTTCAATCGAAACACCCTAAACTTGGTTAAGTCCTCGACCGATTAGTAATGGTCCGCTCCATGCCTCGCGGCACTTCCACTTCCATCCTATCTACCTCATCATCTCTGAGGGGTCTTACTTCCATAAGGAATGGGAAATCTCATCTTGAGGCGAGTTTCACGCTTAGATGCTTTCAGCGTTTATCTCATCCATACATAGCTACCCAGCGATGCTCCTGGCGGAACAACTGGTACACCAGCGGTATGTCCATCCCGGTCCTCTCGTACTAAGGACAGGTCCTCTCAAATTTCCTACGCCCGCGACGGATAGGGACCGAACTGTCTCACGACGTTCTGAACCCAGCTCGCGTACCGCTTTAATGGGCGAACAGCCCAACCCTTGGGACCGACTACAGCCCCAGGATGCGATGAGCCGACATCGAGGTGCCAAACCTCCCCGTCGATGTGGACTCTTGGGGGAGATAAGCCTGTTATCCCCAGGGTAGCTTTTATCCGTTGAGCGATGGCCCTTCCATGCGGAACCACCGGATCACTAAGCCCGACTTTCGTCCCTGCTCGACCTGTCTGTCTCGCAGTCAAGCTCGCTTGTGCCTTTACACTCTGCGAATGATTTCCAACCATTCTGAGCGAACCTTTGGGCGCCTCCGTTATCTTTTGGGAGGCGACCGCCCCAGTCAAACTGCCCACCTGACACTGTCTCCCACCACGATCAGTGGTGCGGGTTAGAGTGATCATAATGCAAGGGTAGTATCCCACCAACGCCTCTGCCAAAACTAGCGTCCTGGCTTCTATGGCTCCTACCTATCCTGTACAAGCAGTACAAGCACTCAATATCAAGCTACAGTAAAGCTCCATGGGGTCTTTCCGTCCTGTCGCGGGTAGCCTGCATCTTCACAGGCAATTCAATTTCACCGAGTCTCTCGTTGAGACAGTGCCCAGATCGTTACGCCTTTCGTGCGGGTCGGAACTTACCCGACAAGGAATTTCGCTACCTTAGGACCGTTATAGTTACGGCCGCCGTTTACTGGGGCTTCAATTCAGGGCTTCGCCGAAGCTAACTCTTCCTTTTAACCTTCCAGCACCGGGCAGGCGTCAGCCCCTATACTTCATCTTACGATTTTGCAGAAACCTGTGTTTTTGATAAACAGTCGCCTGGGCCTTTTCACTGCGGCTGATCTTGCGATCAGCACCCCTTCTCCCGAAGTTACGGGGTCATTTTGCCGAGTTCCTTAACGAGAGTTCGCTCGCTCACCTTAGGATGCTCTCCTCGACTACCTGTGTCGGTTTGCGGTACGGGCAGTTGATTATTCGCTAGAAGCTTTTCTCGGCAGCGTGACATCAACGACTTCGCTACTATAATTTCGCTCCCCGTCACAGCTTGTCAACCCGCTGATAAGCATTTGACTCATCAACTGACTTGCTGCTTGGCCGGACACTTCCAATCGTCCGGATCGCTTAGCCTTCTGCGTCACTCCATCACTCAAGCACAATCAACTGGTACAGGAATATCAACCTGTTGTCCATCGTCTACGCCTCTCGGCCTCGACTTAGGTCCCGACTAACCCTGGGAGGACGAGCCTTCCCCAGGAAACCTTAGTCATTCGGTGGACAGGATTCTCACCTGTCTTTCGCTACTCATACCGGCATTCTCACTTCCAAGCGCTCCACCAGTCCTTACGGTCTGACTTCATCGCCCTTGGAACGCTCTCCTACCACGCATCCTGATGGATGCATCCATAGCTTCGGTAATATGCTTAGCCCCGGTACATTTTCGGCGCAGAGTCACTCGACTAGTGAGCTATTACGCACTCTTTAAATGATGGCTGCTTCTGAGCCAACATCCTAGTTGTCTGTGCAATTCCACATCCTTTTCCACTTAGCATATATTTAGGGACCTTAGCTGATGATCTGGGCTGTTCCCCTTTCCACGATGGATCTTATCACTCACCGTGTGACTCCCGAGTAAAAATCAATGGCATTCGGAGTTTATCTGAAGTCAGTAACCCATGACGGGCCCCTAGTCCAAACAGTGCTCTACCTCCATGATTCTAAACCTCGAGGCTCCCCCTAAAGAGATTTCGGAGAGAACCAGCTATCTCCAAGTTCGTTTGGAATTTCACCGCTACCCACACCTCATCCCAACCATTTTCAACTGATACGGGTTCGGTCCTCCAGTGCGTTTTACCGCACCTTCAACCTGGACATGGGTAGGTCACCTGGTTTCGGGTACATAACTGCGTACTTCGTACGCCCATTTCAGACTCGCTTTCGCTGCGGCTCCGGTTTTTCCACCTTAACCTTGCACGCAATCATGACTCGCCGGTTCATTCTGCAAGAGGCACGCCGTCACACGTAAATGTGCTCCGACAGCTTGTAGGCACATGGTTTCAGGAACTGTTTCACTCCCCTCCCGGGGTGCTTTTCACCTTTCCCTCACGGTACTGGTTCACTATCGGTCACTAGGGAGTATTTAGCCTTGCGAGATGGTCCTCGCGGATTCCGACGGGGTTTCACGTGTCCCGCCGTACTCAGGATCCTGAACTGAGAGTGTGACGTTTCGTTTACTGGGCTATCACCATCTTTGGCGTCGCTTCCCAACGACTTCAACTACGTCGCACTTTGGTAACTCAAATGTTCAGTCCTACAACCCCAACAAGCAAGCTCGTTGGTTTGGGCTCTTCCCGTTTCGCTCGCCGCTACTCGGGGAATCGAATTTTCTTTCTCTTCCTGCAGCTACTTAGATGTTTCAGTTCACTGCGTCTACCGCCTGACAGCTATGTATTCACTGCTCAGGCAATCATCGACTAAGATGATTGGGTTTCCCCATTCGGAAATCTCCGGATCAAAGCGTACTTACCGCTCCCCGAAGCATATCGGTGTTAGTCCCGTCCTTCATCGGCTCCTAGTACCAAGGCATTCACCATGCGCCCTTCATAACTTAACCTTGATGATCTTACGATCACCTCAGTTATTGAGTATGCGATTAATTTCGTTAATAAAACTCAAATAACGCGGTGTTCTCGGTTTAATTGTGAATAAAGAAATAAATATTATTTAGTTTTCAAAGTACAAGCTGAGGGTAGACCCCTCAAAACTGAACGCAGTTTCAACGAATGTGCAGGTTTCCGATTAATTCCTTAGAAAGGAGGTGATCCAGCCGCAGGTTCTCCTACGGCTACCTTGTTACGACTTCACCCTAATCATCTGCCCCACCTTAGGCGGCTAGCTCCCCGAAGGGTTACCCCACCGACTTTGGGTGTTGCAAACTCTCATGGTGTGACGGGCGGTGTGTACAAGGCCCGGGAACGTATTCACCGCGGCATGCTGATCCGCGATTACTAGCGATTCCGACTTCGTGCAGGCGAGTTGCAGCCTGCAGTCCGAACTGAGAACGGTTTTAAGAGATTAGCTTACCCTCGCGAGTTCGCGACTCGTTGTACCGTCCATTGTAGCACGTGTGTAGCCCAGGTCATAAGGGGCATGATGATCTGACGTCGTCCCCACCTTCCTCCGGTTTGTCACCGGCAGTCTCACTAGAGTGCCCAACTGAATGCTGGCAACTAGTAACAAGGGTTGCGCTCGTTGCGGGACTTAACCCAACATCTCACGACACGAGCTGACGACGACCATGCACCACCTGTCATTGCGTTCCCGAAGGAAACGCCCTATCTCTAGGGTTGGCGCAAGATGTCAAGACCTGGTAAGGTTCTTCGCGTAGCTTCGAATTAAACCACATGCTCCACCGCTTGTGCGGGCCCCCGTCAATTCCTTTGAGTTTCAACCTTGCGGTCGTACTCCCCAGGCGGAGTGCTTAATGCGTTAGCTGCGGCACTGAAGGGCGGAAACCCTCCAACACCTAGCACTCATCGTTTACGGCATGGACTACCAGGGTATCTAATCCTGTTCGCTACCCATGCTTTCGAGCCTCAGCGTCAGTTGCAGACCAGACAGCCGCCTTCGCCACTGGTGTTCTTCCATATATCTACGCATTCCACCGCTACACATGGAGTTCCACTGTCCTCTTCTGCACTCAAGTCTGACAGTTTCCGATGCACTTCTTTGGTTAAGCCAAAGGCTTTCACATCAGACTTATCAAACCGCCTGCGCTCGCTTTACGCCCAATAAATCCGGATAACGCTTGCCACCTACGTATTACCGCGGCTGCTGGCACGTAGTTAGCCGTGACTTTCTGGTTAGATACCGTCACTGCGTGAACAGTTGCTCTCACGCACGTTCTTCTCTAACAACAGAGCTTTACGAGCCGAAACCCTTCTTCACTCACGCGGTGTTGCTCCATCAGGCTTGCGCCCATTGTGGAAGATTCCCTACTGCTGCCTCCCGTAGGAGTATGGACCGTGTCTCAGTTCCATTGTGGCCGATCAGTCTCTCAACTCGGCTACGCATCACAGCCTTGGTAGGCCGTTACCCTACCAACAAGCTAATGCGCCGCAGGTCCATCCCAAAGTGATAGCCGAAGCCATCTTTTAAATTTGAATCATGCGATTCAAATTGTTATGCGGTATTAGCATCTGTTTCCAAATGTTATCCCCCGCTTTGGGGCAGGTTACCTACGTGTTACTCACCCGTCCGCCACTCGCTGGTAAACCAACGTCAAGTCCGTGCAAGCACGTTCAATCAGTTGGGCCAACGCGTTCGACTTGCATGTATTAGGCACACCGCCGGCGTTCATCCTGAGCCAGGATCAAACTCTCATATAAAATATAAGAACTTGAAAAGCTCAAATTTAAATTAAGCGAATTGACTTCGCAAATGTTTTTGCATCAATCGTAATGATTGATGACCCTGCACATTTGTGTTCGTCGAAACTGTATTCAGTTTTCAAAGGTCTACCGTTGCCCGCTTGCTTCAAGCAAGCAACTTAATCAGTTTAACAAATTGTCAACTACCTGTCAAGAAGTTTTTTGAATAACTTTTCTTGATGGTTAGACGAAAAGTCGTTAATCTCAAGTGATCAACAGCTCATCGCCGCGACAACGTTATCTAATATACCGAGGTTACAATCAAATGTCAACGACAAATTCAAACTTTTTCAAAAAAATCAATAAAGCAGAACGGCTTTGTTACCCTCCCGGCAAAACGTTGTATGATTACCGAAAATTGTAATCGTTATCCATTTTTAACCATCGTTAGATTTCATGATCACAAACTTGTGCTTTTAAATCAGCTGCTTCATTTCCTATCAAATCACCTAAATTAAATTCTTGGCAAATAAAAAACGCGCCATCATGATTGATGACACGCTTAAGATTATTTTTGATTTTCGACAATCGGCTCACGATCGTCAACTGCTACTGGCTCATCAGCAGCATCGTCATAAGCCTCGCCAGTCAATACCTCAACTGGCTTGAAGGTCTTAACGAAAGCATCCTCAACCGAAATTGGCGATTGCGGCTTGCTTTGTTCATAAAATTGAGCCGTTGCCAGGTAGACAACTGGAGCATAGGCGCAAAAGCCCAACAGCATGATGATCAAGCCGGCATACATAACAAAGTAGGTTGCCGTGTAATTGCCGTAGTAGGCCAATCCACCAAAGATCACACCCCATACCAGCATCGGCAGGAAGCTGACTACCAATTCAATCGTGAAGAATGAAAGCTTCTTGCCACCCATAAAGCGACGACTAGCTGTCAAAGCATGGCGCATTGACTGTCCCAAAAAGGCTGGCTGCTGGTCGCGGTACAGCAATGGTGCCTGCGAATATTCCAAAGTCTTCCAGAACGTAATCAAGAAGTTGGCGATCCGAACTGCGATCACCAGTGCCTGGTTCTTGGCTACCAAGGCTGCCACGATATCCAACGGCAGCGTCCATAAGAAGATGAACAGACTGCTGTAAAGCGTCAGCCGCAGCAGCTGGTTTTTGTTCAGATGCTTAAAGTGCTTCCAGATTGTCGTCGCACTGACTTTTAGATTAGGGTTCTTGATTTGATCCTGGTAGCTGTAAAGGATGCTCATGTTGACAAAGTACATGCCAAACGTTACCAAGAACCACAAAATCAAGATACCTAATGCCTCAACCACTGCAAGCAGCACTTGACTGATCATGCCGTACATAATCAGCATCGTGGCATACCCCAGCATCATGGCGCTGCGAGTGAACAGCAGTGCCAAAAGAGCCGTCAACGCCAGGTAAAGCAGCGTAATACCGGCAATCGGCCAAACCGCGGCGTTATATTTGCCCTTCAGCGTACTCTTTAATTGGTTGATGAATTCTTTGAGAGGCAAGTGATTGCGTTTCATTAATTCAATTCTCCTCTTTTTACTTAATTATGCTTAAAAATGTTCTTCGTGTATCTTAACACATCTTTGAGATTGTACCACCGTCAACGTCTATGCTTTACAAAGTCTTCACAAAATCACGAATCGGCTTCTTAAATAACAAGGCTTTTTTAACTGATCCAACGGCCAAGCACCGTTACTGGGCTAAAACGAGTAAATTCAGTACGATTGCCGTTATTAAGCGCAAAAGCCGGACTGCTTTTTTTGCTTGGTAAGTCAATCACTCAACGCTTTTTATTGACCGATAAAGAAAAAAGACCCGCGAGCGATTCGCGAGTCTTTAAAGAACGTTTAAGAAATTATTAGTACTTTTCCTTGCTCAAAACGTTCAGCTTTTCATCGAAGTCGTAAACAACTGGTTGGCCAGTAGCCATTTCCAGGTTCATGATGTCTTCGTCAGAAATGTTTTCGATGTACTTGGAAAGGGCACGCAGCGAGTTACCGTGGGCAGCAATGATAACGTTCTTGTTGTCCAACAGCTTTGGTGCGATTTCATCTTGCCACAATGGGATAACCCGTTCCAGCGTAACTTTCAGGTTTTCACCACCAGGAATGGCGCGTGGGTCCAGGTTGGCGTAGCGACGGTCCTTAGCTGCAGAGCCTTCGTCATCGGCGCTCAGCAGTGGAGGCAGCACGTCGTAGGAACGACGCCAAATGTGCACTTGTTCGTCACCGTACTTTTCAGCAGCCTTTTGCTTGTTCTTGCCTTGCAAAGCGCCGTAGTGACGTTCGTTCAGACGCCAAGTCTTGAATTCAGGAATCCAAAGCTGGTCGCATTCTTCCAGTGCGTAGTGCAGCGTCTTGATTGCACGCTTCAGAACAGAAGTGTAGGCGTAGTCAAATTCCAGACCGTGTTCCTTCAGTGCCTTACCGGCAGCCTTTGCTTGTTCAACACCTTCTGGAGCCAAGTCAACGTCTACCCAGCCAGTAAATTGGTTGGACTTGTTCCATTCACTCTTACCGTGACGAATCAGTACTAATTTAGCCATTGTTCGTTTGACCTCTTTCTTCTTTTAGTGAGCCGTATATAAAATACACAACAATTCAAGCTATATTTTAAATCAGATTTTTGCTCGTGCCAATAGAAAGCACTCATTTATTGTCATGATGTTCGCGATTGTTTTGCCAATGCATCAAGATCTCGCCAATAATCAAGGCCAGAATCGCCAAACTGGTCAGTATGTTTTGCGTTGGCGTGCCATGCTCGGCAATCAGCCCTCTCAACAACGCCGTGATTCCCAGACTGATCAAAAAATCGGCTGCCAGATGACCATGATTCTGCATCGCCGCGGCTGCCATCGCCAAAAACTCAAACAGCAGAAAGAAGGTAATGATCTTTTCCAATACTGGGTCAAATGAGGTTAGGTGCCCGGCAAAAAGCGGCGATAGCTTAACCAACTGCCACAGTTCGACAAAAACAAAGCCAATCAGACACAGCCCAAAGACAGCCATTGAAATTTCGGCAAAGCATTCTAAAAAATTGCCAACGCGCTTTGCCAGACGATCGAATTTTTCCATTGTCACCGCTCCATTGTCATTTTTTGACCTTATCGTATCAAAATTCCAACGGCTGTGGCAGTTTTTTTACGACTTTCACCGATCGACTCCGGGCGGCTGAAATTGAAGACGGTATTTCTGGTTAATGCATTGCTGATTCCGTAAGATGCCAATGCTCTGTAAAACACTGACAAACAGCTGCTCTTTGGGTATTCTTTTAATTCGTCATGATTTTAAAACCGGCTTAAGATCGCCGCAAACCCAGCCGGCCTGGCTAATGGCAGCCTGCAGTCTTGATCGCCCACCTGTTTTTTAGTCATCACCAAAAAAATCCTTAGCAATCTGCAGGTAGATCTGATCAGCCTGCAGATATTCCGCAACTGACAGGCTTTCGTCAACCTGATGCGACATTTCTTCTCGGCCCGGCCCCCATTCAATGATTGGAAAACGGTGCTCATCCAATATGTAGCGCGAGGCATCCGTGGCACCGTGCGAAATGGCAAGCGGCAGCGATTGCCCAGCAACGGTTTGATATGACTGCTGCACCAGGGAAACGAACGGATCAGCCGGATCAGTCGCCATTGGCATAAAACTGGCTACGACCTCTAATTCAAACTGACCATCCATCTCCGCGTTCAAACGATCCACCAGCGTCTGGAGCCGATTCTGCACCGCCGTATTGTCAAATTCCGGAATCGTCCGCACGTTGCCTTCCAGATAAGCGTAGTCGGGAATCGAGTTGAGCTGGCGACCGCCGTGAAAGACCGTGACGCTGTGAATCAGGCTGCCCAGACTAGGACTTGCCTTTACGTCATCAAACGCATACCGCTCATATTCAAAAAAGCGCGCCAGATTGGCCACGGCATTAATACCCAGACTGGGATCGGAACTGTGCGCCAGGCGGCCATATGATTTCACACGATAGTCAAACGAGCCGCTGTGTGCGTATTCCAAACGGTTGGTCGTCACCTCGCCCACAATCATGGCATCAACATCGCGGACCAGTCCTTGCCGCGTCAGTTCAAGCGAGCCCAGACCGCCAGTTTCCTCGTCAACCGTTGCCAGCAGGCGAACCTTGCCATGTTTGGGCAGACCGGCTTCCTTCAGCTCAATCAAGGTGTTGACCATTGCTGCCAGGCCGCCTTTCATATCGACGCTGCCACGGCCATAGATAGCATCATCAATTACCTGACCGCAGAACGGATTATGCTGCCATTTGTTTGAATCGCCAACGTCTACGGTATCAAGATGTCCCGCCAAAGCCAGCACCGGGCCTTCCTGTTCGCCAACCTCAGCAACCAGATTCGTACGGCCAGCTGCCAGGGCAATCAGATCAGATTCAATACCATGATCGCTCAATACCTGTTTAAGATATTCAGCAGCCGGCTGCTCATGACCATTGACCGTATTGATTTGGATCAGTTCCTGCAAAATGTTGAGCTTGACGCTGTCTTCCATTTTTTCCACGTCCTTTTACTCTCATTTTATTTTAATCTATTTTTAATTTTAACACAAAAAGCCAAAAACGCCAATGATCAGGCAGTCCCTCGGCCAATCACAAACTGGTCAACCAGCATCGATTAGAGTCACGGGATTTCCGGCTAGCAATAATTAAACAAGCATCCTGACTTGGCAACGATCTTGATAAAATGCGTCAAACGAAGACCATCCAGCAATCAGCTTCCGTTTCACCCTAAGCATGCGTTGACCTTTTCAAAGCAAACAATCGGGCAGCAGCAATCGAATCATCAGCGCCTCATCAACAGGCCAGCAGTCAAATCAAAACGGCCGGCAGCTCAGACTGAGTCGCCGACCGTTTTCGCTATTTTAATTAATCTTTCAAGGCTTTGTCGCCAATGTCATGACGGTAGAAGCATTCCGGCTCATCTAATTTAGCCAGATAGTCATAAACCTTGTCTTGGGCCTTTTGCAAATCGGCATCCTCGCCAATCACCATCAAAAGCCGGCCGCCGTCACCATGCAGCTCATCAAGATGTCCCTTAACGTTGGCATAGTCAATGGCAATGTCTTTAGCAGCTGGGAACGAACCAAGCGCCTGACCATGAACCGGCTTTTTAGGATAGCCCTTAGAAGCCAGAATCACGCCCAATACGGCAATGTCACGTTCTTCAATGGCAGGCATCGGCTGATCATTGACGTTGGCATCGATCAGCTCAACCAGGTCCGTTTTCAGCCGTGGCAAGACGACCTGCGTTTCTGGATCGCCCAGCCGCACGTTATATTCAATGACTTTCGGGCCATCCGCCGTCAGCATCAGACCAATGTAGATGATGCCATGGTAGTTGTAGCCTGCCTGGTGCAGCCCGCTGACGGTTGGTTCAACGACATCATCGATCATGCGCTGACGCTCGGCATCGCTAAGCTGCGGCAGCGGACTGTAGGCACCCATACCACCCGTGTTGGGACCCTTATCGCCATCGTAGGCCCGCTTGTGATCCTGCGCCATTGGCAAAATCCGGTATTGATCGTCTTGAACTACGACAAACATGGAGTATTCCGGTCCCACCAGACATTCTTCCAAGACCAGCTTTTCTTCGCCCAACTCAAACATTTCCGTAATCGTGTCCTCGGCTTCTGGCGTCGTCTGCGCAATCACGACTCCCTTGCCGCCCTGCAGACCATTGGCTTTGATGACTACGGGACGGGCAAAGTCGTTTAACCCCGTCAATGCCGACTTCAGGTCCGTAAACGTCTCATGCTTGGCAGTCGGCACGTGATACTTGTTCATAAAGTTCAGCGCGTAGTCCTTAGAGCCTTCCAGCTGAGCGGCTTCTTGATTGGGGCCAAAAATCTTCAAGCCGGCTTTTTGGAATGCATCAACGACCCCAGCACATAAAGCATCTTCAGGGCCAACAAACGTCCAGGCAATTGATTGATCCTTAGCAAATTGAATCAGTGCCTCAAAATCGTCTTCGGCAATGTTTAAAGGCACGATTCCCGCCGTCACCATGCCGATATTGCCCGGTGCACAATAAACCGTGTCGACACGAGGACTTTCGTTGAGCTTCTTGGCAATGGCAAATTCACGACCACCGGCGCCGATTACCAGCAATTTCATCTTTTCCATTTTTTAAACCTCTTTCACCCAAAAAAGCCCGCGAAAATCAATCTGCGGACCTGCAAACGCAATTAGTGGCGGAAGTGACGAACGCCCGTCATTACCATGGCAATTCCCATTTCGTTGGCCATGTCGATCGATTCTTGATCCCGAACCGAACCGCCTGGCTGTACGATGGCCTTAATGCCGTGCTCACCGGCAAACTTGACACAGTCGTTGAATGGGAAGAAGGCGTCAGATGCCATTACCGTCCGATCATCAATGGCATCACCGGCATGCTTGACCGCAATCTTCAAAGAATCGATCCGGTTAGGCTGACCAGAGCCCACGCCCAGCGTCCGTTCATCGTTGGCAACTACGATGGCATTGGACTTGGTGTGCTTAACGGCTTTCCAGGCAAACATCATCGTCTTGAGCTGTTCTTCAGTTGGCTTGACGTCCGTGACGCATTTCCAGTCATGCCAGTCTTCTTTAAGCGTATCCTGTTCCTGCATCAGCACCCCGCCCATGACGGAAACGACTTCATGCCGCGTTGGCTCGTCCTTGGCTGAGAAGTCAACCTTGAGCAGGCGAATGTTCTTCTTCTTGGCCAAAACGGCATAGGCATCTTCGTCAAAGCCAGGCGCAATGATGATTTCCAAGAAGATCTTACGCATTTTTTCGGCCGTTGCCAGATCAACCGGCCGATTCAAAGCAATAACGCCGCCAAAAATGGAGACTGGGTCAGCTGCATAGGCACGATCCCAGGCTTGTTCCAGCGTTTCGCCGCGGCCAATGCCACAAGGGTTCATGTGCTTCATAGCGACAACGGTTGGTTCATCAAACTCGCGTACGCTGCGCAGCGCTTCATCGGCGTCCTTGATGTTGTTGTAGGAAAGCTTCTTGCCGTGGAGCTGTTCGGCTTCCAGGATTGAGAACTTCTTAGGAATTGGATCTTCGTACAGCCAAGCCTTTTGATGACTGTTTTCGCCGTAGCGCATCGTATCCTTCAAGTCGTAGGTCAGCGTAAGCTTTTCGGGGTCTTCCAAATCCAGGCGCTTGGTCAGGTATTGCGAGATCAGCGCATCGTAGGCCGCCGTAGTCCGGAATGCCTTGGCCCCCAGCATCGTCCGCGTTTCCAGCGTCGTGTTGCCGTGCGCCTTGATTTCGTTAAGTACCGTTTCGTAATCGTTGATATCAGTTACGATCGTCACGTCGCGATAGTTCTTAGCTGCTGAACGAACCATGGAAGGACCGCCAATATCAATGTTTTCAATGGCATCGGCCAGCGTAACGTCTGGCTTTTCGATGGTTTCCTTGAATGGGTACAGGTTGACACAGACCAGATCGATTGGCGTGATATTTAATTTGTCCAGCGTGTCCATGTGTTCTGCAACGTCACGACGCGCCAGCAGGCCACCATGAACATATGGATTCAGCGTCTTAACCCGACCATCCAGAATCTCTGGGAAGTGGGTAACTTCTTCAATGCTGATGGTCTTGATGCCGGCTTCGTCCAATGTCTTCTTCGTTCCACCAGTCGAAACGATTTCAAAGCCATTTTCACTCAGGCCCTTGACGAAAGGCACCAGGTTGGTCTTATCAGATACGCTAACTAATGCACGTTTCATTGGTTGTTTTTCTCCTTTGCAATGCGTTCAGTCAAAATCTTCTTAACGGTTTCTGGATACAGTTCATGCTCGGTTTCGTGAACCCGTGTCTCCAGCGTGTCAACCGTATCATCAGGATAGATCGGCACGTGGCGCTGCGCAATAATCGTTCCGGCATCCAGATTTGAATCAATGTAGTGGACCGTGACGCCGGTTTCCTTACGGTGATCGGCAAAGGCCCGCTCAATCGAATGCAGGCCCGGATATTCAGGCAGCCAGGCTGGGTGCAGATTAACGATGCTGCCTTCATACTTATCAAGAATCGTTGGTCCGATAATGCGCAGATAACCAGCCAAAACGATAAAGTCAATGTCGTATTGCTTCAACACGGCCATGATTTTTTCTTCATAGGCCTGCTTGGATCCGCAAGACTTCACGGTAAAAGTTTCATATGGAACGCCCAGTCTTTGAGCGCGTTTGATTACGTAAGCATCGGGGTGATCGCAAAAAAGCAGGGCTTCCTTGCCGGGAATATCGCCATTTTGAAAATGCTTGGTCAACACCTCAAAATTGGTCCCGTTCCCCGAGGCAAAAATTGCCACGTTCATGTTCTTGCCTCTTTTATTTAATAATCAGTTTTTCTTCATCAGCTGGTCGATCCTGCAGCCGGCCGATCTGCCATGAGTCTTCGCCAGCCTGCTTTAAAGCATCCTGAACAGCAGCAACGTTTTCTGGCGCCACAGCTAAAATCATCCCCAGCCCCATGTTAAACGTGCCGTACAGATCATCAGCATCCAAGTCGCCCATCTTTTGCAGATAGCTGAAAATCGGCAGCTTGGGCCAGGTGCTGGCATCAACCACGGCCTGCAGCGAATCAGCAAACATCCGCGGCAGATTTTCCGGCAGCCCGCCACCAGTGATATGGCTGACCCCGTGAATCAGGCCCTTTTTGATCAACGGCAGCACCGGCTTGACATAGATACGCGTAGGCGTCAACAATGCCTCGCCAACCGTTTGGCCATTCAGTTCGGCCGGCTGATCACTGAGCTTAACGTCATTATCCTTAAACAGTACCTGACGCACCAGCGAGTAGCCGTTAGAGTGAATCCCGGATGAGGCCAGCCCGATCAAAACGTCGCCGGCTTTTGGCAAGGCCGTCGTCAGCATCTTGTCTTGATCAACGACACCGGTAGCATAGCCAGCCAGATCGTATTCATCTTGACTGTACATGTCAGGCATCTCGGCCGTTTCCCCGCCAACCAAGGCTGCCCCGGCTTGACGGCAGCCTTCTGCCACGCCAGATACGATCTGGGCCATCTTGTCAGGCGTGTTGTGGCCCGTTGCGATATAGTCCAGGAAAAACAGCGGTTCCGCGCCCTGGGCCAGGATATCGTTGATGCACATAGCCACGCAGTCGATCCCGATCGTGTCATGACGATTCAGCTTTTGGGCGATCAAAAGCTTGGTTCCCACGCCATCCGTACCTGAAACCAGAATCGGATGCGTCAAGCCGGCAACCGCGGTCAGATCAAACATCCCGCCAAAACTGCCGATCCCCCCGACAACGCCGGGACGATCAGTTGAAGCAACGGCATCCTTGATCTTTTTTACCATTTCATAGCCGGCATTAACGTTGACGCCGGCTTCTTCATAACGTTTCCGCTTCATTTGGACAGTCGTTCCTTTCGCGCGCGCTTTTCTTGTTCGTTCAATGACTTGAGATAGCCTTCTTCAAAATCATACAGTGGCGTTGGGTAGTCGCCATTAAAGTAGGCTACCGTCAGCCCGCCATATGGTGCATCACCGGCATCCGGAACGTTAATGGCCTTAACGACGCCATCAACGCTTAAGAATCCTAATGAGTCGGCTTCCATCAATTTACACATCTCAGGGACGGAGTAGTGAGCCGCCATCAGTTCAGCTCGGTTGGAAACGTCGATCCCATAAAAACATGGGAAACGGAATGGCGGCGAGGCGATCCGCATATGAACCGACTTGGCGCCAGCTTCTTTTAGCATCCGGACGATCTGTTTGGATGTCGTCCCCCGTACGATTGAATCGTCGACTACGACTACGTTCTTGCCGGCAACAACCCCGCGTACGGCCGAAAGCTTCATCTTAACGCCTTGTTCCCGCAATGCCTGCGTTGGCTGGATAAAGGTCCGGGCAACGTATTGGTTCTTGATCAGCCCCATTTCATAAGGCAGACCAGCTGCTTCCGCATAACCAGAAGCTGCAGAAAGCGAGGAGTTCGGCACCCCAATGACCATGTCGGCATCAGGTGCTGGCTGTTCCTTGGCTAACAGCCGCCCCATCTGCTTGCGGGCACTGTGCACCGTCACGCCATGAATAATGGAGTCGGGACGGGCAAAGTAGATGTATTCCATTGAACAGATGGCCAGCTTGGTATCATCAGTATAACGATCCTCATGCAGACCATCCTTGTCGATCACCAGCAGCTCGCCTGGCTGGACATCGCGAATCAGCTTGGCGCCTACGATATCCAAGGCACAGCTTTCACTGGTTACGACATAGGCGCCATTTGGCATCTGACCCAGGCAAAGCGGCCGAATACCATTAGGATCCAAAGCTGCAATCAACCGATCCTTTTGCAGGAACAAGAAGGCAAAGCCCCCCTTGACCATGTTCAGCGTCTTTTTTAAGGCCGGAATAAAGCCCATGTGAATGTTTTGCCGAATCAAGTGAATCAGAATCTCAGTGTCTGAATCTGATTGAAAAACGGCACCGTTGTCTTCTAGCTTGCGACGCAGCGTAACGGCATTGGTCAGCTGACCATTGTGTGCCATCGCAATGTCGCCATCATGAAAATGGAACAAAAATGGCTGCACGTTGTTGATAGAATTATGGCCACTGGTGCCGTAGCGAACGTGACCAATCGCGGCATCCCCGATCAGACGCTCCATATCGCTTGGATCGGCAAAGACTTCCGAAAGCAGGCCGCGATCCCGGTGCTGATAAAGGTGCTCGCCGTCAGTCGTGACGATCCCGGCCCCCTCTTGTCCACGGTGCTGCAGGTTGTGCAGACCAAAGTAGGTGACCCGGTTGGCTTCTGGCACGCCAAAGACGCCAAAAACCCCGCACTCTTCATTTAGTCCTTTGATTTCATTGCGCATGGCAAAGCTTCCTCCCAAAGTTTTTGCATTTGAGTCACTGGCAAGTTGAGCTCAGCATCAGCAAGATGGATTTCCAGCCATTGCGTTGCTGCGACCTCACCAGCTGGCATCGCGTCGTCTTGCATGATTTCTTCAAAGGCCGCTGCATTTTCTGGTGCCACGCTGACCAGCATCCGGCCTGGCGTTTCACTGAAGAACTGCTTCTTGTCCAATGCGCGGAAATCAGCATTTAAGCCCAGTTCCGTCTTAAAGACCGTTTCAGCGGCAGCTACGGCCAAACCACCTTCGCTTAAGTCGTGGGCACTGGCAACCAGACCGCTTTGTTCAGCCTTCAGCAGGCGGCTCAGGTAGTCATGGACGTGTTCCAGATCAAAGTCAGCCAGCGTACCGGCAATCTCGCCCGTCATCATCTTCTGCAGCTCGGAACCAGCGTAGTCATCGCCAGTCTTGCCGACCAGATACAGCTTGTCGCCCGCATGCTGAACACGGGATGGGATGACGTACTTAGCATCCTTGATCAGACCCACCATGCCGACCATTGGCGTTGGGTAGATGGCTGAGCCGTTGTTTTCATTGTAAAGCGAAACATTACCGGAAATAACTGGCGTATCAAAGACGCGGCAGGCCTCAGCCATTCCTTCGATTGAATGGTGCAGCTCCCAGAAGATTTCTGGATCGGTTGGATCACCGTAGTTCAAACAGTCCGTAATGGCCAATGGTAAAGCACCTGAGGCAATGATGTTAGAAGCGGCTTCAACCAATGCAATCTTACCGCCAACGTACGGGTTTAAGTAGACCAGCCGACCATTGCCATCCGTCGTCATCGAAAGTGCCTTTTTGGTTCCGCGTACCCGAATGACCCCAGCATCAGAGCCGGGACCAACCACCGTGGAAGTCCGCACCTGTGAGTCGTATTGACGCGTGATCCATGACTTGTCAGCAATCGTTGGCTGCGTGAGCAATTCTTGGTAGACTGCTGCGGCGTCATCGATTTCAGGAACCCAGTTGGCAACTTTTTCGGCATCAATCAGACGTTGTGGCTTCTTTTCTTCAGATTCAACTTCCAAAACGTCGTCCGTTAGCGTAGAAACCGGAATGTCACAGACAACCTGACCATCATGGTGCAAGACGTATTGGTGACCTTCCGTGATCCGGCCAATCGTTACGACTTCCAGATCATAGTAGTCAAAGATCTTTTTAACGTCTTCTTCATGACCCTTCTTAACACACAAAAGCATCCGTTCCTGAGACTCACTCAGCATGATCTCATAAGCTGACATCCCAGGTTCGCGCTGCGGTACCAAATCAAGATCCAGATCCATGCCTGAGTTACCTTCAGAAGCCATTTCGGCACTGGAAGAAACAATCCCAGCTGCACCCATGTCTTGGATGCCGACCAGCCATTCCGCATGGTCTTGAATCAGTTCCAGGCAGGCTTCCATCAGCAGTTTTTCCATAAATGGGTCACCGACTTGAACGGCTGAGTGCTGTGATTCGTTGCCGGAACCAAAGTCAGCGGAGGCAAACGTGGCCCCGTGAATCCCGTCACGACCAGTCTTGGCCCCAACGTACATCACGGCATTGCCAACCCCAGAGGCATTCCCTTCCTGCTGGTTCTTTTGGTCCATCAAGCCCACGCTCATGGCATTAACCAGCAGATTGCCCTTGTAGCAAGGATCAAAAGTCGTTTCACCAGCGACGGTTGGAATCCCCATGCAGTTGCCGTAGTCGCCAATCCCGCGCACAACGCCATCGACTTTCATCCGCGTCTCGGCATCGCTTAATTCGCCAAAGTGCAGCGAGTCTAAGGAAGCGATTGGCCGTGCACCCATACTGAAGATGTCGCGTAAAATCCCGCCGACCCCAGTAGCCGCACCTTGGTATGGCTCAACCGTTGATGGGTGGTTGTGACTTTCGGCCTTGAAAACGACTGCCTGACCGTCATCAATGTCAACGACACCGGCACCTTCACCAGGCCCTTGCAAAACCCGGTCATTCTTGTTGGGGAACAGCCGCAGCACTGGCTTGGACTTTTTGTAGGAACAGTGCTCGGACCACATTGCCGAGTAAAGGCCCGTTTCCGTGTAGTTTGGCAAACGGTGCAGCAGCTTTTCGCTGATGTAGTCATATTCTTTTTCAGACAGACTCCAGTCGAGATATGGTTTCTTTTCCTTAATTTCTTCAGGGGTCATTGCTTGCTTCATTCTAATTATGCCTCCGTCTTAACCGTGCCGTTTTCCAATAAAGACTTGAACAGCCGCAAACCGTCCGTCGAACCCAAGAGTGCTTCCACGGCGCGCTCTGGGTGGGGCATCATGCCCAATACGTTGCCGCGCTTGTTGACGATCCCTGCAATGTTGCGTAAAGAGCCGTTGGGATTTTCGCTTGCGTAGCGGAACACGACTTGATGATTGGCTTCCAGCTCGTCCAAGGTTTTTTCATCCGCGTAGTAGCTGCCTTCACCGTGTGCAATTGGCAGAGCAATGCGTTCGTGAGCCTGGTACTGCGTGGTAAAAAGCGTGTTGTTGTTAACGACTTCCAAAGGCACCGTTTCACAGACGAACTTTTGGCTGTCGTTTTTCTTCAGAGCACCTGGCAAAAGGCCCGCTTCCGTTAAAATCTGGAAGCCATTGCAGGTACCAAAAACCGGCTTGCCTTCATTAGCGAGCTTGATGACGGCGGGCATAACGTTGGCGAACCGAGCAATCGCGCCGGCCCGCAGATAGTCGCCATAGGAAAAGCCCCCTGGCAGCATAACCGCATCAAAGCCATCCAGACTCGTGGCCTTGTGTGAAACGTATTCGACATCAGCATTGCAGACATCGTGCAGCGCCGAGTACAGGTCGATGTCACAGTTCGAGCCTGGGAATTGAATGACCGCAATCTTCATTTATTTCGCCTCCAGCACTTCAAACTTGTACGTTTCGATGTTGAAGTTGACCAGCAGCGATTCAGCTACTTCCTTAACCGTGTTTTCAACGGCTGCTTGATCGCCTTCAACCTGCAGATCAAAGAACTTGCCAACCGTCAGATCCTTGACTTCTTCATGCCCCAACTGGTGGATGGCATTTAAAACGGATTCGGCTTGGGGGTCAAAAACAGATTGCTTGTAGGTAACGTAAATACGAACGGTAGTCATTTGATTAGTCCTCCTTAACGGCTTCTTGCAGGCGTGCGTAAACTTCATCATAGGTCGTGGTCAGATCGGCCAGGTTCTTGCGGAAGACGTCCTTGTCCATGTGAGCGTTGGTCTTGATGTCCCACAGACGGCAGTTGTCAGGCGAGAATTCGTCAGCCAGCACCAGTGAGCCATCCGAAAGCTTGCCGAATTCCAGCTTGAAGTCAACCAGCTTCATGCCAGCCTTCTTAAACAATGGCGTCAAAAGCTTGTTGCAACGACGGGCCAGTTCCCAGCATTGCTGATATTCTTCATGCGTGCAGGCCTTAATGGCAACCGCGTCGGATTCATTGGCGAATGGATCGTCCAAGGCATCGCTCTTGTAGAAGGTTTCTTCAACCGGTTCGTCCAGCTCCATGCCATCCTCTAAGCCGAAGCGGGAGGCAAAGTGGCCGGCGCAGACGTTGCGCGTAACGAATTCCAGCGGGAACATGTGGCACTTCTTAACCAATTCTTCCTTTTCAGAAAGGCGCTTGATGAAGTGAGTTGGAATGCCGTTATCAATCAGGTATTCAAAGACCAGCGTTGAGATGTCGTTGGCTGCTTCGCCCTTTCCGTCAAAGTGGTCCTTACGCTTACCGTTAAGCATCGTTGCCTGATCCAGGTAAACAACCCGTAAAACGTCAGGATCTTCGGTTTGCCACATTTGCTTTGCTTTGCCGGTATATAACAGCTTTTCCATTTTTGATTGCCCTCCTTATAGGCTAAAAACGAATTGATGAATTGGTTAACGGAAAATTGTTCGTTAAATCCTGCTATTATCGTACGCATATTTTTAAAAATCGTCAAGCATACAACCGAACCTTTTTTAGTTTTTAATCATAAAATAATGGTTTTTCTAAGTTTAACGTTTAACTAAAGCTGGTTTTTAATTTTATAGTTCGTGTTTTAATCGATTCCAAGTCAAACAAAAAAGCACCGATCATTTCAATCGATGCTTTGGTTTAATGATAATTAATCGTCCAAGCCAACCCGCTTGAAGATGTCGTCAACATGACGCAGGTGCCAGTGGTAGTCAAAGGCATCATCCAGATCTTCTTTGGTCAGCTGCTTTTGAATGGTTGGGTCAGCTTCCAGCAGTGGCCGGAATGGTACTTGTTCGGCCCAGCATTTAGCCGTGTATGGCTGAATCAGATCGTAGGCATTTTCCCGCGTCATACCGGACTTGACCAGCTTGAGCAGCACTCGGCCAGAGTAGATCAGGCCCAGCGTCTTGTCCATGTTCTTCTTCATGGTTTCAGGGAAAACGTCCAGGTTTGCCAGAATCCGGCCAAACCGGTGCAGCATGTAGTCCAGAAGTGCCGTCGTGTCTGGCAGAATCATCCGTTCAGCACTGGAATGAGAAATGTCGCGTTCATGCCACAGGGCCACGTTTTCATAGGCCGCAACGACATGGCCGCGCAATACCCGCGCACAGCCGCAGATGTTTTCGGAGCCGATTGGATTGCGCTTGTGCGGCATTGCTGAAGAACCCTTTTGACCCTTGGCAAAGTGTTCTTCAACTTCATGAATTTCCGTCCGCTGCAAGGAACGAATCTCAGTCGCCATTTCTTCCAGGCTGGTTCCGATCAAAGCCAAAGCGGCGATGTATTCAGCATGCAGATCCCGTGGCAATACCTGGCTGGAAACTTCTTGGGCCCGCAGACCGAGCTTTTCGCAGACGTATTGTTCAACCCGCGGATCAACTTCAGCAAACGTTCCCACGGCACCAGAGATCTTGCCAGCTTCAACGCCAGCCGCCGCATGTTCGAAGCGTTCGTAGTTGCGCTTCATTTCAGAGTACCAGCGGGCAACCTTGAGGCCAAAAGTCGTTGGCTCAGCGTGAATCCCGTGCGTCCGACCCATGCAGACCGTGTACTTGTATTCATTGGCCATCTTTTTCAGGATTTCCATGAAGTCCTTGATGTCTTGACGCAGAATCTCGTTAACCTGCTTAAGCTGGTAGCCTTGCGCCGTATCAACGACATCAGTACTGGTCAGGCCATAGTGCACCCATTTGCGTTCGGGACCCAGCGACTTGGAAACGTCACGCGTAAAGGCAATCACGTCATGGTGCGTAACGGCTTCGATTTCTTGGATGCCTTCAACGGTGAACTTGGCATTCTGCTTAATCTTTTCAACGTCTTCGGCCGGAATCTTGCCCAGCTTGCTCCAGGCTTCATCAGCCGCGATTTCTACGGCCAGCCAACATTGGTAGCGGGTTTCATCGCTCCACAGCTTCTTCATTTCTGGACGGGTATAACGATCAATCATTAATCTTTTCTCCTATTCATCGTCCCAAACATGGGAATCTTTAATTTGCTTTAACGTTGCTTCTATATCATCGGTCAAAATGGTAACATGCCCCATCTTGCGGTTGTGGCGGCTCTCAGCCTTGCCATAATCGTGAAAATGCCATTGCGGATATTCATGAATCAAGCGCCGCGTGCCGGCCACGTGCTGTCCCAAGACATTGACCATCACGACTGGACTCATCAATTTGATCTTAGGCAGCGGCCAGTTGCAGATTGCCCGATTGTGAACCGCGAACTGCGAGAAGTTGCAGGCCTCGATCGTGTAGTGGCCAGAGTTGTGCGGCCGGGGTGCCAGTTCGTTAACGTAGAGCTGACCATCAGCGCCGACAAACATCTCGACGCCCAAGATGCCTTTAAGATCAATCGCTTCGGCAATCTTTTCGGCCATCTGCTGAGCGCGCTGCTGCCATTCAACCGGCATCCGGGCGGGCACAATGCTCAAATGCAGAATTTCATGAGCATGAATGTTTTCACTGACTGGAAAGACGGTAATATCGCCATCGGTATTGCGCGCTACCATAACTGAGCATTCCATCTTAAATGGTACCCAGCCTTCCAGAATGTCGTCACCATACTGCAGTACTTCTTCAGTAATCGGATCATCCAAGTCTTGCGCACTCTTTAATACCATTTGGCCATGACCATCATAGCCGCCTTCGCAAGTCTTTAAGACACAGGGATAGCCCAGCTTTTCAACCGCGGCATTCAGATCAGCCCGATTTTTAACTGCCGCAAATGGCGCCGTCTGCAAGCCCGCGTCGCGCAAAAACGTTTTTTCGCGAATCCGATTCTTGGTCGTGTACAAAAGATTGGTCCCTTGAGGAATGGCGACCTGATCGGCAACGTCTTTTAAGGCCTGCAGATCAACGTTTTCAAACTCATAGGTCAAAACGTCAGCCCGCCGCGCCAGTTCCTTGATCGCCGCCACGTCGGCATAGGGCGCTACGATCTGATCATCGGCTGCCTGAGCGGCTGGACACTGTGGCGTGGGGTCCAAAATGATAACCTTCATTCCGGCTGCTTTGGCAGAAAAAGCCATCATCTGCCCCAGCTGACCACCGCCGATAATGCCAATGGTTTTGCCTTGTTCAATGTAGGCTTCTTGATGCTTAGTCAAGTTCGGCATTGCTGGCCACCGCCTTGTCATGCATTTCTTTACGGAAAGCCACGATCTTGTCCTGCAGCGTTTGGTCATTGATGCCTAAAATCTGAATGGCCAATAAAGCAGCGTTCTTGGCCCCGGCATTGCCGATCGCCGTCGTAGCGACCGGAATCCCCGCTGGCATCTGAACGATGGAAAGCAGCGAGTCCATGCCGCCCAACGCCTTGGTCTGCCCTGGAATCCCAATCACCGGCAATGGCGTGTTGGCCGCGATCATCCCTGGCAGATGAGCGGCCCCGCCGGCACAGGCAATAATGACCTTAACGCCATTTTCTGCCGCGTGCTGGGCAAAATCGAACATTTCATTTGGCATCCGGTGCGCTGAGATAACCTGCTTATCGTACTTGACGCCAAACTGATCCAAAATATCACATGCTTGCTTAACTGTTGGCCAATCGGACTTACTGCCCATGACCACGCTGATTTCACTGCTCACAATGGCACCTCCTAAAAACTGTCTCTAGCATAGCAAAAGTTTTCGGCAAAAACAAGATTTTTCACGAACTAGAAGAAATAAGAGAATTATAATGTTCGTCTTTATCGTAATGATTCCAACGCAAAAAAGAGCGCCCGCCGCGCCCTTTTCTTTAGTAATCTTAGAACAAACCGGTAATGTTGCCTTCACCGTCAATGTGCATGTTAACGGCAGCCGGCTTCTTACCCAGACCAGGCATCGTCATCACGCTGCCGGACAGTGCTACGACAAAGCCCGCGCCCAGCTTAGGAACGAATTCGCGAATGTGGAACGTGAAGTCGGTTGGGGCTCCCAGTTCCGTTTGATCGTCGGTAAATGAGTACTGCGTCTTGGCAATGCAGACCGGCATGTTTTCCCAGCCCATTTCATGGAACTTCTTGAGCTGTTTTTGAGCCTTCTTGGAGAATTCAACGTCCTTGGCCCCATAGATGGTCTTGGCAATCGTGTTGACCTTGTCTTCAATTGAGTCGCCCTCAACACTGTAGAGCTCATGGAATTCACTCGGCTGATCGGCCAGCTTAACGACTTCCTTAGCCAGATCAACCGTACCTTCGCCGCCTTTAGCCCAGGCATCAGCCAGAACCACGTTGACGCCTAATTCGTGGCAGTTGTCTTCAATGGTCTTGATCTCGGCTTCCGTGTCAAAGGTAAAGTGGTTGATGGCCACGACAACCGGCAGACCATAGCGCTGCATGTTCTTGATGTGGCGGTTCAGGTTGGCCAGCCCCTTCTTCAGTGCCGGCAGCTGTTCTTCCTTGAGATCGGCAAGTGCCGCGCCACCATTGTATTCCAGTGCCCGTACCGTAGCCACGATTACCAGCGCGTCTGGCGTCTTGCCCAATACCGGCCGCTTGATGTCCAAGAACTTCTCGGCCCCCAGATCAGCACCGAAGCCGGCTTCAGTTACCGTGTAGTCTGCCAGCTGCAAAGCCGTCTTGGTAGCCAGAACCGAGTTGCAGCCGTGAGCAATGTTGGCAAATGGGCCCCCATGAACGATGGCCGGCGTGTGAGCCAGCGTCTGAACCAGGTTTGGCTTTAAGGCATCCTTAAGCAGAATCGTAATGGCATCGCTAAAGCCAAGCTCGCCAACCGTAACTGGCTTTTGGTCGTAGGTGTAGCCAACCACAATCTTGGAAATCCGCTGCTTCAAGTCGGCCAGATCCTTAGAAAGACAAAGGATTGCCATCAATTCAGAAGCCGCCGTAATGTCAAAGCCGGTTTCACGCGGTACCCCCTGCATTACGCCGCCCAGACCGGTTACCACGTGGCGCAGCACCCGGTCGTTAACGTCAGCCACCCGCTTCCAGATAATGCGGCGTGGGTCCAGGTTCAGTTCGTTGTCCCGCATGATGTAGTTATCGATCAAAGCTGCCAGCGTGTTGTTGGCACTGGTCAAGGCATGCAGGTCACCCGTAAAGTGCAGGTTGATATCTTCCATTGGCACGACTTGGCTGTAGCCACCGCCAGTTGCGCCACCCTTGATCCCAAAGACTGGGCCCATGGATGGTTCCCGCATCGCAATCACGGTTTGGTGGCCCAGCAGGTTCAGGGCATCCCCCAAGCCGACCAACACCGTTGACTTACCCTCACCAGCCGGGGTGGGGTTGATTGAGGTCACCAGAATCAGCTTGTGCTTTTTGTCAGGGGCTTCTTTGACCGGCAGATCGATTTTGGCCTTGTACTTGCCATATGGTTCGATCTCATCGGCACTTAAGCCCAGTTTTTCAGCAATCTTGGTAATAGGTTCCATTTCGGCAGCGTTGGCAATTTCTAGATCAGTCATTGATGCGGTTCCTCCATTTCGTGAAAAGCGAACATTTTAGCGTATTATTAGCTAAACAAACTTCAAATTAAGTACATTCATAACAATAACGACTTTATTATGATTTGTAAACCGTAAATTGTCAAACTTAATAAAAAAGCTCCATCCTGAATGAATGGAACTTTTCTACTATTATATAACATAATTAAAGCGCTTTTAAGCCGATTCGCCAAGGTAAGCCCGCTTAACCTGTGGATCATTCAACAGTTCTTTGCCGGTGCCACTCAACTGAATCTCACCTGAAGCAATCACGTACCCCCGATCGGCAATCGCAAGCGCTTGGTGAGCATTTTGCTCAATTAACAGAATCGTAGTGCCCTGTGCATTGATTTTTTGAATGATTTCGAAAACTTTTTGGATATAGATTGGCGCCAGCCCCATCGATGGTTCATCCAGCAGCAATAGTTTTGGCCCAGCCATCATTGCCCGTGCCATTACCAACATCTGCTGCTCGCCACCGGAAAGCGTTGCCGCGTCTTGATGCTGGCGTTCCTTTAGAATAGGAAACATTTCATAGATATTCTGCAGGCGGGCTTCAATCTGAGCACGATCCTTTTGCAGATAAGCACCCAGCTGCAGGTTTTCCATCACCGTCATGGCCGGAAAAACATGACGCCCTTCAGGAACCTGTGAGATGCCAGCTGCCACAATCTGCGGCGCCTTTTGACCGGTCAGCGATTGGTTCTCATATTCAATCGTACCTGAATTTGGCTTGATGACACCGGAAAGTGCCTTAAGAATCGTTGACTTACCCGCGCCATTAGCACCGATCAGCGTTACGATTTCGCCTTCCTTGACCTCAAAATCAACGTGACGCACGGCTTGAATCGCGCCATAGCTGATGCTCAAATCCTTAACCTGCAGCATTGACATCACCTCCTAAATATGCCTTAACGACGGCTGGATTCTGGCTGACTTCTTTTGGCGTGCCACTGGCCAAAACCTCGCCTTGATCCAGAACGTAGATGCGCTCGGCCAAGTTCATCACCAGTGACATATCATGTTCGATTAAAAGAACGGCCAGATTGTTCTCATCACGCAGCTGCCGAATCATCGTTGTCAGCTCCGCCGTTTCTTCGGGGTTCATCCCCGCGGCCGGCTCATCCAAAAAGATAATCTTCGGCTTGGTTGCCAAGGCCCGCACGATTTCAACGCGTCGCTGCATCCCATATGGCAGCTTGTTGGCTGGACTGTCAGCAACCGCCGTCAAATGATAGCGGTCAATCAGCTTCTGGGCTGCGTCATTCATCTCGCGTTCAGTGCGGTAATAGTGTGGCGTTCGAATAATCGTACCCCAAAAGCTTTCCTTAAATTGATTGTTCAGCGCCGCCATGATGTTTTCCCGCACCGTCATGTCGCCAAACAGTCGAATGTTTTGAAACGTCCGTGAGATACCATGCTGCGCAACACTGGTAGCACCCTTGCCGCTGACCTTATAGAAGCGACCATCATGACGGATGGCAATCGTACCGCTGGTGGCTGGCAAAAGGCCGCTCAACATGTTGAACAAGGTTGTCTTACCAGCACCATTGGGACCGATTAAAGCGACCAACTCATTATCATAGATCGTCATCGAAACGTCATTGACCGCTGTCAGTCCACCAAACTGTCGCGTAACGTTGCGAACGGTTAATAATTTCTCTGCCATAGTTGCTCCTTTCTATGATTCAGCGGCCGCCTGCTTTTTGGCCGTACGTTTTGCCAGCCATTTGCCAATTGAAAACTCGCGCCGGCCCATCAAACCACTTGGCTTAGCAATCATAATGACAATCAGCATGACCGCGTAGATAACCATCCGCAGCGAGCCGAAGTTTTGCAGAATCGTGTCGATTGCGCCTAAGACGACGGCAGCAATTACGGATCCAGTAATGCTGCCAATGCCGCCTAAAACCACGATAATCAGAATCGAAACCGACTCCATGATGTTAAAGTTGCTTGGGGCAATACTCTGCAAGTAGGAAGCATAGAGCGAACCGCCTACAGCTGCCAGTGACGCGCCCATTACAAAGGCCATTAATTTGTACTTAGTTGCGTTGATGCCCATGGCCGTGGCCGCCAGCTCGTCATTGCGAACCGCGCGAATCGCCCGGCCCGTCTTACTGTGAACAAAATTGGCAACGATAATAATCGTCAGACACATCATAATGTAAACGAGCGGCCAAGCGGCAAGCTGGGGAATGTTGTAGAGCCCAGCCGGTCCATTGGTAATCTTTAAGTTATTGGCGGTCAGCCGGATAATTTCGGCCGCCCCCATCGTCGCAATCGCTAAATAGTCGCCTTTAAGCCGCAAGGTTGGAACCCCAACGATCAGAGCAATCACAATCGTAATCACAATGCCAGTAATCATGGAAAAGATCAGTCCTGCAAATGTTGATTCAGTTTGCGTCATAATTCCCGTTGCATAGGCGCCAATTGCCATAAAGCCGGCATGACCCAGCGAAAACTGACCAGAAAAGCCCACGATCAGGTTCAGACTGACGGCCAGGATGATGTTGATGCCCATCATGACCAGCATGTTCTCGATAAACGTATCAACCACGCCAGTCATTTCACCAGCATAGATAATGCCATATCCGGCTGCCATGCAGACGAACCAGATGGCAATGGTCTGCCAACGTGTTTTCATCTTCGCGCCTCCCTAAACCTTTTCTGGCTGCTTGTTGCCAAACAGACCTGCTGGCAAGAACAGCAATACGATAATTAAAACAACATAGACGGCTGCGTCCTTGAAAGCTGAGAAGCCAATCGCCTGCATCAGTGATTCCAGACAGCCAATAATCACGGCCCCGACTGCTGCCCCTGGAATGGAGCCGACACCGCCAACGACAGCGGCGACAAAGGCTTTGATCCCTGGCGTCAGCCCCATCGTTGGTTCAATCGAGTTGTAGTACAGACCAATCAAAACACCGGCCGCACCAGCCATAGCCGAGCCAATTGCAAAGACAAATGAAATCGTACCGTTGATATTGATCCCCATCAGTTCAGCGGCCACGGGATCAGCCGCGGCTGCCCGCATTGCCCGTCCCATCTTGGTTTTCTTAACGATCAGCTGCAAAATAATCATCAAAATAATCGTGGTTGCAAAGATCAACAACTGGATATTGGTTATCCGAATGCCGAACCATTCATAGTTAACCTGTTTGATCACCTGGGGAAAGTCACGGGTGTCGCCAGAGAACAGGACCGACATGCCGTTTTCCAAAAAGTAAGACACCCCAATCGCCGTAATCAAAACGGCAATCCGTGATGAATGACGCAGCGGCCGATATGCGACAAACTCGATCAGCATGCCCACCAGAGCGCAGAAGATCATTGAGCCGAACAGCGCCATGATAAAGTTGAAATGCCAAACGTTGATCGTATAGTAGCCGAAGAACGCCCCCAGCATATAGACGTCACCATGCGCGAAGTGAATAATCTTGATAATCCCATAGATCATCGTATATCCCAAAGCCAACAGCGCGTAGATGCTGCCGAGCGAGAGACCGTTGATCAGTTGCTGCATAAAGATTTGCACGGTTGGTGCCCCCTTTCTTTAATTACTTAACAGTGTAGCCGGCGACAACCTTACCATTGGTCATTTGTTCAACCGACATCTTCATTTGTGGATCATGGTGCTTGTTAACTGAAATCGTACCAGTAACTCCCTTCATGTTCTTGGTCTTAGCCAAGGCTTCCGTAATCTTGTTGGAATTGGTTGAGTCGGCCTTCTTGATGGCATTGGCAACCATCATCGTCGCGTCGTAGCCCAATGCAGAGTAGGTTGGTGCCGTCTGACCGTACTTAGCCTTGTATTCTTTCATAAACTTACGAGCTTCAGCATTGTTCTTAGCCGTAATCGTGGAGAATGGCGTCGTGTAGAAGACGTTGGTTGTGTTGGAAGCACCAGCAATCTTAGCAAGCTTTGGATCTGCCATACCACCAGAACCAACGATTGGGGCCGTGATTCCTGCTTCACGTGCTTGCTTGATAATTACGCCGACTTCAGAGTAGTAGCCCGGAACATAGATGGCATCAATCTTCTTGTTCTTGATAGCCGTGATCAAAGAGCTAAAGTCCTTGTCGCCTTCTTGGAAATACTGAGTAGAAACAATCGTACCCTTGAAGTTCTTCTTAAAGGCTTTGGCAAGTCCCGTCCCGTAATCACTGGAGTTGTCAGCCAGGATGGCAACGCGCTTAGCTTTCAAATGGTCATTGGCAAAGTTGGCTGCCACCTGACCTTGGTAGTTATTTTGAGCTTGAGCCCGGAAAACATACTTTTGGACGCCGCCATTCTTAGTCTTGGTAAAGTCTGGATCAGCCGCAGTTGGTGAAACCAGTGGTACCTGTGCCTTAGTTTGATTTGGAATAGCTGCCGTAGCCGCATTGGTCGTTGCGGGGCCGACCGTAGCAACAACCTTGTCCTTGGTGGTTAATTGTGAAGCAACCGAAGCCGCCGTTGAAGTTGAGGTCTTGTTGTCGCGCGTGATGATCTTGATCTTCATCTTCTTGCCGTTAACCTTAATACCGCCTTTTTTGTTGATGTCGTGAACGGCAAGCTTGATCCCGTTTTCTTCTTGTTGACCATAACCAGCGGCCGCGCCAGACAGTTCCATGTTGACCCCAACCTTAATCGTATTGCCTGAAGCTGAGTTGCCTTTTTGCGAACCAGTTGCGGAACATCCTGCTGCCATCATGGTCATGGCTGCCATCATTATGGCAATCCCCGTTTTCTTATTTTTAATCTTCATAAGCCTGACTCCCCTTGTTTAATTTTTCTCATCATTCAATCAATCAAATATTTTGCTGACTGCATTTGATCAAAGAAAAAAGCCCTCATCCGCAATGGAATGAGGGCTTTTCTCAACCGGTATCGATCGGCCCTCATGCCAACAGAAAGAAGGGCTCAATCGCTGATCAGCAAAAATGCTTAATCACGCAACCGGGTCCTTGACCTGCAGTAGCAGTAGGGCGTTCAATTGAAGAGCCATGTTGTTAAGTTGTTCGAATAATTGCTTTTTCATGATCCATGGCTCCTTTCTTTTGCCGTAGTAAATATTTGATGTGTCTTAGTCTACGAGTTGATCACTAGAAAGTCAACACGTTTTTTAATTCGTTTTTAATTTTGTATTAATCAACAATTTAAAACGATTGCTTTTGAATGAGAATGACAATCCACAACTATCTCGCATTGCCCAACGCCGCCCTTCTTAAATTTCAAATCGCCCACGCCGGATGCCCTGTTGATAAATAAAGACCAGCACCGATTTCCATCAATGCTGGTCGTTAAAACTATTCATTTTGTTTTTTATCGCCAATCGACTTTACTCCCATAATATCAAGCAGGAAAGTAAAAATCGGCACGCCGACGATTAAGCCCCAGGTACCAAACAGTTTTTCACTGACCATCAGCACTACGAACGTATAAAAGATTGGCAGTTCCGTACGGCTGGACATAAACTTGGGATTCAAGACGTACGATTCCAGTGCATGAATTGCAATAATCATAATGATGATGTAGATTACATCGCGAATGCCACCAACTGAATAGCCAACCATGCTCAACGGAATCAGTGAGATGATCACCCCAGCAACCGGCACCAGACTGAAAATAAAGACCATCAAAGCCAGCGCCAGAATCTGCGGCATATGCATAAACATCAAACAGATCGTCGTCAGCGCCGTGTTGCAAAGCGCAATGAAGAACTGTGCCTCTAAGACCACCCCAAACGTATTAACAAACTTCTTGCCAAAATAGTAGATATCCTCAAACAGCCAGCTGAACAATTCACTGGTTAAAAACAAACGGCTAAATGAATACATCTGCTTGAGCTCAATCGTATAAAAGAAACTCAGAATAAATGACATAAAGAACGTCACTGCCATCTTCGTCAGGCTGGTTAAAGTCGAAAAAGCCAGGTTGATGCCATGCTTGACCTGGGCTGTGACGGTTTTGGCACTAATGTAGTGATTGAGCTGTTTGATCAGCCAAGAACCATCCTGCGATTGATAGAATTTTAAGACCGAATTGACCATCTTTACAATCTGCGTGATCAGCAGCGGCAAGTATTTGGTTACCGCAAAGTAGACAGCCGCAATCAAAACGACATAAGTTGCCAGGACCACCAGCAGCGAGGGTAGTCTGGGAATCCAGCGCTGAACGAAGCGAACCCAATGCACTACGATGTATGTAAAGATAAACGTCAGCAGAATTGCGCTCAGCATTCCTCGTACCAAATAGAGCACCCAGATCAACAGCGCCAACACTGCAAATCGCCTTAATGGTACGTTATCGATGAATCGATGCCATGCATTGACCATCCAATCCCTCCTATTTTTAGACAATTTAGCCTAAGTATAGCATGCAATGATGCAAATTCCGCCTAATTTTACTGCCTGGTGTATAATAACCTGCATACGGATTGGAAAGAAGGAAAAGCACATGTTGGAAAAGACATTTTATAAAGTCTTGCTGAGTCGCTCATTTACCATCCCCGTCAAAATCGTATTCTGGGATGGTTCCTCAGTCGTTTACGGCAATGGCGAGCCGCAAGCAACGATCCGGTTCAACGAGAAGATCCCAGTGCGCGACCTGACCAAAAACGCTTCAATCGCTTTAGGCGAGGCCTTCATGGATAAGAAAATCGAAATTGACGGCAGCATTCAAAAAGTCATTGAATCGGCCTACGAAAGCAAAGACAGCTTTATGCGCAGCAGCAAGTTCCGCCATATGATGCCCAAACAGAGTCACGGTGAAAAGGAAAGCGCCAGTGACGTCCAAAGCCACTATGACGTCGGCAACGATTTTTATAAGCTGTGGCTGGATGACACGCTGACCTATTCATGTGCCTACTTTACCAATGGCAACCACGATGACCTGACAGCTGCTCAAATGGCCAAGGTGCACCACATCATCAACAAGCTCCATCCGCAACCAGGTAAGACGCTGCTTGATATTGGCTGCGGCTGGGGTACCTTGATGCTGACGGCTGCTCGCGAATACGGGCTGAAAGTTACCGGCGTCACGCTGAGCAAGGAACAGTATCGGCTAGTGCAGAACACGATTGAAAAAGAGCACCTGCAGGACGTGGCCGAGGTCTTGTTGATGGACTATCGTGAACTAGGCGATCGGCAATGGGACTACATCGTTTCTGTGGGGATGTTTGAACACGTCGGCAAGGAAAATCTAGGCCTGTACTTTAAAGACGTTGCCCGCTACCTGACCAATGACGGCGTGGCACTGATTCATGGCATCACGCGACAGCAAGGCGGGGCCTACAACGGCTGGATCAACAAGTACATCTTCCCTGGCGGCTATGTCCCTGGACTGCAGGAAATGGTTGGCCATATCGTTGAAAACAACCTGCAGATTGCTGATATCGAAATGCTGCGGCGTCACTATCAGCGTACCCTGGAGATCTGGGACATGAACTTCAACGCCCACCGCGCTCACATTCAAGACATGATGGGTGAGCGGTTCACGCGCATGTGGGATCTGTATCTGCAGGCATGCGCGGCCTCGTTTGAATCCGGCAACATTGACGTCATGCAGTTTCTGATTACTAAAGGCGCATCCGGCAAAAACCTGCCAATGACGCGCGACTACATGAGCAACAAGCACTAACTGAACTACCTGCGCTTATGGCAGCAGGGGATGAATCGCCAAAATTGGATAAAAAGATCCGTCACGTCAGCAGCGTGGCGGATTTTTGTTTTTGAAGATTAAGGCAGTCTGGGGCTTGCAATGAATCTTATAAGAATGCCAGTGCAGGAACCAGTCAGTCAGCACCGCCAGTTACGAAATAATACTGGTCGAATTGAATCTGGCAAGCGTCACCCAGTCAGTCAACGCTGGTAACGCGCTTCAGTTCCGTCAATGCCAACGGAAATTCCGTAAAGCCATCACTGGTTAGGAAATGCCCGCCATCAGGACGCACGATCAGCTTGGCCCCCAGACGATTAGCCATGGCAACCCCGAATTGGTAAGGCGCGATCGGATCATTTTGCGCTACGATCATGGTCGCGCGGCTGATCTTTGGCCGTACCTGGCGATAGTCAACACTGCCCTGCATAAATTCATCCAGTCCGGCATAGTTTGGCAGCGGCTGATCAAACGCCCCCACCAAAAGCAGGCCCACGTTCTTAACGTCATGACGAGCCAGCCATCGCACTGCCGTTATGCAGCCCAGACTATGCGCTACCAGCGTAATCCCATCTTCGGCCTTGATTTGATCATCAACTGCCTGATCCCATGCTGCCTGTTGCGGGGCAAATGGATCCGGCAGCCAGAGACGATCCAGCTCAATTGCCGGCCGGGCCGCTTTTTCCAGCCATGGGAACCAGTCATCATCACGAGTAGAGGTCCCATGAATCAAATATGCCTTTTTCATTAAATTGCTCCCCTCATTTTATCGGTTCTTGGTCCAATTATAAGCTGATTCGCCCCATCCAGCCTAACTCAAAGTGGTGAACTACCCGCCCATAAATGGCCGGGCTTCGGATCTACACGGCAGCAGAGTACCATGTGATGTGCAGTTGTGAGCCACACTCCGAAGACGTTTAGACCATGCCAGAGGCTTGCACCTCTGGGGTTCCGTTTAAAGAACTCCACAGTGATTTCGCTCAACGTTTTGCCCAAGGGCTCAGAGAGATACGCCAACCACTGCTCTTATATAGTCTTTAAGGACGGCAAGGTTCTGTCCCGCCCAGGAAATTAATTCCATTCTAAATATTATATTTACTAACTGGTTAGAGTTCGATTCTAGCCAGCTTTTTAGTGCTTGCGATTCTTTTTTGAGTTAACTTCGATTAACCAATTCGGCTTGATTCCTTTTGGCAGTTCGGCTTCTTCGACACCTGCTTTCTTAGCTTTGCGAATAGCAGCTTGCCGTTCGCGATACTTGATGTGTTTTTTAGGATTAATTGCCCACGCCAAAATATTTCGACTAGCGTTTAAATCACGATTGATTTTCTTGCCCGTGTACTTAGAAATCCATTCTCGATCCGATGGATCGTGTTTTTCTTGATAGTCGGTGCCATACTCAACCTGACTAGTCTTGTAACTGTCTACCTTAATCAAGGTCTTGCCTTCACGATCGGCAACCTGGGTTAACAGCTGTGAAAATTCATAAGGTTTAATTTTAGCCAATTTACGATTTTTAGCGTGATTACCAACTTTATTAAAGGCAGTTGACTCACGGCGCATTTCTTTAGCATCAAGCTGTTCAATAGCAATCAGATTGTGGCCTTCAAACAGTTTTTTTGCCATGTGTCGATAAGCTTCCGTTAAAATATTCGTGCGTCGAACATTACAGTAACGAATCAGTTCAGTAAGCTTAACTAGTCGTTGACAATTAGGGTTAAGAAATTTCTCTAAATGGCTTCGTTGGCTTTTAAGGTCATTGATAATGCATTCGTACTTATCAGCCTTAATTGAGATCTTAGAATCCAAATAGATTCGTTGGTTCTCGGAAGTATGGAAAATCTTGTTGTCCTTCATGTTCCAGTCGGCCCCAATTTTCTTGGTTGGTTTACGTCGCCGATGTTGATCTTTAAGCACCAACTGCAGTTCAAACGTGCCATCGCCTTTACGCTTAATTTTAGACGTAACAATGTTTTGGTGTTTAAGATGCTTAATGTTGTCGATTGTCTGTAAGTCACCATAATCTTGAATCTTAATATGATGAGCCGAAAGTACTTCAATTTGACCGTTGCTTGGTAGTGAAATGGTCGAATGGCTCTTGCCATTACGCAAGTATGCCAATGAACCTTTACGGTACCAAGAACGATGTTGTGGATTATTACCGTGAATATTGTTACGGTAATCCTCTTTTTCTTGATCCGTCATCTTGGCAGCCTTTTTCAGCACCTTCCGGTACTCACCAAAATTGGTCATTAATCCCATTAAGAATTGATGAGCTGCTTGCGAATGCAAGCCGATCTTTTCAAGATCCCAACGTTTAAGCTTTGGATAACGTTCAGCAAGATAACGTTTTTCGATTTCGTCCTTAATTACGTACATTTTATCTGTACGTGTACTAGGGTATAGACGTTCTAGATGCTTATAACCATAGGTTTTTTCTAAGTATTTAACAGCATATTGATGCAAGTCATTTTCCACTGCAATATTTTGCTCAAACTTCTGTGCTAATTTCTCCGTCGCTGCCAGTCGATAACGGCGAACCCGGATATATTCAGTTTTAACTGGTAGTTGGACGGCCACTGACATAACTATTGTTCCTTCTTTCTTTGATCGTCAATATACCTAGCTACCGCTTGCTCATTAACTGCACCAATACTTTCTACGTAGTAACTTGGCGACCATAGGTGTCGCCCTTTTTGTTTCCAGTAACTGGTTTGTAGTTCAGGACACTGCCGAAACAACTGATAGGCCGTGATTCCTTTAAGCCAACGAATAATGTTTGTAACGGAAAGTTTTGGAGGGGCACTAACCAGTAAGTGAACGTGATCATCTTTGTCAATTTCCATATGAGCAATTTCAAAGCCGTATTCCTTAGCAATATCGTAAACAAGCTGTTTAAAGACTGCCTCGACATGGCCTTTTAAGACCTTGTTGCGGTACTTTGTGCCCCAAATAATATGATAGTTTAAATTATAGACGGAAGTTCGCCCATATGTAAGTCGATTAGTATCTTTCATATCAACCATTATAACACATTTATATGTCTCCATATGCCCTAAAGGGCGAAAAAAATAGGCAATTCATCACGTCCTTAAAAGAATGTGTTTCCTTGCCATTTCTCAAAAAGCGCCATTTTCAAATCGAACCAGGCAATCACGCAACTATTTGGCTAACCAGTGACGGATTAAATTGACCGAATTGACTAAAAGATGGCAAATTAACTGGTGCGGACATTCTGACAGCCACCAATGGAATACTATCGGCAGTCCAAATAGCAGGCAATCACCAATGAGATCTTACCCGCAGCCGAGCAGTCACCGATGCATTGCTCATAGCACTCGCTTTGCCCAAAACTGAAATTCGAACACGTCAATTTGGCAAAACCATTATGATGCACCACAACGACTCAATGATCAAACCGCAATGAAATTTAAAAAGCGCCATTTTCAGCCAGCGCGGACAATTCCGACGCAAGGCAGCCCATGATGATCATGCCAGGCTCAGAACCCAGCCATCATGTTTTTGAAAATGACGCTTCAATTATTTGCAATTGTTTTAAATTACCAAAGAAATCAGCCATACCGCGGCCAGCCCGCCGATTACCGAAACGGCCATGGAACGCGTAAAATAGGCAACGATCATTACGATAACAGCTGCCAGAATTTGACTGACATGACTAAATGGCACAAAGGCGTAGGTCTTGCTCATAAAAATCGACTTAACGACCAATGCCGTAAACAGACTGACCGGCACGTACTTCATCCATTCGTTAAACCACAGCGGAATCTTCCGGTTGGTAAAGAAACGCATTGGAAAGTAGCGCGGGATGAATGCCGCAATGGCCGCGATCACGATGACGATCAAATGATAGGTCAGGTTGTGATGACTGGGCACCAACGACAGCACCGGCATACCAGTTAATAAATCACTCATGTCTATTTATCTCCACTCGATTTCTTGCTCTCCTGCTTGACCGCTGCCGAATCACTGGCTGCTTCATCGGTTTTGGCATCATTTTGCAGTTTTTCTTTCAACTCGGCTTTCAGCTCGGCCTCAACCTCAGCTTCCCGATCCTTTTCCTGCCGGTCGCTGATCGTATCACGCGATAAAGCCGGTCGGAAAAGTTTGCGCATGATCCAGGCATTGTCGGGATGATCAGAACGTTGGCGAACCGTATTTTCGATCATAAAACCGATAAACGAGGCAATCAAAGTAGCAATGATGATTCCCAGCGTACTCTTGGTCAGACTCAAGAAGATGACTGCCAGCACCGCTGAAACCAGACTGATCAACAGTGACAAGTGATTGCGCACCTGCATCACGATCATGTACAAGAACAGCGCCGTCAAGGCAAAGTCAACGATTTCCAGATCGATGTGCACGGCACTGCCGATCAGGCCGCCGACCATATTGCCCCCCGCCCATGATAAAAGCGAATAGTGCTCTACCAACAAGGCATCTTTAGGCGTCCAGTTTTTGTCGGTCGCAAATTTCAGATAGTTGACGGCATAGTTTTCGTCGTTCATTGAAACGGAAAACAGCCAAACGAAGCGCTGCGACTCATTTTGCATATACTTGGAAAGACTGGATCCCAGCAATGCATAGCGCAGTTCCAAGAAAAACAGCGTCATAAAAATTGAGGAGATGGGTGCATCAAGCATCAACAGCGAAGCCAAGATGAATTGAGCCCCGCCGGAGAAAACCATCACCGAAACAAGAAACGTCAGCAGGAAGTTCATCCCCGCGGCGTGTAACAAAATCCCACAGGCAACGCCAATTGGCACGTAACTCAGGCAAAGCGGCATCGAAACGCCCAAGACCTGCAGCCATCTGGCACCTTCTGGATTGATTTGCTGTGCTTTAGCCAAAAAGTATATCCCCCAGCATTTAAATGTTTTTCATCTTTTATCTCGTATTCCTTTGAACACGATGCAATTCCAGTCTAACATATTTAAATTTTAAAGAATACCAGAATAGCCCGATTTAGTTCGGTTTTTGCTGAGCGTTAAGCAAAACTGATTTTCCGACTGCCTAAATCATTGCCCGAACGTCAACTCAACGATTCAACTGCTACGCTTTGATAGATATAATTACTCAGCTGGCTGTGCTTTGGCTGCGTCTCCATTGACTGCTGCTTCAGATGGCGCGGTTTGACTGGCTGGCAGCACCACGGTAAAGGCAGTTTCCTTTTCATCAGAAGCTACCGAGACCTGACCATGATGCCGATCCACGACGCCCTTGACGATTGCCAGACCCAGCCCAGTCCCGCCAGTCTCCTTGGAACGCGATGACTCAACGCGATAGAAACGGTCAAAGACGTGCTTGAGCGACTTTTGCGGAATCGGTTCCCCATTATTGGCGACTTTGACGATAATCATTTCCTGGTAGCGCGAGGCCGAAAGCTTGATCCAGGTTGCTCCATGACCATACTTCAAGGCATTTGACACCAGATTGCTGAAAACCCGGCCCAGTTTTTCCGGATCGGCTTCAATCATCAGCGGTTTGGAATCAACATGCGTGGAAATCTCAATTCCTTTTTTCTCGGCTTCTAGCTCAAAACTGGCGCTGACCTGTTCCAACAGCGGATCCAGATCAACCTTCATTAAGTTAAGCGGGGCGCCATGCTGCTGCACCTTGGTAAATTCAAACAGATCATCGACCATGCCTTTCATCTGCACGGCTTTTTCATAGGCAATGTGGGTATATTGCAAGATGTCCTGCTCGTTATGATACTGTTTGTTTTCGATTAACCCCAGATAGCCGATAATGCTGGTCAGCGGCGTGCGCAGGTCATGGCTGACGTTGGTGATCAGTTCATCTTTAGACTTTTCCACCTGCCGCTCATCATCCATTGACTGAACGACGCTATCGACCAGCGTATTGACACTGGTGATGACGTCTTGCAATGAACCGTTGAGCTTAAATGGAATGCGGTGATCCAAATGTCCCTGCGCGATGTAATGCAGTTCTCTGATAATGTGATCCTGCTGGTATTGCCGGTAGCGCCGCATCAATCGCCACCAGAGGACCCAGACATCGATCACCAGCATGATGCCGGTCACGATACGCTGGTAGCTCCAAATGCGAATCTCCATCGGGCCAAACGCCAAGGACTGCTTAATGATGAAAATCCCGCTGTTGACGCCAGGATTATGCCGCACGATCCATTGCAGAATCACGACGATGGCCAGATTGATCATGGCCAGCAAGATCACCGTTGAGACGCCCTCGAAAAACAGCGAGCTCTTTTCACGCGTAGTTAATTTCAAACTTTACCCCCCTAACCGCCCACGGAAATGCCGCGAGCCTGCCGATCAAACATGATAAAAGGCCCAATGCCCATTCATCTGAGCGCCGGACCTCATCTATCAAATCAAAACTAGTGGCTTTCAACCTTGTAGCCAACGCCCCATACCGTTTCGATGACCTTTTCGCCACCGGTAGCGGCTTCGATCTTATCGCGCAGGTGGCTGACGTGAACCATGACCGTCTTAGCCGAAACCACGGATTCCTGCTGCCAAACCCGTTCAAAAATATCATCCGCACTGAAAACACGGTTGGGATGGCTAGCCAGCAGGTACAAAATCCCAAATTCCAGCGCCGTCAGCTGAATCGTATCACCCTTGAGCGTCTTGACCTCGTGCGAATCTTTGTTGATCACCAACGGGCCAACGTTCAAGACATCTGGCTCATCATTGGTCAGATCGCCTTTACTCCGCCGCAGCAGGGATTTGACACGGGCCATGACCTCCAGCGGATTGAACGGCTTGGTGACATAATCGTCAGCCCCCGTAATCAAGCCTTGAATCTTGTCCATGTCCGTTGTCTTGGCCGAAACCACCAAAATTGGAATGGATGAATCCTTGCGCACCTGCTTGATAACTTCCATCCCGTCCATTTCTGGCATCATGATGTCTAGGATTACCAAGCCAATGTCCGGATTGGTGTTTAACTTGGTCAGGGCTTCTTTGCCGTTGTAGGCCGTGATTGGCTCATAGCCTTCATTGCGGACATAGATTTCTAATAATTGAACGATGTCTTTATCGTCATCAACAATCAAAATTTTCATAAGCCGTACTCCTCATTTTTTCGTAATTTAACTTCTTTCATTATAACGATCCTAAAAGAAAAAAGCTCGCATCAGGCGCGGGCTTTAGAAATGTTTAAATTACAGTCGTTCCAGCGCGTGATACTTCAAAATATCATCATCGCTCAACAAGGTGTTTTGCCCTTTTGCATGTGCGATGCTCCAAGGGGTTCCCGGCCGATGCGTCAGATTGTCTGCCTCGTGGTTCCAGGCATCGTGTTGCTGATAGTATTGACCGTATTTTTGCGCCGTTTCGTTAACGATGTCAATAATTCGTTGAGCATCATCAAGCGCGACGACCTTTGGCATGAAGTCATAGTTATCAGCCAACTTATCGGTATATTTGTTGTCACGGTAAACCGGGTACTATACCCTGTCAAGGTAACACTTAAAAAAATAAAAAATTAGTCTATACGGCCTCATTGCGGAAGTCCTCCGCGGTGAGGTTGTTTCGTTTGCTGGAAATCTCGACTGTGTTGAAGTATTCAACACCCTGCTTAACCAAATCTTTCAGTTCTGCCAAAGTTTGCAGATGTGAATGATGCGCCATCCATATGTACTTAAAATCGCCCCAATAGTGCTCAATTACTGCGTTATCAGCCGGAGTGCCAGGCGCAGAGAGACTGTGCTTACTATTATTGCTGGTTAAATAGTTATAGGTATAGGCAGCGCCACGATCGGTATGAATCATTGGTGCGAAGGTCCCAGCTTGCTTAGCGGCGCGTTTAAAGGCTTCAATTGCGGCTTCTGCCGTCTCAGTTGGTGAAATATGATAACTGAGCGCATAACGACCAAAGCACCCCATACACCATAGCAAATATCTAAATATTATTTGCACGTTTAAGGCTAATAGAGAAGACCGCATCATTTTTTAAATAGTTATAAGGTAATTTTAATTGTCAATGGTTAAACTCAGTTAAATAATCTCCTATACTTATAAGCTATACCTACTCTGTAAATAGTCATAAATAGTTCAGTCAAAGTTCTTACTAACAAAAGGTAGCTAAAAGTGAAATTATGACTAAATATCAACAAAGCTATACCTACTACTTGTAATATGCCAGTTGCGACTGTTGTAGATGTAACTTCCTTTGCTTTATTAATTGCACCTAAAAGGGGCCATCCAAAAAGAATACTAAAGAAACTAATGATTATTAAAGGAACTGCTTCTCTAAGATACTTTGCAACCACTGTATACTTATTTCCAGCTATGATGGCTATTATCAACTTTGATTCCCCAAAAAGGATAGCAGACCCTATAAGAAGAATAGGTACAAAAAAGCAGATAATTTTTAGGAATAGTTTTATATTCTTCTCTTTAATCATACGCGGATATATACCGTTAGAGATAGGATTATACATGGACTGTATTGCACCCACTATTGACATCAGAATTCCCCAATAAGCAACATCGGACGCCGACAAATAAATACCAACAAAGAAGGTATTGAGGGCTCCAAAAGTTGTGCTAGCCGCATCAGACAAGAAGTAGACAAAAGAATTTTTTATAGCCTTTACTACATTTAAGAAACCATCAAATTTTATTCTGTAGCCCATGTCTTTCACTTCTTTATTAACCCAAATAACAGCAAAAATTGTACCAATAATATCAAGAATAGGTATCAAATCTAAATCATTTTCGTTTTTAATAAAAACAAAGGTTAGTAAGGTTGATATTCCCTTCATAATTAGAAAACGTATTGTAACTATTTGCATTTGCTCAAGGCCACGAAAAAGATAATCGTATAAAAAAATAGAAAGGAAAGGTGTTAAAAATGACAACAACACAAAACGGGGATGCCTATTCAAAATAGGAATCCTCGCTATCATTACAAGTAGGACAACAAAAGCTATAAAGCTCAAAAATAATTTTGAAATGGTTACCGTTCCTAAAACTTTATTAATTGTGTCTTTTTTTCCTCTTGATAATACAATATCCCTCGTCCCAGATAACAGGAATCCAAACTCAATAATCAACGTAGTATAAACCATTATCGACTTAACATAGCTTACAACTCCATAACCATCTACTGATAATACTCGTGTTAAATAAGGTAAAGTTAAAAGCGGTAGCAATAATTGCGAAAAATTCATTAAATATAACATGAAAATGTTTACTACTACCGTTTTTTTCTTATTCAAACTGGTTTCACCTCTTAACCGTCTACCAAAAATATATTCTACTAAAGATCTCAATCAAAAAACAAAATTACCTTAATGCTTTCGGGTATTTAAGATAAATGTAAGATATTAATAAAATCGTTGTAAAAATCTTCTAATTTCCAACCACTCTCATACGATTTAATAGTATATGTACCATTCAAAAAGCTAGAAATACACCTTACTAAATTATCCACAACTCTCTTTTTATGGTCGATTACTATATTCTCCCTTTTTACATATTCTGGGATACCACCAGAATTTGTGGTAATCAGAGGTCTTCCTGCCGTAATTGTCTCAATTACTGTTAAAGGTGCAGCATCTGGGCCTGTAGAAGGAAGTACAACTAAATCAGCTAAAGTATAGACAACAGGCATCTCTGAATAATTAATAAATCCCGTAAATTTCACACTGTTTTTCAATGATTCAACAAGATTAAATAGTTCCATTTCAAAATCAGATTTAATATCACTCTTATAGTAGGCACCACCAACAATAAGTAGAATTGCATCCTTTGGATTAATTTTCTTCCATGCTAATAGCAATTCTTTGATACCTTTATCTTTATATAATCTGCCACTAAATAATACAATTTTTTTGTCACCTAAGCCGTATTTTTGCCTATAAGTCCTAAGCTGTTTATCATTAAGAGTAATATGAAACTTCTTTTCGTCCACTTTGTTTTTAAGCACCACCATATGACTCTGTTTTTGAATATCATCTGGTAAAGTAGACAGAACATACGAACTAACTCCAATTATTGCAGCTGAGTTAACTAAAATATTCTCGCATCCATAAAAACTAGGGGTTATGTTATGAATATGATAATAATACCGTCCTTTATATTTTTCATTATTATGAAAAAGCCTCATACAATACAATAGTGACCCATGGTTTTCTAGAACAACCCTATCGTAATTAACCCTTCTTAAATTCTGGGCAACCTTATATATAAAAAAGATTCTTTGTAAAATATATCTATAAGAGGTAATTTTCTTCTTTTTAAAGAATTTCTTTACAAAAAAATAAATTAATTTATCAGTAGCTTTGATAATTGCGGGAATCTTAATAAAGACATAATTAGAATTTTTTGTTTGTTTTGCAGCTTCATATGCCGCCTTATCAAATATCGAAAAAAAGGTAAACTTAACATTTAATGATCCTTCATTGCATTTCCTTAGTGATTCCACCAAATTTTCTACAGCCCCACCCTTAACTGGTGGAAAAGGAAGAGCTCCGGGAATAACAAATGCTATCTCATGTATTTTAGACATTATGAACTCCTTTTATATAAAAGTAAGAAAGGTACAATGATTTGGCTATGATAGACTTAACAAAATAATGAATACTACCACTTTTTAATGGCTTACAATAACTTAAAATCTTCTTCATTGTTTCCGATTTAAAATGAGTTCTATAGAATCGTAAGTCTCTTTTTTTGTTCAAAATATTTATTTCTACACCAATTGCTGAATCTGTTGCAATCCTTGATTTAACTGAAGTGCTCATATAATTTGTATTCTCTGAGAAATCATTTAATGCTGCTAACATTTTAAGAACTACTATCTCTTTATCTGGATACCACTTCCATTTAGTAGAAGTATCACTATATATGTAATACAAATATAAAGCCTTATTTAAGGTTTCAATTGTTTTAACACATGGAATATATTTGCAATTAAACAATATATCTTCAACAGATGAAACATCATCAAATCTTAGATTAAAATCAGTAATTATGCTTCTCTTATAAAGTTTATTACATGCACTATTAATTGTATTGTCTTTAAAAATAGACACTAAACTTTTCACATTGTCTTCTTTATGGTAAATTTTATCTTCACTATTAATAATGACACTTCTTTTACTACCATTAATCTTCATTAATCCAAATATATACAGATCCGTTTGAGTAACAGCTATCTTATCAAGTAGAGATGGTATTTCATCTCCGCTTAATTCATCATCTGCATCAATAAACCATATATATTGACCTGTTGCATGAGCAATACCACAATTTCTACTTGGTCCGAGTCCGTGTCCCTCAAGATTAAAAACACTTATCTTACTATATTCGTTTGCTATTTTAATACTATTATCTGTTGAATGGTCATCGATACAGATTATTTCGACAGGTTGGTTTTCTACAAATTTATAGAAAGAATCTATACATTTTTTTAACGTTAATGCATTATTATGCATAGCAATTATAATTGATAACAATGGTTGATCCATCTTTATCTCCTTCACACTTTTAATTTAATTAAAATCAAATACCCAACTGGACATATATTAGACTAGCTCTCAAATTATCAACAAGTATAAGAACTGAAAGTGCAAATATTAAAGTAAACAGTAATATTTGAATAAGTCTTGTTTCTCTCGAAAGAGTGTACTTTGAATCTTTCCAATTTGATATTTGACAAAAATACGGAATAGAAGCAAATAAAAGCACAGTCGTATATCTCCCAAACGCCAAGGGATTAAACAATGAACCCAAAGTAAAACAAATAATAAGAAGCACAAATTCATTGTATTTTTTATCTGTATCAGTCCATAGATTTGAACAAATAAATACCAGCATTATAATAAAAAACAATAATAATGATCTAATAAATTCAATCTGAGAAAACGAACTCTGATCTTGATACTGATTACTCTTTATAAAAATAGAAGAGAAGAAAGGAATAAAAACTAGATTGGAAATGATATATACAATAAAATCCTGAGCGAATTTAGTAAATAATAGCGCTACGTCTAACATTCTCATTATCGGTTTTCTATCGACAAAAAGATTGGTTAAAATAAATAGAAGCACAGGTATAGCAATTAATGGGTGAATCAACATCAATAAAAGATAAATCCCCCAAAAAGCAAAATTTCTTTTTTTACAAACGAGTTTTAACCATACACAGTAACTAAATACTGATGCAACTATATATGTTCTAAACCCAGACACTACTCTCATAAAAGGTAATAAAGCAAAAAAAAGAAAGCCTGTCATTACAAGCGTTTTTCGGGAATTTATGTACTTCTCTGATACACCCCCCATTAACCTAATTGAACAATAAATTACAATAAATGCTACGAACGCTAACAAAAACTTATTAGGTACATATGAAAAAACAAACATTAATAATAACGTGCCTGGAATTCCACCGTATGTTGATTGCTCGCTTATTTCAATACCACTGTTTCCACCTATAGGATAGGAATACATATAATTTAAAGTATTCTTTATACCTGATAATTCTCGATACGTTCTAAATGTATTTAAGTCATTAAAATATCTGACAAAATCTAGATTATTTCCCATGATAGTTGGAGTAATAAAAAAAGCAAAAATAGCAAAAAAGCAAGCAATTATTAGGCTTTTATACTTAGACTTTATATTATCTAGGCTCAAAATAATTAGAGATACGGTCGAAATACAAAGATAGGCTACAGCAAACATTCTCTATCTCCTAATTTAATAATGTTTTATATTGTCTATGGATGTTATTCAGATTTTTACTTAAAGTAAAATCTCTTAAATAGATTTTTTGGCTTTTTTTACCCATTCTAATTATTTCTTTTTTGTTATCTATAAAGTATTTTAATGCTCTTACCAACTCTTTTTCATTATTTACTAGAAAGCCATTCTTTTTATTGAAAACCAGCTCTTTATTCCCACCAACATTACTAGCTATTATTGGCATTCCCACACTCATTGATTCGATAATGCTAATTGGGAGTCCTTCATAATGAGTTGATAGTACAAAAACATCATTTTTTTTAAGATATGTATTTACATTTCTCTTAAATCCCAAAAATTGAATAGAATTTCCTAATCCCATTTTCTGTACTAGAGCTTTACATTTTTCTAAATTAGGACCACTACCTACAAAAGTAAGTCTAAATTTATCTTCAGAGGATAATAAACCACAAGCTTTTATTAAACCTATTTGATCCTTTTGATTTGAAAATCTAGCTACCATTATAAATTTCGTAATTTTAGATATATTGTTAGTACTAAAAGAAGCACAGTCTTTATTAAGTGGAGCACCATTATGTACTACAACTACTTTATTTTTGTTCGGATTAAGTACTTTTTCTCTATAAGCTATTTGTTTATCGTAATTAGATACACAAATATACAAATCTGCTAAAGGCGCTACTATTTTTTCAATATATTTAAACACTTTTTTACGAAATCTAGAGGAAATTCCATCCGTAAAAGACCAACCATGAACAGTAAAAATCACCTTACAATCAAGTCCAATTGCTGCTAATCTTCCAAGTATACCAGCCTTAGATGAATGCAAATGGATAATATCAGGATTGATTTTTTTTATAAGTTTTCTTAATACTAAAACAGACCTAATATCATTTAATGGGCTTATTTTCCTTTTAACGGAATCAATCACCCTAGTAGAAACATTTGGAATTGTTTCAATACGATTCAGTAATTCTCCCTTTGATCCAGTAACAAACGTAACGCTATTACCTAATTTTTCTTCATACTTGCATAACTCAAAAACATGCTCAGAAGCTCCCCCCCAGTTTGAAGTCGTAATAAAATATAATATTTTCATACTATCTTGCCCCACTTCCAGTAATAATAATTTTAAATGTTTCAAAGGCAATTTTAAAATCAAATTTTAATGAGTAGTGTTTGATATAATAGTTATCCAATTTACATTTCTCGTTTGGTTTTAAATCGTAACCGCCATGAATTTGCGCATACCCAGTTAGGCCCGGGATAGTCCTTAAACGTTTAGGAAAATTAGGCCATTGCTTTGAAAATCTCTCTGTTAGCGAAAATCGTTCAGGACGCGGACCAACAAGACTCATATCACCTTTAATAATGCTCCAAAATTGCGGCAACTCATCAACTCGTGTTTTGCGCATAAACTTACCAACCTTCGTTACCCGTGGATCATTTTTCTTTGCCCAAACAGCACCAGTCTTCTTCTCTGCGTCATTTTTCATTGAATGCAACTTAGTAATTATAATTGGTTTCCCCATGTAGCCAACTCGTTCTTGCTTAAAGAAAATGGGGTCTTTTGAGGTCAGTTTAATCAGAATTGCAAAAATAAGAATAACCGGTAAACTAATAATGCCAAAAAGAGTACCAAAAAGGATATCACAAATTCTTTTTCCCACAAGATTTGACTTTGGAATCGGCTCACCGATATTCCCCATAAAATCATAATCTGCTTCTTTACCTGTATTATTTGTCACTGATGCTTCCATTAATACTCTCCCTAAATATATTAAATTGTTAGATTGTAGGCCCAGTATTGCTTTAATCCTTCTCGCAATGTCCATTTCGGTTTAAAGCCAATACCCTTTAGTTTACTTATATCTGCTTTTGATTTTGTAACGTCGCCGCTTCTTGTTTCTTTAAATTCAATTTTTAATCTTTTACCACTAATATCCTCATAACTATGGATAACATCAATTAGCGGTGTTTCGCCACCATCCGCAATGTTATAGACCGTTGGCTCATTAGTATCTGTTGCAATCTTAATCAGTGCGCTAACTACATAACTACATCATCAACATAAACAAAGTCGCGAGTTTGTGAGCCATCACCATATAGTGTAAACATTTTATCGTTCCTCAAACATTTTGTAATGATTGACAAAACACCCGAATATGGAGAATCAGGATTTTGCCGTGGCCCATATACATTAAAGAAGCGAACAGCAACTGTTGGTAATCCATATAATCTACCATAATCAATCGTAAATCTCTCGGAAGCGTATTTATCAACTGCGTAAGGAGTTAACGGTTGAACGTGTGACGTTTCTTTTTTAGGAAAATCAGGTAAATTACCATAAACGGCTGCTGAAGATGTAAAAAGGAATCGCTTTATTCTTGTTTCCGTGATGAAAGAATGACATACTGCTCTCTCCTTCCTAGACTCGCCGTTCGGCCTGATTGTTACTATTTCGGTTGCGAATAGCCTTGAACTGATGCTCCATATGGAAGTGATCAATATGGCCAAGGTTAGTCAAGCCTAATTCACTAGTCATAAATTCATCGTCGTTGATCGTGGTATCCATCATTTCCTTAATGATTAGATAAATTGCACTAAGGAGCAAGCCGAGGACAGCACCACCTAGCGCAAACAGCTTAACATTCGGGAATGATGGAGTTTCAGGAACAGCAGCGTGGGAGGCAATCGTTACGTTATTAACTGACATAATCTTCTTGATATTACCCTTAAATACTCGGGCAATCGCATTGGCAGCAGCGGCTGATTTCTGTGGATCATTCGTTGTTACCGCTACTGAGGAGACCTGTGAGTTCTGTTGGTTAGTAATTTTAATGCTATTCTGTAAGTCTTGGGGTGTGTCAATAATTTTGTGTAAAAAGGGATCTTCCTCTGCGTATGATGAAGCCTGGTTTTTAAAACATTGAGTCAAGCGTGTCCTTACAGCTGGTAAATCCAGTGCGGGTTCGGCGTATTCTGGACACGTTCTGATCGTTGTAGGTCGCTACCTGCGTCATGACGAAGCGATCCAGGGCATCTTCATTGGGGAACTGCTCTTTCTTGTCGATCTGACGCTTGAGCTGCTTGTTAGAAGACTCAATTACGTTCGTGGTGTAGATCGTGGAGCGGATTGCCTCAGGAAAGTCGTAGAACGTAAAGAGCCCGCTTAACTCAGCCAGCTGCTCAACCCGCTTATAACGCTTCTTCCAGTGCTCGATGAAGTCGTTGAGCTTTTGACGGGCCGCGGGGAGATCCTTAGCCTTGCGAATCTCTTTAAACTCACCAACGACATCACAGCGGTCTGCCTTGCGAACGTAGCCGTAAAGATTGCGCTCAAGATGAACCCAGCACCGCTGAAACTTGGCCTGAGGGTAGTTTCGCTCAATGGCGCCTTGGAGTCCGACCATACCATCGGCGATAAACAGCTGAATGTCGGTGATTCCCCGCTGGCGCAGTCCGCTAAGCAACTCCGACCAGACGACCCCGTTTTCCGTTGGGGCAATACAGTAGTCCAGCACCTCTTTGGTCCCATCACTGCGAATACCGATCGCGATATTGACTGCCTCTCGCTCAACGGTATCGCGGCGCAGCGGAATGTAGGTCGCGTCCAGGAAGACACAGACATACTGCGACTGCTTGAACTTCCGGTTGTGGAACTCTTCGACCAGGCTCGCTGTCTGTTTGGTAATGTTGGACACCGTCGCTGGCGAATAGTACTGGCCATACATCTTCTCGATCAGTTCGGCGATTTCCCGCGTCGTAATGCCTTTGGAATACATCATGATGATCGTTTCTTCAAGCGTTGAGGTATGGCGGGCGTAGGGCTCAAACAGGGCATTCTTAAACAGCCCCAGCCGATCGCGTGGCGTTTTGACGGTGAGGTTGCCCAGCGTTGAGTCAAAGGCCCGGTTATAGTAGCCATTGCGATAGTTTCGCTGCCCATCCTGACCAGTCCGTTCGTAAGGCTCATAGCCCAGTACGGCCGTCATCTCATTTTGCAGGAACTGATTGACGGCTTTAAAGCAGAATCGTCATCTGCCAGTAGCGCGGTAGTGATATTTTTGATAGAATCTTCCATGGGGAAAGCCTCCGTATTCTGATTGTTTTAAGCAGTTCAATCATACGGAGAGGGCTTTCCCTTTTTCAATACCTCCTTTAAGTTTACACAAACAATTTTGCACTCCCTTCTCAACAACAATAATTTGATCTGGAACCACTGTCTGTTTAATTACGCTCCTAATCGCTTGATTTAAAAATTCAGGATCTTCTTTAGAATATACTGTTATCAATACCGAGAAAGATGGATATTCCATTATCGTGCTCCTTCACCGGTGAACATAGTCTTGATTGTCTGCAAAGCAATCTTGATATCAAAAAGGAATGAGTAATGCTTAATGTAATAATTATCCAAATGACACTTTTCTTCTGGTGAGATATCATAACCACCATTCACTTGCGCATAACCAGTAATTCCTGGGATAATACGTAAACGCTGCGGAAATTCCGGCCATTGCTTATAAAACTTTTCAGTAAGTTCTGGTCTTTCTGGTCGTGGCCCAACTAGACTCATATCACCTTTTAAAACGTTCCAAAACTGTGGCATCTCATCAATTCGCGTTTTGCGCATAAAGCGACCAACCGGAGTTACTCTCGGATCGTTCTTTTTAGCCCATACTGCACCTGTTTTTGCTTCGGCATCATTTCTCATTGAGCGTAATTTGATAACCTTAAAATTTTTGCCCATATAGCCAACACGCTCTTGTTTAAAAAATACTGGTCCAGGTGATGTTAATTTGATAATAATTCCAAAAACCAAAATGAAAGGGGCACTGATAGTTAAACCAATTACTCCAAATAAAATATCTAACAAGCGTTTCCAGATTAGTTTACTTCTAGGAATAGGTTCCCCAATATGTTTTAAATATTCATATGTATTATCTCGTGAAGTTTCGGTAATATGTACATTACTATTCGTGCTGTCCATAGTTCTCCGCTCTCTTTTCTTCATAATCCCAATACTCTTTTAGGCCATCTTTTAACGTCCACTTAGGCTTAAACCCTAATGTCTTAATCTTAGTAACGTCTGCCAAAGATTTATCAATATCCCCATTACGTTTTGGCAAGTAGTTAATATTCAGCTTTCTATGAGCTACTTTTTCATATGTATGAATCACATCGTTCAATGATGTTTCACCGCCATCAGCTATGTTATATACCGTGCTGACTGGCGTTTTTTCGGCGACTAATTGCAACGCAGCAACTACATCCCCAACATAAACAAAATCCCGCGTTTGTGAGCCATCTCCATAAAGTGTGAAAGTTTCATTTTTTTGCAGTTTGTCCGTAATTATGGATAAAACACCCGAATATGGCGACTCCGGATTTTGCATTGGTCCATAAACATTAAAGAAACGAACAGCAGCTGTTGGAACCCCGTATAGGTAATTGTAATCAAGAGTAAAGCGCTCGGAGGCATATTTATCAACCGCATAGGGCGTTAATGGCTGTACTGGCATATCTTCTTTTTTTGGCGATGCCTTTAAATTACCATACACGGCTGCCGACGAAGAAAAGACAAACCGTTTAATTTCTAATTTGTTTTCTCTAATAAACTCTAAAGTATCTAAGACAGATTCTTGATTAATCTTGTGAGTTGGTACTGGGCGTTCAACTGAATCAGCTACGCTAGCCACAGCGGCAAGGTAGTAAATATAATCAAAATTACTTTTCAATAGCAGTTCATGCATAAATTCATGATCACAAACATCATGCTCAATAAAAGTAATCTTATCTTGAATGTCAACTAAATTTTCCAGCCGTCCCATTGATAAATCATCAACGATCGTAACCTTATTCCCTTTTTCTACAAGGTCGTGCGCCAGATTTGAACCAATAAACCCTGCTCCACCAGTAATCAATACATTACTCATATTTTTCTCCCACTTTATATGTATTTTTAGTCGAAAAGAGGGGCGAGATCCCCCCCGCCTAATTTTCTTAACTAAAAGAACCAAAAATGCTTCTTTTTAGGCAATGGCTGCCAATCTAAATTAACCTGGTCTCCATTAATTATGTCGCGCGCATTTTGTTCATATGTATCAGCCAGCTCAGCGCCAAATTCACTGCGCAGTTTCTGCAGCGCCTCACTAAGCTCGTATTCGCGATGACTCAAGGCATGCGCGTCAGAGGCAAAGATTGCTCCCTGCCCGGCCTTGATCATGCTGGTCGTAACCTTTTCAATCTTTTTGCCGAACCGGCCCAGGTAGCTGCTGGACGTCAATTGAGTCAGACATCCCTGCTCTAAAAACGGCTGCAGTCTTTCCGGATGTTCCAACAGCTCGGCATTCCGTTCTGGATGGACGATGATCGGCACGATGCCTTGTTGACGCAGTTTAAAGACCATTTCCTTAGCGTACTGCGGCACTTCTTGGCTGGGAAACTCCAGCAGCATGTAGCGCCCACCTTCATCGGCGAACAAAATATCGTCTTTTTGCAAGGCTTCCAGCAGCTCGCCATTGATCCGAACTTCCTGACCTGGAAAAACCGTTAATGGAATCTCGTTTTCATTCAGCGCTTGTTGAAAGTCCGCCGTCAGCTGCAATACATCGGCTTTATGATTGATATAGTGCCCATTCATATGATGCGGCGTCAATAAAGCGTGCGTTACGCCATCATTAACCGCATCCTGGGCCAGTTTTAAAGAAGTCGCGAGGTCAGGTGAACCATCATCCACACCTGGCAACAAGTGACAATGCAGATCGATCAAAACCATCTTGATTCACCCTTCTTGCTGTATGCGACGAGCCTAGTTTTCCGATTCTTTTTCGTAGCCGTAGCCATATCCATAGCCGTAGCCATAACCGTAGCCCGCGTCGTCTTCTGGTACGACGTCATTCATGACATAGCCTAGCAGATGCGCGTGACTCATCTGCAACAGTTCAACGGCCCGCCGTACGCCTGCTTTTTGCGTCATGCCCTGCCGTACGACCAGCACCACGCCATCCATGCTACCCGCAATCGTTTGCGTATCGGTAACTTCCAGCATTGGCGGCACGTCTAATACGACCAGATCGTATTGGGCCTGCACGGCTTCCAAAAGCACCTTCATTCGCTGTGAACTCAGCAGCTCAGCTGGATTAGGGGGTACCGCCCCGCTTGGCAACAAGCTTAAGCCTTCAATGCCGCTTTCCTGGATCAAATCATTTAAGTTGACTTCTGATTGATCACTGCTCAAAACCGTTGACAGGCCCGACTGACCGGTCAGATCAAAAGTTGAACTAAGCGTTGGGCGGCGCATGTCGGCATCAATCAGCAGCACGCTCTTGCCTTCTTGGGCCCAGACAACAGCCAGGTTGGCTGCAACGGTACTTTTCCCTTCACTGATGTTGGCGGAGGTAAAAGCAATCGTTTTTAAGCGTCGATCCACGGCCATGAAGTGAATGTTGGTACGCACGGTCCGAAACTGTTCCGCGGCTACGCTCTTAGGCTTGGCCACCGTGATCAGCTTAACGCCGTTTTTCATCGTATTGTTGTCAACTCGTGACTTGCGTTTGAAGATTCCCATCATAACCCTCCTTTAGACCCGGCGCGTCTGCGTATTTTGCGAACGCCGCTTGATTGAGAAACCGTCATCCAAGTTGATGTGGGTAATCTGACCAAGATTCGTCAAGCCCATTTCATCAACCATGAAGTCGTTGTTACGGACACTGGTATCCATTAGATCGCGCATCAGTACGACCATAAAGCTGATCAACAGCCCCAAAACGGCCCCGGCCAGCGTAAACAGCTTAACGTTAGGCGATGACGGCTTAGTTGGTGTTGCCGCCCGAGCCACGACCGTCACGTTGTTGACATTCATGATCTTTTTGATCCGCTTTTTGAAGACACTGGCAATCGTGTTGGCGGCTGCCGCGGATTTCTTTGGATTATCGGTTTCTACACTGACGGAGAAGACTTGCGAGTTGGTCTGCGTCTTGATCGTGATCGCGTCTGACAGCTGGCTGGTCGTCATGCTGTAGCCTTGACCAGTGTATTCCACCTTAGCTGGCTTGGCCGCGCTGACCAGCCGCTTGGTCCCATCAGCCAGCGTCCTGTACTTGGCTGGCTGGGCCTTGCGAATGACCTTGACAGGGTTGGCCAGTTCTTTTTTGGTTTCTTTTAGAATTACTGGACTGGTAATGATGTCCTTGTAGGTATTGATGACCTGAATGTCGGCCTGCTGGTTGTTGTAGGCCTGACCATTGGCATTGTTTTCATTTTTTTGGTTAACCAATAATTGCGTGGTTGCCGTGTATTTCGGCGTCATAATGAATTTAGAAACGATAAAGCCAGCCAATGCCAGGGCAATCGTCCAGGTAATCAAAAACTTCAGATGTTTACGGCACAGATTAAACAGGCGACGTAAATCGATCGTGTTGTTACTGCTGTTTTCCAATGTTTTCCTCCTTCAATCAGTCACGCTGACGTGTTTAAGCTGCAAGGCATCGCGAATCTCATCAGATACGCGCTGCATCTCGCTGGTTGGCACGACTTCAAATGACTCGCCGCCTTCACTGTCGCCATGGCCCTGCGCATGATCAGAAACCACTTTGCTATTAGCCTTGCGATACTTCATGGCTAAAGTCGTCATGTCGCTGAACGTCAGATTGGTCTTAGACTGATCAGCTATCGAATTCAAGAATTTTTGGTTGAGAACTGACTTATATGAAGCAGCTTCCTTCATTAAAGCGGTAATGACCAGGCGCTGCCGTTCTTGTCGGCCATAATCGCCCTGTGGATCATCGTAGCGCATCCGACTGAAGGCCAGGGCTTGGGCACCATCCATGTGATACGTCTTGCCCTTTTTAAAGCTGTAGCCTTCATAGTCAAACGTCAATGGCGAAGTCACACTGACGCCGCCCACTTGATTAATGGCTTTTTCCAACCCGCCCATGTTGATCATTACATAGTAGTCAATTGGTACGTTAAAGTATTTTTGCACGGTATTGATGGTTTCTTTAACCCCACCATATGTATAGGCCGCATTGATCTTGGCCGGTGAATATTCAGCGTAGCCGGGCAGATTAACTTTCATGTCCCGCGGCAGACTGACAATCGTGGTCGTCTTTTTTTGCGGATTGAGCGTCATCATCATGATCGTATCCGTCCGCCCTTTGTAGTCACGGCCCAGCGCCCCCGTATCAGTCCCCAAAAGCAGGATATTGATTGGCTTGCCCTGTTTGATGACCTTGTCAGCATTCCGATATGTCTTGGCGCCCGATTCGCTGTACATATTATTGGTAGCAACATGGACGTTTCGCCAGGCAACCCCCACGAAAATCAAGGCGAGAATCACTAAAAGTCCAATGAATGACCACAAAATCTTCAAACCTAATCGTTTCCGACGATGGTGATGATGATGGTGGTGATGGTGCACCGGTTGATTTTGATTCGATTCTTCGTTCATATTTACATAGTCCCATTTTTAAAAATTTTTACATCTACATACCTTAAAATTATCTATGCATAAGCCCCAAAAATCAAGGCGTCAAGCCCCGCACGTCTTGTCGCACTAGGGTTTAACGCCTCAATTGTTAAAAGATTAATTTATTGATTTATATACAAAGTTACGTAATATTACGTTTGTTAACGCTGCATATTTATATTTTATAAATAATTTAATGAAATAAAATTCGTCAATAAAAAATTTTATTATTTATTGCCCGATGCCGCGCACGGTCAAATCTTTATCAATGGTCTGGTCGCCATTATGAGCGGTAACGTGGTATTTGCCCGGCTTTTTAAAGTTATAGGTTTGATCGGCCCCCTGCGCGTTGCCGTTCAAAGTCGTCACGACGTTGTTATTGCTGTCTTTGATCTCAAACTGCGTGTTGGCTGGTGCCTTAAAGCTGACGGTCGCATCACCGGTCTTGTTTAAGGAAACGTCAGTCGGAAAATCAACCTGCAGCTGACTGCTGGAGGAAGAACTCGCTGATGATGAGCTGGCTGCCTGCGAGCTGCTGGCGGAAGCGGCCGCGGCTGACTCTGAGCTTGACTGTGCCTTGCTGACCTTAGTGGCATGTTCATTGGCAGGATGGTGTTCAGCCGGTTCACTGGTTTTATCTCCCGGCGCGGTAAATGTTCCCACCAGACCGATCACAAACAAAATGATCAAGCCCCAGTTCATGATTACCTGTCCTTTGCCGATTTTTGCCTGGGCATTCTTTTTGAGCCGCTGTGTCTGATAGATCCAGACGCCGACAAAACAAACGGCTGCTAAAATCATCAACAAAATGAACAGTTTCTTCATTATATAACTCATCCTTTTTCGAAGTTTGGCTAACTGTTATCTTAACACATTTAGCCAACCAGCCAATCAAACAATCATCAAATGACGTTTCAGAACGCAAAAAAGCGCTGCTTAAAATCAAGCAACGCTTTTGAATTAAAGCTCAGCTATTATTTGTAGTTAGGAGCAGCCTTGGTAATTTGAACGTCGTGTGGGTGTGATTCACGCAGACCAGCGTTCGTGATCTGAACGAATTGCGCGTTGTCGATCAAGGTTGGAATATCCTTGGCGCCAACGTAGCCCATCCCGGAGCGCAGACCGCCGACCATTTGGAAAATCACGTCAGCAACGTCGCCCTTGTATTCAACCCGGGCTTCGATACCTTCTGGAACCAGCTTGTTGGCTTCGTTGACCCCACCTTGGAAGTAACGGTCAGAAGAACCATGCGATTGAGCCATGGCTGCCACGGAACCCATCCCACGGTAGCCCTTGTACTTCTTGCCGTTTTCTTCAAAGACTTCGCCAGGGGCTTCCGTCGTACCGGCAAACATGCTGCCCAGCATTACGGCGTTCCCACCAGCAGCCAGAGCCTTAACAATGTCGCCAGAGTACTTGATCCCACCATCAGCAATGATGGCCTTGCCGTATTCGTGAGCCACGGAAGCAGCATCGTAAATTGCCGTAATCTGAGGGACACCAACACCGGCAACCACCCGCGTCGTACAAATTGAGCCAGGGCCGATGCCGACTTTAACCACGTCAACGCCAGCGTCAAACAGCGCCTTGGTACCTTCACCAGTGGCTACGTTACCAGCAATCAGCGTAACTTCTGGGAAATGTTCGCGAATTTCGGCAATCTTGCGCAGAACACCAGCTGAGTGACCGTGAGCCGTGTCGATTACGATGGCGTCAACACCGGCCTTCAGCAGAGCTTCAGCACGTTGGAAAGTGTCGGACGTAACCCCAACAGCAGCCGCAACCAGCAGATGACCGTTTTCGTCAACGGCAGCGCGGTTGAAGTTTGAGTTGGCAGGCAGTTCAACGCCTTTAACCGTGGCTACTTCGCCGGCTTGAGCATCGATGGACATGTTCTTGTGAACGACCCCCATCCCGCCTTGCAAGGCCATCGCAATTGCCATTGAGCTTTCAGTAACGGTATCCATCCCGGCACTGATAAATGGCACGTTCAGTTTAATATTCTTTGCCAGCTGCGTACTCAAATCGACTTCATTTGGCAAGACATGACTTTCCGCTGGAATCAGCAGCACATCATCAAACGTTAAGCCTTTCTTGGCAAACTTAGTATCCCAATTCGACATCAATCTGCACTTCCTTCTTTAAATATTAGCTACTACCTTACTAGGTTTTTGGTGATTGGTCAACGAATAATCGTGATTCTAACATAATTCTAATAATATTTTTCAGATTGTTCGGTTTTAACCCCTTTTAACCACCATTTTAGGACTAAATACCAAATTTGTCGGCGATAGATTCTGACAATTTATAAAAAAGCACCGCGTTTCACGTGGAACCGCGATGCTGATTTTTATTGCCGCTGCTGACGGCGTGGCGAAAAGGCGCTGGTAATGTGGTAGCGTCCCCGCAGCCAGATGTCGAGCGCAAAAGCTGCCACCCCTAAAATCAGGTAGAACCATTGATTCAGACGTGGGTTGACGCTGTTTGGCATCATGGCCGTCAGAATGTAGATCAAAATCCACATTACCAGACCACTGACCACCGTAACGATGCGGGCCCATAATGGTCGTTTGACATATTTGCCCGTTTCTTCGTTTTTAACTGGCAGCATATACTTGGCGATCCAGCCAAATAAAATCCCACCAGTAATAGCTACGATGATGATTGAGGTGATCCCCATATTACCGTTATGGGAAACCTTCATTGCTTGTGGAGAGATCCAGTCCATCAGCCCAAACATAAAGGTAAAGATGGCAAAGAACATGATCCCGTTATCCAGTGCCATCAATTTTAATGAGCTCTGCGTCTTGGATTGTTCAGTTGGCTCAGGATGCAGCAGAGCGTGGGCCCGCTGCGTTGGCGTACCAAACAGGCCGCGCGCCGTTTGACCAGTCTTTTGGCCTTCCTGCAGCGCTTTGAGCGTTTCTTCAAGCATGGCTGGCTTTTTGGATGGGTCAGCGCCCTGTGCGTCCAGCTGCTTGTTTAATTGGAACATGAATTCTTCGTTTTTGCGCGTCAGTCCCTGCTTGCCAAAAGCCCGCGTCGTTTCTTGACGCTGGTCTTTGGCGTATTCTTTTTGTCGCTGGCCGGCAGCGGCATTGCGTGGTTGTTGTTCTTTTGATTCAGCCAAGATGTTCTTCCTCTCTATTTAATTGATTTAATGCTTAGACGTTGAAGCGGAACTCAACGATGTCGCCGTCCTGCATTACGTATTCCTTACCTTCCAGCCGCAGCTTGCCGGCTTCCTTGACTGCCTGGGCACTGCCCAATTCGTCAAGATCCGCGAAGCTCATGACCTCAGCCCGAATAAAGCCGCGTTCAAAGTCAGAGTGGATGATGCCGGCTGCCTGTGGTGCCTTCGTGCCTTTCTTAAAGGTCCAGGCCCGCGTTTCTGGTCCGCCCGCCGTGAAGAAGGTTTCCAGTCCCAGCAGTTTGTAGGCTGCCCGAATCAGCCGGTTCAGGCCGGGTTCTTCAACGCCTTCCATTTCCAAAAAGTCGGCCTTTTCTTCTTCATCCATTTCGGCAATCTGTTCTTCAGCCGCTGCCGCTACGCCAATGACCTCGCCATCGCCCTTAACGTGTTCTTTGATGGCATCCATGTACTTGTTGGCATCTGGATCGGCCATGTCTTCTTCAGCGATGTTGGCAACGTACAGGACCGGCTTGCTCGTCAGCAGAAATAGACCCTTGACGATTTTTTGCTCTTGGTCGTTGAATTCGATGGAACGCACGCTTTGACCATTTTCCAAAACCGGCTTGATCTTGTTTAAAACTTCCAGTTCTGCCAGGGCTTCCTTGTCACGACCCTTAGCTGCCCGTTGAACCTTAGCCAGCCGCTTGTTAACGGCATCCAGATCGGCCATTACCAGTTCCAGGTTGATCGTGTCGATGTCTTCGATGGGGTCAACCTTGCCGGAAACACTGGTGATGTCCGTGTCGTCAAATGCCCGTACGACATGCACGATGGCGTCAGTCTGGCGAATGTTTTCCAAGAATTGGTTCCCCAGACCTTCACCTTTTGAGGCCCCTTTAACGATCCCGGCAATGTCGGTGAACTCAAACGTGGTTGGCACGATCTTTTTGGCGGGAATCAGTTCTTGAATTCGTTCCAGACGCTTGTCTGGCACTTCCACCATCCCCACGTTGGGTTCAATCGTGGCAAATGGGTAGTTGGCCATTTCGGCACCAGCCTTGGTAATAGCGTTAAACAGCGTGGACTTGCCGACGTTTGGCAGCCCAACGATACCTGCAGTTAAAGACATGAAATAATTGCTCCTTTTTAATTAATCTGCTTCGTTTTCGGCGTGTTCCAGCACCTTTTTGAGATGCTTTTCAAAGTTTTGCCGCGACATCATCACAATATGACCGCAGCCCGTGCACTGCAGCTTGACGTCGATCCCGGTTCGGATGATCTGCCAGCGGTTGGTGCCGCATGGGTGCTGCTTTTTCATCTGCACAATGTCGTTTAGTTCATAGGTTTTCATCGCAAACGCTCCTCTCTAATCGAACTTGACTCCCAAAAGATCCAAAATCCGCGTCAGGTCATCATCCGAGGTATATGGAATCTCGACTTTGCCGCCCCGTTTGCCTGCCGTCATCACGACCTTGGTGCCAAACCGGCTCTGCAGCTGTTCTTCGGCTTCACGAACATAGGCTGGCTTTTTGGCAGTCGCCTTTTTCTTCGTGGGCTTGGCAGACTTGACGGCTTGATTTTGTTCAGCCACCAGCTGTTCAAGCTGCCGCACGGTCAGATTTTCCTTAACCGCGCGCTGAGCCAGCTTAACGAGCGCTCGTTCATCCTTTAGCCCCAATAGCGTACGGGCCTGTCCCATTGACAAGCGGTGGTCCTCCAGCATGTCCTTGACCGGCTGTGGCAGGCCCAGTAGCCGCAGATAGTTGGCAATGTAAGGCCGGCTCTTGCCCAATTTTTCAGCAACCTGGGCCTGAGTCAGCTGCAGGCGGTCCATCAGTGATTGATAGGCTTGTGCTTCTTCCAGCGGCGTCAGATCCTCACGCTGCAGGTTTTCTAAGACGGCAACCTCCATCATCTGCGAGTCGCTCATCGTCCGTACGATCGCGGGAATCGTTGTTTTGCCAGCCAGCTTGGAAGCCCGGAAGCGTCGTTCGCCAGCAATGATCTCATAACGATTCAGATCTGGATCCGGCTGCCGCAGAATGATTGGCTGAAAGACGCCTGATTCTTTGATCGAAGCTGCTAATTCCTGCAGGGCCGCTTCGTCAAAAGTACGCCGCGGCTGGTATGGATTGGGCCGGATCGCCGTTAGTTCAATTTCTTCTACGCTTTGCTCGTGGTCTTGTTTGGCATCATTATCGCCAAACAGCGCCGCGAGACTAAAGCCACGTTTTTTTGCCATGTTTCGCCAGTCCTTCCTTTAGTGCTTCGGAATGCGAATGGTAATTTCATATGAATCGGCCGTGTCTTTTTCACTGACCTTGGCTGCCACGCCGCTGTCCTTGACCATCTTAATGGAGTGCTTGATCGTGTTGACGGCAATCCGTGGGTCACTGACCTTGATTGATTTGGGCTGCTTTTTCTTAGCCCGTTTCTTTTTGGCCGGCGTTTTCGCGGCTGCTGAATCAGTCGTGACATCAGTTTCCGTTGTTTCGCCAGCTGCCTGGGCCACGTTCTCACTAGCAGCATCTTGTTGGACAGCTTGTTGCGCGGCCTTTTCCGCACTGGTTGGCTTGCCCAGCATCTGTGCCACGGCATCTTCAGTCTGGCGAACGTTCCAATGCTGGTTGACGATCTCCATTAAAAGCGTGCGCTGCTGATCCTCATCCAGACTCAGCAGGGCCCGGCCGTGACGCTCGGTAATCCGGCCATCCAAAATTGCGTTTTGAACGGGCTTGATCAGTTTCAAGAGCCGCAGCTTATTGGCAACGAACGACTGACTCTTGCCCATCCCCTTAGCCAGCGTTGCCTGGGTCAGATGGTTGAACTCCATCAATTGCTTGTAGGCCTGCGCTTCTTCAACCGGACTCAGCTGGGCGCGCTGCAGATTTTCGATCAGCGCTAATGAAGCTGATTCCGCGTCAGTCATCTTTTCAACGATTGCCGGAATCTTTTCCCATTGCAGCAGCTTAACGGCTCTAAACCGCCGCTCACCAGCAATGATCTCGTATTCGCCTGGTCGAAATTCCCGCACGACGATTGGCTGCAGCAGACCATGCTCGCTGATCGTCTGGGCCAGCTCTTGAATCTCGGTTTGGTCAAAAACCTTCCGGGGCTGGTATTGGTTGGGCACGATGGCGGCAACCGGAATCTCAACGACTTGATTTTTGGTTTCGCTGGCGGTTCCCTGGTGCTTGCCAAGGCCAAACAGTGAAAATGCCATGTCTCAATCCTCTTTTCTACTCAATTGGCTGCTTGTTGGGCAATCCTGGCCGCCGGGGGTATTTTTTCGGCGTCGCGGCAACTTTTTCAATTACGATCAGATTACGCTCCTCATCCGTACCAGGTAAGGTCAGCTTGGTGGTGTGCTCAACCTGGCCGCCCAGTACCTTGACCGCCTTACCGCCTTTTTGCAGCTCGTCTTTAGCGGCACTGGCCTTATAAGCGATGAATTCGCCGCCGACCTTGACCGCTGGCAGACAAAGCTCGCTTAAAACCGCCAGTCGAGCCACTGCCCGCGCCGTGACAACGTCAAAACTTTCGCGGTAGGGACTCTTTTTGGCACTGAAGGTCTCAGCGCGATCATGAATCAGATTGACATCGGTTAGGCCCAACTTGGCAACCAGATCGGCCAAAAACTTGATCCGCTTGTTCAGTGAATCCACGATCGTAATCTTGAGTTGTGGAAAGGCAATCTTCAGCGGCAGCGAAGGGAAACCAGCGCCCGCGCCAATATCGCAAAGCGTCAAGGCTTCAGTCTGCAGACGAGGTTCGGCCAGCGCTCCCGTCAACGAGTCATAAAAATGCTTGAGATAAACTTCTTTTTGATCCGTAATGGCCGTCAGATTAACGTGTTCGTTGGTGGCCACCAGATCTTCATAATAAATCGCAAATTGGGTCATCTGAGAATCAGTCAGTTCAATACCGTGATCCTGCAGTGCCCGTCGAAATTCTTCCGGTGTCATAAATCCTCCTTTGTGAAACAGGAAGATGTTTCACATACTCCATTACTTTACCCCAAAAAGGCCGTTGTTTCAAGCAATCCAACGATTTACAGCGGATTTTTAGATGCCGTCGCGCCAGCTCGATAAACCCGCTGGCAGCCCGTGTCCAACAACGCTATCGAATCATTTCCAGCTACGCAAAAAGCCGGTTGAAACGCGCTTGGCGAATCAATCGGCTTTTTATCTGAAAACCAGTCAGCCAGCTTCCAGATGATTATTTGGTTTTAGCGCATCTTGCTGACTTCTTCAACAAACCACTTGTTAAAGGCAGCCGCGTCGATGTCAACACATACCTTGGCGTTAGTCTTGCCATCGTGGTAGGCACCGCGAATATCGCCGACCATGGCACCAATTGCTGGACCATCAGTTTGAATGTCGATCCAGACATCCTTGGTCGTAAATGCTTCAGGGTGCAGCAGGTAGAAGATCGTGTTGACGTCGTGCATTGGGTGACCGCCAGTTTCAGCACTGACGTCGTTGTAGTGGCTGATCAGACCATAAAGCATCTTACCAGTCTCATTCATGTCCTTGATGGCGTTCAGGCTGTCCTGCGTCAGCAAGGCCTTGAGCGTAACGTCCAGACCAACCGTTACGATTGGCACACCAGACTTGTACATGATTTCAGCCGCGTGAGGATCAGTGAAGACGTTGAATTCAGCAACACTGGTCATGTTACCACCAGTCAGGGAACCACCCATGGCAACGATTTGTTTGATGTGGCTCTTAACTTCTGGGAATTCCTTGAACAGCAGGGCAATGTTGGTGTAGGAGCCAGTTGGTACCAGCGTGATTTCGTCTTCAGCCATGATGGCATCGCGCAGAGCTTGAACGGCACTCTTTTCAATTGGCGTACCGTAGTCATTGCCAAAGTCGTAGCCTTCCATCCCAGAAGCACCGTGGATCCGAGCTGCGTCTTCAAATGGCTTGATCAAAGGTTCCTTGGCGCCTTCTGCAACCGGAATCTCGTCACGCTTACCAAAGAAGTTAACGATCTTCAGTGCGTTGGCCGTCGTCTTGTCAACCGAAACGTTACCAGCAACCGCCGTGATCAGCTTCAAGTCGATTTCAGGGTTGTTGATTGCCATCGTCAAAGCAGCTGCGTCATCAATACCAGGATCAGTGTCCATAATAATCTTAGTCGTCATCATGAATTCCTCCTTAAAATTACAATCAAGCGTCAGTAAGCGCTTTTACTTTGCTGGGAAACAAAAGGGCCAACCGGAATGGACGGCCAGCCCCTTTTGACTGGCAAAACGCATTAAGCGCATGCAGTCGTAGATCTTACCAAACGAACAGACCAACAAAGGCTGCAGACAGCAGTGATACCAAGATACCAGACAGCAGCAGGTAGCCAATGTTTTGAGCAATGTAGTCGTTGGTTTCCTTGTCGGCGATACCCTTGAAACAACCAATGATCATACCAAGCGTACCGAAGTTGGCAAAGGAAGTAACGAACGTGGTCAGAACGGCTTGCAGGTGGTGTGGGTAAGAAGCAATCTTGCCCGTAACTTCACCCATAACAACGAATTCGTTCGTAACCAGCTTCATACCCATGTCTTGTGACAGCATCCATGCTTGGTGAACAGGCAGACCCAGCAGCCAAGCAAATGGGAACATGATCACACCCAGGATGCTTTCCAGAGACAGTTGCTTCCAGAACAGAGCCAGGATGGCATCGATCAGAGCAGCCAGGGCAACGAAGGCAACAACGTTAGCAACAATGATCAGGATCAGCTTACCGGCACCCAGGATGGAGTCGCCCAGGAAGCTGAAGAATGGTTCCTTCTTACCGTTCTCAGAACTACCAACTTTTTCAATCGTGTCTTCTGCTTCAGTAACCGTAACTGGGTTCAGCAGGCTGGTAGCAATCAGTGAGTTAACGATGTTGATTGGAACGGCAGTCAGGATAAATTGACCAGGCATCATTTGGATGTAGGCACCCAGGATTGAAGCCGTAACACAGCTCATGGACATCATGGCGATGGTCAGGTTACGAGCCTTGGTCAGCTTACGGATTTGCATCCCGGAAACGGCCAGAACTTCCGTGTTACCCAGGAACATCATTTCAACGGCAAAGAACGATTCGAACTTTGGTTGACCCGTGATGAATGACAGACCTTTACCGATCCACTTGATGATCCATGGCAAGAAGCCGATGTAAGTCAGGATGTCGAACAGTGGAACGATCATCAGGATTGGCATCAATGCAGAACAAATGAAGTTCAGGTTCTTAACATTGTACCAACCACCCAGGGCAAAGACCGTACCCTTAGCAGAAATGTTGACGATCCAAGCAAAACCGTCGGCAGCGGCCTTAACGCCGGCACGACCAGCAGCTGAACCAGTCAGGAACCAGGCCAGGACCAGGTTCAATACAATCATGATAGCAATTGCTTTCCAGTTGATCGCTTTTTTGTCCTTAGAGAACAGAAAACCGATACCCAAGAAGACAAGCAACCCAAGAATGTTAATTGCAAGATACATGGATATAACACCTTTCTTAAAAACTGAATCTAACTTTTTCTCAATCGCAATTTCTCAGTATCTCAGAATAGCGGAATAATTGCAGTCGAACTGAGAAAATCTTGCGTGCCATAATAATATACCCATCTTTTGTAAAACTGTAAACCGCATACATTTATCGACTTTGTGAAACCATGAAACCGTTACCAGTATTGTTCGGAAGTAAATCGTTTTAAATCAAGGCAGAACTTTAAAAAATGTTAAAGAAGTGTGATTTAAATTTCACAAACTTTTTTCTGATTTCTTCAGTAAAACGTTTAAAGCTTCATATGTTTTTTTATAGACCATTTGATAATACAAAATAAAAGCGAGACTGTAACCACTTACAATTGAGTAGTAGTCAGCCCCGCTGCCCCTGCCAAGGATCTTTAGTATACCACGCTGAAATCGCTTTGACTTTTAAAACAGAGCTAATTAGTGAAAAATACAATCGTTTAAAACTGAACAAAGTTGTTAATCAGTCGTATTGATGCAAAGCTATCGAGAGTCGTTTCAACCCTTCTTTTAACGTAGCTTGCGGGGCACAATACCCCAATCTGACGTGACCTGGCGTATCAAATGCATCCCCTGGCACCAGCAAGACGCCCTGGTCAGCCAGCAGCTGCTCGCAGAATTGATGAATGTCAACCGGCACATCCAGCTTGGGGAACGAGGTCGAAACGGCTTGCGGCATGACCACACTGGCTCGCTCCTCATTGGCAATCCACTCTTGATAGATTTGCAGATTGCTCATGACCAGCTTTCGATTGCGCGCCAGAACCTGTTGTTTATGACGCAGGACATAGGTAGCCATTAGATCATTAAAGACCCCGCCGCAGATCATCGTATAGTCGCGATACTTGCGGAAGCGCTCGGTCAGTTCGGCATTGGCAGCCGTCCAGCCAATCCGAATGCCGGGAACCGAATAAGTCTTGGAAAGCGAGTTGGTAGCAATCCCCTTGTCATACAGATCCACGATTGAAACGAATTTTTCTGGCTGATCTAATGGCAGATAGACCTCATCAACCAAGATATAGGCGCCAACCTGAGCTGCCAGGTCAACCACCTGCTGTAGAAATTCCTGGTCTAAGACGGTGCCGGTCGGATTGTTGGCGTTATTGAGACAGATCAGCTTGGTATCAGGACGCATCAGCCGCTTTAGCTCTTCAATGTCGGGATACCAGTTGGCGGCTTCATGAATCTGCCAATAGTCAACCGTGGCCCCCAACGATTTTGGAATGTCATAGAGCTGTTGATAGGAAGGATATTCAGCAATTACGTGGTCGCCAGGGTTCACCAAACTATAGAGCGCCAAGAGATTTGCTCCCGTCGCGCCATTGGTCTGCAGGATGTTGTGCGGATCCACGTGGCGATAGAGCTTGGCAACTTCGGTCTTAAAGCTGGGGGAGCCTTCAATCCAGCCGTAGTTCATCTTTTGGGCATTGAGCATCTCGTAAAACTCCGCGCCATGATGACCATCCAGATTCATCAGCTCATCCATCGTCAATGAAGCGATCGTACTTTGTGAAATATCATAGCGGGCGCTTTTTTCCCACTTGTTCAACCAGGCTTCCACGCCAAATGGAGCAATCTTAACCATAAATTTTCCCCCTATTCGATCGGAATCGTACCGTTTAATATCAAAACCAACGAAACAACAGCCAAAATACTGATCAAGCCCATCGCCAGCCATTCGTTTTTGGCAAGTCTCAGCTTTCGCGTGCGCCGAGCCTGCCAATAAATCAGAAAGCCCGGCAGCAGACTCAGCGATAAAATCATCACCTGCCGCCAGCCAGCCAAAGCCATCGATAACAGCTCAAAAATCGTCAGCAGCATGCCAATTACTAATTGACCATAAGCACGCTGCTGCCAGCCGTCTTTAATCTGCGCCAGTCCAACAAAGAAATAGACGATCAGTCCCGCGGCCGTCCCCAGCGTATAGGCAAACCGATAAGCATAGGTCGTAAACAGCAGCGAGCACAGAAACAGGCACTGAACGATCGCCGTTACCCAAAGCGCGGTCGTCGGGGCATGATGCGAATTGAGCCTGCCAAACGAACGCGGCAGCACTCGGTCTTTAGTCATCATCAAAAACGCCTCCGCTGGCAGCATCGTCCACGAAAGCCAGGCCACCAGCACCGAAACGATCAATCCCAAACTGATCAAAGCCGCGCCCCAGGGTCCAACCAGCCGGCTTAGAATCGTCCCCATCGCCGGTTGTGCTGCCCCAGCCAACTGTGCGCGCGTCATTACGCCATAAGGAAGCAGCGAGATCAGCAGATAGACGACCAGCAGAATCAGCCAGCCGCCAAATGAAGCCACGACGGCATCCCGCTGACGCTTAGCTCGGTGCGCCATAACCGAGGCACTTTCCACGCCCATAAACAGCCACATCATCACCATAATCGAGTTTTTGACCTGATCGGCAACTGCCAGGATGGGACGGGAAGACTGCGCAGCCGCGCCCCAAAAGTTGTTGACAAACGTCGACCAATGAAACGCCAATGCCGTTACGATGGTGAAGATCAGCAATGGCACCAGTTTAGCAAGCGTACCGATTAAATTGAGCAGCGCGGTAGCCTCAACACCATAGCTGACGATCACGGTAAAACCAATCGTCAAAAGTATTGCCAGTAAAATCGACGGTAGGTTCTGACCACCTTGAAAAACTGGCCAAAACGTTCCCAGCGCGCTCATCGCAATCGTGGCAAAGGCGAGGTTGCCCAGCCATGAAGCCAGCCAGTATGCCCAGCCGGAAATAAACTCGCCCAGCGTCCCAAACGAAAGCCCCGCGTACGCAAAAATTCCAGCGTCCTGCTTGGGGTAGCGCAGCAAGAGATGATTCAGCGCGACAATCAGGCACCACACGCCCAGGCCGACGATCAGCCAGCCCAGGATTGCCGGTCCCGGTGCCGCCGCGTTGGCCAGATCGCTATTGACGCCAAAGATTCCCGAGCCAATCGTCGCGCCCACGATCAAAGCCGTCAGTTCATACTTGCCGATTTTGTTTGAATCAGCCATCACACTCCTCCTTTCACGCAGCCTTTCTGGATCAGCCACCACTGCTCTATCTTCACGCAGCTGCTCTGGATCAGTAATCGCGGCTCTATCTTTGTACTACTGTTCCATGGCTTTTGAGCCGCTTTTGGCATCACGCCTCATGAAAATGACCTGTTGCTGTTGCTGTTGCTGTTGCTGTTGCTGTTGCTGTTGCTGTTGCTGTCAGTTTACCGGCTTTGGCAGCGGATTTCAAACGCTTTCTCCAGCGCAATTGATCGACTTTGCTGTCACTTCTGATGCTGTTATGGCTTTAATGAAACAGCGAGATTGGTACTGCTCGATTGGCTGGACACCTGCCATGCCCCAGACTCTAGCGATATCCCACGATCAATCCGCACTGGTCTTAATGCCACACTAAAACGTGCAAAATAAAAGACCCGGTGAATATTCACCAGGCCTTGGGGGAAGAAGCGCTTGCCGTTGCCATACTTAATATCAAAACTCGATTATTTACCTTGCTTACTTAATCTGGTCTCTTTATGCCAAGAGATCTATGCAACTTCAATTGTCGACGTTCTCAAATAAGGTTGTACATTAGATACGGCCACTAATTTAGTTAGTTAACAAGCTTTCTTCAGGAAATTCAATTTATTGTGTGATGTGGGGTGTGTTATGCTGCCATCGCCCAGATTAAAGGCGATTGCCGGATACTTTTACATTTGCAACGGATGAGGTTTCTTCCATGCTTTTATTATAAATTCCCCACATTTAAAAGTCAACTCAAACCGCGTCACCAAGCCAATGGAAGCGCTACCTTAATTATACGATTATCCAATTTTTTTCGTCTAAATCAAATGATCTAAACAGGCTTTTTGATTTGGTATAAAATCTTTTTAATCTTGGGCCCGCTTGCGCTTGTCAACAATGGTATAGCCGACAAACAGTGCAATAAACCAGACAAAACTGATCAGCAATGGCAAACGAGTTGACTTGACAAAGAACAGAATTACCAGAATTGCAATAAAGAAGATAATCGTCAGCCAGCTGGTAAATGGGAAGCCGGGCATGTTGAAGGCAGCCACGCCTTTGGGATGCTTTTTACGGTAAACGATGTGGCACCACAAGATGATCAGCCAGACAAAGACAAAGTTGATCGTTGAGACCCCGGAAACAATGTTAAAGATTCCGGCTGGCATGATGTAGTTCAAGATAACGACGATAAACAGAATCAATGACGAGAAGCGCAGGGCATTGTTCGGCACGGCCTGATTGCTCAGCTTGGCAAACTTTTGCGGTGCGTTGTGACCCGTTGCCAGTGCGTACAGTGAACGACTGGTACTGAAAATCGAGCTGTTGGTTGCTGACATGGCGGCCGTCAAGACCACGAAGTTCAAAATTGCAGCGGCCCCCGGAATCCCCACGGCTTGGAACAGCTGAACAAATGGGCTGGAAGTCGTCTTGATCATGTTCCATGGGTAAACCGACATCATGGCAATCATTGAACCGATGTAAAAGAGTCCGATCCGAACTGGCAGCGAATTGATGGCCTTAGGAATGTCATTATTGGGATCCTTGGTTTCACCAGCCGTCAGACCAACCATTTCAATTCCGACAAAGGCAAAGACAACCATTTGGAAACTCATCAAAAAGCCCAGGACGCCTTTCGGGAAGAAGCCGCCGTGCGACCACAGATTGCTAAATGAGGCTGGGTCAGAACCCTTGACTGGGAAGTGAACGAAGACCATCACCAAACCAATTACGATCAGTGCCAGAATTGCGACCACCTTGATCATCGCAAACCAGCTCTCCATTTCACCGAACAGCCCCACGTTGATCATGTTGACCAGCATCAATAAGACGATGATGACCAGCGGACCGATCCATTGCGGCAGATTAGGGAACCAGTAGCGCAGGTAGATCCCAGTTGCGGTCAGATCGGCCATTGCCAGACTCAGCCAGCAAGACCAGTAAGTCCAGCCGGCCACGAATTCCATGCGGTCGCCCAGGTATTCCTTGACCGAATCAATGAACGAGTGCTTGGTAGTATCAGCTAAAATCAGTTCACCCAAGGCCCGCATCATAAAGAAGCAGAAGATCCCCACGATCAGGTAAGATAAAATGATCGAAGGACCCGCAGCGTGAATGGCCGTCCCCGAACCTAAGAACAGCCCGGTCCCGATTGCCCCACCAATGGCAATCATCGTGATATGACGGCTTTTCAGCGCCCGTGATAGTTTTTGTTCTTGTTGTTCATCCATACTTTTTCTCCTGTAAAACTCTCAATGACAAACATTCCTGTACAGGAGGGCGGCAACACTGACGCAAATAAAACGTCCCTGACACCAACTTGTGTCAGGGACGTTTTTCAACGCGGTTCCACCCATCTTGCAGACATCTTATATGCCCGCCGCTCTAGCAGTCGATAGAGGAACCACCCTTCATTTCAACGTTGATGCCATAAGATCGATCCCGTGCTTGCAGCTGGGCAGCGGGTCTCTGTAAATCGACCAATAATTAAAAGTTACTAATCATTATAACGATTTTATAACGTTTGTCAAACATTAAATCCAGAAATATCGAACGAACCCCTAAACGTTTAAGACTTTGTTAAGGAAATTCTGGGTATCTGGGTGCTGTGGATGCTCAAAGATCTGTTCTGGCGTACCATCTTCTCGGATCTTACCGTCATGGAAGAATACCACGCGATCAGCCACCCGCTTGGCAAAGCCCATTTCGTGGGTAACGACGATCATGGTCATCCCTTCTTTGGCCAGGTCCTGCATAACGCCCAGCACGTCACCAACCATTTCCGGGTCAAGGGCACTGGTTGGTTCATCAAACAGCATTACGTCCGGCTTCATGGCCAGAGCACGGGCAATTGCCACCCGCTGTTTTTGTCCACCAGAAAGCGTCCGTGGATTGACGTTGGCTTTTTCCTTTAAGCCTACGATATCCAGATAGTGCAGCGCGGCTTCTTGCGCTTCTTCCTTGCTCATCTTCTTCAGTTCCACGGGTGCCAGCGTGATGTTGTCAATTACCGACATGTTGGGGAACAGGTTGAAGTGTTGGAACACCATCCCAATGTTTTGACGCACCAGGTTGATGTCAGTCTTCGGGTCGGCAATGTCGTAGCCGTCAATGTAGATATGACCGCTGTTTGGCACTTCCAAGCGGTTCAGGCAGCGCAGAAACGTACTCTTACCCGAACCAGAAGGCCCAATCATGCAGACAACCTCACTTGGCTTAACGGCAAGATCGATCCCTTTTAAGACCTCATTTTCGCCATAGCTCTTGTGAAGGTCCTTGACTTGTACCTTGTATTGCTTGTCCATGCTATGCCTCCATTCTCTTTTGAACGTAATTCGACAGCCAAGTCAGTAGCGTAATGATGATCATGTACATTACGGCGATGATCAGCCACATCTTGAACCCTTCCATATTCCGGGCAATGATGACGGTCCCGGTCTGCGTCAGTTCCATGACCCCAATTGCCGAAAGAATCGAGGTATCCTTCAGCGTAATGATCAATTGGTTAACCAAAGATGGCACCATGATCTTCAACCCTTGTGGCGCGATAACCTTAACCAATGCCTTGGAGTATGGCAGACCAAGACTGCGGGCAGCTTCCCACTGACCAACGTCAACGGCCTCAAAGCCACCACGTACGATTGCACCGACATAGGCCCCTTCATCAAGCATCAAGGTCAAGACCCCAGCCGTAAACAGCGGAATCTTTTGACCAGTCAGGTTTGGCAGCCCAATGTAGATGAAGAATGCCAAAACCATCATTGGAATCCCACGGAAAATGTAGATGATCGTGCTGGAAAGACCCTTCCAGAACTTGCCTTCCGCGATGCCCATGACACCCAGTACCAGACCGAATGCCAACGCGCACAGCGAACCGATAATCGTCAGTTCAATCGTTTCCCAAAGACCAGTCAAGAGGGCCTTGCGGTTGTTCTTGATCAAGCCAAAGATCGTCCGGTCCTTGCTGCTTTCAGTCTTCGTACCGCTGCCCTTGGTGTACTTGTCGATCAGCTTTTGCATCCGACCAGTCTTTTGCATCCACTTGATCCCATCGTTGATCTTGGCCTGCAGCTCTTTGTTTTGGCCCTTCTTAAAGCCGATTGCAATTGGCGTGGCATTGATCTGTTTAGTAACGATCTTCAGTGGCATGCCATTACGGATCCCGTATTGCAGAACCGGACCGTCATCAAACGTAGCCGCCCCGTTGCCGCTCTTAACATCGTTCCACATCGCGTTGGAAGTCGTAAAGTACTTGATCTTAAAGCCGTACTTGTCCTTGATGGATTCAGCATATAAGGCCCCAGCAGCCCCAGACTTAACATCAACCGTCTTGCCTTTTAATTGGCTCATCTTGGTGATCTTGCTGTTTTTGCCGACCGCCATCACGATCCCGTCTTTATAGTAGGAAGTTGAAAAGTCGATTTTGGCCTTTCGTTCGTCGGTAACACTCATCCCACCCATGCCGGCATCGATCTGACCGGAATCCAGAGCCTGCAGAATGGCGTTAAAGCTCATGATTTTGTATCGATACTTGAAATGCTCGTGCTTAGCAATCATCCGAATCATTTCAGGCTCAATGCCGGGATTCTTACCGGTATAGGTCCCTTGTTTGTTTTGAATTTCAAAGGGAGCAAAGGTGTCGACAACCCCGATCGTGTAGGTCTGTTCGGCATGCGCCACCTGCTTATTGACAAATAATCCAGCGAACGTGGTCATCAGCATTACCGCGCAGCTGATGATTGTGCGTTGCCACCATGACTTCTTCAAATTCCTCACTCCTTTTTACTTATTTTTTAACCGTTTATTAATATTCGCGTACTGAATACTTTATCACCTTTTTAATGTAAAAAGAAATATAATCTTCACAAAACCATGAACAATTAATATTATTAGGCCACTAAAATTAATTAAATAAGGTAAATCTTCTAGAAAACTTAATTAATTAAATCTAGAATTCGCCTAACCAAATTTTTGGCAACTATTAACTTTTAATTTTGAAACCGCTATCGATTTAACATTCTTAAGCGACTTGACTTTTCGCACAAATTTATGTTTAAATACCCCTAATTAAGACGCGCAGGAACTCAGTAGGCAGCGACTCCCTGTTCAAAGAAAACCGGCACAGCTGAAAACCGGCACACAGTCGTTTGGCGAATTACAATCCTGCAGCAACGTCGCTGAACTGAAGTCAATGAGGTGCGTCATGCACGAAGATGGGTGGTACCACGAGCAATTCGTCCCAGAGCCGTTAAGCGGTTCTGGGATGTTTTTCGTTCCTCATGACATTTTTTGGAGGTATTTAAATGAATATTATTGACGAACTGACCTGGCGCGGTGCCGTTAATCAGGTAACTGACGAAGAGGGCCTGCGCGAACTGACGGAAAACGAAAAAATCGGCCTCTACTGCGGGACCGACCCAACCGGCGACAGCCTGCACATTGGCCATCTAATTCCGTTTATGATGCTGAAGCGATTCCAGCTGGCCGGCCATCATCCCGTTATCATCATCGGGGGCGGGACCGGTGCAATTGGGGATCCATCCGGGCGCAAAACCGAACGGACCCTGCAGACGGAATCACAGCTGGAGCACAACGTTAAGGCCCTGACCAACCAGATGATCAAGCTGTTCGGGACGGAAAACTTTACCATCGTCAACAACTATGACTGGCTGTCCAAACTGAGCATGATCGACTTCCTGCGCGACTACGGCAAGCTGTTCAGCGTGAACACGATGCTGAATAAGGAAGTCGTAGCCAGCCGTTTGGAAACCGGGATCTCCTACACCGAGTTTACCTACCAGATCCTGCAGTCCATCGACTTCCTGCATCTCTACCGGCATAATGACGTTCACCTGCAGATCGGCGGGGCTGATCAATGGGGCAACATTACTTCCGGGATTGATCTGATTCATAAGATTGAAGGTCCCAACGCCAAAGCTTTTGGTCTGACGATTCCGCTGATGCTTAAAGCAGACGGCACCAAGTTCGGCAAGACAGCGGGTGGCGCAGTCTGGCTGGATCCGGAAAAGACGACGCCATACGAGTTCTACCAATTCTGGATCAACCAGGATGACCGCGACGTCGTTAAATACCTGAAGTACTTCACTTTCCTGAGCAAGGAAGAAATCGACGCGCTGGCTGAAAAAGTCAAGACCGAGCCATGGAAGCGCGCGGCCCAAAAGGCGCTGGCACGCGAGGTTACCAAGTTCGTGCACGGTGAAAAGGCCGTTGAAGAAGCCGAACGCATCACGGCAGCCCTGTTCTCCGGCGACGTTGCTCAACTGTCTGCCAGTGAGATCGAACAAGGCTTTAAGAACATGCCATCCGTTGAGGTTGCCAACCAAAAGCAGAACATTATTCTGTGGCTGGTTGACGACACCAAGATCGAGCCTTCCCGTCGTCAAGCCCGCGAAGACGTCAAGAACGGCGCCATCCGCATCAACGGCGAACAAATCACGGACGAGAATGCCGAAATCGATCCAAGCACGCATTTTGACGGCAAGTTCGTAATCGTGCGCAAGGGTAAGAAGCGCTACTGGCTGGCACGGGTAAAGAAGTAGTTGACCCAGGCAGCTGGTTTCGCGTTATAATATAGCTATCATGCACGGTGCAATAGTAGTCAGGCCAATGACAGAGAGATTCCAAATGCTGAGAGGGATCGCGGCTAAGCGAAATGGAGCGGTGCCGACAACTGAATCAAAAGCATTTAAGTGAGGGGCTTTCCCCTAAATTAGGTGGCACCGCGGCAAAGATCGTCCTATTCTCGTTTGGAGAGGGCGGTCTTTTTTAGGTGCTGAAAGGAGTTTTTCTTATGAAGTTTGATCCTAGCAAAAAAGTCGTTTTAAGCGGCGACCGGCCAACTGGTAAGCTGCACATTGGCCATTACGTTGGTTCATTAAAAGAACGTGTGAAGATGCAAAACAGCGGCAACTATAATATGTTTATCATGATTGCCGATCAACAGGCTTTGACCGACAATGCTCGTGATCCCGAAAAGATCCACAACAGTCTGATTCAAGTTGCATTAGACTATCTGGCAGTCGGTTTGGACCCAGCCAAGTCAACGATATACATCCAGTCCCAGATTCCCGCTTTATCCGAGCTTAATATGTATTACTTGAATCTGGTTACGTTATCGCGACTGGAACGCAATCCAACCGTTAAGGCCGAGATTCAGCAAAAAAACTTTGACCGTTCGATTCCTGCCGGCTTTTTAACCTACCCTGTCAGTCAAGCAGCTGATATCACGGCATTTAAGTGTGAGCTGGTACCAGTTGGCGATGACCAAGAGCCAATGATGGAACAGGCACGGGAAATTGTCCGTTCATTTAATAATATCTATGGCGACGTTTTGGTTGAGCCAAAAGGAATTTTCCCACCAAAAGGACAAGGTCGAATTCCTGGTCTGGACGGCAACGCCAAGATGAGCAAGTCGCTGGGCAACGCTATCTATTTGAGCGATGATGAAAAGACGCTGCAAAAGAAAGTCATGTCCATGTACACCGACCCAACTCACATTCACGTTGAAGATCCTGGTCATATTGAAGGCAACGTGGTCTTTACCTACCTAGACATCTTCGACCCTGATAAAGAGCACGTGCAGGAATTGAAGGATCAATACCAAGCTGGCGGTCTGGGCGACGTTAAGATCAAGCGCTACCTGTTTGAAGTCTTGAACAACGAGCTTAAGCCGATTCGGGAACGCCGCGAAGAATTTGCTAAGGACATTCCAGCCGTTTACGATATGCTCAAGCAAGGCTGTGCCGATGCTAATGAGGTTGCCAACCAAACCCTGGCGGAAGTACGGCATGCCATGGGGCTGGATTACTTTGCCTAACTGAATCAAAAAAGCTTTGCACAACTCGCGCAAAGCTTTTTTGAGTCTCTAATGACCCAAGGAAAGCAGCGTCATAAACGGCTGTTTGATCAGCCCCATCAAAACGTCGATTCCCAAAACGGCAATGACGATAATCACGGCTGCCAGGATCTTTTCAGCATGACTGAAAACTATTTGGCCATGCTGACGACGCGCGTACAGATACATTGGCATCCCCACCAGATAGACGATGAATTCAGCCACCGTGTACTTTAAGCCTGCCGAAACGCCCATCAGCAGCGTGTAAACAAAGGCCAACCCCGCAATAATCATCCCCCGCTTTGGATGATGCTTGCCGCTGTATTCATGATGCATAGCGATCTTAAACAAGTAGGCCTCAGCAACCAGATAAGGCGGAATCGTCGTCGCCGCGCTGATTAAAAGCAGCTTTTCATAGGCCTGACCGTCAAAATGCGCCATCAGAATAATGGCCTGAATTGTTACCGTGGCAATCAAAATGGCAAACACTGGCTGATCGTTGGCGTTGGTCTTGGCAAATGCCCGCGGAAAAGTACCATCCTGTTCGGCGGCATGCTGCGGCAGCTCACAGATCATTTCCAGCCAAGAGATCCAGCTGGCCAGCACCGTCAAGATCAAGGTCAGACTGATGATGTTGCGGCCCCAGACGTTGTGCCAGATACTGGTCAGGATCGCGGCCGTAGAAGGCGAGGCCAGCCGCATCAACTGACCATATGAGAAGACTCCCAGCGAAAGCAGACTGATCAAAATATCGATCGTAATGCAGATCAGAAACCCGACCAGCGTAGCCATTCTAACCTGGCTGCGCTTCTTGGCACGGCCCGCCATGACCGCTGCTCCCTCAATCCCGCTGAACATCCATAGCGTAACCATCATCGTGGCCAGCGTCTGCTGAGATACACTGCCCAGATTCAGATTGTGCACGGATGGCATCACCACGTTGGCCTGCATATCAGTCGTGAATTTCTGCCAGCTGAAGTTCCCCATTAAAGATACGATTAAGACGGTAATCACAACCATCAGCAGCGTCATCGCGATTTTCTGCATGCGATTGGAAGACTTGGTGCCTTTTAAGGTCAGCCCCGTCATTCCCCAAGTCAAAAGCGAGGCCCCGATCATTGACGGCCAGTTGTTGCCACCCGCAAACGTACCAGGGAAAAAGTAGTTGAGCGTGTTCATGACCAGCACCGCAAACGCCGCATTGGTCGCACAGTTGGAGACAAAATATCCCCACGCGGTCAAAAAGCCAACAAATGGTCCAAAACCTTTCACGCCATAATCATACATGCCGGCCGTCAAATCTGGCTTCACGGCACTTAGGATCATAAAGACCTCGGCAATCAGCCACATGCCGATCCCCGTCGTAATCCAGGCCAGAATCTGCGCCGTTGCCCCCGCAACCGTCGCCATGTTTTTAGGCAGATCAAAAATCGCCGAACCAATCATGGCACTGACACAGATCGCGACCAGCCCGGCAAAGCTTAATTGATTATCCCGTACCTTTGGATTCGTCATTGCAATCGCCTTCCCTTCTAAATATCCACTCCTTTTCCGAAAACGATTTCATTTCTACTTATATTATAGTCGTCGACAGCTGTTGCCGGGATCGTCAATTTTCGATAGCTGTCATTATCTATGCCAAAATAAGGCAAACACAAAAAAATGCCTTGCCGTACCTAAGCACGACAAGACATTTTTACTTGATTACCTTGACTGAGCGTCTGGAAACCATGATCGCATACAGCCAGGTCACCAGCATCATGACAAAGACCGAAACAAACAAGAAGTTATAGCCGGCCTGGTCAACAACCCAACCGCCATACACTGGTCCCAGCGCCCGGCCAATCGACATGGCAACATTGGGCATTCCTTGATACTTACCGGTTTCCTCAGCGACAGTCAAGACATCGATATAGGCTGGCACGGAAGGAATCCCGACCATTTCCCCAATCGTCAGGATCACAAAGTCAACGACAAACATCGCAAAACTGTGTACCCAGATCAGTAGCGGAAATGAAATGGCAAAAATCGCAATCCCGATAATAATCTGCCGCTTAACCGAAAGATAGTCGGCCAGTCTGGTAACCAGGGGCTGGCCCAAAACGATGACGGCCCCATTGATCGTCCACAGCAGACTGTAGGCAAAGAATGGAATATGCATATCGGTAATGTGCACCGACATGACGCTTTCCCATAAGGCATAGCTGAGGTAGACCGTTACCAGGCACAGACAGTAGGCATAGACGATGTGGACGTTGTGACGCGGGCTCTTAACCGCCACGGCCTGCTGGCTTTTAACCGTTGCCTTAGGCCGTACGTCAACGTTAAAGTGCAGTACCGTAATCAAAAGGTAGGCACCATAACAGACGCTGGCTACGATAAAGACAATCTCGATTCCCAGGTCCAACAGCGTCCCGACCAATAGCGTCCCGACTACGACCCCCACGTTAAGCGCCATGTACAGCATGTTATAGACATAGCGAGCAGTGTGTCCCGTGACGGCCGAGCCATAGGAATTGATCACGGTCAGTCCCGAGCCGTCCGCAAAGCAGATCACTGCCAGCAGAATCGGAAACATCGGCCAGCCATGAAAGAAAATCATCAAGATATTTCCCAAAGTGGCGACCGTTACGGTGATCACCGCGGCCGCGTAAGGCTTCCAGTTGTCAAACAGCCAGCCGCCCAGGTAGTTGCCAAACATCATCCCCATGGAACTGAAAAAGATTACCAAGCCCGCGACCGTCATCGACTTGTTCAAGTACTCATGCACATAGATCGTTGTCAACGGCCAAAGCATCGCGGCGCCGGCATTATTAAGCAGACTCGCCATGAACAGCCACTTGAGCTTGATTGATTGGCGTGGCATAAATATGCATCCTTTCTAAAGCACTAATAAAGCCCCTTTTCCGTGCAGCAAGCCGACACGGCAAGGGGCTTTATTTTTTCCGTGTCTGGCTTGGTTGAAACTTTCTTTGTCTCTAGTTTACCAGACATTCTCAGCAGACTCCAAACGCGACCGCTGATTGGATTTTACTTGTGCAGGTAGTTGAATGGCACCGCGTTTTCTGGCGTGATCTTGGTGATGCCATGCATGTAAGGTACCAGTGCTTCTGGAATCGTTACCGTACCGTCTTCGTTTTGGTAGTTTTCCAAAATTGCGGCTACCGTCCGGCCAACTGCCAAACCAGAACCGTTCAGCGTGTGGACCAGCTGCAGCTTGCCGTTTTCGTCACGGTAGGTAATGTGCATCCGGCGAGCTTGGAAATCAGTACAGTTCGAGCAGCTGGAGATTTCACGATACTTGTCTTGAGCTGGCATCCAAACTTCAATATCATGCGTTTCTGCTGAAGTAAAGCTCATATCCCCAGTCGACAGCGTAATGACATGGTATGGCAGGCCAAGCTTTTGCAGAATGTTTTCAGCATTCTTAGTCATCTTTTCCAGTTCGTCAAATGAGGTTTCTGGCTTAACGTACTTAACCATTTCAACCTTATTAAACTGGTGCATCCGGATCAGACCACGCGTGTCCCGACCAGCCGAACCAGCTTCAGAACGGAACGATGGCGACAGCGCCGTTACGTATACTGGCAGCTTATCGGTTGGGATCTCTTCACCAGAGAAGTAGTTGGTCAAAGGCACTTCCGCCGTTGGAATCAGCGTCATGTCCTCGCCATTGACCTGGTAGACGCCTTCCTTAAACTTAGGGAACTGACCAGTACCGTACATGGATTGAGCCTTGACGATGTATGGCGGCAGAACTTCCGTGTAGCCTTCCTTCATGTGTTCATCCAGCATGAAGTTGTAAACGGCCCGTTCCAGTTGAGCACCCAAGCCGACATAGTAGACGAACCGCGCGCCGGAAACCTTAGCTGCCCGGTCGAAGTCCAGAATCCCGAGATTTTCGCCCAGGTCCCAGTGGTGCTTAGGCTCAAAGGCAAACTTAGTCGGCTCGCCCACCTTGTATTCTTCACGGTTGCTGTCTTCATCAGGACCAACCGGCACGCCATCACGCGGTACGTTTGGCAGGTGCGCCAGCTTGTCGTTTAAGATTGCGTCGTTTTCTTCGACCTCAACGTCCAGCTTCTTGATGTCTTCACCAACCTGACGCATTTCGGCAATCGCGTCATCGGCTGATTCATGGTTGCGCTTGGCCTCACCGATCTTCTTGGAGGCCGCGTTACGCTTAGCCTTCAGCGTTTCGGTCTGCTGCAGCAGTTCACGCCGCTTTTCATCCAGGGCCAATACTTCGTCAATGTCTTTTGGATCAACGTTGCGCGTTGCCAGCTTCTGCTTAAAGAATTCAGGGTCTTTACGAATCTTCTTGATATCGAGCATCTAAAATTCCTCCTAAGTATATAAAAAGAGCCACTTCATCCATATTTTGGGACGAAATGGCTCTGGTTCCGCGGTACCACCCAAGTTCGACAAAGATTTGTCACGCTCTGCATGGATAACGGCCATGAACCCGTGCGGCATTACCCGCCCACATTTAACGACACCGGAGTTTCGATCGCTGCCTTGCACCACCCGACAGCTCTCTTGAGATCTACTTTAAAATGTCTTCGTGTTTTATATCATCGCTATCTTATTACATCCTGCCTGATTTGGCAATCTTTTCGGCTAATTTATTGCAAAGTCGTGCTGATAGCTGACGTGACTGTGGCCCTTATCGGAACTGATCTTGAGCTGATCGGGAATCCGTTCTTCCAATTCGGTCACGTGACTGATGATCCCGACCATACGCGAATTGCCTTCCAAAGTCTGCAGCGCCTGCAATGCATTATCCAGCGCGGCTTGATCCAGCGAGCCGAAGCCTTCATCGACAAACAGAGCATCAATTTGAATTCCCCCGGCCTGCTGCTGAATGATCTCACCAAGCGACAGCGCCAGGGCCAGCGAGGCAGCAAAAGTCTCTCCTCCAGACAGGGTATGCACGCTGCGATCCTTGCCGGCATCACGATCTCTAACGCTGACTTCCAATCCGCTCCATTTATTGTTTGAGCCGGTACTTTCTTCCAAAAAGAACTCATAGCGATCAGCGGTTAATTGTCTGAGCCGTGGATTGGCGTTGTTCAAGACCTCTTTGAAGTAGTGTCTGAGCACATATCTTTCCAAAGTCAGCCGCATTGAATTCTTGCCATTCATGGTATTGACCAGATCACTGAGCCGATCCAGTTTGGCCTGCTGTTTGCCTTGTTCCTGCTGGATCTCATCAACCTGCTGAACCGTTTTTTGCTGCTGTTGGAGCTGTTCTTTCAAGCGCCCTAATTCCCGCTGCTTTTCATCGCGCATGGTCGTAGCTGCCTGCAGAGCTTTTTGCGTCTCCGCCAGCTGCGGCCGGGGCCGTTCGTTGATGGCTGCCAGCAGGTGCTGACGCCGGTCAAGATTGATCTTGACCGCTTGTTGATATTCATTGACGGTCTGCTGCAGCGATTCCAGCTGATCCAGTTGGGCAAAGTCTTCTGCATAGCGTGACCACTGGGCATTGGGATCATGATCTTTTAATGCTTGCTGCAGTGTCTTAGCCAATTGCTGGTGATGGTGCTGCTGCTGCGTCAGGTTTTCTTGATCATGACTGATCGTTGCAGCTATTGCGGCGGCGCGCTGCTGTTGATGCTGCAGTTCGGTTTGGTTCTGATCCTTTTTTTGCTGATAATCCTGCAGCTGAATTTGCCAATCATGCAGTTGTTTTTTGGCTGTCAGCAAATCAGCGTATGCTGACGGCAGCTGCTTTACTTTAGCCGTCAGCTCATCATTGAGTCCTGCCAGCTGGGCCGTCAGCAGCTGCTGATCATGATCCAGTTTCTGTTGCTGGGCCGTCAATTCATCCAATGTCTGCTGCTGTTTTTGCTGTTCTTGTTGCGCCTGCTTTAATTCTTCAATAGCTGCCTGAGTCTTTTTAAGCCGTTGGGCGGTCTCATTCATACGCTCCTGCAGTTTGGCGGCCAGCTGGGCAAGATCGGTCGCCGGCAGCTGACTGTCATGTCTTAATTTCGTCAGCTCAGTCGTGTATTCATCTTTTAAGTTATCCAACTGCTGGGTCAGATTGACCGTTTTTTCCTGAGCCTTGACTTTTTGGGCCTGCGCATCGTCTAAAGCCTGGCGCGCCTGTTTTAAAGCCACACCGGCAACTTGAATCTCATCAAGCGAGATCTTAGCGGCTAGGTTGCCTGGCTGGGGATGATCAATTGAGCCGCAGACCGGACAAGGCTGACCCGGAACCAGATGAGTCGCCAGTTCAGCAATCTGAAGAGCCGCGTGCTTTTGATCAGCTTCTTGAAAGGCGGTCTGCGCGGCCTGATAATGCTGTACAGCCAGTTCTTCCTCGTGTTGGGCCTGCTGCAGGCTGGCTTGCTGATCAGTTATCGTCTGGTACTTACTCTGCAGATCCTGCAGTCGCTTGAGTAATGCCTGTCCGGTGCTGCGTTCCTCAAGCATTTTTTCAATCAACTGCCGATCGGTTTGCTGTTGCAGACTTTGAATCTGCTGTGCCGTTTTCTCCAGTAAAACCGTCTGCTGCTGGCAGACGGTTTGAACCTGCTGCTGGCTTTTTTGGAGTTTAGCCAGTTTTTGCTGCTCAGTTTGAATGCGTTCTTTAAGTTCGGCCGTTTCTTGATACCGGGGCAGCAGGCTTGCCAAAGCGATTTTTTGCTGATTGATCGAATCAATGGCTGGCTGCTGCTGGTTCAGCTCTTGAGCACGATGCTGCAATTGCTGCAGTTTTTGATCAAGTTCCGTAGCTGCCGTCTGCTGTTGCTGCAGATCGTTTTGCAAATCTTGGATAGCCGCCTGGGCATGCTGCCAGGCAACGTAATCAGTTTGCTGATGGCGAACCCACTGCAGCTCGTCAATCAGCTGCTGCTTAGCTTGGATTGCTGATTGCTGCTGATCCAACTGTTGTTGAACGGTTTGGTTTTGGGCCAGCTCATCATAGGCGGTCTGCAGATTTTGTTCCACGTGAAACTGTTCATCGAGTTTTTTAGCCTTTGCCTGGGCAGCCACAGCAGCCTCGACTTGCTGAGTCAGCTGCTGTTCATGCTGTTTTAACAGCGTCGCGGCGGCTTGTAGCCATTGAACGGGATCGGTTTGGTCAGCCAGCTCTTCAATGCTGGCCATCAAATGTTCCATTTGCTTTTGACTGTCATGGCTGGCATCCTGTGCTGCCGTCAGCTGATCCTTGAGTTGCTGGGTCCAGTCCGCGTATAGCTGCGTACCAAACAGCTCCGCCAGCAATTCATTTTTATTGTTGCTGTCCGACTCCAGAAACTCACGAAACTTACCCTGTGGCAGCAAAACGATCTGGCGAAACTGATCAGCGTTGATGCCGATTAGATCTTCAATAAATTGATTGGCGTCGGTAACTTTGGTGATTTCTTCTTTTTGACCGTTTTTTTCATAAAACAGGTCTACTTTTTGACTCTTGTGCCGATCCTGTTTCGGCTCCCGAATGATCTGATAGGTCTTGCCTTGATGCTCAAACCAAAATGAGACCCGTGTCAGATCCTTTTCCTTGGCAAAATCAGAGCGCAGTTTTTCAGCCGTCCGCCCATTGCGATTATTATCAGTCGTTGTACCAAACAGACTAAAGCACATCGCGTCAAAAATCGTGGTCTTGCCGCTGCCCGTCTTGCCACTGATCAAAAACAGCGGCACTTCGTCAAATTGAGCAAAATCAACGGTCTCATTGACATATGAGCCAAAATACTCCATTTTCAGTTTTAAAGGCTTCAATTTTCTTCCTCCTCAACCTTGGTCAAAGCTGCCGATGCCCACTGCCGCTGCTGATCATCCAGCTGCTGATCAGGATGCACCTTTTCATAAAATTCATCCAACAGCGTCAGCGGATCATGACTGGCCATCGTCATGGTCGCGATGCTGGCGTCGTCCTGCTGGTTGGGGCGCTTGATCTCAACAATCTTAGGATAACGAGCCCGCAGCCGATTCATCAGGTCGCTGATCAGCTTGGTATCGGTCAGGCGGATGGCAACATAGTCTTGGGTTTGATCGTATTGAGCTGCGATTTTCCCTTGCGTCAGTTCATCAAATGAGCCTTCTAAAATGATCAGATCATGCTTAGGCTGCAAGGGGGCCCAAGTGAGCTTGAATGGATTCGTATCGACAATCCAGACCCCTTTTTGCAGATTGGCCTCTGAAACCGAAAACTTAAGTGGCGAGCCGCTGTAGCGCATGCGTTCTTCATTTAACGCCCGCGGATTATGCAGGTGCCCCAGTGCCACGTAGTCGAAGTCTTTTAACAGCGTGGTCGGCACGGCATCCAATCCCCCAACCTCAACTTGGATCTCAGAATCGGTATGCGTACTGCCCGCCGCGAAAAAGTGCGCCACCAAGACGTGCTTTTTATCAGGATCGAAAAGCTGCTTCATTTGATTAACAATTAAAGTCATCGCCTGGCTGATTGTCTTAACGTCTTGTTCGAAATAATTGCGGACTGCCTGCAGGTTAAAGAATGGCAGCAGGAAAAACTGCGTATCCATAATCGTAACTGGTTCAAACGCACTGGCCAGCGTGGTATGCAGATAAAAATCGGTCGTCTCAAACCATTCACTGCCCGTCGCCAGGCGCGCGGCCGAATCATGGTTGCCGCTGATCGCCAATAGCGGCAGATGGTCATTTAGATTCAGCTGCTTGAGCATTCCATTCAGCTGCTCAACCGCCTGCTCGCTGGCTAAGCCCCGATCATACAGATCACCTGCAATAACAACGGCATCGACTTGATAGTCTTTCGCCAGCCGTTCAATCTGATCAAACGCCGCGGTCTGATCTTCAGCAAGCGAAAAATCATGCAGTTTCTTACCGATATGCCAATCGGCCGTATGTAAAAATCTCATGAGACCTTCCTTTCTATCGAACAAGCATTCGCGTTGGTGACATTATAGCACAGATCGCGTGAAAGTTTCAGCGTGGCAAAATTCAAACTTTCTTCGTATTTTATTAATATTTTATTTAGATTCACCCCTGGTTAAGACTCACTCAAATACTGATATATCAACGTTTGATTGGGAAAAGTAGTTTTATTTCAAGATTTTAAACATGTTTTTCTTAAGCAAGGCTTAATATTTAATTTCCTTGACTTGGTATATAGTAAGGTAGTACCTTTCCAAATCCGATTTAGGTAAAGGAGTGATTAGTGAATGTTGGCAGCTCTCAAACGCCACCCTGTCGCTGGATTTCTGCTTAAAACGTTCTTTTATTTTATCGTCTTAATGCTGTTGATCTACTTATACGGATACTATGGCGCTGGACAGGCACCGTTTATCTATAACGAATTCTAGCGGAGGAAAAAATGATTTCTAACATTGTTCGCGAGTTTGACCGCGTCGCAAAAGAAAATGCCACGCGCGTCGTCTATGACGAAATGGGTCAGACTCACACGTACCAAGATTTATTGGTTGATTCAAATGCTTTCGCGGCTTGGCTCGACCAAGAAAAAATCGTTCCTAAAGATGGTCCGATCATGTTTTATGGCGACCATCAATTTGAAATGGTGGCCGGTTTTGTCGGCGGCCTAAAAGCAGGTCACGCCTACATTCCCGTTGAAGTCGGCTCAGCTCTGCCCCGTATGCAGTCGATTATTGACGCGGCCAATCCGCGGCTGGTCGTCGCCATCGATGACTTTCCCGTTGAAAAGCTGAACTACGACGGGGCCGTGATTAATAAATATGAATTGGAACAGATCTTTGCCCAAAAGACTTCATACGAGGTTACGCATGAAGTCACCGGCGACCATCCTTTCTACGTGCTGTTTACTTCTGGTACCACCGGCTCGCCAAAAGGAGTTGAGATCAGCCACGACAATATCTGTTCATTTGCCAACTGGATGCTGGGCGACAGTTTTGACATCCCAGCTCACCAGATCTACCTGGGTCAGGTGCCATTCTCGTTTGACGTCTCGCATATGTACTGGCTGACTGGTCTTTTGTCCGGCAGCACGGTGCAGACCCTGCCACTAGCCGTTGTTCAAAACCTGGGTCAGCTGTTTACCACGCTGCCTAAGCTTGACATTACGGTCTTTGTCGGCACGCCTTCATTTGGCGACATGGCGCTGCTCAGTCCTCAGTTCAATCACGAACAGATGCCGAACCTAAAGTACTTTGTCTTCTGTGGCGAAGAGCTGACGACCTCAACCGTCAAGCGACTGTTCAAACGGTTCCCCGATGCGCGCGTCTTTAACACCTATGGCCCAACCGAAGCTGCCGTGGCCGTTACCAGCATGGAAATCACGCCGGCAATGGCCAACAGTCACGAACGGTTGCCAATCGGCTACGACAAGCCTGGCGTAACTACCACGATCTGGAAGGACGGGCAGCCCGTTGATGAGCCAAACGTCCATGGCGAGATCATCATCAGTGGGGACAGCGTGGCTAAGGGCTACATGAATAACCCTGAAAAAACGGTTAAAAACTTCTTTAAATACAACGGCGTCCAGTCATATCGCACTGGTGACGAAGGCTTTATCGATCAAGACGGCATCCGCCACATCATCGGCCGGATGGACTTTCAGATCAAGCTGCATGGCTTCCGGGTTGAGCTGGATGAGGTCCGCAACAGTCTGGAACTGAGCGAATACATCAAGCAGGCCATTGCCGTGCCGAAGTACAACAAGAAGCATCAGGTCAGTCATTTGATCGGCTACGTGATTGCACAGCCCAACGACTTTAAAGATGAGAAGGAACTGACTCAAGCCATTCGTCAAAGTCTGGCTGGCAAGATCATGGACTATATGATGCCAACCCAGTTCGTTTACGTTGACAGCTTCCCGAAGTCCGCAAATGGCAAGATTGCGGTTAAGCAGATGATCGCGGAGGCCAATCAATAATGAGCTGGCTTGAAAGTCTTCCCAACTACACGGCTTATGGCACGCCATCGTACTTTATCTACCTGCTGATTGCCGTCTTGCCAATGGGAATCAGCCTGTACTTTGGCAAGCGGCTGGCTTGGTATGAGGCCATCGTCAGCTTCCTGTTTATCTTCTTTATGTTCGATGGCTCCAGTGCCTCGCAGATGATTTCTCTGATCGGATATGTGGTCTATCAAACGATCCTGGTAATGGGATATTTCCATTATCGGCAAAAAAAGAACTCGGCGGGCGTCTTTTACCTGATGACGCTGCTATCGCTTTTACCGATCATCATCGTCAAGTTCACGCCGGCAATGGTCGGTCATAACTCGCTGCTGGGCTTTTTGGGCATCAGCTACCTGACGTTTCGGGCGGTCGGAACGATTATCGAAACGCGTGATGGCGCCGTTAAAGACCTCAACTGGTGGAAGTTCATCCGCTTTTTGCTGTTTATGCCAACCATCACTTCCGGACCGATTGATCGCTACCGGCGTTTTTCAAAAGACTATCGCAAAGTCCCCAGTCGTGAAAAATACCTTGAAATGGTCGGTAAGGCCGTTAAATATCTTTTCATCGGCTTTTTATACAAGTTCGTGCTGGCCTACCTGTTTGGTCAGGTTTGGCTGCCATTCGTTGAGCACCAGGCATTAATGTACGCACCGCATTTAAGCTGGTGGGTCGTTGCCGTGGCCTACGTCTATGCTGGCGATCTTTACTTCGACTTTGCCGGCTACTCGCTGTTTGCCGTGGCCATCAGTTATTTGATGGGTGTCGAGACGCCAATGAACTTCAACAAGCCGTTCGTTTCCAAAAACATCAAGGAATTCTGGAATCGCTGGCACATGACGCTCTCATTCTGGTTCCGTGACTACATCTTCATGCGGTTCGTCTTTTTGGCCAGCAAGAAGCATTGGTTTAAAAACCGCAACGTCCTGTCATCGGTTGCCTACATGATCAATATGCTGGTCATGGGCTTTTGGCACGGGGTTACCTGGTACTACATTCTCTATGGTTTCCTGCATGGGAGCGCATTGGTCATCAATGACTGGTGGCTGCGTTACAAGCGCAAGCACCTGCATATCAAGACCAATGCCTTTACCAAGGGCGTGGCCATGTTTATTACGTTTAACTTTGTCGTCTTTTCATTCTTGATCTTCTGCGGCTTTTTGAACACGCTGTGGTTTGTCAAACATTAATCTGAGTACTTATTTTTGGAGGTTATATCATGCAAGAACAAATTCAACAACTTTTAGCTGAAGCAACCGGCCGTGACGCCAGCGATTTTGCCGACACGACTGAAGATCTGTTTGCCGATGGTCTGCTGGACTCCATGGCAACCGTTCAGCTGCTGCTGGCTCTGCAGGACGAATTCGACATTCAGGTTCCCGTTTCCGAATTTGACCGCAGCGAATGGAGTACGATCGATAAAATCGCTGATCGGGTAAAGGAACTGGAAAATGAATAACCGTCGCAAACTGTGGTCGATCTTTGGCCCGGTTATCGTAGCCTGTCTATTGGTACTGGGCTTTTTTGCCTTGCCATGGAACAGCTCGCATTCCCAGGCAACCCTGCAGAAAGCCGCTGATTCGCTTAGTCCGCGCGTTTTTAAAAACAGCTCGATTAAAGTGGCGGCCATGCAGGATAAAAAGAAAAACTACATTCCATTCTTCGGCTCCAGTGAGTTGAATCGAATGGACCGCTATCATCCCGCGGTGATGGCTGCTCGCTACCACAACTACACGCCATTCTTATTCGGTTCCCGTGGTACGCAGTCTTTGCCGCAGCTGTTTAACATGACGATGATGGCCTCCGAAATGAAGAATGGCAAAGCCGTCTATATCATTTCGCCACAATGGTTCGTCAAAGAAGGCGTCATGCCATCAGCTTTTAAATACTACAACGGCACTTACGCTAATCTAACCTGGCTGAAGCAGGCCAATCCTGATTCGCCATACGATCGCTACACGGCTAAGCGCTTGGTTAAACTTTTAGGCGCGGAAGGCTCAGTTGCCAACTATGCCAAAAAAATCGCTGACGGCAAGCACCTCAGCTCATGGGATCGTACCCGTATCGACATGGAATCAACGCTGCTCAAGCATGAGGATGAGCTGTTCTCCGGCTGGTTCTTAAAAGACAACTATAATGATCGTATTAAGCCACGCATCAACGAGCTGCCTAAGACTTATAACTACAGCGCCCTGACCAAAGAAGCCATCAGCGACGCCAAGCATTCCAGCAACAACAACCGCTTTGGCATCTTAAATCAGTTCTATGATCGGCGTGTTAAAGGCCATCTTAAGGGCGTTCCTGGCAGTCAAAAGCACTTCAGCTATCTTAAATCACCCGAGTATGCTGATCTGGAAGTCGTCTTGAATCAGCTTAAAAAGACCAATACCAACGTCGTCTTTATGATCACACCGGTTAATGCCAAGTGGGAAAAGATGACTGGTCTTTCCATGCCGATGTACTATCAGACTGCCAACAAGATCAAGTACCAGCTGCGCTCGCAAGGTTTCAACAATATCGTTGATTATTCACATGATGGCGGTAAGCCTGGCTTTATGGAAGATACCATTCATATCGGCTGGGCCGGCTGGGTCAATTTTGATCACCGCATTGCACCGTTCTTGGAGCAAAAACAGCCGCAGCCTCACTACCATATGAATAAGGCCTTTTTGTCACAGAAATGGCAAAATCTTGATCCCACGACGGCCAACTTAAATCAGTTCACCAAGGATCACCTCAATAAATAGCAAAATAAAAAGAGTTCGCAGCTAGCTGCGAGCTCTTTTTTGCATCTTATCAGGATTTTAGTTTTCAGAAGCACCCGTCATGGCATCAGCATCCGTTTCTTCTGGATCATCAGCCGCTTCAGATGCACCCGTGCTGGCATCCGCTTCGGCCTGTTCAGCACGTTGAGCAGCCGCCGACATTACTGGAGCAGCTGGTTCGCTAGGTGCAGCCGGTTCCTCATCGGTATCTTCAGAAGCCCCCGTCGTCGCATCCATGGCTGGAGCAGGTTCTTCAACTGGTGCCGGGGCAGCGTGGCCATGCGAGGCGCTGGAGGTTGCATCAGCATTCCAGGCACCATTTTCAGCCAGGTTCAAGATGTCATCAACCGAACCCGTAAATTCAATCGTCCCCAGGTAGTGACCATCAACATCCCGCAGCGCATAGTAGCGAATCAAGACACGGTGACCGTTCATCATCAATGGGCGGGCAACCACGTCTTTGGTGCCGTTCTTAAAGCTGTCGATAATGGCCTTAACTGCAGGAACAGCCTTTGGTGGGTGGCATTCACTGTAGGTTTCGCCAAGCTGGTTGACGTTACGAACGTGTTCACGGTTAGGCTTGTCTGAGTAGTAGGCAAAGCGGTCGTCAGCATCGATCAGGTCAATTTCAAATGGAATCGTGTTGAAGATGGCTTGGACTTCTCGCAGCGACAGGCGGCCGGTCGGGAAGCTGACATAGGCATCTTCAATCATAGGACGTTTTACAGACATGAGTTGTTCACCTCGAGAAGCATTTTTGAAAAGTTCCGCATATTCAACAAAATTGGTAAAGCATTTTTCCAGATTATCAACGCAGGCCTGGTCAGTCAGACGGCCATCCTTGCTAAAGACCTTGGCAGCATTACCGATCAGCACCTCGTTGCCAGACAGCAGGTTGGCATTGCAGTCAGGACTCAAAAGCATCTTGCGCATCTGCTGCTGAGCTCGTGCGGAAGCCTGGCGACCATAGGATACCCCCACGATCATTGCTGGCTTGCCATGCAGGACCTTGGATTGATATGACAACCATTCAACAGCACTCTTCATTGCGGCTGGAACGGCATGGTCATATTCGGGAGTAGAAAAGATTACCCCATCAGCAGCGTTGATCTGCTGCTTAAGTTTCCAGACCGACGTCGTTTCCTCAAAAGGCACGTCCTTGCTAAAAGCCGGCAGATCCTTGATTTCGGCAATCTCAATCTCTGCCATGCGCCAGAAGTGTTTCTTCATAAACTGCAAAAGAACGCGGTTGTAGGAAAAGTCGGCGTTCGTACCGACGATTGCAACAAATTTCATTACTTGGCAGCCTCCTTTTCCGCTTTGGCCAATGCTTCTTCTTCCAGCTTAACTTCTTGATCATTGGCGATCGCAAAGCATTCAAAGTCGCGCAGACACTTGTCTAAGAACTTGATCGTACCAGGATCGGTAATATCGCCGTTTTCATCAAACAGATTCTGGGCAAAACTCATAAAGAAGTCTTCTTTTTGAAAGACGCGCGCGTTGACCCCCGGCGAGATCATAACGTCACGCAGGTCAACCTGAGCCCGTGAAGAGCCTTGCGCGTCAGTAGAAGCCCCAACCAGCAGCACCGGCTTGTTGGTAAATGGATGCAGCTGATAGGAAAGCCATTCAATGATGCTCTTTAAAGAAGAAGGTACTGAGTGATCAGTTTCAGGACAGGCAATCACTACGGCATCGGCAGCATCGATCGCGTCTGACATGGCCTGGATGGCAGCCGGCGTTTCTTTGGCGCTTTCGTTGAACAGTGGAATCTTGCGCACGTCAACGACCGTCATATCATGTTCATAGGCTTTGCTGATGTATTCAAGCAGCATGCGATTGTACGAATGGTTGGCATTAGAGCCAGGAATCCCAACAATCTTCAAATTCATTCACTCCTTATTAATGATAATACTCTCCATACTTGGCATTATTGCACTAGCCTATTTTAATATAAATTTTTGGGAAATTGTATAGCTTCGCACAAATTTTGTGAAAATAATTTCAAATTGTGAAGTGGAATAACTTGTAATCAATATAAAAGCTGTTATCTCAACATTTAGATAACAGCTTAGTTTGTTCAATAATGATTTAATTACTTTTTACCAACTGTCTGGTAAACCTAATTACGAAACATGTTGACCTTTTGATCAGTTTTCTTCACCAGCTGCTGCCAGACTGTGTTCTCGATACCAGTGCACCATCAAGCCCAGTGCCAATCCAACCAGTGCCGGAACCAGCCATGACAGACCATAGGCAGCCAGTGGCAAGGAAGCTCGCCAGCCAGCCACCAGCTTACCAAACGCGCTGGCACTGACCACGCTTGGGAAGGAAACTACCATATCCCCTAATGCCGGCACGACGGTAAGCAAGACAACAAAGAAGTAAACCGCACTATCCCGCTTAAACAAAGGCGAGGCAACCGACAGCAGGATCAGGACCATGGCCAATGGATACAGAAACATCAGCATTGGCGTTGACCAGGCAATGATCTGTTCCAAGCCAAAATTGGCAACCAAAAATGAGGCCAAAGTCGTCAAGAACAGCCAGGCATGATAGCTCAACTGTGGGAAATGCTTGTGAAAGTCCTGCGCAAAGGCTGCCACCAGACCAACCGCCGTCGTTAAGCAGGTGACCGTGATCAAAACAGCTAAGACAGCTTGTCCCAGTCGGCCAGCATAGGCATTAACCAGCTGCGTAAATGCCACCCCACCATCAGCTGAAACCTTGAACCGGCCTAGAGTCATCGCGCCAACCACGATCAGCAGCACATAGATCAAAGCAACGGCACTCATTGCCAGGACGCCTGATTTGGCAACCACTTTGGCAACGTCGCTATCCCGCTTCTGCCCCAGCTGACGAACCGCTGTCACGACCGTAACCCCAAAAGCCAGACCAGCCAAGGCATCCATCGTATTGTAGCCCTGCAAAAAGCCATTGACGAACGCGCCATGCACATAAGCTGTCGTTGCCTGCGTTTGGAATGGATTGGCAAACGGATTAACGAACGCAACGGCAAAAACGACAAACAACAGGACTAAAAAGACTGGATTCAAAACCTTACCGACGTTGGTCAAGATGTCATTTTCACGATAGGCAAATGCAAAGGCCAAAGCAAAGAAGACCAATGAGAACAAGAACAGGGCCAGCGTCTGATCAGCCTTGGGAACAAACGGTGCGACCCCAACCGTGTAGGAAACCGTAGCCGTCCGTGGCGTCCCAAACAGCGGTCCGATCGTAAAGTGAATCAAGACCATAAATACCAAAGCAAAACCAACTCCTAATGGCCGACCGATGTCAAAAACCCCTTCAGCCCGCGTTACCGCAACGGCCAGGACCGACAGCAGCGGCAAGGCGACCCCGGTTACTAAAAAGCCGACTGCCGCACCGACCCAGTGACTGCCGGCCAGCTGACCCAGATGCAAGGGAAAGATCAGGTTGCCGGCCCCAAAGAAGAGACCAAACAGCAATGATGCCACGACCAGATACTGCTTGGCCGTTAGTTTTTTCGATGTGAGTTGTTCCATTTTTTTGCCCCCGAAATGAATTAAAATTAGAAATCACTCATGTCGAATACTGGCTGCGCCGAAAATAAAAAGTCCCTTGACCGAAAATTCGGCCAAGGGACGCAATCGCGTGGTACCACCCTGATTCACCATGCCATCGCTGACACGGTCTTTTACGTACGGCCCCCATTTAAGCTGGAGCGATACGCGTGCACGGTAATGGGTGCGACCATCCATCCTTACTTGGTTTAAGGATGAAAACTAGAAAGTGATTTTCGCCTAAGACTTTAACCGATCCCCTCACACCTAGCAGGACTCGCTGACGGTGGCCAAAGACTACTCTTCTTTCTTCATTGCATTCGATATGATTAACTTTTAACAATATACTAATGCAACGTTAATTTTTAGTCAATGCATTTTTAATAAAAATCACAAATAATTTTTGGCCATTCTACCAATGTGCTAAAATAAGACCACTGGAACGCAACAGAACGGAGAAAAACAATGGAAAAAAATCACACCCGCTTCAATCATCGTCGGCCACAAAAAAGCCCACGCCCACAGCCCCAAGTCGAAGTCAACCTTGGCGATCGCTTCCCGCTGACCATTCGCAAACTGGGGATCGAAGGCCAGGGAATCGGCTACTTTAAACACAAGGTCTGCTTTGTCCCTGGTGCCCTGCCAGATGAAGTCGTAGTAGCTGAGGTTACTGCCATCCATCCCCGTTACCTGGAAGCCAAGATTCATAAGCTGCGCAAACCCAGCCGCTTCCGAGTTGAGCCACGCGACAGCTATGCCGATCAAGCAGGCGGTTTTGAATTTGAGTGCCTGGCCTACCCAGAGCAGTTAAAGTTCAAGCGGCAGGTCGTCTTAGACAGTCTGGCCAAATTTAAGCCGCGGGGATGGCAAAACTATGACGTACGCCCAACGATTGCCGCCCCAGAACAATACGGCTACCGCAACAAGGCGCAATTCCAAGTTCGCGAACAAGACGGTCATTTGATTGCCGGCTTGTACCGCGCCAACAGTCATGACGTGGTCGACATGCCAACATGTGCCGTTCAGATGCCAGGGACGATGAAGGCCATGCGCGCAATCGTCAAGATGTTGGATGAACTAAAGATTCCCGCCTACGATGAAACCAGCAACAGTGGGATCATTAAAACGATCGCGATTCGGGAGTCATTGGCAACCGGTGAGCTGCAGGTGACCCTGATTACCAATACTGCCAAGCTGATTCATAAGGGACCGCTCTTGGCCATGATCGCTGAACAGCTGCCTGAGGTCAAATCGGTCGAGCAAAACGTCAACCCTGGCGATACGCCGCTGGTTTGGGGTGAGCAAACGATTCATCTGGCCGGTCAGGAATACATTACCGAATCATTGATGGGACTTGATTTTCATCTCAGTGCCCGTTCGTTTCTGCAGCTGAACCCGGCTCAGACCGAAACGCTCTACGAACAGGCAGCCAAAGCCATGGAGCTGGGACCCGATGACGTCTTGGTGGATGCCTACGCGGGGATTGGGACAATTGGACTTTCCCTGGCTAGCCGCGTCAAAAGCGTACGCGGGATGGAGGTCATTCCAGAAGCCGTGGCCGATGCCAACAGCAATGCCAAGCTTAACGACATCCAAAACGCCAGCTATGAAGTCGGTACCGCGGAAGAAGTCATGCCGCGCTGGCAGGCTGAAGGATTCCGGTTCAATGCTCTAGTCGTCGATCCGCCGCGCACTGGTCTGGATGAGGCCTTAATCGAACAGATTCTTAAAGCCAAGCCTGCCAAGTTCGCCTATGTTTCCTGCAACATGTCGACCATGGCCAAAAACCTGGCACGACTTTCCAGCGTCTATCGCGTCGACTGGATTCAGCCTGTCGATATGATGCCGCAGACGCCGCGCTGTGAAGCCGTCGTCAAGCTCAGTCGCCGCTTCTAAAGATAATAAAAAACATGCAGTCCAGCTGGTGGCTGCATGTTCTTTTGTTGATGAATAAGGCTTTTTACGCATCTATTATTTGACTGCCTGCCACTGTTTCCAGGTTACCGCGGCACTGATATTGTCCAGATCGTCATAGGCGTGATCGCTCAGTTGCTGGAGCTTAGCCGGACTGCTTAAAAGCTCAACAACGGCCTTAACCATGCTGGCAGGATGATTCAGCGCGATCAATCGACCATTTTCATAATTTGCAATCATCTCGTCTGGACCATACGAAAAGTCGTAGCTGACGACTGGAACGCCATGCCCCAGCGCCTCCCCCATTGCCAAAGGCTGCGCATCGATGCGACTGGTATTGAGCAGCAGCTGGGCTTGATCAAAAGCAGCATCCAGCGGATATTGATAATCGGCAAACTCAACTGCATCATCAATCTTAAGGTCTTTGGCCAGCTGCTTGAAGTTAGCCGTATCATTAGGTGCACCATAGCCATAAAGCGTTAATTTCGCGTCAGGCACAGCAGCTTTGATTTTGGCAAACACTTGCAGCAATTGATCAGTCTGCTTGTCATAACCCAGGCGGCCGACACTGATCAGTTGGTTAGGCCGCCGGTCAGTCATTTTGACGCGCTTGGCTGCCTTTTTGACCGGTGTACCGTTAATCGTCAAAACACGTGCCGATTTGCCCAAGCGCTGACTCAAGACGCGTGCCTGGGCCTGCGTCATCACGATAATGCCATCCCAGCGTTGCAGATTTTCCGTCAGAGCGTTTTGCAAAAGGCTGTTCAAAGGCGCCTTCAATGGATCCTGGCCATCATTGACGTGACTCATCGGCAGCCACAGATAGCGATGGACCTTGGAATGCATGTGCAGAATCGGATCAATGGTAACAGCCGGCCGATCCGCGATAAAGACGTTGTTCTCGCCATGAGCCCGATTCAATTCATCCAAAAAGAAGGCAAACATTTCATTTTCACTGGCAAACCAATAATCCTGGCCATGCCAGTTTTTTAAAATATTAAGCGAATTGATCGGCGTGTTCTGGACCGATTTGACAAAGTAACGCTCCAGATACAGCTGACCATCGGGGCGATAGTAGCGGGCATTGAACTCATGATCCTGACCAAAGAACTCGTCAACAGCCTTAAAGCCCCGAATGTCATAAGTATTGCGCAAAGTCAGGCTGCCAGTCTGATCGTACCAGTCGATGTGATGAATCTGACCAATCGTCCCACCGGCAAAATAGATCGTTGCTGCCAAGCGGCCCCCGTCTCTAACCTCGCGAAAGTTGTTGCCCGTGCCGATCTGATAGTCGACGGCCAGTTTCAGGTCCTCGGTATGCAGCGGCTGGCCCTGATAGTCAGTAGTCTGGGCAAAAAAATCATATAGATTGGTCAGTTGGTCATTAGTGACGCCAAAACGCTGCATCGTCCGGTGAAGCACTGGATCAAAATCGCGCGTAACCAGCTGAGCCGGCGTCTGATGATCCTTAAACAGCTGCAGACGCTTTAATTCGGCATGTTCGACACTGGAGTTTTTCCCCAGCAGATACTGATTAACAAAGAAATCCATCAGTCAGCGACCTCCTTTGGCATATCATCAAGCAGCTCGTTCCATAGTTTCATGACATTGGCTGCCGAGTAACGAGCACTGTCTTGATAGGCATGCGCGCTAAACTCAGCCAGTCTGGTCTGGTTGGTCAGTAAGCTGATAATTGCCTGTGCCAAACCGTCAATATCGCCATTTTCCGTTAACAGGCCATCCCGTTGATCAATCACGACATCGGCTGGACCGTACTTGATATCATTGGCCACGATTGGCAGCCCATGCGACTGCGCCTCCACCAAAGACAGCGGCAGGCCTTCCGCACGACTGGGCAAAATCAATAGCTGTGCCCGTTCATAGACTGCATTGACATCGGTCGTATAGCCGCAAAAGGTGACTGAGTTCTCAATCTGCTCGGCACTGACCTGAGCTTTGAGCTTCTGGTCAAAATTATCATTGGCGTATCCCCAAAGCTCCAGCTGGGCATCAGGAACTTGCTGCAAAATCTTAGGCCACGCCTGCAATAGATGATCCTGCTGTTTTTCTGGTGAGAGCCGCGCTACCATCACGACCAGATCGCGCTGTCGCTTAGCAAAATCAACATGCGGCGCTGCCAAGACCTCATCAGCCACGATTGGTCCTGGAATCCGATAGATCTTGACGCCCTGCTTGCCAAAACGATCCTGGACGTCAGCCTGCTGCTGCGGCGTTAGAGCAATAATGCCATCCCAGTCCTTCAGATGATCCAATCCCCATTGATAGTTGTAGTTTAGCGTTGAGTGCAGCATGTCGTTGGGGTTATTGACATGATCATTATGCAGCTGCATGACGCGGAAAACGCGATGATGCATGTTTAAGACTGCCCAGCCCAATTCATAGACGCGATCCACGACCAAGCCCAGCGGACCGTCACTATTCAAGGCAGGATCCACGGCCAACTGATCATAGAAAAAGCGCGTCAATTCGTCAAAATTGGCAAACTGCCAGTCCTGACCACGCCAGTTAAACAAATGATAGCTGGTTGCTTTTTGCTGGCGCCGATCCTTAAAGTTCACCTTCTGCAGCGCCAACTGGCCATCGGGACGCAGATAGTTTTCCACGGCAATCTGACCATTCCAGTCGTACAGCTGTTCAACCGATGCAAATCCCCGATTGTCATACCAGACTACTTTCAACAGCTTGCCGAAATGGTCAAAATACTGCAGATTGATGATACTGCGATCACGATCATTGCGACGGCGAACGTACATGACCCGTGTCTTCCCATCATAATAGTTATAGCTGATGCCGTCTGCCTTGCGTTTCCACTTTGGATTCAGATGCAGATCCTGAACCTTGACGATCCGATGCGGCACCAGGCAGGCATTTTGAAAATAATCGAATAGATTGATAAAATCCTGATCCTTAATCCCAGCTGCTTCCACGACCAGATGCAGCTCGTTGGAATACTGCCGCGTCACGATCTTGGCTGGCTGATTGAATTTTTTAAACAGATTGAGTCGCTTGATTTGGGCGTGCTCAATTCCTGATTGATTGCGCTGAAGGTTATCATTTAAAAATAACAGCATTTTTTCACCCTTTTCTTTGCTCGCACTTACTGCTTAAGTTTAACATTTGAATATGAAGAAAGCATGATTGAACTGTTGACATTATTAGGTCCGCATTCTCAGTTATGTTATGATTAGTGGATAAACGTACAAAGGGAGGCCTGGACGGATGCAGAATCCATTTGGCAATAACAATCAAAATAATCAGGATTTTTTTAATAATCTGCCAATACCGCCAAACTATGCCAAGATCAAAAATGATGAGGGCGAAATGCGCATTGCCAAGGTAGGCTTTTCTTGGACCGTCTTTTTGTTTGGCCCGTTTCCAGCTTTGTTTCGCAATGACTGGTACAACTTCTTTTTAATGATCGTCTTGGATCTGGACTATGTTTTGGTCGGCCTGTTTTTCAAATGGAACTGGATGCTTGATTTCCCATGGCCAACACTGTTCTTCTGCTTCTTTTACAACATGATGTACTTTAGACATCTGTTCACCAAAGGATTCTATCCAGCCGATGAGCGTTCAAAAGAGCTTTTGACCCAATCCGGCTATTGGAAAGAAAAATATCGGCAAAAATAAAAAACGATAGCGAATCTGGCTATCGTTTTTTATTTTTAATTTTTTTATTTTTAATGACGAGCTGACCAAGCGGCGGGATCCTTGCGCCATTCATGCAGATCCTTCATTTGATTGCGGTCGATTAAATCAGTCTTTTCAGCAGTCTCAATCAAAGTCGTATAGTTGGTTACCGAGTAGTATGGAATGCCAAACTGCTGGAAGTTGTCATCGGCAGCCGGCAGTTCATAGGTGAAGACGGAAACCACGCCTACCACATCGGCGCCTTCTTTTTCAACGGCTTTAACAGCTTTTAAGACACTGCCGCCAGTCGAGATCAGATCATCAATCACAACCACGCGCTGACCCTCATAAAGAACGCCTTCCGTCTGCTTGCCCTGACCATGATCCTTAGGCTTGGAACGCACGTAGATCATCGGCAGGCCCATTTCTTCGGCAACCCAGGCCGCGTGGGGAATCCCAGCCGTAGCAGTCCCGGCAATTACATCAACGTCTTTGAAATGTTCGTTGATCAGCTGGACCATGCCTTCATAAATATTGCGGCGAACAGCTGGATAAGAGATCGTCAGGCGATTGTCAGTATAGATTGGCGAGTGCAGTCCGCTGGCCCAGGTAAATGGCTTGTCGGGGCTTAAAGTGATTGCTTGAATGTCTAAAAGATCTTTAGCAACGATTTCGGCTTGTGTTGACATATTTTAGTTTTCCCCTTCCATAAATGCTTGACGAATCGTCTGGTAGGCACTGACTGGATCTTCTGCCAGCGTAATCGGCCGGCCAACCACGATCCCATTGCTGCCCAGCTCGCGAGCCTGCTGTGGCGTAACGACCCGCTTTTGATCATCATGAACCTGCAGATTAGGTCGAATCCCTGGTGTGACGCACAGAAAATCGGGACCGGTAACTTTGCGAATCGCCTTGACTTCTTGAGCTGAGCAGACGACCCCGTCCAGACCGTTCTTTTCCGAAAGCTGCGCGTAGTTCTGCACGGCTTCGATCAAGCTGAAGTCAACGTGCTGTTCTTCATGCAGAATCCGATCATCAATCGAAGTCAGTTCCGTAATGGCCAGCAATTTAGGCATTGGACAGCCGGCCGTTTTGGCACCTTCTGCCAGCCCCGCCTTGGCTGCCTGCAGCATCTCACCGCCGCCAGCCGCGTGCGTTGTCACAAAGGATACGCCCATCTTGCCAATTGCCGTCATCGCCCGCTTAACGGTGTTGGGAATATCGTAGAGCTTTAAATCCAAGAAGATCTTAAAGCCGCGCTGCTTAGCTTCCTTAACGATGCCAGGACCAAACGCGTAGTACAGCTCCATCCCAATTTTGACGATCGGCGTGTGATCCGTGTCGTTAGCGAGTTCATCAAAAAGCTTCAATGCGGCCTGCTTCGTGTCAACGTCAATAGCCACCATTGGTTCAAATCGTTCCATTAAAATCGTACCTCATTCAGATCTGTCAGTTTCTCAATACCATAATAATCCATCACCGTCGGCAGCTGGTCAATAATCTTAGGACAGGCCAGCGGATCATGGAAGCTGGCCGCGCCAACCTCAACCGCATTGGCACCAGCCATCATAAATTCCAAAACGTCTTCTGGAGTCTCGACCCCGCCAACGCCAATAATCGGAATGTTGGAGAATTGGCGAACCTGGTGAATCATCCGTAGTGCAATCGGCTTTAAGGCTGCTCCAGAAAGCCCACCCGTGACGTTGGCCAGTTTTGGCTTGCGCGTCTTCAGATCGATTGCCATGCCGGTTAAAGTGTTGATCATCGTCAAGCCGGCCGCGCCACCATTAATTGCGGCTTTGGCCAGCGGAACGATGTCGGTAATGTTTGGCGTCAGCTTAACGTAGACCGGCACGTTAGAAACCGCTACGCAGCGCCGCGTCAAGCGTTCCAGCAATTCCGGATCGGTCCCCATTGCCAGACCGCCATGCTTGACGTTGGGGCATGAGACATTAAGTTCCATGGCACTGACGTAAGGCGAGGTTCCCAGTTTGGCCGCTACTGCTTCATATTCTTCCTCGCTAAAACCGGCTGCACTGGCGATCACTGGCAGTTCAGGATAGTTTTGCGCCAGCCATGGCAGCTTTTCTTGGACCACGTTGTCAACCCCGGCATTGTTCAGACCATAGGCATTCAGCCAGCCGGCAGATGTTTCACAGGCCCGTGGCGCAGGATTGCCTTTGCGTGGCTGACTGGTGGTTGACTTGATGACCAAGGATCCTAATTTGTTTAAATCATAGTTGCGGGCAATCTCTTGACCATACCAGCAGGTTCCGCTGGCAGGAATTACCGGATTCTTCAAATGCAGGCCTGGAAGTGAAACTGATAAACGACTCATAATTTTCCCCTTTCGAAAAAAGCATCAGTTGCTCACTTCAGGAGAGCACTGATGCTTTTTAAGGTCGGTTAAAAACCTCACCGCACCGTTTGACCCTCTCTGGAGTTCATTAAATGGCAACGCTAAGTTAGACTATTCAATTGAGATATCTTCATGACCATCGTATTCTTCGACCGCCACGTGTACCGTTTCATTAGTTGACGTTGGAATGTTCTTGCCGACAAAATCAGGCCGAATCGGCAGCTCGCGGTGACCACGATCAACCAAGACCGCCAACGAGATGCGCTTAGGCCGGCCCATATCCATCAAGGCGTCTAAAGCAGCTCGTACCGTCCGCCCCGTGAATAAAACGTCGTCGACTAAGATAACGTGCTTATCGTTGATGTCGACGCCGAGGTTAGTAGTCTTGACTTCTGGCTCAACCTTATGATCTGGACGATGACGGTCATCACGATACAGTGTAATATCAAGCGTTCCTACTGGTACCTTGACCCCTTCCAACTGTTCCATGCGCTTGGCAAGACGTTGGGCCAGGTAGACACCGCGCGTTTTGATTCCAACAAAGACCAGGTTTTCGACACCCTTGTTTTGTTCGATAATTTCGTAGGTAATCCGGGTCAGTGCCCGTTGCATGCTTGAACCGTCAACGATTTCATGAGCCATGAAGTTCACTCCTTTATTTTATTTGCTGAAAGAAAAAACGTCTCTTCGCACCAAAACGAGGAGACGCAACATTTATCCGTTCCTTTTCAGCCTCACGGGACCAAGTTAAAGGTGCTCATACTTTATTTGTTAGTGTAACTGCCTCAATTAGCAGTGTCAACCGCCAGAACCAATTCTAATCAAACCATAATAAAAAGATCCAACCATCAGCGACGGCTGGACCTGATTGATTGATTTGCCAAGGTCTAACCCAGCCAAGGATCATGCAGAATAATCGTCTGTTCACGGTCAGGGCCGACTGAAATCGTAGCCAGTGGCGTTTGTGACAGTTCACAGATCCGCTTCAAGTAGTTCTTGGCGTTTTCTGGCAACTCATCATAGCTCTTGATCTGCGTGATGTCGCCTTCCCAGCCCGGCAGCTCTTCATAAACCGGTTCGCAGCGATCCAGTTCAGCCAAGCTGGCAGGGTAGTAGTCGATTTCTTGACCATCTAAACGGTAGGCCTTGCAGATCTTGACCGTCTTTAAGCCAGACAAGACGTCAAGCAGGTTCAGACTCAGGTAGGTCATGCCATCAACACGACGGGCATGGCGCATGGCAACCGAGTCAAACCAGCCAACCCGCCGTGGACGACCGGTTACGACCCCGTATTCATGACCAACTTCGCGAATGTGGGCGCCAATCTCATCGTGCAGCTCAGTTGGGAAAGGACCAGCCCCAACCCGCGTGCAGTAGGCTTTGCAGATGCCAACGACCGTATCGATCTGGTTAGGTCCAACGCCCGCCCCAGTTGGTGCACCGGCAGCTCCAGAATTAGAAGAGGTAACGTATGGGTAGGTACCATCGTCGATATCCAGCATCGTACCTTGCGCACCTTCAAATAGTACTTTTTTGCCGGCATCCAATTCATCGTTAACCAACAGCGAAGTGTCGGTAACGTATTTCTTCAGTTCTTGACCGTACTCGTAATATTCATTAAAGATGTCATCGAATTCGAGCGGTTCAACATGATAGATCATCGTAAACAGCTCGTTTTTAGCAGCCAGGTTAGCCCGCAGCTTTTCAGCAAAGACATCGCGTTCCAGCAGATCGCACATCCGAATCCCAGTCCGCGCAACCTTGTCCATGTAGGTTGGGCCAATCCCCTTTTGGGTCGTGCCAACCTTCTTGTCACCCTTGGCTTCTTCTTGGCACTTGTCAAGCAGCAGGTGGTAAGGCAGGGTAACGTGGGCGCGGTTAGAGATTCTAAGACCATCCGTGCTGATGCCATTATCGTTTAAGTAATGGATTTCTTCGAGCAGCGCCTTAGGATTTACCACAACCCCATTACCGATCACGGAAAGCTTCTTAGCGCCGAAAATCCCTGATGGAATCAAGCGCAGAGCAAATTTCTTGCCATCAAAGCTAATGGAATGGCCGGCATTGTTGCCCCCCTGCGAACGAACGACGACATCGGCTTCCTGACTGAGATAGTCGGTCATTTTGCCCTTGCCTTCGTCGCCCCATTGACTGCCGACGATTACTACTGATGCCATTAATTAGTCACCTCATCCAAAATTTCTTTATGAGCACGTACTTACTTAATGATATTATACGATTTACCAAAATTTTGCAAGATATTAACCGAACGTTTTCAAAAAGTCTAATTAAAAATGTGCGTTTTATGCTTGACGCCATGAATTTGTTTGTGCATAATAGCTAAGGTTTAACGTATTACATTTTTACCAAAAAGGAGCCTTGACTCATGGAAACTTTTGATTACGATGACATTCAACTGGTGCCTAACAAGTGCATCATCAAGAGTCGCAGCGAAGCCGATACCAGCGTTAAGTTTGGTCCCAAGACTTTCAAGATTCCCGTTGTTCCTGCCAACATGGAAAGCGTAATTGACGAGGATCTGGCAATCTGGCTGGCCCAAAACGACTACTACTATGTAATGCATCGTTTCCAGCCCGAAGACCGTGCCGACTTTATTAAGCGCATGCACGATCGCGGCTTGTTTGCCTCCATTTCGGTTGGAATCAAAGATAGTGAATACGATTTTATCGATCAATTAAAATCCGAACATTTAGTCCCAGAATACATTACGATTGATGTTGCTCACGGACACTCAGATTATGTAATTAAAATGATTCGCTATATTAAGCAACAATTACCTGAATCATTCTTAACTGCCGGCAACGTTGCCACTCCGGAAGCCGTTCGTGAACTGGAAAATGCCGGTGCCGATGCTACCAAAGTCGGCGTCGGCCCTGGTAAAGCCTGCATCACTAAGCTCAAGACCGGCTTTGGCACTGGTGGCTGGCAGCTGGCCGCACTGCGTCTGTGCAGCAAGGCCGCCAGCAAGCCGCTGATTGCCGATGGTGGGATTCGGCATAACGGCGACATTGCTAAATCAGTCCGCTTCGGTGCTTCAATGGTTATGATCGGCTCGCTCTTGGCCGGTCATCAAGAATCACCTGGTCATCTGATCACCATCGACGGCAAGCGCTACAAGCAGTACTGGGGATCCGCTTCCGAAGTGCAAAAAGGCGCCTACCGCAATGTTGAAGGCAAGCAGATGCTGGTACCATTCCGTGGTTCGATTAAAGACACGCTGCTGGAAATGCAAGAAGATCTGCAGTCATCCATCTCATACGCTGGGGGCCGCGACCTCAAGTCAATTACCAAAGTTGACTATGTGGTCGTTAAAAACTCCATCTTAAACGGCGACTACTAAATCAAAAGGATCAGTCCAGACAAGGCTGATCCTTTTTTGTTGCAACAATTAAAAACAGCTGGCAGCGGTCAGCAGCAGCATGTACTTTGTCTCCTGCTGCCTCAGCATGACAGCAGCCAGTTTCTCAATCGCCAAGCAGTCGCGATTAATTTTTCAATCTTCGCGAAACTTATCAGCAACTTAGGCAGCTTAACGTGAGCATCGTAGCAAGCAATTCATCCACGTGCCTCGTCAACCATTTAATCAGCAATCTTATTTGATTGGCGACCGTTATGCAAAAAATTCTGCATATCATTTATGACAAAAATATCATCACCTACTTTTAAAAAAAGCGATGCCTAGTAGGTAAAAATCAATGTATATCGAATTAGGGATCCCTAACACTACCTATAATTTAACAAAGGCCCCAAAAAAAGTCGCCCCGCGTTTTGCGAGACGACTCTTTTTGCTATTGGTATTAATGCTTGGGAGACTTACGTCAGTGGATTTAAGGAGTTATTTTGAACTAGCCATCAACGATAACCGTGCCCAGCTTGCCAGCCAAGGCATCCTTCAAACCGCTCAGTGAAGTGATGATAGCTTCACGGTCTGGGTGATCCTTAACAAATGACATGCAGGCTTCGATCTTAGGCAGCATACTGCCGGCAGCGAATTCCTTTTCGTCGATGTACTTCTTGGCTTCGGAAATCGTTAATTTCTTCAGCGTCTTTTGATCTGGTTGGTTGTAGTGAACATAGACATAGTCAACCGCCGTCAGAATGATCAGCTTGTCGGCATCGATGTTGTCGGCCAACAGTGCACTCGTCCGGTCCTTGTCGATAACGGCTGGCACGCCTTGCAGACCATCATCAGTAAAGATAACGGGAACCCCGCCCCCGCCACCTGCGATTACCAGGTCACCGGCTTCGATCAGCTTGTTGATACTGTCGATTTCCAAGATCCGCTTTGGCAGTGGTGATGGAACAACTTGACGATAGCCACGGCCAGCATCTTCAACAAACGTGTAGCCTTTTTCCTTTTCGATTGCTTCGGCTTGTTCCTTAGTGTAGAAATCACCAACTGGCTTCGTTGGATTCTCAAAAGCCTGGTCCTTTGAGTCAACGGCGACTTGCGTAACCATCGTAACCACGTTCTTGTTCATCCAGCGACGGTGCAGTTCGTTTTGCAGACTCTGCTGCAGGTGGTAGCCGATGTAGCCTTGGCTCATCGCACCACATTCTGGGAATGGGAAGGCAGGTGCCTTGCCATTTTCAGCGGCATAGTTCATCCCCAGATTGATCGCCCCAACCTGTGGACCATTCCCATGACTGATAACTACTTGATTGCCTGAAGATACCAGGCTGATCAAAGACCAAGCCGTATTTTTAACCAATTCAAGCTGTTCTTCAGGTGTCTTGCCTAAAGCATTGCCCCCTAATGCAACTACTACTTTAGCCATATGCAGTTCCCCCTTGGTAATAGAATCAATTAATGATGTGGATGTTTAATTATTCACCAAGAGTGGCAACCATAACGGCTTTGATGGTGTGCATCCGGTTTTCAGCTTCGCGGAAGACAACGGAGTGCTTGCTTTCAAAGACTTCGTCAGTAACTTCCATTTCCTTAAGGCCAAACTTCTTTTCGATTTCACGACCAACTTCAGTGTCCAGGTTGTGGAATGCAGGCAGACAGTGTTCGAAGATAACGTTAGGGTTTTCAGTAGCCTTCATAACGTCCATCGTTACTTGGTAAGGCTTCAGCAGCTTGATCCGCTTTTCCCACATGTCGTCGGATTCACCCATGGATACCCAAACGTCAGCGTAGATAACGTCCATGCCCTTGACACCTTCCTTGATGTCGTTGGTTACGACGATCTTGGCACCAGTTTCCTTGGCAATTTCGTTAGCCTTGTCCAGCGTTTCCTTAGTTGGTTCAAGTTCCTTAGGCGTTACAACGTGGTATTCCATACCCATAACAGCGGCACCCAGCATCAGAGCGTTGGATACGTTGTCTTGACCGTCACCAACAAAGGCAAACTTGATGTCTTGGTAGTTCTTCTTCAGAACTTCCTTAGCAGTCAGAAAGTCGGCCAGAACTTGGGTTGGGTGGTCTTCATCAGTCAGACCGTTCCAAACTGGCACACCAGAGTACTTAGCCAGAATTTCAACGTTGCGTTGGGAGAAGCCACGGTATTCAATACCATCGAACATCCCACCCAATACGCGAGCCGTGTCCTTAACGGATTCCTTGTGGCCAATGTGAGAACCAGATGGACCAAGGTAAGTTACGTGAGCACCTTCGTCTTTGGCACCAACTTCAAATGAACAACGAGTACGAGTAGAACTCTTTTCAAAAATCAGAGCAATGTTCTTGCCTTCCAGACGCTTGCCTTCATTGCCCGTGTACTTAGCCTTCTTCAAATCTTCGGCCAGGTTCAGCATGTATTCCATTTCACGGGTGTTAAAGTCAGCCAGGGTTAAGAAACTGCGGTTACGTAAGTTAAATGACATTTTTAAGTTCCTCCTTCTTAATTACAGTCTCTATCATAGAAACCGTTTTCAGTAATCTTCACATTGATTCAAAATACTTCAAAAGAAAAATTTATTTTTTAGGTTATCTTAATCTTGATATATCAAGGAATGTAAACGCTATCTTATAAATATGCATTAAATCGGTGCATAAAACATCACCGCTCAAAAAGGGATGTTGCTGGTTAAATAAAAATGTTAAAATTCAAGAAGCATCAAAAAGTTTCCAAAAACTTCAATTTGAGAACGTTTATGCTTTAGGAGGTATTTTTATGAATTTTTACATTGCTGACGATGATCCAGATACCATTGATCTGCTTAGCGATTTGATTGAAAACGACTTTAACAATTCAATCGTTGGGGTCGCCGATAATCCTCAGCAGGCCTATGATGACCTTTTAAGGCTGCGCGTCGACATCATGCTGGTCGACTATGGCATGCCAGTAATGTCAGGAATTCAGCTGATTGAAAAGCTTAAAGCCGCCAACAGTCAGCCGCATTTTATCATGATGTCTTCGGTAAGCGATGCTAAGACGCGGACGGCTGCCTACCAGGCTGGCATTGACTTCTTCTTAGAAAAGCCAATCAACCTGGCCGAAACCAAGCATATTATTCGACTCATTGCCGGCTATACGCTGATGACCGACAAGCTCAACCGCATCTTTGAGCTGGTTGGCAGCAGTGCCCCCTATCATCTGCCACAGTCTCAGCAGCGGCAGCAGGTTGACCGCATCAAATCGATTCTGCGCTTTTTGGGCATCACGGCAGAAACCGGTTGCCAAGACATCATTCGCATTATTTCATTAATGGTGGATCAAAAACTGGGCTTCAGCGACATTGATTTTGCCAGCGTGCTGCATTTTGACGCCCACACCAAAAAAATCGTCTTTCAAAGAATTCGCCGGGCTTTAAAAGTCGGCCTCAACAATCTTGCCAATATGTTTTTGGACTATCCGGAAAACGAGATCTTAATGGAACATGCCAACAACCTTTTCGGCTACAAAAACGTCCATAATGAAGTACTCAAGCTTAAAGGCGTTCAAAACAATGGCGGTCAGATCTCGCTGCAGCACTTTTTTGACGGTCTGCTGCAGGAAAGCATCATTGAAAAATAGCCAAAATGGGACTCGACAGCTGCCGAGCCCCATTTTTTAGATCTCTTTTAATTCACGCGTAGCCACCAAATACAGCCACCGGTGCGCAACCTTTTGCCGTTCGACATTCTGCAGTGCGCCGGCGTACAAGTTCAGCTGCCCGCTGTAACGATCAACGATACGCTGCTCAGAACGTTCCTTAAGCGCTGCCGTTGATTGATCAACATGATCGGTCTTATAGTCAAATAGTTCCAAGCCATCATCACCGACAAAATAGCCATCAATAATCCCGTGAATCAATACGGGAGCATCCTCTTTTTCATCTGCCAGATTCTTAAAGAGCTGGGCGGCATTGATCAGCATGGAAAAAGGAGCCTCACGCCGCAGACTGGCCGCGTGCGCCAAAACCCGCCGACCAAGCTCAGTTTGATAAAAGGCCACGATGCCGTCAATATCAATGGCATCAGCCAGTTCATCGGTGCTTAGCAGCTGATCCATTCTTAGTTGAGCGATCGTTTGGCTAACCAGTTTGGCATCTACCTGACCACTGCTCAGATCAAGTTTTTGAAAGACCAGGTGCGTTGCCGTTCCGATTTCAGTTGCCGAGGGCTGATGTTTTTGAGTCGTCATAAACTTAGGCTGGGCAAAATCATCGCTGTGATACCAACCGCTTGTCTTGACCTGCTGCTGATCAAACGTCAGTCGGCCCATTTCACGATCATCAGGGTCCTGGACGGCAAACAGCTGCTTGATGTCGCTGACCGCTTGATAGGCCGTCGTCAACACTGCTTCAGGATGCGGATATTCCATTTCCACGACCTGCTTAAAGGCCTGCTGCTGGTTAGGCGTCAGCTGGGTTGCCGGCGCGGTCGTCTCCTTAGCCTGTTCGCCACGTTGCGCCGCCAGATCATCAAGCTGTTTTTGAACCTGCGTCTGGTTATAGCGCTGGGCAAAAAAATCACCTGCGCTGGTCTGCCAGGCGGCTTCATCATCGTTGGCTTCCATCCCCAGATCAGCCAGGTCAAAATCAGCTGCCCGCACCATTCCCATGCCGATCCAATCCAAAAACGAATGGGCATTGAGCCGAGCCTGGGAACCAATGACGGCAGTACTGCTCTGCAGGGCTTTTTGCCAAGTCTTGGCGGCCTGCTTCAATCCTGAGCGGCCAGTGCCTTCTTTGTTTTCATTGACTGAGCCTGTAATGATCAAACGCTGCTGAGCTCGTGTCAAGGCAACGTACAAGACCCGCAGATCCTCTGCTCGGCTGCTGGCTCTTTGGGCTTCAATAATCAGGTTGCGCTGCGGCAGGTCATAGAGAATCTGCGGCAATGCATCAGGTGCCTGATCCGCGGCCCGGCCAAGATACTTGATTCCCAAACCCGCGTTGGCATCAATAATCGCCTTGCCGTTTTCATCCTTAAAGCCATGCGCCGTGTCGATCAAAAAGACCACGGGAAATTCCAGCCCCTTGGCACCATGGATCGTCATGACGTTCACGGTATCGCTGGCAAGCTGCGTGGGAGCCTCGCCAAGATCCTGATTGCGTTTTTGCATGCGTTCGACAAACCGAATGAATTGATAAAGTCCTTTAAAGCTGCTTTCTTCATAGCCATGCGCTCGTTCATACAAGGCATGCAGATTGGCCTGCCGCTGCTGTCCCCCTGGCATGCCGGCCACATAGTCCAGATAGCCAGTTTCTTGATAGATCGTCCAAATCAATTCAACCAATGAACGTCGCTGGGCAATGTTATGAAACTCATGCAGCTGGTCCAAAAAGCGGGCCGTCTTTTGATGCAGCACGGCCAGGTCAATACCATATGGATGATCATCAGGCAGCTTTAAGTCATGGTAGGTCGTCACGAAACGCTCCAATGCCTGGAAATACTGATCATGCCGGTCATTGATGCGCAGATAGGCCATTTCCGGTTCTGTAAGCCCAACGATTGGCGAGCGCAGAACGGCAACCAGTGGAATGTCTTGGTATGGATTGTCGATAATCTTCAACAATGAAACGATCGTCCGTACCTCGGTCGACTTAAAGTAGTTTTCCACGCCATGAACGGTCAATGGAATATTCAATGAGGCAAACTCGTTGACCAGCGTGTTGTTGATTGACTTGGCCCGTTCCAAAAGCACGATATCGCCTGGTTTGATGTCACGATGACCGTCGGGAGCGTCGGGATCAAAAATCTGTTCATGATTGTCCAGCATTTGACGAATCCGCATGCCGACCATCCGCAGCTCGCCTGACTGACGATCAGCTTCATGACTGGCATTGGCGTCGTTGTCCTCAGCATTGGCATCATAGAGCATCACCTCAACTGGCTTGACCTGCTCTTTAGGATACCATTGCGCGGCAAATTTCAAATGAGCAGCCTCATCATAGTCCATCTCACCAACTTGATGATCCATCAGCTGACTGAACAGCAGGTTGGTAAAATCGGTCACGTTAGGCATGGAGCGGAAGTTTTCAGCCAGATTGATCAGCTCGCCTGGTGAATCCGGCTGCAGCTGATCTTCGCTGACAAACGTTTCATATTTATGCAGAAACATCGTCGGGTCGGCCTGCCGGAACCGATAGATCGACTGCTTGACGTCGCCAACCATAAACAGCCGGTTGACGCTTGGATCATGGAGCTGCTGGAGGATCTTTTCCTGCAGCGGATTGGTGTCTTGATACTCATCAATCATAATTTCGCGATAGTGCCGCTGCAGATTCTTTAAAGTCTGCTTACCGGCATTCGTATCAACCGTCAGAATCTGGTAGGCATAGTGCTCCAAGTCGGAAAAATCAAGCAGGTGCCGCTGCAGCTTGATCTGCTGATAGTTTTGGCGATACTGCCAGGCTACCTGAACCAACTCATCAACGACTTTCTTGGCCCCTGCCGACAGCTTGATCAGCAGCTTGGCATCCATAAAGTAGTGATCATGCAGGCTTTGAATCTGTTCGCGCAGCTCGTTGCGTGAATCCTTGATTGCATCGTATGCCGCCAATGCAGCCGTTTCATCTTTTTTGGGCCGGCCTTTGATCGTTGGAAACATTTTTTTGGTCAGTTGAGCGCTGATTGCGTCCCAAGTACCGGTTTCGGTCAGTTTCAGCAGCTGCTCTACCCGTTCGGCATCGTCAGCCAGCATCTGCGAAGTCGTCGTCAAGTCTGCTGCCTGAGCCTGATGAGTCAGCGTGACAAAATCAGCATGGATCTGCTTTAGTTCACGCTGCAGAACCGGCAGCAGCTGTTTTTGGTAAAAGTTTGATTTGGTCAGCTCTTCATCATTCAGCTCATATAATTTAGGCAGCTGCCAAAGCCAGGCATGCGGGTCGGCCTGCGCATTGGCAACTCGATCCAGTTCCATCACGATATCGCTCAATGCGTCATCACTGCGGTCGTTGACGAAATTCATCACCAGCCGCTCAAATGGTCGCTGGCTGGGATCTTCAATCAGCGCGTCTCTGGCATACAGTTCTTCTCTAAGATCATCCCAGACTTGATCTTGCAGCAGCGTCGTCTCGGTTTCATCAGTCAGCAGGCGAAACTGTGGGTCCAGATCAATCAAGTAGTAGTAGCGCTTGATCAGCTGTTGGCAAAAGGCATGAATCGTACTGATGTGGGCAATCGCCAGCCGGTTGATCTGATCGCGCAGATGACGGTTGTTGGCCTCTTTTTCCAAACGGCGCCGAATCCGCTCGCGCATGTTATCGGCGGCTTCGTTGGTAAAAGTAACCATCAGCAGCTGATCGATATTGAGATTCGGATCCTCTTTCAGCATTTTGATAACGCGGTCAACCAATACCGTTGTCTTCCCCGCGCCAGCTGATGCCGACACCAAAATATCATGGGTTCTGGCATCAATGGCTCGCTGCTGCTGTGGCGTAAACCTGGTATCACTCATGTTTTTCCCCCCGTGATTCTTGTTTCAGCTTTTCCTGCACGTCGCGCTCAGTTAGCAAAACGTCGCGATAGTTCTTTTGATCCAGCATTGGGTCGAAGCGGTAGATGTCTTGATAGTCGCTGTATTGCAGGCCGTCGCGCTTATCAAGCCGATATGGCCGCAAAGACGTGTCCCCCGCAAAAATCTGCGTCGCCGCGTTGACGATGCGTTCCTGATTACGCTGCAAAAGAGCGGCCAGTTGTGACTCATCAACCAGTGCCATGCCGCTGTTGGCCTTGATATTGCCGTTCTTAAAGGCACGCAGGCTCAGAATCTGCGGTTTGAAATTGTCAAAGCCCTGATCCAGATCATTCAGCAATTGCCGATCGTTCAGCAGGACCCCTCGATAGCGATGACTCTTTAATTCTTCAGATGCCAGACTGCCGCTGAGATCCTCCCATTTAAAGACAGGATTCTGCAGGTGCAGGTACAAAGCCCCGGCAATCTTGGCCGACTGCTGCTTCAGCTTGAGCTGGTGGCTGAGGCTGTTTAGATATGACAGCATCTGCAGTGCCAAGCCGTCGTAGGCCTCGACCAGATTAAACTGCTGATTGCCGGATTTATAGTCAACCACCATTAAATAAGGCTCCTGATTCAGCTCAACGGAATCAATCCGATCGATCCGGCCACGCAGATAGACCTTGTGACCATGATCAAGCGGATAGATCAATGGCGCAAAGCTCTGCTGCCCTTGATCGCTCAAGTCCATCACGCCGAATTTCTGTTCCGTTACCACGTTTTTGGCGCGCGTCAGCTTAGACTGATCACGCAAAACCTTCGTCATCGTTTCGACCAGACGTTCCAGCTGCCGCTTGCGAAAGGCCAATCGCTGATAGTTCTGCGTTAATTGAATCAACTGCGGCTGCTGATCAAAAGCCCAGGCCATTGCTTGATGGGTGAGACGCTGCAGCTGATCATCGGTCAATTGACGGAGTGCTAAGCCTTGCTCACTAAGCAGCCGCATGAAGCGATCCAGACTGTCATGGAAAAACGTCCCGGATTTATCGGCCGAGATTTCCAGCTCTTCTCGTTTTTGAATGCGCAGGCCATATTTAAGAAAGTATTCATATGGGTTGCGATAATAGTCCTGCAATTGAGAAATTGAGGCATACAGCGTGTCATGCTGCAGTGCGGGTGCTATTTTTCCTGGCCGTTCACCATTCTGCAGTGCCTGCGTTCGTGCATCCAGTGCTTCTGGATCCCATTGACCATACAGCCGTTCTGCCAGATCAGCCGGCAGCGGCGTCGTTTCATTGGTATAGTCAAGACTTTGCGCCGTCCAGTCGTAGCGCTTGACCTTTCGCGCCATCAGTTCGCTTAAAAAGTTCCAGGCCGCGCCCAATGGCTGATGATCATCCAATGCCTGCCGCTTAACCTGCATCAGCGTACCCAATACGGCAAATGGCGCACTGACAAACGGCCAGGCTGCGGTCGCGGTATCCTGTGGCTGAGCCATAAACGGCAGATCATCCTTGAGACGTTTCTTGTCGGCATCCCAGCGATCAAACGCCATCGCCAGATCAATCATATAAGGCGACATACTAAGCGGTTTTTCATCATTGCCGATCTGCGGTGCCGAAATGATCAAACGCTGGCGGCCGCTCATAAAGCCCAGGTAGTTTAAAAACGGCTCGTTGCTCATTTTTTCAACACCGCTGGCTGGCAGAAACTGTTCGTCATCCAGACAGGCATTGAGCAGCTCACGGTCCGGATCGCTAAGCAGTCCCGTAGCTGACTTGGCTTCCGGCATGACGTCGCTGGTTGCGCCCATCATAAAGACGACCTTGCGCGTAGTGGTTTGCACGATCCCGGTTTCCGAAATCACGACTTGATCCAAAGTTGATGGAATCTGCGAGTATTGCGCGGCCTCAAAACCAGCCATCAATAAATCGGCAAACTCATCAATTAAAAATGGCTGCTGCTGACCCAAGATCTGCACGTACTCATCCAGCAGATTACAAAAGACCTGCCAGACCTGCTGAGGTTCCTGCGCCCTTGCCAGATCAGACCGGCTGTCGGCAATCGACCATTCCTCCAGCCGCTTGACAACGCCGGCATTGACCAAAAAGCCGTACAGTGCCTTGGCTGCCGCCGCGCCGTTTTCTGCCTGATCAAGCTGGCTGAAAAATTTTTGCAGTCCGCTGACGTAATCCTTGACGACGTTTAATGGTGCCGAGGCATACTGATCTCGTTTCTGCATATCCGGATGGTGCCGCAGCTCTTCAGCATCTACGTTGGGATCAAAATGCCACCGCTGACTGCTCAGCCAATCATCACCCGTGCGGCCATATTGGAGACACCAGTTTTCCGTTTGATAGACGGCCTTTTGGAAATATTTTCGGGTAACCAGCCGGCCCAGATCATCATGCATTTGTTGCGGAATCAGCAATCCTGTCTTCAAAAGGTGCATCACGTCACTGGTTGCAAAATGACGCTGATAGACCTTAAACAGCGCCTCAATCAGATTTACCAAGGGATGATTGTTCATCAAGCGCTCAAGGTCATTAAAAATCGGCACCTCATGCGCTTTAAAAACCGATTCAAGCATCGTGGCATAACCGTCCAGATGGCGCGTCAAAATCAAGAAGTCCCGATAGCGGTATTTACCCGTGCTAACCAGCTGACGAATCTTGGCTGCGATCAGATTCAGCTCCGCCACGCGATTGGGGGCCGTAAAGAACTGAATGCTTTGGGAATCTTGAAGCGGCGCGCTCGGCAGCTCATTCAGCATCTGAGCCTGAGCCGCCAAGACCCGATCCAGCACCTGCAGATCCGCAGTAACGCGCGGCTGGTCGGCCATCACGTCTGCCAGCTGCTTGACGCCCGGCGTTTGCTTGGCGAATTTTGCCAAGCGATAGTACTGACGCCCTGATTCATAAAACAGATTATGCTCATCTGGCAGCTGATTTTGGTATGGGCGATCCAAAACCAGCGCGATCGTGGTCGCCTGGGCATTTTTGATCAGCGCTTGTACGATCTGCAGCTCACGAGCCGTAAACTGCGAAAACCGGTCCAGATAAAAATAGGCGTGCGACAGATCCTTTTGCTGCAGATACTTCACCAAAAGCGCGTCAATCTGACTGATATCTTGATAGTCGCCCAGAGCCTTCACGAATTCGCCATACACCAGAAAAATGACTTTAAGCTTAGCCTGCCAGACATCATCTAAGATCTGACGATTGTCTTTGGCCCAGGTCTGTGCACGTTCCATAATGGCCGCATAGTCAGTCGGTGCGATCCGAGCCGTCTGCAGTTCAGTCAGCTGCTGTGTCAGTTCCTTGATAAAACCTGGCCGCTTGATTTCGCCGGCAAACATCTGCATTTCATTTTGATGCTGGTTGACGATCTGGGCCGTCAGCATCGTCAGCCCCGTTGGCGAAAGCCGTGGTGCCTGAAAAGCCGGCGTGTCGCGCAGCAGATACCACGCCAACCGACTGAACGACAGTACCTGCACCTTCATCTGAGCATATGGCTGATCCGGATCCTGGTCAGCGGTATTTTTCAGCCGATTCAGTACTTCGATTTCGGTTGCAAACTTAATATGGTTGGGAACCAGGTAGAAGAACTCGCCTTTAGGATCAGCGGCCAGCTGCTGTTTCATTTCAGCCAGCAGCCCAGCCTGATGATCATCCGCGGCTGTCCCCAAAATAAACTTTAAGCTGCTCATTAAATCGCTCCTCCGTTTTGATTGATTGACTTAATTTTATCATGCACCCCCGCCGTTAAAGACCGCGACTGTCAATTCTATTTTTAATTATAATCAACAAAGATTGTGATTTTATGATCAATAATACCTCGTGTTAAGAATCCTTTTGATATCAACATTTCAAGCCGTTTTAAAATAAAAATCGCAAATTTTGATTTCTTGGTTGTCTTTGTCAGATAAAAGTGGTTTAATGTAATTGTTACTTAGTGAGCAATAACTAAGTCAAGGTTAGGACTTCCATCCCAATAAAGTCATCTTTTATCTCAAATTCAAATCTCTCTACTCCATACTTGGTGGTTTTTAATCGCCTCAATGATAACTTTTTTGATGTGTCAGTCCAGCTGACGTCCTAACCCGTTGAAATAAAAAACACGATGGCCAATCCCTGGTCATCGTGTTTTTTATTGTACCGCCCATCCAGCATTACAGAATCGGTGAAAACAGGCGCGATAACGTTTGCTTAAAGCGCAGCCATACTGGTTGAGCCGCGAACATTTCCGGCGTCATTACCTTACAGTTACGAATATCATTAACAAAGATCTGTTCTAGTTGATCCGTGATGTGATGGTCATACATAAAGGCATTGATTTCAAAGTTAAGCTTGAAACTGCGAAAATCGAGGTTGGCCGATCCAACTGAAGCCATCTTGCCATCTACGACCATGGTTTTGGCATGCAAGAAGCCATTTTGATAAAAATAGATCGTTGCCCCTTCGTTAGCCAATTGATGAGCATAGTACTGCGTGGCCCGGTAGACAAAGGGATGGTCCGGCTTGCATGGAATCATGATGCGAACGTCGACACCAGAATGAATGGCAATCCGCAAAGCATCCAAGACACTGTCGTCAGGAATCAGATAAGGCGTTTGAATCCAGATATGATCCTGGGCCGCGTTGATTAGCCGCAGATAGCCAAGCTTGATTTTTTCCAACGGCGATTCAGGACCATTGGAAACGATCTGCAAAGCGGTGTTGCCCTGTTTAACCGTAATCGGCGGAAAATATGGCCGATAGTGGATGATCTTGTCCTGGACGTGGCGTTGGGAGGCATTCCAGTCACGAATAAATCGCTGCTGCAATGAGTAGACGCCGCCGCCAATCACACGCAGATGCGTATCGCGCCAATAGCCAAACTTAGGCAGTCTTCCCAAGTACTGGTCACCTACATTAAAGCCGCCCACGTAGCCGATTTTGCCGTCAATAGTGACGATTTTTCGGTGATCACGATAGTTCAGCCGAAAATCAAACAAGTTGCTGTGCGTCATCAAGAAAGGTTCCGCCAAACCGCCATTTTGTCTTAAAGCATCATAAAAACTGCGCTTAACGCCCATCGATCCCCACGAGTCATATAAAACCCGGACCTCAACGCCTTCTGCTGCCTTCTGTTCCAACAGCGTACGCAGCTGATTGCCGATCTGGTCGTTATAGATCGTGTAAAACTCAATATGGATGCTTTTTTGTGCATTGGATAAATCATCAAACATCTTTTGAAACAGCCTTTGCCCATCCGTATAGATATCAACCTGATTATGCCGGGTCAAAAATGCGTTGTCGATGCTTTGAAACAGCATGATCGTCCGCCGATACATACGCATGGTCTGTTTTTTAGGCCGCGGCATATCCAAAAACTGCTTTTTCTGTTCTTCTAAGGCCGCGCTCAGTTCCAGTTCCGTTTGCGATTGGATCCGCTCCATCTTGTCCTGCGGCAGCTTGCGTCCCAAAAATGCATATAGGATAAAGCCCAGCACCGGGATTAGGGTTAAGACCAGCAGCCATGCCCAGGTCGCGGCAATATCGCGCTTTTCACGAAACACCGTATAAAGCGCGGCAATTTCATTGATTAAGATGATTCCCCAAATAATCAACTTGATAATCTGCCACGTCGTTAAAAGCATTGTTCTACCTTCCTTTCGCTTGCTTTTTTATTCTAACGCACCTTTTGATTCGAACCAACAACTTAATTGCGCTATAATTTTTCGAAATATAGTTAAATCTGGCAGTTATTGCTGAAAGGTTTAAAAAGGAATGAACAACCATGTTTGACTCAATGCCATTGGGAATCGGCCAGTATCATCTGTTTCATGAACTGTTCAAGACCAATCCGCGACTGGCGATTATCGTCTTGGCGCTGATCGTCGTTTTGGCCATCTACTTGAATCAACGCCGATAAAAAAGAGCTGGCTTTTTGGCCAGCTCTTTTTGATTTGCTTATTCAGCTTTTGGTGTCTGATAGTCTTTGTTTTCACTGATAACCAGCTTGCCATCCTGCATGTCGGCGCGCAGGTGCTTAACGTCCAGATGATCCAGATAGTAGTCGGTAACCTGGTCGCGAATCTGCTGTTCAACGACCCGCCGTAATGGACGAGCCCCCATTGCCTCATCATAGCCTTGGTCGATCAAGAAGTTCTTGGCTTCCTCGCTGACTGCAACGTCCATGCCCTTCTTAGCCAGGGTCTTGTTGACGTCTTTAAGCATCAGGTCAACGATTTGCTTAAGATCTTCTTTAGTCAGATGGTGGAATTCGACAATGGCGTTGAACCGGTTGAGAAATTCAGGACGGAAATATGGCTCCAGCCGCTTGGTCAGGCTTTCTTCCTTATTGTCGGCTGCCTTGATCATAGCATCGCTGGAGTAGCCGGCATTGGAGGTGGCAATAATGATCGTGTTCTTAAAGTCGACCGTATTGCCTTGTCCATCCGTCAGCCGACCATCATCCAGCACCTGCAAAAGCAGCGTAATGACTTGTGGATCAGCCTTTTCAATTTCGTCAAGCAGCACGATTGAGTAAGGATGACGACGAACCTTTTCCGTCAGCGTGTTGCTGTTGTCATCGTAGCCAACGTAGCCAGCCGTAGTCCCAATCAGCTTGGAGACGGCTGTCCGGTCAGCATATTCAGACATGTCCAGCCGAATAATATCGTCTTTATTGCCAAACATATCCAAAGCCAGCTGCTTAGCCAGTTCAGTCTTACCGACCCCCGTTGGCCCAACGAACAGGAAGCTGCCGATCGGACGATTGCCTTCATCAAAGCCGGCCCGGTTCCGCCGAATTGCGCGGGCAACGGCATCAACGGCTTCATCTTGACCGATGACCTTGCTCTTGAGGCGCCCAGCCAGGCCTTTAAGTCGTTCAATATCGCTGGCGCCCATCTTAGAAACCGGAATGCCAGTCAGCCGTTCTACCGAGTCAGCGACATCACTAGGCGTTGCCGTAACTTTCTCGGAAGCCGAGTGATCAGCCAGTTCTTTTTTCAGTTCGGCAATTTTGTCTTTGCATTCTTGAGCCTTTTGATAGTCTTCTTTTTCAGCGGCTGCGGTCTGTTCTTGTTCAATCCGCTTGATCTCAGCTTCAATCTCCTTGGCATCCTTGACTGGGTGCTTGGCTGCCAGGTGCGCGGCCGTCATGTCGACCAGGTCAATAGCCTTGTCCGGCAGACTGCGCTGTGGAATATATTGAACCGAGTAGTCAATAGCAGCTTTTAAGACGTTGTCAGGCAAGGTTACGTTATGGTGCTTTTCATACAGGCCCCGAATTCCCTGCAGGATCTTAAACGTGTCTTCCTTGCTTGGCGCGTTGACGACCACTGGATTGAACCGCCGCGACAAGGCTGCATCCTTCATGATCGTGTTGCGGTATTCATCCTGCGTCGTAGCCCCGATAATCGTAATCTCGCCTCTGGAAAGGGCAGGCTTCAAAATGTCAGACATCCCTTTTGAGCCATTGCCATCGCCAGAGCTGCCGGCACCAATGATCTGATGAATCTCATCAAAGAACAGGATCACGTTGCCGGCTTTTTTGACTTCATCGACCAGCTTTTGCATGTTTTCCTCAAAGCTGCCCCGGTATTGCGTCCCGGCTTCCAGACTGGAAATGTCGATACTGATGATCTGCTTGTTTTTAATTGCGGCTGGCACGTCGCCGTTGACGATGGCCTGGGCCAATCCTTCAACAACCGCCGTCTTACCAACCCCGGCATCACCGACCAAGACTGGATTGTTCTTGATCCGGCGGCTGAGGATTTCTGCAGTTTCTTGAATTTCTTTGTTACGGCCAATCACTGGATCCAATTTGCCAGCCTTGGCTTCTTCGGTTAGATTGCGCCCCAGCTTGGCCAGCATGCCGCCTTTTTTAGGTGCCTTCGCAGTTGGCTGCTTGACATCTGCTTGCGGCAGCTTGCCGGTTCTTCGATACTGAGCGTACTCTTCTGGGGTCACTTCACGTCCATTGATCAGATAGCGGCGATTTTCGGTATTAAAACCGTTCAAGCCGCCCATCATCTGGTTAAAAATGTCATTCATGTCATCGAATGGATCTACTGGAATTTGTGCCATAAGCTATTCCCCCTATTGTTAATATTCAATTGTACTTCGCTAAATCAGTGGTCAATAAAAGGCCTAATGCTGTTACACTCGACCTCCTACTGCTACACTATGCGATTATCGCTCTAGGTAATGCTCTTCCAGCTCTTTTAGCACTTCCCACATCTTGCGGTGCCGTGCTCGAGCCAAAGCATCCAAGTCGCGCAGATTCAGCGGCGTGGCACTGGTCTGCTCCTTGTTGAACGATTTGTGCAAGGTCGTGTAGCCGTAGCCGGATCGTTTGGACACTTGATAGATCGTCAAGTGATTCACGTCCAAATAATGCTTGATGTCGATTCGCACCATGCTCACTTCCTTTACGTTTTTTATTATATCACATCCGTGTTATAACACAAGTGTAAAATACCACATTTGTGAAATATTTTTATCAAATCAAAAAGGTTCTCTTCCTTTTATATGCTTCGTTTTGAGATCGCTTTCAAAAACATTGAATCAATAGCCAAGCAAGCTGGCTGATGACGGCCTGCTTGGTGCATAGAAAAATGGATAAAAATTTTTAACCATTTTCTCACTTTAGTTCCCAAGGACGTGAAATACCATGCTGCAAACGTTTGACGCAATTATGCAGCCTTTGATTACTCGTGTTTATCTTTTGCATAAAACTAAAAAATATAAAGGATTGTTGACTTTTTATTCGTTTTTCTGTATATTTAATGACAATTTATAAATCAATTATAAATTAAGAGCAATCAGAAACAGAAATATCGGAGGAAGAACTTATGAAACAAGAAAAGGAAAAAATCGTTTTAGCTTATTCTGGCGGCCTGGATACCTCAGTCGCTATTGCCTGGCTTAAGAACAAAGGCTACGACGTAATTGCATGCTGTATTGACGTTGGTGAAGGCAAGGACCTGGAAGCCATCAAGGCCAAAGGAAGCCAAGTCGGCGCCTATGCATCCGTCGTTATCGATGCCAAAGAAGACTTTGCGGAAAACTTTGTCCTGCCCGCTCTGCAAAGCAATGCCATGTACGAACAAGAATATCCCCTGGTTTCTGCTCTTTCCCGACCTCTGATTGTTCAAAAGCTCGTTGCCGTTGCCAAGGAATACGGTGCTACCGCCATCGCCCATGGCTGCACTGGGAAAGGCAATGATCAGGTTCGTTTTGAAGCTGGCATCCATGCACTGGCTCCCGACATGAAGATTGAGGACCCGATTCGTGACTGGCACTGGTCACGGGAAGAAGAAATCGACTACGCCAAGAAGAATGGCATTCCCGTTCCAATCACCATGGAAAGCCCCTACTCGATTGACGAAAACCTGTGGGGCCGTGCCAATGAATGTGGGATTCTTGAAGATCCATGGGCCAGCGCTCCTGAAGATGCTTATGACCGGACCAACCCAATTGAAAAAACGCCGGACACGCCAGAAATCATGGAGATTCAATTCGCACACGGCAAGCCGATTGCCCTTAACGGTGAAGCCATGCCACTGGCCGAACTGATCATGAAGCTCGACAAGATTGCCGGCAAGCACGGAATTGGCCGGATCGATCACGTTGAAAATCGGCTGGTCGGTATCAAGTCGCGTGAAATCTACGAATGTCCCGCAGCTACGGTTCTTTTGAAGGCGCACAAAGATCTGGAAGACCTGACTCTGGAACGTGAAGCAGCTCACTTCAAGCCAGTCGTTGAACTGAAGATGGCCAACCTGATCTACAATGGTCTGTGGTACTCGCCATTAATGAAAGCCATTCAAGCATTCATTAAAGAAACGCAAAAAGACGTCAACGGCACGGTTCGGGTCAAGTTGTTTAAAGGCAACGTTGTCTGTGAAGGTCGGAAGTCACCTAATTCCTTATACGACAAGAATCTGGCTACCTACACCTCTGCCGATGAATTTGATCAGGAAGCTGCTGGTGGCTTCATCAAGCTTTGGGAACTGCCTGACAAGGTCTATGCTCAAGTGCAGGCCAATGCTGCCAAGAACCAATCTGAACCTAGCGTAAAGGGGGAAACCATCAGTGCCGATTAAGCGGATGTGGGGTGGACGGTTTGAAGAGTCCGGCTCCGATTTGGTAAATAAATTCGGGGCTTCAATCACCTTTGACCAAGAGATGGCCCAAGAAGACATTCAAGGATCATTGGCCCACGTCAAGATGCTTAAGGCAACCAAGATCCTTGACGCTGCCGACGCCGATGCCATCATTAAAGGACTGGAGACGCTTGCTGAAAAGCTGAAGCAAGGCAAACTGTCTTTCAATATTGAAAATGAAGACATTCATATGAACATTGAGGCACTCCTGACGGCAGAAATCGGTCCGGTAGCCGGCAAGCTGCACACTGGGCGGAGTCGAAACGACCAGGTTGCCACCGATCTGCATCTGTACGTCAAAGAGCGGCTGCCTCAAGTAATTGCGGCCATCAAGCAGCTGCAGCAGGTCCTGGTTGACAAGGCCAGTGACAATGTTGAAACCATCATGCCGGGCTATACTCACATGCAGCATGCCCAACCGATCTCATATGGTCATTATCTGATGGCATATTTCCAGATGCTGCAGCGTGACGCTGAACGATTCAAATTCAACATGCAGCATACCGATGTCTCTCCGTTGGGCGCGGCGGCTTTGGCGGGAACGACCTTTCCAATCGACCGTCAATTGAGTGCGAAGTACCTTGGTTTCTCAGATATTTATCACAACTCGCTGGACGCGGTATCTGATCGTGACTTTGTCTTGGAATTTCTCAGCAGCGCCAGCATTTTGATGATGCACCTGTCGCGGATGTGCGAGGAATTGATCTACTGGTGCAGCTATGAATTCGGTTATATTGAGCTTTCCGATGCCTATTCCACGGGCAGCTCGATCATGCCGCAAAAGAAAAATCCTGATACGGCCGAACTGATTCGGGGCAAGACTGGCCGGGTCTATGGCGACTTGATGGGACTTTTGACCACCATGAAGGGCCTGCCGCTCGCATACAATAAGGACATGCAAGAGGATAAGGAAGGCGTTTTTGATGCCGTCAAAACCATCATCCCCAGTCTCAAGATCATGGCTGGCATGGTTGAAACGTTGAAGGTCAATCAAGATAAGATGGAACATGCCGTCCACAATGATTTTTCAAATGCTACTGAGCTGGCGGACTATCTGGCCAGCAAAGGTATTCCATTTAGACAGGCTCACGAAATCGTTGGCGAGCTGGTCTTAAAGGGATTGAAGACCGGTAAGAACCTTAGCGATATCAGCCTGGCGGAATATCAAAAGATCAGTCCTTTGATCACTGAAGACGTTTATCACGTGCTGCAGCCAAAAGTAGCCGTTGAACGACGGAATTCAGCAGGCGGAACCGGCTTTGCTCAAGTCGAAGCCCAGATTAAAGCTGCCAAAGAACTATTAAAAGATTAAGCAAAGTCCTGCAAGACTCATGAAGTTTTGCAGGACTTTTTATATTTTGGCGATCATTGGCAAAAAAACAAGGCATCGTAGGTAATTTCAGCCCTCTAGCCAGTCAAAAGCTGCTTTTCTTCACAAAGCCATCCTTCAGCAGGCTCCCTAATCACCATCCAATAATACCTAACCACCATTTCATCTGTTATGTAGAAACATTAAACGTTTTAAATACTCTAGTAAGACACATATTGGGGCTTTGTCGATTGATTTTTACTGCCTAATCCGTTTCGATATTATATGGGAATACTTGAAAACGTTAGGAAGATTAAAATTGAAGTTAAAAAAATTAACTATCAACTGGTTCAGCATACTTTGGCTGACGGTCCTTTTGCTCATAACAACCGCAGTCAGCACTACCGCACGCCAAATGCTCTCTCATGCTGCTGGCCAGTCTTTTTTGTTTTTATGGCTGATTAAAAACGCGGCCGCTTTGAGCGTGTTGATTCTGCCAATGATGCTGGGAGCTTTTGACATCAAGATTCCGCATCGGCAAACCGCCGTGATTCTATCAGCGGGAACCGGCCTGATCTTATTTGGCTTGGCCAATCATCTTACGCAGCCGGCCGTTTTGGAAAGCGTCCCTTCTGCTGAGCGCTATGTCGTCCAAAACATCTTTGTGACCTGGTTAGCCTATTTGGTGCTGCTGCTTTTCGCTCCCCGACTGAAAAAGCGGCTGCATCAATTCACGATCAAACAGCGCCGGCGCACTTTAATTATCTTGACGCTGGCGATTTGGCTGCTCAATCTCAACCATGCCGTGGGGGTCTTAGGACTGGCAGGCGGCAGCAGCTTTTTATGGTTCGGCTACCTTTTTGCCATGGGCGATTGGCTGGGCAGCGATCAGGCACTGCTGCAGTCATTGAAGACCGGCTGGCTGATGATTGGCGATTTGCTGGTCTTTTTGGCAATGTGTCTGGCTGCCTGGTTCAATATCAATCAGCTGAGCTATAATCCGCATGATGGTCTGCTTTTGACCACTCACTATCAGGTCGCCATCAACGCCTTTCAAAACACCTACCTGGCAATGGCAATCCTGGTCATCATCACGCTGGTCAAGCTGCTGTCATCACGATCGTTAAGCAGCTTTTATGCCATTTTGGGCGGTTTGATGCTTAATTTGCTGGCCATCCCCAAACTATTCGTGCCGTTCTTAAAATATCAGCCGCGCTGGCACCTGCTCATTGCCATTGCAGCAGGTTGGGCCGTCAGCTGGAGCCTTGCCGTTTTGCTCAGTCAGTGGACGACCCGCTTTGACTGGCAGCTTAAGTTTGATTTAGGTGCTGGCTGGGACGTTTTAAAGAAAACCTTTGCCAAATGCTGGCCGTTTCTATTGACCGCCGCCGTTATCTGGGGAATGACGATCTGGTCGTTTGGCTACCTTTGGAACTGGCAGCTCAACATGCTGCAGTGGATCATCACAGATCATAATGCCATCGTCTGGGCCAATGTAATGATCATGATGGCCCTGGCCGGAATTTTAATGGCCTTGACCAATCGCTGGTGGCTCAGCAGTGCTTTAACGATCATTATCTATGGTGGCTGGCTGACTGCATCGCTGCTTAAGATTCAAGCACGGGCTGAGCCGATTCTGCCAACTGACCTGGCTACGCTAACCGCACCTAAGGAAATGCTGGGCATGGTCGAGCCAACGATTCTGCTGGCCGCAGGGGGTGTCGTCATCGTTCTGCTTGGCTTTGCCGTAGCAATCGAGATTCGCCATGGTCGAAAATACCGTCTTAAGATTCAGTGGCGCTATTTGATTGGCACGGCTGCCATCCTTTATCTAAGCGGTTTTGCCTTTATCAATCACACCAATTCACCAACCTATCGCTGGGCTGAGAAAGTCGACGACACGCCTTATTTTTACGCGCAGCTGCGTGGTGCCAAGGTTAACGGTACGCTCCTACAGTTTGCCAATAACGTTGACGTTCGCGTAATGGACAAACCCAAGGGATATTCAAAAGACCGCATGGAAAAAATCGGTCAAAAATATCAACAGCAGGCTAAAATCATCAACCGGCAGCGAACTCACGCCAGCGTTGGCAATCAGCGCCTCGTCTTTATCTTAAGCGAGAGTTTTGCTGATCCGCGTCGCGTGCCGGATCTAAAAGTCAGCGGCAACCCACTGCCTTATCTGGACCAGCTCAAGCATCGCACGACCAGCGGCTTGATGCTCAGCACTGGTTATGGTGGCGGGACGGCTAATATGGAATATCAAGCCTTGACCGGACTTTCAATCGTCAACTTTTCGCCAACCATGCCAACGCCATATTCCCAACTGGTTCCCTACCAAAAACGCGCCGTATCCATTAATCAGCTGTTTTCTTACAGTGATGGAATTCATCCGTTTACCGCCAATCTATACAGCCGGGTAAAAGTCTATCGCAAATTTGGTTTCAACCGTTTCTATCATCTTGATGGCGGCAGCCGACTTTCCTATACGCATAAGATCGACAACAGTCCCCGCATTGATGACTGGTCGGCCTATCAGCAGGTATTGTTAAATCTTAGGAATCATCATGGCAACCAGTTCATCCAATTGGCCACCATGCAAAACCATATGCCATACGACAATTTTTATCATCACAACAACTACAAGGTCAGCGGAACGGCCTACCGAACTCCTCAGGCTCAGCAGCAGATCGAGACCTACACGCAGGGCATCCACTATACTGACGAGGCACTGAAAAAATTCATCAGCCGGTTAGACCAAAGCAGCCAGCCGACCACCGTTGTCTGGTATGGCGACCATCTGCCCGGTATCTATAATGGCGTTTCGATGGCTGAGCATGGGCTGGTGATGCACGAAACCGACTACTTTATCTACAGCAATCCAGCTGCTCAAAAAATCAATCACAGCTGCGTTGACAAAGCCAAGATCGTCAGTCCAAACGAGTTTATCCCAATGGCAATGGCGCAGATGGATCTCAAGGTTTCACCATACTACGCGCTCTTGACACAGGTTCATGAAAAGCTGCCGGCCATTACGCTGGATACCAACGTTCACAGCCACAGCAACCGTCCGCACAGCACGGCCGTTGAATACGTTGATCAAGACGGCCTGCAGACGACGCTTTCTCTAAAGCAGATGCGGCTGTTTGACGACTACCGCATGGTTCAGTATGATCTGACGGCCGGGCATCATTATCTGCTGCATGACTGGTTCATGTTTAAGGTGCCGCATTAATCTGACTGCTCAACCATTACCAAATCATATAAATCATATCAAGACAGATCATCGCCTAGAAAACGCGTTTCCGCTCTTGATAAAAAAGACGCTCAACAATTGAGCGTCTTTTTTATTTGATTCGATCAGCCACCTCGTCAACGACATCCTGCAGCGTAATCTGCTTCATCATGGCTTCTGCAGCTGCCTGGATCTGATCATAGGCCTTGCCTAGTACCGGCTGAATGTTTTTACTGACTGGACACTGCTGATTAGTCTGTTCATCGACATGCAGCAGATGGTGATTTTCTTCAACTGCGTAATACACATCCAGCAGCGTGATCTCAGCGGCCGGGCGACTCAGCTGTGGTGCCGGCGCGTCTGACTTTGGCTTGAGAATGCCGGCCTTGACCATTTTGGCAATTAGACTGCGAATCAGGCTGGGATTGGCATCCGCGCTGGCGGCCAGATCCTGACTGCTGATTTTTTGCCCGTGATAGATCTCCAGATAGGTCAGAATATGCACGGCATCACTTAAACGATGAGAATATTTCATAATTCAGCGCACCTTTATTTATGATAGGGAAGACCATTGATAATCGTAAAGGCCCGGTAGATCTGTTCAGTCAAAACCAGCCGCATCAATTGGTGAGGCAGCGTAAAGCGTCCAAACGAGATCTGCTCATTGGCCCGTTTTAAGACAGCCGGACTCAGCCCCAAAGATCCGCCAATCACAAACGTAATGTCGCTGTGACCGTAAGTTGCCAACTGATTAAGCGTCTGGGCAAATTCTTCCGAGCTGCGTTCCTTGCCGTTGATTGCCAGGGCAAAAACGTACTCGCGATCCTTAATCTTGCTTAGGATACGTTCGCCTTCCTTAGCCATAACCTCATCCATCTCGGCTTGGCTTAGTGATTCGGGTGCTTTTTCATCCGGGACCTCCACGATCTCAAACTTGCAGTATCTCCCCAAGCGCTTGGCATATTCAGCAATTCCGGCCTTAAAGTATTTTTCCTTTAATTTGCCAACCCCAATTATCTTAATGTTCATTTAAAACTCCTTCTAATCAATTGTTCGGTAATTATACCAATTCTTCTCCCAACTGACCACGACTAGTTATCCACAGTTCAAAACCAAAACAGCCGTTTGTATTCAACGGTCAAACCCATTGATATAACTGTGTTTATCAATCATCAATAAATATGATAAAGGGTTTTCCACAATTCTGCAATCTTTACTTGTGGATAACTAAAAGTACTGATATTAAGGAATTTGATTCTTATTTTTTAAATCGCAGTCTTTTACACGAAACGTGGCGGCAAAGCCAGCTAATTTAAAGTTATCCACCGTTTTTGGAACATTTATCCACAGAAATTGTGGATAATTCGTCAAATAAAAAACGTGATCTTAACAATCAATTAATCATTAAGAACACGTTTTTAAGCTACTGGTTGTTTGATGAGCTGCTGCTGTCGGCGCTGGCAGACTGAGTCAGCTTAACCGATACCGTCTGCTGTTTGCCTTGCCGATACAGCGTCAGCTTAATCGTGTCGCCAACCTTGTACTTGTAGAGCTGAGTCTTCAGATCACCGCCATCATTAACTTTTTTATTGTTGATCTTGGTAATTACGTCATACTTTTGAATTCCCGCCTGATCAGCTGCCGAGCCGCTCTGAGCCTTCATAACTACGACCCCTTTGGTAATGCTCTTTGGCAGCTTCAGGATGTCTTGCTGGTCTTGACCATCCACATTGCTCAGATCGATCATCTCAATGCCAAGCGATGGCCGCGTAATCTTGCCATTGGCTACCAATTGATTGATGACCCGCACGACCTCATTGCTTGGAATCGAGAAGCCCATCCCTTCAACGCTGGTTCCTTGACTGTCGCTGGCCAGCTTCATTGAGTTGATACCGATGACCTGCCCAGCCATGTTGACCAGCGGACCACCTGAATTACCGGCATTGATCGCCGCGTCGGTTTGAATGACCGTGGTATTGGTGCCTGAGTTGCTTGAGCTGGCACTGATCGTCCGTTTTGGCGCCGAAATGATCCCTTTCGTAACCGTGTTGGCATATTCGCTGCCCATTGGCGAACCAATTGCCAAGACGTCTTGACCAGCCTTGATCGAGTTGGAATTGCCGAACTTGGCAACCGTCGTTACGTTAGCGGCACTGATCTTTAAAACGGCCAGATCAGTCGTTGAGTCCGTACCAACCAGTTCAGCCTGGACCTTCTTGCCGTTGCTCATGATCACCTGCAGCGCGCTGGCCCCAGAAACCACGTGATTGTTGGTAACGATATAGGCGGCGTTGCCTGACTTCTTATAGATTACCCCTGAACCTTCACTGGCCGTCTGCAGCGAACTGGAATTGGAGCTGGATGAATCAGAGTCTGCACCAAATATCGACAGAATATCATTGTCGTCAGAAGAGCTGGCCTGCTTGTTGATGACGCTGACCACGGCCCCCTTGACCGCATTATAGGCCTCGGTTGACTGGTTGCTCTTGGTATCTTCATTTTTATTGATCTTAGTGCCCCCAGACTTGTTTGATCCAGATGGCACTTTGGTAGCTGCGTTTTGCTGATGAGTGACAATCGCATTACCCACGCCATACGAAACACCGCCACCAATCAAGCCCGCTAAAAGTCCTACCCCTGCAACTTTGACGATTAACTGCTTGCCTGCCATAATCTAATACTTCCTTTGTTTTTTTTCAGTATAACAAAAAAGTATGAATATTAGTTGAAATATTTACAAAGCCAGCAGCTTGCTTGGCTGATCGGGTTCGGCATCCTTTAAGTCAAAATCCTGATCCACACCCAGATCATGCTGCTCTAAAATCGTGGCAACCGTTAGATGAGCCAGCGAGCGAATATTGTTGTGCTGACTGCGATGCCCCAAAAAGACCTGTTTCGTGTTGGTGCCGATTACGTCCAAAAGTGCCTGGGCACTCTCCTCATTGGAAAGATGCCCCTCATCGCTTAGGATCCGCTGCTTGAGCGGCCAGGAGTATGGTCCCATTCTAAGCATTTCAGTGTCATGGTTGCACTCCATCAAATAGGCATCCGCATTTTCAATCGTTTTAGCCACGCGCTGCGAGACATAGCCCGTATCCGTTAAAATACAGAAGGTCTGATTATCGTGGTGCATCTGGTAAAACTGAGGACAGGCAGCATCATGCGAAACGGCAAAGCTTTCGACTTCCAAATCACCAAAGTCCTTCACCTTGCCGGGCTCAATAATGTTTTTTTGAGCCAGCGGGATCTGGCCCACTTTTTTAGCCATTGCCTGCCAGGTTTTAGCATTGGCATAAACGTCCATGCCATAGCGCCGAGCCAAAACGCCGACGCCTTGAACGTGATCGCTGTGCTCATGGGTTACAAACAGCGCTTCAACGTCCTTAAGCGAGCGGCCAATCGCCTCCATGCGCTCTTCTAAACGTTTGCCGCTAAGCCCCGCGTCAATCAGAATTCGATGATGAGCGGTCTCTAGATAGGTGGCATTGCCTGAGCTGCCACTGGCTAAAATACTGTAGTAAAGCTTGTCATCCGAATTTGTCACTGCTGTTTTTCCTTCTTTTGGTTATTGATTCAGCTGCGTCGTATCAATTTCTTCTGGCGTATTGCGCATCAGCGTACTGTTGAATGCATTGACCCTGAGGCGTTGGACGTCATCAGAGTTCTTGGTCTTGATCTCAACGTACCAGGTTGGCACATAGACTGTTTGATCCTTAGTCAGCAAGGTTTTCGTATAGCCAAGTTTTGCCCAGCGAATCTTTGAGTTGTTGGGAATATAGTTATGCTTATACAGCCAGGTCACGGCTTCCTGCTGACTGATCGTGACTGAGCGCGGTCTTAAGACTTGAATGTTGTTCAGATAAGTCTGCGTATAGGCATAGACTTTATGATTCCTGCTGACCTTAAAGCGCAGCTGCCCTTCACCGCCAAACACCGGCCGGCCTTCCATCATCTGGGTATAGACGATCGTGCTGGAACTGGACAAGGCCTTGTTGTAGACATAGTGCGACCCGTATAAAACGTGACGCGAATTTTTGATGTAGTCGTTCAGCTGCCGTTCTGGATTCAGCACGCTGACTTTAATCGGCGTGTTTAGTTCACTGATTAAGGTTCCATTGCTCAAGCGCACCGTCTGATCGTCAAGCTTGGCAGCAGCATTGGTCAGCTGACTGTTGGCCCGGTTGGCGGAAATATAATATCCCATTGGCTGTTTGGTGGAAAGTTCAGCAAAACTGATCTCGTCATTATGCATTTCCTTTAAGATCAGCTGCTGTTGACCCTGCTGCTTGACCATCGCCGTAAAGTGAGTGCCGATTAAAAAATAGCTGGCTAAGACGATATCAAAGATCGCAAAGGCAATCACGAAGATCCATTGAATTCGTTTAAAATTCATGCCGCGTCCTCCTATTTATCGTCGATCAGCGTCTGGTAGGCAACCCACTTGCCATGATAGTAGGCATAGTAGGTTGGCTCCAGTTTAACGACTTTACTGTCCGCATTCTGATCATCCCAGCGATAGCCGATTCTCAAGCCAGTAACATCCTTATCCTTGCCAGCCTGCCGCAGCTCATTATAGACGACTGAAGAAGGCGGCAGTTTGACTCGCGACTCCTTGATCGGCAACGGTATGCCAAGTCCAAACAATGACAACTGACCGCGTTCGACGCCATCCGCATTGGCCTGCAGCTTAACCGCGCCATAGCCATGCTCATTAAAGATCGGGAAGCCTTCGACATAGCTGCGGAAAACGATGGTCTGCTTTTTTTCATTAACCGAGTCAAAACGCATCCAATCAAGATTCGTCCCCGTAGCCGTCAAGCGTTTATACAGATGACGATACAGGCTGGCTCCCTGATAGGTGCTGTCCTTGCCCAGATAATTGTTGAAACTGACCGTATGCGTATCGCGATGATAGTCAAGCCGTTTGCTGGCCCCATCCATATAGGTCGTATCATTGCCCTTTTTCTTGACGGTGAACGCTGAGGAATTGGTCGACCGCAGCAGATTCTGCGTCAGATTGTCAATATTCTGCGTTGACAACTGGTAGGCAAAGACCGGCAGCTTAATGGCATGTGGGTAGGTCACGGTTGGTTGATTATCAACGATTTTATGATCAACGTCGATCCGCTGACCCGAATTTTGGATCAGCTTTTTGAGCTTAGACCGATTGGCGTTTTGAGTAATATTCAATCGATAGACCGTAAAATCATCATCATCAAGCAGATAGACCACATCGCGACCCTTAAGCGGAATCACGATATGGTTGATGTGCGACATTTTTTGAGTATCGATTGATTTTGAAAACGTCTGATTAAAGATCCCCGTTGCCATGGCATCTGAATAAGACAGCATGATTGAATCATCATTGCGCAGATAGTTCAGATAAGCTGACGAATCATTGCGAGCAACGCGGCGGAAACCGGCCAGCTGCCATTTTTGCATCTCCTTGCGCAGCGTCAGCACCAGATTCTTTTTTTGTCCATACAAAAGCTTTTGCGACTCATCAGAATTGGTTAGGATCACCTGCGTTGGCAGATAGATATCGCCGACTGACTGCAGGGCCGTCTGCTGTGAGGCGCCTTTTTCCGAGTCATTATTGGCAATCCATTCATAGCCAAGCGAGTTCGTCCACAGCAAAGCCGAAAAGATCATACTGAGAATGACGACCACGGCTAATAGAATGCTCAGCCAGTTTTCTTTGATTTTGGCCATTAATCCCAGTCATCTCCTTCATCATCATAAGGTACGTAAGGCAGTGAGATATAAAACGTTGAGCCCTTGCCTTCCACACTGTCGACCCAGATCTGACCACCCAGCATGTTGACGACTTCCTTTGAGATTGCCAGGCCAAGTCCGCTCCCGCCTTGCTTGCGGCTGCGGGCCTTGTCAACCCGAAAGAAGCGATCGAAAATATGGTTCAGATCCTTTCTTGGAATCCCCAGGCCTTGATCACTGATGCTTAAAATCACATGATTATGCGTTTCCAACAGGCGCGCCGTAATCACGCCACCATCCGGCGAATATTTAACGGCATTGTTCATAATATTGTCCACGACCTGCGTAAACTTATCCGGATCGATCTCAACCCAGAGATCCTTGCGTGTAAAGTGCCGCTCAATGGTATAACGCTTCTTTTTGGGATCCTCTTCTTTTTTGATAATCATATCAAAGCGATCCAGAATATAGCTGAACAGCTCGTTGATGTTTACATATTCCAAATTCAGCTTGGCCGTTCCCGAATCCATGCGCGACAGGCTTAATAGGTCATTGATCATCCGAATCATGCGCTCGGTCTCATCCTGCACGACCTTCAAAAACTGGGGCGCAATCTCAGGATCTTTCCAGGCGCCATCGCTTAACGCCTCAACGTAGCTCTTAACGCTGGTCAGTGGCGTCCGCAGCTCGTGTGAGACGTTGGAAACAAACTCCTTGCGCTCACGTTCTTCTTTTTGCTGGCTGGTAACGTCATGCAAGACGCATACCAAACCAGAGACAAAGCCTGATTCGCGTTGAATTGGCGAAAAATAGGCACTCAAGATCATGTCATTGCCATCAACGTTTAAATCAAACAACGTCTGCTGCTGCGAATTGTCGATCAGCTGACGCACCGTATAGTCGCGCCGCACGTCTAAGACATCCAGAATCGACTTGCCCAAGACATCATCTTCTGAATCAATGTCCAGCATCTGCAGGGCCATGTTGTTGATGATCGTTACGTTGCCGCGCCGATTGGTTGCCAGCACCCCATCACTCATATGCGACAAGACGCTGTCCAAGCGCCGCCGCTCAGAATCGGTTGACTCTTGAGCCTCTTCTACGCGGACGGACAGATTGTTGACCGCTCCCGCCAACTGACCAAGCTCATCGTTTCCCATGACCTTGACCTGACCAGAATAGTCGCCTCGCGCGATTCTTAATGCCTGTTTGCGCATCTCTTCAATTGGCCGCGTAATCTCGCGCGAAATCAAGACCGCCAGTCCAAGCCCAAGCACCACAGTAACCAGAGCGGCAGAAAGATAGATCAATGAAATACTATTGATGCTGTCATAAACGCTCTCCAGATTGGCCCGCAGATAAACGGCGCCCACGACGTTATTGGTCGCTGCGCCAACTAAAGGAATGACGTTGACATAGTAGCGATTGCGACTGGAGTTGTCGTATATGTTTTCAGTATGGGAACGATTGTTGAGCAGCGTATTCTTGACGGCTTCATCGGTCGTTCGTTGTCCAACAACGTCTTGATTACTGGCATTGCTGGTACCGCGCACGATTCCCTTAGCATCAACTACGCGAATCTCAGAAATGTTGTTGTTCTTGACTTCAGAGAGAATCTGCTTGATTTGCCGGTTAGCAGCCTTTTCATTGGTGCGGCTCAGCTGTTTGGCCAATGAACTGTCAACATAGGTCGGCAGCTCGATCTGCTGCTTGAAGGTATTGAGGTTTTCCTGCTCTAACTGACGCACAAAAACCGCCCCGACGACTTCCAAGGTCAGCATCAGCATTAAAGCAAACACCAGGGCGATTTTAAAATGAATGGTTTGATAAAATTTGATTTTGCTGTTCAAAACTAACGAACCTTTTTAGTTTTGGCTTGGGTTGGCCAAATAGTAGCCGACCCCACGACGAGTAATCAGCCATTGCGGATGACTTGGATTATCCTCGATTTTTTCGCGTAGCCGCCGAACCGTCACGTCAACCGTCCGTACGTCGCCAAAATAATCATAGCCCCAAACCGTCTGCAACAAATGCTCACGATTGATAACCTGACCGATATGCTGTGCCAAATAATACAGCAGTTCAAACTCACGGTGCGTCAGATTGATATTTTCGCCGCGCTTGGTAACCGTGTAGGCATCAGGATGAATCGTCAAATCGCCAACCTGAATATCGGCATTCTGGGCTTCGGCTGCTGGCGCTGCGGCAGCTTCTTGACGGCGCAGGTTGGCCTTGACTCGTGCTACCAGCTCACGGTTGGAAAATGGCTTGGTAACATAGTCATCGGCCCCCAGCTCCAATCCTAAGACCTTATCCAGTTCGGAATCCTTAGCCGTTACCATGATAATCGGCGTCGTATGCTTAGCCCGAACCCGCTTGGCAACTTCCAAGCCATCGATCTTAGGCAGCATCAAGTCTAAAACGATCAGATCCGGCTGCTCGCTTTCAACTTTTTCCAGGGCTTCTTCGCCATCATAGGCAACCACGACTTCATAGCCTTCTTTTTCCAAATTAAATTTAATGATATCCGAAATCGGTTTTTCGTCATCAACTACCAATATCTTTTTAGCCATTAATTATTCCCCCATGGAGTTGTTAATAAGATTAAAATTCATTTGAATCGAGTCGCAGAGGTTATTTTTTACCATGAATTGCGGTTCTATTATAGCATAGTCGCATCAAGGCTTTTAAATCTGATTATTTTTTTTGCTAAAACCGTTGACAAATTACCTCAATGCATTTAATATATATAACTGTTGTTGATGTTCAACAGCAATTAAAAATTTGGGCAGTTAGCTCAGCTGGCAGAGCAACGGACTCTTAATCCGTGGGTCCAGGGTTCGATCCCCTGACTGCCCATCAGAGGTTTACAAAGCGATTGGTCATTTGGTCAATCGCTTTTGTTTTACCGTAAAACAGTATTTTAGGCAGTTTGACGATTAATTGCAAATTTTTTCAATTTTTTATTGGGAAAAGGATTGCATTAGCCTAATATATCTGATAATATAATACCTGTTGTTAAGGACATGGGCAGTTAGCTCAGCTGGCAGAGCAACGGACTCTTAATCCGTGGGTCCAGGGTTCGATCCCCTGACTGCCCATCATGTCGCCATCGGCTGTTAGTCGGTGGCTTTTTTGTTACCCAAATCCACCCATCAAAAAAGATCGCGTCACCTAAAACGCGATCTTTTTTGTTTAATCTGCTAAATCTGCCGTGGTCGGAACAACCTTGGCATGTTTAAGCCGACTGATTTTATTTTCCTGGCCGGCGTTGACCTCAAACTCATCCACAAAGCCGCAGTTGGCGCAGGCCACTATGATCTGATAGCGTTGTGAATGATCCGGATTGGTTGCTTCCCAGTTGCGCTCGGCAATTACCAGCGGCTTTTGATGACACTTGCTGCAGGCAATCTTTAAACTACGATCTTCGCGAAAGGGATCACCAACCTTGCCAACCATTCCCCAGCGATCCTCACCATAAACCTGATCAAAGTTATTGTAAAACATAATCTCACCTTGAATTATCAGAACTGTTCGGTAGCATGCTGGCGAGCCATTACCACTGCAATGACTACGGCCTCAACTACCAAAATCGAAACCGCACAAATAACAAATAATGGCCGATATGAAAATCTTTCAATGATCAAACCGCCAAACAACGGTCCAATTGCCTTGCCAGTCGAAGCAAAGGCGTTCAGCATTCCTTGATACTTTCCCTTATCGTCAACCGGCGACAAAAGGTTGATGATTGCGGGAATCGTTGGAAAGGCGGTTGCTTCGCCCAAAGTCAGAACAACCATTGCCAAAACAAACATCCCATAGCTTTTGGCAAACAGGAGCAGAATAAACGACAGACCGCACGTCAGAATGCCAAAATAGACAAAATAATAGTCGTTGGTAATTTTTTTGGTCAGCCAGCTGATAACGGCCTGGAACAAAACGATCAAAATCCCATTGATCGTCCACAACATACTGTACAGCGTCATTGAAATCCCCATATCCGTCATGTAAACCGACATGTTGCTTGACCATTGTCCATACATGATCCAGATGATGGCAAATGAGATGAAAAGCGTCCAGATGATCTGCGCGTTGGCAGCTGGCAGCTTGCCTTGGTGCGGACCGAAATCGACATCGACCGTATGATGCTGCCGTGGCTTGATCGGCGTGATCTGGAAAAACATAACTACGACCAGCAGGAAAAAGGCATACATGACCACCGTAATGGCAAATAGAGGCGACACGCTGTTATGTGCCAATTGATAAAGCGGTCCGACAATCGTAGTTCCTAAAACCATGCCCAAGTTGTTGGCAAAATACAGCATGTTAAAGACGAAGCGGCCGTCATGACTGCGGACACGGGTACCAAATGAGTTGACCATCGTAATGATCCAGCCATTAAAAAAGCCGATGATCGTCAGCATTACCGGATAGATCGGCCAGCCATTGCTAAAGATCAAGACTGCCATCGAAATCATCGCCAAAATCAGGCCGCCAATCATTAAATGACGTGGATTTTTTCGGTCAAACAGCAATCCTGCGATATAGCTGCCCACAACATTGGCGCCAGAATAAAAAAGCAATACGACCCCTGAAACGGTCAGCGACTGATGCAGCTGATCGTGAATATAGATCGTTGTCAACGGCCAGACAAAACTGTTGCCGATACTCCCCAAAAACGATCCCAAAAGCAGCCACTGCAGTTTAAAGCCGGTTTTTTTCATTTATCTGCTCCTTTCCTTCTCAATAATCCTCTCTTAATTTTAGTGCGAATTTACTGCAAGACAACAAACAAGCAGCTGCTGATCACTCAACTGCTGCTTGTCTTTTAAGCCGGTTCGGTGTGTTGATAGTCAACCGCCGCGAACTTGTTATAGGCTTTGTTAAAGAGCAGCTTGACGGTTCCCCGTGGGCCGCTCCGGTTTTTTTCAATAATGATCTCGACTTCGCTAAGGCTTTGATCGGGATCATTAAAGGTTTTCTCTTCTTTTTCGTCATCATCATCGGCGCCTTCTCGTTCATAGTAGTCGGCTCGATACAAAAAGCTGACGATATCGGCATCCTGTTCGATCGATCCTGACTCACGAATATCAGAAAGCACCGGCCGCTTGTCCTGACGCTGCTCAACGCCACGCGAGAGCTGCGAAAGAGCAATTACCGGCACGCTGAGCTCCTTGGCAAGCTTCTTTAGCTGCCGCGAGATCTCAGAGACTTCCTGCTGCCGATTTTCCGGGTTGCTTCCTTCAATCAGCTGCAGATAGTCGATCACAATCAGACCCAGATTGCCGTTTTCCTTAGCCAGCCGCCGACACTTGGCGCGAATTTCCGGAACCTTGATGCCCGGCGTATCGTCAATGTAGATGTTGGCCTGCGCCAAGACACTTGAGGCAACCATAAAGTTGTTCCATTCATCCTGATTCAGCTGACCGGTTCTTAAATGATTGGCATTGATGTTTCCCTGTGCACAAAGCATCCGGTTGACCAGCGATTCAGCACCCATTTCCAGACTGAAGATCGCTACCGTTGCATCGGAGCTGGTTGCTACGTTTTGTGCGATGTTAAGCGCAAAAGCAGTCTTACCCATGGCTGGACGAGCAGCAATAATTACCAGCTCATCATCATGCAGCCCCGTTGTCATTTCATCCAATTGCGGATAACCAGTCGGCAGGCCTGTCACATCGCTTTCGTTTTTGGAAAGCTCATAGACATGATTGATCGAATCGTTTAAGACAGTATCAATACGCTGAAAGCCAGCCCGATTGCTTGATTCAGAAACGCGCAGAATCGAGGTTTCGGCTTCATCCAACAGCTCATTGACGTTTTCTTGACCGTCATAGCTTTTTTGAACGATTTCCGTTGCCACATCAATCAGACGTCTGGCCGTTGCCTTATCGTGAACGATTTTGGCATAGTAGCCGACATTGGCCGCGGTTGGCACCGAGCCAGCCAGCTCCGCCAAATACTCAGTGCCGCCAATGTTATCCAATTGATGTTCGCTTTCCAGCTCAGACTGCATCGTCAAGACATCGATCGGCTTTTCTTGGTCGTTAAGCTTAACCATCGCCGCAAAAACGATCTGATGCGCGCGCTGATAAAAGTCATTGGAGGAAACAAACTCCATTGCCTCTTCAATCGCGCCATGTGACAAAAAGGCCGCACCCAAAACGGCTTTTTCCGCGGCCAGATCGCGCGGTGCGGTACGCGTTGAACTTAAACTGGCATTGTCCATTTATTGACGGCCTTTCATTTATTTAGCAGCCACATGCACGTCAATGGTTGCTTCAACGTCATGATGCAGTTTGATCGGCACGTGGACAAAGCCAGTTGCCTTGATTGGTGCCGGCAATTCGATCTTGCGCTTGTCGATCTTCAAGTTGAATTGATCCTCCAAAGCCTTGGCAATCTGCTTAGAAGAAACGGAGCCAAAGATGCGGCCATCAGTACCAGCTTTGGCACTCAGCTCAACTACCGTATCTTCGCTTTCCAGTACTTCCTTTAACCGCTTGGCTTCAGCAAGTTCTTCAGCCTCATGCTTTTGAGCGGCCCGCTGCTGCCCCTTTAATTCGCTCATGGCGGCTTTGGTAGCTTCCTTGGCCAGGCCGCGCTTGATCAGGTAGTTTTGAGCGTAGCCATCTGGGACTTCTTTTAACTCACCGCGCTTGCCACGGCCACGTACGTCTTTAATAAAGATAACCTTCATAGTTTAGTACTCCTTTTCTGTTTCATCTTCTGACTGATCACCAGTCGTCAGCAGCCTGATCAGCTCAGCTTTTACCTCACTGACGGTTTTACCAGCAATCTGAGTTGCAGCATTAGCCAGGTGACCACCGCCGCCCATCTTCTCCATAATGATCTGAACGTTGATATTGCCCATCGAGCGAGCCGAGATCCCGACCTTATCGTTAGCACGCTTGGCAACAACGAATGAGGCATCGACCCCATCCATCTGCAATAAGGTATCGGCTGCCTGAGCAACAATGACTGGATCATAGGTACGATCATCCTCACCGGCACATAACGCCATTTTATCATTATTCAAAAACTCAACGGTAGCAATCAGGTGATTTCTTTCCATAAAGCTATGGACGTTTTCTTTCATAAAATATTGAATCATCAGGCCATCTGCCCCCGCTGAGCGCAGATAGCTGGCTGCCTCAAACGTTCGGGTCCCAGCCTGCTGCGTAAACGATTTGGTATCAATCTGAATCCCCGTCAGCATGGCAGTGGCTTCCAGCTTATTTAGCGACTCGCTTTCCCGCGGCTGATACTCAAACATTTCCGTAATCAGTTCACAAGTCGAGCTGGCATAAGGCTCAATGTAGACTAAAAGCGGATTTTCAGGGAATTCCTCGCCGCGGCGGTGGTGATCGATAATGATCGTGCGGTCCGCCAAGCGCTCATAAAGCTGTGGCGAAATCGACATGCTTGGCTTGGAATGATCGACCATTACCAAAAGACTGCTGTCGGTTGCCTTATTGATTGCTTCATCTGGAGTAATGATCCGATCGCGAATGCTTTGATAGTCATTGATCTCCATCATCAAACGAGCAATATCGCTATGAACCTTCTCTTTGTCCAAAACGATCCAGCACTCGTGACCATTCATTTCAGCAATTCTTCTGATCCCCAGACAGGCCCCCAAAGAATCCATATCTGGGTTGGAATGCCCCATTACAAAGACTTGATCGGCCTGGGTCATTAATTCCTGCAGTGCCTGACTGATCATCCGAGCTCTGACGCGAGTACGCTTTTCCATTGGATTGGTACGGCCACCATAGAAACGGGCCCGGTGATCTTCTTCTCTGACCACGACCTGATCGCCACCACGACCCAGTGCCAGGTCAAGGTTGCGCTGCGCCATGTCGGCCAGTTTGATCAAATCGCTTTGACCATATGCAATCCCCACACTGAGCGTTACTGGTGAATTCTGCTTGGAGGTATTTTCGCGAATAACGTCTAAAATCTTAAACTTCTGCTTTTCCAGTCCAACCAGCGATTGATAATGACCGATTACAAAATAGTTGTCTTCATTGATCACGCGCAGCAGCAGATGATTATCCTTTGCCCAGTGACTCAATTCCGAAGTAACGTAATTATGCAGGTTGGAGACGGCCGAATCGTTCATTCCCTGAGTCAGTTCAATATAGTTGTCCAAATAGATATTTCCCAGGAAAATCTGCTCATGCTGATAACGCTCGCTGATCTGCTCATATTTGGTAACATCCAGCAGGTAACAGACATGATAACGGTCCTGCACTAAAAACTCAAATCGATGATCGCGCCACGAAACGACTGCTGGTCCCTTATCATGACGATGCTCATCAATCAATTTAGCCAATTCATCATCAGCCTGCGTCAATGGCTTGCCGACAACGTACTCAAACTGAAAATAGCGCGCCATATATGGATTGATCCAACTGACGATGCCACGATGGTTCAGCATCACCATTCCAATTGGCATCTCTAAAAGCGCCTCTTGCTGGCCTCGTTGAACCTGATATGTCAGATTATTGATATATTCTTCAGTATCAACTACCAGACGACGCAGCTGATGAGCACTGATCCAGATCCCCACAAAGGCAATTGCCAATAATACCGTTCCTAGAATCCAGCTGGTTTTAAAAGCCAGCATCAGACAGATGATCGTCATCAAAGCCAGATAGCAGAAATTCCAGCGAACTGCGTGATTCTTAATTAAAAAATTCCAATTGTTATGTCGAAAGAAATTACCCATATTTTTCTCCTGTAACGACAATCTAGATATCCCTATCTTATCACAATCGGTTCGGCAACTCACCGTTCACGTTTTTCATCATTGTTTGAATAAAGGCAAAAAAAAACATGATGACACTGGCCATCATGTTTTAAATTATCAGCTGAATTAGTCTTCAGCAACGAATGGCAGCAGACCCATGATCCGTGCACGCTTGATAGCGACCGTCAGACGACGTTGGTTCTTGGCGCTGGTACCCGTTACTCGACGTGGCAAAATCTTGCCCCGTTCAGAGATGAAACGCTTCAGCAAATCAGTGTCTTTGTAGTCAATGTATTCAATGTGGTTAGCGGCGATAAAGTCGACCTTGCGACGACGACGACCGCCACGACGTTGTTGAGCCATGAAATTACCCTCCTTAAATCATGTATTTGGTTTTAAATTAAAATGGCAAATCATCTTCAGCCGTGCTGTCAGCAGACTTAGTGTCATTTGACTTTGGTGCTGCACTGGCATTGGTTGAATCAGCGGCAGGCTGGCCATTGGTTGGCAGAACGCTGTCGTTTAGATCAAACGTAGCGGCATCATTGTTTGATGGTGCAGCTGGCTGAGAATCTTCATTGCCGAATGGAAAATCATTGTGGACTGGTGTTTCTTGACCAGGCATTGGTGCATTTTCAAAGGGATTGTTGAATCCGCCTTGATTGCCAAATGATGAATTTCCCATTGGTTGAGAAGCACGACCGTTGTCAAAGCCTTGCTGATAACCACCGCCATTATACTGTGACTGATTGTTGTTCCAGTTGCCTTGACCATTGCCAAAGTTTGACTGAGAACGACCGCCACTGTAGGGCTGACCGCCATTGCGACGCGGTTCCAGCAATGCAAAGTTATCAACCTGTACTTCCGTTACGTAGACGCGCTGGCCTTGATTGTTTTCGTAGCTGCGTGTCCGTAAAGAACCGTCAATTCCTACCAAGGCACCTTTATGGGTGAAGTTGGCAAAATTTTCGGCTGGCTTTCGCCAGATAACACAGTTGATAAAGTCGGCATCACGCTCACCTTGAGCATTCCGAAACTGACGATCAACGGCCAGCGTGAAGGAGGCCACTGATGTGCCGCCTTGAGTGTAGCGCAATTCAGCATCTCTTGTCAGACGACCGGTTAATACGACGCGATTAAGCATGGACCTCGTACTCCTCTCTAAAACTTATTCAATTTGGATTGCAACGCGACTTAGGCTTCGCGCTTAACAATCATGTGACGCAGAATATCGTCGCTGAACTTAGCCAGACGGTCAAATTCGTTCAGAGATTCGTCACTGTCAGCAGTCAGGTTGACTACATGGTAAGTACCTTCAGTGTACTTAGCGATTGGGTAGGCAAACCGACGCGTTGACCAATCCTTTGAATCGATGATGTTGGCACCATTGTCCGCCAGAATCTTGTCGAAGCGAGCTACCAGTTCGCTCTTAGCAGATTCTTCGATGTCTGGACGAATGATGTAAGTAATTTCATATTTGCGTGTTTCCATGAATGTTACACCTCCTTATGGACTCTGGCTCTTATTTTCAAGATTAATAAGAGCAAGGAGAGCAGACGTCTTTACGTATACTCACAGACAAAGATATTAGCATAAATAAAAATCAATTACAAGCGATTCAATCATCTAATCAAAAAAGCTGAATTGCGGCCCTCTGATTAAACTATATGCCTTAATTCAGCTTTTGCATTTTATTTAGTTGTTTTCTGTTTCAGATGCTGCGGAATCTTCTTCAGCAGGTAAAGCATCATCATCTTGATCCGTCTGATCTTCCTTGGCCACTTTAGCCATCGTAGCTACCTTGGAATCATCATCCATTCGAATCAGGTGCACTCCCACGGCGGCACGACCAGTCTGTGAAACGGTCTCGATGCCAAAACGAATGATCACGCCTTTATCGGTTACCAGCATGATGTCCTCATCGCCCTTGACCGTCGTCAAACCAGCCAATGGACCATTCTTTGCCGTTACGTTGACGGTCTTGATTCCTTTACCGCCACGACCCTTAATTGGGTATTCAGTAGCTGGCGTCTGCTTACCAAAGCCATTCTCGCTGATTACGAAAACATTGCTGTCCGAATCAAGCGGTGCGGCGCCGATAACACAGTCGCCTTCCCGCAGCTTGGCTCCCCGTACACCGGCAGCCGAGCGACCCATCGAACGAACGTCTTCAGCATTGAAACTGACTGCATAGCCAAGTCGCGTCCCTAAGATCATGTTCTGCTGACCATCAATAATGTTGACGTGAATCAGCTCATCGCCATCATGCAGCTGGATTGCCTTCAGACCATTGCTGCGAATATTACGAAAGTCATCAACTGGCGTCTTCTTGACCGTCCCCTGCTTAGTAACAAAGAACAGGAACTTGTCGGTATCATCGGCAGCATTCGAAACGTTGATCACCGCGGTAATCTTTTCGTGATTGTCGATGCCAAGCAGGTTGATGATTGGAATTCCCTGAGCTGAACGGCCATACTCTGGAACCTCGTAGCCCTTCATAGAGAAGACCTTGCCTGAATTGGTAAAGAACAGCAGAATATCATGCGTGGAACTGGAGATCAGATGCTCGATAAAGTCATCTTTGTGTACGCCCATTCCTTTAACGCCGCGACCACCACGATTTTGCGACTTGAATTCGTCAACCGGCAGCCGCTTGATGTAGCCATTATGAGTCAGCGTGACGACGATATCTTCTTCTTCAATCAGATCCTCGTCTTCAATATCGGTAATATCGCCGACCTGCAGCTCAGTCCGACGTGGATCGCCAAACTTGCGCTGAATCTCTAACAGTTCATCGTAAATGATCTGATTGATGCGTTCTTCATGCGCCAAGATGTCTTGGTAGTCGGCAATTGCCTCGGTAAGCTTTTGATGCTCGTTTTCAATCTTTTCACGTTCAAGCCCGGTCAGCCGCACCAGCCGCATGTCCAAAATCGCTTGCGCCTGACGATCATCCAGCGTATAGCGGTCAATCAGCTGCTCCTTGGCAATCTCGCTGGTCTGCGCCTCGCGAATGATTTTAATGATCTCGTCAATATGATCAAGGGCAATCAAAAGTCCCTGCACGATATGATCGCGACTCTGCGCTTTTTTCAGGTCAAATTCCGTCCGCCGCCGAACCACGTTGATCTGATGTTCAAGGTAGTGCTGCAGGATCTGCTTAAGGCTTAAGACTTTCGGCGCTCCGTTGACGATGGCCAGCATATTGAAATTGAAAGTCGTCTGCATCAGCGTCATCTTGTACAGATTGTTTAAGATGACCTCAGCACTGGCATCACGCCGAACGTCAATCACGATCCGCATCCCTTCACGGTCGGTTTCGTCATTGATATCGGTAATCCCCTCGATTTCTTTTTCACGAGCCAATTCGGCAATTCGCTCAATCAAGCGTGCCTTGTTGACCATGTAAGGAATCTCATGAACGACGATACGCTGACGACCATTCTTGGCCTCTTCAATGTCAACCTTGGCGCGGACAATAATCGTTCCACGTCCCGTTTCATAGGCCTTACGGATTCCAGACTTGCCCATGACTACGCCGCCGGTTGGAAAATCAGGTCCCGGCAGCACCTTCATCAACTCTTCAGTCGTAGCATCCGGATTCTGCATCAGCAGATGAATGGCGTCAATTACCTCGCCTAAGTTATGCGTGGGAATATTGGTTGCCATCCCGACAGCAATCCCAGAGGCACCATTGACCAAAAGATTAGGGAACCGATCCGGCAAAACGGTTGGCTCCTTTTCGCTGCCATCATAGTTGTCTTGAAAGTCAACCGTATTCTTATTGATGTCACGCAGCATCTCAACGGCAATCTTGCTCATTCTGGCCTCGGTATAACGCATGGCGGCTGCCCCGTCGCCATCAACCGAGCCAAAGTTACCATGGCCGTCAACCAGCATGTAGCGATAGCTGAAGTCCTGCGCCATCCGCACTAAGCCTTCATAGATCGAGGAATCGCCATGGGGGTGAAACTTACCCATAACGTCACCAACGATACGTGCGGATTTTTTATATGGCTTGTCTGGCGTCACGCCCAGTTCATTCATCCCATAAAGGATTCGCCGCTGAACTGGTTTCAGCCCATCTCTAACGTCTGGAAGGGCCCGGGCAACGATGACGCTCATTGCATAATCCAAAAATGAATTTTTCATCAATCCAGTCAGATTGACATCGGTAATGCGCCCTGGCATATCTTGATCTGCCACGTTTTTTCCTCCTTAGCTGATTTTACAGGTCCAAGTTCTCGACAAACTTGGCATTTTCTTCAATAAACTCGCGCCGCGGACCGACTTTGGTTCCCATCAGCATTGGGAAGATCTTTTCCGCTTCAGCAGCGTCATCCAGGTCAACTCGCAGCAGATGGCGTTTTTCTGGATCCATCGTTGTTTCCCAGAGCTGTTCGGCATCCATTTCACCCAGCCCTTTGTAGCGTTGAATTACTGGCTTAGGGCTTGGCTGCAGCGTGTTCAAGACGTTTTGCAGCTCTTCGTCTGATTCGACGTACTTGACGAATTTGCCCTGCCGAACTTGATACAGTGGCGGCTGTGCAATATAGACATAGCCATTGGTGATCATTGGCTTCATATAGCGATAGAAAAGCGTCAGCAGCAGCGTCCGAATGTGCGCACCGTCCACATCGGCATCGGTCATGATGATCAGCTTGTGGTAGTTGGCCTTGGTAATGTCAAAATCACCGCCAAAACCAGTCCCTAGAGCAGTAAACAGCGAACGAATCTCATCATTGGCCAGAATGCGGTCCATCCCAGCTTTTTCAACGTTGAGAATCTTACCACGAATTGGCAGAATCGCCTGCGTCAAGCGGGAACGGCCCTGCTTGGCACTACCACCGGCCGAGTCACCCTCGACGATGAACAATTCCGAAATTTCTGGATCCTTGCTGGTGTTGTCGGCTAATTTCCCGGGTAATCTTGAAATTTCCAAGCCGCTCTTCTTACGCGTAACTTCACGAGCCCGTTTGGCGGCTACCCGCGCTTTGGAAGCCAGCATTCCCTTTTCAACGATCTTGTGCGCTGTGTCCGGATTTTCCATCAAAAAGCGCGCAAACATCTCGCTGAAGATGTGGTCGGTTGCCGTCCGTGCATCCGAGTTGCCCAGCTTGGTCTTGGTCTGTCCTTCAAACTGTGGATCAGGGTGTTTGATTGAAACGACTGCCGTCAATCCTTCACGCACATCATCACCGGAAAGCGTCGTATTCCCCTTCAGCTGACCGCTCTTTCGGCCATAGTCATTGATAACGCGCGTCAAAGCGGTTTTAAAGCCGGTTTCGTGCGTTCCGCCTTCATAAGTGTGAATGTTGTTGGTAAAAGTCATCAGCGTGCTGCGGTATCCCGTCGTATACTGCAGGGAAACCTCAACCGTGATGCCCTTGTCCTCGCCTTCCACATAGATTGGCGGGTCAAACAGGACTTCTTGGCCTTCATTTAAGAATTCAACGTAGTGCCGAATCCCGCCTTCATAATGGAACTCTTGCCGGGTTGGCTTTTCTTCTCGCTTGTCCTCAATCGTGATCTTTAGGCCCTTGTTCAAAAAAGACAATTCGCGAATTCGATCCGTCAGCGTCTTGATGTTGTAGACCGTCGTTTCACGGAAGATTTCTGGATCTGGCTTAAAGTGAACCCGGGTGCCGTGTTTTAATTCCGAGACGCCTTCTTTAACGACTTTCATCGGCGTCTTAACGTGGCCATGGTCAAAGTCCATATAGTATTCCTTGCCTTGCCGCGTTACGTAGACATCCAGCTCGGTTGACAGCGCGTTGACGACTGAGGCCCCAACCCCGTGCAGACCACCAGAAACCTTGTAGCCGCCGCTGCCGAACTTACCACCGGCATGCAGAACGGTAAAGACCGTTTCCAGTGCTGGTTTGCCGGTTTCTTTTTGAATATCGATCGGGATCCCCCGTCCGTTGTCGGTTACCGTAATGCTGTTGTCTGGTTCAACAACGACATTGATCTCATCACAAAATCCGGCCAAGGCTTCGTCAATACCATTGTCGACGATTTCCCAGACCAGGTGATGCAGCCCTTGAGCACTGGTGGAGCCAATGTACATCCCAGGGCGCTTCCGGACTGCTTCCAGCCCTTTTAAGACTTGAATCTGGCTGGCATCGTACTCACTGGCCAGTTCCGCTTTCTTTTCTGCTTCAAGTTCTTTATCGCTCACTTTTTATCCTCCTTGTCAATCGTTCCATGGGCAATCTGAAAAATCGTTGGGCGATTGATCAATTGTCGTGCTACGCCGCTTAAGCTGGTCGTTGTCAAAAACGTCTGAACCTTATCCTGAATGGCAGTCAGCAGATGGGTCTGGCGATCATTATCAAGTTCGGACAAGACGTCATCCAGCAGCAGTAATGGGTACTCGCCGGTCTGTTCATTCATCAGATCGATTTCTGCCAGCTTGACCGCTAATGCCGTTGTCCGCTGCTGTCCTTGCGAGCCAAAGCGATGAACGTCCTGCTCGTTGACCAAAAAACGAATATCGTCGCGCTGTGGTCCATAAAGCGTCGTCCCCAGCTTGATCTCTTGCGACTGATGCTCGTGATACAGCTTCTGCAGCTGCTCGGCAATTTCATTTTCAGCCGTTTTTTCATCAATCATAACCTGGGAAATATATTTCAGCTTTAAGACTTCCTTTTGTTGGGAAATATGCTCATGCAGCTGAGCCGACCATGTCTCCAGCCGCTTAAGCAGCTTAAAGCGCATCGCCATTACTGCCGCGCCGCTTTCTGCCAGCTGATCGGACAAGACCTCCAACAATACCTGATCGACCTGGCTGCCATACTTCAACTGTTTCAAATATTCATTGCGCTGCTTTAAGAGACCTCTAAACTGACTAATGGCATACAGATAGCGGCTGCTCATCTGACTGAACTCCGTATCCATAAACTGACGCCGTTCCTGAGGGGCTCCTTTAACCAGTGCCAGGTCTTCTGGAGCAAATAAGACTACGTTTAGATTGCCGATATAAGTCGACAGCCGCGATTGAAAAAGATGATTAACCTTGACTCGTTTGCCACGCGTACCCAACAGCACTTCCAACGGTACCCGTCCCGTCTGCTTGATAACCGTGCCCTTAACCATGGCTTCCTTAGCCTGCCAGTTGATCAGCTCACGATCGTTAGCGGTTCGGTGGCTGCGCGTCATTGCCAAGACATAGATGGCCTCCAGCAGATTAGTCTTGCCTTGGGCGTTTTCTCCAATAAAGACATTGATGCCTGGGGAAAACTCAACTTGACGGTCCTCATAATTTCTAAAATTCCGCAGCTCGATTTCCGAAAGATACATTGATTATTCAGCTACGATCTCAACGTTTTCAATACCGCTGATCTCGATCTGATCGCCAACCCGCAGCTTGCGACCCCGACGAGCCTCTGATTCGCCGTTGACTTTGACTTCATGTTCACGCAAAAACCATTTGGCAGCTCCTCCAGTGGGAATAATGCCTTCTTCTTTCAGCAGCTGGCCAAGCGTAATGAATTCACTGCTGATTGCGACTTTTTTTGAATTTTGCATACTTTTCACCTACTTTATGCTTGCTGTTCTATTATAGCTTTTATAAGACGCAAAAACAAATTAAAGGGCATTTTTAGGCCGTATCAGCAAATCTTATCCCAATTAATCATTTTTATCTAAAACAGGTTATCTTTGCTCAGAAGGCAAATTTCAGCGATTTAAGCGCTATCTTAAACTAGCGAATGATTTATCCACCAAATTCCGCTAATTTAATCACTTTTCCACAACAAAAAAGCATCCACTGTGGATAAGTGGATGCTTTTTCAACAGTTTTATTTGAATCAGTAAGTCCGAACCGGCGTAATCAGCTGAACAAAATTGGCTTTTTCTTCAGTTGGTACCAGGGTAAATGGCCGCAGCGCCGTCGTAAATGAAATCAGAATCTTGGTTTGACCAAATGACTTTAAGGCATCACGCATATAGTCAGGGTTGAACGAGATTTCCAATGGGTTGCCTACGATCTGGTCAGCATTGATTTCTTCTTCAACGTTACCAACATCAGCTGACGTGCCCGAAACCGTTGCAATCTTGTTTTCTGGGTTGACGCTCAGCTTAACGACATTGTTGCGGCTTTCATGAGACAGCAGCGAGGCCCGTTCGATCGAAGCCAACAGATCGCTGGCCGTGATCTCCAAACGCGTATCGGATGATTCTGGAATCAAGCGGCTGGTTTCTGGATAGTTGCCTTCCAGCAAGCGCGAGTAGAAATGCGTATTGCCAAAAATAAACAGGGCTTGATTTTCGGTAATCTGCATCTTAACGCCATCTTTTTCATCGGCAATCATTTTAGCCAGTTCCGTCATTGAGGCCCCTGGCAAAACGATGTCAAAATCACGATCAGCCGTTTCTGGCAACTCAACCTTGCGTTGTGCCAAACGGTGACTGTCGGTAGCTACTGCCGTTAAGATCCCATTATTTAAAGTTACGTGAATCCCAGTCAAAATTGGCCGACTTTCTTGTTTAGAAACGGCAATCCGTGTCTGGTCAATAACTTCACGCAGCATGTCAGAAGCCAGTTCAACCGTATTTTCACTTTCGACTTCTGGCAGGTGTGGATAATTGTTGGCATCCTGACCGTTGATCGTAAATTCAGCCGTCCCTGAGGTAATCCGCACCTGCAGACCATTAAAGACCTCAATCGTTGCCTGCTTGTCTGGCAGCTTTTTGATTACTTCATTAAAGAAACGAGCCGGCAAAACGATTGCCCCCGGTTCTTCAATTGACAGGCCATAGCTGCTATCACTGGCATCCAGAGTTGATTCGATCGTAATATCAGCATCACTGCCAGTCAAGATGACGCTATGATCAGTTACAACCATTTTCAGACCAGTCAGAATCGGAATCGTAGTTTTAGATGAGATGGCTCTTAAGACGTTGTTAAGCTGATTAATGAATGCTGGGCGATTAATGGTGAATTTCATAAATGAATCTCTCCTTGTTGCTTTATATATATATTATATAAGTTTAGTAGTAGTAATAGGACCTGTGGATAATGTGGAAAAATGGCCTGGACCCAACAGCTATAAGTTTTCATAACTGTGGAAAAGCTGTGGATATCTTGGGGATAACTTTTTAGTTTTCCACAATCAAGGCTGCAGCTCCATTCTAAGGTTGCGGATGTCGTCTTGTAAATTATCATCCTCGGCCAGCTGTTTTTCAATCTTATCGATGGCATGGAGAACCGTGGTATGATCCTTGCCGCCAAATTCCTTGCCAATCTTAGGTAGTGAGCTTTCGGTCAGCTCTCGGGCAAGATACATGGCAATCTGGCGCGGAAAGACGATCTGCTTGACGCGTTTTTTCCCCACGATATCAGACTGGCGGATATTATAATAAGCCGCAACCTTTTTTTGAATCAAGTCAATCGAGATTACCGCCTCATCGGCAGCTTCCATGCCCTTGAGCGTTTCATTGGCCAGTTCAATCGTGATGGGCGCGTGATGAAGCTGGGCGGCTACGCGAACTCTCAGCAGCGCGCTTTCCAACTCGCGGACGTTGGTGTCGACCTTGCTGGCAATAAAGCTTAAAACGTCATTGGGAACGTTGATCTGCTCTTCTTCGGCCTTGCTGCGCAAAATGGCGGTTCGTGTTTCTAGATCTGGCGAGGTGATCTCGACTGGAACTCCCCAGACAAAGCGTGAGACCAGCCGATCAGTCAAATCAGGGATCTGCTTGGGATTTCGGTCAGCGGTCAAAACGATCTGCTTGTTGTTGTCATGCAGCGAATTGAAAGTATTGAAAAATTCCAGCTGGGTGCCTTCCTTATTGGAAAAGAACTGGACATCATCGACCAACAAAGCGTCCAGATCACGATACTCGCGCCGGAACTGCTCTTGGTTGTTGTTTTTGATCGAATTGATGTAGTCATTGGTGAAGGTTTCGCTGGTAACGTATTTGATCTTGGCGTTGGGATTATGCCGTAGCATGTTGTTAGCAATGGCCTGCATCAAATGCGTCTTGCCAAGGCCAACGCCGCCATAGATCAAGAGTGGATTATAAAGTCCGCCAGGCTGTTCAGAGGCAGCATAGGCAGAAGCATAGGCCATCTGATTGCTGCGGCCTTCAACGAAAGCTTCAAATGTATATTCTGGATTTAAGGGTGTCTGGTTGGTCATGATTCCACCGGCTGGCGAAGATGGAGTCATGAGCTCTCTCTCAAGCGTGTAGCGTGGCTCAATATGAACCAGGGTTTCGTTGAACAGCAGGTCCTTGAGCTTAGCAGTCATCTCGTTTTGCCAAAAGTCCCGGTGAGATTTGGTTGGCAGCTCAATGGTCAGCTGATTGTTTTCGAGAGAAATTGCTTTGGCTGGTGCAATCAGGTTGTTATAGGTTACGCTGCCAGTGGTCTTGCGAAACTCTTTTTGAACCGATTCCCAGAGCGAGTTTAGCTCAATCAA